>NZ_JAHYXL010000002.1:0-1130000 GCF_028534175.1 Shinella sp. HY16 | reverse complement strand
TACTCGTGCATGACCGATAGCGAACAAGTACCGTGAGGGAAAGGTGAAAAGCACCCCGACAAGGGGAGTGAAATAGAACCTGAAACCGGTTGCCTACAAGCAGTTGGAGGGCGCAAGCCTGACAGCGTACCTTTTGTATAATGGGTCAACGACTTAGTGTAACTAGCAAGCTTAAGCCGGTAGGTGTAGGCGCAGCGAAAGCGAGTGTTAATAGCGCGATCATAGTTAGTTGCATTAGACCCGAAACCGAGTGATCTAGCCATGAGCAGGTTGAAGGTTGGGTAACACCAACTGGAGGACCGAACCCGCATCTGTTGCAATAGATTGGGATGACTTGTGGCTAGGGGTGAAAGGCCAATCAAACTCGGAGATAGCTGGTTCTCCGCGAAATCTATTTAGGTAGAGCGTCGACCGAATACCTCAGGGGGTAGAGCACTGGATGGGCTATGGGGACTCACCGTCTTACTGATCCTAACCAAACTCCGAATACCTGAGAGTACTAGTCGGCAGACACACGGCGGGTGCTAACGTCCGTCGTGAAAAGGGCAACAACCCTGACCTCCAGCTAAGGTCCCCAAGTCATGGCTAAGTGGGAAAGGATGTGAGGATCCCAAAACAACCAGGATGTTGGCTTAGAAGCAGCCATCATTTAAAGAAAGCGTAACAGCTCACTGGTCTAAATAAGGGTCTTTGCGCCGAAAATGTAACGGGGCTAAAGCCATGCACCGAAGCTGAGGATGTATCGCAAGATACGTGGTAGCGGAGCGTTCCGTAAGCCTGCGAAGGAGGACCCGTGAGGGCCTCTGGAGGTATCGGAAGTGCGAATGTTGACATGAGTAACGATAAAGAGGGTGAGAGACCCTCTCGCCGAAAGACCAAGGGTTCCTGCTTAAAGTTAATCTGAGCAGGGTTAGCCGGCCCCTAAGACGAGGCGGACACGCGTAGTCGATGGGAACCACGTTAATATTCGTGGGCCTGGTGGTAGTGACGGATTGCGTAACTTGTTCAGACTTATTGGATTGTCTGGGCGGGGAAGCGGTTCCAGGAAATAGCTCCACCGTATAGACCGTACCCGAAACCGACACAGGTGGTCAGGTAGAGCATACCAAGGCGCTTGAGAGAACTCTGCTGAAGGAACTCGGCAAATTGCACGCGTAACTTCGGAAGAAGCGTGACCCCAAGGTACGCAAGTATTTTGGGGTGGCACAGACCAGGGGGTAGCGACTGTTTATCAAAAACACAGGGCTCTGCGAAGTCGCAAGACGACGTATAGGGTCTGACGCCTGCCCGGTGCTGGAAGGTTAAGAGGAGAGGTGCAAGCTTTGAATCGAAGCCCCAGTAAACGGCGGCCGTAACTATAACGGTCCTAAGGTAGCGAAATTCCTTGTCGGGTAAGTTCCGACCTGCACGAATGGCGTAACGACTTCCCCGCTGTCTCCAGCAGAGACTCAGTGAAATTGAATTCCCCGTGAAGATGCGGGGTTCCTGCGGTTAGACGGAAAGACCCCGTGCACCTTTACTATAGCTTTACACTGGCATTCGTGTCGGCATGTGTAGGATAGGTGGTAGGCTTTGAAGCGCGGACGCCAGTTTGCGTGGAGCCATCCTTGAAATACCACCCTTATCGTCATGGATGTCTAACCGCGGCCCGTCATCCGGGTCCGGGACAGTGTATGGTGGGTAGTTTGACTGGGGCGGTCGCCTCCGAAAGAGTAACGGAGGCGCGCGATGGTGGGCTCAGACCGGTCGGAAATCGGTCGTCGAGTGCAATGGCATAAGCCCGCCTGACTGCGAGACTGACAAGTCGAGCAGAGACGAAAGTCGGTCATAGTGATCCGGTGGTCCCGCGTGGAAGGGCCATCGCTCAACGGATAAAAGGTACGCCGGGGATAACAGGCTGATGACCCCCAAGAGTCCATATCGACGGGGTTGTTTGGCACCTCGATGTCGGCTCATCGCATCCTGGGGCTGGAGCAGGTCCCAAGGGTTTGGCTGTTCGCCAATTAAAGCGGTACGTGAGCTGGGTTCAGAACGTCGTGAGACAGTTCGGTCCCTATCTGCCGTGGGTGTAGGAATATTGACAGGATCTGTCCCTAGTACGAGAGGACCGGGATGGACATATCTCTGGTGGACCTGTTGTCCTGCCAAGGGCATAGCAGGGTAGCTATATATGGAATGGATAACCGCTGAAGGCATCTAAGCGGGAAACCAACCTGAAAACGAGTATTCCCTTGAGAGCCGTGGAAGACGACCACGTTGATAGGCCGGGTGTGGAAGCGCAGCAATGTGTGAAGCTTACCGGTACTAATAGCTCGATTGGCTTGATCGTTCTCATTGTTCATGCTCATCGAATAAATTCGATGAGCCATCTCTTCTGTCCTGACGCACGCAGTGCTCCGGACGGGCCGCGCCATACGGTATTTTGCTTTGCAAAAACCGGGGCGCGACGGCCTCTGGCCTTGCGGAGCGACGCTCCGTTGCCCACAGAAGAAAAAGACGTGTTCACAAAATAAGACAAACAGGCGAAAGCCTACCAGCTTCTCATCACATTGCCCTTAGCCGACCTGGTGGTCATGGCGGGGTGGCCGCACCCGTTCCCATTCCGAACACGGCCGTGAAACGCCCCAGCGCCAATGGTACTTCGTCTTAAGACGCGGGAGAGTAGGTCGCTGCCAGGTCTGCTAAGTGCAATGTGAGCAGGTTTTGTCGAAAGACAAATACCGACAGGTTTTTACCGCAAGGTAAAATACCGACAACGATCTTCTCGACACACATTCGGCCCTGCCGAAACCAAAGGGCCGCTTCAAGCGGCCTTTGTGCGTTCCAAACCTCGGTGCGAGGCCACAGAAATACAACGGTGTTTTGCCTCCGGCAAAAACCGGACCGGGAAAAGCGTTCAGGACGAGACAATCGTCGCGGTATTTTGCCTCCGGCAAAACCGGGTAACGCGGGGTGGAGCAGCCCGGTAGCTCGTCAGGCTCATAACCTGAAGGCCGCAGGTTCAAATCCTGCCCCCGCAACCATCTTTACTTGCGATCCACCCCGCCCACCGGCGGGGTTTTTCGTTTGCGTGGAAATCTCAAGGATTCCAGCAAGATCGCCTTGAACGTCGATCTCCACCTTGCCCTCAACAGGCGTCAGCACGATCTGATCCACCAACGAGCGAATTGTGTCGGCTGCCTCTACCCGCTTGCCCTCTTCTTCATCCTGAAGCGACTCGTAGAGCTGCTGGATGCGCCTGCGATATTGCAGCGCCATGCTCGGGTGGAGCAGGGGCGGCGGCTCCTCCGCTTCGGCGAGGAAGTGCTTCAGTTCCGCCTTACGGGCTTCAAGCTGCTTCATGTCTTCCACGATCGCTTCAATCGGCCCGCCGGATTTAATTGCAGTCAGCAGCTTCGTCAGTTCCCGATCAATCTTCGCGATCTCGGCTTCGGCTGAGGCAATACCGGCGCGGCCTTCCATCCGCAGGCGGTTCATCTCTTGCGTGAATACCTCGCAGAAATGGGTAAACAGCTCAGGGTCAACGAGTCGGGTGCGCAGCGCATTCAGCACGCGCGATTCCAACTCGTCGCGGCGGATATTGACCCGGTTGTCGCAGGTGCCTTTGTTGCGAGCTGTCGAGCATCCGATCAGCGTTGCCGAGATCGCGGAGTACCCGCCACCACAGCATGAACATTTGGTTAGGCCCGAGAAGAGGTATTTGGGACGCCGCCGGTGATTGACGGTGCGGACATCTGTGTTGCCGTTATCGTCGCGGGTGAGCTTGTTCTTCTCCTGCCGTGCCTTCACAGCATTCCAGAGATCGTCGTCGAGGATCCGGAGCTCTGGCGTCTCCTGGATGACCCATTCCGATTCCGGGTTGGGGCGCGCCTGCCGCTTTCCGGTGTTCGGGTCCTTTACGAAGCGCTGGCGGTTCCAGACGATCTTGCCGACATACATCTCATTATTGAGGATGCCGTTGCCACGCTTCGGGTTGCCGTTGATCGTGCTGAAACCCCAGTCGCCGCCCGAAGGGGCCGGAATGCCGTCCTTGTTCAGTGCAAAAGCGATGGTCTTTGCCGACTTACCGGCGGCGTAGTCGCGGAAGATGCGGAGAACGACGGCGGCCTGGTCTTCGTTGATGGTGCGGTCGCCGCGAATGGGTTCGCCATTGGCGTCCAGCTTCTTGACCACATCGTAGCCATAGGAATTGCCGCCACCCGATTTGCCAGCCTCGACACGGCCGCGCTGGCCGCGGCGGGTCTTGTCAGCAAGATCTTTAAGGAAGAGGGCATTCATCGTGCCCTTCAGACCGACATGCAGATGGCTGACCTCGCCTTCAGACAAGGTGAACATCTTCACATCCGCATAGGACATACGTTTGAAGATGCCGGCGATGTCTTCCTGATCACGCGAGAGGCGATCCATCGCCTCAGAGAGGATCACGTCGAACCGGCCGCTCATGGCGTCGGTCATCAGGGCCTGGATGCCCGGACGGATCAGGGATGCTCCTGAAATCGCGTGGTCCGTATATTCTTCGATGACGTGCCAGCCCTGCTTTTCGGCATGGAGGCGGCACATGCGAAGCTGGTCGGCGATGGAAGCGTCGCGTTGATTGTCAGAAGAATAACGGGCGTAGATCGCGACTTTCAAAACATTGCTCCCATCCGCATCAGGAGGTGCGCTTCCTCCTGTGCCTGGACAACTTCACTTCCTCTGCAAAGCATTCCCGTGCCGCCTGCTTTGCCAGGATGCCGACCAGACGCAGAAGGCGAGGGTCGGGACTGCCGCACGGCGTAAACGTCAACTCCGGCGCGTCCAGCAGCAAAGATTCGAGCAGCGCTTCGCGCTCGGCTACTGTCATCTTTGCTGTGTTTTGTGGGGCTCGCAAGGTCATAACTGACAGCATTCGTCCCATGCCCGGCATTAGCAACGAAATTTGCGGGCGAACATTTGGCGGCGTTCAGTGTGCCAATGCGCGTTATGGCGTGCGGCGGCGTAACATGGCGTGCCATGGCAGAGTAAAATGACCTGTCGGAATCGCTCGATGTCGCCGTCATCTTTTGCCTCGTTGCTGGTCCCTCGGAAGCTGTTGCTTGCAAATGAGGCTTTATCGTATTGTAATTAGAGATACAAGGCGCTATCTTCCGACTAAGGAGACTCGCCATGGGCAACACTGCCGAACGCAAGGAATATCCGATCTCGATGCGTCTGCCCGAAGCGGATGTTGCCATGATCGATCGCGCCGCCAGCCTGCGCGGCCGCTCGCGCACCGATTTCGTGCGAGATGCCGCTGTGCGCGCGGCCGAGGAGGTCGTCATGGAGCAGGGCCTGATCCGGATGAGCCCGGAAGGCTTTGCTCAGTTCATGGATGTGCTGTCGCGCCCGGCCGCTCCTGTTCCGGAGATGGTTGAAGTGCTGAAGCGGCCTGCGCCGTGGGAGCCCGGCCACGCGGCGAAGCGGTAATCCCTTGCTGCTTTCAGGACCCGAGCTGCTTTCCGCCGCCCACGATGTTTCCCAGTTTTCCTGTGGCAAGCCGACGCTCGACCACTGGCTGAAGACCCGCGCGCTCTCCAATCAGCAGAAGGGCTTTACCGCCGTTCTCGTCGTGCATGAGGCAGGGCGTGTGGTGGGATATTACGGCCTTGCACCAACAGCCGTTGTGCCATCGGTGCTACCGCGCTCCATTCGGACGGGGCAGCCGCCTAATCCAATTCCCTGCATGCTGCTTGGCCAGCTCGCGACCGATATCGGCTCGGCCAGGTTGGGCATCGGAACTGGCCTTGTGAAGCACGCCCTCCAACGCTGCGTTCAGGCCGCATCGCTGATCGGTGGGCGGGCATTGATGGTCAACGCCGTCGACGGGGAGGCTGCCGAATTCTGGCAGCGCCGAGGATTTGAGCCTGCCAGAGATGATGGGCTGGTCCTGTTTCGCTCGATCAGCGATATTGCTGCGTCGCTCCGTGAGGCTGGAAGGTGAATGGCCCGATGTTTCGTGGACGTCTTCCTTGCTAAATTTGAGGCAAGGACCTGCGCCGGACATTCAAGACGGTCGCTGGCAAGGCGAGGATCCCGAAGGAAATCCGCTTCCGCCTCCAGAACCACGCGTTGCAGGATGCCAACTGCAAGAACCATGACCGCTAAGCACCACATAGTGGAAAAGCGTGCCAACATGACGAAACGGGACAGGTTCGTCTGCGCCACGCTTGCCAAGAAGTGTCGGCAAGCGCCGGAGGGCATGCAATAGCCCGGCCTTCGACGGTACTCAGATCCGGTCTGAAAACCGATCATAGGCATCGATCCGCCGAACCGGGGGATCGACCTCATACCGATAGATTTCCGTTCTCAAGAACCGTAGTTCGGCCTCGCACTGAGCCTCGGGAACGTCAATGTACCAGGCGCGCGGCTGCGGGCCGGGATCGCCGTTCCAGCGGTACCCCCGCGCTTTAAGGACATCCTTGAGGTCAAAGGGCGCGTTCTCCGCCCAGATTCGCCAAGAAACGGTACGAGCGCCGTCCAGGAGACGGCTGAGACCTGTAGCGCCAGATCGGGGCAGCCACATCGCCAACAACTCGACCGTAGCAAGACAGTCGTGCATCGCGCGGTGGCGGTCGTAGAAGAAGCCGGCGGCCTGAGCGAGATAGGCGAGTTTCGTGCCCTCGAACCCCTCTGCTGCCCAATCGATCTGGCTGAGCGAGCATGCCCACGGCTTCGTCGAGAATACGTCGTTGAATCGTTCGAGGAAGCGGCGGTCGAACGCCGCATTGTGCGCGATGACGAGCGAAGCCGGCGCTGCGAATGAGGCTACCGCTGCGGGATCAACAATCTGGCCGGCCACCATCTCGTTGGTGATGCCCGTGATCGCGGTGATTTCCGGGGCGATAGGCTTGCTCGGCTGACGCAGCCCTTGGAAGCTGTCGCCCACGCTGAAAATGGTGCCATCCAAGCCATAGTTGAATGGTGTCATGGCGAGTTCGATGATCTCGTCGCGCTGATGGTCGAGCCCCGTGGTCTCCACATCGACCACCAGGCCAAGGCGCAGCGGCGTGCCTGGCGGAGGAACGATGCGAGGGCGCGGCTTGAGACGCCGGACGACCCGGTAGTCTCCCGTGGCCTCCAGCGTCTCCGCCAGGGTCTCCAGATTGTCAGAAGATGTCATCGTCTGACGCTTCGTTTACTGCCATCGGCTCCCCTCCAGCGGTATCGGCCGGAGAGAATCGAATGTCGGCGGCTCGACCTTCTTCGTGGAACCACAAATCGACCACCGCGGTATCGTCGCTGCGCGGCCGCGGTGATGCCTCCCGCACCTTGAATGTCGTCGGGAGATTGACCGATGTTCCGAACACCAGCGCGTGCTGCCGAGGCAATGACGGCAACCGCTTCAAGACCGAATCCGAGATGAACGGCGTCATCTGCCGAATCTGAGAAAGATCGTCGGGGTTCTGGATGCGGTGAACCAGGAAATTGGAGCACTGGCTGAGAACCGTCTTGGACAGTTCACTCGGGCGTTGCGATGCCAAGAGCACGAACATGCCGTACTTGCGCCCTTCCTTGGCGATGCGCTCGAAAATCTTGGTTGCGTCGATGGAAAACCGGGAGGGCGTTGAGGCAATGTACCTGTGAGCCTCTTCGAGGAGCAGATGTATCGGGAAACGGTTTCTTGGTTCCGCATGGCGAAGGAACCGAAAAAGCATGCGTGCGATGACCGCACTGACCAACTCAACGATTTCATCTTCGACGGAGTTCAGATCAATGATAATGACTTGATTGCGTTTGGTGAACGCTTCGCCAACAACCCTTCCCAGACCGACGATGTTGGTCAAGAATTCCAGATCGCTTACAGCCGCACCAACGTCAGCTCCTTCGTGACGTAAAAAGGCATATTCGGTCCTCTCCTGGAGAGATCTGAGCCGCGTGACCATGGAAGAGCAGTAATCTCGGATTTGGCGGTTGCCGTGAGCCTCCTCATAAAGGATCGCGAAATCCAGACATTCGTGCAGCTCATCGAAAGAGAACGGCGTCCGATTGTAGGCTGGTAAGGGAGCATCCTCCCGGAGCTTCTTCCTTACTTCATCCAGAAATGCCGATTGGTTGTTGCCAGAAAAATTTCCGTATTGAAAATTCGGATTGAAGCGGTTCAACAACGCCATATTCAGATCGTTCGTCGGATACTTCTGAAGAAGAGAAACGACGCGCTGAAACTTCGACACTGGGGAGTCGCCATCCGCACCTCGAAAGCACTCGATGATGCAAGTGGCGACAAAGTGCTCGCGCAGAGCCAGAGCGTCTGGCGTGTTGGCATGAAAGAGACTTGTCAGACCTAACGCCGTCCGAAGGACCGGCAGTTGCGTTCGCTCGCTCGCCTGTAAAAGCAGTTCCCACTCTGCCATTTCCAGGAACCAATGCGGCATCCGAAAGCCAGCGGTCGTCCCATCAAGGATTACGCGATGGACGCCGATGCCGCCGTCTTTTGCCAAAGGAGAAAGCGCCTCGTGATACTCGCCATTCACGTCGAAGACGATAAACGTCGCTCCGCGAGCGTGATGTTCGTCCGGTTTGCTGAAAAGGGACTGCAAGACCGAGGCGACCGTGCAGGATTTACCGCTGCCGGTATTGCCCAGGACCGCGACATGACCGCCGAAGAACTCGTTCAGACGAACTTTGACGTCGTAGTCCTCGAACACTACCGACTTGCCGATCGGCAGAACCCGATAGCGCGTGGCCCCTTCGGGTTGGCAGGCGCCGCCATCCGGGCCGACTGACGGCTCAACGGTGGCCTCGGTCTCAAAGATGCGATCGAGCTCGCCATCCAGCGCATAGAGTGCGTCCGCATACAGAGACGGGAAAACCGACACACCGAAGCGAAACGCGCCGCCGCGCATCGGCAACATGCCGACGGGCACCACGTCCAGATATTTCGAGGAGCCGGCCCGGTCGAAATCGCCCCGCTCGGAAGGCGTGCTCGCATCGCGCTCACGCAGGCCGACAACCTCGACCACGACATATTCCGACTGCGACGGAATCATCAGGAATGATCCCAGTCGCGCCACATAATGCACGTCGTCGAAGCCGACGACCGTGAAGTTGTCGGTGCCGACGTGCATCTCGACGACAAAGCGGTCGGCCGCAACCGAGACCACCTTGCCGATCGCCCGCTTGCGATCGTCGTGGCTCATGCTTCGCCATCCTTCGTCTCGTCGTCCCTTTTCGGTGCCAGCTCCGACAACACCTTGCGGACGGCATCATCAATCCTGTCGCTGGGGCGCTGGGGCATGAAATGCTCGACGATCATGTCGAAGTAGTGCGCCCTCGTCCCGTCGGCAGGGCCATTGCCTCCAATGATCCAAATGCGCGGATCGCGCAGCGCCCGCAGCTTGGCGATCTCTCCCTCCGTGTCGGGCGCCGCAAAGATCACCAAGCGGAAGGTCGGGATCGTCAGAGCTTGATAGATGATGTTGTTTAGGTGCTCGTCGCCGAAGGCGTAGCCGGCCGTGATGAGAACGCTCTGCTCGCGCACGATCCGGGACTGAAATTCCCGGAACAGGTCTGCGTAGGGCGAGCCGAGCGAAGAGTTCTGCTTCGCCGGCGTCGGATAGATCAGCATCTGGTTCGTGGATTCCGGTGGCCAGACTTCCTTGATCGGGAAGAGGCCATGATCGTCCTCGGTCCAAGTGACCGAACCATGCAATTTGCAGAGATAGACGAAGGCGTCGACGGCGGTCCATTTGCGACTGGCGACGTCGAGCTGCTCGGCCAGAGCATAGCGGAAGATCGCCGGGTTGAAGCGACGTTCTACGACGCCGGAAAAGCCGTTGGCATAGGGAATACCCAGCCGATCCATCGCCAATTCGCTGAAATGATCGTAGTTGGTCGTGAACACCCAGGGCCGGGGCAAGGACCGATCGCGTAGGACCAGTTTCTTGTAGAAACGCTCGTAGAGGTCGCGCACGGTCGTGTCGCCCTCCTTGGCGAAGGCCCCCTGGGTGACACGGGTCCATAGGAAGTCTTGGACCTTCTTGATGATGCCGTCGAGAACAGCGCGATAGGGGTGAAGATCGGGATTCTCGCTCTGGCGCAGCACGAACCGTTGCGCGAACAGCACCTCCATCAAGCGTTCCAGGTTACGGCTGTAATCCTTCGCCAGGTCGACCCCGAGCGCGTCGAGATAGTCGAGTTCGTCTTTGGTCAGCCGCCACGGTGCCGGTACAGCGCCGGCTGTTGGCGGATCGCTGTAGAATCCCGCCGCGCGTGCCTCGATGGTTTCGCCGCAAAACTCCTTGGCCAGCGGCGCCATGGTCGCAATGCCGAGTTCCTTTTTGTCCTTCATCAGGGAAGAACATCCGGCGCCGAGCAGAAATGCGATGTTCTTGGCGTTCATGGCCTCGGAAATCGCCTTGCGGGCGCTCTCGATCCCCTTGTTCCAGTCCAGTTCAGATGGCTCGGCATCGCCGTCCCGCAGAAACTGGAATTTTCGCTCTTCTTCGACTTCGCTCATATACCCCCGGTCCTCCCAGTTTCTTACTTGGCTGCTCTGTTCGCGCGCGCGGCTATATCAGCGCACTGCGCCATGAGCGCTTCGAACGGCTCCTCGTCGTCGAAGAGCAGTCCATCCTCAACCATGCGGGCATAGTCATCCTCCAACGCCTTCGCGCCATCGCCGACCGGCACGAGTTGCAAGCCGCCGCTGACAGCCGCTGCATAGTCGATCGGCGTGCGGTCGGCGGCCTTCTCTGCGAAGAACATCGACTTGTGCCGAGCGACAGCGTTGGCCAGGTCGCGATCGGCAAAAGCGGCTTCCGCGAAGCCGGCTTCGTCCAGTCGGACAACATCGTGCCAATGTCGCGCGAAGCGGTCGCCGCGCAGCCGCTCCTGGAGGCAGAAGACGTGGATGGCGGTCGCCTTCTCCCAGAACGTCCGCTCCGCGTGCATGACGCGCGGCCGCGCCGTCGGGAAGAGCAGCCCCTCGATCAGGCCGGCCGCGTCGCAGACGACGTCGCGCAAGCTCGCGGGTTCGCCCGTGGAGCGGGCGCCGAACTCCAGCATGACGCTTGGAGCCACATAGCCGGACCCGGCTGCGGTCGCCTCATAGTCGATGAAGAGCTTCTCATCCTCGACGCGGACGGCCGCCGCCAGACCTTCGACGGCCAGTGCGGTCTCGATCACAGGCTGCACGGTTTCCGCGACCCATGCCGGTAACCGCCGACGGACCTCGCTGGACCAGCGCTTTTCCTCGCTTCGTGTCTTCGGCAGACCCTCGCCATTGTCCCCAACCAGATCGGGCGCGATCGCCCGAATGTCGTAGGTCAGATCCACATCCTCCGAAAAACGGCGAATGACCTGATAGGCCTTCGACAATGACGTGCCGCCCTTGAACACCAGATGCTCGCCGAGCGGCACCGCGTAGAGCGTCGCCAGCGCCCACACCACCCACACATCCTTTTCGAGAAGATGGGTGGGACGACCCGAACGGTCGGCGACGACACCCAACGCGTCACGCCGATCCTCGGCCGAAAGCTGGAGAAAGACGTCAGCCATAGGCCGCCTTTCCGACGCTCTGTGCGAGCCATGTCGGAAACTGCGGCGCGGCGGCGACCAGTTCGCCGAACACGCCGGGCGGCATCTTCCGTTTCAATGTCGTGAGCGCGGCCTCCGCCCTTTCGGGGCCGAGCCAGGCCAGCGCCCGCACGGCCTCCCCCGCCGGGCGGTTGGCCAGGGCCAGTTGCCAGCGCGGCGCGTGCCGCAATTCGACGACCTGCTTGCCGAGGTGCATCTTTCGGCTGCGCCCGGAGGTCAGATAGACCGAGCGGACGGGCACCTGCGTCGTCAAGCCAAGCGCGTTGGCTGCGGCGGCGCCGTTCGAGACGATGATCTCCCCTTTTTGGGTCGCGAGGGCCTCGACAGCCTGCTCGACCGAAGGTGCGCGCGTGCCAAACCGACTGGCGATGGGGCGCAGATAGACGCCACGACCGGCGCGGATGAGCTGCCCGCGCTCGGACAGACGCGACAATGCCTGATCCACGGCCGCCCGGTTTCCGAGGTGGAGCAGGCCCTTGGCGGACACGGGCATCCCTTCGGGAAGTCCCGTCGCATGGGCCAGAATCTGTTCGGTCAGCCGTGTCATCGCCGTTCTCCTGTTGGAAATATACGCAAGTTTCTGACAGTTTTCAAGGAAGTCCGGATAGGGGAAAGCCTTCCCCTGCGGCCGAGCCTTAGTCTCTGCCTACCCCGTCTGCGGGGAGACCCCGCAACGCCCCCTTCAGAGTGAGAGTGCGGACAGGTTTTCCGTGACGGGTTGAGGGCTGGAGAAGAGGTCTCTGGCGCCCGTCGCGGAGATCATCCCGATGGCCAGACATGATCGCCGCCCCGCTGACAGTGGCGCGCGCAGCAACCTTTATGACGACATCACCAACAAGATCATCGCCGAGCTGGAGCAAGGACGGCTACCCTGGGTCCAGCCCTGGGGCGCGTCGCCCGACACTGCCCCGCTGGGCCTGCCGAGAAATGCTTCAACCGGCCGGTCCTATTCAGGCATCAATATTCTCATCCTCTGGGGGGCTGTCATCCAGCATGGTTTCCCCGGTCAGGCGTGGCTGACCTTTCGCCAGGCCCTTTCGCTTGGCGGCAATGTCAGGAAGGGTGAGCATGGCACAACTGTCGTTTATGCCGACCGTTTCACCCCCGAGGACGAAAAGCGCCGTGCCCGCGAGACGGGTGAGGACGCGCATGCCATTCCATTCCTGAAGCGGTTTACCGTCTTCAACGCCGCGCAATGCGATGGCCTGCCCGATGAGATCACGGCAGTCGCGCCGCCACCGCCGCCGGGGTTGATCGAGCCTCGGGTCGAGGCGCTGATCCGGGCCACCGGCATCGACTTCCGTATCGGGGGCAATCGCGCCTTCTATATGCCGTCCCTCGACTATGTGCAGGTGCCGCCTCCGCAAGCCTATTTCGAGCCGATCAACTGGCACCGGACAGCCCTGCATGAGCTGGGTCACGCCAGCGGCCATCAAAGCCGTCTCAACCGCGATCTGACCGGCTCGTTCGGGTCGAAGAAATACGCTTTCGAGGAGATGATTGCGGAACAGACCGCGGCCTTCAGTTGCGCCGCGCTCGGGATCGTACCGACCGTGCGTCATGCCGATTACATCGGGTCGTGGCTGGAGGTCATGCGCGAGGGTTCCCGCGCCATTGTCCGCGCGGCCTCGCAGGCCAGCAAGGCGGCGGACTGGCTGCTGTCGCATATGCTTGCCGAAGACACCGGGGAGCCGGATGCGAGCGAAACCGACCGGAGGGCGGCGGCATGATCCTCCTGACCGGCGCACAGCGAGACCGCCTGCTGGCGAATGGCCGCCAGCGCGATCAGGATCACATCCCGGTCGTGAAGTTCTTCAATCCCATCGGTGAAGGCGTCTGGCTCGCTACCGAACTGGATGAGGATGACGACATCATGTTCGGCCTGGCGGATCTCGGCCATCCCGAACTGGGTTCGTGGAGCCTTGGCGAGATGCAGTCAGTACGGCTGCCCTTCGGCATGGGCATCGAGCGCGATCTGCTGTTCACCGGCGATTTCCCGATCTCGGTCTGGGCCGAGGCCGCCCGTGAGACCGGCAGCATCCGCGCCGCCGAGCGTTTGCTCTACGGCGTCGGCGCGAGCTTTTCCCGTACATCCGCCGATACAGAAAACCGGAGTGCCTGATTTCCGGGTTTCAGGTTCTGCGGCTGGCGTCGCTCTCTTCAGAGGAAGAGGGCGGCGCTTCGCTTCGTGACGGGTTGATAGCCGGAGAGAGAGGCTCACCGGCGTCCGTCATGGAGTAACTGACATGGCCACTGCCGTTCAGAAGATCACCCTGTCGTCCTCGCGCGACATTCCCTTCAACAAGCTGGTGCTCAGCCAGTCCAACGTCCGGCGCGTCAAGGCCGGGATCTCGGTCGAGGAGCTGGCCGAGTCCATCGCCCGTCGCGGCCTGATCCAGTCCCTGCATGTCCGCCCGGTGGTGGATGCCGAGGACAAGGAAACCGGCATGTTCGAGGTGCCCGCCGGCGGTCGCCGCTTCCGGGCACTGGAACTGCTGGTCAAGCAGAAGCGCCTCGCCAAAATCGCGCCGGTCCCCTGCGTCGTGTCGGAGGCCAGCGCCGATGTGCTGATCGATGAGGTATCGCTCGCCGAGAACATCGAGCGCGCACCGCTGCATCCGCTTGACCAGTTCCGCGCCTTTCAGGCCATGCGCGAAAAGGGCATGACCGAGGAAACCATCGCCGCCGCCTTCTTCGTGGATGCCAAGGTGGTCAAGCAGCGCCTGCGTCTGGTTTCCGTCTCACCGGCATTGCTCGACGTCTATGCCGAGGACGGCATGACGCTGGAACAGCTCATGGCTTTCAGCGTCAGTTCTGACCATGGCCGTCAGGAGCAGGTCTGGGACGCGATCAAGGATGGCTGGCAAAAGGAACCTTACCACATCCGGCGCTTGCTGACCGAAGCCACGGTCCGCGCCGCCGACAAGCGAGCGGTGTTCGTTGGCATCGATGCCTATGAAGAGGCTGGTGGCTGCGTGCTGCGTGATCTCTTCCAGCAGGACGATGGTGGGTGGCTGCAAGATCCTGTGCTGCTCGACAGGCTGGTGGGCGAAAAACTGAAGGCCGAGGCCGAAGCCATCGCCGCCGAGGGCTGGAAATGGATCGAGGTCGCCATCACCTTTCCCTACGGTCACGACCATGGCTTGCGCCAGATTGTCGGCACCACGGTCGATCTGACCGAAGATGAACGCGCCACCCGCGAGGCATTGCGCGACGAATATGAGCGGCTTGAAGCGGAATATGGCGAGGCCGACGAACTGCCGGACGAGATCGACGCCCGCCTCAGTGAGATCGAACAGGCGCTGGAAACCTTCGAGCGCCGTCCGATGACCTTCGAGTCGGACCAGATCGGCATGGCGGGTGTCTTCATCAGCATCGACGCCGATGGCGCATTGCTGATCGAGCGCGGCTATGTTCGCGCCGAGGATGAAACGCCTGCGAAACCGGAAGCTGAAATCGTTGACCCGAAAACCGGCGAGGTGATCCAGCGGGCAGAACCGGAGGTAAGCCGCATGGGTGCAGTTGTCACGCTGGGCGGCCAGGCGGTCGAAACTGAGGAGGAAGACGAGGCCGACACCATCAAGCCGCTGCCCGATCGCCTGGTCAGCGAGCTGACCGCGCATCGGACGCTGGCGCTGCGGGATGCGGTGGCAGTAAACCCGCATGTCGCCATGACGGCACTGCTGCACAGGCTGGTCATGGATTGCTTCATGCCGCATTCCAGCCGCGGTTGCCTCGAAGCACAGGTCCGCGAGGTGCATCTGCCCGCGCAGGCCGAGGATCTGCGCGACAGCGCTTCGGCCAAGGCGATCCAGGACCGGCACGAACGCTGGGGCGATCATATCCCGGCAGATGATGCCGCCCTCTGGGATTGGCTGACCGATCTGGACGATGGTTCGCGCATGGATCTGCTCGCCCATTGCGTCAGCTTCGGTGTCAACGCGCTATATGAAAAGCCCAACCCTTACAGCGGCGTGGGCGTCAGCCAGCACGGGCTGGACATCCGCCTGTCGCAGGCTGACCGGCTCGCCCGTTCGACCGGCCTCGACATGGTGGCCGTGGGTTGGCGACCGACTGTTGGCAACTATCTCGGCCGCGTGACCAAGCCGCGTATCCTTGAAGCCGTGCGCGAAGGGGCCGGTGACCGGGCCGCCGATCTGATCGGACACCTCAAGAAGGGCGACATGGCCAAGGAGGCCGAACGCCTGCTTGCCGATTCCGGTTGGTTGCCTGAGCCGCTGCGCATGGTGGACGATGGTATCGAAGTCGATCCGGCATCGGGCGCTGCGGCGGAAGCCGACGATCTGCCCGATTTCCTTTCCGGCGATGGCGAGGACGACCCGGCTGACGACGAGGAAGAACAGCATATGGTCGCTGCTGAATAGCACTCATGCGGGGCGGCTTCGGTCGCCTCGTTCCAACCGCTCCGTTTCCGTAACTCGCCCGGTCCTCGTGATCGGGCTTTTTCTTTGGAGAGCCGCCATGCCGATCAGTATCGACATCGATCAGATTTTTCTGGACGACCGCGAACATCCCCCTTCGGATCGAACCTTACCGTGGACCGAAACCCGCGATGGCATCACTGTTGTCGTGGAGCCAAAGCCTCACTGGTCCGAAGACATGCGGGTGTTCCGGCTCGATGCCCGTGAGTATTGCCGCTACGCCGAGTGGGCAGCTCATGGTGCTCGTGCCCGTTTCTTCGGTCATATCGATACCTCGGGCGATGATCTGATAATGAAGGCGCGCGCGATGATCGCCCGAGAAATTGCCGATGGGCTTTGGAGCTGAAGACCCGATCGCAGGGTGTCTGCCCGTGAGGATGGGAGGTCAGCGCCGGACGGATCCAATCCGGCTTCACCATGCAATCTGCCATTTCTATCAGGACAAGCGGCAGCCATCTCTGGCCTGAAGGGAACACGATCCCGATGCCAGCATGGTGGCAAGGCTGGCGCGGCAGAGCATCTGCGGGCGGGTATCTGGCATCCTGTCAGATGCGAAAACCACCCCCGCTTCCATTCGCAAACCTTGGTCCGATCCGTCTCTTTGACATTCAACCCGTGATATGTGGAACGGCCCGCGGTGCAAGGATGCATTTTCAGTCGATTTCACCACATGAGGACGGTGCGGTCATATGTCCGGCCTACTGGTGCGGTCATGACCGCTGGCCTCGATGAAGTCCGCGAAGCAGGTGGCTGGATCAAGGGGGCGCGCTTTGTGCGCGTCACGGGTTTCGGCCTGTCCTGTTTCGGGATTTCGTCCCGTGGTTCATCGTCTGTTTTGCACCTCACCTGCCGGCGGTCGCCGGGCACTTCGTCTCGGCGGTCCCACGCCTATGCCGCGACAAGTCCTGCCTCAAGTCCTGTTGGTTCGCGGTAGATTCCACCTCGGGTCAGCAATGCCCAGATCATCCGGGCAATCTTATTGGCAAGCGCCACCGCCACTACCTTGAAGGGTCGCCGCGTGAGCATGTTCTTCAGCCACGGCCAAACTCGGTCGCGATACTGCACATGACGTAGCACCGATGCCGCCCCCGTCGTAAGCAGTGATCGCAGCACGGGATTGCCCATCTTCGATATTCGCCCTAACCGTTCTTTGCCGCCGCTGGAATGCGCTTTCGGGGTTAACCCGATCCAGGCTGCAAAGTGGCGAGCGGATTTGAACCCGGCGGGATCGGGAACGAATGCCTTCACTGCCATGGCGATAATAGCGCCAACGCCAGGGATGGTCGCGAGGCGCCGCATCTCATCATCCTGCTTGGCTTGGATGACGATCTCGCGCTCGAGCTTGTCGATCTGTGTGGCTAGCATCCCGATCTGATTGATGATTTCGGTCAGGGCAAACCGCGCAGCCGGAGGCAGTCGGGTGTCTTCCTCATCCCGGATGATTGGCGCCAATGCCTTGACGTTGGCGATGCCGGTCGGAGCGATGATACCCAGCTCTCCCATATGGGCGCGCAATGCATTGATCGCCTGTGTCCTCTGACGCACCAGTAAAGCCCGCGTTTTGAGCACCATCACCGCAGCCTGCTGCTCAGCGGTCTTAATCGGGACGAACCGCATCGTCTTTCGCGTCACCGCCTCAGCGATGGCTTCTGCGTCGGCGGCGTCGGTCTTGCCGCGCTTGACTAATCACGAGGTCGTCGTAATGCGGAGGAGCGCGGCCTGATCGGCGGATTTTCGCCGTTCTTGTCGATGTTCCTCCGCATTATTTCAGAGTGTGTCGAGCCAGGCGAGCACGCTGGCATCGCGCTTCCAGGATGGCTGGCTGCCGGGTGTGGCTGGAACGGCGACCTTTTCCAGGGCTTTCCGCTTCGTTTCCAGATTGGCCCTGGCATAGTGGTTGGTCGTGTCGAGGCTGACATGACCGAGCCAGCTTCGGATGACCGTAATGTCGACGCCGGCCGAGATGAGGTGCACGGCGGTGGCGTGCCGGAAGGCGTGTGGCGTTACGTGCTTGGCACGCAGCGTTGGCATGGTTTCGGCCGCCGCCTTCACGTAGGCGGCGAGCTTGAACCGGACCCCGGAGGCGCTGAGCGGCTCGCCATAGCGGTTGACGAACAGCCGCTGGTCGGGCGCCCGTGGTTGCCGTTCAAGCAGTTTCCGCAGCAACATCACGGTTTCTGGCCAGAGCGGACAGATACGTTCCTTCCGTCCCTTACCGGTCAAACGCACGCAACTCGGGCTTTCGAACCGGATTGCTTCTGGGCAAAGGTCGAGCGCTTCCTGTATTCGTGCGCCGCTGTTGTAGAGGAACGAGAGCAGCGCATGATCCCGCATGCCCTCAATGGTCGAACGATCTGGCTGAGCGAGGATCGCCGTCACTTCCGCCGGATCCAGATAGCTCGGTTCCGACACCGGAGCGCGCTTGATCGGTATGTTGAGGATTTCCACGCATTGCGCGATCGATCCAGGATCCCTTGTGGCCACGAAGTGGAAGAAGCTGCGGATCGCCGCAAGCCGGCAGTTGCGCGTGCCGATCGTACCGCCACGGTCATGTTCGGCGTGACTGAGGAACGCGGCGACCTCGCTGGCGGCCAGATCGGCCAGCGTGATCATAGCCACCTTCTTCCCAGTACGCTGGGCGACGAACCGGAGCAACAACCGCCAGGTATCGCGGTATGATCGGACTGTATGGATGGATGCGTTGCGCTGCTCGACCAGCCATTCGTAGAAGAACGCGCGCAGCAGGGCCGGGAACCGGTCAACCTTGCTCATGGCCGCATCTCCTGCCCCATGCTGAGGCACGGTGCGCCAACTGCCCGGAACCGCTCATTCGCGTAATGCAGCAGCTCCTGCGTGACGGTGATGTAGACCAATGTAGAGTTGATATCCCTATGGCCGAGATAGGTCGCGAGGAACGGCAGGCGATCCTGCGGGTTGACACCCGTCCGGTACCATTCCAGGATTCTGTTCACGACCATCGAGTGGCGCAGGTCATGAACGCGAGGGCCCGCTTTTCCTCGCAATGGCTTCAACCCAGCGCGACGTATGACGTCAGAGAGCAACCACGTGATCATTTCCGGCGTGTAGTGACCGTCGCCTCGCTCGTGCCAGAACAAGCCGGAGCGCGCGTCCTGTGATCCACCGGCACGACGCCGTGCATCGACGTAGGCGCGAAGCTCGACTACAACGCTGTCGGGAAGCGGCAGTATCCGAGTCTTGAAGAACTTGGTCTGCCGGACGGTTACCGTACCGTCCCGCAGGTCAACGTCACCAAGATCGAGCCGGGCAAGCTCGCCGCGCCGCAAGCCTGCGCAATAGGCCAGCAGCAGCATTGTGTACATGCTCAGCGGCCGAAGCGGCACCCGTGGAGACGGATAGGTGCGGGCAACCTCGAGCATCCGCCGCACGTCGGCAGGCGAGTAGATATGAGCCTTTCGCCATTGCCTGGCCGCCTCCTTCCTCGGTCTCGGGTCCGGTCGCCGCACAGGTATCGACGGGTCGCGGTGACGAAGGATTTTCGCAAAGACGCGTTTGAGCTTTTCGCATTCCTCCACTTGGTGACGCGTGACATTCGTTGCCGCCCATCGATCAACCATGGCGCTCAGCGGTTCGGCCTCCGGTCCCGGATGCAGCTGCAGGAACCGGTCGAACCGCAAGAGCAACAGGGGCTGCGAAGTGTATTTGTATCCTCTGCGCCGCATCATCGCGACATGCTCAGCCATCATTTCGCCCAGCACGCTGCCGAACGGCCTGGGCTGGCGCAGTTCGGCGAGAGCCTGTTCCGGATCCCGCGACGCCAATGCCCGCCAGATGGGCATGCACTGCTTGATATTGCACGCATCTCGCAGAGCGGTGACGGGATTGCGTTCGATCGCGCCGATTTCCACCAGGCGTTCGAGGAACCGGTCAATGATGCGGGTGCGGTGTAGCCGCGTCGTCGCTGCCCAGCATTCGGCCGATTTACGCAGCCACGCAATCAGCACTTCCTGACCGAGTGCATCGTAACGTTCGGCCACATCCTGGAAGCCATGCAGGACCTGCCGATAACAGGCTCGGCTTTTCATGCTGTGCAGATCAAGGATCGCGACATGGCGGTCAATGATCGCGCGGTCGGGATCGGGCCAGCGGGCGGTCATGCCAGCACCTCCATTCCCGGCACGTCAAGCGCAATGGCCCTGAGGTCCTCGGTGGCGAGCTTGAGGTAGGGAGCCGTCGATCCCGTCGAACGGTGCCCCAGCACGTCGCCGATGACCTTTTGAGGCACCGCGACCCGCAACATCTCAACAGCGCGCGCATGGCGGAAGATATGGGGTCCACACTTACCAGGCGGTTGGACACCAGCGTCACGGAGCCACCGGCGAACCACGCTGTAAAGCTTGTCGAGCTTGCGATAGGGCGCGCGCGTGCGGAGG
Organism: Shinella sp. HY16; assembly: GCF_028534175.1. Taxonomy (NCBI): domain Bacteria; kingdom Pseudomonadati; phylum Pseudomonadota; class Alphaproteobacteria; order Hyphomicrobiales; family Rhizobiaceae; genus Shinella; species Shinella sp. HY16. The sequence continues at coordinate 1,109,593 of NZ_JAHYXL010000002.1, read as the reverse complement.
AAGATTTCCCTGGCGTCCGTCACGGGCCGCCCGGAACGCAGATAAGCAAGCAACGCTTCACCGACCGGCTCCATCAGGGGCAGCGATGTGCTGGCCCGCGTCTTGTGGTGGCGAACATGGATGGCTTCCGTCCGCCAGTCGATGTCCTCGATCCGCAGATTGCGGATCTCTCCAGACCGTAGCCCATATGTTGCAAGGAGTTGCAGGATTGCATGGTCCCGCAGCCCCGCTGGCGTCTTGTCCGCCCTCGCGGTTTCCAGCACCGCGGCGATCTGGTCTCGCTCCAGGATTGAGGGCACTCCTTCATATGCATAAAGCGTCGGAGCTATCACATGCCCTGACAGGTCCGTTGTGACGCGACCCGTGATGTGGAGATATCGCAGCAGCGAGCGAAGCCGCTCTGCGACAGACTTCAGCGAGCAGCGCGTCAGTTTCGGCGCGCGCAGATCCATGTAACGGTCTACGTCAACGACGCTCAGCCCCGCCAAGCCGCCGCTTCCGTAATCGATCTGCCAGGCAAGAAAGTTCCGGGCTTCCCACATCAGCGCTGCGACGCTGGAGCGAGCCAACCCGCGTTCCTCACGCAGCCAGATTTCGTATTCGTCACAAACTGCAAATCGGGCCACATCGGCCGCGCAGATAGGCTCGATTGCTGGCGGCCATTGACCGTGAGCAAGTCGCAACAGCGCATGAATTCCGGAGCGCGGAACCTCGTGCCAGCGTGCGCCGGGACGTCGACCACGCTCCTTTTCGAACTTTACGATCGCGTGCCGCAGGTATTGCTCTACCTGCACGTCGATCACGTCTGCGACCAGGATGCCCCGCTGTCCCAGATAATCGAGAAATCCAGATGCGTAGGTGCAGTAATTCCTCACCACGACCGGGCTGTATCGCTGACTGATAAGGGAGGAATTGAGTGCGGCAATTAGTTCGTGACGGATATAGGGCATTGGCGAGTCCTCTGTTGGTCGATTGACCCGCAGAGGTTCGGCACCGAATAATGCAAAGCAAGCCGATCGGAAAACAGCGAAAATCCGCCGATCAGGCCGCGCTCCTCCGCATTACGACGACCTCGTGATTAGTGAAGTTATGGCGAGGTGAGCATAACTTTACGAACGGCTTCACGTATTGGGGCGGCAGCAATCTGACGTCATGCCCGCAGGCCGATATCTCCCGCGCCCAGTAGTGCGCACTCGCACATGCTTCCATACCCACCAGGCACGGCGGACGTCTTTCAAAGAAGCGCAATACCTCGGCACGTCGTAGCTTCCGGTTGAATAGCGGAGTGCCCTCGGCGTCCGCGCCAAAAACTTGGAAAACGTGCTTCGCCAAGTCCAGTCCAATAGTGGTAACATCTTTCACGGAACGGTCCCTCCTTGTGGCGTTTGCAACAACGACCACGTTTTAGCACTTCGATGCTGTCGGAGCGGGCCGTTCCACCTCATCAAGGGTCGGCTTGACGCTTCGCGTGCCGCCCTCGGGGATTCGGAAAAAGTCCGAACGCCCTCGGGTGATTGCAGATCCGGTCAGACACTTCGGGCGCCTGTCGCGCGGGGGATGGTCCCCCGCCTCCAAAGACAGGAGCCGGAACCCATGTCCTATGCAGATGCCACCGCCTTCGCCGCCAGCCTCGCCACCACGCTGATGGTTTCGATCGTTGTGTTCCAGGCCGGAGACGGCACCCACGCCGCTTGCCCCGCCGCCGAGTTCGACGGCGACGACGACATGGTGAAGCTGGAGCTGGACCCGTGGGAGTAAGGCGCGAAAGCGCCTCATCCCCGACGGCCCGAGCGCGGAGACCCGCGCTTCGGGCCTTCAGCCTTGCGATGATCCCCATCGCCGGCAGCGGAACCGGGACCAAGCCCGGTCAGAGAGGAAGAGTGCAGGCCGTTCGGCCGTGACGGGTTGAGGGTCGGAGAGAGAGGCTCACCGGCGCCCGTCATGGAGTGATCCCGATGACCTTTGCCCGTTCAGAAACCTTCCGTTCCATCGGTCAGATTCTGGGTTCTGATGTTCTGCCCACGCTTTATCGGTCGCAAAAGCTGCCGCTGCGCATCTCGTGCCTCGGTGTGGCCAGCTATGACGCCAGTGACGCGGCGAACAGCTTTGACCGTATGATCCCGCTTGGGGAATGCCCATCACCGGAAGAGGCTATTCAGTTCGCGGCAGTGCGCCTGTCGCGCGGTGATATTTGCACGGGGCCGGACAGCTTCCCGTATTTTCAGCCGCGCATCATGCTCATTCAGGACCACGATCAGCGTCTGGTCCTCGCCGGAGAAATCCGCGCCGGCATTATCCTCTGGCAACAGCCAGTCGCCTCCGATGCCGAGGCACGCAGGATCGTGACCGAGGCCAGCGGCCTGCGCGGTATGGCATTCCGAGCCTTGGACGCCGGTGATGCGAGACGGCTGCGTTACCGAGCCGCTGCGCTGGAAGCCCGGCTGGTCGATCCCTTCTGGCGCGATGCCGCGGCTGATCTGCTCCGGCTGCCAAAGGCGGCCTGAGCTTCATCATTTTCACCCATTCGGCCCGGTCGCGCATCGGGCCATGTCCTCTCAGGAGACCATCATGGCCGATTATTTCACGCACTTTTCCTGCCTGCTTGACGTGGGCACCCCCGAAAACGCCGCCCGCGCGCTTGATCTCTACAACGCTCTGGCGGATGACAATGCTTCCGAAGATCCGCCATCGGACGGCTTCCTGCTCTCCATCCAGCCAGAACATGGCGGCACTCAGCTCTGGATGCGTGATGACGTCACCGGCGATCCCGCGCATGTCATCCAGTTCGTCAAACGCTGCGCCACCGAATTCGGTCTGACGGGTCTATGGGGCCTTCAATACGCAAACAGCTGTTCTCGGCCGAGAATCGACGGCTTCGGCGGCGGTGCCCATGTCCTCGATCTCGCCACCGGCGAGACGGTGGACTGGATCTATACCGATGGCTGGCTTTCCTCGGTTCTCGAAGGGAGAGATCCCTATGCCTGAGATCATCGAAACCACCGTCTATCGCCTGGGCGAATTGTCCGATGCGGCCAAGGACAAGGCTCGCGCCTGGTATCGTGAGGGCGGCTTCGACTATGACTGGTACGATGCCGTCTATGAGGATTTCCAGCGCATCGCCGAAATCCTCGGGCTGAACCTCAAGACCCGTACCGTCCGGTTGATGGGCGGCGGCACACGGCAGGACCCCTGCATCTGGTTCCGGGGCTTTTCCTCGCAGGGGGACGGCGCGTGCTTTGAAACCTGGTATTCCTACCGGAAACATGCGCCACGCCTGATCCGGGAATACGCCCCACAGGATACCGAACTGCATCGCATTGCCGATGGCCTTCAGGCGATCCAGCGCCGCAACTTCTATCAGCTTCGTGCCGATGCCAGCCATCGGGGCCATTATTATCACGAATACTGCATGTCGATCGTGGTCGAGCGCGACAGCCCGACCTGGCAGGACATGACCGCTGATGCCGAGGAGGTGATTATCGAGGCGCTGCGCGATCTGGCTCGATGGCTCTACCGCCAGCTTGAACGCGAATATGATTATCTGTCCTCGGACGAGGCTGTCGATGAAACCATCGCCGCCAATGAATACACATTCACCGAAGCCGGTCGCCGCTTCGGATGATCCTGAGAAGACACTGCCAAGCGCCCCGCCGTCCGGTCGGGGCGCTTTTTTTATGCTGCGTTTTGAGAGTCAGAGGCGGGCCGGGAGGAGTCAGGTCCGGGTGGTCGAAAGAGAGCGCCGTTCGGGCTTGTCCTTCCCGCTCTCCTGAGGTTCCCGACATGAACATGGTTTTCCCCGTGGCCGATCCGGTCACGCCGCTGGCGGCTGCGCCCGCGATCCTGGCTGCGGCCAATCTCCTGCTCCCCCATCTCGAACGCGGTCAGCGCGTCGATGCCGCTACCTTGCGCGGTGCGATGGAAACGGCCTTCGGTGCGTCCGATGCTACCGGCACCTGGGACTGGAAGCTGGCCTATGAGGCGTGTGAGGTCTCTACCGTTCTCTTCCTGCGCAAATACGGAAAGGCGCTTTTCCGTAAAGCCGCTTCTCCGGCTGCACGGATTTCCGTGCTGGCAAAGATCGCGGGGCTGTTGCCCACGCAGACCCGGCGCTCCGAGGAAAGCCAGAACTTCCAGCAGTTTTCGACGCCGATCCCGCTCGGACTTGCAGCTCTGACGGCCGCCGCGATCATGCCTGATGACAGGGTTCTGGAACCCTCGGCTGGCACCGGCCTTCTGGCGATCCTGGCGCAGACCATAGGCGGCTCGCTGATCCTCAACGAACTCGCTGATACCCGAGCCGATTTACTGTCCTCGCTCTTTCCGGCCTTCGCCGTCACCCGGTTCGACGCCGCCCAGATCGACGATCATCTGGCCGCAGATGCCGTCCCGTCCGTGGTGCTGATGAACCCGCCATTCTCGGTCATGGCCAATGTCAGCGGACGTGTCGCAGATGCGGCCTACCGCCATGTTGCCTCGGCGCTGGCCCGTCTTGCTCCGGGCGGTCGGCTGGTGACGATCACCGGCGCTGGCTTTGGCCCCGAAGCTCCGGCCTGGCGGGAGGCTTTCATCCGCTTGCAGGCGCGTGGCCGTGTGGTGTTCACCGCCGCCGTCGATGGTGCGGTCTATGCAAAGCACGGCACCACGATCGACACGCGGCTGACCGTGATCGACAAGCTGCCCGCCGACGACCCGACCAGTTTTCCGGCCTCACCGGGGATCGCGCCAGATGTTGCCACGCTGATCGGATGGGTCGAGGCGCATGTTCCTCAGCGTTCGCCGGTGTCGTTGCCGAAGGTCGTGGTGCCCGCTTCGACCACTGCGCCGAAGACCGTGCGGGGCTATCTGGCCCGCGCGACAGCTGCGCGGCCTGCCGCTGCTCCCGCTAACGATCCCGAGTGCGTCGAACTCGCCTATAAGACCGTGGACTGGACGCCACCGGAAGGCGCTCGCCTGTCCGACGCGATCTATGAGGAATATGCGCTGCAATCGCTACGCATTGCTGGCGCACAGCCGCATCCGACCAAGCTGGTGCAATCTGCTGCCATGGCCTCGGTCGCACCGCCGAAGCCGTCCTACCGGCCCATGCTGCCCGCCGACATCTGCGCGCGTCTGTCGGACGCCCAGCTTGAAACCGTGATCTATGCCGGGGAAGCCCATGCCGATCATCTCGCCGGCGCATGGACCGTGGATGAGCATTTCGACAATGTGAGCGCCGCGCCCGAGGATGCTGCCGGATCGATCCGCTTCCGCCGCGGCTTCATGCTCGGTGACGGAACCGGCGCTGGCAAGGGCCGCCAGTCCGCCGCCATCATTCTCGACAACTGGCTGCGCGGACGCCGCAAGGCGATCTGGATTTCCAAATCCGACAAGCTGATCGAGGACGCGCAGCGCGACTGGTCGGCGCTTGGCATGGAACGGTTGCTTGTCACGCCTCTGTCACGCTTTCCGCAGGGCGCAAAGATCACGCTGTCGGAAGGCATCCTTTTTACCACCTATGCCACGCTACGCTCCGACGACCGGGGCGAGAAGGTTTCCCGCGTCAAGCAGATCGTCGAATGGTTGGGGTCCGATTTCGATGGAGCCATTATATTCGACGAGAGCCATTCCATGCAGAATGCCGGTGGCGGAAAAGGCGAACGCGGCGATGTCGCCGCCTCGCAGCAGGGACGTGCGGGCCTGCGGCTCCAGCACGCGCTGCCCGATGCCCGCGTGGTTTATGTCTCGGCAACCGGGGCCACCACAGTACACAACCTTGCTTATGCACAGCGCCTCGGTCTCTGGGGCGGTGAGGATTTTCCGTTCCAGACCCGCGGCGAGTTCGTCGAGGCGATTGAGGCCGGTGGCGTCGCGGCGATGGAGGTGCTGGCCCGCGATCTGCGATCTCTCGGCCTCTATACCGCCCGCTCACTCTCCTATGATGGCGTCGAATATGAACTGATCGAGCATCAGCTCACGGACGAACAGCGGCACATCTACGACTCATATGCTGCCGCCTTCGCCGTGATTCACGGGAACCTGGACGCGGCGATGGAAGCCGCCAATATCACCGGCAGCGAGGGCACGCTGAACCGGCAGGCGAAATCCGCCGCCCGTTCGGCCTTTGAAAGCACCAAGCAGCGCTTCTTCGGCCATCTGCTGACCTCCATGAAAACCCCGACCCTGATCCGGTCCATCGAGGCCGATCTGGAAGCGGGCCATGCCGCCGTCATCCAGATCGTCTCGACCGGCGAAGCCCTGATGGAACGGCGGCTGTCCGAAATCCCGACCGAGGAATGGAACGATATTTCCGTCGATGTCACGCCGAGGGAGTATGTCGGCTCGTATTTGCAGCATTCCTTCCCGGTGCAGCTCTATGAGCCGTTTACCGATGGCGAGGGCAACCTGTCGTCACGCCCTGTCTTTCGCGATGGTCAGCCGGTGGAGTGCCGCGAAGCCGTGGCGCGGCGCGACGAGATGCTGGAGCAACTCGGTTCGCTTCCACCCGTGCCGGGGGCGCTCGACCAGATCGTCCAGCGCTTCGGCACGGATATGGTGGCGGAAGTCACAGGCCGTTCGCGCCGGATCGTGCGCAAGGGTGACGGAGCATCGGCACGTCTTGCGGTCGAGAACCGAGCGCCTTCTGCCAATCTTGCCGAGACTTCGGCCTTCATGGATGACCAGAAGCGCATTCTGGTTTTCTCTGATGCCGGTGGCACCGGACGCAGCTATCACGCCGAACTCTCGGCAAAAAACCAGCGGCTGCGCGTGCATTACCTGCTGGAGCCGGGCTGGAAGGCCGATGCCGCCATTCAGGGGCTGGGCCGCACCAACCGGACCAATCAGGCGCAGCCGCCGCTGTTCCGGCCCATCGCCACGGATGTCAAAGCCGAGAAGCGCTTCCTTTCAACTATCGCCCGCCGCCTCGACACGCTGGGCGCGATCACCCGCGGCCAGCGCCAGACCGGCGGTCAGGGGCTGTTCCGTCCCGAGGACAATTTGGAATCCGCCTATGCCCGCGATGCGTTGCGCCAGCTCTATCTGCTGATCGTGCGCGGCAAGGTCGACGGCTGCTCGCTCGAACGGTTTGAATCCGCCACCGGCCTGAAGCTGATGGACAGCAACGGTGTGAAGGATGAACTGCCGCCGATCACCACCTTCCTCAACCGCCTGCTGGCGCTGACCATCGAGTTGCAGGGCATCCTGTTCTCCGCCTTCGAGCAGCTTCTGCAGGCGCGGATCGATGGGGCCATTGCATCGGGCACCTATGACATGGGGCTGGAAACGCTGAAGGCCGAAAGCTTCATCGTCACAGACCGGCAGGTGATCCACACCCATCCGGGCACCGGGGCAGAAACCCGGCTCCTGACCCTCAACGAGCGCAAGCGAAATCAGCCGGTCTCGCTCGATGCAGCCCTGGCGGAACTGGATGATCTGCGTGCAAGATTGCTCATCAACGAGCGATCCGGTCGTGCCGCCGTGCAGATCCCGACCACCAGCGTCATGCTGGATGATGGCGAGATCGAACGGCGCGTGCGGCTGATCCGGCCCATGGAGGCGATGAACATTCCGGTTCGGGCGATGGGCGAAACCCACTGGATCGAGGCCGACCGTTCCGCCTTCACCGTGGCCTGGAAGGCGGAACTGGCCGAGGTGCCGGAGTTCACCGACAGCATCCTGCATATGGTGACGGGGCTACTTCTGCCAATCTGGAAGCGCCTGCCGCAGGACTCCTCCCGCGTCTATCGTCTCCAGACCGACGAGGGCGAACGCATCATCGGTCGCCGGGTATCGCCGGCATGGGCTGCCAATGCTTCGACCAGTGGCGTCACCAGCAGCCTGACACCGGATGCCGCCTATGGCGCGCTGATCGAAGGTCGCACGATCCTCGATCTCGCCGAGGGGCTGCAACTGCGCCGCGTCCGGGTCATGGGCGCCAACCGGATCGAACTGACCGGCTTTACTGACGCGATGCGCGACCGGCTGCGAGCCTATGGCCTCTTCAGCGAGATCATCTCGTGGAAACTGCGCTTCTTCGTGCCTGTCGATGCAACGGGGCCGGCGATCACAGGCAAACTGCTTGACCGCTTCCCGGTTGAACACATCGGTGAGCGGGAGGCCGCATAATGGCGCGTCTCAACGCTTCCGAACTGGCGCAGCGTCTCGGCCGACAGGCCGAGGCGGTGTGCCGTCACTATCTTTCGAATGGTCGCAAACAGGGCAACTACTGGCAGGTTGGCGATGTCCGGAACACGGCTGGCCGTTCCATGTTCGTCCGGCTGCACGACAGCGTGAAAGGCATTGCCGGTAAATGGCAGGACTCGGCCACGGGTGAATATGGCGATCTGCTGGACGTGATCCGGGACTCGCTCGGTCTGATCGACTTCGCAGACGTTGCCGAAGAAGCCCGGCGTTTCCTCAGCCTGCCGCATCCTGAACCGCAGCCGCCATCCCGTCCGTCCCGAACGCCAGCACCATCGGGATCATCCGAGGCCGCACGCCGCCTTTGGCGCATGACACAGCCGCTGATCGGCAGTATCGCAGAAGCGTATTTACGCGGACGCGGCATTGCGGATTTACGCCAGACCGCAAATCTGCGCTTCCATCCCAATTGCTACTGGCGGCCCGAGGACGATGGCCCGACCGAAACATGGCCCGCCATGATCGCTGCCGTCACCGACCTCGATGGCAGGATCACCGGCGCACACCGCACATGGCTGGCCCCGGACGGTTCCGGCAAGGCACCTGTCTATCCGCCGAGGAAGGCAATGGGCGACCTGCTCGGACATGCGGCTCGTTTCGGTGATGCGCAGGAGGTCATGGCAGCAGGGGAAGGTATCGAAACCATCCTGTCGCTGCGTCAGGCTCTGCCCACCATGCCGATGGTTTCCGCGCTCTCGGCCGGACACCTCGCTGCCATCCTGTTCCCGCCGCACCTGCGCAGGCTCTATATCGTCCGCGACAACGATCCGGCAGGTGACAGCGCCCGCGATAGCCTGGTGGACCGGGCGCACGAGGTCGGGATCGAGGCCATCACGCTCTCGCCCATGATGGGGGACTTCAACGAAGATCTCGCAACTTACGGGCTGGATGCCGTTCGGGCAGCGATCCGGGTGCAAATCACTCCCGAGGATGTCAGCCGCTTCATGGCTTCAATCGCATAGCCGGTACGGGGCCGTGATCGGGCCATTCCGATCCTGTCATGCGCATAGGCTGCATCCTGTCATCAGCAGAGGACCGCGCCTTGGCCTTCTAAGAGGGCGATCGGCCCACAAACGCTCCGGTCAGGCAATGGCGGCGCCCGACTGATTTCCGTCGGCGGGCAAGCCCGCCTTTACAGCGCGAAACAAATCAGCCGGGCTTTGCCATCAAGGCCCTCGCCAGAGGCTCGCGCTGCCAGACCGGAGCGCCCGTGAGCTTTCGTCGCCATGCAGGCCGCGACGGTCGCGGTCCAACTGACGGAAGCATCCCATGTACGCGCACGACGATTTCGAACCCGATCACAGCACGTCCCCGACCGGTCACGCCATCGAAGAACTCGAACTCTACGGCTACCGCCCCTCCGAAGACGAGGCCGACCCCCGGATCACACCCGAAGATCACGTCATCCAGGGCGCAGTCTCCGACATCTTCGACGCCCTGATTTCCACCATGGCCGACACCAGCCTCGATTTCGACCTCGACGAGATCCTGTGGTCCACCGTCAACACCTTCCACCGCGCTGTCGAGCGGATCGAGACCAAACTCGACGATAACGAGCAGGCACAGAAGCGCCTTCAGCGTGAACAGGACGGCAGCGAGGTCAAATCCGTCCAACTCGAAACCCTGATCGGCGCGGGCCAAAGCCTGATCGAGCGCCGCGACAGCATGGAAACCTTCCGCGATACCGCCGCCGACATCTATCTGCGCACCACCGGAATGCCCTGGTCGCAACGCTCCGGTTCACGCGTCAACCATCGCCAGATGACCTCGGCCATGATCGACAGCCGCGACTTCATCGCCGCAAAACGCCGGGCCGACAACGAAGTGCTACTACCCGCCGGACCAAAGATCGCCTTCTCGGGCGGTGACACCACCGATCACCGGACAATCTGGGCCAAGCTCGATCAGGTCCACGCCAAGCACCCGGACATGGTGCTGATGCACGGCGGATCGCCCAAGGGCGCGGAACGCATCGCGGCCACCTGGGCCAATAACCGCAAGGTCGCACAGGTCGCCTTCAAACCCGACTGGGCAAAGCACGCCAAGGCAGCACCCTTCAAGCGCAACGACCAGATGCTCGGCATCATGCCGATCGGGGTCATCATCTTCCCCGGCACGGGCATTCAGGACAACCTGGCCGATAAGGCCCGCAAGATGGGCATCCCGGTCTATCGCTTCGAGGCCGGCAGCGCGTGAGCGCTGCCGGCTCGGCATAATGCCATTGCGCACTACTGCAAGAGCGCCAGGTCCTCCCAGCGAATGCGGAGATAGCGGCCTGAGCGCTTTGGCAATTGCTTGCGGCTGACCATTCGCCCGGAGACCTGGAACTCCGCATTTATTTTGACCACGAGCAACTTGCTGAAATGCCTGGATGTATCCACCATCACCACATCCTTACTCTTGAAAGGCGTGATGGTTTTGATCTCGACGTGATCGTTTTCGAGCCTGCCATCCGAGCCCTGCGCGTAGGTCTTGTTCAACTTGATGCCGTAGGTAATGGCACCGAACAATTCACCGATGTCGCCATACACGGACAAATGCAGGCCAGTCTCCAGATGGTAGCTCTCAGCGAGTGAGATCAGGTCCTCAAAATACGGGATCATTGATCGGATGGCGTTTGGATACTTCGCTCCCCACTCCTTGTGACGAAGCTGCTCATCGATGTCTGACCAGCTTACCCATTCGCCATCGTCGTAAAATGCTCGATCTGACCAATCGATTTCTGCCATAGACTTTAACCCGCAGCCTTCCACCCAACAATATAGCCACCGTAGAGGTAGAGCCGATACTGGTCTACCAGACGCATCAGCTTTCTTGTTCAAGCGGCGAGTTTACAGAGAGGCTTGACCTTACAAACTATCTCATCTCGCCCGGTGAGAGAAACGCTGCTATTCTGTGGCTGCGCCGTGGTGGTGGTGGAAGGCGCAACCGTCCAACCTTTTGCACGGAGGCACCACCATGATCGTTCTCGGAATCCTCGTTTCCATCGCAGCCATCGGCACCATGTGCTGGCTGCTGTTCAATCTCGCCGTATTCGCTTTGCCGTTCTTTATTGGCCTGAATGCAGGCGCCTGGGCCTATGATACTGGGGCTGGCTGGCTCGGCGGCATCGTCGTTGGTCTTCTCGCCGCCGGTCTGACGCTGGCTGTTGGTCAGGGCCTGCTCATGCTGATCCGCCCGATCTGGGCGCGTCTGCTGATTGCTCTGGCCTTCGTCGCTCCGGCGGGAATGGCCGGGTTTTACGCCACGCTCGGTATTGTCAAGCACATGATGCCCTCGGAGACATGGCAACTCATCTTCTCGGTGAGCGGAGCGGTTGCGGTGGGCGTGACGGCGTTCCTGCGCGTTGCGGGCATGGCGGCAACCGACCACGCGGACGGCGGCTTTGCACGAACCTGAACCGCAATGATCCGTTGATGGGGACCAGAAGCGGATGCGGATCGTCTTCCGTCTTCGTCAGGAAAATGGTGACAGACAGCGGCCAATCACCGGATCAACCTGGGGCACAGACGCGGCCCATAGGAGCGCAGGACGGTCGGCACCAGCGCGTGCAAACTGACGGGAACCCGCGTGTGGTGGCATGCCGGTGGAACAGGCCGGAAGCAGAGATGCGCATGATCTGAGACGCAGGGTGACAGGAAAGGCCGGTGTTGCCGGTCAGGTCATCCTGATGGAGCCTCAAGGTTGCCACGTCTCCGTTCAGCCCCCGTGTCTCGACCGCTCCAAACGGCCTCTTCAATGGCCTGATCTGGCCGAAGAGCAGCGCGATGCGCTTCGACCGCTTTAGCGCAACAGCGTCGTCACAACTTTCTTCCCCTGCCGGCAAAGCCGACATTCCGCGCGGAACAAGAAAGTTTCTCCTGTGCTGTCCAGCCCCTTTGGGGTGCGCCAGCGTTCGTCTCCGGCCGGTCGATCGCCATAGAGGCCGCAATGGTGCGGGCTCGGAAACGGAAAACGGAGACTTAAAATGGCAACCATCGGCACCTTCAAGAAGACCGGATCGAACGAATTCACCGGCGACATTGTCACCCTCAGCGTCCAGGCCAAGGGCGTGCGCATCATCCCCGACCTGCGCGCCACCGGCGAGAACGCCCCCAGCCACCGGGTCCTGGTCGGCCGCGCCGAAATCGGCGCCGCCTGGTCCAAGCGCTCCAACGAGGGCCGCGACTATCTGGGCCTCAAGCTGGACGATCCGAGCTTCAACGCCCCGATCTACGCCAACCTCTTCGATGACGAAGAAGGCGAAACCTTCTCCCTCATCTGGTCCCGCCCCAACGGTCGCCGCGGCGACTGAGGCGCGGAACAAAGGCTCCGACCGCTAGGTCGGGGCCTTTCCCGTGCCCGCGGGAAAGCCGCCAGGCCCGGTGACCTGTCCGGGCTGGAACTGCTCAGCCGGTCAGGATCGGGATCATGGTTTTCACATGGGCGTCGATCCGTTCCAGCACGAGCGGGGGGACCGCCTCGCGTTCCGGCAGTGTCCACCATTTCGCATCAATCCGCCGCACCGTCTCGACAACGGCCTTGAGCACGGCTGGCTCGGGAAGCCTTGCCCGATTGGCAAACGTCTTCCAGCGGGCCGGAGCCAGGCCCTTGAAGGCTCGCTCGCCGCCCAGAGACAGCGCCAGCCCATCTGCCGGAATATAGGGAACGGTCGAAAGCATGTCGTAGATCGGTGCAAGAGCGGGCGTGTCGCCGTCGCCCGGATAGATCAGTGACCAGTTCTTGAGGTGCATGTCGCCATTGCCCATGACCACCGAGAAGGTCAGCCGCCGGACAAACTCCAGCGCGGTGAACGGCGAGATCGCAACATTCAGCACAGAGGCGATGTCGTGGGAGGCGGCGCCATCATATTTGCGCGCCGGGTACAGGCCGAAAACCTGCGCGAAATCCTCGATATGGATGCGCTGCCCGTCTGCCCCGCGATCAAAACGCCGCACGAGCAGGACCAGCCCCTCGGCAAGTGTTTCGAACTCTTCGGGAATCCCCTCGAACTGGTCCCGGCTGACCAGTTCGCGCTCGGGCACGTCCATGCCGATTGCTTCGGCAAGCGCGAGGTTCGCGAACTCGTTTTCCGAAACGCCCGGAAAGGCGGTCGATGGGAATTTCGCAATATACTGGCCCTCGTCATCCCCAAGCGGCAAGGTCAGTCCACCGCCCTTGCCCGTGTTCTTCATCACCGAGAGCTTCATCTGCACGCCTGCCAGCGAGAAGCGGGCCTTGGGCCGCCCTTGGGATGGCACCGCCCCGATGCCGGGTTGACCGTCACTGGGCAGCACCCGAACGGCACCCGGCAGATCCGCGCCCAGAGCTGCCAGGAGATCGAAATCATTCCCCGGCCGCACATTGCCCGCATGGTGCTTTTCCATCGCCTCGCGTAGCCGGTCTTCGGGCAGCAGGTTGGCAAAGAAGGGCGGCAGGCTACCTGCGACAGGTCGCGGATCCTTGCGCAGGCCCCCTGATGCCGCGCGCAGGGACAGGCTCAGAACCGGAATACCGCCGGTCGCGCGATAAGCCGGATCAAGGCTGAAGGCGTTGAAATCCCCCGGCGTCCTGACGATCGTGCCAACCTTCGCACTGTTTAGGAACACGTCCAGCGAGGTAATCGTCTCAGCGGTACGGGCGGCTGTCATCGTCGCTCTCCGGTTGTGGGCTGAAGGCGGGATGATCGTCCTCGGCATCGGGGCGCAAAAGCGCTTCGATGGCCGGCACCATTGCCTGCGGGACCAGCATCATTTCCAGCCCAAGCGCTCTGGCAATGTTGATCAATGTCGTGGTGCGCGCAGCCGCTGCTCCCGTCTCGATGTCGCGGTAGCGCGGGCGCGAAATGCCGGCAAGATCGGCCACTTGCTCCTGGGTCAGCCCCGCTGCAAGACGCGCGCGGCGAAAATGGTCGCCGATCAGCCCCAGTGTTTCTGCTTCCGCCTTCATGTGATGCCTTTACGGATCATTCCTGATGTATTGATCTGGATAGGTATCACACTCAGTATAGAATGCAACGAAAATGATCTCCAAACGTATCACAATCATTTCCCATGGAGCGTTTGGAGATCATCTTATGCTGGTCGGCACTACGGCCAGCATAAGTGCTGCAATTGCGGCATGCAGGCGAATCAGTCGGGCTGTATGCTCAGCCGTGCAAATAACGCCCTGGCCAGATTCGACGATTTCGTATGGCGTATCGGGCGAAGGCGACTAAAATAGCCGTAGTTCTGGAATGCGCGCCGGTCGCGATGGGAGGTGATCATGCATGATCACCGCTCGACAGTCGCGGGCCGCACGCGCGTTGCTGGGTTGGACGCAGGAGACGCTCGCTGACAAGGCCCGAATATCGCTGACTGCCCTGAAACGCCTTGAGTCCGAGAACCGGCTCGAGGTGTATGAGACAACGCGGGATCAGGTGCGCCGGGCGCTTGAAGCAGCAGGGATTGTTCTCCTGTCCACGGATCGCGGGCAAGGAGTATTGCTGGTTGATGGGGAAGACGAGAAGAGACACCGACAGATCCATGACGCCTGACCGGCGCGGGCAGCATCATCAATCCGCTGCGGCGGCCTGTGCTCTGTGGCGACCCGCGACATGACATCTCCGCTTCCCCCCTTCGACGATATTGCACCTGTTAGCGGCGAGCTGACCGAATATGATCGCGCACATATCAAGCTCTATATGCGGTTGCTCGATGCCGCCGATGATGGGGCGGAATGGGCCGAAGCCGTCAATGTGCTGTTCGGAATTGACCCTGTTCGGGAACCTGAACGCGCCCGGCAGGTCCATGACAGCCATCTGGCACGGGCGCGCTGGATGACACAGAGCGGCTATCGTCAACTGCTGCGTCATCCGACAGATCGGACCTGACCTCGCCGCCGTCGCACCAGTGATGCCCTGAGAGCATCACCCCATGTCTTCGTTCCGGCTTCCATCTCGGTAGAGGCGCCGCAATTCTTTCACGCTCCACCTGTGCAGTTTCAACCAGGAGCGGAGCAATGAAGCCGGATACATCCCGCTGGCGAGACCAAGACCAGTATGAATTCTTCGATGCGCTGCCCGTTGAGGGTGTCGCCTGGGAATGCCTGCGCCGTAACGCCTCCTATCAGGCCAGTTTCGATGATCTTGTAGCGCAAGGCGCCGGGCATCTTCCCTTTGCGGATGACGTCCAAAATCGCTGGGGGTTGCGATTTCCCGGCAGACCCCGGCTTTTCCGCGCTCGACCAACCGGTCATCTGGTCGCCTGTTGCCAATCCGGACATGCTGATGCTCGGGGCAGCGCCCGATTTTCTTCCGCCTTCTCCGTCCGCCTTATCGGTCGATTTTGCTGATGCCATCTGCGGACCAGAGGGGACATATGGTGTCTGTGATGCCAGAGACGGCGTTCAATATCTGATCCTCGCCGACACCGATGCCAATTCGCAGCCGGCGATCATCCTGCCACTTGACGAAAATCTGCCGGATCGGCTCGAAGCCATTCTCAGGCTCTGGCACATCTTGGCCGGGAAACCCGCGCGCCGCGACCCCAGGATGACGCCGTATCAGCGCCGACGGTTCCGCCTGATGATGCAAGCCGCCGACGGAAACGCCAACCACGCGACCTATCGTGAGATTGCCATCGCCATCTACGGAGAGGCGCGCGTTCGGGCCGAACCGTGGAAGACATCGGCTTTGCGCGCCTCTGTCATCGCCCTTGTCCGATCTGCTGCCGCGCTGATCGACGGCGGTTATCAGGATCTTTTGCGCCATCGTCGCAAACCCTGACACTGACGTCTGATCGAGGGTGAGGATTTTATCCCTTCGATCTTCCTCATCCCCCATGCCGCCGCGCCTTCGCCACCGTGCGCATGTCATGCCGTTGATCGTCAGCGGCATCCTGCACAACCACGGAGGCCACCCCATGCGACCTGATCTCGCCGCCTTGCCGCCACGCTACCTGCGCACCAAGGAAGCCGCCGATTTCCTCAGTCTGTCCGCGCGCACGCTGGAAAAGCACAGAACCTACGGAACGGGACCTGCCTATCACAAGCTCGGCGGCCGCGTTGTCTATTCGGTCGAGGATCTCGCAGCCTGGGTTGCGCGCGGATCGGTCACCTCCACGTCGGACCCGCGTGGACAGGTTCTCCCGGCGAAACCTCTGCCGCCGACAGCGTTCACCTCACCCAAGCGCATCACGCGCTGAACGTGGCTGTCAGCCCCTGATGGCACCCCCGCATCCATCCGCCTCGGAACGCGGACAACTCGATCTGTTTCGGGCACTTCCCGGTGAATTCGCTCCACGAGACGCGCAGGATCTCATGGCCTATCCTTTCTTTTCCCTTTCCAAATCGCACCGTATCCGCCCGATTGACTTTGCCCTGGGTGACGTCTCGATCCGTGTCGAAGCTGTTCCCGATCACGGTATGGCGACGATCTGGGATGCCGATATTCTGATCTGGGCGGCCAGTCAGATTGTTGAAGCGCGGGACGCCGGTCTGCGCACTTCGCGCCTGATGGCGGCAACGCCCTATGAGATCCTGACGTTCACGGGGCGCGGAACCTCCCTGAGGGACTATCAGCGTCTGAAAGCGGCGCTGGACCGCTTGCAATCGACCACGGTTGCGACCTCGATCCGCCAGCGCGCGAACGGACGGCGGCATCGCTTTTCGTGGATCAACGAATGGCATGAGCGGACCGATGCCAATGGCCGCCCGGACGGCATCGAGATGATCGTGCCCGACTGGTTCTACAGTGCGGTTCTGGATGACGCCCTGATCCTCACCATCGACCGGGCCTATTTCAATCTGACCGGCGGGCTGGATCGCTGGCTCTATCGCCTGGTGCGCAAGCATGGTGGGCGGCAGAAAAACGGTTGGCGGTTCGACTTCCGTCACCTGCACCAGAAATCGGGAAGTCTGTCGCCGTTCAAGCGCTTCGCCTTCGAGCTGCGCGACATTATCCGCCGCCAGCCACTGCCCGGCTACACCCTGTTCGTCGAGGTCGAAACCGGCGGCCGGATGCTGCTCGCTTTCGAGCCTGTTTCGGCCTGTGGAAAACCTGTGGATAGCCTCGTGCTATCGGGAACCCCGACTATCGTGCCATCAGGAACCGGCGGCTCGTGCTATCGGGAACCCAAACACCGCTTATCCTTCGGTAACAAAAGCGAAAATCGCGCCCTTAACTTAGAGTCTAACACAGAATCTAACTTTGAAGAGCGGCGGCGCGATGTGGAAAAGCTCATCGCGAAGGCTGGCGCGACGCTGAAATCGGGTGTCCGCAAAGGCAAGCTGACACACGCAAACCCAGGAACGATCGCGCCAGCGAACACGCCTGAACTTCCTCGTGGCAAGCCTGGGGGGCGGCGATGATCGTCGCGCTCCTCAATCAGAAAGGCGGCGTGGGCAAGAGCACGCTGGCGCTGCATCTCGCCGGAGTCTGGGCTGCGCAAGGCAAGCGCGTCATCCTGATCGATGCCGATCCGCAAGGCTCCGCACTCGACTGGTCGCAGCGGCGCAGCCATGAGGGGCTGCCGAGGCTATTCACCGTTATTGGCCTTGCCCGCGATACGCTGCACAGGGAAGCGCCGGAGCTGGCGCGTGACGCCGATCATGTTGTCATCGATGGTCCGCCCCGTGTCGCCGGTCTGATGCGCTCTGCGCTGCTGGCAGCCGATCTGGTGCTGATCCCGGTGCAGCCATCGCCCTTCGACGGCTGGGCCTCGGCCGAGATGCTGGCGCTTCTGAACGAAGCACGCATCTATCGTCCCGAGCTTGCCGCCCGCTTTCTGCTGAACCGATGTGGGGCGCGCACCGTGATCGCTCGCGAAACGGCCGAGACACTGGCTGACCATGATCCGCCCTTGCTGGCCACGACGATCGGCCAGCGTGTCGCCTTCGCCGAAACCGCACAGACCGGACGGCTGGTATCGGAGACCGATGGCGGCGATCGGGCCGCACGGGAAGTCACAGCGCTGGTGGCCGAGATCGATGGCCTGGGTATCGGGAGGATCGTGCCATGACCCGTCCGCCCGTCAAATCCGGCTTCGCATCGCGTCCGGGCAATCCCGATAGCTGGGTCAGAGCTGCCGATGCGCCGACAACCGGCAAGTCGGCGACGGAGGCGTTCACCGCCCGCCTGACCATCGACATTACGCCCGAACTGCGCGGGCGCATCAAGGTTGCCGCTTTCCGGCGCGGTGTCACCGTCGCCGTGATGCTGCGCGAGCTGCTGGTCCGCGAGTTTCCACCCATCGAAGGAGATCAGCCATGACCGGCAAAACCGTGCGCGCTGCGCATGAACATCCGCAGGCGGACGGGCCTGCACCGTTCACCACATTGGTCGAACTGACCTTCCAGAAGAAGAAGGTCGAGCGCTGGATACGCTTTGGCCGCAAGAGCTTTGAGCAGCTCATCGACCGCCGCCGCAGTCTGATCGGTTTTGCGCCCGAAAGCATCTTCGCCTTCGTCCGTTGGGCCTCCAACGATTACGGCACCATCGTTTCGCGGCTCGACATCCTGCGCGCTGTCGGGCGTGGCGAACCGTACCAGACCGTGCCCTTCGTTCGTCCTGGCGGCGAGATCCTGCTGCGTATCGACGGCTGGCGACAAGTCCAGCGGGTGCTGGCCCTGATTGATGCCGTGGACGCACTTGGCGTCGATCCGGCGGATGTTGCGCCGGATCATTGGCGGCACGTCCACAACCGTTTGAGTGCCGGCCAGGAACCCAACCCCTACACCCCGGAGCGCCATGCCGCATGGGTCAGCCGCCGGAGGATTGCACCATGAGCCGCCGTCTTATCCTCGCCGTGACAATGATAGCCGTTGGCACGCTTGTCGTCACGACTGTCGCCGATCTGCCAACCCGGCTGATCTGGAATGCGACCGCCAGCGCGCCCATCGGCCTCTACACGGTTGCTCCCGCCGATGCGCTCGAAATTCCCGAACTCGTCGCCATCATGCCGCCTGAACCGCTGGAGCGGTTCATGGTTGAGCGCGGCTATATCGGGCGCGGCGTGCCGCTGCTGAAGCGTGTCCTCGGCCTGCCGGGACAGCGCGTCTGCCGCCACGGTGCGACCATTGCCGTCGATAATGTCGAGATGGGGGACGCGCTGGAGCGCGACCGCATGGGCCGCGATCTGCCGGTCTGGCAGGGCTGCCGCATCATCGGCGACGGTGAACTCTTCCTCATGAATTGGGACATCCGGGACAGCCTCGACGGCCGTTACTTCGGACCTGTTCCCGCCAGTTCCGTCATCGGCCGGGCGCTTCCGCTCTGGACCGATGAGGAAGGCGATGGCCGCTACGAATGGCGGGCGGTCACGCATTGAACTCACGCCAAATCCACCAACACAGGAGACATACCATGCCACAGATCGGTCAATTCGCGCGTGACGCATCCGGCTTCGCCGGTCAGCTCGTCACGCTCACCATGAAGCGCGATCTCGTCATCGTGCCCGCCGAACATTCCGATGCGGAGAATGCGCCGGACTATCGCGTCCATTTCATTGAACATGACGGGCCGGAGGTCGGTGCTGCATGGAAACGCACCGGCGAAAAGGCTGGCGAATATCTCTCGGTACTGCTTGACGATCCCGCCTTGTCGCAGCCGATCCGCGCCAACCTGTTCCGCGATGACGACACCGGCTCGTCATGGTCACTGCACTGGAGCCGCCCGCGACCCCGCGAAGATCGGGACTGAGATCATGCGATCCCGCGCCCTGCTTCTCTTCACGGCCCTTCTGTCGGCTGGCAGCGGCTCGATGCCGGCCATGGCGCAGGTCACGCCGCAACCCGCGCCTGTTACCGCGCATCCCCATGCTGCTTTCATTGCAGAGGCGTCACAGCGTTTCAGCATTCCAGAGCACTGGATTCGGGCCGTGCTGCGTGTGGAAAGCGCGGGCGATGTGCGCGCAATTTCATCGGCGGGCGCGATGGGACTGATGCAGGTCATGCCCGATACCTGGGCGGGCCTGCGCCGCCGCCATGGTCTCGGGCGCGACCCTTACGATCCGCGCGATAACATCCTCGCAGGCACGGCGTATCTGCGCGAGATGTGGAACCGCTACGGAAATGTTGCGGCCATGCTTGCCGCCTACAATGCCGGTCCCGGTCGCTATGACGAGCATCTGGCGACGGGCCGCGTTTTGCCCGCAGAAACGCGCGCCTATGTCGCCACGCTCGCGCCGCTTCTTGGGCATGCGACTGCGCCCGATGTGCCGACAATCGTGCCGCCACCACCACCGGATTGGCGCGAAGCCCCGCTCTTCGTTGCGCAATCCGGCGGCATTTCAGCGGCGGCAAATCAGCCGTCGGGCGACATCCACGCAACCGTTTCTCTGCGCGATCCCGCCGTTCAGGAACCGCAGGACAGCGGCATATTCGTGGCCCTTGCGGGCGATGGCGACAAGCCATGAGCATGGCGTTTTCGCGCTCGTTCGGTCCATTTCCGGTGTGCAGTCAGGCTTGGGGGCGCCTGGCAGCATTCCCGGCGGGAAGGGCAAAAAGGGAAGGAAAGGCGGAGGGCAAGATAAAGGAAACCGGCACCCTGTCGGGGCGGTTTCTGGGCAAGCCCTTGTCTGCACACTGTTTTGGGACGCGGCGCACGGCACCATGCTTTTGGGTTTCGCGTGCCGCGATTTGGCGCAAAGCCTTGGCTTCGCTGGGTTTTGACCGGCACTATAGCCGAATATATGTCGTTTGCGTGCCTACACGGCATGGGATGCGCTCATGAGCGCCGACGACGAGAACCGCTTTCGCCCGAAGCCTGGCCGCATCAGGTCGGACGTGCCGAAGGCGGGCAAGGCGAAGAGCTTTCTGACGCAGGCGAAGAAGCTGGCGCGTCAGCATAGCAACAGCCCCGGCAGATCATCTTCATTCGCATCACGGACATCCTCGTCGTCTTCATCTGGTTCTGCCGGAAAGAGCGGGAAGGCGTCGCAGGCTGGCAAAGGTCCGGGCGTCAAGCGTGGTCGTGGTGCGGCCTTTGTCCGCGCCCGAACCCTGTCGGGCGGCTGGCGTCACAGTACGGCCGGAGCGCGCCGCGTCGTCGTCAAAACCCGTTATGTCCAAGGCGCGGGAAAGAATGGCAAAGGGGCTGCCCATCTGCGCTATATCCAGCGAGACGGGACATCGCGTGATGGCGAGCGCGGCCAGCTTTATTCGGCGAACGAGGACCGCGCCGATGGAGATGCGTTTCTTGACCGCGGCAAGGATGATCGCCACCAGTTCCGCTTCATCGTCTCGCCGGAAGATGCCACCGATCTTTCCGATCTCACCGAGCACACCCGCGATCTGATGAGCCGCATTGAGGGCGATCTTGGCACGAAGCTCGATTGGGTGGCGGTCAATCACCACAATACCGGCCATCCCCATGCCCATATCATCGTTCGGGGCAAGGACGATCTGGGCGAGAACCTGGTCATCAATGGCGACTATCTCGCAAATGGTACTCGTGAGCGGGCCAGCGAACTGGTCACGCTGGAACTTGGACCCGCCACCGAGATCGAGCAGAGCCGCAAGTTGACTGCCGAAATCGACCAGGACCGCTTCACCCGGATCGACCGGGCAATGACCGAAGAGGCCGATGAACGGATCCTCGATCTGCGCCATGAGCCCGACGACACGCGCCGCCAGTTCAACCGCACGCTTCGCCTGCGCCGTCTCGCCAAACTGGAAAAGATGGGGCTGGCAACGGAACATGCACCCGGCGTCTGGGAGCTTGGCGCGAAGATGGAACCAGCGCTGCGTGAACTCGGTGAGCGCGGTGACATCATCCGCAACATGCAAGAGGCGCTGAAGGCCGATGGGCAGGAACGTGATCCGATGACCTTCCAGCTTCACGATGCCGCACCCGCGGCACCCATCACCGGCCGCGTCGTCGACAAATATCTGACCGATGAGATGGGTGAAAAGCTGACCCTCGTGGTCGACGGGATCGACGGGCGCACGCACCATCTTCCCGGCATCGATCCGGCCCGTGTCGAAGACGCCCGGATTGGCAGCATCATCGAGGTCGGTCCCGCCGATACAGCACAGCGCCCATCCGATCGCACCATCGCTGCGATCTCGGAGAATGGCATTTATCGCCCGAGCCGCCACCTCGAACAGGCGAAGTTCGAGGGGCGTGTGCCGGGTGGTGACTATGAGGGCTATGTCGATGCCCATGTCCGGCGATTGGAGTCGCTACGCCGGGCCGGGATTGCCGAGCGGATCGACGCCGACCAGTGGCGCATCCCCGAAGACTTCGAGAGCCGCGCCACCGCCTATGATGCCGGTCGCAACCGGCAGGCCAGCATTCGTGTCGTCTCGACCTTCGACCTGGAAAAGCAGATCGGCGCCGATGGTGCGACCTGGCTGGACCGGCGACTGGTTACGTCGGACGCCTCGGATATTACGCCGGCAGGGTTCGGGCAACAGGTGCGAGAGGCGATGGACCAGCGCCGTGAGCATCATATCGCACAGGGCGACGCAACGCGGCAGCAGAATGGACGCATTCTCTATCGGCGCAACCTGCTCGCCCATCTGCGGGAACGGGAAGTGGCCCGCGTCGGTGCGGAAATGGCCGGGAGCAAGGGATTGCCGTTCCGAGCGGCTGCCGATGGCGAAAATGTCAGCGGCAAGTTTAGCGGAACCGTGCAGCTCACGAGCGGCAAGTTCGCCATTATCGAAAAGAGTCACGAGTTCACCCTTGTACCATGGCGGCCGGTCATCGACCGCCAGCTCGGCCGTGAGGTGATGGGCGTCGTGCAGGGTGGATCGGTATCCTGGCAGTTAGGACGGACACGAGGGCTGGGGATCTGAGCCTTCGCTGCTCTGGTGCCGCGTGAATTGTTCTGGAAATGTCGACATCTGGACGACTCTTGCGCGAACCTGTCCGATGTGCCGCCGATGATATCCGGCAGCGCTGCGGCTCGGCCTTTCCTGTTGCGACTTTCGAAAACGCCTATTCTCTGATCGGCTCCGACTCTTTTGTCGATTGGAGCTTATATGCGTGGAGGCCGAATACTCTGGGGCCAGATCATTGTCGTGTTCACCATTGTCCTGGTGATGGTCTGGACTTCGACACAATGGGTGGCCTTTCGCCTTGGCTTTCAGCCCCAGCTCGGGACTCCATGGTTCGATGTCGCGGGATGGCCGATCTATTATCCTCCGGCCTTCTTCTGGTGGTGGTTTTCCTTCGACGCCTATGCGCCTGGTATTTTCACCGAGGGCGCGTTCATCGCCACGTCCGGGGCGTTGTTCGCTATCGCCGCCGCCTTCTTCATGTCCATCATCCGGGCGCGCGAGGCGCGCAACGTCGCCACCTATGGTTCGGCCCGATGGGCCGAGGACAAGGAAATCCATGCTGCCGGATTGCTCGGCCCCGATGGCGTGGTCCTGGGAAGACACAGCAAGGACTATCTACGACATGACGGACCTGAGCATGTCCTTTGCTTCGCGCCCACCCGATCGGGCAAGGGGGTCGGTCTCGTGGTGCCGACGCTGCTGACCTGGCCGGGAAGCTCCATCGTCCATGACATCAAGGGGGAGAACTGGAATCTGACGGCAGGCTTCCGGTCCTGCCATGGCCGCGTCCTGCTGTTCGATCCGACCAATGTGCATTCCGCAGCTTACAACCCGCTGCTGGAAGTCCGTCAGGGGGAATGGGAAGTCCGCGATGTGCAGAACATCGCGGACATTCTGGTCGATCCCGAAGGCAGCCTCGACAAGCGTAACCATTGGGAAAAGACCAGCCATTCGCTACTGGTCGGCGCCATCCTGCATGTCCTCTATGCCGAGAAGGACAAGACGCTGGCCGGCGTCGCGAGTTTTCTGTCCGATCCCCGCCGACCGGTCGAGGCAACCTTGCGCGCCATGATGGACACGCCGCATCTGGGTGAAGCCGGTGTGCATCCCGTCATCGCCTCGTCGGCACGCGAGCTGCTGAACAAGTCTGAGAACGAACGCTCCGGCGTGCTGTCCACGGCGATGTCCTTTCTCGGCCTCTACCGGGATCCGGTCGTGGCCCGCGTGACGGCCCGCTGCGACTGGCGCATTGCTGACCTGGTCGGAGCAAAAGAACCTGTCAGCCTCTACCTCGTCGTACCGCCCTCGGACATCAATCGCACAAAACCGCTGATCCGCCTTATCCTCAATCAGGTCGGGCGGCGGCTGACCGAGGAACTGGAAACCTCCGGCAAGCGCCATCGCCTGCTGTTGATGCTGGACGAGTTTCCCGCGCTCGGACGGCTTGATTTCTTTGAATCGGCACTGGCCTTCATGGCCGGCTACGGCCTGAAAGCATTCCTGATTGCGCAGTCGCTCAACCAGATCGAACGGGCCTATGGGCAGAACAACGCCATTCTCGACAACTGCCATGTGCGTGTCGCCTTTGCTGCCAATGATGAACGCACCGCCAAGCGGATCAGCGACGCGCTCGGCACGGCGACAGAAATGCGCGATTCCACCAACTATGCCGGTCATCGCCTCGCGCCCTGGCTCGGGCATCTCATGGTTTCACGGCAGGAAACGGCGCGGCCGCTCCTGACACCGGGCGAGATCATGCAGCTTCCGCCAACCGACGAGATCGTCATGGTAGCGGGTGTGCCGCCCATCCGCGCCGCCAAGGCGCGCTACTATGCCGATGCCCGGTTTCAGGAACGGGTGTTGCCGCCGCCCGATCTAAAAAAGCAGTCGGTGAAAATGCCAACATCGGCACCAGACGACTGGGCGAGCCGTGTTGTTGCGCCCGCGGCTGGCCACGAACCCGCGTCGAACACGTCCGACGACGATCCTGCCAATGCTGGTATCCGGCGTGAGCCGGAGCTTCCCGAGCATGAGGAAATCATCCCGCCACCACCGCCGCCATCGCAGGAGTTCGACTTTCTCGATGATGAGCCCGACGTCGATGCCGCCAAGGCCCGTGCCATGCGTCAGCGGATGCGCATGGTCGCGCGGCAGGCGTCACTCGACCCAAATGACGGTATCGACCTTTGAGAAGGAAGACAGGCATGACGAGTCGCACCCGCATGAATGTCTACTTCTCCCCGGATCTGCTGAAGCAGGTCGAGGGTCTGGCGCTGCGTCGCAATGTTTCAAAATCCGCAGTGATCGAGGCTGCGGTAGCATCCTTCCTGTCCGGTGACACGACCGAACGGCTGGAAGCCGCAATGTCGCGACGCCTGGATAAGCTTGGCCGCCAGTTCGATATGCTGGACGAAGATATCGCCATCCTCGGCGAGACGCTTTCGCTGTTCGTACAATTCTGGCTCACCATGACGCCGCCGCTGTCAGATAGCGCGAAACAATCGGCGCGCATCAAGGGCAACGAGCGCTTCGAAGGCTTCATGCAGACGCTGGGCAAGCGCCTGGCTTCCGGCGACAGATTCCTGAAAGAGTTGTCGCGGGATATGGATCCGCTTCACGATCTTTCGTCACAAGGCCAGTCCGAAGCGGATGGAAACCAGCTCTGAACTTTCGATCCATCCGATTTGCCGCCGTCAGCCGCCGATCCCCGCACGCGCGTAAACATCTGTTGAAACAGCCCTAAATCAGGTTCTTTTAATCGACCCCAATCCGGGGTCCGTCTTTTGCGCGTCCCGCCATGAACGGGGCCGCCATGACCGCATCACATCAGAAACCCGAGACGATTGCGCGTGGTGCGCGGATGCTGCGCACCGCACTCGGGGCATCGATTGCCCGCTTTCTGGAAGATCCAGCTGTGGTCGAGGTGATGCTGAATCCCGATGGCCGCATCTGGGTGGATCGGCTCTCCGAAGGTCTGGCCGATACGGGGGAGAGGCTGTCGGCGGCTGATGGCGAGCGGATCGTCAGGCTGGTTGCCCATCATGTTGGCGTCGAAGTTCATACCCGAAGTCCGCGGGTCTCGGCCGAACTGCCTGAGACTGGAGAGCGCTTCGAGGGCCTGCTGCCGCCTGTTGTCACGGCGCCGACCTTTGCCATCCGCAAGCCCGCCGTCGCGGTGTTTACGCTCGACGACTATGTAAACGCCGGGATCATGACCAGCCCTCAGGCCGAGGTGCTGCGCCTGAACGTCGCCACGCGCGCCAATATCCTCGTCGCGGGTGGCACCTCGACTGGCAAGACCACGCTGACCAACGCGCTGCTGGCAGAAGTCGCCAAGACTTCGGACCGCGTTGTGATCATTGAAGACACGCGCGAACTGCAATGCGCCGCGCCCAATCTGGTCGCGATGCGCACCAAGGATGGCGTGGCGACGCTCTCCGACCTGGTCCGTTCGTCGCTACGCCTGCGCCCGGATCGCATCCCGGTCGGCGAGGTGCGCGGCTCCGAAGCCCTCGATCTCCTTAAAGCATGGGGCACAGGCCATCCGGGCGGGATCGGCACCATCCATGCCGGTTCCGGTATTGGCGCGCTGCGACGCCTCGAACAGCTCATCCAGGAAGCCGTCATCACCGTCCCGCGCGCCCTGATCGCCGAAACCATCGACCTTGTCGCCGTTCTTGCCGGACGTGGATCGTCCCGCCGCCTGGTCGAACTCGCCCGCGTCGATGGGCTGGGTCCGGACGGTGACTACGCCATCACGCATCCCATCACTTTGGCCACCACCTCGAAAAGGAACCCTTCATGATCCGCACGATTTCACGTGGCTGCCGCATCATGGCAACCGCCGCTGCCACTGTTTCCATCAGTCTGATGCTGGCGCCTGCCGCACACGCCTCCGGCTCCTCCATGCCCTGGGAGGCACCGCTTCAGTCGATCCTCCAGTCGATAGAAGGTCCTGTCGCCAAGATCATCGCCGTCATCGTCATCATCGCCACCGGCCTGGCGCTGGCCTTTGGCGATACCTCCGGCGGCTTCCGCCGCCTGATCCAGATCGTCTTCGGCCTGTCCATCGCCTTCGCTGCGTCGAGCTTCTTCCTGTCGTTCTTCTCGTTCGGCGGCGGGGCGCTCATCTGATGGCGGGCGGGTTTGAACAGCTCGATGCGGTGCCGGGCTTCTCCATCCCGGTTCACCGGGCGCTGACCGAGCATATCCTGCTCGGCGGCGCACCGCGTTCGATTGCCATCGTCAACGGCACGCTGGCCGGCGCCGTCGGCCTCGGCCTTCGTCTCTGGCTGGTTGGCATCGCCATCTGGGCGGTCGGACATTTCCTCGCGGTATGGGCTGCCAAACGCGATCCGCTTTTTGTCGAGGTGGGCCGCAGGCATCTGCGCATACCCGGTCATCTGTCGGTGTGAGGGCGCGCCCATGATGAACCTCACCGAATATCGCCGTACCGCCACCCGCCTCGCGGATTTCCTGCCCTGGGCCGCGCTGGTCGGCTCGGGCGTCATGCTCAACAAGGATGGCAGCTTCCAGAGGACTGCGAAGTTTCGCGGGCCGGATCTGGATTCCGCTGTTGCCGCCGAACTGGTCGCGGTCGCCGGACGCATCAACAACGCCGTGCGCCGCCTCGGCTCCGGCTGGTCGATCTTTGTTGAGGCACAACGAAGCGAAGCCGCGACCTATCCCGGCAGTCAATTTCCTGATCCGGCCTCCGCTCTGGTCGATGCCGAGCGTAAGGCTGCCTTCGAGGAAGCGGGCACGCATTTCGTGTCAGGTTACTTCCTGACCTTCCTCTGGCTGCCACCCGCCGAAGATGCGGCTCGCGCCGAGACCTGGCTCTACGAGGGCCGTGAGCAATCCGGCGTCAATCCATGGGAGCTGATGCGCGGCTTCATCGACCGCACCGACCGCGTGCTGGCGCTGCTCGACGGCTTCATGCCCGAATGCCACTGGATCGATGACGCGGGCACGCTGACCTATCTCCATTCCACGATTTCCACGAACCGCCATCGTGTCCGCGTGCCCGAAGTGCCCATGCACCTCGATGCGCTGCTGGCCGATCAGCCGCTGACTGGCGGTCTGGAACCGCGCCTTGGTGACAAGCATCTGCGCGTCCTGACCATTATCGGCTTTCCGACAGCGACCACGCCCGGCCTGCTCGACGAGATGAACCGGCTCGCGTTCCCGTATCGCTGGTCCACCCGCGCCATCCTGATGGACAAGACGGACGCGACGAAACTCCTCACCAAAATCCGCCGTCAATGGTTCGCCAAGAGAAAATCCATCGCCGCGATCCTCAAGGAGGTAATGACCAACGAGCAATCGGCGCTGGTGGACACCGATGCGTCCAACAAGGCGCTCGATGCCGACATGGCCTTGCAGGAACTGGGCGCTGACGTCGCCGACATGGCCTATGTCACAGCAACCGTCACCGTCTGGGACGCCGACCCCCGTATCGCCGACGAGAAGCTGCGTCTGGTCGAGAAGATCATTCAGGGCCGTGACTTCACGGCCATGCCGGAAACCGTCAATGCCGTCGATGCCTGGCTAGGCTCGATCCCCGGACATGCCTACGCCAATGTCCGGCAGCCGCCGATCTCGACGCTCAACCTCGCCCACATGATCCCTCTATCGGCCGTGTGGGCGGGGCCGGAACGGAACGAACATCTCGGAGCGCCCCCCTTGCTGTACGGCAAGACCGAAGGTTCGACTCCGTTCCGGCTTTCCCTTCATGTCGGCGACGTGGGCCATACCCTCGTCGTCGGCCCGACCGGCGCGGGCAAGTCCGTGCTGCTGGCGCTGATGGCGTTGCAATTTCGCCGCTATGATCGCAGCCAGATTTTCGCTTTCGATTTCGGGGGATCGATCCGGGCATCCGCGCTCGCCATGGGTGGCGACTGGCATGATCTCGGCGGTGGGTTGACCGAGGGATCGGAGGTTTCCGTTTCCCTGCAACCGCTGGCGCAGATCGATGATGCCTATGAGCGGTCATGGGCCGCTGACTGGATCGCCGCGATCCTGATGCGTGAAGGCATGACCATCACGCCGGAGGTGAAGGAGCACATCTGGACGGCACTGACATCGCTGGCATCCGCCCCGGCGGGGGAACGGACCATCACCGGCCTTGCCGTGCTGCTGCAATCCAACGATCTGAAACAGGCGTTGCGCCCATACTGCATTGGCGGCGCCTATGGCCGGTTGCTCGACGCCGAGGCCGAACATCTCGGATCAGCCGATGTACAGGCCTTCGAGATCGAGGGGCTGGTCGGCACTGGGGCTGCGTCTGCCGTCCTGTCCTATCTGTTTCATCGGATCGGCGACCGGCTCGACGGTCGGCCAACCCTGCTCATCATCGACGAAGGCTGGCTGGCGCTCGATGATGAGGGGTTCGCCAATCAGCTTCGCGAATGGCTGAAGACACTCAGGAAGAAGAACGCTTCCGTCATCTTCGCCACGCAGTCGCTCTCGGACATTGACGGCAGCAATATCGCGCCCGCCATCATCGAAAGCTGCCCGACGCGGCTGCTTCTCCCGAATGAACGCGCCATCGAGCCGCAGATCACGGCAATCTACCGCCGCTTCGGCCTCAATGACCGGCAAATCGAGATCCTCGCGCGGGCCATGCCCAAGCGGGACTATTACTGCCAATCGCGGCGCGGCAATCGCCTGTTCGAGCTTGGCCTCAGCGAAGTCGGTCTCGCGCTCTGCGCCGCATCATCCAAATCCGATCAGACCCGTATCGCCGAACTCGTCGCCGAGCATGGGCAGGACGGTTTTCTCGCGGCCTGGCTGCGCGATCGCGGCGTCGAATGGGCCGTCGATCTGATCCCGAACCTCACCAATCTTGTCGAACGGACAGAGCCCGCTCGGTCGGTCGCGCCAGATCAAATCCATCCAGATGACAGCCAAGAAAAGGAGACCCTGCCATGATCCGTATCCCCGTTTCCCGATATGTCAGCGCATCCGTGCTGGCGCTGACGCTCGCCATGCCTGTTGCACTGTCGCCCATGCTGGCAAGCCCCGCTCACGCTTTTGGCTTCGGCCGCATCGTCTATGATCCGACCAACTATGCGCAGAACCTTCTGACCGCCGCACGCACGCTGGAGCAGATCAACCACCAGATCACCTCGCTTCAGAATGAAGCGCAGATGCTCATCAATCAGGCGAAGAATCTCGCCAGTCTGCCATATTCCTCGCTCCAGACTTTGCAGCAGAACGTGAGCCGCACGCAGCAGCTTCTGGCCCAGGCGCAGAACATTGCCTTCGACGTGCAGAACGTCGATCAGATGTTCCAACAGAAATACGGCAAGGTTTCGCTGTCCGCGACCGACGCCCAGCTCGTCGCCGATGCGCGGTCCCGCTGGCAGAATACGGTCGGCGGCTTGCAGGACGCCATGCGCGTGCAGGCTGGTGTCGTCGGAAATATCGACACCAACCGCGCCGAGATGTCCGCTCTGGTCGGGCAGAGCCAGAACGCGACCGGCGCGTTGCAGGCGACGCAGGCGGGCAATCAGCTTCTCGCGCTCCAGTCGCAGCAGCTTTCCGACCTGATCGCGCTGATGTCCGCCAATGGTCGCTCCGAAGCCCTGATCGAAGCCGAACGCGCCAC
The DNA here is from genome assembly GCF_028534175.1 of Shinella sp. HY16. Classification (NCBI taxonomy): domain Bacteria; kingdom Pseudomonadati; phylum Pseudomonadota; class Alphaproteobacteria; order Hyphomicrobiales; family Rhizobiaceae; genus Shinella; species Shinella sp. HY16. The sequence goes on along the minus strand of NZ_JAHYXL010000002.1, from coordinate 1,079,061 downwards.
CGCCGCCGAACAGGGCCGCATCCAGCGCGAGCGCTTTCTGACGCCGGGATCGGGCTACCAGCCCGGCAATGCCCGGATGTTCGGCAACGGCAACAACTGACCGGACAGGAGGGGCGCGACATGGACGGCAAGATGCTGGCCCGGCTGGGCGCGATCATATTCGTGGCCACCGCCATCACCGCGACGGTGATCGAAATGACACGCGAGGACGAACCAGCGCAGCCCCGTCCGGCCCCGGCGCTTCAGGCGCCTGGCGATCCGCTGCGCCAGAGCCTGCGCCACTGCCAGCAGTTAGGCGAGGCCGCCGTGAACGATCCCGGCTGCCTCGCCACCTGGGCCGAGAACCGCGACCGGTTCCTCGGCCGGACGCCGGTGCCCGCCGCTCCGCATCAGAACGGGGGACAGTGAACCATGGGCGGCACCGGCGTCATCGACAACTTTCTGGGTGTTTTCACCAGTTACATCGATAGCGGCTTCGGCCTGCTCAGTGGCGAGGTCGCCTTCATCGCCACCACCCTGATCGTCATCGACGTGACGCTCGCGGCACTGTTCTGGTCCTGGGGTGCGGATGACGACATCATCGCCCGGCTGGTCAAGAAGACGCTCTTCGTCGGTGTCTTCGCATACCTGATCGGCAACTGGAACAATCTCGCCCAGATCATCTTCGACAGCTTCGCAGGTCTTGGCCTGAAAGGTTCGGGCACCAGCTTTTCCGCCGCCGATCTGCTGCGGCCCGGCAAGGTGGCGCAGACCGGCCTCGATGCCGGTCGCCCGCTGCTCGAATCCATCTCGGACATGATGGGCTATTGGTCGTTCTTCGAGAACTTCATCCAGATCGCCTGCCTGATGTTCGCCTGGGCGCTGGTACTGCTCGCCTTCTTCATTCTCGCCGTGCAGCTCTTCGTCACGCTGATCGAGTTCAAGCTGACTACGCTGGCAGGCTTTGTCCTCATTCCCTTCGGCCTCTTCGGCAAGACCGCCTTCATGGCCGAGCGCGTTCTTGGCAATGTCGTTTCCTCCGGCATCAAGGTGCTGGTGCTCGCCGTCATCATCGGCATCGGCTCGACATTGTTCTCGCAGTTTACGGCCGGTTTCGGCGGCGTAACGCCGACCATCGACGACGCCATGGCGATCGTGCTGGCAGCCCTTTCCCTTCTCGGCCTCGGCATCTTCGGTCCTGGCATCGCTTCCGGTCTGGTTTCTGGCGGCCCGCAGCTTGGCGCAGGTGCAGCAGTTGGAACCGGCCTTGCAGCTGGCGGCATGATGCTTGCCGGCGGCGCTGCCGCAGGCATGGCCGCGAAGGGAGGGGCAGCGGCGCTGTCGGGTGGAGCTGCGGCTGTCCGTGGCGGTGCTGCTGCCGCAGGTGCGGCGAGCGCCGCCTATAGTGTCGGATCGCTCGGCCAGTCAGGCGCTGCCGGTGTTGCCTCCGGCCTCGGCGGTGTTGCCCGCGCGGCAGGCTCCGCCGCCGCATCGCCTCTGAAACGGACGGCCTCGAAAGCAGCGGAAAGCGTCAAATCCAGCTTCTCCGATGGCGCGCGCGCCGGGCTCGGCGTCACCGGTGGATCGTCCTCGCAGGGAACCATTGGCGGTGCGAGCGTGGCCGACGCTGCCGGACCCGCCTCCGCGGGGGGCCCGCCTGCATGGGCGCAGCAGATGCACCGCCGCCAGGCGCTCAATCACGGCACGACCATGGCCGCCCATGCCGTCCGCTCCGGTGACAGCCACGGCGGCGGCTCTTCCGTCAACATCTCCGAAAGTGACCGCTCATGAACATCTTCAGACGTCCAGCGACCCATTACGGCAAATCGCCCGAACCCGAGACGCCTTACCAGAAAGCCGCACAAGTCTGGGACGAGCGCATCGGCTCGGCTCGCGTGCAGGCCAAGAACTGGCGCTATATGGCCTTCGGCTCGCTGATCCTCTCGGCGGGCTTCGCTGCCGCGCTCGTTCTGCAATCGGCGCGAGGGACCGTCGTGCCCTGGGTGGTGCAGGTCGATAATCTCGGCCAAGCCCAGACCGTCGCCGCAGCCACCGCCGATTACCGTCCGACCGATCCGCAGATCGCCTTCCATCTTGGCCGTTTCATCGAGCAGACGCGCTCGATCCCGGCGGATGCCATCATCGTGCGCCAGAACTGGCTGCGCGCCTATGAGTTCACCACGGATAGGGGAGCGGCCGCGCTCAACGGCTATGCCCGCGCCAATGATCCGTTCACCCGTGTCGGCCGCCAGCAGATCGCAGTCGAGGTTTCCAGCGTCATCCGCGCCTCGAACGACAGCTTCCGAGTCGCCTGGACCGAGCGCCACTACGAGAACGGGCAGCTTTCCACGACCGAGCGCTGGACCGCGATCCTGACCATCGTGATCCAGACGCCGCGCGATGCCGAGCGTCTGCGCGCCAATCCGCTCGGCATCTACGTCAATGCAATTTCATGGTCGCGGGAGATGAGCCAATGACCATCGCGTCTTCCCGCAATTCCGCCTTGCCGGTTTTCCGTAAACCCGCCTTTGCAGCTTTGTTGCTTTCGGTCACCATGCTGGCAGGCTGCGCCACCAACAAGACGCCGCAGTTCAGCTATGATGCCGATGTGCCGGCGTTGCCCGTCGTGCCGACCGCTGTCACCGATGACCGGCCTCGGCCGCTTCACACGCCGCCGGCCTGGACGGTCGCACGCGGCGGAACCGCTGCCGGAACACCGGCAGGCCGGGTTGAGAACGCCAATGCCGCCGCCCGCGTCGAGCCGCGCCGCGAGGGTTACTATAACGCCATCCAGATCTATCCCTGGTCGGAAGGCGCGCTCTATCAGGTTTATGCCGCACCGGGCCAGATCACCAATATTGCGCTGGAGCCGGGCGAAAGCCTGACCGGCGCGGGACCGATCGCGGCAGGAGACACCGCCCGCTGGATCATTGGCGATACCGAGAGCGGGAGCGGTACGTCGCGCCGGGTCCATATTCTCGTCAAACCATCTCGATCCGACATCTCAACCAATCTCGTAGTGACGACCGATCGGCGCACCTACATGATCGAGTTGCGCGCCCGTGAGGCGCTCTACATGCCGTCCGTATCCTGGTCTTATCCGGCGCTGCCTGCCGGTCAGCGCCAGACGGTTCCCGCAGCACCCATCATCCCGGTCGAGGCGGCACGCAACTATCGTTACGGGCTGACCGGAGATACGCCGCCATGGCGACCGATTTCCGTCTTCGACGATGGCCGCCGTGTCTATGTCGTTTTCCCGCGCGGCATCGTGCAGGGAGAGATGCCACCGATTTTCGTCATCGGTTCCGAGGGCGAGACCCAGATCGTCAATTCCCGTGTTCACCAGAACATCTTGATCGTCGATCGGCTGTTCGGAGCGGCTGAGCTGCGTCTTGGTAGCGGCAAGCAGCAGCAGACGGTCAGGATCGTTCGCATCGAGCAAAGGCAAGCTGCCCAGCCCGCTAAAGCCGGAGAGCAACCGTCATGAGTGAAGAGGCTACCACCAACCCAACGCCGATGCGTCTGCGTGCCGAGCCGCCGCGCGTCACGCGCCTGTCGCGCAAGATGCTGGCCGGTGCCGGGGCTGTTGCGCTCCTCGGCATCGGCGGGGCGCTGATCTATGCGCTCCAGACCCGCGACATGAGCGGAAACGGTGAAGAACTCTATTCGACCGAGAATCGCGCCACGGCAGATGGACTGGCGGGTCTGCCGAAGGATTATACCGGGCCGGTCCTGGGGCCGGCATTGCCGGGCGATCTCGGTGGCCCGATCCTGGATGCCCAGAACCGGGGTCAGCCCGTCACGCCGCCCGCCATGGCGACGCCTGCCCGCGATCCTGCCGAAGAGCGCCGGCTTGCCGAAGAAGAAGCTGCGCGTCTCAGTACAGTGTTCTTCCAGTCCGGGCCAAGAGTGGCGACGACGCCTGGCTCCAATATGCCGGGCCTTGCTGGCCTTGACCTTGGTGGCCAGCCCGCAACACAGGACCGCCACACGGCATTTCTGAATGGGCCGGTGGAACGGCAGACCGTTGCCATGGATCGGATCATGGCGCCAGCCTCGCCCTACATCCTTCAGGCAGGGGCCGTAATCCCGGCGGCGATGATTACCGGCATCCGCTCGGACCTTCCCGGCCAGATCACCGCGCAGGTCACGGAAAATGTCTATGACAGCCCGACCGGCAGCCTGCTCCTAATCCCGCAGGGAACGCGCATCATCGGTCAGTATGACGCCGGTGTGCAGTTCGGTCAGCGCCGCGTGCTGCTGGTCTGGAACCGCCTGATCCTGCCCAATGGCCGCTCCATCGTGCTGGAGCGTCAGCCCGGTGCGGACGCTTCCGGCTATGCCGGGTTGGAAGATGGCGTTGATTACCACTGGTGGGATCTGATGAAGGCGGCGGGGCTGTCCACGGTGCTCGGCATCGGCACGGAACTGGCGACCGACGACGAGGATCGTCTGATCCGCGCCATCCGCGACGGAGCGCAGGATACCATCAATCAGGCCGGGCAACAGATCGTCCAGCGCCAGTTGCAGGTCGCGCCGACCCTGACGATCCGGCCGGGCTACCCGGTCAGGGTCATCGTTACCCGCGATCTCGTACTCGAACCTTATAGGAACTGACCATGACGAAGCTGAAGCTCGGGCCTCTCATCGAAGACAAACCCGTGAAGGTGGCGGTGGAACTGCCGGGGCCGCTGCACCGCGATCTTGCCGCCTATGCCGAAGTGCTGGCTCGCGAAACCGGCCAGCCCGCTGCCGATCCTGTCAGGCTGATTGTGCCGATGCTGGAGCGGTTCATTGCGACAGATCGGGGCTTTGCCAGCGCCCGAAGATCTCGCTCATGAGGTGCCGCGCGTGCCATTGTGCGTCGCGGCGATGATTTCCATCAACGTATCGACGGCCTCTCGTGTCGCGTCCCATTTGGCGGGCTGATCCATTTCCCGGTTCTGAAGGGTGAGGCTTACCGCACCATGTACCGTTGACCAGAACATGAAGCTGTAGCGACTCAGATCCATGCCGCGCAAAAAACCTTCCTCCTGAGAGCAGCGAAGCCCCGTCAGAAACAGATTGAATATCTGGCTCCCGGTTTCGCTCGACCACGGGTCATCGCTGACCCCGAGCCTCGGCGGCGGTGTGAACATCAGCCGATATAGCGTGGGGTTTTCCAGGGCAAAGCGGACATAGGCATAGCTCCCGTCACGCAAATAGCCGAATGGGTTGCCGCGCATCTGTTCGAAGATGGCCAGCTTTTCCCTGTATAGCCGGTTGAACCCTTCTTCCCGAACGGCGCGCAGCAAGGCGCTTTTGTTCCGGAAATGGCCGTAAAGCGCTGGTGCTGTGCAACCGATGGCATGCGCGACCGCAGTCAACGGTACGTCGAGGTCGCCACGCTCTGACAGCAGCCGGATCGTTTCGTCGATCGCACGACGAGCAATATCAAGTTCTTGCTCTTTCCGGGGACGGGCCATTCCGATGCCTGTTGCAACTTGTCGTGAAAACTAAACGACATTTACTTTTTTCGTTGACGGGACGGAAGTCAAGAAGCAGCATTCGGTAACTGAACGTCGTTTAGTTTGAGGATGTGCGGAGAGCTGATGAACGCACACAGATCGATTTTCGCGTTGATGATGGCGGGGTGCCCGTCAGAAGCCGAACGCTGTTTCGGATGATGCACCATGGCTGTGATCGGGAACAATCAGACCTCGCCTGATGATAGCCTCACAAAGGTCGTTGAGGGGAAACCCGGTACATCTGCGGTCCGGCTGAACCAGTTGCGATATTTTGTTGCCGCCGTCGACTATGGGAGTTTTCGCAAGGCTGCTGCCGCGCTTTCTGTGCAGGAATCCTCCATCAGCCGACGAATCCGTGATCTCGAAGATGAACTCGGGGCGTCGCTTTTCATGCGTCATGCTGGCGGGGTGCGGTTGACCGTTGCCGGGCGGGAATTCCTGCGCAACGCTCGCCATGCTCTTCGCCAGATCGACATTGGGGTGACCAAGGTGGCGGCGGTTGGCCGGGCGGAGCAAGGGCTGATCAAGGTCGGGATATTTTCGTCCCTTGCGTCAGGATTTCTGTTCGATCTGTTGCGTGCCTTCGGCACGCGCCACCCGAACGTGCAGGTCGACCTTATTGAAGGCAATCCGCCCGAGCACATCGCGGCTGTCCGGAAACTTTGTCTGGACGTCGCATTCATCACGGGAACCGCGGCATGGGATGGCTGTGAGGCGGAGCATTTATGGTGCGAGAAGGTTTTCGTGGTGCTGCCCGATAACCACCCTTTGACGGGCAAACCGGAACTTGGATGGGGCGATTTGGTCTCCGAGCGGTTCATTGTGAGTGACGTTGCGCCGGGTCAGGAGATCCACGACTATTTGGTTGCTCACCTTGCCAGTCTCGGCCGCCACCTCGATATTCAGTCTCAGCAGGTCGGCCGCGACAATATCCTATCGCTGGTCGCTCTCGGTCGCGGCCTCACTCTGACGAGCGAAGCAACAACCGTGGCCCAGTTTCCAGGGATCACCTACCGGGAACTTGCGGATGAGGTGCTGCCGTTCAGCATGGTCTGGTCCGCGCAAAACGACAATCCGGCGTCTCGGCGGTTGTTGAGCCTGGCACGATCGCTGACAGGGCTGGCCTGGCGAAAATAGGGTTTGACGGCACTGTACGATCACGCCGTAGCATTGGCTGCAATCGACATCGACCGTGTCGGCATCGAAGATGTCGTGGCCCTGCCCACGTCCAGGCTGACCGACTTCGATAGCGCTTTTGCCCCGCCGTGTTTGTGCACGGTGACACGGTGCGCATCCGGCCTTCCTCGGGCTTGACAGTTTGAGGTTTGTTAGAATATAAAATACACGGACATCGCAAGGTGTCCCATATACTTTTTATCCTTTCAAGTGCGGCGGGACGAGCAATGCTGAAATGGGGTGTCGAGAGGCGGTTGGAGTTCATCGAATTCCGCCTGTTCTGGGAGGGGGGTGTCAATCGCTCTGACCTGATCGATACGTTTGGCGTCTCCGTTCCGCAGGCGTCAAAGGACTTGACCCATTATCAGGAGCGTGCGCCGCAGAATGCGGTCTATGACAAAAGCGCTCGCCGCTACGTAGCCGGCCCGGAATTTCAGCCGGTGTTTCTAGACCCGGACCCGGACGCCTATCTCATGCGGCTCCGATCGATGGCGGAAGGTTTCGCCGACGCGGGGGCGAACTGGCTCGCTGCCCCGCCTGACATGGATATCGCTCTGACTTTGCGCCGCAAGGTCGATACTGAAGTTCTGCGTTCAGTTCTGGCGGCAGTGCGGGAGGAAAGATCGCTGGATCTTCACTACCAATCCATGAACCGCGATCGGCCCGATCCGGCATGGCGGCGGATTACCCCGCATGCCTTCGGCTTTGATGGCCTGCGCTGGCATGTGCGGGCCTGGTGCCATGAGACGGAGCGCTTCAAGGATTTCCTGCTCTCGCGTGTCCTTGGATTCGGCGAGTTCGGCGAGCCAGGTGCTGCTGCGGCACAGGACCGGCTGTGGCAGGAAACCTTCGATATCACCCTTGTGCCGCATCCTGATCTGTCGGTCGGTCAGCAGGCGGTGGTCGCAAAGGATTACAACATGGCGGACGGGCGCGCTGTGCTGACAGTTCGCTACGCCATGCTGTTCTATGTGCTCAAGCGGCTAGGACTCCTTGATGGGGCTAGGCTGCGTGATCCCCGGACCCAGCATATCGTTGCCGCTGACGAAGACGAGGTTGCCGCCGCCCTTGAGCGTGCGCAGCATGAGTTCGATGAGGCTGACACAGCAAACGGGGCGGTACCTAAATGATGGTGGCCGCAGCGAAATATCGGATGTCCTTTGACGTGGGCGGGCTGATGCTCAATGAGAGCATCGTGATTGCTCAAGCTTATCAACCCGGTGAGAACTGGGCATCTGCTCGTGAGCGTTTGCTGGCCCAGGGCGCGTCATCCTTACCCAAACTGGCCTCGCAAACCCGCGCGCTTCGTGAAGTGTACGACCGGATAGGCCATCTCTCCGATGCCGAACGTCATTACCTGTCGGTAGAGGCTGACCGCGCCGAGCAGCAGGCGATGATGTGGCTGGCGGTCTGCCGGACCTATCGTTTTGTCCACGAATTCGCAGTCGAGGTGATCAGCGAACGCTACCAATCATGGCGGCTCGACCTGGGCCATGAGGTTTTTGACCGCTTTCTCGCGGAGAAGGCTGAAAGCGATCCCGGCCTCGCCGCTCTTTCAGCTTCAACCTGCGCGAAATTGCGTCAGGTCTTGTTTCGGATACTACGTGAAGTTGGTTTGATAAGCGTCGAGGGTAGAATTCAGCCGATTTGGTTATCGGGGCGCATGAAGCGGCTGATTGAGGAGAGTAATCCGGCGGACTTGCAGGTCTTTCCCGGAAATGGGGGGTAATGGTGGGCACGAAAACTGATCGGCGCGCCCGCGCCGAGCACCTATTCAGGGTAGTTTCCAGCGATCGGTTCTTGCAAAAGCAAGGGCTGGGAAACGAGGTTCCCTTTTTTATCTGCGCTTTTGATGCCGAAGACGGACTGAGCCTGGGCGAGGATCGCGAGGATCTGATCGCCCGGCTGAGCCACGCCGGTGTGCGCGTACTTGATATCGATCTCTATGACCTTTCGATCAGGATGAATAGATGGAGTGGTTGCCGCTCTACCCACCTGATGCATCCTGCTGGATGATGATCGGGTTAAATCCAATAGGTGGAGGATGGCGGCATGACAGACAATACAATGATCGGGGTCGATCTGGCGAAAAGCGTTTTCCAGGTGCATGGAGCTTTGCTGTCTGGAGAAGTCCAGTTCCGGCGGAGGCTCTCCAGGCAGCATTTTCGCAAATTCATGGCCGAGCAGGGTCCTTCGATCGTGGTGATGGAGGCTTGCGGCAGTGCTCACTACTGGGCGCGTGAGATGACCAAGCTGGGCCATCAAGTAAGGCTGATCGCACCACAGTACGTGCGCCCATTCGTCAAGTTATGGCGAGGTGAGCATAACTTTACTAATCACGAGGTCGTCGTAATGCGGAGGAGCGCGGCCTGATCGGCGGATTTTCGCCGTTCTTGTCGATGTTCCTCCGCATTATTTCAGAGTGTGTCGAGCCAGGCGAGCACGCTGGCATCGCGCTTCCAGGATGGCTGGCTGCCGGGTGTGGCTGGAACGGCGACCTTTTCCAGGGCTTTCCGCTTCGTTTCCAGATTGGCCCTGGCATAGTGGTTGGTCGTGTCGAGGCTGACATGACCGAGCCAGCTTCGGATGACCGTAATGTCGACGCCGGCCGAGATGAGGTGCACGGCGGTGGCGTGCCGGAAGGCGTGTGGCGTTACGTGCTTGGCACGCAGCGTTGGCATGGTTTCGGCCGCCGCCTTCACGTAGGCGGCGAGCTTGAACCGGACCCCGGAGGCGCTGAGCGGCTCGCCATAGCGGTTGACGAACAGCCGCTGGTCGGGCGCCCGTGGTTGCCGTTCAAGCAGTTTCCGCAGCAACATCACGGTTTCTGGCCAGAGCGGACAGATACGTTCCTTCCGTCCCTTACCGGTCAAACGCACGCAACTCGGGCTTTCGAACCGGATTGCTTCTGGGCAAAGGTCGAGCGCTTCCTGTATTCGTGCGCCGCTGTTGTAGAGGAACGAGAGCAGCGCATGATCCCGCATGCCCTCAATGGTCGAACGATCTGGCTGAGCGAGGATCGCCGTCACTTCCGCCGGATCCAGATAGCTCGGTTCCGACACCGGAGCGCGCTTGATCGGTATGTTGAGGATTTCCACGCATTGCGCGATCGATCCAGGATCCCTTGTGGCCACGAAGTGGAAGAAGCTGCGGATCGCCGCAAGCCGGCAGTTGCGCGTGCCGATCGTACCGCCACGGTCATGTTCGGCGTGACTGAGGAACGCGGCGACCTCGCTGGCGGCCAGATCGGCCAGCGTGATCATAGCCACCTTCTTCCCAGTACGCTGGGCGACGAACCGGAGCAACAACCGCCAGGTATCGCGGTATGATCGGACTGTATGGATGGATGCGTTGCGCTGCTCGACCAGCCATTCGTAGAAGAACGCGCGCAGCAGGGCCGGGAACCGGTCAACCTTGCTCATGGCCGCATCTCCTGCCCCATGCTGAGGCACGGTGCGCCAACTGCCCGGAACCGCTCATTCGCGTAATGCAGCAGCTCCTGCGTGACGGTGATGTAGACCAATGTAGAGTTGATATCCCTATGGCCGAGATAGGTCGCGAGGAACGGCAGGCGATCCTGCGGGTTGACACCCGTCCGGTACCATTCCAGGATTCTGTTCACGACCATCGAGTGGCGCAGGTCATGAACGCGAGGGCCCGCTTTTCCTCGCAATGGCTTCAACCCAGCGCGACGTATGACGTCAGAGAGCAACCACGTGATCATTTCCGGCGTGTAGTGACCGTCGCCTCGCTCGTGCCAGAACAAGCCGGAGCGCGCGTCCTGTGATCCACCGGCACGACGCCGTGCATCGACGTAGGCGCGAAGCTCGACTACAACGCTGTCGGGAAGCGGCAGTATCCGAGTCTTGAAGAACTTGGTCTGCCGGACGGTTACCGTACCGTCCCGCAGGTCAACGTCACCAAGATCGAGCCGGGCAAGCTCGCCGCGCCGCAAGCCTGCGCAATAGGCCAGCAGCAGCATTGTGTACATGCTCAGCGGCCGAAGCGGCACCCGTGGAGACGGATAGGTGCGGGCAACCTCGAGCATCCGCCGCACGTCGGCAGGCGAGTAGATATGAGCCTTTCGCCATTGCCTGGCCGCCTCCTTCCTCGGTCTCGGGTCCGGTCGCCGCACAGGTATCGACGGGTCGCGGTGACGAAGGATTTTCGCAAAGACGCGTTTGAGCTTTTCGCATTCCTCCACTTGGTGACGCGTGACATTCGTTGCCGCCCATCGATCAACCATGGCGCTCAGCGGTTCGGCCTCCGGTCCCGGATGCAGCTGCAGGAACCGGTCGAACCGCAAGAGCAACAGGGGCTGCGAAGTGTATTTGTATCCTCTGCGCCGCATCATCGCGACATGCTCAGCCATCATTTCGCCCAGCACGCTGCCGAACGGCCTGGGCTGGCGCAGTTCGGCGAGAGCCTGTTCCGGATCCCGCGACGCCAATGCCCGCCAGATGGGCATGCACTGCTTGATATTGCACGCATCTCGCAGAGCGGTGACGGGATTGCGTTCGATCGCGCCGATTTCCACCAGGCGTTCGAGGAACCGGTCAATGATGCGGGTGCGGTGTAGCCGCGTCGTCGCTGCCCAGCATTCGGCCGATTTACGCAGCCACGCAATCAGCACTTCCTGACCGAGTGCATCGTAACGTTCGGCCACATCCTGGAAGCCATGCAGGACCTGCCGATAACAGGCTCGGCTTTTCATGCTGTGCAGATCAAGGATCGCGACATGGCGGTCAATGATCGCGCGGTCGGGATCGGGCCAGCGGGCGGTCATGCCAGCACCTCCATTCCCGGCACGTCAAGCGCAATGGCCCTGAGGTCCTCGGTGGCGAGCTTGAGGTAGGGAGCCGTCGATCCCGTCGAACGGTGCCCCAGCACGTCGCCGATGACCTTTTGAGGCACCGCGACCCGCAACATCTCAACAGCGCGCGCATGGCGGAAGATATGGGGTCCACACTTACCAGGCGGTTGGACACCAGCGTCACGGAGCCACCGGCGAACCACGCTGTAAAGCTTGTCGAGCTTGCGATAGGGCGCGCGCGTGCGGAGGAAGATTTCCCTGGCGTCCGTCACGGGCCGCCCGGAACGCAGATAAGCAAGCAACGCTTCACCGACCGGCTCCATCAGGGGCAGCGATGTGCTGGCCCGCGTCTTGTGGTGGCGAACATGGATGGCTTCCGTCCGCCAGTCGATGTCCTCGATCCGCAGATTGCGGATCTCTCCAGACCGTAGCCCATATGTTGCAAGGAGTTGCAGGATTGCATGGTCCCGCAGCCCCGCTGGCGTCTTGTCCGCCCTCGCGGTTTCCAGCACCGCGGCGATCTGGTCTCGCTCCAGGATTGAGGGCACTCCTTCATATGCATAAAGCGTCGGAGCTATCACATGCCCTGACAGGTCCGTTGTGACGCGACCCGTGATGTGGAGATATCGCAGCAGCGAGCGAAGCCGCTCTGCGACAGACTTCAGCGAGCAGCGCGTCAGTTTCGGCGCGCGCAGATCCATGTAACGGTCTACGTCAACGACGCTCAGCCCCGCCAAGCCGCCGCTTCCGTAATCGATCTGCCAGGCAAGAAAGTTCCGGGCTTCCCACATCAGCGCTGCGACGCTGGAGCGAGCCAACCCGCGTTCCTCACGCAGCCAGATTTCGTATTCGTCACAAACTGCAAATCGGGCCACATCGGCCGCGCAGATAGGCTCGATTGCTGGCGGCCATTGACCGTGAGCAAGTCGCAACAGCGCATGAATTCCGGAGCGCGGAACCTCGTGCCAGCGTGCGCCGGGACGTCGACCACGCTCCTTTTCGAACTTTACGATCGCGTGCCGCAGGTATTGCTCTACCTGCACGTCGATCACGTCTGCGACCAGGATGCCCCGCTGTCCCAGATAATCGAGAAATCCAGATGCGTAGGTGCAGTAATTCCTCACCACGACCGGGCTGTATCGCTGACTGATAAGGGAGGAATTGAGTGCGGCAATTAGTTCGTGACGGATATAGGGCATTGGCGAGTCCTCTGTTGGTCGATTGACCCGCAGAGGTTCGGCACCGAATAATGCAAAGCAAGCCGATCGGAAAACAGCGAAAATCCGCCGATCAGGCCGCGCTCCTCCGCATTACGACGACCTCGTGATTAGTGAAGCGCCAGAAGAACGACGCGGCGGATGCCGAAGCGATTGTCATCGCCGCGCAGCGACCCGAGATGCGCTTCATCACGCCGAAGCTGGAGGAGCAGCAGGCACAGGCGCTTCTCTTCCGCGGAAGAGAACGACTTGTACGTCAGCGTACTGAGCTGGTGAACGCATTGCGATCAGCCCTCTACGAGTTTGGGCATCCAATTCCTCCGGGCATTGGGCACCTAAAGCGGATTGAGGCGATGGTTGAGGCTGAGAACAGCGATCTGCCAGAACTGGTTCGCGACGAGTGCCGCGATCTTCTGCTGCAGATCGCCGAGAAGACACAACGGATCGAGGGGAAGGCAAAACAGATCGGCGCGCTGGCATCACTGACTGACACAGCGCGCCGTTTGCAAACGATGCCGGGCGTTGGACCAATGAGCGCGTTGGCCGTTGAAGCGTTTGCTCCACCCATGGAGAGCTTTCGGCGTGGACGAGACTTCGCGGCTTGGTTAGGCCTGGTGCCGCGGCAGCATTCGTCGGGAGGAAAAGAGCGGCTCGGACGCATATCAAAGGCTGGGCAAGCCGACATACGCCGGCTCTTGATCATGGGAGCGATGTCGCGCTTGAACTGGCTCGGGCGGAGGACGATACCGGAAGGAGCGTGGCTATCGCGGATGTTGGCGAGGAAGCCGCGAATTCTTGTAGCCATCGCGTTGGCCAACAAAATGGCGCGAGCGATTTGGGCTATGCTGACAACAGGCAAGGACTACGAGAATCCGGCACGGACTGCTGCTGCATGACAGAGGTGCAGCGCAAGGCAGTTTGGCGCTGGTGACGGAGGTGTGAGAAAGTCGACGACCCGTATGGGCGCAATGATCGAACAGATCTGGATCAGGAAAACCAGTTAGGGGCATAGAGCCATTCAGCTCGCTGAATAGATTTGGACCTGATCCGCTGATCACCATATCGGCCCGCGGCTTCCAAAGTGCCGCATTTGAAGGCCTGACAGAAGACCGCACTCGATCACGCCCAATGGTTCAGAAACTCCTTGCATTATGAGCGGCAACCACAGAAGATTTGGACCTGATCCGCTGATCACCATATCGGCCCGCGGCTTCCAAAGTGCCGCATTTGAAGGCCTGACAGAAGACCGCACTCGATCACGCCCAATGGTTCAGAAACTCCTTGCATTATGAGCGGCAACCACAGAAGATTTGGACCTGATCCGCTGATCACCATATCGGCCCGCGGCTTCCAAAGTGCCGCATTTGAAGGCCTGACAGAAGACCGCACTCGATCACGCCCAATGGTTCAGAAACTCCTTGCATTATGAGCGGCAACCACAGAAGATTTGGACCTGATCCGCTGATCACCATATCGGCCCGCGGCTTCCAAAGTGCCGCATTTGAAGGCCTGACAGAAGACCGCACTCGATCACGCCCAATGGTTCAGAAACTCCTTGCATTATGAGCGGCAACCACAGAAGATTTGGACCTGATCCGCTGATCACCATATCGGCCCGCGGCTTCCAAAGTGCCGCATTTGAAGGCCTGACAGAAGACCGCACTCGATCACGCCCAATGGTTCAGAAACTCCTTGCATTATGAGCGGCAACCACAGAAGATTTGGACCTGATCCGCTGATCACCATATCGGCCCGCGGCTTCCAAAGTGCCGCATTTGAAGGCCTGACAGAAGACCGCACTCGATCACGCCCAATGGTTCAGAAACTCCTTGCATTATGAGCGGCAACCACAGAAGATTTGGACCTGATCCGCTGATCACCATATCGGCCCGCGGCTTCCAAAGTGCCGCATTTGAAGGCCTGACAGAAGACCGCACTCGATCACGCCCAATGGTTCAGAAACTCCTTGCATTATGAGCGGCAACCACAGAAGCCCCTAGATTTGTAGACGCCTTCTTCCCTAAAACTGAGGCAAGGAGGCCTACATGGTCAAAGGCAATTTCACGGAAGAGTTCAAGCGCGACGCGGTGCGCCAGATCACCGAGCGGGGCTATCCGGTTGCGGAGGTTTCACAGCGGCTCGGGGTCAGCCAGCATTCGCTCTATGAGTGGAAGAAGAAGTTTTCGGCTTCGAACGCCAAGGGCAGCGACGAGGCCGAGGAGATCAGGCGGCTCAAGCGAGAATTGGCTCGCGTCACCGAGGAGCGCGACATCCTAAAAAAAGCGGCCGCGTACTTCGCCAGGGATGCAAAGTGAAGTACGCGTTCATTGCGTTGCATCGCCTGAAGTTCTCGGTGAGGACGATGTGTCGGCTTCTCCATGTTCACCCGAGCGGATTCTACGCCTGGCTGAAGAACCCGTCGAGCAAACGGGCCAGCGAGGACAAACGACAGACCGATCTCCTGTTTCAGGCTTGGCAGGAGAGCGGCAAGGTCTATGGCTATCGCAAGCTTCATGACGACCTTCTCGACCGGGGAGAGATGTGCTGCCCGAACCGCGTCGCACGTCTGACACGGCTTGCCGGGATCAAGGCTGAGATCGGTTACAAGCGCCGTCCCGGCAAATATGGCGGCCGCCCCTCCGTCGTTGTCGACAATACGCTCGACCGGCAGTTCGACGTCGAGGCTGCGGACAAGGCCTGGGTCACGGACATCACCTACATCCGGACCTGCGAGGGGTTTGCCTACCTTGCCGTCGTCATCGATCTCTATTCCCGCCGCGTCATCGGCTGGGCGATGCAGAGCCGTCAAACCACGGATGTCGTGCTGCAGGCTCTGCTCATGGCGGTGTGG
The DNA here is from genome assembly GCF_028534175.1 of Shinella sp. HY16. Taxonomy (NCBI): domain Bacteria; kingdom Pseudomonadati; phylum Pseudomonadota; class Alphaproteobacteria; order Hyphomicrobiales; family Rhizobiaceae; genus Shinella; species Shinella sp. HY16. Next base: position 1,063,518 of record NZ_JAHYXL010000002.1, on the reverse strand, counting down.
CGACGCAAGCCGAAGGATCAGGTTCTGGTCCATTCGGATCAGGGCTCCCAGTTCACCAGTATGGACTGGGCTTCGTTCCTCAAGCACCACAATCTGGTTCACTCGATGAGCCGCCGTGGAAACTGCCACGACAACGCGGTCGCCGAAAGCTTCTTCAATCTTCTGAAACGCGAGCGCATACGCCGCAGGGTCTATCGCTCACGCGACGAAGCCCGCCAGGACGTGTTCGATTACATCGAAATGTTCTACAACCCGAAACGCAAGCATGTCAGAAACGGAATGCTGTCGCCGGTCGAGTTTGAGCGCCTGCAGAAAACGTAACCCGAGGGTGTCTACGAAACTCGGGGCTGTTCACTATTCAGATCGATACTTCCTTCATAGCCAAATCCTCCTGATCCTGCCTGGATCACAGTGGCACAAGTGCCGTCAGGAGGGGCTACCCAACCCATCATCAGAGCTCATCGGCCCAGAAACGGCGCGGTTCAATCTGGAACCACAGACGTCGTCTGCTCAAAAACCCCAAACTCCCTGACGAACTTCATCAGATCCTTCCCTGCAGTTAGGATGTGGTCTCGTACCGCACTTTCAACGAATGCCCCGTCCCCACCCTGCATTGCATCTATCAGTGTCATGTGTTCCGCGCTTTTCATCTCCAGTCGCGCATAGGCTGTGTAATATAAGCGCAAGTACGGCTGAACCCGTAAGTGCAATCGCTCAATTTCGGAGAGAAGTTCAGGATAGTTGGCACGTTCGCACAGGATGCCGTGGAAGTCCGCGTGCAATTGCAACCAAGCGTCTGGTTGACGCTCGGCAAGTTTCATGCGCTGCAATATGAACCGCAGGTTCTCGAGGACCCGACTGTCCATGACACCGGCAGCCCGGCGCGCAGCGAGGCCCTCAAGAACAGCCCGTATTTCGAACAATTCTTCGATTTTCTCTGGACTTAGAACGGTAACAATGATCCGTCGATTTGGAAGCGCTACAAGATAACCCTCTGAAATAAGGCGAAAAAGCGCCTCTCGCACCGGAATGCGGCTTATCCCGAGATGCTTCCCGATTACTAGTGGATCGATCAGCTCTCCCGATTTGAGACGTCCCCCACTGATTTCATTTTTCAAGAACTGGTAGGCACGTTCCTGGGCAGTGTATGTCGGGGCACCGTCCATCCAATGCATATGCTTATCTTCCTCGCGATCCATGCTTTTTAAACCATGCCAAACGACCTTTAGAAAGGCACCAGCAGTGCCAGGTTGTGGGTCGAGTTTTTCTGGTTTACCGGTCTCGCCTGTTGGGAGGCCGATCAATCTCTTCTATTCGGCCTTTACCTTGTTTGAAAGCCTGCCTAGGCCCTCCATCGCGATCTCGATTGTGTCGCCGGCTTTCATCCACCGCGGCGGCTTGCGCGCCATGCCCACTCCAGCAGGGGTTCCGGTGATGATGACATCGCCCGGCTCCAGCGTGACCGCGGCGGAAATCTGTTCGATCGCGGTGGAAACATCGAAGATGAGGTCATCGGTGGTGCCATCCTGCACAACCTCGCCGTTGAGGGTCGCGGTCAATCGCAGACCCTGGCAACCGGCCGGAAGCTCGTCAGCCGTTACCAAGCAGGGTCCGAAGGCCCCTGTCGCATCGAAGTTTTTCCCCAAGACCCACTGCGACGTGCGCAATTGCACGTCGCGCACCGACACATCGTTGAACAGGGAATAACCCGCAACATGACCCAGTGCATGCGCCGCCGAAATGCGCCGACCGCCTTTGCCAATGATCACGGCGAACTCGGCCTCGTAGTCAAACTGTTCGGACTCCTTTGGCAGAATGACCGGCTGCCCTGCCCCCACGAGGCTGGTTGCAAAGCGCGCAAAGACGTTGACATGCGTAGGGATCGACATGTTTGCCTCATATGCATGCTGCCGATAGTTCAGACCGATACAAAGGATCTTGTTGGGCTTGGGTATCGGGGGAAGATAGGTAATATCCGCCTCCGCGAGTTCCTTGCCATGACGTTCGAGAGAGGCCGCCGCCGCAGCGAGCGAGTCGCCACCCTGAGTCAGAAGCGTGTGCAGATCGCCTGGGAAGTGTTCGTCTTCTTGCCAGAAACCCAGTAACTTGTTGTTTTGCGATACAAGTCCAAGCCCACTACCCCGCGTGTCTCTGAACGTAAAGAATTTCATATTGGATGTCCTGACTTGTTCGTGAAGCGGCTCCGCAATGCGGAGCCGCAAGATATGATGGGCGAATTGTGAAGGTTACTGGAGGGCTTTCAGGTTCCAATCATGCGGCGGGATATCGAAGAGATCCGCTGGATGCTGGGCAATCGTGCCCTTCGAGAAGATCTCAGCGGGCACGATATATACTGGATAGCCAAATCCAGCCAGATCGCCGAGATTCGGCAATTCCAGCCCTTCGTTCTGCCGGATCGCGTATTGCACCAACAGGCGACCGATCAGAATCCCCGGTTCGCTCGTAGCTGCTATGAGCGTTTCACCGTTCCGGATCTCGTCAACAACTCGCTCATCAAGGGCGCTGGTCACGACCTTGGCGTTGGAACCGGATGTCGCCACAGCTTGCGCGGCGCCGAGGCCAAGCGATGTCTCAATAGTGAAGACATAGGCCGCGTCAGGATGGGTCTGCAGCATGTCCGAGGTCTGCGCCATCCCGTAGGCAAGGCTGATTTCCTTTCCCACCGGCCCGATAACCAGTTCGAGGCCGGGGCAGTCCCTGGCAGATTCCTGAATGGCATCGACCCGAAGACGCGCCCATTCGGAACCCGCAGGCCCCTGGATAACGAGCGCTTTGGACTCGGTGGCGCCCTTGTGCTGGCACACGGCCTCGACAAGAGCCGTGCCGATGTCGGAGTCGTTTTGCACGATCCCGAAATCAACTGCGCTACTATTGACCGGAACGCCCGCAGCAATGACGTTGATACCCGCGCTCTTGACCTCGTTCAGGACCGTATCAAAACCATCATAAGCTGCAGGAGCGACGATCAACGTATTAACCCCCTTGGAAACCAAGGTGTTGATCTGGCCAAACTGCTGCGCCACATTGCCGTAGCCGCCCGCGACGTCGATCTGTTCGACCTTCACGCCTGACAGGCGGGCCTCGTCTGAAATTCCGTAGGCCATACCCTTCCAGTAATCGTCCTGAAGATGCACGAGCGTCGCGCCAATCGTCAGCGGCTTGTTGGCCTGAATGGGTTCTATTAGCCCCATGAGTCGGTCGGCCTTCTCGGCGTTCGCAGGCGCGGCAAGTGCCAACCCCAGCAGCGCCGACGCGAAAAACATTGACATTTTATGCTTGAAGGCCAAGCCATCTGTGAATGCGTGCATTGGTTTTCTCCTTGTTTTCCGTTTAGTTAGTATGAACTGGTGGTTGATAACTCCACGAAGAGAAACCGTCACGGCTTCCGATATCCGGGCGGCACCACAAAGCCGCCGCGGGTGATCCCTTCGCGGAACCAGCGGCTTCCCGAAAGCATTCGCAGCGCGTCGCCGCGTAGCGAGATCAGGTTCTCGGGCCAGTGGCTCACGACCATCCCATAGACATAAGACCAGGCCTGGACGTGGTCCGCCAACGGCCGTTGCTGGCTTTCCCATCGAGTCAACACCTCGGGAATGTCGTCGGGATCGCTGTTCTCCTCAAGCAGGGCCACCATCGCCATGGCATTGACAAAAGCGGTCATGGCCTGCTGGCCAAGGTTCGGCGGGAGGCCATGCGCCGCGTCACCGATTATCGCCGTGCGCCCCTGCACCCATTGCGAGCAACGCACCGCGCCGATCCGGTCCCAGCGCCCGTCAACCTCGAAACGGCGGGCGTAACTGGCTACCGCCGGAAACAATTCCGCCCAGTAATCGCGATCGATCGGCAGATTGCTAGCCCGTTCGTCGTTTAGCGGGGCGCCGAGGAAAATATAGTTCTTCGTATCACTGCAGGGATTGTAAAGAAGACGATAAGGTCCATTCCAGTATTCGGTCACAACGTCGGTCGGATCTTCGGGGCGCTGGTCGATCAGTAACCGAATGCCGGCTTCCAGCCCGAAATCTCGAATACGTGTCGCGCCCACGCTTTCACGCAGCTTGGAATTGGCGCCATCGGCGGCGATCACCAAGTCGGCTTTGCGCTCTTCGCCATTTGCCATGACCAGCGTTCCATCCGACCGCATCGCCACCGCCTCGGACGAGGTGCGGATATCCACTCCGTGGTGCCGACAGCGCGCGATGAGTGCATCATACAAATCCTCTCTAAGGGGCAGGAAGAGCCTCTCATCTTCATTGAATGGGATTCTTGCGAGAACGCCGCCCCTCTCATCCGCCACCCGCCATTCCCGAATCACGCGCGAGCGCCGCGTGGAATGCTCGAGGGCCCCAAGCATTTCGAGAACCTTCAGCCCGCTCTCCCAGACCCAGATTCCCGCGCCGAACATGCGCAATTCAGAGCTGCGCTCATGCAGCACCACCTTCCAGCCGTTTTGCGCAAGGCCCGCAGCCATCGCCAGGCCGGCAAGCCCTGCACCTCCGATTTCACACGTTCTTTGTTTCACCACGCTTAACTCCTCCCGTTTTAGCGTTTGCCCCGTTTAGCCCCGGCGCACCCTCAATCAGGAACACCGTCCACCGCCCTCCCTTCGCGCGGCCATAACATAACTATATATTTCGCAGCATCGCGTGTCCACAACGGAAAACGACATATTCGACGCCCCGCATCCTGGCGGTCGGCGGCGAGATGTCCGCGCCGTGAGGCGCTGTTAATCCTAGCCCGCCCGCCCGACATGATCGTCAAAGAATCCCGTCATATTGTTGTTTTAACGTATTTTTATTCAACAAACACGCCGATCTCGGTGGCGGCGGCGTGGTGGGAGCCAAAAGCCTCGACGCTGAATGGTCACTGTTCAGGGGCGGGTTGCAGCGCGTTGTTCCCGCAAGATCAGCGCTTGACGAGCTTATCTTTTGTTGTATACAGATTATTGACCACGCATGCAGATCGCTGCACAAAAGGAGAAACATGTCATGCGAACCGAGATAGCTGTCCCTGGTCTTGGCCCTGCGCTTAGCCATTACACCGACGCGGTCAGGTTCGGCGACTTGCTCTTCATCTCGGGAATAGTTGCCCTGGATGCCGATGGAGGCATCTTGCACAAGGGAGATGTCGTCGGCCAGGCGGAGTGCATCTTTCAGTCGATCAGCAAGATTCTCGACGCGGCGGGTGCAAGTTTCTCGGACATCCTCAAGGTTACGGTGTTTCTGACGGATGTCGCCGACCGAGCCAAGATCAACGATATCCGCAAGAAATATTTTGGGGATGCAAAGCCGGCAAGCACGCTGATCGGCATCAAAGAGCTCGCGCTGCCGGATCTGATGGTGGAAGTCGAAGCCGTCGTAGGCTTGCGAACATAGGGGGTGGCCGATGTTTGAAAGCAGCTTCGAGTTTACCGTCCGCGGAGCCAAGGCTGTCTGCCACAGGGCTGGGAATGGGCGCCCGTTGGTGCTCTTGCACGGCTCGGGGCCGGGGGCTTCTGCCGAGGGGACGTGGCGCTTTGTTCTCGAGCGTCTTGCACGCAACTTTTCGATCTACGCGCCTGACCTGATCGGCTTCGGTCAATCGGTCGATCCATCCGTTTCGTGCGCTTTCGATGCCGATATTTGGCTTGATCAGGCGCTGGCCCTGATCGACATGATCTCGGGTAATACGGTTCCGGTGTTTGGTCATTCGATCTCGGGTTTCACGGCGCTTCGCCTGCCTAGCCGCTCGTCTCGCGTGAGCAAAGTACTGACTACCGGCGCAATGGGCGCGAAATATCCGCAAAGCGCCAACACAGGTCTCACCTGGAACCTGCCGCCCGACAGGGATGGTCTGCGTCGCGCGCTCGAAATTCTGGTCCATGACAAGTCGATCATCACTGATGCCTTCGTCGAAGCGCGGTACGACATCCTGTTCAACAAGGGTGCAGCGCGTGACTTCGAAGCGATTTTCCCCGGCGACAAGCAGAAATATATCGACGCCTGCGCGCTGACGGATCAGGAGATCAGGGGCATCCAGTGCCCGGTGCTTCTGGTGCACGGGAAGTGCGATGTTGTCATCCGGCCCGAAGACACCACGCTGAAGCTTGCCGGACTCATTCCGCAGTCCGACGTCTACTTGATGTCTAACTGCGGCCATCTGCCGGCGACGGAACGGCCCGACACCATCGCGGCCCTAACGGAAATTTTCTTCACGTCTGACTGAACCGGTCCCGCCCAGTGTCATTTAAAAGGAGGAAAAATGTCTGAGATCGTAATGGCAGCAAGTCTATCCCACGCCCCAGGGGTCTTGGGGTGGCCTGACGCACCGAACCAAGAGGTTCAGAAAGAGATCGCAGCCGCGCATGCAGCTGTGGCCGAGGCGATTGATCGGACCCGCCCCGATGTTTTCATCGCCTTTCTCGATGATCACTTCGAAAACCAGTTTCGCGACATGTCGCCCCCGTTTGCGATTGGCGTCGCGCCGGAAAATGTCGGCCCTGCAAAGCATTGGCTCGAGGCGCTGAAGATCGACCGGCAGATCACAGTTCCCAACAACGAAAAGCTGGCAAATTACCTGCTCGATGGTCTGCTGAAATCGAATTTCGATATCACCCGCATGGGCGAGCTCGATTACGGGAACAACCTTTTCGTTCCGATGCAGATGGTTCGCCCACAGTTCGATATCCCCTTCGTCCCGGTTTACTCGAACGTTTTCAACCCGCCACTGCCGACAATGTCGCGAGCCTATGACCTCGGGCGGGCGATCCGGAAGCTGATCGAGGCCTATCCTGAGCCGCTGAAGGTCGGCTTGATTGCATCGGGAGGAATTTCGCATTGGCCACCCTTCTGGACGATCGAAGCGGACGAATCCGACGAGTTCATCGCACGGATGAAGCGCTTTCAGCATGAGGGCCCGGAATATCTCAAGACCGACCCGGGCCTGTTCTCGGATCTCGCGCTCTATGAACAGGAGATGTCTAACAAGGCAAAATGGCCATTCAACGGCGGCTTCCGGTTGATCAATGAGGAGTGGGACCGCGAGGTCCTGAAAGCCTTCGAAGAGGGCAACGTGGACTATCTGCGCAACCTCACTTACAACGACATCGAGCGCGACGGTGGCCATGGCGGCCATGAGATGCTCAACTGGATGGCGCTTATGGGGGCGATGAATGGTGCTGGCGGCAAGCTTCTGTGCTACGCGCCCGTCATGGAGTGGATGTGCGGCATGGGATATATGTTGTACGAGGCCAAAGCCTGACCGCAACTGAGGCTGACAAGGCTCGGTGCTGTCCCGCTTTCAAGTTGAGTGGGGCAGCAAGATCAAGTCTCTGGCCCACCCCCAATTTTCGGATGCGGCCCACAAATTGGTAAACGATATCATGAAACGGCCTCACACACCTGACCTCTCCGGGACGGAAACCCTCATTCGCGTGCGGGGCCTGTCGAAACGTTTCGGGGCCACGATAGCGCTGAACGACGTGTCGATCGATCTGATGCCGGGCGAAGTTCTCTGCCTTCTTGGTGAAAACGGTGCCGGCAAATCCACTCTGGGAAAGATCCTTGCCGGGCTCTTTTCCGCCGACAATGGCGAAATTGCCCTGCGGGGAAGGCCTGTGGTATTCTCGTCCATTTCGGATGCCCGCGCGCACGGGGTGGCGATGGTTTTTCAGGAGCTGTCACTCGCGCCGCATCTCACGGTTCTTGAAAACATCCTTCTGGGGACAGAGAAAAAGGGGGCGTTCGACCTGATCCGCTCAAAACGAGAGCGGGAGCAGGTCGCCGCCGTGTTCGAAAAATATGGCGTCTCGATTCCGCTTAATTCACCTGTGGGCGAGCTGCCAGTGGCACAACAGCAACTGGTCGAAACGCTCAAGGCCCTTGCGCAAGACCCCGCCGTGCTTGTTCTCGACGAACCCACCGCCATGCTTGGTATCCACGAAAAGGAATCCCTGTTCAGGATTGTGCGGCAGGCCCGGCAGGACGGCATTGCAATCGTTTTCGTAACCCATCACATCGATGAGGTTGTCGAACTTGGGGATCGTATTTCGCTGCTCAAGGATGGGAAACTCCTTGAAACCTTTTCCTCGCACGATCTTTTGGATTCGGACCAGATCGTTGCGAAGCTCTCGGGAGGCAATCTGGAAACTCAAGCAAAGCGGGAGGTGGCGCGCACCGAGCCCGTGCTCGCACTCTCGGGCCTGCGTGATGTGAACAACGCGTCTTTCGAGATTACAATCCATCGTGGCGAAGTCGTAGGCCTTTACGGCGTTGTGGGGTGCGGGCGCGAAGATATCGCCGAAGCCATTATCGGCTTGAAGCGTACAGGTACATTGCGCATGACCCTCGAAGGCCGGCCCTACCGTCCGACCAGCCCGGCTGCAGCCCTCAAGCGCGGCGTGGCCTATCTGCCCTCTGGACGGGCGGCCAACCTCATCTTGCCGACCCGATCAATCCGCGAAAACCTGACGATATCCGGCCTCAGAAGATTCGTGTCTCGCGGGGTGCTTTCCCTGCGGCGGGAAGTGTCTTGGGCCGTCGAACAATTGCGGGAATTCGCGACAAAGTTCCACCATCATGGCCACGAAATTCTCTCGCTGAGTGGTGGCAACCAGCAAAAGGTGATGTTGGCGCGGGTTCTGTCAAACGATGTGCATCTCGCCGTGCTCGAAGACCCGACCGCGGGGGTGGACATCGAGACCAAGTACCAGATCCACAAGATCCTGAGCGAACGATCCGAGCGCGACGGGCTGAGCATCCTTCTGGTGTCAAGCGACCTGCTCGAGACGATATCGCTGTGCGATACGATTTATGCAGTTTACGGAGGCAGGGTTGCCGGCCGTTGGCAACAACCGACGCGCGCCAACGAGGGCGCGATCGTGAAAGCCATTCTCGGCAGCGGCAGTGGCGAAACCGCCATCGCAGATGCGCCTACTGCCGCGATTTCGTGAAGATTGGGCAAGAGCACCGAGTAGCGGTTTTGCCGCACGAATGGGAAGGAACCTATCGATGAACAAGGTCAACACGAGAATGATCGGTAATGAAATCGCCATGCCGTTCTTTCTTGTCATCTTCGTCGGCGTCGTGAGCTTGATCGAGCCACGGTTTGTCAGTGCTGCGAATCTCCGCAACCTGGCCGCTCAAATCGCGCCCCTGATGATAATAGCGATTGGGCAGGCGTTCACCGTTATCGCCGGCGGGTTGGACTTGTCGATTGCCGCGATCATGGCCTTTTCTGCAGTGATTGGCATCCTTGCCGTGCCGGAATTTGGCCTGGTCGGTGGGCTGGCGTGCATGATGCTTGTTGGCGGTCTTGTCGGGTTGGTCAACGGGGTGATCATCAGCCGACTGAATGCCTCGCCGCTGATCGTGACCTTAGGGATTGCTTCGATCGCCGAAGCCCTCGCCCTGATCCTATCCAACGGTGTGCCGCTTTACGCCGTGCCGAAGGATCTGGTCGCGACCATCGGTTTCGGACGCACGTTCGGCTTCAACAACAGCTTCCTGCTGGCTCTCGCGATGTTGGTCCTGGGAGCGTTCCTGCTGCGCCGAACGGTGTTTGGGCGCTATGTTTACGCGATGGGTTCGAACCGGAGCGCGGCGATGAAATCCGGCATCAACGTTCTGATGGTCACAACGCTGGTTTATACCCTCGCCGGCGTCATGGCCGGTGTGGCCGCAATCGTGATGACGGCATGGATCAGCGCCGCAACGCCGGTGGCGCCTCCTGGTCTTACGCTTCAGTCGATTGCCGCTGTCGTTTTGGGAGGCGTTCTGCTGACCGGCGGCGCGGGCGGCATGCACCACGTGCTGTATGGAGTTCTGGTTCTCGGCACTCTGACGAATGCGCTGAACATGTTAGGGATTTCCTCTTACTTTCAGACGTTGGCGATCGGTGTTGTCATCATCGCGGCCGTAAGTCTCGACGTATTCCGCAAGAAAGGACACAGCTGACCACCGTGGCTCAAATGCGCGCCACTGTGCTCTCGGCGGCATGATCAAGCCCATCTAAAATATCAGCGGGCCTGCTGCAGCTTCTGGACGAGATCGGTGGTGCGGGTGAACATCACCCTGTAGCCGTTCTCGATGAGGTCCAGCCCGATCGCCGAGGCGAGATGGCTCTTGCCCGTGCCGGGCGGATTGGGCTCATAATGCCCGTTATCAGGATGGCGGGGCAAAGAAGTTGGTCCGCTACGCCTTTCATCCGCGTGCGGGCGCGGAGATTTTCGTCACGGGTCGCCAGCGTTATTGCGGCGAGCCGGCTTATGTGGGGCGACAACCGGATGGCAGCCTGGCGCTGATTCCGATCTGGATGACAGAAGAGATCGCCCTGACGATGGCGGTTCGCGAGGCGCCCCGTTTTCCTCTTTCATGCCTGCGCGACCTGCGCCACGAGATCGATGCATGTCTACGCTTCCTGCAGAGCGACTCACGCCAGCCAGGAGACGACCATGCAGCGCAGGCAATGCCGAACCGACCAGCCAGACCTGTTTGCCACGAAGGCTCCGCCATCGAATCTTCCAGGCGAAGTCCGGGGACGCACCCTCCCGCTGATCGAGACCTTGCTGAGGGAAGCGGTGGTGAGCCAGAGGGGACGGGAGGCAGATCATGAAGATCACCGCTGAACATCTCGCGCGTGGCGCCTATGTCTATGTCCGGCAGTCGACGGCCGATCAACTCGTCAACAATCCCGAGAGCTGGCGACGCCAATATGGCCTTGCCGAGCGAGCGCGGTCCCTTGGCTGGAAAGACGCCATCGTCATCGATGAAGATCTCGGTCGTTCAGGGTCTGGCATCAGCCGTCCGGGCTTTGAGAAGCTTCTGGCGGCGATCTGCGAAGGTCGGGTTGGTGCGGTCCTCGCCATTGAAGCCTCCCGGCTGGCCCGCAACGGCCGTGACTGGCATACACTCATCGAGTTTTGCGGCCTTGTCGGAACGCTCATCATCGATGAGGACGGCATCTACGAACCGCGTCATCCCAACGACAGGTTGCTGCTCGGCATGAAGGGCACGATGAGCGAACTGGAACTTTCGATCCTGCGGGCCCGCTCGATCGAAGCCCTGAAGCAGAAGGCACGACGGGGCGAACTTTTCCTGACGGTGGCGATCGGCTACGTCAAGTCGGGCCGGAACCGGATCGAGAAAGACCCGGACCTGCGGATCCGCGAGGCGATCGATCTTGTATTCCGGCGTTTCGACGAACTGCAGAGCATCCGGCAGGTACATCTGTGGCTGCGCAGCGAGGGCATTATGCTCCCTGCCGTAAATTACACGCGCGCGGCGGACAGGGCGATCGTCTGGAAGCTGCCCGTCTACAATACGGTGCACCACATTCTCACCAACCCGATCTACGCCGGCGCCTATGCGTTCGGGCGAACCTGCAGCAAAGTCACCACGGCGCTCAAGCGCAAGATCAATCCGACCCGGGTACCTATCGAGCAGAAGGAGAGCATGCGCTGGCTCGACAATCTGCGCCTGTCCACCGAACTGACGGGCGCGCCGGAGCGCTGCGTGCATGTCGGCGACCGCGAGAGCGACATCTACGAACTCTACTGCCTGGCCGAGGAACTCGGAACCAACTTTCTGGTCCGGAGTTGTGTTGACCGCCTGGCGGAGGATGGCGGCACGACCATCGCCAAGGTCATGGCGCAGGTGCAGTCCAGCGGCACCCACGAGGTGCGGTTCCGGGATTCGCAGGGCAAGGACCATTGCGCCGTGCTGTCGGTCCGGAATGCTACAATGACGGTCCGCCCGCCGATCGGAAAGCAGCGGAAATACCGGCATCAGGAGCTTCAGATCATCCATGCCGAGGAACTCGACCCGCCGGAGGACAGGACGCCTATTCTCTGGAAGCTGATCACAAACCTGCCGGTGGCGACCCACGCAGACGCTGTACACAAGCTCGAATGGTACGCCCTGCGCTGGAAGATTGAGACCTTCTTCCGAACCCTCAAAACCGGGTGTCGGATCGAGGAGTTGCGCTTGGCCACGGCTGATCGCCTGGCCAACTGCATCGCGTTGTGCTGCGTCGTGTCATGGCGCGTGTCATGGCTGGCAATGCTCAGCCGCGATGCACCGGCGGCGGACCCTGCCGCCGTTTTCACGGAGGATGAGCGCCATCTGCTCGACCAGGCGACGCCAGACAGGAAGCGCCAGGCTCCGCGCAACCTCCAATTCTATGTCAGGGCGGTCGCGCGTCTCGGCGGCTATCTCGACCGCGCTTCCGACGCACCGCCGGGGACGACGGTTATATGGCGGGGATTCTCCCGACTCGCCGACCTCGTTGAAGGAGCCCGTCTCGCAAAGCCCCGAGCGGACACTTGTGGGTAACTGCAAGCCGGTGAAGGCCGTCTGCGCCGATTGTGCAAATGGTCGTAAGGCAGTGCCGATCGTGGCCAACTGGAGGCTTTCGTCTATTCCTCGTGCAATCAGCCGTGACGATGTAACTCGGTTGCTCGCCAGCATTGATCGCCAGACATCCATGACGCCGCGACTATGCCATGATCCTCATGCTGGCTCGGCTGTAAGCGGCAAGGGAACCCCGTGGGTTAGAGCGGGTTGCGACTAACCCGATTCAGGATTCCGCCGGAGCGTGATGTATGCTTCCCTACCTGCGTAGCAGATATGGGGGTTTTGTATGGGCAGGCCACATCCCATGGCGCTTCGCGAGCGGGTTGTTGCCTGCGTCGAGGAGGGATACTCGCACCGGGCGACGGCGGCGCGGTTCCAGGTTTCGGTGAAGTTCGTCAATGACATGATCATTCTGAAGCGTGAGACTGGTGGGCTTGCGCCCCGAGCGCAGGGCAACGGTGGCGGCCACGGCAAGCTCGAGGTCGTGAAAGCCGCCATCGGCAAGCGGATGATCGAGAAACCCGACCTTACCCTGAACGACTTGGTTACAGAACTGGCGGAACGCCACGGCATCACCATCCATCGCGTCTCGGTCTGGCGGCTGCTGCGCGGCCTTGGCCTGACACACAAAAAAAGATCTTCAAGCCGTCGAGCAGAAGCGGCCCGAGGTTCGCGAGGCGCGCCGGATATGGGTAACGCGGCGCCAGCCCTTCATGCGTAACCTGTTGCCGCGCTTGGGGTTTATTGACGAAACCGCGCTGAAAACCAACATGGCCAAGACCACCGGCTGGGCGCCGAAGGGGGCACGGCTGATTGACCACGCCCCCTTCGGCCACTGGAACACCCAGACCTTCATCGCCGCCCTGCGCCATGATCGGCTGGATGCGCCTTGGGTGATCGACGGGGCGATGAACCGCGAGATGTTCGATCTCTACGTAAAGACCCAGTTGGTACCGACCCTACAACCTGGTGACGTGATCATCCTCGACAATCTGTCTTCGCACAAAAGCCCAAAGGCGGCCGAGACGATGCGAGAGGTGGGCGCATGGTTCCTGTTCTTGCCCCCATATTCACCCGACCTGAACCCGATTGAAATGGCCTTTGCAAAGCTCAAAGCCTTGATCCGCCGAGCCGCCGCACGGACATACGACGCGCTATGGCAAGCCGTCGGGCATGTCTGCGAACTCTTCTCCGAAGAAGAATGTTACAACTTCTTCAAGGCAGCAGGGTATGAAACCGATTAAGCGCAACCCGCTCTAAAGGCGCTTGGGACCTGGGGTAGGTCTTGGTCATTGAACAGATGACCGGGGTTTCATGTCTACGACTGGTTCTACGCCTATGCCTGCGACTGGTAGCTTGCAGTTGGTCGAGGCGGTGGTCGAGCGTTTTGAGGGTGCGCAATGTCGCCAGTGCCAAGGCTCGCCGGAGACGGCCAACGAAGGTAGTCGGCCTGAGCGGCTTGATCCTGCGCTCGGGGTCGCCGTGAAGCGCCAGATCGAGCATCGCACGCACAGGTTCACCAAACTCAACCCCCAGCGCCTCACGAAACCTCTGCCGCAAGCCAGGTGGCGACATCGCAAACTTCTTCTCGGCCTCCGTAACGGCCCAGTCCCAAGAGAGTCCCGAGATGTCATGCTGCCGCTCTGAAAAGCGCATTGAGTCTTGAAGACAATCGCTTCCGCATCGCTGCATCGCGATCCTGCAAGCTATGATCGACGCCGACACTTGCAACCATCTTTACTTGCTCGAGGCGCAAGTTGTGATCAGATCCTGCCCCCGCAACCAAATTCCCATAAGACTTTCAAGACTTTAATCGGCCTCCTTCGGGAGGCCGTAGTCGTTTTTACACCTAGCACAACGCTAGCACAGAACCGGCCCCCCAGTTTGACGCGTCCTTTCGCGCGTGATTCCCTGTTCCTACATCGAACGCGAAAACAAGTTGGAGGGAGCTTATGGCGAGCCATGAAATCCTCGGGGGAAAGGTCAATGTCTACCGGCGCGGGGGCCTCACTTGGCATTGCTCCGCGTCCGTAAAAGGCCGCCAGTATCGTGCCAGCACCAAGGAAACGGGACTTGAGCAGGCCAAGGCGTTTGCCGAGGACTGGTATCTTGGGCTTCGCGGCAAGTCGGCGGCGGGGATTTTGAAGAACGAGACCATCTTTGCGGAAGCCGCCAAGAGATTCGAGCGGGAATATGCTGCCATCACCGTGGGGGAGCGCAGTCCGAAGTGGGTAGAGGGTCATAGCATTCGCCTACGGCTTCATCTCGTGCCGTTCTTTGGCAAGATGGGGGTATCGGAAATCAATGCCGGTACGGTTCAGGATTACCGCGTGCATCGCATCGCCACATCCACCACGGGACGGGCTCCGGCGCGCAGCACGCTTCACGATGAAGTCGGCACGTTGCGGCAGGTCTTGAAAACGGCCATCCGGCACAAGTGGCTCCAGCATCTTCCCGACCTCTCGCCGCCGTACAAGACGCAGGGGAAGATTGTTCACCGGCCTTGGTTCAGCCCTGCCGAATACAAGCAGCTTTATGAGGCCACGCGTCAGAATGCGAAGGAGCCGAAGAACCCGCACTTCCGTTGGGAAGCGGAGCAGTTGCATGACTTCGTGCTGTTCATGGCGAATACCGGCCTGCGGCCCGACGAGGCCAAGCAGTTGCAGCATCGGGACGTGTCGATCGTCGTGGACGCCGACACGCGCGAGCGCATTCTTGAGATTGAGGTATGGGGTAAGCGGGGTATCGGCTGGTGCAAGTCAATGGTCGGTGCGGTGAAGCCTTATGAACGGCTGCGTGACCGACTGAGGCCGGTTCGTGGTGATAAGGACAAGGAAGGGGAGGGCGTGAAGCCCAAACCCACAGACCCTGTGTTCCCGTCCAGCTATCTCAAGATGTTCAACAACCTGCTGGACGACCAGAACCTCAAGCTGGATCGGGACGGGAAGCCTCGCACAGCATACAGCCTACGTCATACCTATATCTGCTTGCGGCTCATGGAGGGGGCGGACGTTTATGCCATTGCCAAGAACTGCCGCACCAGCGTCGAAATGATTGAGAAGTTTTATGCCGCGCACATCAAGACGACCCTTGATGCGTCGGCCATCAATTCCCGCAAGCCGAAAATGGCCAGTCGCGGGCGAAGGGTTCCGAAGGGGGCGGGAGCGCCGTCTTATCGTGAACATCGAGGCCCTACGGCCCGATAAGACGCCCGAAGGGGCGTCAGCACGAACCGCTTGCCGGTTCGCAAGCACCCGCTTGGCGGGTGCTCAAGAAGGGTTTAGCCCTTCTCTATCCGGCTACGGGGTTCGCCCCGTTGCCGGAGTTCATTGACCAACAGAAAGTCCCCGCTCATGGAGCGAACCTTGACGAACCAGAGTGGTTCACCCATAATTATAGTGAACCAAGGAAAGTTAGACCTTATGGCCGCATTCACCGTGCGCGTTTCGGAAGAGACCGCAAATAAGCTGGAGCAGATTGCTGAAAAGCTCGACCGCTCCCGTTCCTACATGGCCGCACAGGCCATCGAGGACTTCGTTGAGCAGCAGGAGTGGCAGCTTGCCGAAATCGAAGCGGGATTGGCCGAGGCTGACCGTGGCGAGTTCGCCAGCGACGAGGACGTTGCCAAGGTTGTCGGCAAATACGTCAAGTCCGCCCGCCAGTCATGAGCCGCAAGCGCATTCGCTGGACGCTTCGGGCGCTGCGGCGGCTCGACGATATCGGCGCGTATATCGAGCAGGATAATCCCGATGCGGCGGCGCGCGTCGTTGCGCGCATCGTAACTGCCGTGGACATGCTCGCAGAGCTGCCGGCGACGGGGCGTGCAGGCCGTATCAAAGGCACCCGTGAAGTGGTGTTGGCGGATATCCCTTACATCATTCCGTACCGCGTTGGGCGCGACATCGAAATCATTACCGTTATGCATGCCCACCAGAAATGGCCGAAGGCCCTATAACCGCGCGAAGCGCGGTTCGCGGCGATTTTTTTAAAGCGGTATCGTGATCCGGGCGCGGCTCTCGATCGTGATGCTGAACTCGCGGCACGCGTTCATGGCAGGCTGGAAGCGGCACTCGACCGGGCCGCCGCGATCCTCAGGAGGCGCAGGCCGGCCTTCTATGCCCTCGCCAAGGCGCTGTTCGATGCACAGGCGATGGATGAAAAGGCGGTGATGCATATACTGAAAGACGATGATCTGCCGCCCTGAAGCTGATAGTCATGCGGCCGATGAGGAGAAGCCGAGTGCAGGATGAGTGTCGCAGTCGTAGCTCATCGCGATTGGAGCATGGACCACAAGAAGCGCAGGATGACCGTCGCCGACACTGATAGCGTATTCAGTCTCCAGTGGGTCGGACGTGCAATCCATAAAGAAGTTCACCCATAAGAGATGTCGGTGCAGGCGATCATACCGTTCACGCACGAGCGACCATCGGCGATTGACGGCTGGAGTAGAGTTTGGTTCTCCAACGCTGCTCGAGACTTTGCCATTGACGAAGAGACACGCCTCGCCAGGGCCATTTATCGCGTTTGCCCACGCGATGCTGAACACGATGTCGAAACCAACGTGGGCGGCGCGCGAGCCTCTTCACCTGTCAAGCAGCGCGCTAAGTGGCTCTGGCAGCGTTGCTACCGGCGCTGACACGCTCCTTGATATCGCTATCGGGATTCAACGGCTAGAACCCACCCAAAAGCTGGAAATTCGACTGCCCCGGAGGGTCCAATACGGATGCACCGGGGCAATGATTTGCTCTTTATACCGCGACCGCTAAGCGCTTGACGTCGCGTCACGCAGCCTGTTTTGCCTTGAGCGTACCGGCCTCGACCACGGCCGAGACGAGGACGCCGGCGACCAGGGCCCAGAAAGGCGCGCTGATACCGAGAAGCGAAACGTTTGACATTGCGACTGCAAGCGCCACGAAAGCGCCGGTCTGATTGCCGAGCGACTTGCCGAAAGCGTTCTGGAAGGCGGACAGGAGCACGCCGATCATCGCAAGGCCGGCGACGGTTCCGATGAGGGCCGACGGTAGGCTGAGCACGATCGGAACAGCGGCGCCGGCGAGGAGGCCGAAGGCGGCGAAGAGTACGCCGTTGACGACCGTTGCGACATAGCGCCCCTCCTTGTTCTCGCCGGCCTGTTCGGACGAGCATATGGCTGTCATCGGGCCGGCGATATTGGCATTGTGGCCGCCGAGGAAGCCGGCCGCAACGCCGCCGATGCCGGAAATGATCGTCATCGCATTGACTGGCGGCCGGTAGCCCTCGGCCATGAGCACACCGGTCGCCTGCGCGTTTTCGGCGCCGATCACGAGAAGGGCGAGCGGGATGGCGATCGCGAAGAAGGCATCGATGGAGAACACCGGCATCGTGAATTCAGGCGCGGCGAAGGCGATGTTTGCTGCTCCGCCTCCGACCGCACCGGTCGCGAGCGCCGCGACAAGACCGGCGACGAGAGCGGCCAGCACTGGCGGGATGGTCCTCGTCAGCCGCATAGAGACGAAGAAGGCGAGGATCGCGGCGCCGGCGATCAGAGGTGCCGTGCCGAGCGCAGTCACAGCGCCTGTCGCAAACCGGATCAAGGCGCCGGCGATCATAGCCATGACAATCGGCATCGGCAGCCAACGCATCACCTTGCCGATGAGCCCGGTGACGCCAAGCAGCAGGACAAGCAGGCCCGCCAGGATGAATGCGCCGACGGCTTCGTTGAACGGAATGGTCGCAAGCGAGCCGGCGACGAGGGCAGCACCCGGGATCGAATAGGCGCCGTTGATCGGCTGCTTGTAGTAGAGCGCAAGCAGCAGGCTGATGAGCCCGCCGAGCACGTAGATCGCAAAGAGCCAGGCCACAGTCTGCCCGTTGGTCAGATGGCCCGCCTCGGCCGCGCCGATAACGATGAGAGCCGGGCCGGAGCAGCCGAAGATAGCGGCGACGAGACCGGCGCTCATCGTCTTGATGCCGAGGTGTTTCGGCAGGTCGCGCAGACCCGACGCAAGGCCGGGTCCCCGTTCGACAAGGCGTTTTTGCTGTGTCGTCTGCTGTATGGTGTCCATTCTCTATCCTCCCAAAGCGAATCCGAGGCCGCTCCCTCCTCGTGGAAAATGAAGCCGGGTTCCCGCCCGACCGATGGTTTAGCGTCCGACGAAGGCCGGCGGGCGCTTTTCGTGGAAAGCGAGCACACCTTCGCGGAAATCCTCCGATGTCCGAAGCCGGCTGTAGCAGTGGCCCTCGAGTTCGATAGCCGTCGAAAGCAGCGCGTCCTCCGTGTCGTTCAGGAGCTTCTTCGCAGTGCGCTGGGCAAGCGGCGAAAGGCCGATCAGTTCCTCGACGAGCGCATCGACGGCCTTTTCAAGATCGGCATCCCCGACGATCTCTGAGGCGATGCCCCAGTTGTAGGCCTCCTGGCCGGTGATCCGCTTCGAACGCATCACGATGTTCTTGGTGCGGGTGACGCCCACCATCTTCTGCAGGCGGGCCGATCCGCCGGAGCCGGGGATCTGGCCGAGTTTCTGCTCGGGCAGCGCGTAGCGCGTTGTATCCGTCGCGATGCGGAAGTCGCAGGCGAGCGACAGTTCGAAGCCGACGCCGAAGCAATAGCCGCGGTTGGCAGCGATCACCGGCTTGGAGCAACGGGCCGGTGCGGCGATGTTCCAGGCGAGGTGCGAGACGTGCTCCGGGCTCGCCTCCAGGAAGCCCTTGATGTTGCCGCCGGACGAGAAGTGCTCGCCCTTGCCGGCAACGACGATGATGCGCACGCGATCGTCCTCGTCGAGGGCCTCGAAGACGAGGCGCAACTGGTCGCGCGCCAGCATGGAGACGACGTTGTAGGGCGGACGATCGAGCGTAATGTCGGCGCGCTGGCAGGTCGTATCGATCGTGACGGTGAATCCGTCGAGTTCGACGAGGCGCGGGTCCTGGAATGCGGCTTGTTCGGTCATGGATTTTCCTTTCGTTGGTCTGGCGGCGTTCTGGCCGCTCACTGATGTTCGGGAATGCGTTCTTCGGTGTACTCACCGGCCACCAGAAGGCGGCGCAGCAGCTTGCCGACAGGAGATTTCGGGATAGCCTCGACGAAGACGAAGCGGCGCGGCCGGCGGAAATTGGCAAGGCCGGAATCGCGGCAATGGTGGTCGAGCTCCTCAGCCGTAACAGTGCCGCGCCGCTTGACGAAGGCGACGACGATCTTGCCCCAACGCTCGTCTGGCAGGCCGACGACGGCGACTTCGGCGACGCCCTCATGCAGCGACAGACAGCTTTCGACCTCGACCGGCGAAACGTTCTCGCCGCCGGTGATGATCATGTCGTCAGCCCGCCCGGTGACGAAGAGATCGCCATCCTGGTCGACGAAGCCGGTGTCGCCGGTGAAGTACCAGCCGCGGTGCAGCGCCTTGGCATCCGCGTCGGGCCGGTTCCAGTAGCCCTCGAAGGCCTCGTCGCTCTTCATCAGCGCGATGATCTCGCCTTCCTCGCCGACGGCCGCTCCCTCGCCCGGGTTGCGGCTGCCCAGTTTGACGACACGGATCATCTGGTTGATGCCGGCGCGGCCGGCGGAGCCGGGCTTGCCCGCCGCCTTCTGCTCGATCGTGAAGGTGTAGATTTCCGACGAGCCGTAATGATTGACGAAGAGTTCGGGCTCGAAAGTCTGATCAAGTCTTTTCAGCAGCCCGTCGGTCATCGAAGCGCCGGCATAACCGAGCTTGCGGACGGAAGCGACGCGCTCGGGCGAAAAGGCCTCGTGATGCACGAGATCGTGGTAGAGCGTCGGCACCAGATAGAGGTTGGTGATCTTCTCGCGCTCGATGAGATCGAGCGCCTTTGCCACTTCGAAGCGCGGCAGGCAGACGAAGGTCCCGCCGATCAGCGCGGAAGCGATCAGCGAACGCACGCCCATCGTGTGATACAGAGGCATGACGCCAAGTGTGCGCTCGCCATGCCGGTAGAGGTTCTGCGCGACGTGGGCCAGGGCGCCGGCGCGCTCGGCCCGATGCCGTCGAGGTACGCCCTTCGGCTTCGACGTCGTGCCAGATGTATAGAGCATCAGCGACCAGTCCGCAGCGTCCGCCAGGGGCACCGCATCGCGGGCGCTGCTATCCATTATGCCGGCGAGCGCATCGGCGGAGAATTGCGGCAGGTCGCGCGCGAGGCGCGACAGGCGCACGGTCTCTTCCGTTGCGACCTCGTAGAACACGGCCCTTGCGCCGGCATCCGCGATGCCGAAGTCGATTTCGTCGGTCTTGGCCCGCCAGTTGAGCGGCGTGACGATCAGGCCGAGGAATTGGCAGGCCCAATGCAGCGACGCGTTCTCCCAGCGGTTCTGCATGGCGGTGAGCACATGGTCGCCCCGCTTCAGGCCGGTCTCGTCGAGAGCTGCGGCAAGCGCCGAAACCTTGCCGTACCAGTCGCGATAGCTCAATCGCACCTCCCCGTCGACGATCGCGAGCCGGTCCGGGTCGCGCTCGACGCTTGCGAGGAAACTCGTTCCAAGATCAAACATTCGGTTTCTCCTCCTTCCGTTGTTCCTCAGCGGCGGCGAGCGCCGCCTCGACGATGGTCGCGTAGCCCGTGCACCGGCAGAGATGGCCGGAGAGCTGCTCGCGAATCTCTTCCCGGCCCGCGTCGGGACGCTCACGCAAAAGGACGTCGAGCGACATCAGGATGCCGGGCGTGCAGAAGCCGCATTGCAGGCCGTGGTGGCGGCGAAAGGCCGCCTGAAGCGGGGAGAGCTCGGCCGGGTCGGGCGAAAGCGCTTCCACGGTCCTCACATCGCTGCCGCGCACCTGCTGGGCGAGTGTCAGGCAGGCGCGGGCCGGCTTTCCGTCGATCTGCACGGTACAGGCCCCGCAGACGCCGTGCTCGCAGCCGACATGGGTCCCGGTCAGTCCGATCTCGTGGCGAAGCAGGTCCGAGAGCAGCATGCGATTTTCGGCCTCTGCGCGGACCGTTCGGCCATTGAGGGTGAAGTCGACCGGGTGCTTCCGGGCAGCATTCATGCGCGGCATCGGCTTGCCTCCTTCAGGGTCTCGCGGCCAAGGCTGCGGACCAGTTCGCGCCGGTAGCGCGCGCTTGCGTGAATGTCGTCGCGGGCGTTAAGCGACCAGGCGATGTCGTTGATGGCATCGTCGAACTGGTCGTCGTCGAGCGCCGGCAGCGGGAAGACGCGGGGCCGGTCGTCGACGCCGGCAATGCCGAGGCGCAAGCCCCTGTCATCGGCGACGGCGGCGCAGGCGACGATGGCGAAATCGCCATGCCGGCGGCCGACCTCTCGAAAGGCATAACCGCTGCCGTGCCGGGCCTTCGGGAAATGCACGGCTTCGATCATCTCGCCCTCGGTGAGGTCGGTGGCCATCATGCCGATGAAGAAGTCGTCTGCCTTGACCACACGCTTCTGCTTGCGGCTGCGCAGGCTGACCGCGCTGCCGAGCGTCACCAGGGACAGCGGCAGCTCCGCGCTCGGGTCAGCATGGGCGATCGAGCCGCAGACTGTGCCGCGAGCCCGCGTCTGCACATGCCCGAGCCACGGGAAGGCGGCGGCCAGAAGCGGCAGGTCGCGCAAAAGGCTGGGCCAAGCTTCCAATTCCGCCTGCCGCACGCCCGCCCCGACGACGATTTCGTCGCCGGATGTCTCGATCCGGCGCAGCGCTTCAAGCCGCATGATGTCGACGAGCAGGGCAGGGCGGGCGAGCCGCATGTTCAGCATCGGTACCAGCGACTGTCCGCCGGCGATCACGCGCGCTTCGCCGCCGCCCTCGGCGAGCGCGGCCAGCGCTTCCTCGATCGTTTCCGGACAGAGGAAATCGAAGGATGCGGGTTTCATCGGCGCCCCCCGAAGAGTTTGAAAAGCCGCTGGATGAAGCCGGTGGCGGCGCTGGGAGGCGCGCCGCCGCCGGCATGACGGGCGAGCGCCTGGAAGAACTGGCCGATCACCACGCGCGCCGCGCCGTCGAGTAGGCGTCCGCCGACCGAGGCGACCTTGCCGCCGATCGCCGCCTCGTAGCGATAGTCGATGCGGGTGCCGGTGGCGGTTTCGGTCAGCGTGACGCGGCCCGTGCCGCGGCCGGAGCCGAGTGCGCCTTCCGTGCCGCCGGAGAGCGTAACGGCCTCCGGCTCGACCATGTCGGACAGACGGATGTCGGCGCGGTAGCGGCCCTTGACCGGCCCGATGCCGAGTGTGACCTCGGCGCGGAAATGCGTGTCGGAGACCTTCCGGACCTCGTGCGCACCGGGGATGATCGCCTTCAGCGTGTTCGGGTCGAGCAGCATCGCCCACACCGAAGCGCGGGTGGCGGTGACCTCAGCCGAGCCTGAACCGGTCAGCATCCGCTCACCCGAGGCCCCGGTGGCGACCGGGGTCGGATCTCGCGGCTTCGACGGCGGTCGCTCCTCGCCATAGAGCCATTCGCTGACCCGGCTTGGCGACAGTGGCAGCCGGATGTCCTCGACGCCGAGCGCATCGGCGACGGCGTTGGCGATACAGACGGGCGTCGACATGCAATTGCCCTCGCCGACGCCCTTGGCGCCGAGCGGTGTGAAAGGGGACGGCGTCTCGTGATGGAGGATCAGCGGCTCCGGTGTCTCCATGACGGTCGGGATCAGGTAGTCGGCGAGCGTTCCAGTCAGGAAGCTACCGTCGCCGCCATAGGCATACTCCTCGTAAAGCGTAGCGCCGACTGCCTGGGCGAAGCCGCCGCGCACCTGGCCATCGACCATGCCGGGATGCAGGATGCGGCCGCAGTCGTGCATCGTCACGTAGCGGTCGATACGCACCTGGCCGGTCTTCCGGTCAATTTCCACGCCGCAGAAGTCAAAGATGAAGCCGTGACAGAGTGACGAGTTGATGCCGTCCGCCGCTGTCGGCGCCTGCAGCTCGTCCGGCGTCCAGAAGACCGTCTCGCGGATCGTCTGGCCTGTACCCTCCGGCAGGGTGCCTGGTGCCCAGTGGCTTGCCGCCGCGACGCGCCCGAAGGAGACGGCATTGTCTGGATTGTCGCGATCGAGGAGCTTGCCGGCCCTGAAGTCCACGCGGTCAGGCGTGATGTTGAGCTGGCGAGCGGCGATCGTTGCAAGTCGGGCCCGGATGCGGTCGGTCGCAAGTGCTGCAGCGCCCGCGACGGCGGGAGCGAAGCGGCTTGCATAATTGCCGGACGCGATCGACCAGGCGTCGCGCGCCGTGTCGAGTTCCGTGTTGACGCGCACCGTCTCCATGGCAAGCCCGAGCCGCTCGGCAACCACCTGTGCCAGGACGGTGCGGTGACCCTGGCCCTGTGGCACGGAAGCCACCTTTACGCTGACGGAACCGAGCGGATCGATGGCCACCGTCGCGACGGCCTGGGCGCCGTTCTTCGGCCCCGCCTTTGCCCGCTCCTCCGGCGTCAGCACGGTCGTGATGTAACCCATGTTGGACACGCTCGGCTCGACCACCGCCGCATAGCCGATGCCGTAGAGCCGGCCTTCGGCGCGGGCTGCGTCCCGTTGCCGCAGCAGCGCCTTAAGGCCGCCTTCCGTTACGGCGCGATCAAGCGCGGTCCTGTAGTCGCCGGAATCGAGCAGCCCACCGGTCGCCGTACGGTAGGGAAAGGCGTCCACCGGTACGAGGTTGCGGCGAATGACGTCGAGCGGGTCAAGAAGTAGTTCGTCGGCGATCTTGTGCACTAGCCGTTCAAGCGCGAAATAGATCTGCGGTCCGCCGAAGCCACGGTTCAGCCCGGTCGGCGTCTTGTTGGTGAGCACGACACGGTTTCGAATGGCGACGTTTTCGATCGCATAGGCGCCGGTCATGTTGCCGTGCATTCGGTAGAGTGTCGCCGGCTCCGGAGCGCGCAGATGGGCGCCGCAGTCTTCCAGTTGATCCCAGCAAAGCGCGGTGATGCGGCCGTCGGCGGCAACGGCGGCTTCCAGCGTCGTGACGCGGTTGGTCGCCGAGACGGATGCCGTCAGGTGTTCGAGCCGGTCCTCGATCCATTTTACCGGCCGTGCGGAGACGCGGGCGGCGACGGCGGCGAGAATGACATAGGGAAACACGCCCTGCTTGATGCCGAAGGAGCCGCCGGAATCGGGCGGCGTGCGCAGCCGCATACGGTTGCCGGGCACGTTCAGGGCGCGGGAAATCACCGCATGGATCGAGAACGGACCCTGAAAATTTGCCGTGACGTCATAGGCGTCCTCGCCTGGATCGTATTCCGCGATGACGCCGTAGGTTTCGATCGGCGTGCAGGAATTGCGCGGATAGGCGATGCGGATGGAAACGCGGTGGGCGGCCGCCGCGAGCGCTGCTTCCGGGTCGCCATAGCGAAAACCGCGCTCGTTGATAAGGTTGGTGCCGAGCGACGGATGCAGCACTGGTGCGTCCGCCGCTACTGCCTTCTCAGGATCGACGACGGCGGCCAGCGTCTCATAGTCGACCTCGATCAGGTCGAGCGCGTCTTCGGCGACATAGCGGTTTTCGGCGACGACAAGCGCAACGGGCTCCCCGACATAGCGCACCCGATCGCGGGCAATCGGCCAGCATTCGACATTGGCCTTTACTCCCACCGTCATGCTGCGGGTGAGCCTCGCCACGTCCGCGCCGGTCATGACGGCAAAGACGCCGGGCAGCGCGCGGGCGGCATTCGTATCGATCGCCCTGATCTCGGCATGGCCATGCGGCGAGCGCAGGATCGCCAGATGCGCGGTGTCGCGCCGGACGGGCAGGTCGTCGATGTAGCGGCCGCGGCCGGTCAAAAGTCCGGCATCCTCGACACGTTCGACGGTCCGGCCGATCAGGCCTCCCGTCGTTTCCAATCTCGTCATTCGCTCCTCCCGCACCCGTTGGTGAAGGGTGCCGTGGAACCAAGAGTGGAGAAGGGGTCGCGATCGGGCGATACCGATGCGTATCAGACCTTACCGAGGAGTCTCAAAATCTTGATCCGAGAGCCGAGTGACGCTGCGAAAGATACTCGGCGACGACCCGGCATGATCGTGGAAGAAGCGTGAAAAATGCGCCGGCACGGAAAAGCCGAGTTGGTCGCCGATCGCGGCGAAGCTCTCCGTCCCGTCGGCGACGGCCGCAACCGCCCGTTCGAGCCGCTGCACGTTGAGGAAGACGCGCGGCGTCACCCCCATCGAGGTTTCGAATAGCCGGAAGAAATGTGCCCTTGAGAGGCCGACATCGATCGCCAGCCGGTTGAGGTCGGAGATCTCGCCCGGTGCCGCCTTCATGCGCTCGACGGCCTTGCGGATGCGGAAGTCGAGCATGGGGCGCGATGTGAGGTCGCGAATTGAATTCGGCACCGCGCGCCAGTCGGCGAAACGCTCGATGACGGCAATCATCAGTTCGCCGAGAAGCACCTCGTGGACTTCGGTGCTGTTCGGCTCCTGCACCATGGCCTCCGCAAGCGTGCGCGTGCGCGAACGGATGTCGGGGGTGATCGAGCCCACATTGCAGGCGAAGAAGTCGGGCGCGTGGCTCGTCGCCCAGTTCGGCCGGAAATGACCGAGCCATTGCGGTTCGATATAGAGCGCGAGGATCACCGTCTTCGGACGCGTCTGGTCGTGCGCATAGGCATGCGGTTCCCACGTGTTGATGAGAACGGCGCTTTCGTCGGTGAGGGGCACCAGCCGATCGCGCACCGAAAACTGCGTATCGGCCCCCTCGACCTTCAGCAGGACATGGCAATGCGGGTGCGCGTGCCGCACCAGGGGCCGATCCATATCCAGCAGCGCCACCCTCCCAAAGCGGCCACGTGCGATGCGCAGAGCATTCGACATCGCTTAAATATTGTCCATTTCGTAGAAACCGCAAGCCCGGCAGTGTTTAAGCCCTCAGGGCAGATGCCGGTCCGATCTCTTCAGGCCGACGAGGCTGAGCTTGCGCAGAACTTCATGTGGCGCAGGCATGCGCCACACGGTTTGAAAGCACTCCACGACATTGCGTGCCGTCACGGCAAGGCCTGGAAGGGCGACCCAGGCCGGGGCGAGGCGACCGAGCAGGGCGGTGACGGTGATGGAAGCTGCGGTTTCGCCCTGGCGGAACGGCTGTTGGGCCGCAATTGCCATAAGCGGTTCGTTGGCCGCAAGGCCGATTGCGGCCTCCTGGCCAAGATCCACCGTCGTCATCGGAATCTTGCGTCCCATTGTTGCGAGAACCCGCGCGGCGGTCATTGCCGGCGTGTCCCAGACGACAAAGAGGCCGGCTAGTTCGGGATGGGCTTCGGCAAGCGTCCGCGTGGTTGCTGCGACCGCCGACAGCGCCGGAAAACGCTGTACGCGGAGCGAAACGTCCGGGCGGTTGACCTGCATCCATTTCACGAACGCGATCTCGCGTTCATTGGTCGCGAAGAAATCGGCGTCATAGCCGAGCACGCCGACCTCGGCACCCTCGCGCAGATGCGGCGACAATCCTTCGGCCGCGATCTTTCCGAGCCCGAAATTGTCCGCTGAGACAAGCGAGATATAGTCCTTGCCCGGAAGCAGGCCGGTCGGCACGTTGTCGAGCAGGACGAGCTTGATGCCGGCCGCTGAAACGCGCGCATGCGGTGCTGCGACTTTCGAGTTGGCGACGGGCAGCGATATGATCGCATCCGGCGCCTCGAGAGTCAGGCGCTCCAGTGCTTCGATCTGCGCCTCCGGGTTGAAGGCGCAATCGACCACATCGATGACCGCGACCCCGCAATTGCCAAGCGTGCCGACGATGCCCGAAAGCTGCTGCTTGGCCCAGTCGCTCTCAAGCGTGTGCAGCACGATCGCGACGCGGAAGCCGCTTGCCCGCGCCCGCTCCATGTCCTCGGGCAGCAGCAGAACCCGTTCGGGAGCCGACGCGCGCTCGCCGTGAGGGCCAAGACCAGTAATCGCCATTCAATCCTCCTCACATGTCCGGTGGCCGGACAATGTCTCCCTCGATGACTTTCCGCTGGGCGATCTCGTTTTGCATCTGCTGGAAAAGAGGATGCGCCTGGGGCTGGCCCGACATGATCCAGTCTCGCAGCATGGGTGCTGCGAACAGACCTTCGGTCGCGACGATGGCGGCCCCGACAAGCCCCGACGAACTGCCCATCTGGGAGCGGATGATCTGCAGATCGCGGCTGACGAGCGGATGGCAGGCGCCGTAAATTGCCTCCCGCGCGGAGGCGAGAAGAATGTCATTGGTTTGGGCGATCGAGCCGCACAGGACGATGAGCGCCGGGTTCAGCATGTTGGCGAGCGTCGCGACCACCTGGCCGATCAGCCGGCCACTCTGCGACAGGATCTCGATTGCCGCCGCATCGCCCATCTGGGCGGCCTGGGCGACTTCCAGCGCCGTGATGTCGCCGCCGCGCCGCACAAGCTCGGCGAGGACAGGGCTCGCTCCGTTCTCCGCCGCAAGCCTGCCGTCCTGGGCGATGTGGTCCGATCCCGCCATCGCTTCGAGCGTGCCGGTCCTGTCGCCCATCGTCACCGGTACGGAACCGATGAGGCCGACGGTACCCTGCGCGCCGCGAAACAGCGTCCCGTCGCTTGCCAGCCCGGCACCGATGCGTTTGCCGACCTTGACCAGCAGCATCGTACGTTGATTGCGTCCGGCGCCGGCGTGGAGTTCACCCATCGTCATCGTTTCGACGCTGGAGCGAAGCCAGACCGGAGCATTGAAGGTGGCCACCAGTGTCTCGACCAGCGGAAAGCTCTCCCAGCCCGGGAGGACAGCCGGTGTGGCGCGCTGGAAAAGCGCCTCGCCGCCGTCGGACACGGCGCCAGGTACGGAAATAGAAATGCCGTAGAGTTGAGGATTTGACTGCCGCTCGAGAATCCAGCGGAAGAGCGTCACCAGCCGTTCGGCAAGGGCGGAGACCGGCTGGGTGAGTTCGGTCGCCTCGTGATGTTCCATGAGCAGCGAGCCGGCAAGATCGGCAACGCCGACGCCAAGTGCAGTCTGATCGAGCGTGGCGACGAGAATGCGTCCGCGATCCGCCGAAAACCGCACGAGGCGCGGCGCCCGGCCACCGGTGGCGGTGCCGAGCTCACTTTCATCGACGAGGCCGAGTTCGCAGAGCGTCCCGAGCCGATCAGCGACGACGGCGCGCCCAAGCTCGCTGTGCCGCTCGATTTCCTGGCGGGTGGTGGCCTGTTCGGTGCGGACAAGGTTGAGGATATCGACGAGGCTGGGTGCAGCGGTTTCGGAGACGCGGGGGCGGCCTTTGCGGCGCGGATGCCCATCAGTTTGCACGCTCGCCGTCGTCGGCATGGTTCTTCCTTTCTGGCAGCTTCGCCTTCCTTCCCTTGATAAGGCCGCTTGTTTCGACTGGCAACACCATACTTTTGTATTAAATAAGCAAAAGATCGAAATGATATGCGTTTAAATATTTGACATCGATTTTTCTTCGGCGTAAGACTCGCTAGAGATTACGACGGTCACTGGGAGGAGGCGCCGATGTCGAATTTCAAGCTCGCTTATCATGCGAATTGCTGGGGCAGCCTTGGCGGGGATGCGGTCGGCGTCACGTCGATCACCAATCTCGCCTATCGGACGTTTGGCGACATGCGCCGCGCCTTTGCCGACATTGCGGCGGCGGGATACGAGGGGGTCGAGCTTTTCGACGGCAACCTTCTCGATTTCAGCATCGAGGACATGCGTTCCCTGCTCGCCGACAACGGCCTTGCGCTCGTTGCGACCTATGCCGGCGGCAATTTCATCTTCGACGATATCCTGCCGGAGGAGCTTGCCCGGGTCGTCCGTGCTGCCGATCGCGCCGCCGAACTCGGCGCGCCGCATCTCGTCGTCGGTGGCGGTGCGAAGCGCTTCGATGGCATCCGCGAGGCGGATTATCACAAGCTCGCGGCAGCGCTTGACCGGGTGAAGGAGATCGCCGAAGCGCGGGGCCTTACCGCCCACTACCACCCGCATCTTTCGACGATTGTCGAGGGACCGGCGGAAGTGCGCAAGATTTTTGCACTCACCGGTATCGATTTCTGCCCGGACACGGCCCATCTCGCGGCTGCCGGCGGCGATCCGGCTGCGCTTGTCCGCGAGCATGCGGCGCGCATCTCCTATGTGCATCTGAAGGGTTTCCAGAAGGAGCCCTTCGCATTCACGCCGATCGACCGTGGTGACGTGCCAACGGACGGGATCATCGCGGCCCTTCGGGAGACCGGCTTTGCCGGCTGGGTCTGTACTGAACTCGATTCCTGGCCTGATCCGCTTGAGGGAGCAAAGGCGAGCATGGCCTATCTTAAATCGGCCTGACGGCCGCGACCGGGGCGGGAGCCCCACTTTCGGGAGGAGAAAGTGATGATGAAAAGACGAACTCTGTTGGGCACCGCCGCCGTTTTGGCGCTCGCTCTTGGTTATGCCGCGCCGGCCTCGGCCGATCCGGACACCGCGCTGGCGGAGCTTCAGAAGACGGTTCTTTCCAAGGGGCCTTCAGGCGAGGATCCGTCGCCGGCCGCTGATGTGACGCTGACCGATGAGGAACTGGCGAAGATCAAGGCGATGAACGCGACGGCGGCGATCGTCATGCATTACGGCGGCAACGACTGGTCGCGCGCCCAGATCAACGGCCTGCAAACACAGTTCGCCGCCATGGGCATCAAGGTCCTTGCTGTGACCGACGCCGGATTCAAGCCGGAAAAGCAGGTCTCCGACATCGAGACGATCATGGCGCAGAAGCCGAGCATAATCGTTTCGATCCCGACCGACCCGACAGCGACCGCCGGGGCCTACAGGGCGGCGGCGGAGGCTGGCACCAAGCTCGTCTTCATGGATAACGTGCCGACCGGTTTTGTTTCCGGCAAGGACTACGTGTCAGTCGTGTCGGCAGACAACTATGGTAACGGCGTCGCCGCGGCACATCTAATGGCGAAGGCGCTGAACGGGGAGGGCGATATAGGACTGGTCTTCCATGCTGCCGACTTCTTCGTCACCAAGCAGCGCTACGATGGCTTCAAGGCAACGATCGCGTCCGACTATCCCAATATCAAGATCGTGGCCGAGCAGGGCATCGGCGGACCGGACTTCTCGGGTGACGCGGAAAAGGCGGCGTCTGCGATCCTCACCTCCAACCCGAACATCAAGGGCATCTGGGCGGTATGGGATGTTCCGGCCGAAGGCGTGATCTCGGCAGCGCGCGTTGCCGGCCGCGACAATCTCGCCATCACCACGATCGACCTCGGCGAGAACGTAGCGATATCGATGGCCCAGGGCGGTTTCGTCAAGGGGCTCGGCGCGCAGCGGCCCTACGACGCCGGTGTGGTCGAAGCCAAGCTTGCCGGTTATGCGCTGCTCGGTAAGCAAGCGCCCGCCTTCGTCGCGCTGCCGGCTCTACCGGTGACGCGGGAGACGCTGCTCGACGGCTGGAAGGCGGTTTACTCGACCGAGGCGACGGACAACATCAAGTCAAGCCTCGGACAGTGACCGACCAGGCACGGGGCGACCACCGTGCCCCGTGCCGAATGACATGATCCGGCTTCGGCCGGCAGATGGAACGCGGCTCGCTGCAGCCGACCTCTTTCAGGAGAAAACTGATGACCAAAGTGATGAACGTCGCCATGATCGGCGGCGGCTTCATGGGCAAGGCGCATGCCATGGCCTATGCCTCCATGCCGATGTTCTTCTGGCCCGCACCGGCCATTCCCCATCGTAAGGTCGTCGTCGACGTGACAGACGGTATGGCGGAGGAAGCGCGCCGGCGTTACGGCTTCGAGGAGGCGTCCTCGGACTGGCGGGCCGTCGTCAATCGGCCGGATATCGATGTCGTCGATATCTGCACGCCGAACAACGTGCATGCCGAGATCGCCATCGAGGCGGCGAAGGCTGGAAAGCACATCATCTGCGAGAAGCCGCTCGCCCGCACCGTCGAGGAGGCGAAGGCGATGCTCGACGCGGTGAAGGCCGCGGGCGTCATCCACATGGTCGCCTTCAACTATCGCCGCACGCCGGCCGTGGCGCTTGCCAAGAAATATATCGAGGAGGGCCGCATCGGCCGCATCCTGAACTTCCGCGGCACCTATCTGCAGGATTGGTCGGCTGACCCGGATTCGCCGCTTTCCTGGCGCTTCCAGAAGAAGATTGCCGGCTCCGGCTCGGTCGGTGATATCGCCACCCATGTCGTCGACCTCGCCCACTATCTCGTCGGCCCGATCGCCGAGGTCAATGCGATCACCACCACCTACAACAAGACGCGACCGCTGCAACAGGGCGGCGTCGACAAGCTCGGCGCGGCGGAGAAGGCGGCGGACGCCGAACGCGGCGTGGTGGATGTCGATGACGAGGTCGTCTCGATGTTGAAATTCGAGGGTGGTGCGATCGGCAGTCTCGAAGCGACCCGTAACGCCTATGGCCGCAACAACTTCATCACGCTGGAAATTCACGGCACCAAAGGCTCGATCCACTTCAACTACGAGCGCCGCGACGAGCTTCAGGTGATGTTTGCCGACGACCCGGCGGATGCGCGCGGCTTCCGCACCGTCTATAGCGGCCCGGCGCACCCCTATGGCAACGGTCTCTGGCCGATCCCCGGTCTCGGCATTGGCTATTCGGAAACGAAGATCGTCGAGTGCTACGATTTCTTCTCGGCCATTGCGAAGAACCGGCAACCCAGCCCGAACTTCGAGGACGGTCTCAAGACGGAACTCGTCGCCGACGCCCTCATCCGTTCCGGCGAAACCGGCCTGTGGGAGAAGGTGGGATGAGTGCGACCGCCGCTGCCGTCCGCATGACCGGCATATCCAAGACCTTCGGAGGGGTACATGCGCTGGATGACGTGTCCTTCGAGGTCATGCCCGGCGAGGTCCATGCGCTGCTGGGCGGCAACGGCGCGGGCAAGTCGACGATCCTCAAGGTGCTGAATGGGGTGCATCGCCCCGACAAGGGCGCAATCGAAGTCGGCGGCGTGCCCCTGACGACACATACGCCGGAGGCGTCTCGCGCCGCCGGCATCGCCATGAATTACCAGGAAATGAGCCTGGTCCCGACGTTGACGGTCGCGCAGAACATCTTCCTGACACGCGAATGGCGCGACGGCACGGGGTTTATCGACGACCGGGAAGCCGAGCGGCGCGCGGCGGACATTTTCGCGCTGCTCGATGTCTTCGTCGATCCGAAGGCCGTGGTCGGCGATCTCGGCGCCGGCCAGAAACAGTTGACGGAAATCGCCAAGGCAATCTCGCAGGATGCCAGGGTGCTGGTGCTGGACGAGCCGTCGACGGCGCTCGCCGTTTCCGATGTCGAGCGGCTCTTCGTCTTTCTGCGTAAGCTGAAGGCAAAGGGGGTGGCGATCATCTATGTCAGCCACCGCATGGACGAAATCGCCCGCATTGCCGACCGGGCAACGATCCTGCGCGACGGCCGTCACGTCATCACCGCGCCGCTCAGCGAATTGCCGATCGATACGATGATCGAGCATATCGTCGGCCGGCGCTCGAAAGGGCTGTCGGACGTCGAGCGCGGCGCGGCCGTAAAGGGCGAACGTCTGCTGGAGCTTCAGAACGTCAGCGGCCGCCACAAGCCGGAAGACGTTTCCCTGACGCTGCATTGTGGTGAAGTGCTGGGGCTCGCTGGCCTTCTCGGTTCCGGCCGCTCGTCGCTCGCGCGGGTGATCGCCGGCATCGACCCGGTCCTCAAGGGCGAAATCCGCATCAAGGGCCGCGCGGTCGCGATCAGCAAGCCGGGGGACGCGATCGGCGCGGGTGTCGCACTGGTTCCGGAAGCACGCGCGACCCAGGGCATCATCCCCGCCCATTCGGTTGCCTCCAACATGATCCTCGCCGTCATCGACCGGCTTTCCGCGGGCGGTCTCGTCGATACGAAGGCGGCGAACGACCTGACCGACGCGCAAATCGAGCGCCTGCGCGTAAAGACGGCGAGCCGCGATCATGCCGTCTCGACGCTTTCGGGCGGCAACCAGCAGAAGGTGGTCATCGGCAAATGGCTCGCCACCAATCCGGACATCCTCATCCTCGACGAGCCGACGGCAGGCATCGATATCGGTTCGAAGTCCGAGATCATCCGTCTGGTTCGCGAGCTTGCCGCCGCCGGCAAGGGCATCATCATGATCTCGTCCGAACTCTCCGAGCTTTTGACCGCCTGCGATCGCATTCTCGTCATGTCCGAGGGACGCGTGCACCAGGATCTGGCGCGCGAGGCGCTGGAAGACCCGTCGGTGCCCGCTGATGACCTTGCCCACCGTCTCCAGGCGGCCGAACAGCGGCTGCAAATCGAAATCCAGAAAGCCCTTGCGGTTCAAGAGGTATCCAATGGCTAACGCCTTCTTCGCCAACTGGCGCCAGAACATCATCTATATCGGCTTCGTCGCAGTCTTCCTCGTCTTCGCAGTCACTTTGGCCGACAAGGGGTTTCTCAATCCCAACAACCTGCTCAACATCGTGCGGCAGACGGCGATGATCGCCGTCATGGCGATCGCCATGACCTTCGTGCTGTCGGCGGGTGAGATCGACCTTTCGGTCGGCGCGGTCGCGGGCCTTTCGACCGTCACCGTGGCCATGGCAATCGCGGCAGGCGGGCCGATCGTCGGCGTCGGGGCCGGCATCGCCACGGGCCTTGCGGTCGGCATGTTCAACGGATGGCTGACCACCCGCATTGGCATTCCCTCGTTCCTCACCACGCTTGCCATGATGGGTATCGCCAAGGGCGTCGCCATGTGGATATCCGCGACGGCGGCGGTACCGATCCTGTCGCCCGGCTATTCCTGGCTCTTCGGCGGTGGCAATCTCGGGCCGGTGCCGGTGCTGCTTCTCTGGATGGCGGTGCTCGGCGGCATCGGCCATATCGCGCTGCGGCGCTCGGGCTTCGGCCGGCGGGTGCTGGCGACCGGCGGCGGCGAGACGGCGGCGCACTATTCCGGCATCGACACGAAGGCGATCAAGTTCAAGGTGCTGGTCATCTCTTCGCTCGCGGCAGCGCTCGCCGGCATGCTCTATGCGGGGCGTCTGCAATCTGGCCGCTTCCAGCTTGGCGAGGGCGACGAACTCTCCGTCATCGCGGCTGCGGTGCTCGGCGGGACGAGCCTCTTCGGCGGCAAGGGAACGGTGATCGGCACCATCGTCGGCGCCCTGATGATCGGCCTCATCAACAACGGTCTCATTCTGATGGGGCTCGAATTCAGCCAGCAACTGATCGCCCGCGGCGGCATCATCATTCTTGCCGTCGCGCTCAGCCAGAAGCGGAGCTGATGCCATGATCGTTTCGCTCATTGCAACGCTGACAGCCCGACCGGAAACGCGAGAAGAGCTTTTCCGCCTTCTCGTCGATCAGGTCGAGCCAACCCGGGCCGAAAATGGCTGCATTGACTACAACCTTCACGTCGATGCCATGGATCCCCACGTCTTCATGTTCTACGAGAATTGGAAGAGCCAGGCGGATTTCGACGCGCACATGGAAATGCAGCACCTGAAGCCGCTGCTAAGCCAGATCGACCGCCTGCTGGCAAGACCGATCGACATATGGCGGCTGCGGCCGGCGGAGCCCACGGGCAACGGGTGATCGGCCTGCGCCTGACAAGGGCGGCTATCAGCGTTGCCGGCGAAACGGCTTGGTCGGTCCCCATTCGACTAATCTCCGACAAAGGCGCTCATCGATTGTCTTGCGATGCGTCGATAGCCCTCCGCAAGGTCTCCGCAAGCTGTCGTCGGCTATAGGGTTTTGCAAGCGGCCGGAATCGCGACGTGGTGCCGATGCGTTCGACATCCGCGTAGCCGGTGGTCAGGACAACCGGGACGTTCGGATACAGCGTCATGATCTTGGCTGCCATAGCGTCGCCGTCAATTGGGCCGGGCATGACCACATCGGAGAAAACTAAATCGAACGGTCCGTCTGTCTTGAGTAGCTGCAATGCTTCCGTTGCGTCGTCCGCGCATGTGACGGAATAGCCAAGCGAAACGAGTGTGCCCGCGGCGAATTCACGGACCATTGGATCATCCTCCACGACGAGAATGCGCTCACTGCCACCTTCCAGCACTCCGTTCGAGATGGGCTCCGCGGTTATTTCCGTAGACGCCAGTCGAGGAAAGGACAGGAAAATGGTTGTTCCCTTGCCCGGTTCTGATTCAATTTCGATCCGGCCCCCTGATTGCCGCACGAACCCATACACCATGCTGAGACCCAATCCGCTGCCTTTGCCGAAGGGCTTCGTCGTGAAGAACGGCTCGAAGGCCTTTGCCCGCGTCTCCGCTTCCATTCCGAAGCCGTTGTCGGAGATTCGGATCACCGCGTCGTCATCGCTTAGCGTCGTCGAGACTGTCACCCTGCCGCCATCCGGCATTGCATCGCGTGCGTTGATGCAGAGGTTCATTATGGACGCTTCCAGTTGTGCAGCATCCGCTCTGACGTGACCTGCCACCGGATCAAGTGCGAGGTGCAGGATGATGGTTTCGCCGAGAGCCGTAGACAGCAATCCCTCCATGGCCCGGATTGTCCTGTTGATGTTCAGGGACGCCGGCTCTAGGGGTTGCCGTCCCGCGAAGGTGAGTAGCTGGCGTGTGAGGGCGGCGCCTTGCCGCGAGGCCTTGTGGTTCAACTGTGCGATTGCAGAAAGTCGCGGATCGGCAACTTCGTCGGCCAGCGTCTCGGCTGTCCCGATGATGACCGTCAACAGGTTGTTGAAGTCATGGGCGACGCCGCCCGTCAGTTGGCCTATGGCTTCAAGCCGCTGTGCCTGCAGCCGTTTTGCCTCGTTCAGCCGTGTCTCAGTGACATCGCGGACACCACCGACCATGCGGGTTGCCATGCCTGCGGCGTTGCGGATGATGTGCCCCTGATCGAGAACCTCGGCATAGGTCCCCGTTCCCCGACGGAAGCGGTATTCTTCCAGCCACGTGTCGACCTCATCTTCGATCGCGGCAAGCACGGTGGACACGACACGTTCGCGGTCGTCCGGGTGGATCTTGGATGCCCATTCCCGAAAACCATCCTCGATCGGTACGTCGTCGTGCCCGAAGACGGATTTGATGTTACTGTTCCATTGCACACGGCCGGTCGCAATGTCCCAGTCCCAGACCGCGTCCGTCGTCATCATGGCAACAATTGCGAAGCGTTCCTCGCTTTCCGTCAGCCGTTCCGCCGCTCGCTTTTTTTCGGTGATGTC
Organism: Shinella sp. HY16; assembly: GCF_028534175.1. Classification (NCBI taxonomy): domain Bacteria; kingdom Pseudomonadati; phylum Pseudomonadota; class Alphaproteobacteria; order Hyphomicrobiales; family Rhizobiaceae; genus Shinella; species Shinella sp. HY16. The sequence continues at coordinate 1,027,136 of NZ_JAHYXL010000002.1, read as the reverse complement.
GCGACCGGTTGCGACGAAATGGCTCGCGCGTCCATCGGAACCGACAATGGGTGCGATGCTCATGTCCACCCAGTATTCGCGGCCGTCCTTGGCGTAGTTCAGAAGTTCGGCCCGAATCGCCCTTGACCGCGTGATCGCGCGGTCAATCGCTTCAATGGTGGCGAGTTCGGTGCCGTGACCCTGCAGAAAGCCGGGAGATCGGCCGAGTGCGTCAGGCCGTGAATAGCCGGTGATCCTGATGAAGGCGTCGTTGACGTAGACGATCGTTTGCCTGCCTCCGGGCTGCGATGCTGCCTTTGTGACTATGACGAAGTCGTCGATTCTCGAGATCGCCATTTCCAGCAGATGCAAGTGCTGGTCGGCAGCATGCCGCTTCGTCACATCCCGGAAATAGACGGTCAGCCCTCCCGGCCCCGGATAGGCGGTGACCGAGAACCATGCGTTCAGGGACTCGTAAAATACTTCGAAATCGGCTGTCTCGCTTTCGCGGACGGCACGCTCGTAGTGCTGCCGGATGATCCCCGAGGATGCCTCCGGGAACTCCTGCCAGATCAGGCGGCCCATAAGCGCCGATCGCGGGCGCGCGAGCAGACGTTCGGCCTGACGGTTGAGGTAGGTGAAGCGCCAATCGGTATTAAGCTGGAAAAACGCATCGCTTATGTTCTCCATCGATTCGGCCAAGCGCCGCTCAAGATCCCTGGCGGTATTCTCCAGCCGCTTGCGCTCATCGATATCCTGGAGGGCGCCCTGTATTCGGAAGATTTGGCCCATGTCGTCGCGGATCGCCACGCCGATTGCGCGAACCCATTTCCGCCGACCTGTGCCATCAATGATCTTCACCTCGATATCGTAGGGCAGACCGGTGGCAACGCAGGCTTCGAAATGCCGAGTGATCGCATCTCGCCACTCCGGCGCAAAATAGCCGATCCCCTCCTCGAAGGCGATTGTCTTGCCCCTTGGTCTCTCGTGGATCGACCAGGTTTCATCCGCCAATTCGATTCTCCGATCGGGCAGGTGCACCACCCATCCACCGAGCTTCGCGGCCTTGCCGGCGATCTCGATAAGAGCCTGGTTTCCATAGAGATCTTGCGACTGTCGGCGAGCGTCGCGAGGTACGACCCGATCTTGATGGAGTCGCCAAGCGATGATCAGCGTTGCGCCGACGACCCAGAGCCATGCAGTTGTCGGGAGCCAGGCGACGATGAAAGCGGAGATGCCGCCGACCAGAACCCCAGCGGAAAACCGATCCGTCGCACATTGCCTGAGACCGGTCCCCAGGATGCGAAAGCCATTGCCAGCATTTGCGTTTTCCCGTCGCATGATTTGCGTCGTCCTCAGCCGCCGTTGATTTCAACCTCGATAGTCTCAAGCGATGCCGCAATCCATGAGAGATCGCTTAATTTTACCTTATTTAAATTTGGCGCCGCGGTCGCTTAACGGTGCGCCGGTTTAATCGATGCATCCAACTGCCGCGTTCCTGCCCTACCGATGGGGTGGGACCTCGGCAAGCATCGAGGTCAACCTGTGAAAACCACAAAGAGAACGACCTATCTGAGCCGTGTCGAATCCGACTACTTCAGCCGTCAATGGTGCCGCCGAAGCGTCACGCTTTTCTGCAATCTGCTCTTCACCGGGAAATGGATGCGCAAGACGCAGATCGTACGCTGTCTCGTTGTGGAGATCAGCGAAGGTGAGGCGACCGTGCGCATAGGAAAGTCGTTGATTCCAGATCACGCTTACCTTGTTTTCGGTAAGTTTGACGTCGTGGTCGGCAGCATCGTCGTTCAGCGCGATCCGGGGCACCTGCATCTTTGCTTTGTAAAACCGTTGAGACCGGACTTCGTCAATCGGCTGGCACACATGAGCTCCCCGTTTGCCACCTTGGAAAGTCTCAATCCGAGAACCATATAAGTTGGCGAAAATGTGCAGCCAATGCTGCGCCCAATGCCATCCCCGCTCTATGGCGCGCAGGAAAGGGGCTTGGGCCACCGCACCAAACAATCGAAGAGACTATGAACATAATGATCATCGAAGATCAGCGCGACGTCGTTGATATGTTGCGGCTGAACTGGTCGGATTCTCGGGACCGGCTGGATTGCCTTGCATCCGTGAGGCAAGCGAACCGCTTCATTCATTCAAACGAGCTCGCTGCCTATGACTGCATCCTCATCGACATCAACCTGACAGACGGTAGCGGGCTGGAAGTGCTTCGTGAGGCGCGCTCACGCTCCGACGTCCCTATCATCATGATCTCGGGTGCTGGAGACGCCGATAGCCGGGCGGACGCCATCAGTGTCGGTGCAGACGACTATGTGATGAAGCCGTTCAGCGTGAAGGAACTGCGCGCCCGGGTCCATCGCCTGCACGAGGCGCGGATGGGCCGCAACGCCTTGCGGCAGAGCGTCGCTTTCAAGATTGGCAATATCGATTGCGACATCGGACGCCTGTCGATGGATTTCGACGGCACCAGTCAGCCACTGACCGCACTCGAAGGAAGGATACTGCAGGTCCTTTTCAACAGTGTGGGAGAAGACTGCCCAAAGTCGTGCATTGCACGCCAGGCGCTCTTTCGTGAACACGACCCGCGCGACAAGACGATCGACGTCTACATCAACAGGCTGCGCGGCAAACTTGCGGAACTGGATGCTGCGAGCGGTGACGTCATTAAGACGATCCGCGGCGTGGGCTATCGCCTGAGCGAAATCCAACAACGGTCAGAGTAGAAGAGCCCTATGCTTGAGTGTGTTGATCGTCATGTGCTCTCCGCGGAAGCGGTTGGTCCCGAAGGAACTCCGCCAGACGAAGCGGCTCGCCTCAAACGTCTGAGAGAACTGTCCAGTGTGTCCTCCGGCCCGGATCCGGTGCTCGATGCACTGGTCGATGCCGCCTGCCTTGCGGCCGATACGCCGATCGGCCTCATCACCTTGCTTGATGGCGAACGCCAATGGTTCAAGTCGAAGCGGGGCATCGAAGGGGACGGGTCCTGCAGAGCCGACGCCTTCTGCGACCACACAATCCGGTCGTCGAGGCCCTTCGTGGTGCCGGATGCCGTTCGCGATGTCCGCTTTGCCGACAACCCTTTCGTTACCGGTAGCGACAGGATCCGTTTCTATGCCGGCGTGCCGCTGGAGATCGAGCCGGGGCTTCGGCTCGGCTCGCTCAGCGTGCTCGACCGGGTGCCGCGACGTCTAGGCGCCGACGTGCGCGGTTTGCTGGATCGGCTGGCGCGTTGCGCCGTGGAACGTCTCCTGCAATCCGAAGACCGCTATTTGTTGTCTCGGATCGACTCTGGCCGGCTGGGTCGCGCAAATGCCGACAAGGCGGCGCTGGTGCTTGCCGAAGAAGCGCTCCTGCATGGTTCTTTTCTGCTCCACTACCAGCCGAAGATAGCGCTCGATACGGGAAGGCGCATTGGTTTTGAGGCTCTGTTGCGGCTCAAGAAGCCTGATGGATCAGTAATCGGTCCTATGGCGTTTTCCGCGGCTTTCGACGAGCCGATATTATCCAGACGTATTGGCAGCCACGTTCTGCGGTGCGCCGTCGCTCAAGCCAAGGCGTGGGCGACGGCCGGTGTCGATTTCGGGCACATTGCGATCAACGTTTCGTCGTCACAGTTTATCGGGTTGCCCGGCAGCCCTTGCCTTGTGGATGAAATCCTTGGCGCAACCCGCTCAGCAGGGCTGTCACCTCGTCATATCCAGGTCGAGGTCACGGAAGGGGTCATGCTGTCGGAGCAGGGTGGCGATATTGGCGCACAGCTTGAGGCGCTGCGTACGGCCGGCTTTATCGTGGCTTTCGACGATTTCGGTACCGGCTTTGCTTCACTCGTGCATCTGAAGGACTTTGCCTATGACCAGATCAAGATCGACGGTTCCTTCGTACGTGCGATGACCGGCTCGAGCGCCGATCATGCCATTGTGAAGGCCATCATCGATATGGCGAAGGCACTGGGAAAGCAGGTCGTCGCCGAGGGGGTTGAAACGGTGACTGAACTCCACGCACTACGAGAGCTTGGCTGTAACTTTGGCCAAGGGTTCCTTTTCGGCCGACCCGCCAGCGCATCTGATTTACGAGTTTTGCCCGACTAACGGACAGGAACAAGGGTCGCCTCACCACGCATTTTTGATGCGAGGTGCGGATGTTCATCTATGCATAGCCGGCGTCGTGTTCGTCGGATAGCCACTCGATATCGGCTTGTTCGTCTGCTGTTGCGTAACCGGTCCTGTCTGATTCCGTCGTCAGGATCTCGTGATGAAGAAGCAGCGCTCCAAGCTTCGGCTTATGTTGCCCGCCGGCTTCGTCAGCATGTGGCCCGAAGGCAGCGATAACGGGCATTCTTCGAAACCGCCGCGCGGCTCAAACGAAGATCCCAGACGCCGCGCGCCGGCCCGAACCTCAACGAAAATAGACGACGACCCGCTGCGTAACTCTCCACAATAACCACCCCGGCAGACCTCACATAGCAGGAAAGCCTCACATTGCGTGTGTGTTACTCCGCCACATCAGGCAATGCGGCGTTCATGTGGTAGACTTTGCCGACGCCCGCCCGTTCCGCCGAGGCATACGATGACCGACCACCTGCTGGTTCAAAGTCTGTCTATGATAATGGTTTCGGCCGTTGCTGTCGGACTTCTCGCCGCGCTGCGAATGCCTGCCGCCATGGGCTACCTCCTGGCGGGACTTGCGATTGGTCCTTATGGTCTGAATCTCGTGGCACTCGGTGACGATACGCTCTTCCTCGCCGAACTCGGCCTGATCTTCCTGATGTTCATGGTCGGGCTGGAGTTCTCGCTGAGCACCCTGCTTGCAGCGCGCACCGACGTCCTCTTGGCAGGCAGCCTGCAGGTGGGCGGGACGCTTACGACGATTGCCGCCGCGCTCTGGTTGCTCGGGCTTGATCCTCGCATCGCCATTCTGCTTGGTGGCGCTGTGGCGATGTCATCGACCGCCGTTGCCATGAAACAACTCGCCGAACAGGGCGAGATTTCGAGCCAGCATGGACGCTTTGCCCTCGGCATCCTATTGTTTCAGGATATCGCGACGATCCCCCTTCTCGTCGCCGTGGATAGCTGGTCGAGGCAGGCATCTGTCGATCCGTTCGATCTCGTGGGGCGTCTCGGGCTTGCGGCGATTGCACTCATCGCGGTCTCCATCATCGCGCGCCCGCTCGTCCGTACTGTTTTTGCCGGTGCTTCCAGGTCCCGCTCGAACGACCTGTTTCTCCTGGCGGCGCTTTTCGTTGCTCTCGGGGCCGCCTATCTCGCTCATCTCGCTGATCTGGCTTTGCCGATTGGCGCCTTCATTGCCGGCATGGTGATCGGCGGGAGCGACTTTCAGCACCGCGTCGAGGACGATGTACGACCATTCCGCGACGTCCTTGTCGGCCTGTTCTTCGTCACAGTGGGCATGCAGATAGATCTCCGGCTGATGGTGGTATTTCCATACGCGATCCTTGCGTGGTGTGTGGTCTTTCTGTTCGGCAAAGCGCTCGTTACCTTCGTTGTCGGGCTCATGCTGCGCAGGTCCGCCGCGATCGCCCTTCACGTCGCAGTCATCCTTGCCCACGGCGGAGAATTCGGCCTGCTATTGTTGACCATGGCCATGAACAGCGGTCTGCTGCCCTCCGAGGTCGGTCAACCGGTCCTCATTGCCCTTGCACTCACCATGGGCCTGGCCCCAGTGCTGATTCAGCAAACCGCGTTTGTCGAGCATCTCGTTGGGAACCGGCGGACCCGCGTGGCCGCAACCGAGAATGCGATTCGCGCAACATGCGCGTCGCTCGACCGACATGTTGTGCTGTGTGGATGCGGACGTGTCGGACGCCTCGTTGCGACTGCGTTTGAGGCGGCGAAGATACCGCACATCGCCATTGAGTCCGATCTCGCGCGCTTTAAGGAAGCCCAACGAGAGAGCCACATGATCGTCCACGGCGATGCCGCGCTTCGTAACTGCCGATTGGGGCGGGGTGGTCGAGAACAGCAAGGCGTTCCAAGAAATCCAATGCTACGTGAAATCGATCGTCAAAGAAGGGCTTAGGGAGAGCCACTCTCGCGATATGAGCCTTCAGCTAGCTCGATTGAAGAAGGAGCTGGACGCTAGGCTGAAAGACCTCCCAGAACACCGCCGACGCTACGCTGAGGAAGCCCTCCACCGGATCCTGCAGCGATTCTATCGGGAAAGCGAAGACCGCATTGCGACGATAGCAGAGGTCGCGCTCGACGCCATGGAGCATGACGCCTACTGGGCCGTCTTCGAGCGGATAAATGCCACCGACCGCACAGATGTCAGTTCCTTTGCAGCGGCGCTCGAAAATTTTGGTATGGTTGAGCTCTCTGGGATCGCTGCTCAAGCGACCAGACGGATGAGATTTCTGGACTACCTCCAGGAGCTTATCGACAACGAAGCGACTCTCGAAAAAGACGTCCATAAGGCCTTCGAGACGAATTTGTGGCTTCTTGGCCGCCAATACGCTCTGATGTCATCGAACATCACACTGAAACGGGTCATCGCGAACTATAGTGATAAGAAATTTACGGGCGAGCGGGCCTCGAAACGGCCTGATCTTCTGTTGTCGCAGGATCTTGCTGACAGCTATCTGCTCATTGAGTTTAAGCGCCCCAACCATCCGATTTCTCGGGAAGACATCGCTCAAGCTCAGCAATATCGTGATGACTTGTCAGGGACCATCACTTCAAGCAGCCCGTTGAGGATCTTGATGATCGGCAAGGGTTCCGCAGCCTCTATGGACAAAAGATATGGGACTGACATGACGACCGTCAATTCCTACGCGAGCCTACTCTCGTCCGCTCGCACGGAACTTGACTGGCTGGTTTCATCGCTAACCCGTCCGTAGATCGCCCGTTCGTTGAAGGTTTGGACGGTCATCGGGCCCATTTCCGCGAATTCTGCTTCGCCCGAAGCAGCTTCGCATTAGAACATACAAGTCTCGGTGTGCTCAGGCTTCCGCAGCCAAATCTAAAAGCCTTCCCAGCGGGGAGGGCTTTCTGCGTTTGACGCCGCCAAAACAAACCGCCTTTTCCACGCCGCCAGCCACATCCGTAGAATGCCAACGAAATCGGTAACGGAGACGGAAACCCAGTGACCTGCCACTGAATCTCATCCAGCTGCGACTAGAGCCTCGGCGATTCTGATCAATTCTGACTACGCCAAGTGGCACGGCGGGAGCAACCGACGGAAACGCGAAGCTTTCATCTTGCGCAGCGTTGGAGCCGGTTGCGGCGATGGACCCGGCATAGTCTGCCGGGGCCTGGTATCCGAGCGATGAGTGTGGCCGGAAATGGTGGACGTCATCTGCCCACTCGGCCATGGCACTGCTGGCATGATCGAGGCCGAAGAACAGGCTCTCGTTCAGCAGTTCGTCGCGCATCCGGCCATTGAAACTCTCTCTATATAGCCGTTCTGCATGGGCTTTCCTGGCGCGACGCAATGCCACTGGACTTTGTGATTGATGATCACGCCGGTGGTTTGACGATATGCCGTAGGGGCAAGGCGAAAAACGTGGTAAGCGCCACCTAAATTACAAACAGGAGTGTCTCTGTGAGCGAACCGACCGTAGCTGAAGCAAGAAACCGCATTTATGAATCGATCCAAGCGGACAATGCGGATATTGATGCGCATATCGCGATTCTCAAGTCAGCGTTGGCGCGGGAAGGTCTAAAAGAGGCGATATTTGACCCGGCCAGGCTCGCGCACAGCAACCGTTCCGGTAGAAAGCTGATGCAAGCTTACTTTCGGCAGCGCGGCGTGACGGTAAAATTCTCGGATTCGTGAAGCCTCTGACGAATCTCCCAGGAGGGCAGGGGTTACGCTAGCTCTCCTATGTCTATCTACGGACATTGGGATTATCCGCCATTCAAGACCCATCGATATCGATATGGGAAGTCCGCAGATGTGCTGACCGGCATCCGGGGGCAGCCTCCTGTGCCGCCCCCCCGGAACAGGAGCAACCCGACGTGCCGGCCATCGGGTGCCCTCCCGCTCAGTGGCCGATCATCCACTTCTTGCGGGTCGGCGTCGGCTTGTTGCCGATCTTGCACAAGGCACAACCGCAACCGGCGAGATGTGCCTTCTTCACCACCTTCGGCTCGCTGCCGCTTGCTTCCGAACGTGTAAGGGCACCGCGCAGTTTGCCGTTCATCAGGCTGAGGCGTGGTGCAGCCATGTCCCGGTTGCTCTGTTCTTCGCATTGCGGGCATGCGCAGGCTTTGAGCGCATCCTGCATCGACACCCATTCTTCAAACGGTCCACAATCGTTGCAAACGTAGTTGTAGAGCGGCATTGCCAGTCTCCCCAAAAGTCATGAATCTAGAAAATGGGCGGGCACGCCAGTCCTTGCCGCCCGTCCGCGATCAATCGTGTTGCCGCGCGGTGCGCCGACCCGGCATCACAGCTTGCCGTCCAGCAGCAGGAAACCTGGTAACCAGCCGGTGACGATGCCGGCCAGCAGCGTGACGATCGCTGTCAGGCGCAGGATCGGCCGCTGCATTGCGAGCAACAGGAAATACAGGAACCACAGGATCCCCCAGATCACCCAGTTGGACGCCAGCCAGAAATCGGTCGATGTCTGGGCGGAGGAAAGCCCCTGCACAGACACCGGAATGGTGGTGATGGCGACAAACAGGCTGAACCAGCCGAGGCCGCGTCCGTCCACCTTCACCACCCTGTTGTAGGCCACCCAGAAATAGGTTGCCGAAAACAGGATCGTCAGCGCGGCACCCTTGATGGAGGCCGCGTCGGCATTGGGACCGAACGCCCAGGCCAGCGACGCGGACAGCGTCACGAAACCGGAGACGACATTGATGACGATGATTTCTCGGTCCTCGATTTTTCCGAGAAGCCAAAGCCCGTTGAGAAACAGGACTGCGCCGACATAAAGCAAGGCAAATCCGAGCAGCATGAAACCCCCTCCCAGGAGAGCAACGGCCAGGGCGGGGCCTGACCGTCGCTTCATTGTTGTTGTGCGGTCCAATCAACTCGTCTTGGCGACGTCTGCCTTGAAGTTCTGCTTCTTCGGCCCGAGCGCATTGGGGTTTATGTCGAAGTCGAAGATCGCCGTCGGTATGGCCAGCGTGGCGCAGACGTTGGGGATGTCGACGATGCCGGCAATGCGCCCCTCCACCGGCGCCGTTCCCAGGATCATGTAGGCCTGCTCGCCGGAATAGCCGAATTTCTTGAGATACTCGATCGCGTTGAGGCAGGCCCGGCGATAGGCGACATGGGCGTCGAGGTAATATTGTTCGCCGGTGTGCTCATCGACCGAGATGCCTTCGAAGATGAGATAGTCATCGAAATGCGGGTCGATCGGACTCGGTTTGAAGATCGGGTTGATGACACCGTATTTCGCCATGCCGCCCTTGATGACATCGACGCTGATGTCGACCCAGCCGGCCATCTCAATGGCGCCGCAGAAGGTGATCTCGCCATCGCCCTGCGAGAAATGGATGTCGCCCATCGAGAGGCCGCCACCCTTCACATAAACAGGGAAATAGACTTTCGAGCCGCGCGACAGGTTCTTGATGTCGCAGTTGCCGCCATGTTCGCGCGGCGGAACCGTGCGCCATGCCTCGGCGGCGGCCTTCTTGGCAGCGTCGCCCTTCAGTTGCCCCATCAATGCGGTGTCGGCATAGGGCAGTGCTGCCAGTGGCGGAACGCGGCCGGGATCGGTCGCCACCAGTTCGGCTTCGCGCCGGTTGGCTTCGGCGAGCAGCTTGTGGTCCGGCAGGCAGCCGATCAGGCCGGGATGGATGATGCCGGGATAACGCACGCCCGGAATGTGGCGCGACGTCGTGTAGATCCCGTGAAAATCCCAGCAGGACTTGCTGGCTTCGGGGTAATGCTCGGTCAGGAAGCCGCCGCCGTTTTCCTTGGCGAACAGGCCGTTGAAGCCCCATTCCGAGTCGGGTTTCGCACCGAGGTCGAGAATGTCGACGACCAGCAGGTCGCCGGGTTCCGCGCCATCGACGCCGAACGGGCCGCTGAGATAGTGGACGCGGGTCAGATCGACGTCGCGGACATCGTTGGCGCTGTCGTTGTTGCCAATCTGGCCTCCCGTCCAGTCATGGCACTCCACCCGGTAGGTATGTCCGGGCTTGAGGTGATCGACCATCGGAATATCCGGATGCCACCGATTGTGTGTCTTGATGGCATGATCTTCGGGCGCTTTGTTCAGATCGACTGAGAATACTGTCTGTGGCATGCGGCTGTTCCTCCTCAATGCCGGTGTGCAAGAGGTGGCGTACGCCTCCCTCGTTCTTGCGCTGGGCAGTGCCGCCCGGCATCACCGTGCGTGACCACGATAGGAACCGCATGTAATCGCCATGCATCGGAATGCAGGCTGCTTTGTAATTTTTTGTAACCAGAATGGGTGCGGGCAGTGCGCGCTGCGTGCTGCGATCGTCTCGTTTTAGATAGTATTTTCAATTGATTATGAAATCCCTCCCGTATTTGGAAGGTGCAGGTCCGCCTTCGCCTGTTCTTGCGCGATGCAGGTCGCGACCAAATGCCATCTTCCCTTCTCGACCGCGCCCCCGAATTGCGACTATCGTAGCGGCATGTCCGTTGCCGAACTGAGATCACGCATCCTTATTGTCGACGACGATCGCCGGCTGTGCAGCTTTCTGGAAAAATTCCTGACGAGCGAAAGCTATGCGACTGTCAGCGCCCATGACGGGCGCTCGATGCGGCGTGCATTAGCCGATGAGGCGTTCGATCTCGTTATCCTCGATCTCGGCTTTCCGGTCGGGGAGGATGGGGTAACGCTCGCGCGCAGCATGCGCTCGCAATATGATCTGCCGCTTATCATGCTATCGGGCAAGAACAGCACGATTGACAAGGTCGTCTGTCTCGAACTGGGTGCCGACGACTATATCACCAAACCCTTCGAACCGCGCGAGCTTCTGGCGCGTGTCCGCACGGTGATGCGGCGCTTTGCCAAGCGGATCGTCCTTCCCGAGGCGATGGAGGCCGATCCCTCGGAGGCCGTTTGTTTCGATGGATGGCGGCTCGATCCGGCGCGTTACAAACTGGCGTCGCCGAACGGCGAGAATGTTCGGCTCACCAGCCAGGAGTTCCAGATACTCTCGGCGCTTGTCGAGCGGCGCGGCCGCATTCTGTCGCGTGAACAGATCCTCGATATCGTCGCCAACCGCAACTGGTCTCCCTATGACCGCAGCATCGACGTGCTGATCGGCAAGATACGTCGCAAGCTCAGAGACAATCCGCGCGATCCGCAGCTCATCAAGACCATTCGCGGCGTTGGCTACATGTTTACCCCTCAGGTGAGGGACTGAGGCGCGCGAGGCAGGTAGAGATTGATCCGGGTCCCCTCGTCGGGCTTGCTGGAAATGCCGAGGCGCCCACCGGACTGGCGGGCGAAGCCATCCACCATCGACAGGCCGAGGCCGCTGCCCTTTCCAGCAGGCTTGGTACTGAAGAGCGGTTCGAGCGCCCGGCGTTGCACCGCCGCGGGCATCCCGTGCCCGGTGTCGATGACCGAAATGACCACATATTGACCAGGCGGCAGGCCTGACGCCACGCGGGCATCGTCTGGCCGGAGGGCAAGATTGCAGGCCTCGAACCGAAGCGTGCCGCCGTCCGGCATCGCATCGCGCGCGTTGAGCGCCAGGTTGAGCAAGCTGGTTTCGAGCTGCGCCGGATGAACCTCGACAGCGTGCAGGCCATCAGCCAGTTGGAGCGACAAATCGATCTTGCCATCCAGCGTACGGCGCAACACGCGCATCAGGTCCGGCAGCGCTTCATCTAGGCGAATGCAGACGGTATCGCCTCCTTCACGGCGGCCGAAATTGAGCAGCCGGGAGGTCAGGTCCGTCCCGGCCTTCACGGCCTCGAGCGCGTCGTCGACCATCTCGGCTAGGTGGGGCTCAGCCTGCACATGCTCCTGCAGCCAGCGCAAATTGGCCAGCAGGACGGCCAGGATGTTGTTGAAGTCATGTGCGATACCACCGGTCAGCTGGCCCATCGCCTCGATGCGCTGCATCTGGCCGAGCCGCTCGGCGGCCAGGCGCCTTTCCTCCATCAGCCGGGTCCGCTCGAAACAGCGCTCGAGGGTCGCCAGCAGGTCGGCGCTGTGGAATGGCTTGCACAAGTAGTCGTAGGCGCCGGCCTGCAACGCCTCAACTGCCGTCTCGACCGAGGCATAGGCCGTCACCATCAGGCAGATAAGGTCGGGGCTCTGCTGCCGGAACGCCCGGACCAGCTCGACACCGTTGCCGATACCCAACCGCACATCGACCAGGGCAACGGCCGGCCGGCACGAGGCCAGAGCGCTTTGGGCGGTCGGTGGATCGTGGGCCGTGATCGTCTGGTAACCCTCGAGTTCGAGCAATCCGGCGAGGCTTGCGGCGAAGTCCTCGTCGTCGTCGACGATGAGGACACGCTTCCTTTCCGCCGGGTCCGTCCCATGCGGGATGACATCGTCGCCAACAAGATCGCTCTGCAGGTCGGTCAGGTCCGTCATGATGAGGCCGCACCCGCCCGCGGGAGAACGATCGATACGCGCGTGCCCGCGCCCTGTTCGCTTTCAATCAGCACCGAGCCGCCATGCTGCTCGACGATACGCTTGACCAGGGGCATGCCCAGCCCCACGCCAAATGCCTTGGTGCTGAACAGCGGCTCGAACACCCGTGCCGCCGTTTCGCGCGACATGCCGGCGCCGTTGTCGGCGACGCAGATGATAGCGCTGTCGGCCTCGCAGCGGGTCGAAACGGTGATCACCGCGTTATCCGCGTTCCCCTCGCAAGCCTGGACGGCATTGGCCAGGACATTGCAAAAGGCCTGCCGCAGCCGCTCGCCATCGGCGGATATCCTGCATCCGGCGGCAAGTTCCAGCTGGATCGGCCGCGCATTATCCTGCTCGGCGACCTGCTGGGCGACCCACCGGTCGATCAGGATTGGTGTCAGCGTCAGTGCGTGCCGGCGCGAGAAGTCGAGCAGGTCTTCGATGATTCGGACACAGCGCCAGGCGTTTCGTTGCAGACGCTGCAATTCGGAGAGCACAGGTTCGTCGGCACTCTTCAACGAGCGGCGCAAGACATCGGCTGACGTCACCAAGGTGCCCAGGGGGTTGCGCAGTTCGTGGCTGACGGTTGCGGTGATCTGGCCGATGGCTGCGAGGCGTTCGTTGCTCGCAAGGTCCCTCTGTGTCTGGCGCAGCTTTTCCAGGGAGGCGACGAGATCGCGTTCGGCGAGCTCACGGCTCTCCTGCGACAGGACGATCCACCAGGCGCCGATACCGAGCAGCGGCAACAGCGCGAGAAAGACCCTGAGAAGCAGTTGGCCGTTTGCCAGATGCGGCTGTTCCGACCCCGGCTCGATCAACCGGTAGGTCAGCAGGAACACGCCGCCGGCAATCACCGCCAGGGCAAACAGCACGCCTGCCACCTTGAGCAGACGCTGCCCCATGCGGGGCGCGATCTTGTCGCGCATGTGCGGCAGCGTCTGGCCGAAATAGCGCGAACTTTCGAGGCCGCCGCCTGGCGACTTGCAGACGTCATGGCAATGCGAATCCAGGCTGCAGCACAGCGAGCATATCGGCTGCTCGTAGAAGGTGCAGTGTACCATGTCGGAGCGTTCGTATGTGACGCCGCAGATGGCGCAGAGATTGGCATCCAACTTCGCCGCCGGTAGATCGACGGGCGGGCGTGCGAGATAGTAGCGCCCCTTGGTGGCGGTGCCGATCGCCACGGCGCTGACAAGGGCCGTCGCAAAAGCGATCGGCGCGGCATAGGCCTGCATCATGACGCCGAGAACGCCGGAAAAACAGACAAGCGCAACGAACGATGCCAGCGCCATCGAGCCGCAGCCGACAGGATTGAAGTTGTAGAGATAGGCGCGCCGGAACTCCGGGTATGCCGGGCTGATCCCCAGCGGCTTCAGGATGGCGAGATCAGCGAAGATCGAGCCGATCCACGCTGCCGCAATGATCGAATAGACTGCCAGCACCAATTCCAGCGTCTGGAAGATACCGAGCAGCATCAACAGCAGCGAGATCAGGATGTTGAACACCAGCCAGACGACCCGGCCCGGGTGGTAGTGGGTGACGCGCGAGAAGAAATTGGACCATGCCAGCGAGCCGGCATAGGCGTTGGTGACGTTGATCTTCACCTGCGAGATCAGCACGAAAACTGCGGCAAGGGCGAGCACGATGCGCGGGTCCGTGCTCACATACTGGTAGGCGATGATGTACATGTGGATGGGTTCAAGCGCTGTCGACCGCGACAGGCCGGCCTGGATCGCGAGCACCGCCAGCAGGCTGCCGCACAGGATCTTGAAGCCGCCGACGACAATCCAGCCCGGACCTGCGGCGACCACCGCCGCCCACCAGCGAAAACGGTTCTCGCGTGTCTTGTCGGGCAGGAAGCGCAAGTAGTCGACCTGTTCGCCGATCTGGATGGACAGGGCGCACAGAACGCCGATGGCCGAGCCGAAAGCAAGGAAATTGAACCCTTCGCTGCCCATGTCGCTGCCGACGAAGGCGGCCCATTCGTCGAGCGTGTCGGGATGCGCGAGCAGGATGTAGGCAAACGGCGTCAAATGCAGGGCGATCCAGATCGGCTGCGACAGAAGCTGCAGTTTGCTGATCAGCGTCACGCCCATGAAGGTGATCGGGATGATGACGACCGAGGAGATGACATAGCCCAGAACGAGCGGCACATCGGCGAACAGATTGAGCGCCTGCGCCATGATCACGCCTTCGAGCGCGAAGAATATGAAGGTGAAGGTTGCGTAGATCAGCGAGGTGATCGTGGACCCGATGTAGCCAAAGCCCGCGCCGCGCGTCAACAGATCCATATCGATGTTGTAGCGGCTGGAATAGTAGGCGATCGGCAGGCTTGTCACGAAAACGAACAGGCAGGTTACCAGGATTGCCGGAAAGGCGTTGGCGAAGCCGTAGCTGAGCGTGATCGCACCGCCGATAGCCTCAAGGGCGAGGAACGAAATACCGCCGAGCGCGGTGTTGGCGATGACAAATGGCGACCAGCGGCGAAACGACGTGGCCGCGTATCGGAGAGAATAGTCTTCCAGTGTCTCGTTCGCGATCCAGGAATGGTATGATCGCAAGGCTGGCAGCTGTGGCGTTTCCATCAAGCGCCACACAGATGCGTCGTGGCCCGACCCTGTAATCGGCACATGAAACGGCTCCTCCCAAAGCGTGTTCCTGCGGTGTGGCCGCGCTCAGCCGAGAACGATCTATCATCTCTCATGGGGGTCCATCAAACGGAAGAGAGAACATACCTGGATTTTGGGGGCGGGTTGCCGGGCGCGATTCCGGCCGGCCCTTTCTCGTCATCACGGGCATTGCCATGAACGGTCATATCTTTTTGGAGAGAAACGAACCGACAGGATGGCTGCAACGGCGATCGTACCCATGTGCCACTTCCAGCCCGCTTCAAAGCCGCCCGTCAGGTCGTGCAGGCTTGAAACGATCAGGGGCGGGAGCGCCGTCAGGAGGAACCCGCCGCCCTGCACCAATGCCGACAGGGCGCCGGCGCGGGCCGGGTCGGAAAAATGATCGAGCGTCACAACAAGGGACAGGGCGAAGCAGCCGCCGAAGCCCATGCCGGTCAGCACCACGAACAGGAAGGGAGCGGCGTCCGGGGCCAAAGCGAAGCCGGAAAAGCCGATGAACTGGCAGGCAAGAGTGAGCCACAGCCAGGGGCGGTGGTCACGTCCGGTCCGGCTGGCGAGCATCGGAACCGCCAATGCGGCGAACGCTTGGCAGATCGCCATGATCGCAAGGAGGCTGCCGCTGGCCGATGCGGTCCAGTCGTGCTCCCTGTAGTAGGAGGCGAGCCAGGCGACCACCGAGGAGTAGCCGCCGTTCGCCAACCCGAAGAAGACCATCAGCAACCAGGTTCGCGGACGGCCAAGGAGAGTCCCGACGATGTTCCGCTCCGGCGCCGGGACGTTCCCCCCGGCAGAGCAAACCAGACAAGCGACACCGCCAGAACCCCCAGAATGGCGAGAGACCCGAGCCCGATGCGCCAATCCCCGGTCCATTCGGCAATCATTGGCGGGATCTGGGCACCGACAGCGCCGCCACCGAGCAGCATGGCGGAGTAGAGGCCCATCACGAAGGCCGCGCGCCCGGGAAACAGCTGCTTGATGACGCCGGGAAAGATCGCCTGGACGATGGCGACGCCAAGCCCGGTCACCGCGGCGCTTGCCACAATCACCCAGGCGCTGGTGACAAACAGCCGCGACAACGTGCCGATGCAGACGATGACAAGCGCGGTGATCAGCACCCGTCGCGCGCCGGCAAGGCGTTGCAGGGCAGGGCCCAGAAACGCAAGGAAACCCATCAGGGCCATCGGAACGAATGTCAGCGAGGCGATGCCGTAGGAGCCAAGACCGGTTGCGACACTGATATCCTCGACAAGCGGTCCGATGCTCGTCAGGAAAGGGCGCAGATTGAGGCCGATGGCCGCGACGGTGATCAAGAGGATCCAGTTCGTCCTGTCGTCGCGCCTTGCCGGCATGGCGCGCAGCCCGCCGCAATGGCGGTGGGATGGAGAGCCGGTTTCGGGGTTTGGCCGGCGGCTCTTGCCGCCGCCGCACCGATCAGGCCAGACGCGCGTAGTGTCCGACGCCGACCGCTGTCATTGGCACCGCTTCGTGCCGGTATCCCACCGGACGGATCGGGCTCTTGAGCTCCCGTGCCGCAAGCATACGCTCGCGGCGGTGATCGGGGTGCACGATCGGCACGGCGTCCAGAAGCCGCCGCGTGTAGGGATGGGCCGGTGAGCCGAGCACAGCATCGCGCGGCCCGATCTCGATGATCTCTCCCAGATACATGACGGCGATACGGTCGCTGACGCGTTCGACCACTGCCATGTCATGGGAGATGAACAGGATGGAGATGGAAAACTCCTCCTGAAGCTCCGCAAGAAGGTCGAGGATCTGCCCCTGGATCGACACGTCGAGCGCAGAGACTGGCTCGTCGGCGATGATCACCTTGGGGTTCAGTGCGAGGGCCCGGGCAATGCAGATGCGCTGCCGCTGGCCGCCGGAGAACTGGTGGGGATAAAGTTCTGCCTGCGCCCGCGTGAGACCCACCCTTTCGAGCAGGGTAAAGACCCGGTCCCGGATTTCAGCCGCGCTTCCCACCCGGTGGATGTGCAGCGGTTCGGCGACGATCTGTTCGACGGACATGCGGGGATTGAGCGATGCATAGGGATCCTGGAAGATCATCTGGATACGCTTGCGCATGTCCACCATCTCCGATGCTCTGATTTCCTGCAGGTTCTTGCCCTGCAGCAGGATTTCGCCGCTGTCGGGCTGTATCAGCCGCATGATGCTTCTGCGGGTAGTCGACTTGCCGCAACCGCTTTCTCCCACCAGCGAGAGCGTTTCCTTTTCCTTGAGGTCGAAGGAGACGCCTTCCACCGCGTGGACATTCGCCACCACGCGGTGGAACATGCCCTGGCGCACGGCAAAACGTGTCACGAGGTTGCGAACGCTCAGAACTGCGCTCGGCTCGCGCGGTATTTCGGGCGCCGGCTGCGCTGCCGGGCTCGATACCGGTTCGACGCCGGTTTCCAGGCGCAGGCTGAGCTTGGGCGCCGCGTCGAGCAGCCGGCGGGTATACTCATGCCGGGGCGCGTTGAAGATGGCGGCGACATCGCCGCTCTCGACCACGTTGCCGTGCAGCATAACCACGACCCTGTCTGCGATCTCGGCAACGATACCCATGTCGTGGGTGATGAGCAGGATGGCCATGCCAGTCTTGCGCTGGATCGTCTTCAGCAATGCGAGGATCTCGGCCTGCACGGTCACGTCGAGCGCCGTGGTCGGCTCGTCCGCGATCAGGAGGTCGGGTTTGCAGAGGATCGCCATGGCGATCATGACGCGCTGGCGCATGCCGCCGGACATTTCGTGCGGATATCCGAAGGAGGGTACGCCGATGTTCCGCGACAATTTCGCGGTGCCGGCAAACGCGCCTCATCCTGAAAACGCGAAGATTTTCATCAACTGGATGATGGCCCCGCAAAACGCCGCTGCCGTCTCCAACGCCATCGCCTATGCCAATGCCACCCAGGCCGACCAGTTCCTCAGCGAACAATGGCGCAAGATGGACGCGATCAACATGCCGGAGGAATTCGCCTCGCGCCTCGTGCCGACGCAGGACTGCACCGGCAAGGCGCGCGAACTGCGCGACCGTATCTGGACCCGCCTGAAAGGCTGAGTTCGGGATCGAAGAGACGGGCACGGCTTTCGTCGTGCCCGACACTGTGAAAAGTAGACACAATGCGTATCACCTTCTTCCAGCCGCGCGGCACCGGTGGCATGTCCACCCATGAACGTCCCGATCGACAGTCCTAAAATCGTTGTGGGACAAGGACAGGCAGCGCTTCGCTGTACCTTCCGGCAAAGGCTGGAAAGTCCATGCTCTCGATGCCCTGCTGGCACCTTTGAACAGGTGAAAAGGCTTTGGTGCCGCCCGTCTTCATCCGGTCAAGAGCACGCACCTGGTCAGGTGGAAACCGCTTTGCGTCCAAACGAGAGCAGTTCACGGGTATAGGCCGCGGTGGGCGCGCGGATCACGTCCTCGGTCCTGCCGAACTCGATGACGTCGCCGCGGCGCATGACGAGCAGGGTGTCGGAAACATGCGCGACGACCTTCAGGTTGTGGGTGACGAAGAGCATTGAGAGACCGCGGCTGGCCTTGAGATCGGAGAGCAGGTTCAGGATCTGTGCCTGTACGGAGACATCGAGCGCCGATGTCGGCTCGTCGAGGACAAGCAGGTGAGGTTCCAATGCCAGTGCCCGCGCAATGGCGACGCGCTGTGCCTGGCCGCCCGACAGTTCGCGGGCGCGCCGGCCAAGGAAGTCGGCGGGAAGGCCGCAGTCGGAGAGAAGCCCGGCGATCCTTTCGCGCATTGCAGGGCCATTGCGCCTGCCTGCCGCCAGCATGGGTTCGGCAAGGATTTCTTCGATGGTCAGCCGCGGGCTCAACGACAGGAAGGGATTCTGCGAGACGACGCCGATCTTCTGCCGCGCCTGGCGGAGCGCATCGCCCTTCAGGGCCAGCCAGTCCTGACCTTCCAGGCGGATCGTACCGCTTTCGACCGGTAGCAGCCGGAGAATGGCACGCAGCAGGCTCGTTTTGCCCGAACCGCTTTCTCCAACGATGCCCAGCGTCTCCCCCTGTTCAAGGCGGAAGCTCGCGCCGTTGACCGCCGGTTTCGGATGTGCGGCGAAGAGGCCGGTGCGGTAGCGGATGATAAGCGTGTCGATGTCGAGAATGGGGGCCGAAGTCACGCCGCATCCTCCGGTAGATGGCAGAGCCAGTGGTGGGTATCACGACGGCGTCCCGGCGGCGCCGTGGCAGAACAGACGGGCATCGCCTGCGGACAGCGTGGGGCGAAGGCGCAGCCGACAATTACAGACCGCGGCGGTGGGATGGAGCCGTCGATGGCGGCGAGGCGCGCGCCATGCGGCGCGGCATCGGGAAGGGCCGAAAGCAGGGCACGCGTATAGGGATGGGCGGGGTGCCGGAGCATCGCACCGACCGGCCCCGTTTCGACGGAACGCCCAGCGTAGAGCACGGTGGCGCGGTCGCAGGCCTCCGCAATGACGTCCATGTCATGGGTAATCATCAGTACCGTGAGGCCGCGCTCGTTGACGAGTTTGCGCAGAAGCGCCAGCACCTGCGCGCCGACCGAAACGTCAAGTGCCGTCGTCGGCTCGTCGGCAATCAGGAAATCTGCACCGGTCGCCAGTGCCTGGGCGATGACCACGCGCTGCTGCATGCCGCCTGAGAGCTGGTGCGGGTAGCTCTTCAGCACCTTTTCCGGGTCTGGAAGGCCGGTTGCGGCCAGCAGCGCCGTTGCTTCTGCTTGGCGGACCGGCCGGGGCAGGTCGCGATGGGCGCGGATCACGTCGTCGAGCTGGCGGGCGATGCTGAGCACGGGATTGAGCGCGGCCGCCGGATCCTGCGAGATGAGGCCGATCCGTCGGCCGCGCAACCCCCGGGCATTTTCCCGGAGGTCTTCGCCGTCGAAATGGAATCGGTCGGCAGCGATGCGGGCGCCCTTCGGCACAAGGCCGAGCGCTGCCATGCCAGTCATGGTCTTGCCGCAGCCGGATTCGCCGATCACGCCATGGATTTGGCCGCGCTCGATTTGGAGATCGACCGAGCGTACGGCATGGACGTCGCCGTCGGGTGTTGGGATGCTGACGGAGAGGTTGCGGACATCAAGCAGAGCCACGGGCAGCACCTCCCTTGCGGTCGCGTAACGCATCACCGAGCACGCTGAAGGCGAGTGCGATGATGAAGATGGTCATGCCGGGCATGGCCGAGTACCACCAGCGCGCCGGGAAGAACTTCCGGCCGGCATCGACCATCTGGCCCCAGTCGGCAGTCGGCGGCAGCACACCGAGGCCGAGGAAGGAGAGTGCGGCGGCCGTCAGCAGCGCCGGCCCGACGTCAAGCGCAGCCTGCACGGTCAGCGGGCGCCCGGTCGCCGGCAGGATATGGCGGATGATGATGCGCGGATGGGAGACGCCGGCAAGCCGTGCGGCCTCGACATAGGGCTGGCCACGCAACACCAGCACTTCCGCCCGGGCGAGACGTGCATACCAGGGCCACCAGGTTACGGCGACGGCAATGACGCTGTTAAGGAAGCCCGGGCCAAGCGCTGCGGCCATCAGCACCGCCAGTAGCAGTGCTGGGAAGGCAAGGAAGACGTCCGTGCCGCGCATCAGCGCCTCGTCGATCCAGCCGCCGAAATAGCCGGCTGCGAGGCCGACCGGCAGACCGATGAGCAGCGAGAAGGCGACGATCAGCACGCCGTTTGTGAGGGATATGCGGGTGGCGTAGATGATGCGGCTCAGGATGTCGCGGCCGAGATGGTCCGTACCGAGCCAGTAGTCCGCGGATGGCGGGGAGAGCTTTGCTGCCACATTGGGTGCGCCGGCGCCCTGCGCCGGGTACGGCGCGATCCAGGGCGCCAGAATGGCGACGGCGAAGAAAAGGACGACGACCGCAAGCGCGATGGTGCCAGGCCAGCCGAGGCGTTGAACGAGCTTCTTCATGAGAGCGCCACCCGTGGATCGACCAGAGCCTGGGCGATGTCGATCAAGAGGTTCATCACGACATAGCAGATCGTCACCACCATGGTGACGGCAGCGATGACGGGGAAATCCTTGGCGAGGATCGCTTCGGAGACATAGCGGCCGAGGCCTGGCCAGGCGAAGATGATCTCCACCAGGACCGCGCCCGTCAGAGCGTAGGCGAAGGAAAGGCCGATCACCGTCAATGCCGGCCCCATGGCGTTGGGCAATGCATGGCCGAACAGGATGCGCGGTTCGGAAAGACCGAGCGCGCGAGCGGCGACAACATGACGGCGTTCGAGGATTTCGATCATCGCCGAGCGCGTCAGCCGCATGGCAACGCCGGCCGGATAGGAGGCCAGTGTCAGGGCCGGGAGGATCAGATGGGTCAGCGCACTTCCGAAGGCGTCCAGCCGGCCGGCGAGCAGCGCATCGATCATATTGAAGCCGGTCACCATCGGCAGCGGTGCGGAGATCGATATCTCGCGCGATAGGCGCCCGGAAAGCGGCAGAATACCCAGCCATTGAGCAAAAATGAGCTGGAGGATCATCGCGAGGAAGAAGGTCGGCATGGCGACGGCCGCGATGGAGCCGAAGCTGCCGATCCTGTCCGGCCATCGGCCCTGCCGTGCTGCTGCGACGACGCCGAGCGGAATGCCGATCAGCAGCGCAAGGCCGGTGGAGAAGATCGCAAGCTCAAGGGTCGCCGGTAGATAGGCCCGCAGATCCTCGGCAATGAGGCGCCGCGACTTGTAGGAGATGCCGAAGTCGCCGGATGCCATGGCTGTGGCAAACGTTGCGAAGCGGGCGGGAAGGGACGCGCCGAGGTTCAGTTCCTGACGCGCCTTCTCGATCTGCTCGGCCGTAGGGCGGGGCCCTGCATAGAGTGCTGCGGGATCCGAAGGAACCACCTGTGCCACCACGAAGACCAGAAAGGTCACGCCCACCACCACGAAGGCGGAAAGGACCGTGCGGCGCAGGATATAGCGTAGAAGTTCCATCAGACCCCCACGCGCCCTACCGGCTCAGTTCGTTGACGAAGGTGATGTGCCCGTAGGCCGGGTTGTCCGCATAGCCCTTGATGTCCGAGCGGATGACATGGACGTTGGGCTGATCCAGCATGAAGATCGCTGCCGCATCCTCGATCACCTTGCGCTGCGCTTCGATGAACAGGGCCTCTGCGCGCGGGCGGTCGGTGCCCGAGAGCTTGGCCGCCTCTTCGATCTTGGCATCCACCTCGGGGTTGGAGTAGTAGCCGAGGTTGAAGTTCGGCTTTTCCTCGCTGTGAAACAGGTTGAAGAGATAATCGTAAGGCGTAACGAAGGTTGGCCACCAGAACATGACGAAAATGTCCTGCGCGGCTTCCGGGCTCGACTTGCCGAGTTGCCACTGGGCCTCCCAGGCCATCGGCTGCAGTTTCAGCGTGATGCCGAGCGTTTCCAGGTTGGCCTTCCAGAGTTCGCCCGCAACGGCCTCGATCGCTTGCGCGGAGGAATAGGTCATCGTCAGTTCCAGGCCGGGCTCGATGCCTTCCTCCGCAAGCAGCGCCTTGGCAGCTTCGAGGTCGGTTTTCGGGATGGGCGCTTGGGCGTCGTGGCCCCAGATGCCGGCGGGAACGACACCCTTGGCACGCGTACCGAAACCGCTCGTGCCAGCGGTGATCACGTCGTCATAGGGGAAGGCGAGCGACAGGGCCTGGCGCACCTTGACCTTGTCGAGCGGCGCGCGCTTGACGTTGTAGAGGCCAAACAGCGTTTCGAAGGATGGATTGATGACGACGTTGAGGTCCGGATTGGACTTCAGCGCCTCGAGGTTCTCGTAAGGCAGGCTGTAGGTCCAGTCGGCCTGTCCGCTCTCGATCATGTTCTGGGCGAGCGTTGCATCCTCGGTGATCTCGAACGACAC
This sequence comes from Shinella sp. HY16, assembly GCF_028534175.1. NCBI lineage: Bacteria > Pseudomonadati > Pseudomonadota > Alphaproteobacteria > Hyphomicrobiales > Rhizobiaceae > Shinella > Shinella sp. HY16. The sequence continues at coordinate 1,004,138 of NZ_JAHYXL010000002.1, read as the reverse complement.
GGTCTTGAAGCCGTTTTCCGGCACTTTGCCCCAGTAGCCGTCTGCGCGGTCGAGTACGGCGCGCTGGCCCGGCTCGTAGCGGCTGATCTTGAACGGGCCGGTGCCGCCATCGTTGCCGGCGTTGAACCAGGCGTTGTCCTTGTCCTGGACCGAGGGGGCGTAGATCCAGGCGGCAAAGCCTGCCGAGGCGATGAGGTCGAGTGGCTGCGGTTCGGAAAGCTGGAAGACGACCTTCAACGGCTCGGGCGTTTCGATGGAGGTCACCGGTCCCCAGATGAAGGATGCGCCGCCACCGATTTTCTTGGTGCGCTCGATCGAGCCCTTGACGGCTTCGGAGGTGAGCGGGCTACCGTCGTGGAATTTCACGCCGTCCCGGAGGGTGAAGGTCCAGGTCTTGCCGTCGGTGCTCACGTCCCAGCCGGTGGCAAGCAGGGGCTCTATCTTCGCCTCCTCGGTGTCGGTCGCCGGAATGTAGCGGGCAAGGCCCTCATAGACATTGGCGAGCACCGCACCGTCGTTGGAGAACGAGGTGGCGGGGTCGAGATCCGGGAAACTGGTCGGGCAGGCAAGCGTGAAGATGCTGCCAGCGCCTTCCGCCATGGCGAAGTTCCAGCGCGCGCCGGCGGCAGCGAGGGTTGCGAGGGCCGTTGTCTTCAGAAAATTGCGGCGATTCATTTTCGTTCTCCCATGGAGGTTGGCCGGGGTGGACGCTCAGGCGCCTTCTTCGATGTATTGGGGGACGGCGAGGGCATCGGTGCTGATGCCCTGTGGCACGAAATCAAAATCATAACCGAATGCACGAGGACCGACGGATTCAAGCGCGATCGCGCTGCGCAGCAGCACCGGGGCCGGCATGGAGAGCACGTCGATACGCAGGCCGTAGCGCAATTCCTCCGTGCCGATGGCGCGGCCGGTCTCGGAATCGACGATGCAGATCAGGTCCGGCACCATGGTGATGATGTCCTCGCCTTCGCGGGCGATCAGATATTCGTTCTGGATCTCGATGGCGATCGAGCGGCCGGCATCGTCGTCAAGCCCGGCGACGGTGAGTGTGCCGCGGTTGAAACCGGCTGCGATGCGACGGGCGATATCGGTGACCTTGCCACGCATCAGGCGCACGCCGCCCGATTGCCTGAGGATCGCTTCCACCGGATCTTCCTTGGCGGCGCGGGCATTCAGCACGGCATCGCCGAGGCTCCAGGCCTGGCTCGTCGTGTGCGGCACGCCGTAGCGGCGCACGAAGTCGCCGGACATGGGCGCCGTCGTCATCAATGCCGTGCAGCCCATGGCGATCGTGCTGGCGCGCAGCAACTTCTCCAGCATCTTCGGCGTGGTCGCCTCGGTGACGATGAGGACGTTGCCGTCCGCATCGGCCAGCGCCGCTGGCTGGACGGGCTGGCCGTGAATGAAGAATGTGGTCATCTGCACTTCGGGGAAGGCGCGGCCCATGCCGTCGGCATCCACCACAGGCAGGTCGACCATGGCGGCGGTCAGCATGGGTGAAAGGCCGTTGCCGCCGCCCACCTCGTCGCCGAGCAGCGCATCGACCTTGCGGCCCATGTGGTGTTCGAGGGCATGGAGCAGCCGCACACCCTCAGCGCCTTCGGCGATCTTCTCGATGCCGACGGTCGGCGCGCCGATACCGCCGATGCCGATGATCTGTGCGTCGGGCGTCATGTCGGCCGGGCGCACCATGCGGATGCGCTTGCCCTCGCGCAGCAGTGCCTTGGCACGCAGCGACGCATGATAGGTGCTGCCGCCGCCGCCGGTGCCCAGAATGCCGCAGCCGATGGCGATGCGGTCGATATCCGCCTCGGTGAGCGTCCAGTACTTCATGCCCTGAGTTCTCCAATGACTTTCGCCGCGATGCGCACGGCGTTGCCGGGCAGGTAGGCCAGCGGCGTTTCCTCGATTTCGGCAAGGCTCACCGTTTCGTGCGCTGCACCCGCTTCGACAGCGCGTGCGCGCGCTTCGGCAACGATGGAGTCCAGCGCCTTCTCCCGTGTCGTGCCTTCCAGGGAGACGACGCTGTCCACTTCGCCGGAGACCTGCGCGATGGCTGCACCGATCGCATTGGCGGAGCCGAAATGATCCGGCTTCAGCGACACCGAGGTGCCCTCCAGCAGCCCTTCCACGAGCACCGAGCCGCCACCGACGAGGATAGCCGGGATCGGCTCGGCGCTCGGTTTCATGCGGTCGAGAACCGTCTCGATGCTGGCTTTCATCTGCGCCAGCATCTGTCGGGCGAATTCGGGTGTGATATGGCTGAGCCGGTCGCGGTCCCCGAGATCGACGAGGCCGGCGGCCACTGCGATGTCCGTCGCCGTCAGCGTGTCGCCACCGAAGCAGAGTGCTTTTTCCGGCAGGCGGAAGCCGACCGAATCCGGGCCGACTGTCGAGGGCGGTCCGGACCGCACGATGCTGCCACCGCCAAGGCCGAAGGAATAGACGTCCGGCACGCGGAAATTGGTCGGCACACCGCCGATCATCGCCCCTTCGCTGCGGGTGCGCGGGAAGCCGGCGACCAGCATGCCGATATCGGTGGTGGTGCCGCCGATATCGATCACCGCGGCGTCGGACAGTCCGGTCAGAAAGGCCGCTCCGCGCATGGAGTTGGTCGGGCCGGAGGCGATGGTGAAGACCGGATAGCGCTCGGCGAAGTCCGCCGCCATCAACGTGCCGTCGTTCTGGGTGAGGTAGAGCGGGCAATCGAGGCCGAGTGCGACGAAGGCCGAGCGGAAGGCGCCGATGGTCTCGTGGCCGAGCTTGTGCAGGCTTGCGTTGAGGATCGTGGCGTTCTCGCGGGGCAGAAGGCCGGTACGGCCGACACGGTGCGACAGGCTGATCGCGGCGTCCGGCATTTCCTCGGCAACGATTTCGGCCGCCTCGTTTTCCATGCGAGGATCCACCAGGGCGAAGACGGAGCAGATCGCGACGGCGGAGATGCCTTTGGCACGCCAGTCGCGACAGGCGGCACGGACTGCGGCCACATCAAGTGGGGCGATTTCGGAGCCGTCATAGTTCACGCCGCCGCCCACCATGGCTGCGCCGCCTTCGACGATGGGACGCAGGGTGTCGGGCCAGTCGATCATCGGCGGCAGAGAGCGCGTCGCTGCGCCGCAAAGCCTGAGAACACCGACCTTTTCAAGATGGCGCCCTTCGACGACGGCGTTGAGGAAATGCGTCGTGCCGATCATGACAGCGTTGACGGCGGCGGCGGTGATGCCCGCTTCGGCGAGCACCGTGCGGATTGCCGCGCCGACGCCAGAGGTCACGTCCGCCGTGGTCGAGGCCTTCACCGTTGCCAGAACATCGGTGCCGCGCAGCAGTGCCGCATCCGTATTGGTCCCGCCCACATCCACCCCAATGCGCAACATGGGTTATCCTTTCTTCTTGCCGCCGAGGTCCGTGCCGCGGCCGATCGCGGTGGTTCTCGTGCCGAATACCTTGTAGAGCCGCAGGACCGCCGAACTCGTCACGCGTTTGACGCCGGGCAGCTTGCCCAGTTCCTGATCCATGAATTCGAGAAGCGCCGCGTGATCGGCGACGAAGAGCGAGGCGCTGAGATTGGCTGTGCCGCTGGTCGCGGCCAGGTAGCCGATCTCCTCGTACTCCGCGAGCTGGATGGCAACGTCTTCTATCTTGCCGGCTTCGACCTCGATCAGAAGCTCGACCTGCACGTCACGTCCGAGCGCCACGGGATCGGGAATGGCGCCGATCACGATCATCTTCGCCTGGAGCAGGGCGGCGATGCGATTACGGATCGTGCGTTCGGAGACGCTGCCGATCCGGCCAGCGATTTCTGCCGCCGAGAGGCGCCCGTCCTCGGAGAGATAACGGATGATCTCGCGGTCCAGATCGTCAACGACATAACGCTGTGTCATGGGGCGTTTCCATTTCGGCCTGTTTTGAGCAGTAAATTTCCGAAACGGAATTGTGTCAAGAATATTTCAGCCGCATAGGGTGAATTTTTCCGAAAATGACCCGGATATGGTCCTTGGCATACGATTTGTTGCCGAATCGGAAATCAGCGGAGTGCCATGACGTGTCGTCTGGGTGGCGCGCTAGGGTTTGCTGATCCTTTTGAGGGGATCTCTGTCAAGGCAGGCGAGCGCACCAGGCGGCGCTGAGGTGGGGCGACCCCGGCACGGCTGCCTTCCGCGCTTGGTGCTTGTCACCACTCGTCGGGTGCCTGATCCTGACGCAGTTGCCCGGTGGATGCCATGTCGGTGACGAGATGGGTGGCATGGCCGCCCTTGAGCACGGCACGGATAGCATCCGTCTTGTTGGCGTCGCCGGCCACGCACAGCCGCCGCGGGAAGCTGAGCAGATCGTCGAGTTCGATGCCGATGACGCGGTTGTCGAAATCGTCGGCAATCTGCCGTCCTCGCCATCGATGAAGCGGCAAATCAAGACCGCGGCGGCGCCGAGATTGCACCATGATGGCCGCGCAGAAATCCGCGGAAAGTTCCCGGTTTCCCGCAGATGCGCCGGTGACCTGCACCACGCTCAGGCCCTCGAGGGGGCGGGGGTAGTTCCAGGATGATGAAAAATACATAAAGACATAAGTATTTCTTTATGTCTATTGACAATCTGGCCCGGATACCATGAAGTCCTGATGTCGTGGTTCCCTGGAGCGGTTCTGCCTCTCCAGGGCTAAGAGGGAATCCGGTGCGCCGATCATTCGGCAATGCCGGGGCTGCCCCCGCAACTGTAAGCGGTGAGCCGCTGTCCAGGATGTCACTGAGGCGCCTGCCTTGGGAAGACGGACAGCAGTGACGACCCGTGAGCCAGGAGACCTGCCAAGACGAAACAACGTCCACGGGCGGGGTGTCCCGGTGGTTGCTGCGGTCCGTCTTTGACGGGGATGGCCGCACGCGTCCGCTTACCCATGCCCCCACCAACCAATGGGGTATGACAATGTCCAACAAAACTCTCTCGGTCGGCTCTCTCGGCTTTCCGCGCATCGGTCGCCACCGCGAATTGAAGTTCGCGCTCGAAGGTTTCTGGTCCGGCAGGATCACCGAAGACGATCTTCTTGAAACTGCGAAGACGCTGCGGGCGGAAGCCTGGATGCTCCAGCGCGATCGCGGGATCACCAAAATCCCCTCGAACGACTTCTCCTTCTACGACCATGTGCTCGATACCGCGGTCATGGTGGGCGCAATCCCGGCGGATTATGGCTGGGAGGGCGGCGACGTGCCGCTGTCCGTCTCTTTCGCCATGGCGCGCGGCAGCCAGGAGGGGGGGCACGCCGGTTGCGGCCATGCCCATCACGGCCACGGCGTTCCCGCGCTCGAAATGACCAAGTGGTTCGATACCAACTACCACTACATGGTGCCGGAGGTTTGCGAGGATCAGGTCTTCACGCTGACCGGGCAGAAGCCGGTCGATCATTTCCTGGAGGCCAAGACGCTTGGCATCCATACGCGTCCGGTCGTGCTTGGACCGGTCACGTTCCTGAAACTTGCCAAGGCTCGTCCCGCGACCTTCAAGCCGCTCGATCTTCTGACAAGGCTGCTGCCGGTCTATGAAGCGTTGTTCCGCCGGTTGCACGCCGCCGGTGCGGACTGGGTGCAGGTGGACGAACCGGTCCTCGCCCTTGACCTGACCGAAGGCGAGCGCCATGCCTTCAAGGTGGCCTACGCGGCCTTCGCGGCGGCCGTTCCTGAGCTGAAGATCATGCTCACCACCTATTTCGGGTCGTTGGGCGACAATCTCGATGCCGCAGCCGCACTTCCGGTCGCCGGCCTCCATGTCGATCTGGTGCGCGCTCCGGAACAGCTTGATGCGGTTGCAGCGGCTATGCGTCCCGATCGGACCCTCTCGCTCGGCGTCGTCGACGGCCGCAACATATGGCGTGCAGACCTTGCCGCCCTTCTGGAGCGGTTGGCACCGGTCGTTGCCGTGCGCGGGGTCGATGCCATCGAGGTCGCCGCGTCGTGCGCATTGCTGCATGTCCCTGTCGACCTCTCCCTGGAGACGGCACTCGACGAGGATCTGAAAGCCTGGTTGTCCTTCGCGACCCAGAAGCTGGATGAACTCGCGATCCTCGGCAGGGGCCTGGCCGCGGGCAAGGATGCCGTCCGGCAAGCCGTCGACGATGCCACGCAGGCGATCACCGCCCGGGCTTCCTCGCCGAAGGTGACCGATCCCCTCGTCCAGGGCCGCATGGCCGGTATCGACGGGGGGATGAAGAAGCGCTTGAATACCTTCGAGGACCGGCGGCGCCTGCAGGCGGCGGCGATCGGGCTGCCGCTGTTTCCGACGACGACGATCGGTTCGTTCCCGCAGACCGGCGAGGTTCGCAAGGCGCGGTCGGCGCATGCCAAAGGTGCCCTCAGCTATAAGGACTACGAGGCATTCCTGCAGAAGCAGACCGAGGACGCCATCCGCTGGCAGGAGGAGATCGGCCTCGATGTGCTCGTTCACGGCGAGTTCGAGCGCAACGACATGGTGCAATATTTCGGCGAGCAGCTCTCCGGTTTCGCCTTCACGCAGTGCGCCTGGGTACAGAGCTACGGATCGCGCTATGTGCGCCCGCCGATCATTTTCGGCGACGTCTCCCGCCCCAACCCGATGACGGTACGGTCGTGGCGGCACGCCCAGTCGCTCACCGAAAAGCCGGTGAAGGGCATGCTGACGGGGCCGGTGACGATCCTCAACTGGTCCTTCGTGCGGGACGACGTTGCGCGCAGCACGGTTTGCCGGCAGATTGCGCTCGCCATCCGCGACGAGGTTCTGGATCTCGAAAGGGCTGGTGCGAAGCTGATCCAGATCGACGAGGCTGCGCTTCGTGAGGGCCTGCCGTTGCGCCACAGGGACTGGCGGCACTATCTGGACTGGGCGATCGAATCCTTCCGCCTTTCTTCGGCGGGCGTCGCGGACGAAACCCAGATCCATACCCATATGTGCTATTCGGAGTTCAACGACATCATCGCGGCCATTGCGGCGATGGATGCCGACGTTATCTCCATCGAGACGTCCCGTTCCAGGATGGAGCTGCTCGATGCCTTCCGGAGCTTCAAGTATCCGAACGAGATCGGCCCCGGTGTCTACGACATCCATTCGCCGCGCGTGCCCGACGTCAAGGAGATGGCAGACCTCATCACACTGGCGCGGGAGCGTCTTGAGGATCGCCAGATCTGGGTCAATCCCGATTGCGGCCTCAAGACCCGCAAATGGGAAGAGGTAAAGCCGGCGCTCCTGAACATGGTGGAAGCGGCGCGGCAGCTGCGCGGGTCGCGCGCTGCGGCGGCCTCGGGGCGGTGAGCACCACGCGCCGATCGACGATGCCGGGAGCAATCCCGGCGTCTGCGGGGCCGCGTGGTCGCACTGGCCGCTGCCGGCGAATTGTATTGCTGGCCGGAGCAACGAGCACGACGGCTTGCGCGCAGTTTCGGTGGCTCAGGAGGATGCTTGCCTTCCTGTCACAAGAGGAAACGCCGGGCAATCGCCGTCACCTCCCGGGTGAGACCGGCCAGCCGATCCGCGGCGAGGCGGTTTATCTGCCAGGAGAGCGGAATGTCGAGGGGGGTCTGTGGGCGCAGTGCCACCAGCCGCCCCGTCTTCAGATGCGCTTCAGCGAGCGGTTCGGGGTTCATACCCCACCCCAGGCCGGCAAGGCTCGCATCAATGAAGCCCTGCGTTGAAGGCAGCCAATGCGCCGGGCAGGCGAGGTCCTGCCCGAAGACCTGGCGGACCCAGCGGTTCTGCAGGCGGTCCTTCTGGTTGAAGACGAGCGACGGCGCGCGCATCAGCGCCTCGACCGTGACGCCTGCCGGGAAGTGCCGCTCCATGAAGTCCGGGCTCGCCGTCGCATGGTAGCGCAGCGTGCCAAGCGACAGGCGGCGACAGCCCTGCACCGGTTTCTCAAGGCTGGTGACCGCTGCCAGAACGCGGCCGCGCTGCAGCCATTCGGCGGTGTGATCTTCGTCGTCGATCGCGACATTCAGCAGATAGGGCGCATCCTTCGAGAAGTTCGCTATGGCTGTGAGGAACCACGTCGCGAGGCTGTCGGCATTGGTTGCAATGTGCAGTGTGACGGCCTTGCGGGTTTCGTCGGGCGGGGCGAGGGCCGGCAACTGGTGCAGCAGCTCGCTTTCCAGCATGCCGACATTCTCCATGTGCCGGCAGAGCCATTCGCCCGTATCCGTCGCGGTGCACGGGTTGCCGCGCGCGATCAGCACGGTGCCGAGCCGTTCTTCCAGCTGCTTGACGCGCTGGGAGACGGCGGAGGGTGTCACGCCCAGAAGGCCGGCCGCCTTTTCGAAGCTACCCGACTGCACCACGGCAGCGACGGCGCGGAGAGCGGAATAGTCGAACACGAGTTAGTTTTCCTTAATTGGAGTAAGAAGCATTAATTATACTAAATAATCTTGCGGCGCTATGGGGGACATAGCGAAGAGGGGGCACCGCCGCGCATGAGCTTTTCCGTCTATGTCACCGGCCTTTCCATGGGCCTCAGCCTGATCCTCGCCATCGGCGCGCAGAACGCCTTCGTGTTGCGGCAGGGGCTGCGCAACGAGCATGTCTTCGCCATCTGCCTTACCTGCGCCCTGTCCGACGCGATACTGATCCTCATCGGCATCACCAGCTTCCGGCAGATCGCCGCGGTGCTTCCCTGGCTCGAGCCGGTGATGCGCTATGGCGGCGCTGCGTTCCTCGTCTGGTATGGCGCAAAAAACCTCTGTTCCGCTTTTCGCTCCTCCGGCGCGCTCTCGGCGGGGGAGGGGAAGGCTGCCGGCCTCGGCAAGGCGCTTCTCACCTGCCTTGCGCTCACCTGGCTCAATCCGCATGTCTACCTCGACACGGTCGTATTGTTGGGCACGATCTCGACGCGCTTTCCCGGCCTGGAATCCTCTTTCGCCGCTGGCGCAGTGACGGCCTCGTTTCTGTTCTTCTTCTCGCTTGGCTATGGTGCGACGAAGCTGCGGCCGGTCTTTGCCAATCCAGCCGCCTGGCGGGTGCTGGAGGGGATTGTCGCGGTGACAATGTGGCTGATCGCCTTCAAGCTCGCCAGCGGTCTATGATCGGCAGCACAGAGGGGGAGCCATGACTATTTTTCGCGGCCTTTCGGCCTTTTCCATCACGCCGACAGATACGGCCGGCCGTGTTGATACGGTCGCGCTTGCCGGTCTGCTCCAGCGCATCCAGGCTGCGGGTGCTGATTCCGTTGGCCTTCTCGGCAGCACCGGCGGCTATGCCTTCCTGTCGCGCGACGAGCGGCGCCGGGCTGTCGATGCGGCGATGAAGAGCGTCGGCGGGAGGATCCCGCTCATCGTCGGCGTCGGCGCGCTGCGCACCGACGAGGCCGAGGCGCTCGCCCGTGACGCAAAGTCGGCCGGGGCCGATGGCCTGCTGCTCGCCCCCATGTCCTACACGCCCCTGACGGAGGAGGAGGTTTTCCAGCACATGGCCGCGGTTGCGACGGCGGGTGGCCTGCCGCTCTGCATTTACAACAATCCCGGCACCACCCGCTTCGTCTTCGGCGAAGGCCTGATCGCACGACTTGCACGATTGCCTGATATTGTTGCCGTCAAGATGCCGCTGCCGGCGGACGGTGATTTCTGCGCGGAACTCGCCCGGCTGCGCGTCCTGACGCCGAAGGATTTCTCCATCGGCTACAGTGGGGATTGGGGCGCGGCGCAATCGCTGCTTTCCGGCGGCGATGCCTGGTACAGCGTCTCGGCCGGCCTGCTTCCCGCCGAAGCCCTTGCGCTCACCCGCGCCGCGATGGCCGGTGACCGGGCCGACACGGAGCACCGTGACGGTTTTTTCCAGCCGCTCTGGGTGCTTTTCAGGGAGTTCGGCAGCTTCCGTGTCATGTATGCCATCGCCGATCTTCTCGGCCTTTGCTGCGTCACGCCGCCGCGCCCGATCCTGCCACTCGGTCCCGATGACATGCCGCGGGTGAAAGCGGCGCTTGAAAGCCTCGGTCTCAGGATCTGACACCCTTCGATCGGCGCTGAACCATGTGCCAGACGGCATGCCTTGGCTTCGTTCGCGTCATCGCCAGCGTGATCGTCCTGATACGGCCCGCGAAGACGAGACCCGTTGCGGCAAGCCCGTAGCGGCACGCATTCCCCCCTGTGCTGGCTGTCGGGCATGCGCGCCCGGCTTGCGCCATACGCTTTGGCAATCCGCGTGGCCTGAGCGGCGACCGTGTTCTCACACCGTCAGGTGGCGGCGGGCTTCTTGCGTGTCGAGCGTCTCGGCCGCGCCCTGGTGCACGATCTCGCCGCGGTCCATGATGTAGACGTGGTCGGCAAGCTCGCGGCAGAAATCGAGGTATTGCTCGACCAGCAGGATGGCCATGCCGGTGGAATCGCGCAGATATTTGATCGCCCGGCCGATATCCTTGATGATCGACGGCTGGATGCCCTCGGTCGGCTCGTCCAGCACGAGGATTTTTGGGCGCGTCACCAGCGCCCGGCCGATGGCGAGCTGCTGCTGTTGGCCGCCCGAGAGATCGCCGCCGCGCCGGCCGAGCATGGATTGCAGCACCGGGAACAGGCTGAAGATCTCGTTCGGGATGAAACGCTCCGAGCGCTTCACGGGAGCATAGCCGGATTCGAGGTTTTCCTTGACTGACAGCAGCGGGAAGATTTCTCGCCCCTGCGGCACATAGCCGATGCCGTGCTTGGCGCGGTTGTAGGGCGCCATGCCGTCGAGCTTCACGTCGTTGAACGTGACGGTGCCGGCGGAGAGCGGGTGCTGGCCGGTGATGGCACGCAAGAGGCTGGATTTGCCGACACCGTTGCGGCCGAGCACGCAGGTGATCTTGCCCATCTCGGCGGCGAGCGAGATGCCGCGCAGTGCCTGGGCGGCACCGTAGTGGAGGTTGGCTTTTTCGACGGTCAGCATGCGTCGGCTCCTTTTGTGGTGGAGGCCGTGTCACCTCCCTCTGCCTTGCCGGTCTCCCCCGCAAGGGGAAGGCTGTCGCATATGGAATTCGACGTAGCCGTTTTCCCCTTCTCCCCAGCGGGGAGAAGGTGGTCCGAAGGGTCGGATGAGAGGTTGATACGGAAGGAGTCTTCCGCTTTTTTGCCTTCGGCATCCCCCTCATCCGCCTGCCGGCACCTTTTCCCCGCTGGGGAGAAGGGGATGTAGCAACGGTTTCTCGCCATAGGCGATCGCCCTCCTCTTGCGGGGGAGACCGGCAGGGCAGAGGGGGGTGCCCAAGCAACCTGCTCCAGCGAAAGAAACACCGAATACATCCTCACCTCCCCAGATAGTTCTCGATGACCTTCTGGTCGGCGCTGACGAAATCGATCGAGCCTTCCGCCAGAACCGAGCCTTCCGCAAGGCAGGTCACCTTCACGCCGAGATCGCGGATGAAGCCCATGTCGTGCTCGACGACGACGACCGAGCGCGTCTTGGCGATTTCCTTCAGCAGGATCGCCGTCTCCGCCGTCTCGGCGTCCGTCATGCCGGCGACGGGTTCGTCGACCAGCAGCAGTTCCGGCTCCTGCGCCAGCAGCATGCCGATCTCCAGCCATTGTTTCTGGCCGTGGCTGAGGTTGGCCGCAAAGTCGTCCTTGCGGTTCATCAGGCGCACGGTCGAGAGGATTTCCTCGATGCGTGCCTTGTCCTCGGCGGTCAGGCGATAGAACAGCGTGGAGAAGACGCCACGCTTGCGGTTCAGCGCCAGTTCCAGATTGTCCCAGACGGTGTGGCTCTCGAAGACCGTCGGCTTCTGGAATTTTCGGCCGATGCCGAGCTGGGTGATCTCGGCCTCGTCCTTCTGGGTGAGGTCGATTACGCCCTTGAAGAAGACTTCGCCGGAATCCGGCCGCGTCTTGCCGGTGATGATGTCCATCATGGTGGTCTTGCCCGCACCGTTCGGGCCGATGATGGCGCGTAGCTCGCCGGGCTCGATGACGAAGGACAGCGAGTTCAGCGCCCTGAAGCCGTCGAAGGAGACGGAGACGCCGTCGAGATAGAGGATGCTGGTGGGCTTTGCATTGCTTGCGAGCGTGTTCATGCCGATTACTCCGCCGCCTGGGGTTCTGCCGCCGCAAAGGTGCGCGCCTCTTCGACGGCTTTCGCCTTGCGATAGTCCCTGCGCCGCTCGACAAACTGCCGCGCGGTGCCGACGATGCCCTTGGGCAGGAACAGCGTGACGAGCACGAAGAGCCCGCCGAGCGCAAACAGCCAGAATTCCGGGAAGGCGGCGGTGAAGATGCTTTTTCCCCCATTGACGAGGATGGCGCCGACGATCGGGCCGATCAGCGTGCCGCGCCCGCCGACCGCCGTCCAGATGACGACCTCGATGGAATTGGCCGGGTCGAACTCACCCGGATTGATGATGCCGACCTGCGGCACATAGAGCGCACCCGCGACGCCCGCCATCATGGCGGAGACCACGAAGGCGAAGAGCTTCATGTGCTCGACGCGGTAGCCGAGAAAGCGCGTGCGGCTTTCTGCATCGCGCACGCCGACGAGGATTTTTCCATATTTCGAGCGCACGATGCCCGAGGTGATGATGAGCGAGAGGGCGAGCGCGATGGCGGAGGCGGCGAAGAGCGCCGAGCGCGTGCCGTTCGACTGGATGTTGAAGCCTAAAATGTCCTTGAAGTCGGTGAGGCCGTTGTTGCCGCCGAAACCCATGTCGTTGCGGAAGAATGCGAGCAGCAAGGCGAAGGTCATCGCCTGGGTGATGATCGACAGGTAGACGCCATTGACGCGCGAGCGGAAGGCGAACCAGCCGAAGACGAAGGCGAGCAGGCCGGGCACGAGGATCGCCATCAGCGCGGCGAACCAGAACATGTCGAAACCGTACCAGAACCAGGGCAGTTCCTTCCAGTTGAGGAAGACCATGAAATCCGGCAGCAGCGGATTGCCGTAGGAGCCGCGCGCGCCGATCTGGCGCATCAGGTACATGCCCATGGCATAGCCGCCGAGCGCGAAGAAGGCGGCGTGTCCGAGTGAGAGGATGCCGCAGAAACCCCAGACGAGATCGAGCGCCAGCGCCAAGAGGGCGTAGGTGAGGTATTTGCCGAACAGCGAGACGATGTAGGTCGGGACGTGCAGCGGGTGGTCCGGCGCGGTCAGCAGGTTCAGCGCTGGCACGAGGGCGGCGAGGACCAGCAGGATCGCGACCGTGATGACGATGTTGCGCCCGAGGGCTTTTGCGAGAAACGAGGTGATCATGCTTCCACCGCCCTGCCTTTGAGTGCGAAGAGCCCGCGCGGCCGCTTCTGGATGAAGAGGATGATCAGCACGAGCACGAGGATTTTACCCAGCACCGCGCCGGCATAGGGTTCCAGGAACTTGTTGAGGATGCCGAGCGTGAAGGCGCCGACCAGCGTGCCCCAGAGATTGCCGACGCCGCCGAACACCACGACCATGAAGCTGTCGATGATGTAGCCCTGGCCGAGGTTCGGCGAGACGTTGTCGATCTGCGAGAGCGCGACGCCGGCAATGCCGGCAATGCCCGACCCCAGGGCAAAGGTCAGCGCATCGACCCAGGGCGTGCGGATGCCCATGGACGAGGCCATGCGGCGGTTCTGCGTGACGGCGCGCATCTGAAGGCCCATCGGCGTCTTCTTCAGGAGGAAGAGCAGGAAGGCGAAGACGGCGAGCGCAAAGAGGATGATCCACATGCGGTTCCAGGTGACCGTGAGGCCGCCGAGCTCGAAGGCGCCGGACATCCAGGACGGGTTGCCGACCTCCTGGTTGGTCGGGCCGAAGATCGAGCGCACGGCCTGTTGCAGGATCAGCGAGACGCCCCAGGTGGCGAGCAGCGTTTCGAGCGGCCTTCCATAGAGGAAGCGGATGATGCCGCGCTCCATGACGAGGCCGACGGCGCCGGTGACGAGGAAGGCGAGCGGCAGCGCGATGGCCAGCGACCATTCGAACAGGCCCGGCCAGGCGGCGCGGATATAGGCCTGCACCACGAAGGTGGTGTAGGCGCCGAGCATGACCATCTCGCCATGCGCCATGTTGATGATGCCCATCACGCCGAAGGTGATGGCAAGGCCGATCGCCGCGAGCAGCAGCACCGAGCCGAGCGACAGGCCGTACCAGATGTTTTGCGCGCCGGCCCAGAGCTCAAGCTGGTCCTCGATCTCTCGGATGCCGGCCTCGATATCGGGGCGCAGGCTTTCATCGGCGGAGGCGAGCGCCCCGGAGAGCAGCGACAGCGAGTCCCGCCCGCCGGTCTGGACGACCGTCGCGACGGCGGCCTTCTTCTCCTCCACCGGGCGATCTGACACCAGGATGGCGGCGGCGCGGGCCTTTTCGAGCACGGCCTTGACCGCACCGTCGGTTTCCGCGGCAAGCGCCGCGTCCAGCCCTTCGAGCGCATCGGCGGATGGCGTGCGCAGAATGGTGCTGGCCGCCTGAAGGCGCACGGACGTGTCGGGGCTCATCAGCGTCAGGCCGCCGAGCGCGGCACGGATCACCCGGCGCAGCCCGTTGTTGACCTTGACCTTTTCGAGCGCGGCCTTGGCTTCCTCGCCCGCCGCATCGCCCGTCAGGGCGTCGATCAGCGCGAAATTGGCGCCGGCCGGCTTGACGATGAAGACGGTGCCGTCGGCCTTGCGCTGATAGAGATCACCTTCGGCGAGCGCTTCGAGGGCGGGCACGATCTTGGGATCGCCGGTCTTCGCCAGCGCTTCGACCTGTTTCCGGTTTTCCTGGAAATTGCCGCCGCCGAGCGCATTGACCATGCTGCGCAGGTCGTCTGCCGCGCGAAGGTCGGTGGCGAGCAGCGTCACCATCACGCAGACGGCGATGAGCAGGCATTGCAGGAAACGATGGATGAGCCGCGTGTGCATCTCATGGCCTCGAAGCGTTGGGTTATGTGGCCATTCCGAGTGGCGGGATGGCGGTTGGTCGGCAGGCCCCTCATCCGCCTGCCGGCACCTTCTCCCCGCAAGCGGGGAGAAGGGAGTATGCCGTACCGCTTCCCCAATCCGCGCCCATTTTCGGGGCACGTCCCCTCTCCCCGCTTGCGGGGAGAGGGTTAGGGTGAGGGGCAAACCACGCACCGGCTGGAAGGTGACCTGAAGGGTTTAGCAAAGGGGCTTCATGCACTCCCCTCAAGCCATCAGATCAGGAGCCCTTGCCGCCGCACTTGCCGGTGGCGACGTTGAAGTTGCCGCATTCCATGGGCTTGCGCCAATCGGCGATCAGGTCCTTGGAGTCGGGCAGGAAGTCCGACCATTCGTCGCCGACGACGAGGCCGGAGGTCTGCCAGACGGTCTCGAACTGGCCGTCGGCCTGGATTTCGCCGATCAGCACGGGCTTGGTGATGTGGTGGTTCGGCATCATGGTGGAGTAGCCGCCCGAGAGGTTCGGCACGGAGACGCCGATCATCGCGTCGAGCACGGCGTCCGTATCGGTCGTGCCGGCCTTTTCCACCGCCTTCAGCCACATGGCAAAGCCGATATAGTGGGCTTCCATCGGGTCGTTGGTGACGCGCTTCTCGTTCTTGGTGAACGCCTTCCAGGTCTTGATAAACTCGGCATTGGCCGGATTGTCGACGGACTGGAAATAGTTCCAGGCGGCGAGATGCCCGACGAGCGGGCCGGTATCGAGGCCGGCAAGCTCTTCTTCACCCACCGAGAAGGCGACGACCGGGATATCCTCGGCCTTGACGCCCTGGTTGCCGAGTTCCTTGTAGAAGGGAACGTTGGCGTCGCCGTTGATCGTCGAGACGACGGCGGTCTTCTTGCCGGCCGAGCCGAACTTCTTGATGTCGGAGACGATCGTCTGCCAGTCCGAATGGCCGAAGGGCGTGTAATTGACCATGATGTCCTCGGGCTTCACGCCCTTGGAGATCAGGTAGGCTTCGAGGATCTTGTTCGTCGTGCGCGGATAGACATAGTCCGTGCCGGCCAGAACCCAGCGCTCGACGCCTTCGTTCTCGGCGAGGTAATCGACGGCCGGGATTGCCTGCTGGTTCGGCGCGGCACCCGTGTAGAAGACGTTGCGCTGGCTTTCTTCACCCTCGTACTGGACGGGGTAGAAGAGGATGGAGTTCAGCTCCTCGAAGACCGGCAGGACCGACTTGCGCGATACCGAGGTCCAGCAGCCGAAGACGGCCGAGACCTTGTTGACCGAGACCAGCTCGCGCGCCTTTTCGGCAAAGAGCGGCCAGTCGGAGGCCGGATCGACCACGACGGCTTCGAGCTTCTTGCCGAGAAGGCCGCCCTTCTTGTTCTGCTCCTCGATGAGCATCAACATGGCGTCCTTGAGGGTGGTCTCGGAAATCGCCATGGTGCCGGAAAGCGAATGCAGGATGCCGACCTTGATCGTGTCGTCGGCCGCGAACGCGCCGTGGAAGGCCGTCGTCGAGAGAATGGCTGCGAGCAGTGCGCCGGTGGCGCGCGCCTTGATGGACATGGTCTGAACCCCTCTGTTCTTTTGACCGCAACGGGGCGGATTGGTTTTTTACCGTTGCTTAAGAAACTATCGGACGGGGATGCTGCGCTGCACATACGTCATATTGCGTAGACGGGAGGGGGAAGCGGGAAGTTTTTGCAGCGCAGCAGGAATTTCGGGGGCGCGGCATCCGTGCTAGAAGGCTTCATGTTTGGGAGCCCACTCCCTTCCCTCCGTCATCCTCGGGCTTGACCCGAGGATCCAAGCCGCGGGTGCCGTGTGGATCCTCGGGTCAAGCCCGAGGATGACGAAGAGGGTGGGGGAAAGACCCAAAAACAACCGAGGGGAACGACAGCAGCCCATGGCCGCACGCCAGCGCATCATCCCGATCCGTCGCGAATACAATCGCTGGGTCGCCAACCAGACGCTGGAAGACTATGCGCTGCGTTTCACCGCCAAGAGCGCGCGGCGGTTCTCGTCCGACCGCATCTCGCAGACCGCCATCGGCGCCATTTCCTTCCTCGCGCTGGAAGCCATCGGTGGCGCGATCACCATGTCCTACGGCACGACGAACGCGCTTGTCGCCATTCTCGTCGCCAGCCTGATGATCCTTCTCGTCGGCCTGCCGATCAGCCGCTACGCCATCCGCCACGGCGTCGATATCGACCTTCTGACGCGCGGCGCGAGTTTTGGCTATATCGGCTCGACGCTGACCTCACTGATCTATGCGAGCTTCACCTTCATCCTCTTCGCCATCGAGGCGTCGATCATGTCCGGCGCGCTGGAGCTGGCGCTCGGCATCCCCTTGTGGATCGGCTACATCATCTCGTCCGTCGTGGTGATCCCGCTGGTCACGCACGGCGTCCAGCTCATTTCGCGTTTCCAGCTCGTCACCCAGCCGTTCTGGATCGTGCTCAACATCCTGCCTTTCGTCTTCATCGCCTTTGCGGATTTCGAGAAGGTCGGCGAATGGCTTGCCTATTCGGGCCTGCATCACCCCTCCGGCCCGCCCGGCACCTATGCACCGTTCAACCTCGTGGAATTCGGCGCGGCCTCGGCCGTCATCTTCGCGCTGATGGCGCAGATCGGCGAACAGGTCGACTTCCTGCGTTTCCTGCCGCCGGACGGGCAGAGGAAGCTGCACCACCGCATCGCCGTGTTCCTCGCCGGCTCGGGCTGGGTCATCGTCGGCGCGCCAAAACTGGTCGCCGGTTCCTTCCTCGTCGTTCTGGCACTGTCATCGGGCGTGCCCTCCACGCGGGCGGGCGATCCGGCGCAGATGTACTACACCGCCTTCGGCTACATGCTGCCGTGGGACATGGCGGCGCTGCTATTGATGGTCGCCTTCGTGGTGGTCTCGCAGCTCAAGATCAACGTGATGAACGCCTATGCCGGCTCGCTCGCCTGGTCGAACTTCTTCTCGCGCCTGACGCACAGCCATCCCGGCCGCGTCGTCTGGCTGGTTTTCAACGTGGCGATCGCGCTGCTTTTGATGGAGCTCGGCATCTACCGGCTGCTGGAGGAAACGCTGGGCGTCTTCTCCATCGTCGCCATGGCCTGGCTCTGCACCATCTCGGCCGACCTCTTCGTCAACAAGCCGCTCGGCCTTTCGCCTGATGGCATCGAGTTCAAGCGCGCCCATCTCTACGACATCAACCCGGTCGGCCTCGGCGCGATGAGCTTTTCCGCCGTCATCGCGCTTATCGCGCATTTCGGCACGTTCGGCGAAATCCCCGCCTCGCTCGCCCCCTATATCGCAGCGCTCGCCGCCTTCGTCGCCTCGCCGCTGATCGCCTGGGGAACGCGCGGCAAATATTACCTCGCGCGAAAGCCGCGCAGGAGCTGGGCGCTCCGGCAGACCATCACCTGCTCGATCTGCGAACACCCCTTCGAGCCCGAGGACATGGCCTGGTGCCCGGCCTATGCAGCGCCGATCTGCTCGCTCTGCTGTTCACTCGACAGCCGCTGCCACGACCTCTGCAAGCCGAAGGCGCGCTTCAACGCGCAGGTGGCTAGCGTTGCGAAAACCATCCTGCCGGAACCCGTGACATCGGCGCTCGCCACCCGGCTTGGCCGCTACGGCATCGCGACCGCGCTTTCGATCACGGGGATGGGGGTCATCCTTGCCATGATCGCCTACCAGGTCGGCACCCATTCGCCCGAGACGGCGGCGGTGGTGGAGCGCACCATCGCCGTGGTCTTCTTCGTCTTCGCCGTCGTGGCCGGCGTCGTCTGCTGGTTCTATGTGCTGGCGCATGACAGCCGGGTGGTGGCGGAGGAGGAATCCTCGCGCCAGACGACGCTGCTCCTCAAAGAAATCGCCGCGCACAAGAAGACGGACGCGGCGCTCCAGCGGGCGAAGGAGACGGCGGAAGCTGCGAACCGCGCCAAGAGCCGCTATGTTGTCGGCCTCAGCCACGAACTGCGCACGCCGCTCAACGCTGTGCTCGGCTATGCCCAGGTGCTGGAGCGAGACGAGAGCATTCCGCCGCAGCGCCAGGGCGCGATCCGCGTCATCAAGCGCAGCGCCGACCACCTCTCCGGCCTCATCGACGGCCTGCTCGACATTTCCAAGATCGAGGCCGGCAAGCTGCAAGTCTATTCCAACGAGATCAACATTCACGATTTCCTCGACCAGATTTTTGAAATGTTCCGCCCGCAGGCACAGGTGAAGGGCGTCGCCTTCACGCATGAGCGCGCAAAAAACCTGCCAGCCTATGTGCGGACGGACGAAAAGCGCCTGCGCCAGATCCTCGTCAACCTCATCTCCAACGCGTTGAAATTCACCGACGCCGGCGAAATCCGTCTCGATGTCGCCTATCGCAGTCAGGTCGCCACCTTCACCGTCGCCGACAGCGGCCGCGGCATCCTCGAAAGGGACCTTTCCCGCATCTTCGAACCCTTCCAGCGCGGCGATGCCGAACATGGCCGTATGCCGGGCCTCGGCCTCGGCCTCACCATCACACGGCTTTTGACGCAGACGCTTGGCGGCGAGATTTCGGTGACGAGCGAGCGCGGCAAGGGCACAGAGTTTCGCGTACGGCTGATGCTGTCGGCCGTCGATCGCCCCACGGCGCCGAAGGTGCGCCACATCAAGGGCTATGCCGGCGCGCGCCGCACCATCCTCGTCGTTGACGACAATGCCGATCACCGCAACCTGATGGAAGAGGTGCTGCGGCCGCTCGATTTCACCGTGCTGACGGCGAAGGGCGGGGTGGAATGCCTTGATCTGGTCGAGGGGTTGAAACCGGACCTCTTTCTCATCGACATCTCCATGCCCGGCATGAACGGCTGGGAACTGGTGGAGCGGCTGCGCGCGCGCGGCCAGGCCGCGCCGATCGTCATGCTCTCGGCCAATATCGGCGACGGCTCGGCCTCCCGGACGGGCCACAACGACACCCTCGCCAAACCCTTCGACCTGCGCCAGCTCACCGACACGCTCGCCCTCCATCTCGGCCTTGCCTGGACCTATCACGGCGAGGCGAAGGCGCAGGAACCGGCGGAGGCCAGCATCGTCATGCCCGAAAAGGACCATGTGGACGAGCTGATCCGGCTCGGCGAGATCGGCTATATCAGGGGCATCGAGGCGAAACTGGCCGAAATCGCCCGCGTGGCCGAACACCAGCCCTTTGCCGAGGCGGTGCGCGCCTATGTGCAGGTGTTCGACCTTGCCGGCTACGACGCCTTCCTCAAAACCATGGACCCGGAGAAAGGACGCCGCCCGTGACCGAGGCCGCCACCCCGCGCGACATCGTGCTCCTCGTCGACGATTCCCCCGAAGCGCTCGGTTTCCTGACGGAGGCGCTGGAACAATCGGGCTTTTCCGTGCTGATCGCGACCTCGGGCATGGCGGCGCTCAACATCGTCGATCGCATCACGCCCGACATCATCCTGCTCGACGCCGTCATGCCCGGCCTCGACGGGTTCGACACCTGCCTGAAGCTGAAGGCGAACCCCGCCGTCAGCCCCGTGCCCGTCGTCTTCATGACCGGCCTTACCGAGACCGAGCATGTGGTGCGGGCGCTGGAGGCCGGCGGCGTCGACTATCTGACGAAGCCGATCAACATCGACGAACTGCGCGCCCGCATCCGTGTGCATCTTTCCAACGCCCGCTCAGCCCAGAGCGCCCGGGTGGCGCTGGATGCCGCGGGCCGGCATCTGCTCGCCGTCAGCGGCGAGGGAAAGATCCGCTGGTCGACGCCGCAGGCAACCCGCCTCGTCAACGCCGCGACCGGCAGCGACGACGGCCTCGACGCCGTCTCCGGCCATATAAACGCCTGGATGAAGACCCGTGGCGCCGCGCGCGAAAACACGTTCGCCATCCGCCAGACGGGCCAGGCGAGCCTGCAACTCGCCTTCCTCGGCGCGATCGGCGCGGACGAATATCTCTTCCGCCTGACGGCCGAGAACCGACTCTCCGAGGACGAGGTGCTGCGCCAGCATTTCGGGGTGACGCAGCGCGAATCCGAGGTGCTGCTATGGATCGCAAAGGGCAAGTCGAACCGCGACATCGGCGAGATTCTCGGTCTCAGCGCCCGCACGGTAACGAAACATCTCGAACAGATCTATGTGAAACTCGGCGTCGAAAACCGCGCCTCGGCGGCGGTGAAGGCCGCACATGTGCTGCACGAGGTCTGACGCGTGCGGAAATATCCAAATTTCTAACGTGGTGGCGGAGATCGACGGCCGGACGATCGTGATGGCCGGTGGCGATGCGGTGGAGAGCGGTGCCGCCGCCGCTTTGGGGCATTGCGAACATGAGCCTCCCGCAAAGGCAGATTGCAGCCGTGATGCCGCGCGCCGCGCAGGTGTGTCCCCAAGCCAGCGCCGACCATATGGGAGGAACATCCCAGCGCAGACGGGCGATGACGGTGGGCGCAATCCAGCCCAGCAGAAACAGGATTGTGGCCAGCGTCACAGCTTTCGTCGGCGCTTCGGGGACTGTGTCCGTCATTGACGAAGACACCGGCGATCGACCGACCGGCCATTCCGTCCATGCCCAACAGAGAGCGCCATGCCGCTCCATTGTCGTTCGTCCGTAGCCTGCGGAAGAATACGATCGCCGGAAAGCCCCGTGCCAGTAGTGCGAGGAGGCGAGAGAGAGATCGGCAGGATCCATGGGCTGTGTGCTTCCATTTCATTGGGGTGCCACGCCACGATCTGCGCGCCGTGGCTGATTTTCAGCAAGGCCTTCTTTGGGTTCGCCGTAAAATCCGTATTGGTCTGGGCCTTTCTCCGTGCGGCTTGTCGGGCTTTTCAGCTGCTGCATCGGCCTTGCCATGCCGTCCTCTAAACACACCGGACGCTCGAGATGGGGATTGACAGGTACGTTACCCTCTAATAAGTTCGGTGACAGAACGAACTAAATAGGGTTGCAATGACCGACGCGCCTCGTATCTCCCGACAGTTCTCCCAACGCGCCGTCATGGAAGCGATCGTTCAGGGCGGTCCGATCTCGCGAGCGTCCATCGCGAAGCTGACGAGTCTGTCGAAACAGACGATCTCCGAGATCGTCCGGGACCTTGAGGATGGCGGTTGGGTCCGCGAAACCGGCCGGACCAGCGGGCATGTCGGTCGCACGGCCGTCACCTACGAATTGGTGGTCGATGCCGCCTTCATTGTCGCGGTTGATCTCGGCGGCACGAAGGTTCGCGTCGCCGTTACGGATCTTGCCGGGCAGATCGTGGCCGAGGATGCGGCGCCGACCGATCCGCGCGGCGGCGGCCATCTCGTGAGCCAGATTGCCGATATGGCCCTTTCTGCCGCGGCGAAGGCGGCGGTGCCGCGGGCGAAGCTGCGGCTTGCCGTCGTCGGCGTTCCCGGCGCACCTGACAACCGGACCGGCCGCGTGCTGCTTGCGCCCAATATCCGCGATTTCGACAGCATGGACGTGCTGGAGGCTTTCCGGCGGGCGCTCGGCTTCGATGTCGTTCTGGAGAACGATGTCAATCTCGCGGCGCTCGGCGAAAGCTGGCAGGGGCAGGGGCAGGGCATCGACAATCTAGCCTATGTCGCACTCGGCACCGGTATCGGTAGCGGTCTCATCCTTGGCGGTCATCTCGTGCGTGGGGCGGCGAGCGCCGCTGGCGAAATGGGCTTCCTGCCGATCGGCACCGATCCCTTCGATCCGGAGTCCCTGCGCGTCGGGGCTTATGAGCGCGCGGTCGCCACCCACGGCATCATCGAACGGTATGAGGCTGCCGCGGGTCGGAAGATCGATGTCCCCGCCATCTTCGAGCGTGCGGCGGCGGGCGAGGCCGCGGCCGTTGCCGCCATCGACGAAACCGGCCGCCAGGTGGCCTGCGGCATCGCCGCCATCTGCGCCATCGCCAATCCGCAGCTCGTGATCCTCGGAGGCTCCATCGGCCTGCGCCCCGAAATCCTGGAGCGCGCCCGGCACTTTCTGCCGCAATGTTTCCCCTATCCCGTCGATCTCGTCTCCAGCGACCTCGGAGCTCGGGCAGCGCTTGTCGGGGCTACGGCTATCGGTCTCAGCCAGTTGCACAACACGTTGTTCGGTGTGGCGACACCGAATGCCAGCCTTTCCCTTCCGCCCGCCGGAACGGACTCGCCTCAGGAGGCCGCAGAATGACGGCAGAGAACGATCTCTTCGCCCGCCTTCGGGCAGCCCTCGACCGTGACGCGGCGATCGACCTGTTCCGTGGCGCGATCCGGCATGACAGCATTACCGGCAACGAGGCGAATGTCGCCGCCTATCTCGCTGGGGCGATGCGCACGCTGAACCTTTCCGCCTTGCAGACGGCGGATTTCCTGCCCGGTCGCCCGAATGTCTGGGGCAAGCGCGTCGGCGCGGGGCGTGGCCCGCACCTGCTTTTTATCGGCCATACGGATGTCGTGCATGTCGATGGCTGGCGCGAGAACTGGGCCGGCACGGAGCGCGAGGATCCCTTCGGCGCCGCTATCGTCGACGGCGCTGTGTGGGGACGCGGCGCGGGAGACCTCAAGGCCGGCATCACGTCTTCGCTCGCCGCCCTCGCTCTCCTCGATGCGGCGGGCATTAAACTTGCCGGCGATGTTTCCTTCGCCTTCGTCGGCGATGAGGAGAGCGGCCAGCCGGGCACCGGCGTTTCGGCCGGCATCAAGGATTATGTCACGCGGATCGAAACCGGGGAGGTCGAGCGGCCCGATTTCGTCGTCTATGTCGAGCCGACACAGCTTGCCGTCTATCCCGCACAAATCGGCTTCTTCATCGCGGATATCACGATCACCGGGCGCTCGGCCTATTTCGGTGTGCCGGAACTGGGCAAGGATGCGCTGCGCGCGAGCCATGCTGCCATGAGCGCGCTCTGGAAACATTCAGACGAGATCTCCGCCCGGGCTGAGCACGCGCTTGTCGGCCGCTCGTTCCTGCTGATCACCGGCCTCAGTGGCGGCGGCTACATCGCCGTGCCGGAAAAATGCGAACTCTCGCTCATCCGCAAGCTCCTGCCGGGCGAATCGCTCGATCAGGCGGCGGCCGAGATCGAGGCGACCGTGCGCGGTGCTATCGACGATCCCGAAATCACGGTGGCGTTTTCCTATCCGGCCGGCCGCGACCATGCGCTCGGCGGTACGGCGGCGGAGATCGATGCTGATAGGCCGGAGGTTGCGATGCTGTCGGAGGCGATCAGCGGGGCGCTTGCGGGCCGCGGCAACATTGCGGGCGCACCATTCTGGTCGGAATCGCCGTTCTTCGTGAACCGGCTGGGCATTCCCGCGGTCTACTGCGCGCCGGGCGATATCCGCAACTGCCACACCTACAACGAACATGTCGAGATCGAGGAATTTCTCGCGGGAGTCGTCGGCTTCGCGGCCTTCATGGCGCGCTTCTGCGGAACGGTGGAATGAACAACTCAAGCAAAAGAGGGAACAGGACCATGCAGATGACGAAATGGCTGGCCGGGGCATTGGCCGCCGGTCTTATCATGAGCGCCGCAACCGCCATTGCCCAGACCGTCGGCCCAGCCGGCGAGGTGGCAACACCCAGCGCCGACATGGCGCTGTCGGATGCCGATATCGCGGCGCTGAAGGACAAGGGCTACAAGGCGGCGCTTCTCTGGCACACCTCGTCGGATTTCACCAACGCGGTCGGGCAGGGCGCGACGGATGAATTCAAGCGCGCAGGCATCGATATCGCCGTGACGACCGACGCCCAGTTCGATGCCGCGCGCCAGCGCAGCGACATCGAGACGGCGCTTGCCGCCAAGCCGAACGTCATTCTCGCTCTGCCGCTCGATCCGGTTACGTCGGCCGAAGCGTTCCGCCAGGCCGTCGCCGACGGTGCCAAGCTGGTCTTCCTGTCGAATGTACCGAAGGACTACAAACACGGTGCGGATTATGCGTCCATCGTGACCGACGACCTCTTCCAGATGGGCAAGCAGGCGGCTGATGCGCTCGCCAAGTCGATAGGCGGCAAGGGCACGGTCGGCTACATCTTCCACGACGCGACCTACTACGTCACCAATCAGCGCGACCAGGCTTTCAAGTCGACCATCGAGAAGGATTATCCGGATATCAAGATCGTCGCGGAACAGGGCATTTCCGACCCGGCGCGCGCCGAGGAACTCGCCAATGCCATGCTGTTGCAGAACCCGGATCTCGACGGCATCTATGTCACCTGGGCCGAGCCCGCGGACGGTGTGCTGGCGGCGCTGCGTGGCGCGGGCAACACGAAGACGAAGATCGTCACGCTCGATCTCGCCGAGCCGGTGGCACTCGACATGGTCAAGGGCGGCAATGTGACGGCACTTGTCGCCGACAAGGCCTATGAGCTTGGCCGCGCCATGGCTGCTGCCGGCATGAAATCGCTGCTCGGCCAGGAAGCGCCGGCCTTCGTCGTCGCCCCGGCGCTCACCGTCACCAAGGAGAACGTCTCCCAAGGCTGGAAAGACTCGCTGAACCGAGACGCGCCGCAGTCGGTGCTCGACGCAGCGAAGTGACCGCCTGACTGCGGCGGCCCGAGCCGCCGCTGTCCCATCACCCAAGTATTGCAGTTTCATGGGAGGAAACCATGCGTATCGCAACCACGCTCGCTTTGATGACCGGCCTTTTCGGCGCGCACGCCTTTGCCGCTGACGGCGCGACGACAGGCCCGCGCGGCGAGAAACCGACGGCTGCCAGCACCGTCACGCTCACCGCCGAGGAAGAGCAGAAGATCAAGGACGGAAAATTCACCGCCGCCCTCGTCTGGCACGAGATGAGCGAATACACCAATGCGGTGAATGCGGGTGCTCAGGATGAGTTCAAGCGCCTCGGCATCGAGGTCGTCGCACAGACCGATGCCGGCTTCGACGGCGCGCGCCAGAAAGCGGATGTCGAGACGGTGCTGGCGAAGAAGCCGTCGATCATCGTGTCCCTGCCTGTCGATCCGGCCAGCGCCGCTTCCGTCTATGACCCGGCCCGTGCGGCTGGCGTCAAGCTCGCCTTCGTCGACAACTCGCCGGCCGGCTACGAACACGGCAAGGACTATGTGACCATTGTTTCCGACGACCTCTTCCAGATGGGCAACAAGGCCGGCGTCGCCATGGCCGAGGCCTTGGGCAAGAAGGGCAAGGTCGGCTACATCTTCCACGATGCCGATTTCTACGTGACCAACCAGCGCGACCAGGCCTTCAAGAAGACCATCGAGCAGGATTACCCTGATATGAAGATCGTCGCCGAGCAAGGCATGGCCGATCCCGCCCGCAGCGAGGAGATCGCCCAGGCGATGGTGACGCAGCATCCCGATCTCGACGGCATCTATGTCACCTGGGCCGAGCCGGCGCTGAGCGTGCTTTCGGCGCTGCGTTCGGCCGGCAACAGCCACACCAGGATCGTCACGCTCGACCTCAACGAGCCGGCCGCGCTCGACATGGTCAAGGGCGGCAGCGTCGCCGCGCTGATTGCCGACGAGGCCTACAATATCGGCGTCACGGCGGCCCGGTCCGCGGCGGGCGCGATGCTCGGCAAGGAGGCCGCGCCGTTCCTCGTCGTCGATTCCCTCGCCGTCACCAAGGACACGGTGAAGGAGGGCTGGAAGACGTCGCTGAACAAGGACGTTCCGCAGTCCATCGCCGACGCCCTGAAATAAGCGAAGCCCGGTCGGCTCTCATTCACGGAGGTAAATCATGTCCAGTACCAACCAGGGTGCCGCGGTCCGTGCGGCGGGGCTGGCCGGCCGCGTCAACCTGCAGCAATATGTCGTCTATTTCGGCTTCCTCGCGATCTTCCTGTTCTTCGCCATCGTGCTGAAGGACAGCGGGTTCCTGACGGTCCGCAACCTCTCGAACATCGTGCTGCAGACGGCGCCGGCGACGATCATGGCGATCGGTCTCGTCTTCGTCATGTCGGCGGGTGAGATCGACCTTTCCATCGGCTCGACGGTCGCCGTCGCGGCGCTCGCCGCGGCCGTCACCATGCAGAGTTACGGCATGGTGCCCGGCATCGCCGCCGGTCTCGGCTGCGGCCTGCTGATCGGTCTCGTCAACGGTGTGCTGGTCGCCTATGTGCGGCTGCCGTCCTTCCTCGTCACGCTGGCGACCCTCGGCCTCTTTGCCGGCGTCTCGCGCTCGATGACGGATCTGCGCAGCATTCCCGTCACCAACGAGACCTTCACCGGCTTCTTCGGCTCCGGCGCGCTCCTGGGCATTCCCTCGCTCATCTGGTGGACGGCCATCGCCGTCGCCTTCGGCCATATCCTCTACCGCGAGACCCGCTTCGGCGCCCATGTGCTGGCGGTCGGTGACAATGCGCGGGCGGCAAGCGTCTCCGGCATTTCCGTACCGAAGATGCGCCTTGCCGTGCTGATGATATCAGGTGCGCTCGCCGGGCTTGCCGGCCTGCTCTATGCCGGCCGTCTCCAGGCTGCGAAGTATACGCTCGGCGAGACCGACCTGATGACGGTCATCGCCGCCGTCATCGTCGGCGGCACGCTGCTCAACGGCGGCAAGGGGTCGATCATCGGCGCGCTCGTCGGTTCGCTGATGATGGGCATGCTCAACAACGGCCTCATCCTGATGGGCCTTTCCGTTTCCGACCAGATGATCGTTCGCGGTCTCATCATCCTTGCCGCAGTCGCCGTGTCGCTGCGTGAAAAATCCCGCTGAGGAGAACCTGAATGTTTCTCGACGTTCTGCGCCGGCGCAATCCCGGTTTCATCGAAGCTGCCCAGAAACTTCACCGCGAGGGCAAAATCCCGGCCAATGCCTATGTGATCGATCTCGATGCGATCGAGCGCAACGCCCGCATCCTCAAGGAGGAAGCGACGCGGCTCGGCCTGAAAACCTTCGCCATGACAAAGCAGTTCGGCCGCTCGAGTTCGGCCTGCAAGGCAATCCTCGCCGGCGGCATCGATCGCGCCGTCGCCGTCGACATGGCCTGCGCCAAGGCGACCCACCGGGCGGGCCTGAAGGTCGGCCATCTCGGCCATCTCCAGCAGGTTGCCCGTCATGAGGCGAACGGCGCCGCCGGTGTGCTCCAGCCGGATTACTGGACGGTCTTCAACGAGGCCAAGGCGCGCGAGGCTGCCGCCGGCGCCAAGGCGGCCGGCCGCACGCAGAACCTGCTCGCCCGTATCCACGCGGAAGGCGATACCTTCTATCGCGGCCATGAGGGCGGCTTCGACGCCAGCGATGTGGTCGCCGTTGCTGAGATGTTTGATGGCCTCGAAGGTGGCCGCTTCGCCGGCATTACGACCTTCCCGGCGCTGCTCTTCGATCATCAGGCCCGCAAGGTGTTGCCCACCCCGAACCTTGCGACGCTGACGCAGACCGCCGAGGCGCTGGCGAAGGCCGGACGCCGCGACATCGAGGTCAACGCCCCCGGCACCACCTCCAGCGTGCTGCTTGCCGCGCTGGCGGAAGCCGGCGCCACGCAATGCGAACCCGGTAACGGTCTGCACGGCACGACGGCCCTGCATGTGGTGGAAGACCTGCCGGAGCTGCCCGCCATGCTCTACCTCACCGAGGTCTCGCACCTCTCGGGCGGCAAGGCCTATTGCTTCGGCGGCGGCTTCTACATCGATCCGATCTTCCCGGACTATGACGTGAAGGCCATCGTCTCCGACGAGCCGACTGTCGCCGCAAATGCCTTGCGCAGCGTCGAAATCCCGCCGCCCTCGGCCATCGATTATTACGCGATGATCGATGCAACCGGCCCGGGCGCACCAAAGCCGGGTGACACCGCTATCTTCGGTTTTCGCGGCCAGGCCTTCGTCACCCGTGCCTATGTCGTTGGCGTTTCCGGCATCTCCTCCGGTGCGCCGAAGGTCGAGACCATCGAGAATACGGCTGGCGAAACCGCCGCCTGGCCGATCTGGGAGCAAAGGGCATGAATGCGAACGCTGCCACTACGACCGGCCAGCCCATCCTGGCGCTGAAGGACATCCGCAAGACCTTCGGCGGCGTCGTTGCCATCGAGAACTTTTCGCTGGATGTCCATCCCGGCGAAATCGTCGCCCTTGTCGGCGACAACGGTGCCGGTAAGTCGACGCTGATCAAGATCATCTCCGGCGTGCACCCGCCGACCTCGGGTTCGATCGCCATCGAGGGCGAGCCCGTCGCCATGTCGAACGCGACGATGGCGCGTGCGCACGGCATCGAGGTCGTCTACCAGGACCTCGCGCTCGCCGACCAGCAGACGGTCTACATGAACATGTTTCTGGGCCGCGAGCCGACCAGGGCTTTCGGTCTGCTCGACCGTCGCCGCATGATTGACGAGACGGAAAAGCTGGTGAAGGAACTGGACGTGCGCATCCCCTCCGCGCATGCGACGATCCGTGACCTCTCCGGCGGTCAGCGCCAGGGTGTCGCTATCGCCCGCGCGACCCATTGGGCCAGCAAGCTGATCCTGCTCGACGAACCGACCGCCGCGCTCGGCGTTGCCGAAACCGCCAAGGTGGAGGAGATCGTCGCCTCGCTGAAGACACGCAATATCGGCGTGCTGATCATCAGCCACAGCCTCGACCAGGTCTTCAAACTCTCAGACCGCATCTGCGTTTTGCGCCGCGGCAGGCAGATCGGTATCCGCGAGACGAAGAAGACCGACAAGAACGAGATCATCGCGATGATCACTGGCTTGCAGCAGAGCTGATTGCCGCTTTCAGGGTAACGGTATCTCGCCTGTGACATGCGGGACCGCGTAGCCGCGTTTCACGGGTGCGCGGCCTGCCATTGCGAGATACCAGCGCTGTACCTCGGGAAAGTCGCCAAGATCGATCACGTGGCGCTGGAAGCGCGAGACCCATGGCCAGATCGCGATGTCGGCGATCGAATAGTCGCCGGCGATATGCTCGCGACCGGCCAACCGTGCCTCGAGGGTGCCGTAGAGTCGGCGTGTTTCGCCCGCGAACAGGGCCTCGGCGAAGGGTGCCTTTCCGGGATTGTAGGTGAGGAAGGTATGCGCGTGCCCCAGTGTCGGGCCGAAGCCTCCTGCCTGCCAGAAGAGCCATTCGACGGCCTCGATCCGGGCGGGGCCGCTCGCCGGCAGCAAGCGGCCGGTCTTTTCCGCAAGGTAGAGAAGGATCGCGCTTGAATCGGAAAGCGTGACGCCCGTGTCATGGTCGATGATCGCCGGGATCTTCGAACCGGGATTGATTTTTCGGTATTCCGGCGAGAACTGGTCGCCCCGGGTGATATCGATCGTGTGGGGGCGATAGTCGAGGCCGAACTCTTCGAGCGCGATCGAGACCTTCAGACCGTTCGGAGTGATCCAGGTGTAGAGGTCGATCATCGTCAGTCGAACATCCTGTCCTCGACCGGCAGCGCCCGCATGGCGAAGCGCCCGGTCACGTCGTCGAGGCCTGCATAGAGCTGGCGCAGGGTATGCACGATCGCCTCGGCCCTTGGATCGCCGACACGATAGACGATCGCCTTGCCCTCCCTGCGCGCCATGACGATGCCGGCTTCACGCAGTTCGGCGAGCTGCTGCGACAGCGTTGGCTGGCGGATGCCGAGCTCCTCTTCGAGGGCAGAAACGGAGGCCTCCGTCTCCATGAGATAACAGATGATCGCGAGGCGATTGGCATTGCCAACCAGTTTCAGGAGCTCGCTGGCCTCGCCGACGCTGCGGCAAATTCGATTGGAGACCGGCTTGGTCAAGGACACACTCCCTATTGCTCTATAAAAAAGTAAAATGTCTCTCGCTCAAATTCAACGGCCGGGACAGCGCTTCGTCGACGGAAGCAGAAACATTTCTTATTCTATTGATTTAGTAGAATTAGCATTGCGATTGCGCCCGCAGGCCGGGACAGCCTTCCTCGCTTTCAATCTATAAAAAAGTAAATTGTCTCGCAGAATTGACATGCGGGAGTGAAGATGCGGATCGGCGTCCATCCGAACAATCTACATTTGCGGCTCGCCCGGCTCTGGCCGGGCAGCTTCGCGAAACTTGACCCGGAATTCGTGCCTTATGGCGAAGGGCGCAATACCGCCCGCTTGCTTGAAAGCGGCAGGATCCATTTTGGCGGCACGGGCTCGACACCGCCGATCGAGGCCGATGCGCTCGGGCTCGGCGTGCAGTACATCGCGGCTTCGGCGCCGCGCCCGGCCAATGGCGCGATTTTCGTGCGGGTGGACAGCGATATCCAGTCCATGGCCGGCCTTGCCGGCAAGCGGGTTTCCCTCGTCGATGGCTCCTTTCACACGTATCTGCTGGCGCGCAGCCTGGAAGGCGAGGGGCTCGGCCTGGCAGATGTGACGAGGGTCGAGAGCGCCCACCACGATTCCCTGGAGGAACTTCTGGAGGGTCGGGTCGATGCCTGGGTCGCCATGTCGCCACGCCTCGAAAGGGTCTCGGGCAGGCCGGACCTGCGACTGCTCGTCCGCTGCGGCGGGACCATTCCCAACCGCTCCCTCTTCTGGACGCTCGAACGGCACGCGCTGCCGGCCGAAACGATCCGGACCATCACGGACGAACTCGATCGTGTCGGCCGGGAAGTGACGGCGGATCTCCGCAAGGCGGCGGAGCTGCTGGCTGCGGAAGAGAACAGCGATGGCGATGCGGATGCCTGGGAGCGTGTCCTTCGCTCTCGGGATTTCTCCGTCGGTCCGGCGGGCGCGGAGATTATCGCCGAACAGCAAGCCGAGGCCGACACCCTTCACCGGCACGGTCATTTTTCCACCGGGGTCGCATTGAAGCTATCGATCCTGTCCGCTTGAGGAGCCTTCGATGAACGTTCTCTGGTATATGTGCGCTCCGGATGGGGCCTATCCCTGGCAGCCGGAAGGCTCCCGCAAGGTCGATCTCGGATATTACAAGCAGCTCGCCCAGGCCTATGACCATCTCGGTTTTACCGGTGCGCTGTTTGCGACCGGTGCGCACGACGTCTGGGTGCTGGCAAGCGCGCTGCTGTCTTCCACGGAACGGATGAAATTCCTCGTCGCGATCCATCCCGGCCTCGTCGCGCCGACGCTGCTCGCTAAGATGGCGGCGACGCTGCGGGAGTTCTCGCGCGGGCGGCTGTTGATCAACATCGTCTCCGGCGACGCGAAGATGCTCGGCGCCTATGGCATGACCATGCCGCATGACGAGCGCTACGATATGGCGGATGAATATCTGCAGATCTGGCATCGTCTGTTTGCCGGCGAAAGCGTCACGCACCAGGGCAGGTATTTCAAGACGGACGGTGCTCGGCTGGCGTTACCGGTCGGCGAGACCATCGCGCCGCCACCGCTCTGGTTCGGCGGATCCTCCGACAAGGCACTCGACGTCGCCGCCAGGCATGTCGACACGTATCTGTCGTGGGGCGAGACGCCGGAGCAGATCAAGGAAAAGGTCGACGCGGTGAAGGCGAGGGCGGACCGCTATGGCCGCAAGCTTGAATATGGCATCCGGCTCTACGTGATCGTGCGCGACACGGATGCCAAGGCCTGGGAGGCTGCTGCGGATCTCTACGACCGCATGGACGACACTGCAATTGCAGCCAATCAGCGCTTTGTCGGCCGGAGCGACTCCGTCGGCCAGCAGCGCATGACCGCGATGCACGGCGGCCTGAAGCCCACCAACCTGCGGGACCTGGAAGTCGCTCCGGATCTCTGGGCTGGCATCGGGCTTGTCCGGCCGGGACCGGGTACGGCGATCGTCGGCTCGCCCGATACCGTTATCCGGACGCTGGAGGCCTACAGGAAAGCCGGCGTCGAAACCTTCATCCTCTCCGGCATGCCCCTGCTTGAGGAAGCCTATCGTTTTGGCGAGACGGTTCTGCCGCGGCTCGATGTTTCCCGGGAGGTGTCGCAGGCGCGGCAATTCACCTGGTCGACACTCTTCGACCGCGACCTCTCGACGGTCAAGAGCGCCTGAGAGCGGAAAGGTAAACGCGTGGCCATCAACCAGTCCTCCATCCTCGACGCGCCGGCCGCGCCCGCGCGCAATCTTGCCGAACATGCATTGAAGCGGATCGAAGATGCGCTCGGCGCCTTCGCGGCCTTTATTCTTACCGTGCTGCTTGCGGTTGTGCTGGTGAGCGTCGGATTGCGCTATTTCTTCTCGACCGGCTTCGTCGGCTCCGAAGATCTTGCAATCTGGCTGCATGTCGCGCTGATCGCGCTTGGCGCGCCGCTCAGCCTCGGCAGCGCGCTGGCCATGCGGCTCGATGTTTTCATTCGGTTGCTGCCGGCGCGTTTGCTGCCCCTGGCTCAGATGCTCGCGGATGTGTTCACGGTCCTTGCCGCGTCGATCCTGCTTTTTGGCGGCAGCGAGATTATGGCCATGCTGGGCGGCGTATCGCCGACGCTTGGCATCCCGGAATGGATCCGCTTCGGTTTTCTTGGTGCGGGAGGCGGCCTCGTCCTTGTCGTGCTTGTCCTGCGACGGATCGGAGAGGGCAGGATCGGCGGCGTATCCGCATCGCTCGTGCTCGGTGCGGCGGTCTATTTCGGTGTCCCGGAGACCGGATTTGGCACGGACCTGCCGCCAAGCCTCTTTCTGGCGGTCGTGGCGGGGCTTGGCCTGCTTCTGGCCGCGCCGCTGGCGCATGCCTTCCTTGCCGCGGCCTATGTCGCGATCGCCTTCGGCAGCAGCCTGCCGGAACCGGCGATCGTTTCGACGACCGTTACCGGCATGTCGAAGTTCCTGCTGCTCGCCATTCCCTTCTTTCTCCTGGTCGGCGGGCTCTTGACGGCATCCGGGGTCGCCAACCAGCTCGTGCGTTTCGCCGCCTCCATGGTCGGCCACCGGCGGGCTGGGTTGGCGCAGACGACGCTTCTGACGAGCGTGCTGTTTTCCGGCGCTTCCGGCTCGTCTGTCGCCAATGCTGCCTTTGGTGCATCGACCTTCCAGCCCGAACTTGTCCGCCACGGTTATCCGCCGGCGCGGGCCGGTGCGATCATCGCCGCGACCTCGGTACTGGACAACGTCATTCCGCCCTCGATCACCTTCCTGATCCTTGCTGCGGCGACCAACCTGTCCGTGGGTTCGCTTCTGGTTGGGGGTTTCTTTGCCGGCGGGCTGATGGCCGTTTGCCTTGCGGTGGCCATTCACCTGACGGTCCGGGAGCAGGTAGGGCAGGTCCGTGCGACGGGCGCCGAACGTGGAAGGGCCGCCATAGCGGCCATTCCGGCCTTCGGCCTTGGTATCATTGTCGTGGTGGGCATCCGCGTCGGCGTCGTCACGACGACGGAAGCTGCCGCCCTCGCTGCGCTCTACACGCTCGGCCTTGCGGCCTGGTCGAAACTCGGGTTCGGTTCCGTCTTTCTTTCCTTCCGCCAGGCAGCGACGGAAGCGGCTGCGATCGGTTTGCTGATCGGCACCGCCGGTCCCTTCGCGTTCCTGCTCGCCGTGGATGACGTCTCGGGCCTCGTCACCCAATTCGTGACAGTTTTGGGCGGAAGTGCGCTTGCGGTCCTCATCCTTTCGAACATCATCCTTCTCGTCGTCGGCCTCGTGCTCGATATCGGCGCGGCGATCCTGCTGTTCGGCCCGATCCTGCTGCCGGCCGCGGTGGCCGCCGGCATCGATCCGATCCATTTCGGGGTCATTCTGGTGGTCAATCTGATGATCCACGGTCTGACGCCGCCGCTCGGCATGCTCATCTTCGTGGTGAGCGGCGTGACCCGCATTCCCGCCACAGCGCTCTTTCGGGCCGTCGTGCCCTATCTCGCCGCGCTTCTCGTTTCCCTGGCGATCCTTTGCGCCTGGGCGATTCTTTTCT
This sequence comes from Shinella sp. HY16, assembly GCF_028534175.1. Lineage (NCBI taxonomy): Bacteria > Pseudomonadati > Pseudomonadota > Alphaproteobacteria > Hyphomicrobiales > Rhizobiaceae > Shinella > Shinella sp. HY16. The sequence goes on along the minus strand of NZ_JAHYXL010000002.1, from coordinate 969,682 downwards.
AACGCATCTTGTCATGGGGACATCAGACATGGGCAATCTCAACCGCCGTACTCTTTTGAAGACCGCTGCCGCCACCGGGCTCGCTTTTGCGGCGCCGGCCTATATTCGCGCGGCATCCGCCAGCGCGACGACGATCACGGTCGCCTCGCTCTTGGGTGACGACAAGCCGGAAACCAGGGTGTGGGTGAAGATCAGCGAACTGGTGGAGGCGCAGCTTCCGGGCCAGTTCCGCTTCAATATCGTCAAGAACGGCGCACTGGGCGGCGAGAAGGAAGTGGCCGAAGGCGCCCGCCTCGGTTCCGTTCACGCCAGCCTTTCGACAGTCTCCTCGCTTTCGGGCTGGGTACCGGACCTGCAGATACTCGACCTGCCCTTCCTCTTCCGGGATGCCGCCCATGTGCGCAAGACGGTCGATGGCGACGTCGGCGCCGACCTCCGGCAGAAGCTTGCCGCGCAGAATTTCGTGGTCGGCGACTTCATCAACTACGGAGCGCGCCATCTCCTCACCAAGGAGCCGGTCACGCGCCCGGACCAGCTGAAGGGCAAGAAGATCCGGGTTATCCAGAGCCCGCTGCACACGAGGTTGTGGAGCGCTTTCGACACCACGCCGTGGGTATTCCGATCACCGAGACCTACAATGCGTTGTCGACCGGCGTTGCCGATGCCATGGACCTTACCAAATCCGCCTATGCCGGTTTCAAGCTCTACGAAGTCGTGCCCTACATGACGGAAACGGGCCATATCTGGGCATCGGGCGTCATCTACTACGCCGCCGGCTTCTGGGGCCAGCTTAACGATGAGCAGAAGGCCGTCTTCCAGGATGCATCGCGGCAGGGGGCGGCCTATTTCAACCAGCTCATTGTCGAGGACGAAGCGAAGTCCGTCGAGCAATCGCTGAAGAACGGCGGCAAGGTGCTGAAACCGGACGCGTTTGACGAATGGCAGAAGGGCGCGCAGGGCGTCTGGCAGGATTTCTCAGCCGTCGTTGGCGGCGTCGAGCGTATCAGGGCCGTCCAGTCGGCATAGCCCTTGCCCCGTACAGGCGTTCAACACGGCTCTGCCGCCCGGCGTATTTTTGCGCCGGGCGGTTCAACGACGGTCAGAACTCGATCACGACCTTCCCGAATGGTCCACGATCGAGATGTGCAAAGGCCTGATCCGCCTCCTCGAAGCGATAGCGCCTGTCGATCACCGGCTTGAGGCCGATGCTGTCCACGGCCCGTACGAAATCCTCCAGTGCCCGGCGATGACCGACCGAAATGCCCTGCACGACCGGTGACTTGAGAAGAAGCGCGGAGGCGGGACCGGAGATTTCGAACCCTTCGAACACGCCGATCAAGGAGACCCGCCCGCCGACAGCCACCGCTTTCAGCGCCTCTCCAAAACCCGCGCCGCCGGCGATATCGAGCACGTGGTCGGCGCCATGGCCGTCCGTCAGGTCGATGAGCCGCTCGACCCAGCCGTCACGCGGGAGCAGATGGTCGGCTTTGAGCGCGCGCAGCCTTTCGCGCTTTTCTGCGCTCGACGACGTGACGAAGGTCTGCGCGCCGTGCGCCCGTGCGATCTGCAAGGCGAAGAGAGCGACCCCGCCTGTTCCCTGGATCAGCACCTTCTCACCGGCCTTCAGGCTTCCGCTCTCGATGAGTGCCATCCATGCTGTAAGGCCGGCGCAGGGCAGCGTGCTCGCTTCCCCGGCATCCAGCGTCTTCGGTGCGGCAACGAACCAGTCGGCCGGGAACGTCACATATTCCGAGAGCACGCCGGGATGCGCACCGCCGAGCGTCCTGTAGGGCGGATTGCGCGCATCGCCCAGGCCCTTGCCCTCGATCCGGCCGGGCATGAAGGTGGAGATCACCTTGTCGCCCGCCTTGAAGCGGCTGACGCCGGGACCGACGGCCTCGACCACGCCGGCCATGTCGGAGGCGGGCACGAAAGGATAGTCCAGCGGCAGGCCCATGCCGCTCTCCAGAACGAGCTTATCGCGGTAGTTGAGGGAAACGGCTTCGGTGCGCACGCGAACCTCGCCATGCCCGGGTTCCGCGATTGCCGCAGTGCGGATCGCGAAGTCCTTCGGACCGATCGCCGCCATGCTCCACTGCCTTGCCATTGTCATCGCTATTCTCCTTCTCGATGCGTTGAAGGAAGCCTATCGTTGAAAACTCATCGGCAGTTGCGGTATTAATTCGCCACACTGGTTCCTGAATGGATACAATATGGAGCACCTGAAGGACGTCTCGGTTTTCGTGGAAGCGGTCGATGCCGGTGGGTTCTCGGCAGCGGCGAAGCGGCTCAACCTGACACGCTCGGCCGTCGCCAAGACGATCGCACGCATGGAGACGCGGCTGAAGGTCAGGCTCTTTCATCGAACGACGCGCAGCCAGGGCATGACGGAAGAAGGCCGCTATTTCTATGAACGGTGCCTGAGGGCGATCGAGGAGATCCGGGCCGGCGAGGCCGAACTGGAATCGGGCCGGCGCGATGTCCGCGGCAAGCTGCGGGTCACGATGCCTGTCATCTTCGGCCGCCAATGCGTCGCGCCGCTGCTGATCGGCCTGCTGGACCACCATCCGGGGCTCGAACTCGATCTGTCCTTCAGCGACCGTGTCGCGGACCTGCGGGCCGACGGGTTCGATCTTGCGGTGCGCAATGGCCGTCTCAAGGACGATGCCGACACCGTCGTCCGGCGGGTCGCCTTTCAGCGCCTGACGGTCTGTGCCTCGCCGGCCTATATCGAGATGCATGGCGAACCACAGCGACTGGAGGATTTGCCGAACCACGAGGGCATCATCTATGGCAAGAGAGAGAGCCACGATACCTGGGTGTTTCCATCGCCCGATGACCCCTGGCGCGTCGTCCTGCCCCGCTCCCGCCTAAGGCTGGACGATCTCGAATCGATCCGGGATGCAGCCTGCCGCGGGTTGGGGCTCGCTTGGTTGCCCTGCTGGATGATCCGGAACGATGTTGCTGCGGGGCGGCTTCGACAGGTCCTGAAGGCTGTGCCGTCGGTCACCTTCGAAACCCACGCTGTCTGGCCGCGCTCCCCCGTCATGCTGCCGCGCGTCCGGCTGGCGATTGATACCCTGGCGGCTGGGCTGCCCGGCATGATGGAGTAGAGGGGAGATGTGGGGGCCGGGTGGACATCCTTCCGGCGTCCCGGCAATATCCGGGCTTCGTCATTGTCACATTCGCATCTTCACCGGAGGCACGCCCGTTTTGAACCGGCCGGGACACCATCGCGGCGCGGGCTGGCGTCTGTTGCTCGCTTTCATGCTGCTTTTTTCCGCGCATGAAGCACGGGCGGCAGACCTGTCGATCATCACCTCCTATCCGCCTTCCTTCTACGAGCCGTTCCAGCGTGCCTTCGAGGCGCGCAATCCGGATATCCGCGTTACGGTCGTGCAGCGCAACACCGGCAGTGCAAGCCGTTTCATCCTCGAAAAGCCCGAGGTCGCAGCGGATATCTTCTGGGCATCGGCGACGGACGCGTTCGAACTCCTGAAGCGCAAGGGTGCCCTGCGAGCGATCCAGCCGCGGCAGACCGGAGCGCCGGAGCGCATTCTCGGCTATCCCGTCAACGATCCGGAGGGCTTCTATCTGGGCTTCGCGCTGTCCGGTTATGGGCTCGTCTACAACGCCGCCTACCTGGCACAGTACGACCTGCCGGTGCCACAGAACTGGCAGGACCTGCTGATGCCCGTCTATGCCGGCCATATCGGCATCACGTCGCCCTCCCGTTCCGGTACCACGCATCTGATCGTCGAGGCGCTGTTGCAGACCTACGGCTGGGAGCGAGGCTGGGCGTTGCTGTCGGAGCTCGGTGGCAACCTCTCGACTGTGACGGCGCGCAGCTTCGGCGTCGCCTCGGGCGTTGCGCAGCGCCGCTTCGGCATCGGCGTGACGATCGACTTCCTTGCCAAGGCGCCTGATGTCTCGGGCGCGGAAAACGTCTTCGTGCTGACGCCGGATCCCCTCTACGTGCCGGCCAACATCGCCATCCTCTCGCGAGCAAGAAACGCGGAGGCTGCCGAGCGGTTCGTCGACTTCCTGTTCTCGCAGGAAGGGCAGGACATCCTCCTGCGCCCGGCGATCGGACGCATTCCGGTGCGGGCGGCGCTGAATGCCGGGTTGCTGCCCGCAGAAAATACTGGTGGGCTGCTGGCGGCGAACGGTTTCAACGCGCGCCTTTCGGCTGAGCGCTACGGCATCGTCAACCTGATCTTCGACGACTACATCGTCCGTCGCCGGGCGATGCTCGCCCGTCTCTGGGCACGGCTGCGGGCGCTTGAGGGCGAGGCTGCGGGGGATGCCGGCAGGCGCAGCACTTTGGCGAGTGTGCGCCGGCTGCTCGGCACACCCCCGCTCTCTTCCGAGGATGTCGAGAGATTGGCCGAAGGCCTGAAGGGGGAATGGCCGCGGGGCATTGCCCGCACGACCGAACAGCAGGCCTTTGCACGCGACATCCGCGGCGCCGTCGAGCGGAATCTTGCCCGGGCGGAAAGCCTGCTTGTTGGCATCTCGACCGCGGCCGGGCGGCGATGATAGAAGCCGCCGCCATGGAGACGAGCAAGAAATCACGATGGAACGGGCAGAGCCGCTGGCGTTTCGGTATCGGTGCGCGTCTTGGCGCGGCCTTCGTCGCCATCGTCGGCCTCGCCGTCTGCGCCAGCCTTGTCGGCTGGCTCTCCTACCGGGAATTGTCGGGCGAGCTTTCGCGCATCGCTGAAGTGCAGATGCCGCAGCTCGCTTTCGCCTCCCGGCTTTCCAAGGCGGGTGCCGATATCGGCTCGGTCACCGCCGCGCTGACCGGCGCGGAGACACGGGCGGAATATGACGAGACGAGGCGTGTCTATGCCGAACGGTTGGCGGCGCTGCAGGCGCTCCTGGAAAACCACGAGCCGGAGCCGTCGGTGCAATCCCTGCTGCCATTGGCGGCGTCGATCAACGGCAATCTCGCCCGGATCGACCTTGCCGCCGGCAAGCGCTTCACGCTGGCCGAGGCGATGCGCGCGGATGTGGAGGAGCTGCGCTGGGTTCAGGCCGATCTTATCGAAGAGGCCGATCCGTTGGTCGACGATATCCGCTTCAACATCGAGGCGGAGACACGCAACGGCCGCAGTGCCGCAGCGCTCGGAGAACAGCGGCGCAGCGAGGCGCTGCTCACCGTGGTGTCGCAGGCCAATCTTGCCACAGGGTTGATCGCACGGCTGGTCAGCAGTGCGACGGCGGAGGAGGTTCAGGAGGCCAATGCCTTTCTCGGTGACAGCGCGGACGAGCTTGCCGCGCGCCTTGCGACGCTGGAGGGCTGGCCGGACAGCCTGACGGTGCGCCAGCTCGCCCGGCGCATCCTGCAGCAATCCGATCCCGCGACCGGCACGCCCAACCGGAAGCGCTCCGAAATGCGCGAGGCGGGCCGGCTCGGAGAACTGGCAAAGGAGAACAGCCGGCTCGTCGCGGAACTCGGCCAGCGCATCGAGGCGGAGGTGGTGGCGATCGAGGCACGGGCGGGTACGGCGGCACAGCGGGCTGCCGCGGCCATCGATCTCGGGCGAAAGCTGCTTGCGGCCATCGCCGTGCTGGCGGTGGTGCTTGCCATCGGCATCGGCGTCTTCTACGTGCATCGCAGTCTGCTGGCGCGCATCGATCAGCTCGCCCATGCCGCGATGGCGATCAGTGCGGGCAATCCGGCGGTGCGGATTCCCGCCGGTGGTGACGACGAGTTGGCGGACCTCGCCCGGGCTCTCACCCTGTTTCGCCAGACGCGTGACGAGCTGGTGCAGTCGGCCAAGCTGGCGGCGCTGGGTCAGATGGCGGCGGGCATCGGGCACGAACTGAACCAGCCGCTCGCGGCGATCCGCGCGCATATTCACAGTGGGTCGACGCTGATTGCGCGCGGCAACAGCGAGCAGGCGCTGAACAATTTGGAAAAGATCCGCGCTCTGACAGCCCGCATGGCCGGCCAGATCAGCCATATCCGTCGCTTCGCGCGCCGGCCGGATGCGGAGCTGCACCCCGTCGATCTTCCGGCCGTCGTACATGAAGCCCTGAGCCTTCTAGAGCACCGCTTCGAGGAGGAGCGGGTGACACTGAAGCTCGCCCTGCCGCCCGATATGCCGCGCGTGATGGCCGAACCGGTGCGGCTGGAGCAGGTCGTGGTGAACCTCATCGCCAATGCGCTCGATGCCGTCGCCGGTCGGCCTGAACGGATGGTGACGGTGACGGCCGAGAAAAGCGATGCGGGGGCGAGCCTGATCGTCGGTGATACTGGCGCGGGTATCGCCGCGAAGGATCGCGGCGCAGTCTTCGACCCCTTCTTCACCACCAAGCCGGTCGGCGCCGGGCTCGGGCTCGGCCTTTCCATTTCCTACAACATTATCAAAGACTTCGGCGCCGATATCAGCGTGCTGGAGACCGGGCCCGGCGGCACGCGCTTCATCGTGTCCCTGAAAGGAGCGGCATGACCGCATCGACCGACATCATTCTCGTCGACGACGACGCCAATGTGCTAGACGCCTGCCGCGAACTGCTCGAGATCGAGGGATTTCGCGTCAGCGCGCATGGCTCCGTCGCCGCTGCGCTTTCCGGCCTGCAGGCGGACAGCGAGGCGGTGATCGTGTCGGATGTGCGCATGCCCCAGCAGGACGGCTTCGACCTTCTCGCCGCCGTGCGGGCCATCGACCGGGAGATTCCCATCGTGCTGATGACAGGCCATGGCGATATCCCGATGGCACTGCGCGCCATGCGGGATGGTGCCTGGGACTTCCTCGAAAAGCCGGCCGACCCGGTCCATCTCATCGAGACCGTACGTCGTGCGCTCGCCCATCGCCGGTTGCTCGTCGAAAACCGACGTCTGCGCCTTTCCGTTGCCATGGATGGTTGGGAGGCGCGGCTGATCGGCCATTCGGCGCCGATGGTGCTGCTGCGTGAGCGACTGCAGCGCATCGCCGGGGCCGCGACCGACATCCTCGTTCTGGGGGAAACCGGCACCGGCAAGGAGGTGACGGCGCGGGCGCTGCACGATTTCAGTGGGCGCAAGGGCCGCTTCGTCGCGGTCAATTGTGGCGCGATCCCGGAGACCATGCTGGAATCGGAACTGTTCGGCCATGAGGCCGGCGCCTTCACCGGGGCGAAGGACAAGCGCATCGGCAAGATCGAACATGCCGACGGCGGCACGCTCTTCCTCGACGAGATCGAATCCATGCCGCTGTCCGCGCAGGTCCGCCTGCTGCGTGTGCTTCAGGAGCGCGTCATCGAGCGGCTCGGCTCGAACGACGAGGTTGCGGTCGATCTCCAGGTCGTTGCCGCGACGAAGGCGGACCTGCATCAGCTCGCCCGGCAGGGCAGGTTTCGCGAGGACCTTGCCTACCGGCTCGACATCGCCCGCGTGGAGCTTCCCGCGCTTTCGGCGCGTCGGGGCGACGTGGCGCTGCTCTTCCGTCACTTCCTCGATCTTGCCGCCCGCCGCCAGGGCCGCGCGGCGCCGCATGTGGATGCGACCTTCCTTGCCGATCTCGACCGCCGCAGCTGGCCGGGCAATGTGCGGGAGCTGCGCAATGTTGCCGAGCGCTATGTGCTCGGCCTGGAAGACCTGCCGGTCGGCGGGAGCGGGTCATCCGGGGAAACACTGGAGGCGCGCATGGATCGGGTGGAGCGGGCGATCCTCGTCGACAGCCTCGCCGAGCAAGACGGCCGTATCGGCACGACGGCCGATGCACTCGGCATCTCGCGCAAGACGCTCTATCTCAAGATGCGCAAGCACGGCCTCGGGGGCGAGGAGGAGGCGTGAGGTTACCGTTCTGACCCCGAGAATTGGGGGCGATGTTACCTTTCTTTCCCATTCTTCGGGCGGAAACACCGGTTTTCCGGGATTTTCGAAACTGGCACGGGCCTTGCTGACATCCTGATGACCGCCGGAGAGCCGGCGGTGCCATTGGGAGGAAAACCATATGCTCAAGACCATTGCCGCGGCGATGCTGATGTCGGCTGCCGCTCTTTCGACTGTTCATGCTGAGGACGGCGGAAAGGTCACCGTCATCACGTCCTTCTCCAAGGACGTCACCGATCCCTTCAAGGCCGGCTTCGAGGCCGCCAATCCCGGCTATACGCTCGACGTGCAGAACAAGAGCACGAGTTCCGGCGTCAAGTTCGTCGACGAGACGAAGGCCAACAACCAGGTCGACCTGTTCTGGGCTTCCGCGCCTGATGCTTTCGAGAATCTGAAGGGCCGCAACCTGCTCGCCAAGTTTGCTCCGTCCGTCACGGGCCTGCCGGAGAAGGTCGGCTCTTATCCCGTCAACGATCCGGATGGCTACTATTTCGGCTTTGCCGCGTCCGGCTACGGCATCATGTCGAACGACCGCTATCTGGAGGCCAATAACCTGCCGCAGCCCACGGAATGGAGCGATCTGCTGAAGCCGGAGTATCATGATCACATCGCGATCGCTGCGCCTTCGCGTTCCGGCACGACGCATCTCACCATCGAGACCATCCTCCAGGGTGAGGGCTGGGAAAAGGGCTGGGCGACGCTGACGGGCATCGGCGGCAACCTCCAGCAGGTGACGGAACGCTCCTTTGGCGTGCCGGATGCGGTGAACTCCGGCCAGACGGGTATCGGCATCGTCATCGACTTCTTCGCCTTCTCCGCCAAGGCGAGTGGTTTCCCCGTCAGCTTCAGCTATCCCTCGATCACCACCGTCGTGCCGGCCAATGTCGGCATCATTGCCAATGCACCGAACCCGAAGGGCGCCGAAGCCTTCGTGAACTACCTGCTGTCGGAAAAGGGGCAGGCCGTTCTGCTCGAACCGGCAATCCGCCGCCTGCCGATCAATCCGGCGCTCTACAAGGACGCACCCGAAGGCTTCCCGAATCCCTTCGAGGATCCGCGCTTCCAGTCGATGATCACCTTCGATTCGGATGTTTCCAAGAAGCGCACGGATGTCGTCGATGCCCTCTATGACCAGCTGATCACCTTCCAGCTCGACAGCCTGCGCGATGCGACCAAGGCGATCCATGCTGCTGAGAAGGCATTGGCGAGCAACGACCAGGCCGAAGCGCGGGCGCTGATCGCCGAAGCGCACGGCCTGATCTCCAAGATGCCGGTCACGGCGGAGGAAGCTGCGAGCGACGAAATGCGCGCCGCCTTCACCGGCGGCGAGGAGAAGACGGCCCGCCAGGCCGAGCTGGAACAGGCGTGGGCGGCATTCGCCGGCGAGAAATACGCTGCCGCCAAGACCAAGGCCGAGCAGGCGCTCGACCTCATCGACTGACGCCCCGAGGGTTTCCGCGTCTCCTTGAGAGCGGAAACCCTCTCCCTCCTGTTTTCCCGTCCTGTCTTCGTTCCCCCGGTGCCCATCGGCCGCCGGGCCGGCCGATCTCATTCCGGAGACTGCCTCATGGCTTTCGCACTTTCATCCCTTCCTGCCCGGCGCATTATGGCGCGGCCCGGCCAGGTTCTGGCGGTGACGCTGATTGCGCTGTTTCTCGCGATCTTCCTCGTCATTCCCGCCGGAACGGTGATCTACACCGCCTTCACGGAGAAGGGCACCGGCGCGCTCACCGCCGTCAACTTCGTCGACTTCTTCAGGACCGACCTCTTCCGTCGCTCCTTCTTCAATTCCGTCTATGTATCGGCCATGTCCGTCGTCTGGGCGAGCGCCATCGCGTTGCCGCTCGCGGTCCTGACGACGCGCTTCGACTTTCGCGGATCGCTGGTCATCCAGACGCTCGGCTTCGTGCCGCTCATCATGCCGCCCTTCGTCGGCGCGGTTGCCATGCAGCTGCTGTTCGGCCGCAATGGCACCGTCAACCTTCTGCTCAACGACTGGTTCGGCGTCCGCATTCCTTTCATGGAAGGCCTGAACGGCGTCATCTTCGTGCAGTCGCTGCACTATTTCCCCTTCATCCTGATCAACCTCTCCACCAGCCTGCGCAACATCGACCGGTCGATGGAGGAGGCGGCGCAGAACCTCGGCTCGTCCGGCATGCGCCTCTTCCGCCGCATCGTCTTCCCGCTCGCCATGCCCGGCTACCTCGCCGGCGCATCGCTCGTCTTCGTCAAGGTCTTCGACGATCTCGCGACGCCGCTTCTCCTCAACGTCAAGGACATGCTGGCACCGCAGGCCTATCTGCGCGTGACCTCGGTCGGCCTGACCGACCCGATGGGCTACGTCATCTCCGTCATCCTCATCGTCGTTTCGATTTTCGCCATGTGGCTGTCGGCGGTCGCCATGCGCGGCAAGGACTATGCCACCACCCAGCGCGGCGGCGGTGGCCTGTCGCGGCGCAAGCTTGGCCTCGGCGAAAGCATCCTTGCCTACGGTGTCGTCGGCCTCATCCTCCTGCTCGTGCTCTCACCGCATATCGGCCTGCTCATGCTGTCCTTCGCCACGGTCTGGTCCTTCAGCCCGTTGCCGGATGCGGTGACGCTGGCACATTACGGCCGCGTCTTCGGTGAAAGCTCGATCTACATCAAGAACACGCTGATCTACGCGACGCTTGCCGGCCTCATCGACGTGGTCGTCGGCGGTGCCATCGCTTATCTCGTGCTGCGCACCAAGATCGTCGGCCGCCGCTGGCTCGACTGGGCGGCGACCTCGGCGCTTGCCATTCCCGGTGTCGTGCTCGGGATCGGCTATCTGCGCACCTTCTACGGCGTGACGCTGCCGGATGGTACGCCGCTCGCCACGCTTTGGGTCATGGTCGTGCTGGCGCTCGCCATCCGACGCCTACCCTATGCACTGCGGGCCTGCTATGCCGCCCTGCAACAGGTGTCGGAATCGCTGGAAGAGGCGGCGGAAAACCTCGGGGCGACCAAGCAGCGGACCATCCGCCGCATCGTGCTGCCGCTGATGACGGGCGGGCTTCTTGCTGGCTTCGTCACCAGTTTCTCGACAGCTGCCGTCGAGCTCTCCGCGACGCTGATGCTCATCCAGAGCAATTCCGACGCCCCGCTCGCCTACGGCCTCTACGTCTTCATGCAATCGCCGGCCGGCCGCGGCCCCGGCGCTGCGCTCGGCGTCATCGCGGTCGTCATGGTCGCGCTCTGCACGCTGTTGTCCCACTACGTCATCGAGCGCCGCCAGAAGGCGCTCGGCATCGGCAAATGATCCGGGAGGAACGGACTATGACCATCAATATCGACAAGGCGACCCTTGCGGACAGCCCCGCCAAGGCGATCAGCATCCGCGACGTGAACCTCTACTACGGTTCGCTGCATGTGCTGAAGGACATCAACCTCGATATCCAGCCCGGCGAGTTCTTCGCCTTCCTCGGCCCGTCCGGTTGCGGGAAGACGACGCTGCTGCGCCTCATCGCCGGCTTCAACCAGGCCCAAAACGGTGCGGTCGTCGTCGGCGGCGAGGATGTGCTCGACATGCCGCCGTGGAAGCGCGACATCGGCATGGTGTTCCAGTCCTACGCGCTCTGGCCGCACATGACCGTCGCGCGCAACGTCGCCTTCGGCCTCGAGGAACGGCGCCTGCCGCGCGCCGAGGTGGACAAGCGGGTGGCTGCGGCCCTCGCGCTGGTCGGGCTCTCGCATCTTGCCGACCGGCGGCCCTCGCAGCTTTCCGGCGGCCAGCAGCAGCGCGTGGCGCTTGCCCGCACCATCGCTATCGAGCCGAAGGTGCTGCTGCTCGACGAGCCGCTGTCGAACCTGGACGCGAAGATGCGCGTGGAGGTGCGGCGGGAGCTGCGTGAGCTCCAGCAGCGACTGAAGCTCACCACCATCTTCGTCACCCACGACCAGGAGGAGGCGAACACGGTCTGCGACCGCATCGCCGTCTTCAACGAGGGCCGTATCCAGCAGGTCGGCACGCCGATGCATCTCTACGAGAAGCCGGCCAATCTCTTCGTCGCCAACTTCCTCGGCACGGCCAATATCCTGGAGGGCAGTGTGAAGGGCGAGGGCGCGACGCGCAGCTTCGAGGTTGCCGGTGGCGGCAGCATCCCGGTCCCGGCCGGTGTCGAGGTTCCGGCCGGTGCCAAGCTCGTTTTCCGGCCGCAATATGCGACGATCGGCACGGTCGAAACCGATGCCGTCCCGCTTTCCGGCACCATCGCGCACCGGGAGTTCCTCGGTGCCACGGTGCGCTACGGCGTGGAGGTGGGCAAGGCGACGGTGCTGGTCGATGCCCCCTTCCATTCCGGCGACGGCCTGCTTGCTCCGGGCAGCCAGACAATGCTCGGCATCAAGCCGGCCTCCGTTCTGTGGCTTGCCGATTGACCCTCCTTGCCTTCGCCGCCCCGGCGGCGAAGGTTTCTCCATGCAAAGGCCTCATGACATGACCGATACTCTGCCCACCCTCCTCGTCATTCGCCACGGGGAGACCCAATGGAACGTCGCCGGGCGCCTGCAAGGAAGCCGCGATACGCCGCTCACCGCCAATGGCGTGCGACAGGCGCAGGCCGTAGCTGTACGGCTTTCGGAAACCGTGGCCGGCCTGCAGGATGCGGCCCTCTGGGTGAGCCCTCTTGGCCGTGCCCGGCAGACCGCCTCCATCCTCGCCGATATCTGGGCGGTGCCCTTCGACCGCTTTGCCGAGGAGCCACGGCTTGCCGAGCGCAGCTACGGCGTTTGGGAAGGGCGCCTGCACGATGAGATCGAACGGGATCTGCCGGAGCAATATGGCGCAAACGCATCCGACCCCTGGGAGTACGCGATGCCGAGCGGCGAGAGCCGGACGGGGCTGACCGGGCGGTTGCAGGCATGGCTCCAGACCCTCGATCCGGCCCGCCCGCATATCGCCGTCACCCATAGCGGTTGCCTGCGCGCCTTGCGTGGTCTCTATACGCGCGCCTCACGCGCCGAGATCCTTGCCTATCGCGAGCCGCAGACGGCGGCGTTTCTCCTGACCGACCGGGCCGAGAGGCTGCTCGACGTCGCCCCTAACCTGCTGAAAGCATTCGGATGCGAAGGCGAAGGGAGGACCGTCTGGATATAGGGTACGATGGCGCTTGCCGCGTGCTTTTGGGTGCCCTGTTGGAAACAGACGGCAACCATCCAGGCGCGGCGCCTGCACGCGACAATCCTCATCTCTCGCGCTTCGACGGTAGGAGAAAAAACTACGCTATCCCGGGCAAGTTGGAATGCACGCTCTCGATTAGATTAAATTCTATAGATTATATAATTTATCGAACTGTCGGAGGAGAACATCGTGACGATTGCAGGCTGCCGGCCAAGATAGTCCTGGCATCGCAATCAGATCCGAAATCCGCGACCTGCATCAGCGCTCCGCGACGCCCCTCTCTGGCAATGTCGACCGCGCGTTGCCGGTCCGTTTCCCTGAAGGTCTTTTGCCATTTCTGCAAAGATGCGACCGGATGGAGCGCATCCTCGAGGCTGGGACACCTTGATTTGGCTAGACATTGCCGGGCACGCCGCTGCGTCCTGCCAATAGGGGGGCGCTCGTTTGCGTCCTCGGTGATCAGCGCTGGCGCTTGACAGGCTCGGCTAAAAGAATGCAGGATTTGTAACAGTGCAGGTTTAGGCCTCACATGAAATGCCCCGCTCAACGCAAGTTGATGACGATCCGGAGCTCGCACCTCCTGGAACAGGGTCCTGGCGAAACCGGTCAACCGACCGGTCCAACTGTGGAAACTGGTGGGGCATGCAGAGAAATACTCTCTTTCCAGATGACTGTTGTTTGGGCCGCGCCTGGGGCCGCGCTTCGGCGCCTTGTTGCCGTCCGCTCAGCGCCTGCTTGGCAATGTGCCATCGGGTTTTTCGCGCGCGCCAGTACTGCAACCGGCAGGGAGCGCCGGCGAGAGGTGAGGTTCCGGTATGCGCCAGCGCCCCGGCGCCATGCCGAAGCAATCGACCGAAACGGGGAAAATCGCAGAATTCAACGCAAGCAAAGGTAGGGAGGAGTTTACCTTGGCACATGCAGACGAAGAAAGTGCAACCGTCGCACGCCCGGAAGACGAAAAACTCAGCGTCGGCGCCAACATCGCCTATGGGCTTCAACATGTCCTGACGATGTATGGCGGTATCGTCGCCGTACCGCTGATCGTCGGCCAGGCCGCGGGACTGAGCCCGAGCGATGTCGGCCTGCTGGTCACGGCATCGCTGTTTGCCGGCGGCCTTGCCACCATCCTGCAGACCCTCGGACTGCCATTCTTCGGCAGCCGCCTGCCGCTGGTGCAGGGTGTTTCGTTCTCCGGCGTTGCGACGATGGTGGCGATATCGGGCAATGGCGGCATTCCGTCCATCCTGGGCGCCGTTATCGCCGCTTCGCTGATCGGGTTGCTGATCACGCCGGTCTTCTCGCGCATCACCCGCTTTTTCCCGCCGCTCGTCACGGGCATCGTCATCACCACGATCGGGTTGACGCTGATGCCGGTCGCCGCCTTCTGGGCCATGGGCGGTAACAGCAGCTCGCCTGATTTCGGTAGCCCGGCCAACATCCAGCTCGCCGCTGTGACACTGGCCATCGTTCTCCTGCTCAGCAAGGTCGGCAGCGCTTCGATCTCGCGGCTGTCCATCCTGCTCGCGCTTGTGATCGGGACAGGCATTGCCTATGCCGTCGGCATGACCGATTTCTCGCAGGTGTCGAACGGTCCCTTCTTCGCGCTGCCGACCATCTTCCACTTCGGCTACCCGACCTTCGAGATCGCCGCCATCATCTCCATGCTTATCGTCATCATCGTCACGCTGGTGGAGACATCGGCCGATATTCTCGCCGTAGGCGAGATCGTCGAGACGAAGGTGGATTCGCGCCGTCTGGGCGATGGCCTGCGCGCCGATATGCTGTCGAGCATTCTCGCACCGATCTTCGGCTCGTTCACGCAAAGCGCCTTTGCGCAAAATGTCGGGCTTGTCGCCGTCACCGGCGTCAAGAGCCGCTATGTGGTGGCGACCGGAGGCCTTTTCCTCGTGATCCTCGGCTTGCTGCCGGTCATGGGGCGTGTCGTGGCGGCAGTGCCGAGTTCGGTTCTCGGTGGCGCCGGCATCGTGTTGTTCGGCACGGTCGCGGCCAGCGGCATCCGAACCCTCTCCAAGGTCGACTACCAGAACAACATGAACCTGGTGATTGTCGCGACCTCAATCGGCTTCGGTATGATCCCCATCGCCTCGCCCGGCTTCTACGAGCACTTTCCGGCCTGGGTCGCGACGATTTTCCATTCCGGCATCAGTTCTGCTGCCCTGATGGCGATCGTCCTCAACCTGCTGTTCAACCATGTCAAGGCCGGCAATTCGGACCAGCAGTCCGTCTTCGTGGCGGCCACCGAGCGAACGATCCGCTACACCGATATCGCCCGGCTTCATGACGGCGACTACTTCCTCAATGGCAAGCTCTATGACGCCAAGGGCGTCGAGATCCCGATGATCCCGGAGGCTGCGCACTGAGGGCGCCCGACACCCCCCTGGCTCCGGATCGTGCCCTGTCCCTGATCCGGACCACCTTTTCCCACGACACCAACGGAGACACAATGTCAGAAGAAACCGAAACCCGAAGCCTGCTCGATGCCCTGTTCGGCACGATGGAGGACGGCATCATCCCCACCACGGAGGTCGGCGTTGCTGCCGGCAACAAGGTCTTCGGCGCGGCGCTGCTGCGCAAGTCGGACCTGTCCACGGTGCTCGTCGAGACCAACAACGAGACGGAAAATCCGCTGTGGCACGGGGAGGTCCACACCCTGAAGCGGTTCTACGAGATGCCGCAATGCGATCGGCCGGACTCCAAGGACCTCATCTTCCTGTCGACGCACGAGCCTTGCTCGATGTGTCTGTCGGCGATCACCTGGGCCGGGTTCGACAATTTCTTCTACTTCTTCAGTCACGAGGATTCCCGCGACGCGTTCTCCATCCCGCACGACCTGAAGATACTGAAGGAGGTCTTCACGCTCGACGCCGGCGGCTACAACAGAACGAATGCCTTCTGGAAGGGACAGTCGATCCACGCACTGATCGACCGTCTTCCCGAGCCGCAGCGGTCGCAGTTCAAGGAACGCGCCGAGGCCATCCGGCTGAAATATGACGATCTCTCGGTCGTCTACCAGACAAGCAAGGACGGCAACGCCATTCCCCTCAACTGATACCTCCCCCGGATGCGCCGCCGGCGGCTTGTCCCGCCGGTGGTGCGTTTGGCGTTGGGGCACCGACATCCGGTCGGAGCGACGAGCCGGCGAGGCACATGCGCTGCGGCTCGCCGGAAGCAGTCTCTACCGGCTTGCCACGAAGTCCGCCATGTGGCGGATGAGGAAAGCCCCCACTGTCGCGCCCGCATCCTGCAGGCCGATGGTCTTTTCCTGGAAGGCCGCGGCCTTGCCATGCTGGGCAAGCAGGGACTTGGTGGCTTCGAGCGCCTGCTCGGCGGCGTCTGCCGCGGCGTTGAGCGCATCGGCAAGCGAAGCGCCGGCAACGGCCTGTGCTTCCAGTGTCACCGCAATCGGGTCGAGCACGTCAAGCAAGGTCTTGTCGCCGACCTTCGCCTTGCCGCGTTCGGCAACGCCATCGCGATAGGCGCGCCAGAAGGCGGCCATGTCCGCCGTTTCCAGCACATTCTTGCCCTCAACGGCCTTGCTGGCCCGCAGGAATCCGGTCGCCGTCAACGTACCCATGGTGGAAGGAGCGGTGCGGGCCATTGTTGCCCCGGCTGTACGCAGGAGCTTGGCGATACCTGCCGCTTCGCCCTCTGCCTCCAATGCATCGGCAGCGGCGGCGAAGGACTTGCTCATGGTGATGCCGAGGTCGCTGTCGCCTACCTTGCCGTCGAGCGCGATGAGGAATTCACGCTGTTCGGAAAAGAGATCCTTCCAGCTCTTGAAAAGGTCGATCAGGCCTGCGGCATTCAATGTCTCGATCGTCATCGTTTCACCCTGCAATGTGCTGGAAGAACGGCGTGTTGGCCGGAGCGGCGACAAGGCGGTCGAGCTCGTCGTCGAGATGCAGGATCGAGATCGACGCGCCGGCCATCTCCATCGAAGTGGCGAATTCGCCGATCCAGACATGTTTCGCGGTAACGCCGCGCGCTTCCAGAAGCTGCGCGACGCGGCGGAAGAGGATGTAGAGCTCCTCCAGCGGCGTGCCGCCGAGGCCGTTGACAAGCACGGCGACGTTGTCGCCGGACTTGTAGTCCGTTTCCGCGAAGATGCGCTCCATCATCTCGTCGACGACCGCATCGGCCGGCGCCAGCGTCTTGCGGCTGATGCCGGGTTCGCCATGGATGCCCATGCCGATTTCCATCTCGTCTTCACCGATGGAGAACGTGGCGTGGCCGATTTCCGGAACGACGCAGCTGGAGAGTGCGACACCCATGGTGCGGGTATGCAGCCGCGCCTTGTCGGCAAGGCGCGCGACCTCATCGAGCGGGAGGCCTTCGGCGGCCGCTGCACCGGCGGTCTTGTAGATGAAGAAGATGCCGGCGACGCCACGGCGCTTGTGTTCCTCCCCGACCACCGAGGAGGCGACGTCGTCATTGCCGACGACCTGCTTGACCACGATACCGTCAAGATCGGCAAGTTCGGCAGCCATGTCGAAGTTGATGATGTCACCGGTGTAGTTGCCGTAGATATAGAGGACGCCGGCACCTTGATCGATATGCTTCGTTACCTGGTACATCTGCTCGGCGCTGGGCGACTGGAAGACGCCGCCAACCGCCGCTCCGTCGAGCATGCCCTCGCCAACGAAGCCGAGGAAGGTCGGCAGGTGGCCCGAGCCACCGCCGGTCGCGATGCCGACCTTGCCGGGTTTGGTCCTTGCGCTGACCAGGCAGCGCAGGTCGTTGGCCGCATAGGTGACGGCGGGATGCGCCTTGTAGATGCCTTCCAGCATCTCGTCGACGAAATTGACGGGGTCGTTCAAAAACTTCTTCATGCTCTTGCTCCGGGAATTGGGGATTATTTCTTGCGCTGGCGCGTGACGAAGAAGGCGGCGGCCAGCAGGATGAAGCTGCCGACGACGAGCCGCTGCCAGGTGCTGGGAATGCCGACCATGACGAGCACGCTGTTGATGACAACGATCAGGAGCACGCCGAGTAGGGTGCCGAGGACCGTGCCGGTGCCGCCGGTGATGCGCGCGCCGCCGAGTACGACGGCCGCGATGACGTTGATCTCGGTGCCAACGAGATCGAAGGGATTTGCCTGCCGGTTGGCGCAGACATGGATGATGCCGGCAAGGCCCGCGAGCGCGCCCGCATAGCCGAACAGGAAAACATGCACGGTGCGCAGGTTGTACCCGAGGCGGTTTGCGATGTCGGCATTGCCGCCGACGGCGAAGATGGCGCGACCCATCAGGGTACGGTTGAGGATCCACCAGGTCACGAAGGCGGCAATGGGCAGGACGAGGAAGTAGAACGGCAGCGTGATCAATGCGCCATTGGCGGATTCGAGCTGCAGGAGCGGCATGCGCCCGAAGCTGCCCATCTGCGGGGGCAGCGACATGATCCAGACCGTACCGATGAAGGAGAGCAGGAAGCCGCGGAAGAGATACTGCGTGCCGATGGTGACGATCAGCAATGGCACCTTCAGGTGATGAACGAGCAGGCCGTTGACAATGCCGAGCGCCGCGCCGCCGACCGTCGCCATGAGAATGATGAGGGCGATGGGCAGGTTCGGCAGATAGGTCTGCACCAGCACGGTCATCGAATACATGGTGAAGGCCGCGATCGCCGTGAAGGACACGTCGATGCCGCCTGCCGCCAGGATGATGAAGACGCCGAGCGCGAAAAGCCCCATGACCACGCTGGCGCGGCCGATGTCGATAAGCGTCGAGGGTTGCAGGAAGGCCGGGTTGGCGATGGTGACGCCGACACAGATCGCCACCAGAAGCAGGAACGTGATGGTTTCCGGTCGGCGGCGCACGAGTTCGCTGAAGCTGAAGGAACGCGACGGGCCGGTGGTGCCGTGGAGTTCATCGGTTCGTGAGGCACTCATTGCATGGTCTCCGTCGTGGTCGCCAGCATTGCTTTGTAGAGCTGGTCTTCGGTTGCCTCTCCGGCGCCCATTTCCGCGACCACCCGGCCGCCGTTCATGACGAGGATGCGGTCGGCGTTCTGAAGGAGTTCGGGCAGGTCGTCGCTGACGATGACGAGCCCCATGCCCGCTTCGGCAAGGGCCTGGATGACGCGATAGATCGTGTCCTTGGAGCCGACATCGACGCCGACGGTGGGCCCGTGCAGCACCAGCAGTTTCGGTGCGATGCTCAGCCACCGGCCGATCAGCACGCGCTGCTGGTTGCCGCCCGAGAGCGCCCCGACAGGCAGGTCGAGATTTTTCGTGTTGAGCCGCATCTCCTCGGAAAGACGGGCGGCGATCCGGCGTCCTTCTTCCCGGTCGACAACGCCAAGCGAATTGGCAAGGCGCGAAACGATGAGGGCGATTTCGTTCTCGAAGATCGACTTGTCCAGGAAGAGACCTTCGGCAAGCCGGTCCTCCGGGACATAGCCGATACCATGCGCGATGGCTTCCGCAGGCGAGCGGACGGAAACGACCTTGCCATCGAGTGTCACTGTGCCGCCCGTGGCAGGGGCAACGCCGGTCAGGGCCAGGGCAAGCTCGTTGCGGCCGGAATCGGCAAGACCCGTAATGCCGAGAATTTCGCCCTTTTTCAGGGAGAAGCTCATCTCCCGCACGCCATCGACAACGAGCCGCTCCACTTTGAGCAGCTCCTTGTCTGACAGTTTGCCCGTGCGGTAGCGCTGGGCATCGATGGAACGACCGGTCATCAGTTCGGCGAGTTCCTTCTTGCTGTAGGTTTCGATAGGCCCCTGAGCGACGCACTGGCCGTCCCGGAAAACGACGGCGTGGCCGCCGATGCGATAGCATTCGTCCAGCTTGTGCGTGACGAAGAGTACGGCGACGTTTTCAGTGCGCAGGCGCTCGACGACCTGGATGAGGTTGTCCACTTCCTTGCGTGTCAGTGACGTGGTCGGCTCGTCCATGATGACGAGTTTGGCGCGGGTCGCTATGGCCCGGGCGATTGCGACAAGCTGGCGGGAGGCGAGCGGCAGGTCGGAAACGATGGTGTTGAGGAAGGTCCGGTCGCTCGGCAGGCCTACGGCGGCCAGCGCCCGCTCCGCGGTTTCCTTCAACCGCTTGCGATCGAAGAGACGTGCGAGACGGCCGCTGGCGTTCACCAGCTGCTCGTTCATCGCGACGTTCTCGGCGACCGTCAGATTGGGCAGCAGCGACAGATCCTGGTAGACGGTCTCGATGCCAGCGGCGAGCGACTGGATCGGTGTCAGCGACGCAAAGGTCTCGCCACCCAGCACGATCTCGCCTGACGTCGGGGCATGCGCACCCGACATGATCTTGATGACGGTGCTCTTGCCGCACCCGTTCTCGCCGAGAAGGTGGTAGGCCTCGCCCGGATGGAGCGTCAGATCGATGCCGCGCAGGGCATGGACGCCGCCGAACCACTTCTGGATGTTCCTGAGTTCAAGGAGCGCTGCCGGTTGCTGCGCTGTTTGTGCTTGTGCCGCCACGGAAATTGTCCTCATGCTGACCGGCGTTTTGCCACGCCGGACGATCCCGGCCGGAAGGGGAACCTTCCGGCCGGCTGACGGTTTGTCGATTAGAACAGGTGTTCCTTGTAGGTCGCCTTGTCGGCGAGGACCATGCCGTTGCCGAGGATCAGCAGGCCCTTGCCCGGGCCCTGCTTGACCGAGACCTTGTTGTAACCTTCGACGCCGAGGTCCATGCCGTCGGTGACTTCCTTCTTCTCCAGCAGCAGGCGTGCGACGGCGTTCATCGCCATGCCGGCCTTCTGCGGGTCCCAGAAGCCAATCGCCGTGATGGCACCGGATTCCAGCAGGTCGGCCGAGGGGTTCGGCAGGCCGGTGCCGACGAGGCAGACTTTGCCGCTCAGACCCGCTTCGTCGATGGCGCGGCCGACGCCGAGCACGTCGTTGCCCGCCGAGGTCTGGAAGCCCTTGATGTCAGGGTGCTTGCGCAGGATTTCCTTGGCTTTCTCATAGGTGCCGTTGGCATCGTCGAAGGATTCGTTGTTCGGATCGACGAGTTCCATGCCGGCATGTTTCTTGGCATTCTCCTCACCGGCGCCGACCCACTGCATGTGCGTGCGGCTGCCGAGCGAGCCGACGAAGGTCGTCCACTTGCCTTCCTTGCCCATGCATTCGGCGAGGCGTTCGTTCAGGGCCGAGCCATAGTCTGCATTGTCGAAGGCCTCGACGTCGGCATGGGTGTTCACCTGGTTATCGGCTTCATGGGTGACGACGACGATGCCGCGCTCCATGGCGCGCTGGAAGGTGCCTTCCAGAACGGCCGGGTCCATCGGCACGACGGCAAGGGCGTTGACACCCTTGGCAACGAGGTCGTTGACGATCTGCAGCTGCTGGGCCGAGTCCGCTGTTGCCGGGCCACTCTGGCTTGCAACGACGTCCGGATTGGCTTCCTGATAAGCCACGACGCCGGTGTTCATGCGGTCGAACCACGGAATGCCGCTGATCTTGACCACGGTGGCGATGACCGGCTTTTCCTGTGCGACCAGCGTGCCGATCGAGCCGGCAAGCGCAACGGCCGCAACTGTGGTTCCAGCCAGTACCTTCTTCGAAAACGATTTCATGTTTTCCTCCACGAATTTTCCCTCCTGTTTCACTTCGGCGTTTGAGGGACAGGCACCGAAGGGGTTGGCGAGCGGCGTCCCGGGGACAGGAAGCCAGCGATGTCGTAGCGGCCGACGGCCAGGAAGGTGAGCAACAGCAGCCCCCAGGCGAAATCACGCACGAAATTGGAAAGGCCGCTGAAATTGAGCAGGCTCGACATGAGCTGTAGGGCGATGGCGCTGAGGACGACGCAGACGACGCGCCCATAGCCGCCCTCCGGCTTCACCCCGGCCATCACGGCAATGAGGATGGCGATGAGCAGGTACGAGCTGCCGTAGTCGAACTTCACATTGACGTTGCGTGCCGCGATGATGATGCCGACAAGGCCCGACAGCAGGCCGGATATCGCGTAGGTGGCGACGATCACGCCGTTCCTGGGAAAGCCTGCATAGACGGCGGCCTTGGGATTGGTGCCCATCAGCATCAGCCACAGGCCATAGGGCGTGAACTTCAGCAATGCGGCGATGGCGGCCGCGACCAGAACGAAGACGAGGAAGCTGATCGGAACCCCGGCGATCATGTCGTTGCCGATACCCGACAGCAGCGCTGGGCTGCCGACCGTCACGGCCTTGCCGCCGGAGACGACCACGGCGAGCCCCATGAAGGCCATCTGCGTCCCGAGTGTGCAGAGGATGGGCGTGATGTTCAGCCGAGAGATGAGGACACCGTTGATGATGCCGCCGGCAAGACCGACGAGGAGGGCGCCCAGGATGAAGGCGAGACTGAAGGCCGTGCCGCTTTCCGCCGCCGAGACAAACGACGATACGATGACGGCCGACAGGACGCCGGAAAGATTGGCGAGCGCAATGCCCGAAAGATCGATACCGCCATTGCCGGCGCACATGGCAAGCATCACGCCGATGGCCAGGAGACCGATTTCTGGAACCTGGCTCGCCATGGACTGGAGATTGAAGAGGGAAAGGAACGAGCCGCCGGAAATCAGGGCGCCCGTCACCAGCAAAAGGCCGTTTATGACAGCAAGCATCGCCAGCTGTCTGCCGGTTTTTTGCATGATTCCCTCCCATTTGTTTACTAAACAAAATCTAGCTTCACTAAAACGCTAGCAAAGGACTTTTGGCCTGACAAGCCCCGCCGGAGCGGAAAATTGGTTGCGAACGGGGTCGATTTGCCCTAGGTCTCGCAAAGTTCATCTAAATCGTTTAGTAAACTTGTTCGCAGTCGCAGCATGAAAAGGCCCGCATCTCCGCATGAAGAAACCGGGAAAACCGACCATCAGGGATATTGCCGAGACGGCAGGCGTATCGCCCGCGACGGTTTCGCTCGTGTTGAACGGCAAGGGAGAGATTTCCGGCGTGACGCGGGCGCGGGTGCTGGAGGCGGTGGCAAACCTCAACTACGTACCCCGGGCAACGCGAAGCAGCGCGGAGCCCGGCGAAACACTGCGTTTCCTGAAGATCGCCAAGCATGGCCATACCGTCAACCGCGACCATAGCGTCTTCATCTCCGACTATATTGACGGCATGTCCGCCGAGGCGACACGGCGCAACTACACGCTGGAGGTCGTGAGCTTCGAGGGCCAGCCGATCAGCACGGTGGCGGAATCGCTGGCCGGCGCGCCGATATCAGGCGTCGTCGCGCTCGGTACGGAGCTGACGGAAGCCGATATCAGGCTTATCCAGGGCCTGGGTTTCCCGACCGTCTTCATCGATACGTTCTATGACGTGCTCGAAGCGAATTTCGTCGATATGAACAACGAGGATGCGGTCTACAAGGTTCTCTCGCGTTTCCGCATGCAGGGGTTCCAGCGTATCGGCTTTGTCGCTTCTCACGTCGACACGACCAACTTCCGCCTGCGCCGCGAAGCGTTCTTCAAGAACATGGAGCGGCTGGGCCTGCCGGTGAACGGGGCTGACATCCTCTCGGTGGAATCGACCTATGACGGCGCCTATCTCGATACGCGCGCGCTGCTGTCGGCCGGGCTCGATCTTGCGGAATGTTATTTCTGCACGAACGACATCATCGCCTACGGCTTCATCCGCGCGCTTCGCGAACATGGCATTTCGATTCCGCAGGACGTCTCGATCATCGGCTTCGACAACCTGCCGCAGAGTGCGACGATGGAACCGGGGTTGACGACGATCGACGTGTCGAAGCGCAAGATCGGCTATCTCGCCGTCACCGTGCTCGATGACCTCATCGCCGCCGCCGAGCCTCAGCCGCCGGTCAAGATCCTCGTTGGCGCGGAGCTCGTTCTGCGCGCCAGCCACGAGCACGGTGTCTCGAAGACGGTGCCGGAGCGCCCGAAGCGCAAAACCCGGCAGCCGGCGCAATAGAATCTGGGAGATGCATCATGGAATACAGGACGCTCGGCCGCACGGGCCTCAAGGTTTCGGCGATCGCCATGGGCACCTTCTCCTTCGGCGGGGTCGGCGCCTTTGCCCGGGTCGCCAACCAGGGTGTCACCGAAGCGCGCCGTCTCATCGACTGCTGCATCGACGGCGGTGTGAACCTCTTCGACACGGCCAACATGTATTCGCTCGGTCGCTCGGAGGAAATTCTCGGCGAAGCGCTCGGTGACAAGCGCGAAAAGGTGCTGATCTCGTCCAAGGCCCGCATGCGTATCGGCGATGGGCCGAACGACGAAGGCACGTCGCGCTACCATCTCATCCGCGAATGCGAGCGCAGCCTCAAGCGGCTGAAGACCGACCACATCGACATCTACTTCATGCATGAATGGGACGGTGTGACACCGGTCGAAGAAATGCTGTCGGCACTCGATACACTGCGCCAGCAGGGCAAGATCCGCTATGTCGGCTGCTCCAACTATTCGGGCTGGCACATCATGAAGGCGCTCGGCTTGGCGGAGGCGAAGAACCTGCCGCGCTTCGTGACCCAGCAGATCCACTACACGCTTGAGGCACGCGAAGCCGAATACGAGCTTCTGCCGATTTCTGTCGATCAGGGCCTCGGCGTCATGGTTTGGAGCCCGCTCGCCGCCGGTCTGCTTTCCGGTGCCTTCGGACGCGAAAGGGCGCCTGCCGATTCCCGCCAGGCCGTCGGTTGGAGCGAACCACCGATCCGGGACCGGGAGCGCCTGTGGTCGATCATCGACGCGCTCGAGGTCATCGCCAAAACCCGTGGTGTCTCGGTGGCACAGGTCTCACTGGCCTGGACCCTCTCGCGCCCTGCCGTTGCAAGTCTCGTGGTCGGCGGCCTCAGCGAGGATCAGTTCCGTGACAACATCGCCGCTGTGGATCTGAAGCTGAGCGAGGAGGAGCTGGACGCGCTGAACAAGGTCAGCCGCCCACCTTACATCTACCCTTACTGGCACCAGCACAACTTCGCCGCCGCGCGTTTCAGTGCTGGCGACCAGGCCCTGCACGACAGCTATGCAGATCTCGGCATGATCTAGGCTCAGGGCTCATTGATCAGATCCAGAATATGACGGCGGCTGCGATGCAGATGGCGGATAAGAATGTTTGTGCGCACCGGTCGTAGCGTGTTGCGATGCGTCGCCAATCCTTGAGTTTGGCGAACAGGTTCTCGACCTTGTGGCGCTGACGGTAGAGCGTCTTGTTGTAGGCGAATGGGACTTTGCGGCTGCGGCTGGATGGGATGCAGGGCTAGATGCCTCTGACTTCGAGCTCCTGGCGGAACCAGGCGCTGTCAAAACCGCGATCGGCGATGAGGTGTTCGGCCGGTGGCAGGGCATCAAGCATGAGGCGCGCGCCTTTGTGGTCGCTCATCTGGCCTTGCGACAGGAGCAAGATGATCGGCCGGCCGTCACCGTCGCAGACGGTGTGGAGCTTGGAGTTCAGCCCGCCCTTGGTTCGCCCGATACGACGGGGAACATCCCCTTTTTTAGCAGGCTCGCCGCGGTGCGATGAGCCTTCAGTTGCGTCCCGTCGATCATGATGCGTTCGGGTTTTGGCCCTTCACCCGCAAGGCCAGCGAAGATGCGGTCGAACACGCCCATCAGGCTCCAGCGGACGAAGCGGTTGTAGAGCGTCTTGTGCGGGCCATACCCTACCGGCGCGTCCTTCCACTGCAAGCCGTTCCTGATGACGTAGACGATGCCGCTGATCACTCGCCGGTCGTCAACTCTCGGAACACCGTGCGACAGCGGGAGGAACGGCGATATCAGCGCCATCTGGCGCTCGCTCAGCACAAAAGATCACCCACAACGGCCTCCTTCAACAGAGATCCTGAATCACATCTCAATCCAAATTAATAGGTCCTGAGCCTAGGCGATATGTAAGGATTCGGTTGCGGCAAGTTATGGCGCTTCTCTCGCATGCGGAGATGATCCTGCATGTGAGGGAGGCGCCATAAATTATTGATTATGCTCGGGAGGATAGCAAAGTCAGTGTCTGCTGGCAGTCTTGCAGGCGCGGGATCGCGCGTGCGGTGCCTTTGGCCGTCATCCTACCTGCTGCGCGAGGTCCGGGTCCACTCGGTCTTCGGATTCGTGATCGAGACCGTGCCGAGCCGCTCGTTCGTCCGTTCGACCTTGCCATTGTCGAGTACGCGGAACGTGACGTCGGGGTCGGAAAGCGAGCGGGCGGTATCGCCCGGCTTGCCGTGTCCCTGGACGATGCTGCCCAGCACGCTGCTTGTCGCGTTCATCCCGCTGTTGGCCGATGCCGAAGCCGAGGCGGCGGCGAAGAGGAGGAGGGTGATGGTGGCGATCTTGATGGTCATGGTGTTGTCCTCGTCATAGCGCTGCTTCGTTGCAGCAGGAGGACAGTACGAAGCGGATTTCACGCCCCCATCGCGTGAAGCTTACAAATTTGTCAAAGCATAGTGCGGGAAAGCGGGACTTGTTTTGTCTGGATATGCGCTCATGGATGCTTCTTTCTGTCCAGGCGCAAGGCGAACCCTGCCGGTTGTCTTGAGTGATCCATTCTCTTTCAAGAGGACAGAGGAAATGTATCAAAAATACAACAATCTCTCGCCGAGCGCCCGGCTTACAGTGCTGTAAACTTCAGGAAAATCTGCCGAAAACTTGGGCGCGCCAAGTGGAACGGCCCCGACATTGGGGTAGTTGCTCTTCTTGAGGTGAAAGATGAAATCCATTCGCACCGTCCTGTTGGCCGCCGCTGCTGCGTCAACCTCTTCCTTTGCCTACTCGGCCGATGCCGTGGTCGCCGCCGACCCGGAACCCATGGAATATGTCCGCGTCTGTGATGCCTTCGGCAACGGCTATTTCTACATTCCCGGAACGGAAACCTGCCTGAAGTTCAGCGGCTATGTCCGCTTCGACGTTCAGGGCGGCGAGGCGCTCGGCCGTGACACCGATCTTGACGGCGATGGCGATGCCTTCGATGCCCGTTCCCGTTCGTTGCTCCGCATCGATACTGCGTCCGATACGGAGTATGGCCCGCTGAAAACGCATACCGAGATTCGATTCAACTATCACGGCGGCTATGCAGGCCCGAACTACGCCTCGTCGGGTTATGATGCCGGTACAGACATCTTCCTCTACCAGGCCTTTATCGATTTCTATGGCTTCCGTGTCGGTAAGGGCGAGTCCGCATTCACGACATACACGAACTATGCCGGCAATGTCATTCAGGACTGGGTGACGAAGTACGGACCGTTCGAGACCAACTTCATCGCCTACAACTATGACAATGGCAACGGCCTTACCGGCGTGCTCAGCCTCGAAGACGACCGCGGCGAGGGTAAGGGCTACATGCCCGATTTCGTGGTCGGTATCGGTTACTCGGCGGGCGCCTATGGCGTCAAGCTCGTCGCGGGTTACGACGAATCGATGAAGGAAGGCGGGATCAAGGCCCGTGTTGACGGATCCTTCGGCGGTTTTTCTGCCTTTTTCATGGCCGGCTGGAACACTGATGGCGACCGCGGGCCGAATCGTTTCGCTGCCTGGTCCGGCGACTACGCGCTCTGGGCTGGCGTTTCCGCCCCCTTGGCTGAAAAATTCGTGCTGAACACCCAGCTTTCCTATGACGAAGCCGACAACTTCGCTGCGGTCGCCAATGTGGACTTCAAAGTCGTGGACGGCTTCACCGTCACGCCGGAGGTTCTCTACATCGACAATTTCGACCGCAAGGACGCCGACGCCTGGGGTGGCATGCTCCGCTTCCAGCGCAAGTTCTGACCATGAAGACCGGGCGCCCTTGGCGCCCGGTCCCGAAGCCTTTCGCATATATCACAAATTTGTAAACAAGCTTGTCTCAGTTTCGTCCAAACAACCCGCAATCGATCTGGCGGGCGGCGCTGCTTCCATCTGCGCTTCGCCCGGTGGAAGCATGAGGGCCTGAATGAAGATTCTTTTACTCGAGGACGACAGCAAGACGGCCTCGTATCTGGTCAGGGGCCTCTCCTCGGAGGGGCATGTCGTGGATCATGTTACGGATGGGCGGGATGCGCTGGCACTTGGTCTCGATTGCACCTACGAGGTGATGATCGTCGATCGCATGGTCCTCGGCCTCGATGGCCTGAGCCTCGTCAAGGCGCTGCGCTCGGCCCATGTCCAGACACCCGTCCTGTTCCTGACCGCGATGAGCGGTATCGACGACAAGGTCGAAGGTCTGCAGGCCGGCGCTGACGACTACCTTGCCAAACCCTTCGTGTTTTCCGAACTGATGGCGCGGATCGGCGCCCTGACACGCCGGCCCCCACTCTCCCAGGAAAAGACGCGCCTCAAGGTGGGAGACCTGGAGGTCGATCTGATGCGCCGGACCGCCGAGCGCGCCGGTACACCGATCGAGCTGTTACCGCGCGAATTCGCTCTGCTGGAGCTCCTGATGCGCAATGAAGGCCGGGTTCTGACGAAGACGATGCTGCTCGAGCGGATCTGGAACTTCAACTTCGATCCGCAGAGCACCGTTGTCGAGACCCATATCAGCCGGCTGCGGGCCAAGATCGACAAGCCCTATGGCCGCTCCCTTCTGCATACGGTGCGCGGCAACGGATATTCCCTGCATGCGCGGCAGTAGCTTCCTGCGCAGTACGGCGCTGAAGCATGCTGCCGCCTACATGATGCTGTTTGCGGTTGCCAATCTCAGTGCCAATCTTATCGCCCATCGCATGGTGCTGAATTTCCTCGACGATCGCCTCAATGCCAGTGTCCTGGAGCGGTTTCGCGAAATCTCCTCCGCCTTTGATGTGGGGGGCGTTGCCGCGGCGGTCACGATGATCAAGAGCCACGGGCCGGCGATCCGGGGGGAGGAATCCGTCTACAATCTGCGGGATCCAGGCGGCCGGCTTCTCGCTGGAAATGTCAAGCTGCCGCAGGCGGCCAAGGGGTTCTCGAGCCTCAATCCGGCGCGTTCGGACGATGGTGCACTCGCCTACAAGCTCTATCGCGGCGACCTTGGTGACTATGCCCTGACGGTGGGGGTGAGCTACAAAGATACCGACAGGCTGACGCGGATCGTGACGACCAGCTTCGGCTGGGCGACGGCGATCTCCTTCGGCCTCGGGACCGGGGGCGCCATCCTCGTTGCCGGGCGGCTGCGCCGGCGCGTCCGAAGGTTGGTCAGGGTCGCCCATGCGATTGGCAATGGCGAACTTGCCCTCAGGCTTCCAGTCTCCCGGCAGGATGATGAAGTCGATCATTTGGCCAAGGAACTGAACGGGGCCATCGGGCAGCTGGAATCGAGCGTCACCGCGCTGAAGCAGGTGACGACCGACATCGCGCATGACCTGAAGACGCCGCTCGGCCGGGTCTTTCTGATGCTGGACGAGTCCCTGCAGGCGCAGGATGCAGAAAGCGGCCGCGCCTTCACAAGTGCCGCGCTCTCGGAGCTCGCCGGCATTTCGACCACCTTCGATGCTCTCTTGCGGATCGCCCAGATCGAGGCGCGCGACCGCCGCACGAATTTCCGGTTCTTCGACCTGCAAACCCTTCTTGCCGATATCCACGATGCGTTCCGGCCGATTGCGGAGGATGACGGCTACATCCTGCATCTTGAATGCGACGGCGCGGCCATCGTCTTTGGCGATGCCGATCTCATCCGCCAACTGTGCGTGAACCTTCTCACCAACGCGCTGCGCCACACGCCGCCAGGCACGACGATCGAAATCGCATCGCATCTCACGTCCAGCCATGTGCATCTTGTCATATCCGACAACGGTCCGGGCATTCCCGATCGCGAGCGCGGGAAGGTCTTCGACCGCTTCTACAGGCTGGACAAGAGCCGGAATTCGCCGGGAACCGGCCTCGGGTTGAGCCTCGTCAAGGCGATCGGTGAATTGCACGGCGGCACAGTGGCCCTGTCCGACAATGCGCCCGGGCTTGTCTGCACCGTGCGCCTGCCGTCTGCCGGCTGATCCGGACGGTCCACCCTTCGCCAGTTTGAATTTTTGTAAGCTTCCCGCCGAACTGCCACAAAGTCCGCGCACTATCATTGGCGCGGATACGGAGGAGACCTGCCCATACCGTTTCCACTGCCGCCTGCTCGAGACTGACCTCCTCGGGCAGGCGGCATGCGTTTGTCCGGGGTGGATCGCCGTCCTCACGTCGAAGCGAGTTGGGAAAGCCTCCCGACGATGTTCTCGTCTTCGGCTACCCGGCAGATTTCGCCGCGTCCACGCCCTCCGCATCCGCAAGTGCGCGAAGGAAATGGTCGTTCTCCTCCCGCGAGCCGATGCTGACACGGATGAATGTCTCGAAGCCGGGTTGCTTCCAAGGTTTGACGATGACGCCACGCTTCAGCAGCGCTACGGCCAGATCCGAAGCGTTCTTTCCGGCATCGACGAACAGGAAGTTCCCTTTCGACGGCGCGATCCGGTAGCCGGCGGCAGCGAGGGCCGTCTTCAGCCGTTCCCGTTCCGCAAGGGCGCTCTTGACCGATTGCGCGAGGTGATCCAGGTCTTCGAGGGCGGCGACCGCCGAGGCTTGGGCAATTGCGTTGGTGTTGAACGGGGTGCGGGCGCGGTTGAAAAAATCGCAGAGGCCGGTGTCGCTGACGACGCCGTAGCCGATACGCAGGCCCGCGAGGCCGTAGGCCTTGGAGAAGGTGCGCAGCACCACCCAGGGGATATCCTTGCCCTTGAGCATGTCGATCGCCGACGGATAGTCGTCGCCGGCGGCATATTCCGCATAGGCCTCGTCGATGACCAGCAGCGTCTCTGCGTCGAGCGCGGCGATGACTGCCGCCAGCTCGTCCGGTGTCAGCCAGCAGCCGACCGGGTTCATCGGGTTGGAGAACATCAGCATGCGCGGCTTGCGGGCTGCGGCGGCAAGGAGCGCCGCCATGTCGATGGTCAGGTTCTCGGTCACCGGCACGCGCTCGATCAAGCCACCCATCAGCGCCGTATAGTCTTCATGCAACGGGAAGGAGGGGTAGAGCGTCGCGACTGTGTCGCCGGGGCGCACGACCGAGCGGCAGATGACGCCGATCAGGTCTTCCGAGCCGTTGCCGAGGATGACCTGCCGGCTATCGACGCCGAAGCTGGCGGCGAGCCGGGTGCAGAGGGCGCGGCCCTGCGGATCGGGATAGAGGCGGGCGAGTTCGCCGATGTCGGAAAACAGCCGTCGCAAGGCCGGCGAGGGGCCAAGGGGGTTCTCGTTGGAGCCGAGCTTGGCGATGGTATCCACCTGATACGTGGCCCGCACTTCTTCGAGCGTCAGTCCGGCATTGTAGGGCGGGATAGAGCGGATTTCTCCGCGGATCAGGCTTGAAGGGTCTGCCATTTTGCGGCTCCATGCGATCGGTTTGCCATGCCGCATTCATACGCCCGGAATTTTGATCTGTATATATGTATAGACATTTTCTTGCGGAAGTGCTGTCCTCTGGCAGGAAGTCAATCGAGGTGCCGCCATGAACCGTCCGATCTTCGATCTCTCCAGCCGCCGCGCGCTTGTCACCGGGGCCAGCCGCGGGATCGGCCAGGCCATTGCGGTGGCGCTTGCCGAAGCCGGGGCCGATGTCGCCGTCACGGCGCGTGCGCTTGAGGGGCTGGCGGAGACCCGGGCGCTGGTGGAAAAAGCCGGACGGCGCTGCGTGGCGCTCGTGCAGGATGTCCGCGACGTGGAGGCCAGTGCGGCCGTGACGGCCGTGGCGGCCGATGCGCTGGGCGGCCTCGACATCCTCATCAACAATGCCGGCTTCGAAAATGTCCGCCCCTCCTTCGATGTCGATGAGGCCCTGTGGGAATCGATCCTCTCGACGAATCTGAAGGGCGCCTTCTTCTGTGCGCAGGCGGCGGGCCGCATCATGGCCAGGTCCGGTGGCGGCGCGATCGTCAA
The DNA here is from genome assembly GCF_028534175.1 of Shinella sp. HY16. Classification (NCBI taxonomy): domain Bacteria; kingdom Pseudomonadati; phylum Pseudomonadota; class Alphaproteobacteria; order Hyphomicrobiales; family Rhizobiaceae; genus Shinella; species Shinella sp. HY16. The sequence continues at coordinate 937,942 of NZ_JAHYXL010000002.1, read as the reverse complement.
TCTCTGCTCGCTGACCTCCTATGTCGGCATTCCGACGGCGGTGCCCTATGGAGCGTCGAAATCGGGTCTTCTCGGCGTGACGCGGGCGCTTGCCACGGAGTGGGCGCCGCACAATATTCGCGTCAACGCCATTGCCCCCGGCTACTTCCGCACGGCCATGACGGAGGCGTTCTACGAGAACGAGGAGTGGCAGACGCGGATGCTGGACAAGATCCCGCAACGCCGCTTTGGTGGTGAAGGCGATATCGGCGGTGTGGCGGTTTTCCTGTGCAGTGATGCGGCCGCCTATGTCACCGGCCATTGCATTCCGGTCGATGGCGGCTACCTTGCCTCGATCTGACAGCGCCAGCGCCTTGTATCGCTCGTGCCGTCTTTAGAGGCAGGCGTGAGAGGCGATTTTTCGCTATTGCACAAAATTTAGGCGGATAGTTTTGCAGTGCAAAAAATGCGCATATTTGGTTGACGGAGCTTGTATGCATATGTATAGACAACCTTACGAGATGCTCGGTCGCCCGCCCGCGGCCGTAGTGGCAAGAGGAAGCCTTCCAGCGCCCCTGCGTCGCCGGTAGGGCAGCACAGGGGAATGTCATGGGCGTTGTCGATGTCGAACAGCGTGCGGCCGAGCCGCTCGACCGGATTGCGGTCTCCGTCAAAGATGTCAGCATGGTCTTCGGCAATGTCCATGCCGTAAAGAGCGCATCCTTCGATCTGCCGAAAGGCCGGTTTCTCACCATCCTCGGGCCTTCGGGATCCGGCAAGACGACCTTGCTGCGCATGATCGCCGGCTTCGATCGCCCGACCGGCGGCGAGATCTTCATCAATGGCCAGCCTGTCAGCGCCGTGCCGCCGCATGGCCGGGCTATCGGCATGGTGTTCCAGAAACTGGCGCTTTTCCCGCACATGACAGCGGGGGAGAATGTCGCCTTCCCGTTGAAGATGCGCCGCCACGATGCCCGCCGCATACCGGAGAAGGTGGAGCGCTATCTCGATCTCGTCCGCCTTGGCGGCTACGGAAACCGGCGTATCAACGAGCTTTCCGGCGGCCAGCAGCAACGCGTGGCCATTGCCCGTGCCCTGGTGTTCGAGCCGGATCTCCTGCTGCTCGACGAGCCGCTTGCCGCGCTCGACCGCAAGCTGCGCGAGGAAATGCAGCTGGAGTTCCGCCGCATCCAGAAGGAGCTCGGCGTCACGACGATCAACGTCACACACGACCAGCGCGAGGCACTTGTCGTTTCCGATGAGATCGTCGTCATGGACGGTGGCTCGATCCAGCAGAAGGCGCGCCCGGTGGATGCCTATCGTGCGCCCTCGAACGCTTTCGTCGCCAACTTCATCGGCGTCACCAACTTCATCGAGGGCAGGGTGGTCGAGCTTGCCGGAGCGCGCGCGACGATCGAAGCCAGCGGTCTTCGCCTTGCCGGTCTTGCGGCGGACGCAACGCTTGCGACCGGAAAGGCCGGCACCGGCGCGGTGCGGGCCGAGCAGATCCGCGTCGCGCCCAGGAACGGTCGGCTGGATGGCCTCGAAACCGTTGTCGATGGCCGCGTGGACGACTGCATCTTCGAGGGCGAGCGCGTCGTCTATGAAATCCGGGTTCCACAGCTCGGCGACGTCATGATGCGCGTCTTCGATCACGACCCCGAATCCCATTTGCAGTTCGGCCCGGGCGACGCGGTACGCCTCGGCTGGAATGCGAGGGACATGCATGTCTTTGCAAGATAACCAACGAAGGCTGAGCCAGAGGAGAACGCGTAATGTCGCATGATAAATTTTCTTCCATGCAGATCCGTCGCCGCACGCTGCTGGCGTCGATGGCCGCGGCCGGTGCGTCCGCAGGTCTTTCGACGCTCGGCGTCAGCCGCGCCTTTGCCCAGGAGCCTGAAAAGCCGGCCGAGATCATCGTCCGCGCCTGGGGCGGAAGCTGGGTCGAGGCGCTGAAGGCCGGTGTTTCCGACAGCTTCACCAAGGCGACGGGGATTGCCGTCCGTCATGACCTGACGGAAGACAACGAGATCCAGCCGAAGGTCTGGGCTGCCGTCGCCCAGAAGCGTGTGCCGCCGATCCACATCAACTGGGACACGACCACCAACGCTACCAAGTCGGCGCTGCGCGGTGTGACGGAAGACCTGTCGGACTTGCCGAACCTCAAGAACACCACCGATCTTGCCAAGCCCGTCGGGCTCGATGGCTATCCGATCGTCAACACCTATGGTTATGTCTACGTGCTGGCCTACCGCCCGTCGGCCTTCCCGAACGGTGCACCGAAGTCCTGGAAGGATCTTCTTGATCCGAAGCTGAAGGGCCGCATCGCGCTCTACAACGACGGCATCGGCTTCCACTTTCCGGCGCAGGTCGCCGGCGGCGGCAAGCTGGAGGACATTCCCGGCAACATGCAGCCGGCCTGGGACTTCATCTCGAAGATCAAGGAGCAGCAGCCACTGCTCGGCGAGGATCCGGACTTCACCACGTGGTTCCAGAAGGGTGAGATCGACGCCGCCTGCACCATTTCGACCAATGTGCGCGAAGCCAAGAAGAACGGCATCGAGCTTGCCTGGGTGGTGCCGGAAGAGGGCGCCAAGTTCGATACGGACGGCCTGTGGATCCCGAAGGGCCTGCCGGAAAACGAACTCTACTGGGCCAAGCAGTACATCAACCATGCGCTGACCAAGGAAGCCCAGCAGGTCTGGCTCGACGGTCTCGGCCTGCCCGGCGTCGTGCCCGGCCTTACCCCGCCGGCCGATCTCGTCAACGACCCGTCCTACCCGACCACGGAAGAGGCCTTCAAGCACCTCATCCGCATCTCGTCCAAGGTGCAGGTCGAGAACGAGAGCCAGTGGTTCGCCAAGTTCAAGGAAATCATGCAGGGCTGATGCCCTGTCTGCCCGCCGCACACCATCGGCGGCGGGCACTCTCCTTTCGTTAAGAGGATCGGTTCATGCGCACTCCCCGTGCCGCATATCCCGTGACATGGCGTGTCATGGATATGCTCGAACGCCTTGCGGCCGCCGTCTGGCCATCGAGTTTCCAGCGGGGCTTGCCCTATCTCATGCTCATGCCGGCGATCGTTCTGGTGGGGCTGCTGGTGCTCGGCCTCCTGCAAATCGGCGATACGAGCCTCAGGACGCTCGATACCAGCACGTTTCTGATGTCGGAGACCTACACGCTCGCCAACTACCAGCGTGCGTTGACGGAGAGTTTCTTTGCGACGGTGGCCGGCCGCAGCCTGATGGGCTCGCTGATCGTCACCGCGGTTACGCTGCTCTTTGCCTTCCCCTATGCCTACCTGATGGTGCGCACGCCCTCCTCGGCGCTGCGCAAGTTCCTGCTGGTCGCTCTCTTCCTGCCGTTCTTCATCGGCCAGGTCGTGCGCGCCTATGGTTGGCTCATCATCCTCGGCAACCAGGGCATGGTCAACGAGGCGCTGGGGCTCGTCGGTGTACCGCCGATGCGGCTGCTCTACAATTATCCGGCCGTGCTGTTCGGCCTCGTGCAATACATGCTGCCCTTCGCGGTGCTGATGCTGGCTCCGGCGCTGACGGCCATCCCGAACGAGCTGGAGGCTGCTGCCGCCTCGCTTGGCGCCGGTTGGGTGCGCACCTTCCGCCATGTCGTGCTGCCTTTGTCCCGTCCGGGCCTTGTCGGCGCCGGCCTCGTCGTCGTCACGCTGTCGCTGACGGACTTCGCCATCCCCGCCATCCTTGGCGGCGGCACCCAGGATTTCATCGCCAATGCGATCTACGACCAGTTCTTCCGCACCTCCGATCAGGGGCTCGGCGCGACGCTGTCGCTGATGCTCGTCGCCGTCGGATCCATCCTCGTCGGGGTCGTCTTCATGCTCTTCGGCGCCGGCACGCTTGCCATGGGGGAGACGCGTAAATGACCGGCAGCCGCAGCAAATCCGTCGTCTTGTGGACCTTCGTCGTCGCCGCGCTTCTCATGCTCTCCGCGCCCACCATCGTGGTGCTTGGCGCCTCGTTCACGGCCGGCAACATCATCACCTTCCCGCCGGACGGCCTCTCTCTCAAATGGTATGGCGCGATTTTGCAGGCAAGCGATCTCCGGCAGGCATTCCTGCGCTCGCTGATCGTCGCCACCATCTGCACCATCGTCGCCATCCCCGTCGGCACGCTTGCCGGCATCGCCCTTGCCAAGTACCGCGTGCGCTTCGCCCGCTCCATCCAGATCTATCTGCTGCTGCCCTTCACCATCCCGTTGATCGGCTCCGGTATCGGCCTGATGCTGGTCTTCGGCAATGCCGGCGTGCTCGGCAAGCTGTGGCCCGTCGGCATTGCCTGCTGCGTCATCAACCTGCCCTTCATGATCTGGGCCGTAACTGCGAGTGCCAGCAACCTCTCGCCCGACCTGGAGCTGGCGGCGGCCAATTGCGGGGCGCCGCCCGTGCAGCGTTTCCTCTACATCACGCTTCCGGCGGTGCTGCCGGGCGTCATCACCGGCTCGCTCCTGATGTTCATCCTCGCGCTCAACGAGTTCCTGGTCAGCCTGCTCCTGGTGGATGCCCGAAGCGTTACGCTGCCGGTGCAGATCTACAATTCCATCCGGTCGATCATCACGCCGGATCTGGCCGCCATCTCGGTGGTCTTCATCGCCTGCGCCGCCGTGGCGATCGCCCTGCTCGATCGCTTGGTCGGTCTCGACATCTTCCTCAAATCGAAGTGACCCTTCGGCCCTTAGGGGCCAGCCATAAGGACAAGACGATGACATCAGTGTCTTTCTACGAGTATTCCAGGCTCAACGCCGAGGAGAAGGCGGCCCTCCTGCGCCGGTCGGAGAGCGATATTTCGAGCTTCATCGAGAAGGTCGCGCCGATCCTGGAGGCCGTGCGCACCGAAGGCGACAAGGCGCTGGCGCGTTTCGGGCGCGAGCTCGACAAGGCCGCCGTGACCGAAGCCAACCTCAAGGTCACCGAGGCGGAGTTCGACGCGGCCTTCAAGCTGGTCGATGCGAGCGTCGTGGAATCCATCCAGTTCGGTATCGACAACATCCGCACCTTCCATGAGGAGCAGAAGCCGGAGGCCATGTGGCTGAAGGAGATCCGGCCCGGCGCCTTTGCCGGTGACCGTTTTACGCCCATCCAGTCGGTCGCCCTCTATGTGCCGCGCGGTAAGGGCTCCTTCCCCTCGGTGACGATGATGACCTCGGTCCCCGCTGTCGTGGCCGGCGTGCCGAACCTTGCCATCGTCACGCCGCCGGCGCCGGACGGCTCTGTCGATGCCGCGACGCTGGTCGCCGCGCGCCTTGCCGGCGTGGAGACGGTCTACAAGGTCGGCGGGGCCCAGGCCGTGGCCGCGGTCGCCTACGGTACCGAAACCGTCAAACCGGCGCTGAAGATCGTCGGGCCGGGCAGCCCCTGGGTGGTCGCCGCCAAGCGCTCGCTGTCCGGTGTCATCGATACCGGCCTTCCAGCCGGCCCTTCGGAGGTGATGATCCTTGCCGATGAAACGGTGCATGGCGGGCTTGCCGCGCTCGATCTCTTGATCGAGGCCGAACACGGCCCGGATTCGTCTGCCTACCTCGTCACCCACAGTCGCCGGGTCGCGGAGGAGGCGCTTGCCGCCCTGCCGGACCACTGGGCGCGCATGTCGGAGCAGCGCGTCGCCTTCTCCAAGGCTGTGCTGACCGGCAAGACGGGCGGCATCGTGCTTACGAGCTCGATCGAGGAAAGCTACGCCTTCGTCAACGCCTATGCGCCGGAGCATCTCGAGCTCCTCTCGGAAGAGCCCTTCATCCATCTCGGCCACATCACCGAGGCGTCGGAGATTTTGATGGGCACGTATACCCCGGTCAGCATCGCCAACTTCTCGCTCGGGCCGAACGCGGTCCTGCCGACGAGCCGCTGGGCCCGCACTTTCGGTCCGCTCTCCGTTACCGATTTCGTCAAGCGCAGCTCGATCGGCTATGTCACCGCGCCAGCCTATCCGGAGTTCGCGCGGCATTCGCACAATCTGGCGGTCTACGAGGGCTTTTCGTCCCATGCGCTGGCCGTGTCGCCGTTGCGCCAGACCTATCTGAAGAAGGGCGGCTGAGGCCATGAAGGCGGTGCGGCTCCACGATGCGAAGGACCTGCGGGTGGAGGCGGTGGCCCCGCTTTCCGCACCGTCTGCCGGCTTCGTCAATCTCGCGGTCCGGGCCGCCGGCATCTGCGGCTCCGACCTGCACAACTACCGCACCGGCCAGTGGATCACACGCCGGCCTTCGACGGCGGGGCATGAGTTCTGTGGCCGCGTGACGGCGGTCGGAGAGGGCGTCGGCCATGTCGCCGTCGGCGATATGGTCTGTGCGGATTCCCGCGTTGGATGCGGCACCTGCCCGGCCTGCCGCAGCGGGCGCGTCAATGTCTGCGAAAGCCTCGGCTTTGTCGGCGAAGCCTGCGATGGAGGCTTTGCCGAGGCGGTGCAACTGCCTGCCCATCTCGTGCTGCGCCATGATGCGGCGCTTTCGCCGCGTGTCGCCGCGATGGCCGAACCGCTGGCGGTGGCGCTCCATGCCGTACGCCGGCTGGCCGCTCCGGCGGGGGAGCCGGTGCTCGTCGTCGGCTGCGGCACGATCGGCGGGCTGAGTGCGCTGCTGCTCTCGCGTCTACACGACGGCCCGCTTCTTCTCGCAGACCTCAATCCTGAAAAGGCGGCGCTGGTAAAGGTGGTGGCGGGCGGTACGGTGGTTGCCCTGGAGCGGGATGCCCTCGACACGGCGCTTTCCGGCCGGCGGCTGCGCTATGCGCTTGATGCGACGGGCAGTGTCCGGGCCATTGCCGGTGTGCTGGACCTTCTCTCCGGCGGCGGCGCGCTGGCCCTCGTGGGCATCGGCCACGGCAAGCTTGATCTCGACCCCAACACCCTCGTTGAGCGGGAAATTGCGCTCGTCGGCTGTCACGCTTTCGCGGGCGAACTTTCTGAGGCTGTCGGCCTGCTTGCCGAGCTTTCCCCGGCGCTTGAGCGCTTGATCGAGGTCCTGCCGGGGCTCGATGCGGTACCGGCGGCCTATGAGCGGCTTTTGCGGGGAGAAAGCCGGGCGCTGAAGACAATCGTCGCGGTGGCCGACTAACCGCTGCGTCATTCCGGTTGCCGGCCCTTCATGCCGGTGGAGACAGTGAACCATGAACACGCTTTCGGATTCGGCATCGCCGCTCTACGAGAAGGTCAAGGATTTCGTCCTCGGCAATATCGGCAGCGGCAAATGGAGCCGCAACAGCCGGCTCCCGTCGGAGAACGAGCTCGTCTCCGCGCTCGGCGTCTCGCGCATGACTGTACACCGGGCCTTAAGGGAACTGACCTCGGAGGGGCACCTGCGCCGCATCCAGGGCGTCGGCACCTTCGTTGCGCCGCCCAAGCCGCAATCGACGCTGATCGAGATCAGCAACATCATCACCGAGATCAAGGCGCGCGGCAGCCGCCACCGGGCCGAGGTGGTCGTGCTGGAACGCATCAAGCGGCCGGATCCGGAGCTGCTGCTCGCCTTCGAGTTCGAAGCCGTCCGGCCCGTCGACCATTCGGTCTTGATTCATTTCGAGAACGACCTGCCCGTCCAGCTCGAGGAGCGCTACGTCAATCCGGACCTCGTTTCCGGCTATGTCGAGCAGGATTTCAGCATTGCTGCGACCTACGACTATCTGCAGACCGCTACGCCGCTGACCGAGGTCGAGCACCTGATCAGCGCTTTGCCGGCCGGCGAGGAGAATGCGCGGCTCCTGCAAATCCGCCCCGGTGACAGCTGCCTCGTCCTGCACCGCAAGACCTGGACGGGGCCGGTCGTCGCCACCGTCAACACGCTGACCTATGTCGGCAGCCGCTATTCGCTTGGCAGCCGATACCTGCACGGCAGCAAGTAAACCCCGTCCACCCGGAAAGAATGCCATGACCCAGCCCAAGAGCCGCACGGCGGAAATCAGGAAGCTCGCCAAGACCGGAAGCGGGGAGGCGGAGCGGCTTTTGGCCGACCTCTTGCGCGATCTCTTTGCGATCGACGCGCGCAATGTGGCGATCAATCACGACCAGTACAGCCTCAACTCGCTGAACGGCTTTTTCGAGACAGACGAGGGTGCCTTCTTCTTCAAGTTCCACCAGGAAGAGGGGGAGGAGGCGATGAGCGGCGAGTATTATCGCGCCGACATTCTGGCGAAAGCCGGCCTGCCGGTGGACCAGCCGTTGTTGATGTCGGTGCTGCCCGGCGAGCAGATCCTCGTCTATCGCCGCCGTACCGATCCGCGCTTCTCCGACGTCTTGCGGGCGCTGGACATGAAGGACGATGTCGCGGCACGCGAAAAAGCCGTCGAGGCCGAGCGCGGGCTGAGCGAGGCCGTGCTGAAGGTCTATCTCGACACGCTGCATCCGGTGAGTGCCGCCGAGGTTGCCGCCGAGCCGATCCACCGGCTGTTCTACGAGCGCCTGATCGATGCGCCGGCCGGCAGCTATCCCGGCGGGCGGCTTTCGCGCTTCTATGTCGGCGGGGATTTTGCCTTCCCCGGGCTCACGCTTGGCTGGGACCAGCTTTCGCGCTGCCGTTTCATCATCAACGGCATCGAATACGAGGAGGGGATCGGCGCACTTTTCGACGCCGCACATCAACGGCTCGCCCCGGCGTGTCTCGCAGATGCCGGCGGTGTCGTCGCCCATGGCGATGCCCACAATGCCAATGTCTGGTACGAGGAGCACGATGGCTCCGCGCGCCTTGCCTTCTTCGATCCGGCCTTTGCCGGTGAGGACATCCCGACGCTGCTCGCCGAGGTGAAGACAACCTTCCACAACATCCTTGCCCATCCCTTTTGGCTGTACGATCCTGCCGAAGCGGCAGCACGGTACAAGGCCAGCGCCGTCCTTGCGGGTGACCGGCTGCACGTCACCATGGACTTCACGCCGAGCCCGGTCCGGCTGGCGCTGCTGGACGTCAAGGCCGAAGCTCTGTGGCGTCCTTTGCTGGCGACCCTGAAGGCGCGCGGCCTGCTGCCCGCCGATTGGCGCCGGGTCGTCAGGCTCGGGCTCTTCCTCTGCCCGACGCTGGTGATGAACCTTCGCGCCGGTGCCACGAGCCACAATCCCGTATCCTCGCTCATCGGCCTTTCCGTTGCTGTGATGGCTGGCAGCGAGCCGGTGGCGGGGGAGGATGTGGTCACCCGCTTCCTCGACGCGATCGACCCTGGCAGAGGCTGATATGGCCCCGGTCAACATCCACGACTTCCGCGACCTCGCCCGGCGTCGCCTGCCGAAGATCTTCTTCGATTACATCGATGGCGGGTCGTTCGAGGAGGAGACCATGCGGGCGAACCGGTCGGATTTCGCCCGCTACGGCCTGCGCCAGACCGTGCTGGTGGAGCCGCGCCCACAGGATCTTTCGACCGCCTACCTCGGGCGCCGCCATCCCCTGCCGTTTATGCTGGGGCCGGTCGGTTTCCTCGGCCTCTATTCCGGCGATGGTGAGGCAAGGACCGTGCGTGCCGCCCATGCCGTCGGTATCCCCTTCTGCCTGTCGACCTTCTCGATCGCCTCGCTTGCCGATCTTCGCGCGGTGACGAACGGGCCGCTGCATTTCCAGCTCTATGTGCTGGAGGATCGCTCGCTTTGCGAGGAGTTCTTGCAGGCGGCAGAAGGGGCCGGCGTCGATACACTGTTCGTCACGGTCGACACGGCCATTACCGGTATTCGCGAACGGGACGTGCGCAACGGTTTCCGCTCGCTGACGCGGGTGACGCCGGGGCTTCTCGCCCGGCTGGCGTTGAAGCCGCGCTGGCTTGCCGATGTCGCACTCCGCGGTATGCCTTCCGTCCGGGCGATCGAGCATCGGCCGGACTTTGGCCGTGGCGCCCTGGAACAGGCGGCCAATCTGTCGCGACGCATCGACAAGACGCTGTCCTGGAAGGACATCGCCTGGCTGCGGGAGCGCTGGACTGGAAAATTGGTCGTCAAGGGGGTCCTCGCGCCACAGGATGCCGTCACCGCCCGCGACCTCGGCTGCGATGGCGTGGTGATCTCCAATCACGGCGGCCGCCAGCTCGATGGTGCGGCGAGCACCATCGGTGCGCTTCCGGCGATCCGCGCCGCCGTCGGCCAGGATTTCTGCCTCATGCTGGACGGCGGTATCCGCCGCGGTTCCGATATTCTCAAGGCAGTGGGGCTCGGCGCCGATGGTGTGATGCTCGGCCGTGCCTATGCCTATGGCCTTGCCGCGCAAGGAGAGGCCGGTGTCGCCGAGGTCATCGCGATCCTGACCCGTGAAATCTCGATCAGTCTCGCTTTGATGGGCATCGCCTCGATCGATGAGCTCAAGGCCGCGGGCAGTGCAGCCGTACAGTATAAGGGCGGTGGGGGCTGACCCAACGGTCTTCACGCGAAAACGCTTCCGAGGGGAGTGGGACTGAAAACCCTTTCCATCCCCCGGCAGGGTGGCCCGGGTTGCGTCTTGACGAACCTTGTAATCATGGATAAAAAATATCCGTGATTAGCGAGGTGCAAGATGAAACTCAGCGATGGCGTGGAGCAGGCCATTCACAGCGTGACGATGCTCTCGGGGCTTTCCGCGGATGGCGTTCTGTCGGCAGCTGCCCTCGCGGAATTCCACGGGGTTTCGCCGAGCTATCTTTTGAAGCACCTGCAAGCGCTGTCGGGGGCCGGCATTGTCCAGACTCTTCCGGGTCCGAAGGGCGGATACCGGCTCGCGCGGCCCCCCGAAAAGATCACGCTGCTCGACATCGTGCTCGCTGTGGAGGGGGCAGGCCCGGCATTCCGCTGCAACGAGATCAGGCGGCGCGGGCCAAACCCTCTGCCCGCCCATCTGCTCACCAAGCCCTGCGGGATCAATGCGGCGATGTTGCGCGCGGAGCAGGCCTACCGCGCTGAACTGCGCCGGGTGAGCATTGCCGACATTCTCGCCGATGTCGGTGCGATGGACGATGGCACTATCGTCGCAAGAGGTTGTGCCTTCCTGGACATCCACGAACGAAAGTCAGGCAGCAAGGCCTGATCCGGACATTCCAAACCCTCAAAAGGAGAACACCATGCAGGCCCGTTTCGATTTTCCGAAGGCCGCACCTGACGCCTACAAGGCCGTCGCCGCGCTGGAAAAGTATGTGAGGGAGGATTCCGGTATCGACCACCGCCTCCTGCATCTCATCAAGCTGCGGGCCTCGCAGATCAACGGCTGCGCTTACTGTGTCGACATGCATGTCAAGGAAGCGCGTCGTGACGGACTGAGTGAGCAATGGATCAACATGGTCAGCGTTTGGCAGGAATCCCCGGTCTTCGATGCGCGTGAGCGAGCTGTCCTCGGCTGGACCGAAGCCCTCACCAATGTGGCCCAGACACGCGCGCCCGATGCGGATTTCGAGCCGTTGCGCGCCTTCTTCTCCGAACCGGACATAACGAGGCTGACGGTCGCGATCGGCACGATCAATGTGTGGAACCGTCTTTGCGTCGGCTTCCGGTCGCAGCACCCGCTGGACGCGGCATAGGGTTGTCCAGCCTCTGTCATGGCGCGCCTCTCCCATAGGGAGGCGCGTCGAAAGCAAGGCTCCACGGCTTGTGGTCGAGGACCTCAAGGGGAATTGCCATCCTGCCGTCACGGAACGGTGCCTGATCGGCGGCCACAAGGTGACGCCGATCCGCACTGCCTGCATGGGCATGGGTTTGTTGGGCTCCCGGAGGACTGTATCCGAGAGGAACCGGGGCCGGAAAGCTGAAACCGTTGCCGCCCCAGGAAGGGGCGGAACGATAGCCCGCGATTTGTCTTGTCTATCTCGATCCCGATGATGCGGGGCCTGGTGCCGTGAGGCTTGGCCAGATCATCCAGGACGAGGCGCACAAGCGCGAATGGCACTTGCACGACGACTGGTGCGCGCCCGCGCCGTCTCATGGAATCCGAGGGCCTCCGCCGCCGCTGCCAGTTTCTCCAACCGTCACCGGCGTCGTTGGAGGCGTGGCTCTCGATCGACATATCCCACCTGTTCTGCCGGATGTGGTTGCAAAACACGCCGTTTTGTATCGGTGCGCGTGGTTTTCGCGGGAAGCCTATTGACAAGCGGCCGCTCATCAAGCTTCATGCGTTCGTCCGATAAAGCAGACATATGTACATTATATCGGACATGTGAATTTCTTTTGGGGGAGCACCATGACCATTTCCTTTCGCGCCGGCGCGCTGACGCTGGCTGTTTCCGCTGCGCTGTTTTCCACGCCGGTTCTCGCCGACGGCAGCAAGCTCGATGAAGTCATTGCCCGCGGCCACCTGGTCCTCGGTACCGGCAGCACGAATGCGCCCTGGCATTTCAAGAGCGCGGAAGACAAGCTGCAGGGCTTTGACGTCGATATGGGCCGCATCATCGCCAAGGCGCTGTTCGGCGACCCGGACAAGATCGAGTATGTCAACCAGTCGTCCGACGCGCGCATCCCGAACATCACCACGGACAAGGTGGACATCACCTGCCAGTTCATGACGGTGACGGGCGAGCGCGCCCAGCAGATCGCCTTCACCATTCCCTATTATCGCGAAGGCGTCGGCCTGATGCTGAAGGCGGACGGCAAGCATGCCGACTATGCGGCGCTGAAGGCGGCGGGTTCCTCCGTCACCATCTCGGTTCTGCAGAACGTCTATGCCGAGGCGATGGTGCATGCCGCACTGCCCGAGGCGACGGTCGACCAGTACGAGTCCGTCGATCTGATCTACCAGGCGCTGGAATCCGGACGTTCCGATGCGGTCGCCACCGACCAGTCGTCGCTTGCCTGGTACATGACGCAGAATCCCGGCCGCTACAAGGATGCCGGCTACGGCTGGAACCCGCAGACCTATGCCTGCGGCGTCAAGCGTGGCGACCAGGACTGGCTGAACTTCGTCAACACGGCCCTGCATGAGGCCATGACCGGCGTCGAGTTCGATTTCTACGCCACGTCCTACAAGACCTGGTTCGGCAAGGAACTGACGCCTCCGCAGATCGGCTTCCCGGTCGAATTCAAGTGATTGTCAGGGGAGCGGGGCCTGCCCCGCTCCCCGAATCGGGATAGCCTGCCATGGGTTACACGCTGAACTTTGCCGCCGTCTGGCGCAGCTTCGATCTCCTGCTCAGCGGCCTTGCCCTGAGCCTCGGCCTTGCCGTCATCTCCATCCTCATCGGTGCGGCCATCGGCCTTGCCGTCGCCTTCGCGCTGACGTCGAAGAACCGGCTCGTCGGTGCGCCGGCGCGGCTCTACGTCACGATCATCCGCAACCTGCCGATCCTCGTGCTGGTGCTCTTCGCCTATTTCGCGCTGCCGCAGATGGGCTTCCGGCTGGGCAAGATCGAAAGCTTCGTGCTGGTGCTTTCGCTCTATTCCGGCGCCTATCTTGCCGAAGTCTTTCGTGCCGGGCTCCTGTCCATTCCGCGCGGGCTGACAGAGGCGGGGCTTGCCATCGGCCTCACGCCCATGCAGATCCGCAGCTCGATCATCGCGCCGCTGATGCTGCGCAACGTGCTGCCCTCACTCTCCTCCACGGTCATCTCGCTCTTCAAGGATACTTCGCTTGCCGCGGCGATCGCCGTGCCGGAGCTGACCTTCGCGGCGCGCAAGATCAATGTCGAGAGCTTCCGCGTTATCGAAACCTGGATGGTGACCTCGGCCCTCTATGTCGCCACCTGTTTCCTCATTGCCGCATTGCTCCGCCTGGTCGAGCGCCGGCTGGCCCTGCCGAGGTAGACCCGGATGACCTCCTTTGCCTTTCTCGAACAGCTCTGGATCGCGCGCTACGTCATCATGACGGGCCTTGCCACCACGGTCTCCATTTCCCTGCTCGCCATCGTTGCCGGCTCCCTGTTCGGCGTGCTCGTCGGCCTTGCGCTCGTCTATGGAGGGCGCGTGTTGCGCTCCATCGTGCGCGCCTATACGGATATCATCCGCGGCACGCCGGTGCTGGTGCTCGTTCTGGCGAGCTACTACGTCTCCGCTGCCGCCGGCGTGGATCTCGGTCCCTTCTCGGCCGGCGTCTTGGCCCTTGCCGTCTTCTGCTCGTCCCATATCGGCGAGATCGTGCGCGGCGCGCTTCAGGCCATTCCGAAGGGGCAGACCGAGGCGGCCAAGGCGATCGGCCTCACCTTCGGCCAGACCTTCACCTCGGTGCTCTGGCCGCAGGCCCTGCGCCAGTGCCTGCCGGCCTGGGTCAACACGGCGGCCGAGATGGTGAAGGCCTCGACGCTCCTGTCCGTCATCGGCGTTGCGGAGCTTCTCCTGCGCACGCAGGAGATCATCTCGCGCAACTTCATGAGCCTCCAGTTCTATTTCCTGGCCGGCGCCCTCTATTTCATCGTCAATTTCGGCATCGAGCGCCTCGGCAAATATGTCGAGCGCAAGACCGCCCTGCCGTCCTGAGGAGACCCCGATGGCCAAGACCATTCTCGACATCAAGGGCCTGCGCAAGACCTACGGCCAGAACGAAGTGCTGAAGAGCGTCGACTGTGCCGTGGAGGAGGGCGAGGTCATTTCCATCATCGGCTCGTCCGGCTCCGGCAAGACGACCATGCTGCGCTGTATCAACATGCTGGAGGAATTCCAGGGCGGTACGATCCGCCTCGACGGCGAGGAGATCGGCTATCACGCCGAGGGCGCCAAGCGTCGGCGCAAGAGCGAGAAGGAGATCGCCCGCCAGCGCGCGCTGACCGGCATGGCCTTCCAGCAGTTCAATCTCTTTCCCCACATGACTGCTGCCGAAAACGTCATGCTCGGTCTCGTCAAGGTGAAGAAGATGGCCAAGCCCGAGGCTCGCGCCATCGCCGAGAAATGGCTCGACCGGGTCGGCCTTGCCGCCCGCACGAACCACTATCCCGGGCAGCTTTCCGGCGGCCAGCAGCAGCGCGTCGCCATCGCCCGCGCTATCGCCATGTCGCCGCGCCTGATGCTGTTCGACGAGGTGACCTCGGCGCTCGACCCGGAACTGGTCGGCGAGGTGCTGCAGGTCATCAAGGGTCTTGCGGCCGACGGCATGACCATGCTGCTCGTCACCCATGAGATGCGCTTTGCCTTCGAGGTCTCCTCGCGGGTCATCTTCATGAACCAGGGCGTCATCTGCGAAGAGGGCGACCCGAGGGAGATGTTCGTGCGACCGAAGACCGAGCGGCTCGCCGAATTCCTGAAAACCTCCAGCTTCAACTGACAAGGAAACACATCCCATGACGATCAAACGTTACGGTGCCGGGGAAACCGGTGCTGGCGGCCAGCCGCTGCCCTTCGCCCGCGCCACCGAAGCTGCCGGCTGGCTCTATGTCTCCGGCCAGGTGCCGATGGAGAAGGGGGAGATCGTCTCCGGCGGCATCGTCGCAGAAAGCCGCAAGGCCATTGAGAACATGATCGCCATTCTCGACGAGGCCGGCTACGGCCTGGAGGATATCGTGCGCATCGGTGTCTGGCTCGACGATCCGCGCGATTTCTGGAGCTTCAATGGCGTCTATGCCGAATATTTCGGCAAGAACCCGCCGGCGCGCGCCTGCGTCCAGTCGCGCATGATGGTCGATTGCCGGGTCGAGATCGACTGCGTCGCCTATCGCGCCGATCGCGCCTGACGGCTGAACACCAGCCCGGGCGGGTCAGCCGGTCTGCGGCGACCCGTCCGGCAGCTCCGCGCCGAAGCTTCTGAGCGCCCAGCGTCTTCCATCGCTGGTCAGAGCCAGCAGTCCGAGCGGCTCGACGTCGATGCGCCAGATCGAGGTCAGCGGGGCGCCGACCACATGCAGGAAGAGCAGTTTCAGGACAATGGCATGGGTCACGGCGAGCATGTGCCCACCTTCTGCAGGAAGCTGGTCCAGCCAGGCCACGGCCCGGTCCTGCACCGCCTGCAGGGTTTCACCGCCATGCGGAGTGGAGGATGGATCAGACATCCAGCACTGGAGATCCTGCGATGATTCTTCCGCTACCTCCGCCACCGTCCGGCCGTTCCACCGTCCGTAATCGACATCCCGGAGCGCGAGGCATGCTGCTGCGCCTGGAGAGAAGGCGGCGGCTGTTTCGGCCGCAGAATACTCGGGTGCATGCAGCACGGAGGTGAACCGGCCGAGGTTTTGGGCCCGGTTGCCCAATCGAACCCGCTCCTTGGGCAAGAGCGGAGCATCGGAGAAAAAGCGGGATTGCTGGTTGGCCGCGGTCGCACCACGGCAGAGGATCGTCAGGCGCGTTGCCCTGACGGCCGTCGGCTTCGGCTCTTCCGCGGGTGTGTTCATGGTTCCCCAGCCTCCTGAAATCGGCTTCACGCTGTCGATGGATGCAGTCTCGTGTCGAGGGCAAAGCCTTCCTGGAATTTCAGGGTGTATGCGCCGGGGGCAGCACCGGCGAGAAAGATCAGGTTCCAGCTGTGCGGCGAGACCGCGCTTGGAATGGCAACGAAGCGGTGCCGCCGGAGGAGATCATCGCCGAAGGCCTGTTGACCCGCGCCGGGAATGCCGGGGCGTAGCCAGTTGGGGTTGGGCACCGTTTCCGGGTCGACGATGTGGACATCGCCGATATCGGCGATGACGGCGGCCGTCATGCGGTGCGCGACGGTGTCGAGTGCCCGAAACCCCTTGTGGACCGCCACTTCGAGAATGGCCGTGGCAGGATCGAGCGAGCAATAGACAGCGCGTGTGCCCTTGCTGTTCCAGCGGCCGCCGACGCGGTAGGCGCCTTCGCCGCTGTCCCAGGTCGGCGCATGGATGGCCTGATCGAGCCGCCAGGCGACCAGCTCGCTCCCGCCGAGCGCAATGGGCAGAAAGGTCATGCGTAGACGCCGTATTCCAGACGGTCGAGATGGTCCTCGACGAGCTCCACGCCGGCAGGCGTGCCGAGAAGGTCGATGGGACGACGCTGGTCAAGCCCGATGGCCGGCCGCTCCAGCCATTGCTCGGCTTCCGCCTGCGATCCGAAGATATCGGTCGCCTTTGCCAGGATCTCGGCGAATTTCCACGTCCGTCCGCTCTGTTCCAGGCTGAGTGGCTTGGAGGGCGTGTCCTTCCGCCGCTGCCAGGTGCGCAGGCTCATGCCCACGGCCTTTTCGAGCGACTCGTTCTTGCCGATGAAGACGAGGCTGCCGACAAGGTGATCGAGTGCCGAGGCGGGCAAGCCGTGCAGCAGCAGTTCATGGGCGTCGAGCGCATTGGTCAGGCGGCGCGACAGGATGCGCGAGCCGCCGAGCAGGGCTTCGATTTTCTGCAACTCGCCACCGGCTGCTGCCGGGATTGCCTTTGCCGCGACGGCCATACCTCTTCTCCACGTCATATGTCGCTTGAAATATGCCATCTGTCGCAGGCGATTTCAAGCTCCGGACCGTGCCCGCCGCTAGCTGCCGTATCCGTAGGGGCCTTTACGCCGGCGGCATCCGGTCGAATTTGGGCAAAGCCGGGTCGAGATGGTCCCAGGCATGGCCTGCAGCGGTCCAGGAGACGAGTTGCGGCCGGTAGCGGCCGGGGTCGTCGAGGCTCGCCGGTGTGACGATGAAGACATCGGGCATGTCGGGAAAGCGCAGGTAGACGGGCGCGCCGCAGGTGGGACAGAAGCCGCGGCGCTTGACGGTTCCGCCATCCCCGACCGTCTGCCAGTGGGAGGCCTCGCCCGTGACCTTCACCTCGGCCGCGACAAAGGTCAGGTGCGATTGATGGCCGGTGCCGCTGTCGCGCTGGCACTGTCGGCACTGGCAATCGACCATGGCAGCCGGTTCGCCCGAGATTTCATAGCGGACCGCACCGCAAGCGCAGCCGCCCGTGTAGGACATGGGCATGGCGTTCTCCCGTTCTCTCAATGCTGTTGCTCTGCGGTGGCGACTTCGGTGACGACAGCGTCGAGTTTTCTCACCACCTTCTTCCAGCCTTCGCTCATGTTGCGATAGGCGGTGTCGTTTTTCGGAAGCTGGAAGCCGGAATGGGTGAGGCGAAGGCGTGTGCCCGCCTCGGCTGCGATCAGGCTGAAGGTGACGACGGTTTCCAGTTTCGAGCCATAGCCCTCGTTGCGCTCGTCGCCGCCCCGCCAGGCATAGGAGAGCTGCTCATTCGGCACGATCTCCAGGATTTCGCAATGGATGGTGCCGTCCCAGGCACCGGCGGCGACCGTCTGAAAGGTGAAACGGTTGCCGATCACGGGTGCAAAACCCTGCGGGGCCATCAGCCAGCGGCCGATCAGGTCGCCGCTGGTCAGCGCTTTCCAGATGACATCGGGCGCATGCGGGAAGACTTCGTCGAGCACGATGGCCTGCATGTCCGGATTGGCGGTCTGGTTCATGGGTCGATTTCCTTCAGCAGGGTTCTCAGATTGGTGAAGCGTTCGCGCCAGAAGACGCCGTAGTGGCTCATCCAGTCCGCCAAGGGCTCCAGTCCGCCGGGCTCGGCGCGGTAATAGACATTTCGGCCCTCCGGGCGCTCGCTGACGAGGCCGGCCTTTTTCAGCGCCTTGAGATGCTGGGAAATGGCACCCTGCGTGACAGTGCTGCTGCGCGTCAGTTCGACGACCGTAATCTCATCGGAATGGACGATGCGCTCGAACACGGCCCTGCGGGTGGGGTCGGCAAGGGCGCGCATGACGGTGGTGATGGTTTCTGCCTGGATCATGCGAATCAAATAGCCGATACTAATCAATTAGTCAACGCTATTAAATTATGCTGCCTACCGTCTGTCTTCCCGGTGGATTTCTGCCCGCAAGCAATTTCGCAGATCCGGGCGTGCGACTAAGGTGCCGCTACCATCGCAAGGGGACTGCACATGCGGAGAGCGGCCGAATGACCACCATCACCGTGGACGACGTACTCGACCGCGCCGGCGCCGGCGCCTACCAGCGGCGGCTTCTGGCGATCTTCGGGCTGGTCTGGACTGCCGATGCGATGCAGGTCCTTGCAGTCGGCTTCACGGCCGCCTCCATTGCCGCCACCTTCGATCTCACCGTTCCGCAGGCCTTGCAGACCGGCACGCTTTTCTTCTTCGGCATGCTTCTCGGCGCCGCCGGTTTCGGCCGGCTTGCGGACCGCATCGGCCGTCGGCGGGTCCTGATCGTCACGGTCGCCTGCGATGCTCTCTTCGGCACGCTCTCCGTCTTCGCGCCCGATTTCACCATCCTGCTCGTTCTGCGTTTCCTCACCGGGGTTGCTGTGGGTGGCACGCTGCCGGTCGATTATGCGATGATGGCGGAGTTCCTGCCGGCGCGAAACCGCGGCCGCTGGCTGGTCATGCTCGAGGGGTTCTGGGCCGTCGGCACGCTCCTTGTCGCGCTTGTCGCCTGGGCCGTCAGCCTTGCGGGCATGGCTGACGGCTGGCGCTACATCTTCGCAGCGACGGCAATCCCGGCGCTGCTGGGTATCGGCCTGCGCTTTCTGGTGCCGGAATCACCGCTCTATCTCCTGCGCCTCGGGAAGATACGGGAGGCGAAGGCCGTTCTCGACGGGATCCTCGTTGCCAACGGCAAGACGCCACTGGCGGCGGATGCGTCGCTGGTATCGCTTCCCAGCACCGGGCGGTCCGGCATCTTCGGTGCGGATCTGCGCCAGCGCAGCCTGATGATCCTGATAATCTGGTTCCTGGTCTCCGTCTCCTATTACGGCGTCTTCACCTGGCTGCCGCCGAGGCTTGCAGGCGAGGGCTTCGGCTTCGTCCGCGGTTACGGCTTCCTCGTCTTTCTCGCGCTGGCGCAGATCCCCGGTTATGCGCTGGCCGCCTATGGTGTGGAAAAATGGGGCCGGCGGCCGACGCTGACGGGCTTCTGCCTGCTCTCGGCGCTGGGATGCCTGCTGTTCGTCGTGGCCGGCACGGGCACGCTGATCGGCGCCTCCCTGCTGCTCATGAGCTTTGCCTTGCTCGGCACCTGGGGTGCACTCTATGCCTTTACCCCTGAACTCTACCCGACAGCCTCGCGGGCGACAGGCATGGGCACGGCGGGTGCGGTGGCCCGTCTCGGCGGCCTTCTGGCGCCGTCCCTGACGGGACTGGTCGTGGAACAAAGCTTCGGTCTTGCCATTGGCATTTTCGCCGGCCTTCTGGTCGCTGCCGCGGTTGCCGCCCTGCTGATCGATGCGGAGACGCGCCAGGCATCGCTGGCCTGAACCGGGCCCGCCAGCTATTCATGCATCGTGGCGGGCAGCCTTGGCAGGCGCCCGCCATTGACGTCGCACGACAGGCCGGTGCCGCCCGGCACAGAGCCAGACGGCGCCAGCGGAGACTTTGCCGCGTCAACCCGCAGCGAAGGGGACGGTGACGAAGCTTTGCTCGTCCTGGCGCTGCACCAGCAGTAGAACGGCCTTGCGGCCCGCCTTGCCGGCTTCGGCGACGGCGGCCTTCGCCTCGCGTGCCGAGGTGACGGGCTTCTGGTTCACCGAGAGGATGACGTCGCCGGGCTGGAGGCCCATCTCGGCGGCAGGCTTGTCGGGGTTCACGCCTTCCACAACCGCGCCGCTTTCGCCCTTCGGCAGGCCGAGCGACTGGCGCATGTCGGCGGTGAGGTCGCCGAGCTGGACACCGATCGTCGGCACGCGCTGGGCGGCTTCGCCCGATTTGCCGCCGGCATCGGCGAGGACCTGGCGATCGCCGTCGTCATTATTGCCGATGGTGATAGACAGGTTTTTGTCGCTGCCGTCGCGCCAGACGGTGACGCCTTCCTTCGTGCCCGGTGCAAGGTCGGCAACGATGCGCGAGAGTTCGCGTGGCGAGTTCACCGCCTTGCCGTCGAGCATAGTGATGACGTCGCCGGACCGGATGCCGGCTGCGGCAGCCGGGGTGCCTTCATCGACCTTCGCCACCAGCGCGCCTGCGGGTTTTGCAAGGCCAATCGCATCGGCGACATCCGAAGTCACCGGCTGGATCTGCACGCCGATGAAACCGTGCTCGATCGAACCGTCCTTCATCAGCCTTGCGACCACCCGCTGCGCCTGATCGGACGGAATGGCGAAGCCGACGCCGACGCTGCCGCCGTTCGGCGAATAGATCGCCGTGTTGATGCCGACGACCGTGCCGTCGGCGCCGACGAGCGGGCCGCCGGAGTTGCCGTGGTTGATCGGCGCGTCGATCTGGATGAAGTCGTCATAGGGCCCGCTGTGCAGGTCGCGGCCACGGGCCGAGACGATGCCGGCCGTCACGGTCGTGCCGATGCCGAAAGGATTGCCGATGGCAAGGATCGGGTCGCCGGCGCGCAGCTTGTCCGATTCTCCCCAGGCGATCGTGGCGAGCGACTTGCCGCTGTCGATCTTCAGCACGGCAAGGTCGGATTTCGGGTCGGCGCCGACAAGTTTTGCGGGCAGTTCCGTGCCATCGTCCAGCGTCACCCTGATCGTGCTCGCCTTGTCGATGACGTGATTGTTGGTGACGATGTAGCCGTCGCCCGTCAGGATGAAGCCGGAGCCGAGTGCCTCGGCCTTGCCGCTCGGCCGCTGCTCCGGCATCGGCATTTGCCGTTCACCGAAGAAGTCGCGGAACTGCTGATCGAAGGGCGAAGTGCCGCCGAAGGGGGAGATGCCGTCGGCGGAGGCGTTCTCCGCCTTCAATGTCGTGGTGATGGTGACGACGGCGGGCTTGTCGGCTGAAACGATCGCGGCGAAGGAGCCTTGCGCAAGGGCCGTGCCAGAGCCTTGGGCGGCGGCGGCCTGGGCCGGCCGGGTGCCAACGAGGCTGGAAGCGGCGATCGGCAGCACGAGAAGAGCAACGCCGAGAAGCGCTGCAACGCGGTGTCTTTCGATGATCCTGGTCATGATTGTCGTCCTTTGTTCAGCGCTCCGGTGCCCGCAGGGCCGGCGCCGGAGCGCACGAAACCGGGCCGCAGGTGCAGGGCGGCCGGTCTCGTCTTCGTGGTCCGGGTGTCTTTCCGATCAGGCTGTCCGGTGCCGTCGCGTCGCGGCTTTTCATCCGCCGGCGGCATCCAGCCTGGCATCATCTATAGGCCCGGCAGGCGGGGAGGGTCATGTTACAATTAAATAAAGTTCCGGGCGGCGATTTTGCCAAACTATCGCCCGGATCGAGGCGTGCGCGTTGCGGATTTCCGTAAAGAGTTGTTTCTGCTCAAATGCTTATGATTTTTCATGCGGCATCGAGGTGGTCCGCAGATCATGACCGGATTGTAATCTTTCCCTCCGCCTCGCAGGAGGCCCGCCACCCACCGGCGGTATAGCGGCCACACGGTTCTCGGCAGGCCATGCGAAAACCTTGAGCCCCCTGCGCGGTTTCGCGCCGCTGCAAACCCTTGTCTTTCCGGTCTGCATCATGGCATTAGGGCGTCTTCCTGCGGAGACTGGTACATGATCAAGAACACAATGACCGGACGACCATGGAAGAGCCTGGTGCTTGCTGCGTCGCTTTTCATGGGGGTGGCGGCAAACGCAACGCCGGTGCTCGTCGTGGATGCCGACAATCATCAGGTCCTGCATGAGGAGGATGCCGGGGTACCCTGGTATCCTGCCTCGACGACCAAGCTCATGTCCGCGCTCGTGGTGTTCGAAGCCATCCGCGCCGGTGAGGTGAACCTGACGACGCCGGTCGTCATGTCCCGCAACGCGACGAAACAGGCTTTCCTGGAATCCGGCCTGGTCCTTGGGCGCACGATGACCCTGGAAGACGCGCTCTTCGCCATGATCACCGCATCGGCGAACGACGTCGCCGTCGCCCTGGCGGAAGCGGTGGCCTCCGACGAAGCCTCCTTCGTGCAGCGCATGAATGAGACGGCCGCTCGTATCGGGCTCACAGGTACGCATTTTTCCAACCCGAACGGCCTGTTCGACCGGAAGAACTATACGACCGCCCGCGACCTTGCGCTGCTGGGCATGGAAGTGGACCGGCTGTTTCCGGAGTATCGCCGCTTCTTCCTGGCGTCCGCCGTTTCGATCGACGGCAAGGAGATCAAGTCCAACAATCTGCTTTTGACCCGCTTCAACGGTACGGTCGGGATGAAGACTGGCTTCCTCTGCGCCTCCGGGCGCAATTTCGTGGGCTTGGCGACGCGCAACGGACGGCGCGTGATGGTGGTCATTCTCGGTGCGACGACCGAGCGGGAACGCAACGAGCGATCCGCTCAATATCTGACGCAGGCCTTTGACGGTCGCCTGTCTTCCAATGCGGGGCTTCTGGAAAACCTGCAGAACCGGGCCGATGTCGCACCGGAGGACATGCGCATCCGCCTCTGCACCGACAAGAGCGCGGCCTATGAAGCGAGCCGGGATGCGCTGTATCCGATGGGCCTGCCAGGCCACGAGACCTATCTGCAGGACCAGATACCGGCCCAGATCCGTGCGATCAGCACCTGGGCTACCGACATCGCGGATGACGTGCCGGTCCCGACACGCCGTCCTTCCTGAACGGCGCGATCGGGGTCCGCAAGGGCCTCAGGCGTAGCGCGCGACGGCAAGGTCGGTGGCATCGATCTCGGGCTTCCTGCCCGAAACGAGGTCTGCGACAACGCGGGCCGAGCCGGAGCTCATCGTCCAGCCGAGCGTGCCGTGGCCGGTGTTGAGGTAGAGGCCGGCGACCTTCGTCGGGCCGATGACGGGCGTGCCGTCCGGTGTCATTGGGCGAAGACCTGACCAGAAGCTTGCCTTCGACACGTCGCCACCGGGGAAAAGATCGGTCACGGAGTGCTGCAGCGTCAGGCGGCGAGGCTCGCCAAGATCGTTGGTGTAGCCGGAGATTTCCGCCATGCCGCCGACGCGGATGCGGTCGCCGAGCCGTGTGATGGCGATCTTGTAGGTTTCGTCCATCACGGTCGATTCCGGCGCGCGCGTGGCGTCGGTGATCGGGATCGTCAGCGAATAGCCCTTGACCGGATAGACCGGCAGGCGGATGCCGTGCGGACGGACGAGCAGTGGCGAGAAGCTGCCGAGGGCGACGACAACGGCATCGGCCGTGAGCACTCCATGGGCGGTAACAACGCCGCGCACACGGCCCCCTTCCACGTCGAGCCCCCGGATGATGCTGCCGTAGTTGAAGCGCACGCCGAGCGCCTCGGCCTTTGCGGCCAGCGCATTGGCGAACTTGAAGCAGTCGCCGGTCTCGTCCTTCGGGGTCAAAAGGCCGCCAACGATCTTTTCGCGCACATGCTTCAGCGCCGGTTCGACGCGGATGCAGCCTTCGGGATCCAGCACTTCGTAGGGAATGCCGTCGGCGGCGAGCGCCTTGACGTCCTTGGCCGAGGCGTCGAGCTGGGCTTCGGTGCGGAAGAGCTGCAACGTGCCCTGCATGCGTTCGTCGTAGGCGATACCCGTCTCCTCGCGCAACGCGGCGAGCGAGATGCGGCTGTAGTCGGCAAGGCGCAGCATGCGGCTCTTGTTGAGGGCATAGCGCGCCGAGGTGCAGTTGCGCAGCATCTGCGTCATCCAGGAAAGCATGGCCATATCGACCTTGGGGCGCAGGATCAGCGGCGCATGCTGCATGAACAGCCACTTCATCGCCTTCATCGGAATGCCGGGGGCGGCCCAGGGCGAGCAATAGCCGAAGGAGACCTCGCCGGCATTGGCAAAGCTCGTCTCCAGTGCGGGGCCGGGCTGGCGATCGACGACCGTGACCTCGTGGCCGGCACGGGCAAGCTGGTAGGCCGAGGTGACGCCGACGATGCCGGCGCCGAGAACGATGACTTTCATGATGTCCTCATTGGGGAAGAAACAGGCTCAGCGGTATTGCCGCTGGTAACGGTGACCGAGGCCGGTCAGGATTTCATAGGCGATGGTGCCGGCATCGCGCGCCACGTCCTCCAGGCTCTGGTGCGGGCCGAGGATTTCGACGCGGCTGCCCAGGGCAAGGCGCCCCTCCGGCAGGGCGGAGATGTCGATGGTGATGCTGTCCATTGATACGCGGCCGACTATGGGCAGGCGCACGCCGTCGCAATAGGCGGCGCCGCGGCCCGAGAGGCTGCGCGGCAGGCCGTCGGCATAGCCGGCGGCGATGGTGGCAAGGCGTGTCGGGCCGGCCGTGACATGGGTGGCGCTGTAGCCGACGCGTGTGCCCGGGGGCACGCTGCGGGTCTGCACCACGGCAACGTCGAGACTGACGACCGGTTCCATCGGGTTCGCCCACCCGCCGGTCGGCGCGCCACCATAGAGCGCGATACCGGGACGGGCGAGCACGCCGTGATAGTCTTTGCCGAGGAAGATGCCGCCCGAATTGGCAAAGCAGACGTCGTAGGCGGGAAATTCCGCCGCCACGCGATCCATCTCGGCGCGCTGGTCGCCGTTCTGCCCGCTGGCGGGGTCGTCGGCGGAGGCAAGGTGGCTCATCAGGAACAGGACGTCGATGCCGCCACCGGCAGTGACGAGGCTGGCGAGCGCCGCGCGCTCCTCCGGTGGCACGCCGAGGCGGGACATGCCGGTGTCGAACTGCAGCACCGCCGGCAGCGTGCGGCCGAAGGCTTTCGCGGTGCCGCTCCACGCATGCCACTGCTCCAGCGAATTGACGACCGGCACGATGTTTTCGCGGGCGCAGGCACTTTCGTTGCCGGGCTGCAGGCCGTTCAGCACGAAGACCGTGGCATCGGCCGCCAGAAGCGGGCGCAGGCGACGCGCTTCGACGAACTGGGCAACGAAGAAATGCCGGCAGCCGTGGGCGTAGAGTTTTGCTGCTACCTCGCCGGCGCCGAGCCCGTAGGCATCTGCCTTGACGACGGCCGCAGCGCGTGCCGGGGCGACCTCTGCGGCAAGCTTTTCGTAGTTGCGGGCGAGGGCGCCGAGATCGATGCTCAGATAGCCTGATGCACCGTCGATCACCGCCGTAGCGCCGCTTCTGTTGCTTTGCAATCCACCGTCCATCCCAAGCCCCCTCAAGTGTGCGAAGCCTAGTGAAACGATCATGAAATTACCGAGGAAACAGCGATTGATTGTTGTGCCAAAGCATGATTTTTGAACGAAACGATGACGATTTGGAATGATCTGCCATGGCTGCCCTCGATGCGATCGACCGCAACATCCTCCGGCTCCTGCGGCTCGATGCGCGCATGAGCAATGCCAGCCTTGCGGCCGATGTCGGCCTGTCGCCGTCTGCCTGCCTCCGCCGGATCAAGCTGATGGAAAAGGCGGGTGTCATTCGCGGCTATACCGCGCTGGTGGACACATCGAATGTCGAGGCGACGATCGCCGTCATCATCAACATCACGCTGGAACGACAGACGGAGGACCACCTCGACCGCTTCGAGGCGGCGGTGCGCAAGCACCCGGAAATCCGCGAATGTTTCCTGATGACGGGCGGTTCGGATTACCTGCTGCGTGTCGAGGTGGCCAATGCCGGCGAGTTCGAGCGCATCCACAAGGAAATCCTCTCGGCCATGCCGGGCGTCTCACGCATCCATTCGAGCTTCGCGATCCGCAATGTGCTGGCGACGCGGCCACGCGGGCGGCGATAGACGGCCTGTCGTCTGTCAGGTCCGGTTGCCATAATATTTCTCCGCAATGCCGCGGGCGGCGGTGGCGACCTTCCGGCCGATCTCCTGCATGCGGGCAAGGTCGGCGCGCGCGGTCGGCGCTGCCACGGCGAGCGCGCCCACTGGCCGCCCGCCGGGTGTCAGGATCGGTGCTGCGGCGCTGATGACGCCGATCTCGAACCCCTGCTGGCTGATCGAATAGCCACGCTCCAGCGTTTCACGCAGGAGCGTGCGCACGGCTCCGGCGTCGGTGACGGTCTCGGCTGAAAAGCGTTCCAGCGGCCGCGCCAGCGCGCGGTCGATCTCGTCGGGCGGAAGGAAGGCGAGATAGGCGAGACCCGAGGCGGTGGCATGGAGGGGCAACACAGCCCCGGGTTCGACGATCACACGGTGGGCCTGCGACGAATCCTCAACATGAATGGTGGAGAGCCGCCCGCCGGAAAACTCCGAGAAGTGCACCGTCTCGCCGGCCTGTTCCGCCAGCGCCTTGGCGAAAGGGGCAGCCACGGCGACGAAGGGGAAACGCGCCCGGCGAAGGCGCGCCAGCCGGATGGGCGCCGCGCCGAGGCGATAACGGCGCGTATCTTCGTCCTGTTCCACGAAGCCGTGCTTTTCGAGTTCCACGAGAAAGCGTCGCGCGGTCGCCTTGTCGAGTGCGGAAAGCCGCGCGAGGTCGCTGAGGCCGATATCCTTGTCGAGCTCGGAAATCAGATCGAGGAGGGAAAGGGCCTTTCCGATGGTGCTCATGCATGCGCTCCGCAGTGTAATGCCAGTCTCCTGCGAACGTTCGTCCTCTCCGTTACCGCTCCTGTTTCGCACGCCCGACAAGTCGAGATACTTAACATGAGAAATAACTTGACGCCGGAACTGGCTTTTGCAAATCTATAATTAAAATAACGGTTCAAATAATGAACCACAAGGAAAATGTTTCGTGGGAACCGCCGTCGCTTTTGGCGCGGCATCGGACACGCGGCCGCCGGATGCATGAGGGCAGCCGCCAGGATGGGAGCAAGATCATGACAGAACACAGCGTGCCGTCTGGCGGCGCGAACCAGTTGCGCAAGAACAGCCTCGGTGTCGGGGCTGTCACATTCCTCGTCGTCTCCGCGGCTGCGCCGCTGACGGCGGTTGCTGGCGGCGTGCCGCTGTCGATGATGCTGGGCAACGGCCCAGGCATTCCGCTGACCTTCGCCTTCGTAACGACGGTGCTGCTGCTCTTTGCCATCGGCTATGTCGCCATGGCCCG
Organism: Shinella sp. HY16; assembly: GCF_028534175.1. Lineage (NCBI taxonomy): Bacteria > Pseudomonadati > Pseudomonadota > Alphaproteobacteria > Hyphomicrobiales > Rhizobiaceae > Shinella > Shinella sp. HY16. The sequence goes on along the minus strand of NZ_JAHYXL010000002.1, from coordinate 910,402 downwards.
GCATATCAGCAATGCCGGCGCCTTCTATGCTTATACGGCGCAGGGCCTCGGCGGTCTCGCCGGCGGCGCTGCCGCACTGATTGCCATCCTCGCCTACAATGCCATGCAGATCGGCGTCTTCGGCCTGTTTGGGGCGGCAACGGCCGGCTTTTTCGCCGGCTATGGCCTCGACCTGCCCTGGTGGGTCTGGACCTATATCGGCATCGCCCTCGTTGCGGTCTTCGGCTACCGGCGGGTGGACTTTTCCGCCCGCGTGCTCGCCGTGCTCGTCGTGCTCGAATATCTGGTCGTGCTGGTCATCGATGCGGCCATCCTCGTAAAGGGCGGCGACAGTGGCCTTTCCGCTGCGCCCTTTACGCCGTCAGCCTTCTTCTCGGGGACGCCGGCCATTGGCATCCTGTTCTGCTTTGCCGCCTTCATCGGCTTCGAGGCGACGACCATCTACAGCGAGGAGGCCCGCGAGCCAGAAAAGACCGTGCCGCGCGCCACCTACATCTCCGTGCTGATCATCGGCCTCTTCTACATGCTGACCTCCTGGCTGATGGTCAACGGCGCGGGCGTCGACAAGCTGGTGCCGGAAATCCAGGGCCTTGCCGATCCGACCACCTTCCTCTTCGGCCTCGCGGATCGCTATGTCGGCGGCGGCATCACCACCATCATGAGCATTCTCTTCATCACCAGCCTCTTTGCCGGCGTCGTCGCCTTCCACAATGGCGTTGCCCGCTATCTCTATGTCGCCGGCCGCGAAGGTCTGCTGCCCAAGGCGCTCGGCGTCACCCATCCGGTGTTCCAGAGCCCGCATGCCGGCTCGGTCGTGCAAACGATCATCGCCGTCCTCGTCGTGGCGCTCTTCGCCTTCACGGGGCAGGATCCGGTGCTGGCGCTGTTCTCCTGGCTCACCAATGTCGGCACGCTGGCGATCATTCTCCTGATGGCGCTGACTGCCTTCGCCATCGTCGCCTTCTTCGGCCGCAATCCGGGCCTCGAAGGCAACCGGATCGTCACGACCGTGCTGCCGGTATTGACGGGCCTCATCCTGCTGGCGCTGGTGTTCTATATCGCAACGAACTTCGGCGCCCTGGCCGGTGCGGAGGGACCGCTTGCCGTGTTCCTGCCGGGCCTTGTGCTGATTGCCGCGATCATCGGCCTCCTTTGCGCCCTGCGCCTGAAGGCGGGCGATGCCGGCGCCTTTGCCCGGCTCGGCGTCCGCCGGGAAGTGTGAGACCAGGGGTGGCGCTTCGGCGCCACCTGCCCTTTGAGGAAAGACCATGCAGGAAAAGATCAACGCACTCCGCAATCTGGCGGTCGCTCCGCAGGCGCTGTTTATAAACGGCATTTGGCAGGACCCGGCGGATGGCGCGGTGCTGGATGTCGTCTCGCCCATCGACGGGTGCACGCTGACGACGATTGCCGACGCCGGTGTGGCAGATGTGGACCGGGCGGTAAAGGCCGCCCGTACCGCTTTCGAAAGGGGGCGCTGGGCAAAGGCGGCGCCGGCCGAGCGCAAGCGGGTGCTGCTGAAGATCGCCGACCTGATCGAGCAACACGCGCTGGAGCTTGCCGTGCTCGGCGTGCGGGACAACGGCACCGAGATTTCCATGGCACTGAAGGCCGAGCCCGGCAGCGCCGCCGGCACGTTCCGTTACTATGGCGAGGCGATCGACAAGATCTATGGCGAGATCGCACCGACGGCCGGCGACATCCTCGGCCTCGTCCACCGCGAGCCGGTCGGTGTCGTCGGTGCCATCGTGCCGTGGAACTTTCCGCTGATGATCGGCGCCTGGAAGATCGCCCCGGCGCTCGCTGCCGGCAACTCCATCGTGCTGAAGCCGGCGGAGGCCGCCTCGTTGACGCTGCTGCGCCTCGCTGCCCTTTGCGCCGAGGCGGGGCTGCCGGAAGGCGTGCTGAACGTCTTGACCGGTCGTGGTGCGGTTACGGGTGAGGCGATGGGGCTGCATCCGGACATCGACGTGCTGGTCTTTACCGGTTCCGGCCCCGTTGGCCGGCGCCTCCTGGAATATTCCGCCCGCTCCAACCTGAAGCGCGTCTATCTTGAACTCGGTGGTAAATCGCCGAACGTCGTCTTCGCCGATGCGCCGGACCTCGACCGCGCGGCCAAGGTCTCGGCCTATGGCATCTTCCGCAATTCGGGGCAGGTCTGCGTGGCCGGTTCGCGGCTGCTCGTCGAGCGTTCCATTGCGGAGGCGTTTTCGCAGAAGGTGGCGGAGGTTGCCGCGGCGATGGCGGTCGGCGATCCGCTGTTGCTGACCACCGAGGCCGGTGCCATTTCCAGCGAGGCGCAACTTGGCAAGAATCTCGGCTTTGCCGAACAGGCGCTATCCGAGGGCGCCCGGCTGCGCACTGGTGGAAAGCGTATCCTTGCCGAGACCGGCGGCTTCTACATGCAGCCGACCGTCTTCGACGTTGCGCCGGGTATGACGCTTGCCCGCGAGGAGGTGTTCGGACCGATCCTCTCCATCATCCCCTTCGACGGCGAGGATGAGGCCTTGCGCATCGCCAATGGCACGGACTTCGGCCTAGCCTCGGCCGTCTGGACAGCCAATCTGTCACGGGCGCATCGCATGGTGCGCGGCATCCGTGCTGGTGTCGTGCATGTCAACACCTATGGCGGGGCGGACAACGCGGTGCCGCTCGGCGGCGTGCGCCAGTCCGGCAACGGGCACGACAAATCCCTGCACGCGCTGGACAAGTATCTCGACCTGAAGACGGCCTGGATCCAGCTTTAAGTCCCCACGATTTTGCGTAGGAGCCCGGCTGTCCGTAAGGACACGCCGGGCTCCTACGCATGTCATGTCAGCGAGCGGGCGATTTCCGTAATGACCGCGAAGGCGGTGTCCGCGTCGTCGCGGGTCATCTCGAACTGGCCAGCCTGGAAACGGATGGCGATGCGTCCATCGACGCGGGTCTGTGTCAGATAGATACGTCCGTCGTCGTTGATGGCGTTGACGAGGGCGATATTGTGCTGGTCGGCCTCTGCGCCGCCCGTGTGGCGGAAGGAGAAGAGCGAGAGCACAGGTTCGCTGACGATCTCGAAATCCGGCTCCCCGGCAAGCCGCTCCGCCAGTTCCCTCGACCAGGCGACGTGGTTGCGGATCATCGTGCGCAGGCCTTCAAGGCCATGATAGCGCATCAGGAACCACAGTTTCAGCGCGCGAAAGCGCCGTCCGAGCGGTACGGACCATTCGGAATAGTTGATGATGCCGTCATGGCCGTGCGTCTTCAGGTATTCCGGCTGGATGGCGAGCGTGCGCACCTGGTCCTCGGGACTGCGGATGAACTGCACCGAGCAGTCGAAGTTGGCGCCGAGCCATTTGTGCGGATTGAAGACGATGGAATCGGCGGCCTCGATGCCCTCCCAGAGGCTGCGGAATTCCGGGCAGATCATGGCCGAACCCGCCCAGGCGGCATCGACATGCAGGTAGAGGCCATGTGCCTTTGCCACTGTTGCCACATCGCCGATCGGATCGCAGGCGCCGATGGAGGTGCCGCCGGTGCAGGCGATGATGCCGGCCGGGACGTGGCCGGCGGCAAGGTCCGCGCGGATCGCGGCGTCGAGCGCCTCGGGGTCCATGCCGTTGAGCGGCCCCTTGGTCGGAATGCGCACGAGGTTCGCCTCGCCGATGCCGGCAATCCAGATCGCCCGGTCGATCGAGGTGTGCACCTGTTTCGAGGCATAGACGCGCACCGCGCCGTGCGCCGCCAGTCCCTCGCTGTTGCCCTTCCAGCCGAGTGCCTTCTCGCGCATGACCAGCACGGCGGCGAGCGTCGCGGTGGAGGCGGAATCCTGGATCACACCGGAAAAGCCATCCGGCAGACCGAGCGCCTGGCGCAGCCAGTCGACCACCCGCGTTTCAAGCTCGGTGGCGGCGGGCGACGTCTGCCAGAGCATGCATTGGGCCGCGACGGAGGTGACGAGATAATCGGCGATCACCGAAACGGGCGCGGCATTGGCAGGAAAGTAGGCGAAGAAGCGCGGGTGCTGCCAATGGGTGAGGCCATCGGGGATGATGCGCTCGAAATCCGCGAAAATCGCCTCCATCGCCTCGCCCCCTTCCGGGGCCGTATCGGCGATCTGCCTGGCGATGTCGCCAGGCTTCGTCTGCGCCCGCACCGGCCGGTCGCGCAGGCCCGCCCGGTAGTCGGCGCCCCAATCGGCTACCGTGCGCGACCACCGGCGGAATTCTTCGCTATCCATGTCTTGCTCCCTGTTTGCGTTGCGCATTTCTCGATGCTTGCCCTGCGATTTGCAATGTCTTGTCGGTATGTTGTGCCGATAGGCGCGCGTATGCGCCGGGGCAGATGTGCCGGATTGCAGTTAATTAACACGTTAATCAAGAGGTGATTTCTGTCAAGGGTGCCCCGGTTATCGGCCGCGTCCCTTTGGTCGCTTCCGCTTGAAGGAGCCTGGATCGGAAAAGCAGAACGGATTCCAACGGTTCAATATACAAACCACAGCTTCAAATATAGACTTGCAAACGATCAAACTTCCTGCCAGATTAATTCGCATGTTAAGTATCTGTCGTGACACCGCGCGACAGCGCCTGAGGGGAGCCAGGCTTGACGGGGAGCGAACGGGAATGAGTGCCATAGCCAGCATGGGTCGGGACGCCATGTCCGTGAAGGACGTGGGGAGGGGGCTGACGCGGATAGCGGGCGCCGGGTATCTTCTCGTGCAGGGGCGCCGGGCGCCGGGCCACGCATCGGTTGGTTCCAATGCATTCTATCAGGTCGGCCGGAAGGTCGGTTCCGCCATTCAATCGAGGAGGAATGGTCGATGAGCGCCAGCGCCCGTCTGCCCCATATTCTGGTGATCGGCACCGGAGACACCAAGAGCGAGGAGTTGCTGTTCATGGCCGAGGTCATCGGCAAGGCCGGTGGCGTTCCCGTTCTGGTCGATGTCAGCGTGCTCGGCGACCCGCCCTATGTGCCGGGCCATTCCAAGCATGACATCGCCGCCGCTGCCGACACCACCATGGAGGCGATCACCAGCAGCGGCGACGAGAACACCGCTATGGCGCTGATGGCCAGGGGCGCGGCGGCGCTGGTGCGCCGGCTTTCTGATGCAGGAGAGGTGGACGGCATGATCGCGCTTGGCGGCTCGCTCGGCACCGACCTTGCGCTCGATGTCGCAGCCGTGCTGCCGCTCGGTGTGCCCAAGTTCATCGTCTCCACCATTGCCTATTCCCATCTCCTGCCGCCGGAGCGCATCGCGCCCGACCTGATGATGATCCTGTGGGCGGGTGGGCTCTATGGTCTCAATCCGATCTGCCGGGCGGTGCTGTCGCAGGCGTCGGGCGCGGTCGTCGGCGCTGCCAAGGCTGGTGAGCGACCCGGCCGCCAGCGCCCGCTGGTCGGCATGACCTCGCTCGGCTCCTCCTGCCTCAGCTATATGAAGGTGCTGAAGCCGGAGCTGGAGCGGCGCGGCTACGACGTTGCCGTCTTCCATTCCACAGGCATGGGCGGGCGTGCCTATGAGGCGGTCGCGGCGCAGGGAGGCTTTGCCGCCGTCTTCGATTTTTGCATCCAGGAAGTGACCAATGCGCAGAACGGCTCGGTCGCCGTCTCCGGGCCCGACCGTATGGAAAATGCAGGCCGCGCCGGCATTCCGCAGATTGTCGCGCCCGGCGCGGTCGACATGGTGGATATGCCCGCCTGGCAGGAGACGCCGGATCGCTTCGCCGGCCGGCCCTATCATGCACACAACCGGTTGATCGCCTCCGTCACCGTCTCGCCCGATGAGCGCCGCGCAGTTGCCCGCGTGGTCGCCGCCAAGCTGGGAGGCGCGAGTGCGCCGGTCGCCTTCCTGCTGCCGACGCAAGGCATCCAGGAATGGGACCGAGAGGGCGAGCCGCTGCATGAACCGGATGCGCTGGATGCCTTCCTCGACGAGATGCGCCGTGCCATGCCGGCCTCGGTCGCCTTCGAAGAGGTTGATGCGCACATCAATGCTCCTGACTTCGCCGTAAGGGCGCTGGAAGTTTTCGACCGCTGGGTCACCGAAGGCATCGTCGAGAAGGGGCAGGCGGCATGACGGAAGCGCAGCGGGCATTGATCCTCGATTTCGGCGGTGTCGTCACCCGCACGCTGTTCGAAACGCACGACGTTACCGAGCGTGCGCTCGGCCTGCCGGCCGGTACGCTGACCTGGCGCGGCCCGTTCGACCCCGCTACCGACCCTCTGTGGGTATCGCTGCAGGCGCGAGAAATCACCGAGCGCGACTACTGGATGACGCGCACGCAGGAGGTCGGCGCGCTGCTCGGCGAGGACTGGACGGACATGAAGACCTTCGTGCAGCGGGCGCGCGGGGCGGATCCCGAGCTTGTCCTACGCCCCGAGGCGCGCGATGCGATCCTGAAAGCCAAGGCGGCCGGGCTGAAGCTCGCCATCCTCTCCAACGAACTCGACCTTTTCTACGGCGAAAGCTTTCGCAAGCGCTTTCCGCTGATCGACCTTTTCGATGTCATCGTCGATGCGACATACACGAAGATCCTGAAGCCCGATCCACGCGCCTACGAACAGGTGCTGGCGGAACTGGGGCTTGCCCGCGCCGACTGTGTCTTCGTCGATGACCAGAAGAAGAACATAGAGGGTGCGGTGGCCATCGGCCTTCCCCATGTGCATTTCGACGTGACCCGGCCTGCCGAAAGCTACGCGCAGGCGCTGAACATGCTTGGACTTTGAAAGGATATCCCATGCGCGATTCCAACTTCCTGATCGAGAACAACGCCCGCCATCTCTGGCACCCCATGGCGCATCCGGCCGAAATGCAGGCCAAGCCCCCGCGCATCATCAATGCAGGCGAGGGCGTTTCGGTGGTGGATATCCACGGCAAGACGGTGCTGGATGCCGTCGGTGGCCTGTGGAACGTCAACCTCGGCTATTCCTGCGAGCCGGTGAAGAAGGCGATCCGCGACCAGCTCGACGAACTGCCCTATTATTCCACCTTCCGCGGCACCACCAATTCGCCGCTGATCGAACTGTCCTATGAGCTGGCGGCGTTCTTCAAGGAGGACGGCCTTACCCGCGCCTTCTTCACCTCGGGCGGCTCGGATTCCGTCGAGACGGCACTCAGGCTCGCGCGCCAGTTCCACAAGATCAACGGTCAGCCGGAGCGCACCAAGTTCGTGGCGCTGAAGAAAGGCTATCACGGTACGCATTTCGGCGGCGCCTCGGTCAACGGCAACGCCAATTTCCGCCGCAACTACGAGCCGCTGCTGCCCGGCGTCTTCCATCTTGCCGCGCCCTATCCCTACCGCAACCCCTTCAACACCAGCGACCCGGATGAAATCGCCCAGGCGATCGCCCGCCAGTTCGAGGACGAGATTGCCTTCCAGGGCGCCGACACCATCGCCGCCTTCATCATGGAGCCGGTGCTGGGCGCCGGCGGTGTCATCGTGCCGCACGAGACTTTCATGCCGCTGATGCGCGCCATCTGCGACAGGCACGGCATTCTCCTCATCGCTGACGAGGTCATTACCGCCTTCGGCCGCACCGGGGCCTGGACCGGCTCGCGCGGCTGGGGCGTCAAGCCCGACATGATGACCACCGCCAAGGCGATCACCAACGGCTACTTCCCCTTCGGTGCGGTGATGATCGCCGACAAGGTTGTCAATGCCTTCGAAGCCAACAAGGATTCCTTCGGCGCCATCGGTCACGGCTATACCTATTCCGGCCATCCGGTCGGCGCGGCGGCGGCACTGGCGACGCTGAAGGAAACCGCCCGCGTCGACACCGCCGCCAATGCAGCCGCACGCGGTGTCGAGCTGATCGCCGGTCTTGAGGGGCTGAAGGCCAAACACGAACTGGTCGGCGATGTGCGCGGCAAGGGGCTGATGGCGGCGCTGGAGCTCGTCTCCGACGGCCAGAAGAAGAGTGCAGCCGCCAAGGATGTGGTGCAGAAGGTCTACGATGTTGCCTATGATGAAGGCGTGATGGTCCGCACGTCGGGCAGCAATGTCATCATCTCGCCGCCGCTCGTCATCACGGCCGCTGATCTAGAGAAGATCGTCTCGGCGCTGGATGCCAGCCTCAGTGCGGCGGAAGGGCGCTAGAATGACCGGCGCACAAGCCCTGCGCGCCCGCCGCGAGCAGCTGCTCGGCCGCAACATGTCGCTCTTCTATGACGACCCGGTGCATCTGGTCAGAGGCGAGGGCGTCTTTCTGTGGGATGCGGACGGGCGCAAATATCTCGATTGCTACAACAACGTGCCGCATGTCGGCCATTGCCATCCGCGGGTGGTCGAGGCGATCTGCCAGCAGGCCTCGACGCTCAATACCCACACACGCTACCTGCATGAAGGGATTCTTGACTATGTCGAGCGGCTGACGGCGACCTTCGACAGGAGCCTCGACACGGCCATCCTTACCTGCACCGGCAGCGAGGCCAACGACGTGGCCTTGCGCATGGCGCAGGCGGTGACCGGCAGGACGGGCGTCATCGCCACCGATTTCACCTATCATGGCAACACGACTGCGGTCTCGCAGCTGTCGACGCGCATGCCGCCGGTCGGCGGCTACGGTGGCCATGTCCGCCATGTGCCGGCGCCGGATGCCTATCGTCCGCTCGGCGGGGAGGGCGGCAAGGCCTTTGCCGAGGCCTGGGCCGCTGCGGTGGAGGCGGCAATCGCCTCGCTGCAGGAAAGTCCCTTCGGCTTTTCCGCGCTGATCATCGATCCGTTCTTCGCCAATGAGGGTTTTCCGGACCTGCCGGAAGACTTCCTGGCGCCCGCCGTCGCGGCGGCAAGGAAGGCCGGGGGCCTTGTCATCTGCGACGAGGTGCAGCCCGGTTTCGGCCGCACCGGCACCCATCTTTGGGGGCACCAGAAGGCCGGCATTCTCCCTGATATCGTCACCCTCGGCAAGCCGATGGGCAATGGCCATCCGGTCGGTGGTGTCATCGCCGCATCCGAAACGCTGAATGCGTTTCGAAAGGCGTTTCGTTACTTCAACACCTTTGGCGGCAATCCGGTATCCTGCGCTGCGGCGATGGCCGTGCTCGACGTGCTGGAGGAGGAGAAGCTGCAGGAGAACGCGCTTCATGTCGGCGCCTATGCCTGCGCGGGGTTGCAGAAGCTGGCGGACAAACACCCGCTGATCGGCAATGTGCGCGGCAGCGGCCTGTTCTTCGGGGCCGAACTGGTGCTCGACCGGCAGGAAAAGACGCCCGCCTCGGACATCGCCACGCGGGTCGTCAACGGCATGCGCGAGCGTGGTGTGCTGATGGGCAAGCTCGGCATCCACCAGAACGCCACCAAGATCCGCCCGCCCATGCCCTTCTCCCGGGAGAATGCCGATTTGATGCTGGCGGCGCTCGACGACGTGCTGGGTGGGCTGTGACGCGATGGACGACATGATCGCAACCCTGACGGCACGGGCGGCGAGCGCCATTGCGCATTGGGACCTGCCGGACCAGGTGCCTGAATTGTTGAAATACCGCGAGAACGCGGTCTTCAAGGTCCGCCTGCGGGATGGCCGTCCGGCGGCCTTGCGGCTGCACCGCCCTGCTTATCATTCGCCCGTGGCGCTTGCCTCCGAACTCGCCTTCATGGCGGTGCTGCGTGAGAGAGGCATCGCCGTGCCGCTGCCGATCGCCGCGGCGGATGGCAGCCTGCTCGCCGTCCTGCCTTCTCCGGAGAGCTCTGCTCCGCACTATGCCGATCTGATTGGCTGGATGGAGGGCGAGCCGCTCGGCGATACCGGAGCTCCGCTTCCGCGTACCGGCCGCGACCTGCCGGCGCTCTTTCGCGTCATCGGGCAGGAAATGGCGCGCCTTCATGACGTAGCCGATGGTTTCGTGCGGGCGGCGGGATTTGAGCGCCCGGCCTGGGATGTCGAAGGGTTGCTGGGGGAATCGCCCTTCTGGGGCCGGTTCTGGGATTGCCCGCTGCTTGCGCCGACGCAGCGGGATGACCTTGCGCGCCTGCGGGACCGTCTGCTGCCGCGGCTTTCGGCGCTGGCGCCAGGTCTGGACTACGGCCTGATCCATGCCGACCTCGTGCGCGAAAACGTCCTCGTGGCGGATGGCGCAGTCGCCTTCATCGACTTCGACGACTGCGGCTTCGGTTTCCGGCTGTTCGATCTGGCAACCGCGCTGCTGCGCAACCGGCACGAGCCGGACTACCCGCAGCTGCGCGGGGCCTTGCTGGAAGGCTACACTGCCGTCCGGCCGCAGGCGGAACCGGATTTCCAGCACCTGCCGCTGTTCCTGCTGCTGCGCGCGCTCACCTATATCGGCTGGGCGGCCGCGCGACCGGAGCTTCCCGACAATCCCGCCCGTTTGCGGCGGTATCTCGGCGACATCGAAACGCTCGCGAACGATCTTCGCGTTTGAAGAGCGCGTGCCCTCGCCGATCGATGCGATCAGCGGGATTGCCGTGAATGGAAAGGTCGCTGGCTTCAGTCGGCCTGCGGATTCGTGCGACAGCAAAGGCCTTGCTCCAACGTCCAGCCTCCTGTCCTTCTGGCACCACGAGCACCCGCGAGGTGAAATATGCCTGGGGGCGAATTCGGAATGGCCACCCTGCCTGGCGGATGTTTGCCGGGGTGCAGCTGCGACGTGCTCCTCCAAGACAGGCCAGAAACCCTGTTTCCCCGCGAATAGTTTTTCCTCTGAAATGACAAATTTCTAATATTTGTCTCGGATCGTGAGATTTAATTCTGTATTTTTCATTCATTTTATAAGAAATTCTTTGAATCGTTATATCTGTACGAATATATCGACAATTGATATTGCGCAAAAGTATTCTTGAGTAAAATAGAAATGTTTATTTCACTTTATTTTTAGGGGGGCAATGCTAGTATTGCGGCACTGAATGGTATCGGAGGACATGTTCCTTGTCTGAGGTCGCCCCGGAACAACTGACGCCGCAACAACCCGTATCTCGACGGCGACGGGAGCTTGTTACGTTCTTTGTTCTTGCTTTCGGCATCTGGCCGATCGTCGCTGTCGGTGTGGTCGGCGGTTATGGTTTCCTCGTCTGGATGTTTCAGATCCTCTACGGCCCGCCGGGTCCGCCCGGTCATTGAGGGACGGTCATGACGCAGCAAGTCCTTTCCAGGCGGATGTTTCTGAGCGGTGGCAGGCGCGCCGCGGTCGCCGGTATTCGCCCGCCCGGGATTGCGGAAGGCGGGCTTGCAGCCTGCACGGGCTGCGGGCAATGCGTCGAACACTGTCCGACCGGCATTGTCGGTCTTGTCGATGGGGTGCCTCTTCTCGATTTTTCCGTGGCGGAATGCACTTTCTGCGGCGCCTGCGCGCAAAGCTGTCCCGAGCCGGTGTTCACCGATGGGCTTGCCGCCCGCTTCGATCATGCCGTTGCCATCGGGCCTTCCTGCCTGCCGTTCCAGGGGGTTGATTGCCAGGCCTGCCGTGACGCCTGTCCCACCGGCGCCATTCGCTTTCGGCCGGTGCGTGGCGGGCCGTTCGTGCCGGAGCTGACGGCCGAGGCCTGCACGGGCTGTGGCGCCTGCATTTCCGTCTGTCCCGTCGGCGCGGTTGCGACCGCGCCGCGAGGCGCGGAGGCCGCCCATGTCTGAACAGCGGCGCCATCATATCTCCAGCGCTGTGGTCGCCACGAAGCCGGGCGCGCTTGACAGCGTGTTGGCGACACTTGCGACCATCGACAATGTCGAGGTGCACGGTGCGGACAAAGGCAAGATCGTCGTCGTCATAGAGGGGCCGAACACCGGTGTGCTCGGGGATACGCTGATGCGCATCTCCGTCCTCGACGGCGTGATCGCGGCGAACATGGTTTTCGAGCATGTCGAATTGGAAGAGGACGAGGTGCATGGGCAGCGAACTGACGCGGCGTGACATCCTGAAGGCCCAGGCGGCGGGCGTTGCGGCGGCGGCGGCAGGCATCGTGCTGCCTGCTGCCGCCCAGCCGGTTCCGGGCGGGGTGAGCGCGCTGGAGATCAAATGGGACAAGGCGCCCTGCCGCTTCTGCGGCACCGGCTGCGGCGTCATGGTGGGCGTCAAGGAGGGCAAGGTCGTCGCCACGCACGGTGACATGCAGGCTGAGGTCAATCGCGGTCTCAACTGCATCAAGGGCTATTTCCTGTCGAAGATCATGTACGGTACGGACCGCCTGACAGCGCCGCTTCTGCGCAAGCGAAACGGCGTCTATGCCAAGGACGGCGAGTTCGAGCCGGTGACCTGGGAAGAGGCCTTCGACGTGATGGCCGACCAGGCCAAGAAGGTGCTGAAGGAAAAGGGGCCAACCGCTGTCGGCATGTTCGGTTCCGGTCAGTGGACGATCTTCGAGGGTTATGCCGCGACCAAGCTGATGCGCGCCGGCTTCCGCTCGAACAATCTCGACCCGAACGCCCGCCACTGCATGGCCTCTGCCGCCGTCGCCTTCATGCGCACCTTCGGCATGGACGAGCCGATGGGCTGCTACGACGACTTCGAGCATGCCGATGCCTTCGTGCTCTGGGGCTCGAATATGGCGGAGATGCACCCGATCCTGTGGACGCGCATCGCCGACCGGCGGCTTGGCAACGAGCATGTGCGCGTGGCCGTTTTGTCCACCTTCACCCATCGCAGCATGGACCTTGCCGACATCCCGATGGTCTTCAAGCCGGGCACGGACCTGGTGATCCTCAACTATATCGCCAACCACATCATCCAGTCCGGCCGGGTAAACGAGGATTTCGTACGCAACCACACGAAGTTCGTGCGCGGCGTCACCAATATCGGCTATGGCCTCAGGCCGGACGACCCGGTGGAGGTCAAGGCGGCCAATTCCGCCGATCCGGGCAAGACGGAACCGATGGACTATGAGGCCTTCAAGGCCTTCGTTGCCGAATACACGCTGGAAAAGGCGGTCGAGATGACCGGCGTCGAGGCCGGCTTCCTCAAGCAACTCGCCGAGCTCTATGCCGACCCGGGCCGCAAGGTCATGTCGCTCTGGACCATGGGCTTCAACCAGCATGTGCGCGGCGTCTGGGCGAACCAGATGGTCTATAACCTCCATCTTCTGACGGGCAAGATCTCCGAGCCCGGCAACAGCCCGTTCTCGCTGACCGGCCAGCCGTCGGCCTGCGGCACGGCGCGCGAGGTCGGAACCTTCGCCCACCGCCTGCCGGCCGACATGGTGGTGACAAACCCGGAACACCGCAAGCATGCAGAAGAAATCTGGCGCGTGCCGCACGGGCTCATCCCGGAAAAGCCTGGTTACCACGCCGTCCAGCAGGACCGCATGCTTCGTGACGGCAAGCTCAATTTCTACTGGGTGCAGGTCAACAACAACGTCCAGGCCGGTCCGAACACCTCGAACGAGACCTACAAGGGTTATCGCAACCCGGAGAACTTCATTGTCGTGTCGGATGCCTATCCGACGATCACGGCGATGAGCGCGGACCTCATCCTCCCAGCCGCCATGTGGGTGGAGAAGGAGGGCGCTTACGGGAATGCCGAGCGACGAACCCATGTCTGGCATCAGCTTGTGCAAGCGCCGGGCGAGGCGCGGTCCGATCTCTGGCAGATGGTCGAGTTCTCCAAGCGCTTCACCACGGACGAGGTCTGGCCGGCGGAGATCCTGGCGGCCAACCCCGCCTACAAGGGCAAGACGCTCTACCAGGTGCTGTTTTCCGAGAGCGATGTGGCGAAGTTTCCCGTCAGCGAGATCAGTCCCGACCACGCCAACAACGAGGCGCAGCAGTTCGGCTTCTACCTGCAGAAGGGGCTGTTCGAGGAGTATGCTGCCTTCGGCCGCGGCCATGGCCACGATCTTGCGCCTTACGACACCTATCATGAGGTGCGCGGTCTGCGCTGGCCGGTGGTCGACGGCAAGGAGACGCTGTGGCGTTACCGTGAGGGTTACGATCCCTATGTGAAGGCCGGCGAAGGGGTGAAATTCTACGGCAACAAGGACGGCAAGGCGGCGATCATCGCCGTACCCTACGAGCCGCCGGCCGAATCCCCCGACAACGAGTACGACACCTGGCTCGTCACGGGACGCGTGCTGGAGCATTGGCATTCCGGCTCGATGACCATGCGCGTGCCAGAGCTCTACAAGGCCTTCCCCGGCGCGCGCTGCTTCATGAATGCCGACGATGCGCGCAAGCGCGGCCTCAACCAGGGATCGGAAATCCGCATCATCTCCCGGCGCGGCGAGATCCGCTCGCGCGTCGAGACGCGCGGGCGCAACCGCATGCCGCCGGGCGTGATCTTCGTGCCGTGGTTCGATGCCAGCCAGCTCATCAACAAGGTTACGCTCGACGCCACCGACCCCATCTCGAAACAGACGGATTTCAAGAAATGCGCAGTCAAGATCGAACCCGTCGCCTGACCCCGAGCCCCGGATGGATTTTCGCCGCGATCGGCGTCGCGGTGCTTGCCACCGGGGCCATGGCGCAGATGGTGCCGCAGCTTTCCGGCCCGCAGGGGGACGCGATGCAGACCCTGCCGGCCGATCCCCTGCCGAAATGGATCGTCGACGATATCAGGCGCATGCGCGCCTACCCGGAACAGCCGCCGGTCATCCCGCACTCGATCGACGGCTACCAGTTGTCGGTCAATGCCAACCGCTGTCTTTCCTGCCACAAGCGTGAATTCTCGCAGGATGCCGGCGCGCCCATGATCAGCATCACCCACTACATGACGCGCGAGGGCCAGATGCTCGCGGACGTCTCGCCGCGGCGCTATTTCTGCACCGCCTGCCATGTGCCGCAGGCCGACAGGAAGCCGCTCGTCGAGAACACGTTCAAGGACATGAGCGAGATGGGTGTCACAAAGGCGGGAAGCGAGTGATGGTGGCGCGCATCAAGGCACTGATCGCCTGGGTCTGGACCATGCTGACCACGCCCGCGGCAACGCTCAGCCTCGCCTTCCTGACGCTTGGCGGCTTTGTCGGCGGGGTCATGTTCTGGGGTGCCTTCAACACGGCGCTGGAGCTGACGAACACGGAGACATTCTGCACCTCGTGCCATGAGATGCGGGACAACGTCTATCAGGAACTAACCAATACGGTGCATTTCACCAACCGCTCCGGCGTGCGTGCCTCCTGTCCGGATTGCCATGTGCCGCATGAGTGGACCGACAAGATCGCCCGCAAGATGCAGGCATCGAAGGAGGTCTGGGGCAAGATCTTCGGCACGATCAACACGCGCGAGAAATTCCTCGACAAGCGACTGGAGCTTGCCCAGCACGAATGGGCGCGGCTGAAGGCGAATGACAGTCTGGAATGCCGCAACTGCCATTCCTCCGTGGCGATGGATTTCACCAAGCAGACCCAGCGTGCGGCGGACATCCATGCCAAGTTCCTCCTGCCCGGCAAGGCGACCTGCATCGACTGCCACAAGGGTATCGCTCACGAACTGCCCAACATGGAAGGCGTCGATCCCGGCTGGAAGATGCCGCACGAGCTGGAGGGCAAGGAGCGTCCCACGGCATCCAACGGCGCGATCGAGGACTTGCGCAAGGCGGTGGCAAGCGCGCATGGGGCAATGACGTTCTAATGGCGGGACTTGAGCGCTACGGCTGCTTCCGCGCCAGCGTGTCCGTCAGGCGGTTGCGGCCGACGCGGATAACCGTTTCCATGGCACGCCGGGCGCCGTCTTCGTCGCGCCGGCGAATTTCCTCGACGATACGCATATGGCTCGCGGCGACGTCGCCGATCTTGATCTGGTCGGCGGCGGGCGAAGAGAGCTTGAAGATGCCGGCCAGCGCTGCCTCGATGAGGCTGCCCACCGTACGCATGAAAGGATTGCGCGCGGCGTCGATCACGCTGAGGTGGAAACGAAGATCGGCGAGCGCCAGGGTTTCCGGTGTGTGGGCCGGATCGCCCATGGCGACGGCAAGTAGCATCATCTGGTTGATGTCGGTCTCGCTCGCGTGGCGGGCGGCGAGGGCGGCGGCCTGTGGCTCGAAACCGAGGCGGATCTCGCTGAGGTGAACGAGGAACTGCTCGTCCACACCGACGGCGAAGTGCCAGGTAAGAATGTCGCTGTCGAAGAGGTTCCACTGGGTCTTTGCCGTGACGCGCGTGCCGATGCGGGCGCGGGGAACGACGAGCCCCTTGGCTGCCAGCGTCTTCATCGCTTCGCGCAGCACCGTGCGCGAGACGCCGAAGCGGGCCTCGAGTTCCGCGTCGCCAGGCAGCGTGGCGCCAACCGCGAATTCGCCGGCGACGATCGCCCTGCCGAGTTCGCCCACGACCTGCGAGTGGCTGGTGCTGGCCACGGGTCCGTTCATCATCGTTTCGAGCAGGCCCTTCTTGCGCACCGGTTCGTCCCCGCCTAGCCGTCGGGGTTTCGGATACGGGCGAAGGCGGCAGGATGCGTTTCAGGCATGTCGCCTCCGCCGATCCGCCACGAGGATCAGGCCCTTCTGGAGCAGGATGAAGGCGAACAGCAACAGGCCGATCAAGATCTTCGTCCACCAGCTCGACAGCGATCCATCGAAGGTAATGTAGGTTTGGATGAGGCCCTGAATGAGGATGCCGACCAATGTGCCGGCGACGAAGCCGGAGCCGCCGGTCAGCAGTGTGCCGCCGATCACGACCGCGGCGATCGCGTCGAGCTCCACGCCGACGGTGGCAAGCGAATAACCGGCAGAGGTGTAGAGCGAGAAGACGATGCCGGAAAGCCCTGCAAGAAAACCGGAAAGGGCATAGATCATCACTGTCGTGCGCCCGATCGGCACGCCCATCAGCCGTGCCGTCGCCGTGCCGCCGCCGAGCGCGTAGATGTTGGCGCCGAAGCGGGTGCGGTGGGCGATCAGAATGCCGGCAGCGAAGACGAGGAGCATCAGCCCGCCGATGAGGGTGATGCGCCCGCCGCCGGGCAGCTTGTAGTAGGCGCTCTTCAGGGTGGCGTAGAAGGGGTGCTTGATCGGGATGGAATCGATCGACAGCACGAAGGCCATGCCGCGCGCCAGGAACATGCCGGCGAGCGTGACGATGAAGGGCGGCATTTCGAGGTGATGGATGATCGCGCCCATCGAAGCGCCAAAGGCGGTGGTGATGAGAAGCGCCAGCACGAAGGCGGCAAGCGGATGGATCGCCGTCGATTGCAACAGCACGGCGAGAAGCACGCCCGTGAAGGCGATGACCGCACCGATCGATAGATCGATGCCGCCCGACAGGATCACGAAGGTCATTCCGACCGCCGCGATTCCGAGGAAGGCATTGTCGGTCAGGAGGTTGCCGATCACCCGCGTCGACAGCATGTTGGGGTACTGCGCGAAGCAGACGGCATAGGCGATGAGGAAGATCGCAATCGTAGCGGTGAGGGGAAGATAACGCGGGTTCATTTCGTCTCCTCGCCGGTCTTGCTTACCGCCGCCTGCGCGCGGGAGAGGAAGACGAAGGCCGACTGTGCGCGCGGCGACTGGATGACGAGGATCAGAACGATGATCGCCGCTTTGATGATCAGGTTGAACTCGGGCGGGAAGCCGGACAAGAGGATGCCGGTGTTGATCGACTGGATGATGAGGGCGCCGAGCAGCGAGGCGGCGATGGAGAAGCGCCCGCCGAGCAGCGAGGTGCCGCCGACGACGACCGCGAGGATCGCGTCGAGCTCCAGCCAGAGGCCGGCATTGTTGGCATCCGCGCCACGGATATCGGCGGCGGCGATGATGCCGGCGAGGGCGGCGCAGAGGCCCGAGAGCACATAGGCGGCGATCAGCAGCACGCCGGTGGAGACGCCCGAGAGCGTGGAGGCGCGCCGGTTGACGCCGAGCGCCTCGATGAGCATGCCGAGCGCCGTGCGGCGCACGAGCATGGCCACGGCAAGGCCGAAGACGAGCCAGATGACGATCGGCATGGGCAGGCCGAGAAACGAGCCGCTGCCGATGAAGATGAGACCGGCATCGTTGAAGGTGAGGATCGCCCCTTCGGTGATGAGCTGGGCGATGCCGCGTCCGGCGACCATCAGCACCAGGGTCGCGATGATCGGCTGAATATCGAGCACGGCAACGAGGACGCCGTTCCACAGGCCGCAGAGAAGTCCTGTGCCGATGGTGATGGTGAGCGTCGCCACCAGCCCGTAACCTTCCGTGATACAGGCGGCGGCCACTGCCCCGCAGATCGCCATGATGGCGCCGACCGACAGGTCGATGCCCTTGGTGGCGATGACAATAGTCATGCCGATCGCCAGCAGCGCCACCGGCGCGCCGCGGTTGAGGATGTCGATGACGCTGCCATAGAGACGGCCGTTCTGCATTTCGAGGCGAAAGAAGTCCGGAAAGGCGATCGACACCATCAGGAGGATGATGGCGAGCGCCGCGATCTGCGGAAAGAGCCTGATGGCGTAGGTTTTCACGGTCGTGTTCATGCGTCGATCCTCCCGGTGGAGGTAGCGATCGCCTCGACGATGCCGTCCGTGGTGACCGCGCTGCCGGTGAGTTCGGCGACATGCGCCCGGTCGCGCAGCACGATGACGCGGCTGGAATAGGCGACCAGCTCTTCGAGTTCGGAAGAGATGACGATCAGCGACATGCCTTTCTCGCAGAGGGATTCGATGAGCCGGATGATCTCCGCATGCGCGCCGACATCGATGCCGCGCGTCGGCTCGTCGAGGATGAGGAAGTCCGGGTTGGTGGCGAGCCAGCGGGCGAGGATCGCCTTCTGCTGGTTGCCGCCGGAAAGCAGCTTGATCGGCTTCTCCCGATCGCTCGTGCGGATGTCGAGCGCCTTGATGTAGTGGTCCGCCAGCCGGTCCTGTTCGCCACGGCTGATCGGCCGCGCCCAGCCGCGGCGGGCCTGGAGGGCGAGTGCGATGTTTTCGCGCACGGAGAGGTCGCCGATGATGCCGTCGATCTTGCGGTCTTCCGGGCAGAAGCCGAATTTCTCGCGGATGGCGGCGCGGGGGGATGAGAGGTCGAGTGCCCGGCCGTCGCCCTCCGCCGTGCCGCTGTCGGCGCGCTCGGCGCCGAAGAGGATCTCGGCGGTTTCCGTGCGGCCGGAGCCGAGCAGGCCGGCAATGCCGACGACCTCGCCGGCGCCGACATCGAGGTCGAACGGCTGGATATGGCCCTTGCGGCCGAAATTGCGAAAGCGGAAGCGGACCGCGCGGGCCTCGGCCTTTGCGTCATGTTCAGCCGAAACTTCCTGCACCAGTTCGCGGCCGAGCATCATGGCGATCAGGTCGCGGCGCGGCAGGTCTGCCGTCTCGCGTGTGCCGACGCGTTGGCCGTTGCGCAGCACGGTAATGCGGTCGGAAATCTCGTAGACCTGCTCGAGGAAGTGGGTGATGAAGACGATGCCGAGACCGCGCGCCTTCAACCGACGCACAATGCCAAACAGCATCGCCACTTCGTGCGTGTCGAGGCTGGCGGTTGGCTCGTCGAGGATCAGCACCTTGCCCGACAGGTCGACCGCGCGGGCGATGGCGACGACCTGCTGTACCGCGACGGAATAGGCAGCAAGCTCGGCGGTGACGTCGATGTCGAGATCGTATTCGGCAAGCAGCGCTCTCGCCCGGCGGTTCATCTCGCGGGTGTCGATAAGACCGAAACGTCTTGGCTGACGACCGAGGAAAAGGTTCTCGGCGACTGTCAGGTTCGAAAGCAGGTTCACTTCCTGGTAGACGGTGCCGATGCCGAGATTCTGGGCCTCCAGCGTGCTTTGCGGATCGACGTCGGCGCCATCGACGAGGATGTGTCCGCCATCCCGGCGATAGGCGCCGGTGAGGCACTTGACGAGCGTCGACTTGCCGGCGCCGTTTTCGCCGAGCAGCGCATGCACCTCGCCGCGCTGCAGAGAGAAATCGACGCGGCTCAGTGCCTTGGCGCCTGGAAAGATCTTGTCGATCCCCGTCGCCGAGAGAATGTAGGAACTGGCAGGCTGCATGATCCCGACCCGGATGTGGATGGCCGCCCGCCGCCTCCAGGAGAGGCGGCGGGCCTGGCAGTGCGCCGCGCCGGCCGGTGGCCGGATGCGGGGCTCCAGAGAGATCAGTAGCCGAGGCCCTTCTTCTCCTCGTAGACCTTCGCCGGATCATCAGCCTGCGTATAGAGCTTCGATTCCGTCTGGATCCACTTCGGCGGTGCCTTGCCGTCCTTGCGGAAGGCATCAAGCGCGTCGAAGGCGGGGCCTGCCATGTTCGGCGTCAGCTCGACCGTGGCATTGGCTTCGCCGGCGGCCATCGCCTGGAAGATGTCGGGTACGGCGTCGATCGAGACGACGAGGATGTCCGTGCCCGGCTTCAGGCCGGCTTCCTTGATCGCCTGGATCGCGCCGACGGCCATGTCGTCGTTGTGGGCGTAGAGCGCGCAGATGTTCTTGCCGCCGTCTTCCGCCTTCAGGAAGCTTTCCATGACTTCCTTGCCCTTGGTGCGGGTGAAGTCGCCGGTCTGACTGCGAATGATCTTCAGGTTGTCCTTGCCGGCCAGCGCCTCCTCAAAGCCCTTCTTGCGGTCGATGGCCGGCGAGGAACCGGTCGTGCCCTGGAGTTCGACGACATTGCACGGCTTGCCGGCGACGGTGTCGACCAGCCATTTGCCCGCGACATTGCCCTCGTGCACGAGGTCGGAGGTGACGGCTGTCAGGTACAGGTCCTCAGAGGCATCGACCGTGCGATCGAGCAGGATGACCGGGATTTCCGCATCCTTGGCTTCCTGCAGCACCTCGTCCCAGCCGGTTGCCACGACCGGGGCGACGAGAATGGCATCGACACCCTGCGCAATGAAGGAGCGCAGCGCCTTGATCTGGTTTTCCTGCTTCTGCTGCGCATCGGCGAATTTCAGGTCGATGCCGCGCTGCTCGGCCTGCTGCTTGGTGAGCGTCGTCTCGGCGGCGCGCCAGCCGGACTCGGACCCGATCTGCGAAAAGCCCACGGTCAGCTCGGCGGCGGATGCGGCGCTGAACATCGAGGCAGCAAGGATCGTGGCACTCGCGAGTGCGATTTTGAATTTCATGATGTCCTCCCAAAGAAAGCTGCTCCTCAGCAGCGCGGGTAAAACATCATATTGTATTACTATTGTAAACCATCAAATTTGCGGGGCCGCGATTTTCCTTGCCCGGAAGGGCCAGTGGGTGGCAACCGCGGGGTGGCTTTGGTGAGGTGTTTCAAGGCGTTGCCGGCTGATGCGAGAAATCGCCGGCCCAGCCGTAAAATCGCTGCGCGTATGGGGCTCGAACGTCGAGGCCGCTTGTGGATCCGTCTTGTCGAGCAAGAGGGAGGGGAGGGCAGGGCTGCAGATTGGCGATAGCCGTGCCGTGGAGGTCCGATCCGCAATTGGAACCTGCTGTCGGCGTTGCGCGTGCCGCAAGAAAAATTCGACGCGGATTTGCCTCGCATGGGCGCAGCGGCAAGGGAGGCGCCGCCGTCAGGGTAGGGCGAAACACCGGGGCCGTTAAGGTGGTGACGGCTCCTACCGGCTGGAGCCTTCCAGCGTTTCGCTGACGCGCTCCCAGGCCTTCTTCAGGTGGCGTCCGAGAACTTCGGACAAACGGCCGGCATCGCGCGCTTCCAGCGCTGCCACCATTTCCTCGTGTTCGCCGACCGCGGCAGCCCACTTCTCCGGACCTTCATGGCCGACGAAGCGGATGCGCTTCAGCCGGGTCTGCAGCATGCCGTGCACCTCCGCGAGGGCGGCATTGCCGGAACTGGCAACGATGCGCGTGTGGATCGCCTGGTTGAGCTTGTAGTATTCCAGGCGGTCTCCTGCCTTGTAATGCCGGACCATGTCATCGTGCAGACGGCGGATTCCCGCGATCTCCTCGTCGCGCGCGCTCGCGCAGGCAAGCCTGCCGGCCAGTTCCTCCAGCGTGGCGAGGACCGACAGCATGTCCTTGACGTCCTTTGCCCCGAAACGCTTCACGACCGCGCCGCGGCTGGGAACGAGTTCGACCAGACCTTCGCTCGCAAGATATTTGATGGCCTCGCGCAAGGGCGTCCGCGAGACGCCGAGCATCTGGCCGAGCTGACCTTCGTTGAGGCGCGTTCCGGGGGAGAGGTGCCCTTCGATGATCATGTCGCGCAGACGGCTGACGAGCGTGTCGTGCAGGGCCGTGCGGCGGATCGGTTCCGGCAGGTTGCCTTCCGGGAGCCCCAAGCTTCTGATCTCATCCATGTCTTTGATCTTGCGTCTTTCAAGTCCAGCCCGAGGGCGCCGGCCGCGTTGGCGATTTGGTGCGAGCATGAAGAGCCCGGGCGGTGGCGTCAACAAAAAATGCTGCATACAGAATACAAAAGACTTGATGCGGCATTTTTGATGCCGTATGAAAGCTGCATACAGAATGCAGCGGAGGAGTTTCATCATGACCGAGAGCGCAAAAGACGCGCGCCCCGTTATCGCGCTCGCCATGGGCGATCCGGCCGGTATCAGCCCGGAGCTGACTGCCCGCATCATCGCGCTCGACGATGTCAAGGCCGCGGCCCATCTCGTGGTCATTGGCGATCGCCGTATTCTCGATGAGGGCGCCAAGGCGGCTGGCATCGATCTCGACCTGGAAACCGCAACGCTCGAGACCTTCGGTGCAGCGAGCGGCGAGCGCCATGTCTTCATCGATCTTGCTCATCTCGACCCGGCGGATGTGGTGCGCGGCGAGGCGACGCTTGCCGGCGGCACCTTTGCCACCGCCAATTTCCGCACAGCGTTGCAGCTTGCCGACCAGGGCAAGGCTGGTGCCGTCTGCTTCACGCCCTTCAACAAGAAGGCCATGCGCTACGCCTATCCGGGTTATGACGACGAGATCCGCTTCGTCGCCGACGTCATCGGCTTCACCGGAAAGGTCCGCGAATTCAACGTGCTGGAAAAGGTCTGGAATGCGCGTGTCACCTCGCACATTCCGCTGAAGGACGTGGCGGCGGCGCTTTCGCTCGAGGCGATCCTCGCCGAGATCGAGCTGACCAGCAATTGCTTGAAGAATGCGGGCTACGACAATCCGAAGATCGCGGTCGCCGGCCTCAATCCGCATGCGGGCGACGGCGGTTCCTTCGGCATGGAGGAGATCGACATCATCGAGCCCGCGGTCGCCGCGGCGAAGGCGCGGGGCTTCGATGTCGAGGGTCCGTTCCCGGCCGATACCGTCTTCCTGCGCGCCCTGAAGGACGGCTTCCAGGCGGTCATGACCATGTATCACGACCAGGGCCAGATCGCGATGAAGCTCATGGGCTTCGACAAGGGCGTCACCATGATGGGTGGCCTGCCGTTCCCGCTCTGCACGCCGGCCCACGGCACGGCCTACGACATCGCCGGAAGGGGCATTGCCGATGTCGGGGCGAGCCGCGAGGCGCTGCTTCTGGCCGCGCGCATGGCGAGAAAGGCTGCCGCGCTTTCGGCGGCCGCCTGATCGATCGAAATTTTGAGGTATACCGGTACGGAGGAGGTTCGTGCCGGGATCATCCCAACGGAGGAGCAAGATGAAAAAGTCCCTTACCATTGCCTGCATCGTCGCGGCTGCATCGGGGGTCGCGCTGCCGGCCTTTGCCTTTGAGCCGGAGCGCCCCGTCGAATTCGTCGTCACGGCCGGCCCCGGCGGCGGCACCGATATCTTCGCCCGCACCATCCAGTCGATCATTGCCAAGTACGAGCTGATGAAGGCGCCGGTGGTGGTGACGAACAAGGGCAGTGCCGGTGGTGCTGAAGGCTTCGTCTATGCCGCGACGGCAAAGGGCGACGCCCACAAGCTGACCTTCGGCACGAACAATGCCTATCTGCTGCCCGTGCGCGCCAAGGTGCCCTACACCGCAGCCGACCTGACGCCGGTCGCCGCGCTCGCTTCCGACGAATTCGTGCTCTGGGTTAACGGCAAGTCCGACATCAAGACGGCTGCCGACTTCGTCGAGAAAGCCAAGGCGGCGCCGGGCGCGCTCAAGGTTGCCGGCAGCCAGTCCAAGGATGTCGACCAGATTCTTACCTCCATGATCAACGAGGCGACCGGTTCCGATATCGGCTACGTTCCCTTCAAGAGCGGCGGGGAGGCGGCCGTCCAGCTCGCCGGCGATCACGTCGCGGCGAATGTCAACAATCCGAGCGAGAATCTCGGCCAGTGGCAGGCCGGCATGGTCAAGCCGGTCTGCGTCTTCAAATCGGAAAAGCTGAAGAGCGATGCGAAGGTGGCCGGCGACCAGGGCTGGGCCGACATCCCGACCTGCAAGGACAGCGGCATCGCCATCGACAACTACGCCATGCCCCGCACCGTGTGGCTTGCCGCCGGCGTCGAGTCCGATATCGTCAGCTTTTATGCGGATGTCCTGAAGAAGGTGTCCGAGACGCCGGAATGGCAGAAATATCTTGCCGACACCTCGCAGTCCGGCACCTATATGAGCGGCGCGGAGTTTGCGGACTTCATCAAGAAGGACGAGGCCACCGTCAGCGCCGTTCTGAAACGCGAAGGCTGGCTTGCGAACTGAACCTCCCAAGGTTCCGCGCGGATGCCGACACGGCATCCGCAACCCCTTTCGGAAAGGTCTGATCCATGCGTGAGAACAGCGCGAATGGGCTTTCCCGTTTCGCCATGGAAACGGGCGTCGCACTCCTGACAGGCGCCTTCGGCATCGCCGTCGCCTACGGCTCGATCGAGGCCGGCGCGGGCTGGACGGAGATGGGGCCGGATGCCGGCTATTTCCCCTTCTATATCGGTCTCCTGATCGTCTTCGGCAGCGCGATGAACCTTGCCTACGCTGTCGTCAAGCATCGCGGCAGCGGCGAGATCTTCGTCGACATGGCGCGCTTCAAGGTCGTGCTCGGTTTCCTGCTGCCGCTCGTCGCCTTCGCCGCGGTCGCCACCTTCCTCGGCCTCTATGTCGGCACGGCGCTCTACATTGCCGGCACGATGACCTTCCAGGGCAGATACAAGTGGTGGGCGAGCCTTGCCGCGGGCGTCGGCGTCGCCCTCTTCTTTTTCGTCATTTTCGAGATCGGCTTCAAGGTTCCGCTCCTGAAGGGTCCGGTCGAGGCCTTCTTCAGGATCTACTGATCCGCGCGAAGGCGCCGGTCTTCGGAGGAAAGACATGGAAAATATCGGTCTTCTCATGGATGGCTTCGGCCATATCCTGAGCTTCAACCACATCCTGCTCATGATGCTTGGCGTTACGCTCGGCATTCTGGTTGGTGTGCTGCCCGGCCTCGGCGCGCCGAACGGCGTGTCGCTGCTCCTGCCGCTCACCTTCTCGATGGATCCCATCTCGGCCATCATCCTGCTCTCGTGCATGTATTGGGGGGCGCTCTTCGGCGGTTCCACCACCTCCATCCTCTTCAACATTCCCGGCGAACCCTCCTCCGTCGCCACCACCTTCGACGGCTATCCGATGGCCAAGAAGGGCGAGGCAAGCCGCGCGCTGACGCTTGCCTTCGTTTCGGCCGGCCTCGGCGCGCTTGCCGGCGTCGTGATGATCACGCTGCTCTCCGGCTGGGTCGCCAATTTCGCGCTGCGTTTCTCATCGCCGGAATATTTCGCCGTCTATTTCCTCGCCTTTGCGAGCTTCATCTCGATGGGCGCCCAGTCGCCGTTCAAGACGCTCGTCTCCATGATGATCGGCTTCGCGCTCGCCTCCGTCGGCATGGATACGATTTCGGGCAACCTGCGCCTGACCTTCGACATTCCGGAACTCATCAAGGGCGTCTCGTTCCTGATCGCCGTCATGGGCCTCTTCGGCATCGGCGAGCTGCTGCTGACGACGGAGGAGGGGCTGCGCTTCGAAGGTATCAAGGCCCGCGTCAAGCTCGGCGAGATCGGCCGCACGCTGGTCGAGATGCCGCGCTACTGGTTCACCATCGCCCGCTCCACGCTGATCGGCATCTGGATGGGCATCACGCCCGCCGGGCCGACGGCCGCCTCCTTCATGAGCTACGGCGTCGCCCGCCGTTCGGCCCGCGACAAGTCGCAGTTCGGCAAGGGGGATCCGCATGGCATCGTGGCGCCGGAGACGGCCGACCATTCCGCCGGCACCTCCGCCCTCCTGCCGATGCTGGCGCTCGGCGTGCCGGGCTCGGCCACCGCGGCCGTCATGATGGGCGGCCTGATGATCTGGGGCCTCACGCCCGGCCCGACGCTCTTCACCGACCGGCCGGATTTCGTCTGGGGCCTGATCGCCTCCATGTATCTTGGCAACATCGTCGCCGTGGTGCTGGTGATCGCCACCGTGCCGCTCTATGCGTCGATCCTGCGCGTGCCCTTCGCCATCATCGGGCCGATCATCGTCGCGATCATCCTGTCCGGCGCCTACCAGGTCGGCAACGCCGTCAGCGACATGTGGCTGGTGCTTCTCTTCGGCCTCGTCGGCTATGTCTTCAAGAAGCTCGACTACCCGCTGGCCCCGCTGGTTCTTGCCATGGTGCTCGGCGACAAGGCGGAGGATGCCTTCCGGCAGTCCATGCTCCTGTCCGGCGGCCAGCTTTCGGTCTTCTGGTCGAACGGGCTGGTGACGACGCTGATGCTGATCGGTCTTGCGCTGCTCTTCTCGCCGCTCGTCTTCTGGCTCCTCGGCGTCTCGCGCCGGCGGCGGTTCGGCGTTCCCAAATCCTCGCAGGGCGGCACGCCGACGGTCTGATCCGCCGGTGCCCCACTCATTCCCCATCAGGAGTTTGCCATGACCGTTCCTGCGCCCGCATGGACCCGTGAAACCTGGCCGATCGCGGCCGCGATGATCCAGTATCCGAACCTCCTGGCGGACGGCCGCTCGGTGCAGGACCAGTCCGTCGAGGAATGGGCCGAAACGCTCGATGACGTCGTCGATGCCGGCTTCACCGAGCTCGACCCGACAGACAGCTGGCTGCGCCTTGCCGACCTTTCGCCGGCACGGCTCGACACGTTCATGACGCTGGTGGGTTCGCTCGGCCTGACGATCCCGGCAATTTCCACCTCCCGCCGCAGCGTCATCGATCCGATCCACGGCGATGCCCATCTCGCCTATGGTCACCGTGTCATCGACACGGCAAAGGCGATCGGCGCGTCCGCTGTCTCCTTCGGCCTCTTCGAGCCGCTGACGGCCGAGCAGAAGAAGGCGCTCTGGTTCTGGACGGTCGACGGCCCGCGCAATCCCGATGATCCGGCCGTCTGGCAGAAGGCCTTCGAGCGCATCCGCGCACTCGGCCGCCATGCCGAGGAACTCGGCATCGAGGTGGCGCTGGAAATGTACGAGGACACCTATCTCGGAACCGCCGAGAGCAGCGTGCGCTTCGTCGAGACGGTTGGCCTGCCGAATGTCGGGATCAACGCGGATCTCGGCAACCTCATCCGCCTGCACCGCCCCGTCGAGCACTGGCAGGAGATGATGGCGAAGGTCGCGCCCTTCGCGAAGTACTGGCACGTCAAGAACTATACGCGCACGGAGGATCCGGGAACGGGGGCGATCATCACCCACCCTGCACCGCTGGAGACCGGCATCATCAACTACCGCGCTGCCATCCGTATGGCGCTTGCGCACGGTTTCCGCAGCGCCTTCCTCTGCGAGCACTACGGCGGCGACGGCCTTTCGGTCTCGGCTGCCAACCGCGACTACCTGCGGCGCATCCTGCCGCGCCGCTGACAAGACGATCCAGCAAGACGAGGACGATCACCATGACCACCATCTTCGATGCACCGGAGGATTTCGCGGCCACCGCGCTCGCCGGTTTTGCCGATCTCTACAGCCGTCATGTGCGCCTCGTGCGCGGCGGCGTGGTACGTGCGACGCAGGTATCGCAGGGCAAGGTTTCGGTCGTTGTTGGCGGCGGCTCGGGGCACTATCCGGCCTTTGCCGGCTATGTCGGCCCGGGTTTGGCGGACGCGGCGGTTGCCGGCGACGTCTTCGCCTCGCCCTCGACGGCGGCGGTCGCGCGAGTCTGCCGGCAGGCCCATCACGGTGGCGGCATCCTGCTCGGCTTCGGCAACTATGCCGGCGACGTGCTGAACTTCGGCGTTGCTGCCGAACGCCTCAGGTCCGAGGGCATCGACGTGCGCATCGTTCCCGTCACCGATGATGTGGCGAGCGCGCCGTCCGAGGCGCATGAGAAGCGCCGTGGCATTGCGGGCGATCTTGCCGTGTTCAAGGTCGCGGGCGCGGCGGCGGAAGCCGGGCTTTCTCTCGACGAGGTGGAGCGCATCACGCGCCATGCCAACGATCGAACCGTCTCCTTCGGCGTCGCTTTCGATGGTTGTACCTTGCCCGGTGCGGGCGGTCCGCTCTTCACCGTGCCGAAGGGCCGCATGGCGCTCGGCCTCGGCATTCACGGCGAGCCTGGCATCCGCGAAGAGGCCATCGTGCCGGCCGGGGATATCGCGGCGTTGCTCGTCGAAAGGCTTCTTGCCGAACGCCCGCAGGGCGTTACGCGCGTCGCCACGGTGCTGAACGGTCTCGGCGCCACGAAATACGAGGAGCTCTTCGTCCTCTGGACCCGGATTTCCAAGCTGTTGAAGGAGGCGGGGCTGGAGATCGTGGCGCCCGAGACGGGTGAATACGTTACCAGTCTCGACATGCAGGGATGTTCGCTGACGCTGATGTGGCTGGACGCGGAGTTGGAAACCTACTGGACTGCGGCCTGCGATGCACCGGTCCTCCGGCGCGGCAACGGTATTCGCACGGAGCCCGCCACCGACGCTATCGTCAATGACGATGCCGTGCCGACTTTCGGCCCGTCCTCGGCCGCTTCGCGCGAGGCTGCGGCCTGTGTCGCAAGGCTTCTCGGCCTCGCCGCGAAAGGCTTGAAGGATGCGGAAGAGGAGTTGGGTCGCATCGATGCGCAGGCCGGTGACGGCGACCATGGGCAAGGCATGCGCCGCGGCTCCGCTGCCGCCGAGGACGCCGTCGGACAGGCGCTTGCTGCCGGTGCGGGTGCTGCGAGCACACTTGCTGTTGCCGGTGACGCCTGGGCGGACCGGGCGGGCGGCACGTCGGGCGCCATATGGGGCCTTTTGCTTCGCGCCTGGAGCAATGCGCTTTCCGACGATGCTGCTCTCGACGATGCTGCCGTGGTAAAAGGGGCGCGCCTTGCGCTTGATGCCGTGACGCGGCTTGGCCGTGCTCGTGTCGGCGACAAGACCCTCGTCGATGCCCTAGTGCCTTTCGTCGAGACGCTGGAAGCGTCGTTTGCTGCCGGAAAGTCGCTGAAAACCGCCTGGATCGACGCGGCATCTGCGGCGACGGCAGCGGCCGGCGCCACCGCCGCGCTGACGCCCAAACTCGGTCGTGCTCGCCCGCTCGCTGAACGCAGCATCGGTCATCCGGATGCCGGCGCGGTCTCGCTGGCACTGGTCGCACGGATCATCGGCGAGGCTATCTGACCGGCCGGCAGAGCCATCCCGAAGGGGCGGGGTCATTTCACCGCTCTGCCCCTTCGGACTCCCTTGCTGCCGATGGCGTCAGGCCCTCAAGGCGGCTGCCGGGCTGAGGCGGAGCGCGGAGAGTGCCGGCACGATCGAGACCAGCACGGCGACGACCATGAACCAGATTGCCAGTGAAAGATCCGCCCTGGCGAATTCCACGGGCATGTGGACGGCTGTTGCGGCGGCGAGGGTGGCGGAAACGGCCTGCGCGGCGCCGTAGCCGATGGCGATGCCGAGGGCACAACCGGAGAGGAGCAGCAGGAACAGTTCCCCCCAGACGATCGCGAAGACCGCCTGTCGTGGCGCGCCGAAGGCCCTCAGCGCGCCGATCTGCCGCCGGCGGGCGCCGACATGCATGATCGTGACGAGCAGGATGGCGGCGACGACGATGGCCTGCGTGCCGATGGCGATCGCAAGCAGCAGGCTGCGCGCATCGCCCAGCGTCGCATAGAGGCGGGTCAATACCTCGGCGGGGAACACGGCGAGCGTCGTCTCGCTGCGATATTCCTGGCGCAGGCGATAGGCATCGCCCATGGTCTTCGGCTTGACGAGGACGGCTGGAATGGCGCGCGTCCCGGCGCCGAACTCCTCGTCAAGCGCCGCGTCGGCCTCGACGTGGATTTCGTGGTCGTGATCCTCTGCAGCAGAACCTTCCGCTTCCTCGCCCGTGTGGCCGTGGTCGTTCTCCCTTCCCATACCGTGCAGCTGCCAGACGGCTTGGATCGGCACGAGGATCGCGCGGTCCCAGGCAGTGCCGGTTGGCGCCATGCGGCCCCGTATCTTGTAGGCGATCTCGACATGGGTATGGCCGCCGGTATCGGCGGCCCCATGCATCGGCTTGATCTCTGCGCCGAGTCGCATCGGTACGTCGGCGCCGACCACCGCCTCGCCAAGGCGGGTGAAGACCGTGCCCTCTGCAAGTGTCGGCGACAGGGCGGC
The DNA here is from genome assembly GCF_028534175.1 of Shinella sp. HY16. Taxonomy (NCBI): domain Bacteria; kingdom Pseudomonadati; phylum Pseudomonadota; class Alphaproteobacteria; order Hyphomicrobiales; family Rhizobiaceae; genus Shinella; species Shinella sp. HY16. The sequence continues at coordinate 880,247 of NZ_JAHYXL010000002.1, read as the reverse complement.
AACCAGCGCCGTCGTCGTACCGACGACCGGCCGGCCATCCGCGGAATCGCCGAAGCCGACGGGGGCGGCGAAGGAGACGCGCGGATCACGCGCGAGTTTCTCCAGCACGGCGCCAGACATCAGCGGCAAGGGGGATGGCTGGAGAAAGACGGCCGACAAGGCAAGCTGCGTCTCGCTGCCGGCGGCGCCGACGACGAGGTCGAACTTTTCCGCCGCCCGCGCGCTGCCCAGCCGCACGGCCCGTTCCTGGAGGGTGACGGCAACGCTGAGGGCGACGGAAAGGGCGACCAGCATGATGACGGCGAACGCGCCGCCCTTGAACCGGCGAAGGTCGGCGAGGATGAAGCCGATCATGCCGCTTCCGCCTTGCCGGCAGCTTCGAGGATACGGCCACCGTCAAGGACGATGTGCTGGCCGATGCGCTCCACCAGGGCCGGGTCATGGGTCACGACGAGCAGCGTGGCGCTTTCCGTGCGAGCGAGCTGGACAATGAGGTCGGCCACCTCGCCGCCGGTGCGCCGGTCGAGGCTGGCCGTCGGCTCGTCGGCCACGATGACGCCGGGCTTCGACAGCAGTGCTCGTGCCACGGCCACGCGCTGCATCTCGCCGCGCGACAGCGTTTCGATAGGTTGACCCGGGCGGGCGATGCCGGTCATTTCGAGGAGATGAAGGGCCCGCTCGCGATCGGTCGGCTTCAGGCGCCGGGCAAGCCGTATCGGCAGCACGACATTCTCGTAGGCCGAAAGGCCGGGAAAAAGGTGGAAATCCTGCATCACGAGGCCGATATTGGCAGCGCGGAAGGCATCACACCGACCTGTGGACAGGCGGCTGATCTCCATCTCTCCCCAGCGGACACAGCCCTTCGTCGCGGGTTCCAGCCCGGTGACAACATTGACCAGCGTGCTCTTGCCCGACCCTGAAGCGCCGGTGATCGCGAGCCCGCCGCCGGCGGGAAGGTGCAGCTTTTCGATGGTGAGTACCGGCGTAGCCAGGCCGGGAAAGCGCATCTCCAGGTCGGCAATATCGAGCGCGAGCATCGTCAGACCGTATCGAATGCGGCACCGCGCAGGCGGAGCTGGCTGACGAAGCCGGTTTCGGGATCGACCCACGACCCGTATTCCAGCATACCCTGTGCCTCGATCGGCGCATTGTACTGCACGAAGGTCTGCCGCTCGGCGAGATAGACGACGAGGATATTGTCCGGCCAGTCGGCATCGGAGGAGCAGAAGGGGCAGAGCGACATTGGAATTTCGGTAAGCACGAAGAAGTTCGCCTCGGCCTTCAGCGGCGGCGCCATGAAGCCCTTCACGGCCACCTGCTGCCCGGAGAGCCGTTTGACCTTGTCCGAGAATTCGAGACCGAGGACGCCGAAACGCTTGTAGAGCTCGCCAAAGCCGAGCGTTTCGCCGGCCATGGCGATGCGGGGGAGGGCAAGCATGGGCAAGGCCGCGAGCGTCAAGAGCAGGCCCCGCCTTTCGAGCGACACAGGGTCTGTCTTCGTCATGACCAGGCTTCCTTCTTTCATCTGTAAGGTTGTGGACAGGCGGCGCGGGCCGCCTGTCCACAAGACGCCACTCAATCCTTCGGCACGCCGAGGGCAAAGGCGTCGGCCAGCACGCGATAGACGTCGCTCTGTTCCATGTAGCCGCGGAACCCTTCGGAGCCCGGACCGGCGGCCTGCAGCACGACGTCATCGACCGCATGCACGCCCGTGTCGTCTTCCTTCGGGATGTTGCCCGGGACGAAGACCGCGCCGGGCACGTCCTTGTAGGCTTCGTTGGCGACATATTCCTTCGCCTCGTTCTGCACGGCCGGGACGAAGGGGCCGTCGAGCTTCGGGCGGAAGGTCTCGTAGTGATCCGGCCCGTTGTTGGCGGCCAGGAACAGGCGGCGCGAGACGTCGATGCGATCAGGATAGCCGTCGCCGTCCTTGTCCTCGTAGTTCGGGAAGCCGGCGCTGTCATAGGTGCCGACCTTTTCGCGCATCTCTTCGCCGGGCTTCTCGTCGTCGACCGTGCCGATGATGGCGACTCCATGCGTGTGGTCACCGGTCACGATGATCAGCGTGTCCGGGTTCTTCTCGGCGAACTCGCGGGCGATACCCACGGCCTTGTCGAACTCGATCGTTTCGACGAGAGCGCGATCCCAGTCGAGTGGATGGCTCATCTTGTCGACGGAGGCGGCCTCCACCATCAGGAAGAAGCCCTCCGGGTTCTTCGAGAGCTTGTCGAGTGCGGTCTTGGTCATGTCGACGAGGCCGGGCTGGTTCGGGAACTTGTCGACCGTGCCCTTCTTGAGGAATTCGCGATCGAGCGTCACGTCCAGATTGCCCGTGTGGAACAGGCCAAGCAGGCGCTCCTGGTTCGAACCGGCGGCCGCGTCAAGCTCGGCCTTGTCGGTTGCGATTGCATAATCGGCATTACGGAACTCAGCGATGTAGTCCTTGTCGTCCTTGCGCTTGGAGCCCGGCACGTCCTTCGAGAGGAAATAGGCCGAGCCGCCGCCGAGCAGCACGTCCGGCTTGACGTCGAGCATCATGCCGACGATATCGGCCTTGTCGGCCCGCTTGCGGGTATGCGCGACGAGTGCAGCGGGTGTCGCGTCCTCTACCTCCGAAGTGGTGACGATGCCGATGGATTTCTTGGTGTTCCGACGCAGGGCCTCGGCAATGGTCTCGACCTTCGGATCGTCGAGGCTGGCCGGCGTGCGGTCGGCGTAGACGCCGAGCGCGTTGACGCGCGACTTGTGGCCGGTCATGTAGGCCGACATGGTGTTGGCGCTGTCGGTGGCGATCGAATGGGTGGAAGACGTGCCGATGAAGGCGACGGGCGGGATGTCGTCCATTGCCAGGCGGCCGTTCGCCTTGCCCTCGGTCATGCCCTTGGACATGATGCGTGCACCGGTCCGATGCGCGACGGAGAGGCCGTCGGCGATCAGGAAGATGATGTTCTTCGCCTTCGGCTGGGCGACAGTCTCATAGACATCCCAGTTGACCGACTGCGTTTCGCTGCCGGCGGAAACCTCGACCTTGTACGCGCCGGCCGTGCCGATTGCGAGATCGCGCAGGATGAGCGCCGACCCCAGCACCTTGTCCTCAGCGCCCTTCTCTTCCGCGACGAATTCGGCGGCCTTGCCGAAAATCTCCGCATAATCCTTGCCGTTGACCGTGACCTTGACGTCTTCCGGCTTCACCACGGCATCGAATTCGACCTTGAAATCGAACGGCGAGCCGATGAGGATCGTCGCCCGGTCGATGGGATAGACGGTTGCAGCGTTTGCGGCGCCGGCCAGGAACGTTGCCGATGCCAGGGCGAGGATGAGTTTGCGCATGGGAGAACCTCTCTTGAGCGGTGCGTTGCCTCCCAGCGCATAGAAAGCGAGCATGACAGGCGTATTACACCGCGGTGACCATGCTGTGACCAAAGTGCCTGCATCGGGCTTTCAGCCAATCGACGGATGGAAGACGGGCCGATAGCCGGCACCAAGCGCCAGGACCGTCGATGGCGGGGTCAGCAGGGCGTCCGCCTTGCCGAGGTGTTGCGGCGGCGCGTAGCCTTCGACTGTCCAGCGATGGGCAAGACCGCCACGAAGCGTGTAGGCGTGCCCGGCTGCCGCAAGGACGACCCCATCGGGAAGCTTTGCCAGCGGCCCGGCGATCGGATGCAGGCGCTTGCGTCGGCGGTCCAGGCGCTCACCGTGCAGGACCGCGTCCATCGTGCCCGCGGAGGGCAGCGTCTCGCCTTTCGCGGTTGCCCAGCATGCCTGGAAGTGCAATGCGGATCCCCGCCGGCAGAAAAAGCAGGGCCGATGGCCGGCGGCAAGTGCGACCGCCTCGTCGAGGAAGAACAGTTCGGTCCAGCTCCGTCCCCCCATGACCGGCCGCCGGCGATCCTGAAAATCACAGAGGCAGATGAGCCAGGCCTTCGACGTCCAGCGCTTCGAAAGCAGTGTCTTCGTCGCCGGATCGTGAAGGATGCCCCGATTGCCGGTAAAGAGGCCCCGCTGCGGCAGCGCGACGATCTCGCCAAAGGGCGTGACGCGGTTTTGAAGAGGCATGGCGCTCCATCTCGCTCGAATGACGGTGCCCTACCCTATCCTCAAGCGCAATGCCGCGTCTCCCTTCCTCTCGCCGAGGGCGAATCTGGTGTGGGCGAAGTATCGTCCGGTGAAGTGGCCGTCTTCGAGTGCCCGCATCGGCGGGTTTAGGATGGACCAGGAAGACGGGAGTTCCGCCGGGTTCACAACAGGTCGAGATAAGTCGCAAGCGCCCGGGCCGCCGCCGCGCCTGCGCGGTTGGCGCCGATGGTCGAGGCGGAGGGGCCATAGCCGACGAGATGGATGCGCGGGTCCTTCTCCACCTGCGTGGCGAGGCGCCCGGTCATGACGATCCCGCCGTTCTCCCCGCGCAGCTGCAGGGGCGCGAGATGGTCGAGTGCACTGCGAAAGCCGGTTGCCCAGAGGATGACATCGGCCTTCTGCTCCGCGCCATCCGGCCAGCGCACCCCCTGCGCGGTGATCTCGCTGAACATGGGCAGGCGTTCCAGAGCGCCCCGCGCGGCGGCGGCCCGCAGCGCGGGTGTCCAGGGAATGCCGGTGACGGAGACGACGGAGCCCGGGACCAGGCCGTTGCGCACCTTGTCCTCGACGATGGCGACGGCTGCGCGGCCGTCTTCCGGCGTGAACGGCGTCTCGCGAAACTGCGGTTCACGGCGCGTGACCCAGCTTGTCGTCGTGACCTTGGAGATTTCGTCGAGATGCTGGAGTGCGGAAATGCCGCTGCCGACGATGATGACATGCTGGCCCGCAAATTCCTCGGCTGTGTGGTAGTCACGCGAATGAAGCTGTCTGCCCTGGAACAACGCGGCACCGGGATAGTCGGGGATTTGCGGGTTCTCCCAGGTTCCGGTGGCGTTGATGAGGCCACGCGCGGAGAAGGCTTCGCGATCCGTCTCCACCCGCAGCCTTTCGAAACGGTCGCAGGCCACCTTGACCGTGACCGGGCGGTAGATGGGCAACCGGAAGCGTTCTTCGTAGGCGGCGAAATAGTCGGGCACTGCGACGGACGCCTTGGCCTCGGTCTCCCCCGCCGGCACCACTTCGGTAAAGCCCATGCCCGGCAGGTCGTGCACGCGGTTGACGGTGCTCAGCGTCAGCGAGGGCCAGCGGTGTTGCCAGGCGCCGCCCGGCTTCTCGTTCCTGTCGAGCACGATGAAGTTGCGGCCCGGTTTGAGGCCGAGCTGCAGCAAGTGGTAGGCCGAGGACAATCCGGCCTGGCCAGCGCCGATCACAACGATGTCGATCTTGATGGCGGCGCGCAGGCTCGCCTCGTTTGCTGGTGTTGTGGATGGCGATGGCAAATCGATCCCCGTTGCTTCGGCTGCTCGCACCCTTCGGTATCCCATTGCTGCCCTGGAGGAAACCGGGCGCAGCCAGGACAGTCAAGCCGTCCGCGCGTGGTGCTGCCCAGACCTTGCCGCATATTGCGTGCGATGAGCCTGTCGATGCCCTCAATCGTCGGCCCCGGCGCCCTGCCAGGTCCCGACCAGCATGCGCCGGAAATGCTCAGCGGCGGGCGAGAGTGTGGCGGAGCGGCGGCGCACGATGCCGATGGTTCGGGAAATTCGTGGAGCACCCAGTGGCCGCGTGACGATGATGGGATGGTCGGGGCCCGGGGTTGCCGTGCGCGGCAGGACCGAGATGCCGAGGCCGGCCTCCACCAGGCCGAGGGATGTCGACAAATGCGTCACCTCGTAGGACCAGCGCAGTTCGATATTGGCCCTTGCCAGCGCCGCGTCCAGCATGGTGCGGTTGCCGCTGGAGCGGTGCACGGTGATCAGCCTGTAGGGGGCAAGGTCGGTCCAGGCGACCTCATGCCTTTTCGCCAGCGGATGGTCGCGCCGCGCCGCCAGCACGAACGGGTCCTCTGCAATCCGGTCGAACAGGAGGTCGGGATCCGAGGTTCCCATGAAGTTGATGCCGAATTCCACCTCCCCGCGCGAAACGGCCTGCAGCCCCTCGGTCGCCGTGAGGTCGAGGATGCGGAAGCGGATATCGGGATATTCCTGATTGAACTGCTTGATCACGGTCGGCAGGAAATAGAATGCCGCCGTCGGCAGGCAGGCGATCGTCACCAGTTCGCTGCGCCTTAGCCCCCGGTCGCGGGCGGCGAAGAGTGACCCATCGAACTCCTCCAGCATACGCTGCACAAGCGGCATCAGTTCGAGGCCGAGCGCCGTCGGGGAAACGTGCCGGGTCGTGCGCTCGAGAAGCGGTGCGCCGATGGAGGCTTCCAGCTTCTGGATGCGTCGGCTGAGCGCCGGCTGTGACAGGTTGAGCGCTTCTGCCGCCCGGTGGAAACTCTCAAGCTCCACCACAGCGAGGAAAGCCCGAAGGTCGAGGATTTCGCAATTAATGCGCATTGTGCATCACTGATCCAAAATTTTGCACTTAACTTAATAATCCATGTGGCGCATACCCCTCAAGGGAGAAAGAAGGGATGATGTCTGCCCGGGGCGATCATGGGCTTGGCGTTTCCGACTTTCATGTGTACCTTTGTATACATTTGAACGCATTGCCATTGTGGGAGGAAAAAACATGGCTGATTTTACGCGTCGTCAACTGCTTGCCGCCGGCTCGGCCGCCGCGGCTGTGGGGCTTATGGGAGTGCGCCCCGCCTTTTCGCAGGCATCGGTCGATTTTGCCGGCAAGACGGTTGAATGGTGGATGCCGTTCTCCGAAGGCGGCGGCTCGGATGTGTGGGCCCGCTTCTTCGCACCGTACCTGTCGAAATATCTACCGGGCAACCCCAATGTCGTCGTGCGCAACGTGCCGGGCGGTGGCTCGATTACCGGCTCGAACGAGTTCGTCGCCCGCGCGCGGCCGGACGGGCTTGCCATTCTCGGCACCTCAGGCTCCACGCAGTTCCCTTTCCTGCTCGGCGATCCGCGCGTGCGCTACGATTATGCCAAGCTGATCCCCGTGCTCGTTTCGCCGACCGGCGGCGTCTGTTATCTGCCCGCCAAGTTCGAGGTGAAGTCGCCGGCCGACCTTGGCAAGATCAAGGATCAGGAGCTGGTCTATGGCAGCCAGGGTGCCACCTCTCTCGACCTCGTGCCGATGCTCGCCTACCGTCTGCTCGGCCTCAACGTCCGCCATGTCTTCGGCATGCAGGGGCGCGGCGACGGGCGGCTCGCCTTCGAGCGCGGCGAGGCGACGATCGACTACCAGACCTCCTCGGCCTATCTGACCAACGTCACCCCGCTCGTCGAGGCCGGCACGGCAGTGCCGATGTTCTCCTGGGGCGTTCTCGATGCAGACGGCAATGTCGCGCGCGATCCGACCTTCCCCGACCTGCCGCATTTCGTCGAAGCCTACGAGATGATGCACGGCAAGAAGCCGTCGGGCGTGGAGTACGACGCCTATCTCGCCTTCTTCGGTTCCGGTTTTGCGGCGCAGAAGCCGTGCATGCTGCCGGAAGGCACGTCGGACGATATCGTTGCGACCTACCGCAAGGCCTTTGCTGATGCGGTGGCCGACCCCGAATTGCAGAAGGCCAAGGCTGAGGTTCTCGGCGACTACAAGCAGGCCGTCGGCGGCGATATCGAAAAGCTCTATGCCGTGGCGACGTCGATCAAGCCTGAAGCGCGCGACTGGGTGCGCAACTTCCTGACGACGGAATACCAGGTCAAGCTCTGACCGGAAGCGATCCCGCCGCTGAAAGGGCGGCGGGCACGCCCGCCCGAAGCCATCGGGCTTGAACAGCCATCTGCCGACACTGACGAGGCCGGAGCACCCGCGCCGTCTCGCACCTGTTGCTATCGAAAGGACAGCCACAGTGATCGATGTCTTCGTCACTTCGCTCCACAACCTGCTGACCCTCCACCATCTCGGTTACATGATGATCGGTGTCGCGGTGGGCCTCATCGTCGGCATCCTGCCGGCCCTCGGCGGCATTGCCGGCATGTCGCTGCTGCTGCCCTTCGTCTACGGCATGGAGCCGACCGCGGCAATCGCCATGATGGTCGGCCTGCTGGCGGTCATCCCGACCTCGGATACCTTTTCCTGCATCCTCATGGGCATTCCCGGCTCGTCCGCCTCGCAGGCGACCGTGCTGGACGGCTTCCCGCTTGCCCGTAAGGGCGAAGCGGCCCGCGCACTCAGCGCCTCCTTTTCAGCCTCGATGATCGGCGGCCTCTTCGGCGCGCTCTGTCTCACCGGCATCGTCATCGTCGCCCGGCCGCTCATCCTGAGCTTCACGTCGGCGGAGCTCTTCATGCTGGCGATCTTCGGCCTCTCCATGGTGGGCGTGCTCTCGGGCAGCAGCCTGGCGAAGGGCATCGCCGCCTGTACGCTCGGCCTTGCCTTCGGTGCGATCGGCACGGCACCGGCCAATGGCGGCGAGCGCATGACCTTCGGCTCGCTCTACCTGATGAGCGGCCTCGAGATCACCATCATCGGCCTCGGTATCTTCGCCCTGCCGGAGGTGCTTGACCTGCTGCGCGGTAACTCGAGCATTTCGAGTACCGGCAAGCTCGGCCGCGGCTGGCTGGACGGCGTGCGCGACACCTGGCGGGAGAAGTGGCTGACGCTGCGTTGTTCGACGATCGGCGCCTGCGTGGGTCTGATGCCCGGCCTCGGCGGCAGCGTTTCCGACTGGATCTCCTACGGTCACACCGTGCAGAGCGCCAAGGACAAGTCGCAGTTCGGCAAGGGCGATATCCGCGGCGTGATCGGCCCGGAAGCGGCCAACAACTCCTGCGCCGGCGGCAACCTCATTCCGACCCTGCTCTTCGGCATCCCTGGCTCCGGCTCGATGGCGATCTTCCTCGCGGCGATGATCCTGATCGGGCTTCAGCCCGGCCCCGGCATGGCCGACCCGAACCGTGACCTCAACCTCACCTATACGGTCGTCTGGACGCTGGCGCTCGCCAATGTCATCGGCACGGCGGCCTGCATCGCCCTGTCGCCGAGCATTGCGCGGCTGACGACCATTCGCTTCGTGCTCTTCGCGCCCTTCATGATCCTCATCATCGTGTTCGGCGCCTTCCAGTCGACCCGGTCGTTCGAGGACATCGTGGCGCTGCTGATCGTTGCGCTGACGGGCATTTTCCTGAAGCGCTTCGGCTGGCCCCGCCCCGCCTTCCTCATCGGCTTCGTGCTCGCCGGCCAGGTCGAGACCTACTTCTACCAGGCGGTGCAATTCTACGGATACGGCTTCCCGCTGCGCCCGATCGCCATCGTCATCGCGCTCGTCACCGTTGCCTCGCTCTGGTTCACCAGCTGCTCGCGCATGCGCCAGAAGGAGGAAACCGTGCCCGGTGGCATCACCACCGATATCGATTTCGAGCGCGAGGAGGACGAGACGGCGGCCGCCAGGAACCTCTGGCCTCAGGTCATCTTCAGCGCCATCGCTGTCGCCTTCTTCGTCTTTACCATCGTCGAAGGCGCGGAGAACTCGTTCCTCGACGCGGTGTTCCCGATCACCGTCGGCACGGTCGGCCTGTTGACCGCCGCCACCGTATTGTTCTGGCAGGTCCGGGGTGCCACGGGACGCGGTACGGCCGGTACCATGAACTTCGATCTCGATGACGGCGCGACCAGCGGCAGCCTCTGGCGCTTCGTCGGCTGGCTGGTTGGCTTCGTCGCGGCCATCGGCCTCGTCGGCTTCACGCTGGCGCTGATCGGCTTCTTCGTCGCCTTCCTGAGGATCGTCGGAAAGTCGAGCTGGCTGCAGACGCTGGTGCTGACTGGCGCTGCCGTCGGCCTCGTGCTGCTGCTGACCTCAATCCTGCACATGAACCTGCCGGGCGGTCTCCTGCAGAACCAGTTCTACGACCAGCTGGTCTGGCCGCTGCGCTGACCCTCAGCCCCGGCGACAACGCCGGGGTTTCGCACGCCGATTTGCAAGGTGTGCAATTGCATTCAATTGTCTACATCAATCAGCGAGGGCATCATGCCAGCACAACATCCCATCCCCTGCATTCTCATGCGCGGCGGAACGTCGAAGGGACCCTACTTCAAGATGCAGGACATTCCGCAGGATCCCGATATCCGCGCACGTGTGCTGCTGGCGGCGATGGGCTCGCCGGATATCCGCCAGATCGATGGCCTCGGCGGCGCCGACACGCTGACGAGCAAAGTCGCGATGGTCGGTCCGTCGAGCCGCGAGGGTGTCGATGTTGACTATCTCTTCGCCCAGGTCTCCGTCGACAAGGCGATCGTCGACACCTCGCCCTCCTGCGGCAACATGCTGTCCGGCGTCGGCCCCTTCGCCATCGAGACGGGTATGGTGTCGGTCAGCGGGGAGAGGACCAGCGTCGTCATCTACGACATCAACACCCAGAGCCGCATCGAGGCGATCGTCGAGACGCCCGATGGAGCCGTCAACTATGAGGGCGACGCCCGCATTGACGGCGTGCCCGGCACCGCCGCGGAGATCCGGCTCAATTTCATGGATATCGTCGGCTCGAAGACCGGCGCCTTGCTGCCGACCGGCAAGCCGATCGAGGAGATCGACGGGGTCAACGCGACACTTATCGACGTGGCAGTGCCGATGATGATCGTGCGGGCGGCCGATGTCGGCAAGACCGGCTATGAGAGCGCCGCCGAACTCGATGTCGACAAGGCGTTTTTTGCACGCATGGAGGCGATGCGCATGGAGGCGGGCCGCCGGATGGGCCTTGGCGACGTCACCGGCAAGGTGGTGCCGAAAATGGCCATGCTGGCCGCCCCGCGAGATGGCGGCAACGTCGCCGCGCGCTATTTCGTGCCGCACAAGACCCATGCGGCCTTCGCGGTGACGGGCGGCCTCTGCGTCTCCTCCTGCGTGCTGGTGCCGGGCACCGTGGCGGATGGCCTTGCGGAACGGCCGGAGGGGGACGATTGTACCGTGATCATAGAGCATCCGACGGGTATCATCGACGTTGCGATGACGAGCAAGCCGGATGGCAATGCCGTCGAGATCATCAGTGGCGGCGTGGTGCGCACCGCGCGCAAGCTGATGCAGGGCAACATCTTCGTGCCGGCGGCGGCCCTGCTGTCGGTGCCTCCTGCGGCCTGAGCCACCGGTATCGCAGGGTAACCCCGCTTTCTGTTTCTGGAGTTTATGGAATCATGAAACTGCTTGTTCTCCCGGGCGATGGCATCGGCCCGGAAATCGTTGGCGCTACCGTCGCGGTGCTGGATGCCGTCGACCGGCGCTTTGCCTTCGGTTTCCGCTACACGACGCGTGACATCGGCTTTGCGTCACTGGAGAAAGCCGACACGACGCTGCCTGCGGATCTGCTCGATCAGGCCCGCGGGATGGACGGAACTCTGCTCGGCCCGATCTCGCATCTCGACTATCCGCCGCGCGACAAGGGCGGCATCAACGTCTCGGCGGCCTTCCGCACCCAGCTCGATCTCTTCGCCAACATCCGCCCGGCCCGCACCCGCAAGGGCGTCTTCCACCGGGGCACGGATATGGACCTCGTCATCATGCGCGAGGCGACGGAGGGCATGTATCCGGATCGGAACATGTTTGCCGGGACCGGCGAATACATGCCGACGGAGGATGTGGCGATCTCCATGCGCAAGGTGACGGCAAGGGCGATCGAACGCATTGCCAGGGCCTCCTTCGAGCTCGCGCGCCTGCGCCGGCGGAAAGTGACCGCGGTGCACAAGGCCAATGCCTTCGTGCTGACCGACGGGCTCTTCCTGAAGGAGGTGCGCAAGGTCGCCGCCGGCTATCCCGACGTGGAGCTCGAGGAGGTGTTGATCGACGCGATGGCGGCGCTGCTCGTGCGCGATGCGAGCCGCTACGACGTTATCTGCACCACCAACTTCTATGGCGACACGCTGTCCGATCTCGCTTCCGAACTGTCAGGCAGCCTCGGTCTTGCCGGGTCGCTGAATGCCGGTGCCGACCATGCCGCCGCGCAGGCACAGCACGGTTCCGCTCCCGACATTGCCGGGCAGGACAAGGCGAACCCGACATCGATGATCCTGTCGGCCGCGATGCTGCTGCGCTGGCACGGCGAGCGCACCGGCGATGCGCGCTATGGCGAAGCTGCGACCCTCATCGAAGGCACCATCGACCGGGTGCTTTCCGATGCTGCCACCCGCACCCGAGATCTTGGCGGACCACTCGGCACGGCGCAGTTCACCGAGACGGTCGTTGCGGCCCTTGGCTGAGCCGGCAAAGAAAACGGCACCGGGGTGTGAACCCCGGTGCCGCTGCAACATGATCGTTTCGCCCGGCTCCGCTCAGTTGGCGGAATGGACCGGTCCGTCCGCCACCAGCACGCCATCGGCATCCGCATAGAGATAGGCCCCCGTGCGGAATTCGACATTGCCGAAGACGAGCGGCACGTCGCGGGCGCCATGGCCGGTCTTGCCGCTCTTCTTCGGCGCCTGGCCGAGCGCCATCACGCAGAAATCCATCGTGTTGATATCGGCGCTGTCGCGGATCGCGCCGTTGATCAGCAGGCCCCGCCAGCCGTTCACCTGGCCAAGGGCGGCGATCTGGTCGCCCACCAGCGCGCAGCGCAGCGAGCCGGCGCCATCGACGACGAGCACTTTGCCCGTGCCGTTTTCCTCAAGCGTGGCGCGCAGCAGGCGGTTGTCCTCGAAGGTCTTCAGTGTGACGATCTCGCCATGGAATCCCTTGCGCCGGCCGTAGGATTTCCACTGCTTCTCGCAGAAGCGCACCTCGGCATCGTGGCTGTCGACCAGATCCGCCGTCTTGATGATGTCTGTCACGGTCTTCCCTCCGTTTTCGGTGCGGCGAGCACCCGCACGGGCGCACCGTCGCGCCAGGCCCTGATATTGTCCACCGTGTCGCGGTAGAAGGCGGCATAGGCGCCTTCGGTGACATAGCCGAGATGCGGCGTCAGCACGGTATTCGGCAGGGTGCGCAGCGGGTGATCGGCCGGCAGCGGCTCGATGTCGAAGACGTCGAGCCCGGCCTTGATGCGGCCCTGCCGCAGTGCTTCGATCAGCGCCGCCTCGTCAACCAGCGGGCCGCGCGCGGTGTTGATCAGCCATGCGCCCCGTTTCATCAGGCCGAGTTCAGCGGCGGAGACGGTGTGCCGGCTGCGTTCGCCAAGGATGAGATGCAGCGAGACCACGTCGGCCTCGCGAAACAGGATCTCCTTGTCGACGCGGCGGGTGCCGGCCTCGGCGGCGCGTTCGTCCGTCAGGTTCTGGCTCCAGGCGATCACCTCCATGCCGAAGGCTTTGGCGATCGGCACCATGCGGCCACCGAGTTTGCCGAGTCCGACGAGCCCCAGCGTCTTGCCGCCGAGTACGGCTCCCACCGTGCGCTGCCAGCCGCCAGCGCGGATGCGGGCGTCCTCTTCGGGGATCGACCGGGCGAGCGAGAGAATCAGCCCCCAGGCGATTTCCGGTGTCGCATGGGCGGATTCGCCGGCATGGGTGTGGCAGACGGTGATGCCGCGGGCGACAGCGGCCTCCATGTCGATGGTGCGCACGGGCGCACCGGTGACGACGATCAGCTTTAGGGCCGGCAGCCGCTCGATCAGCCCGGAGGAAAGTGGCATGCGCTCGCGCATGAGGCAGAGCACGTCGAATCCGGCGAGCGATGCTGCGGCCTCATCCTCGCTCGCAAGGTTGCGGTCGAAACGGACGATCTCGCAGTCGTCGCCGAGCAAGGTCCAGTCCGCAAGGGAAAGTGCCACATCCTGATAGTCGTCGAGGATCGCGATCCGCAGCATGGTTCAAACCTTTCCGATCGTGTCGAGGTCAACGGTGAGGCCGGCGAGACCCGCCTGTTCGCGCAGCATGGCAAGGTCGGCTGCGGTAAGCGGGATCCCTTCGGCAAGCCGCGTTTTCATGCGATTCGCCTCCGGTTCTCCCGGCATCAGGATCGGCTGATCGTCGTCGACCCGCGGACAGGCGCGGGCGCGGGTGACGAGGTCGCCCATGCGCGTGCCATAGACCGCTTCGCCGAGGAAAAGCGAGGGCCGGAAGGCGATGAAGCTGTGGCCGACATTCTGCGGCCGGTCGAGATCGCGATACTGGTCGCCGACCGTGCCGCCATAGGCCGCGCCGCTCATCACGCCGGCCAGGACCTCCATCATCAGCGACAGTCCCGATCCCTTCGGGCCGCCAAGCGGCAGCACGATGCCTTCATAGGCCCGGCGGGCGTCCGTCGTTTCCCGGCCTTCCGCGTCGAGCGCCCAGCCAGCCGGGATCGGTTCGCCTTGCTGCATCGCGCGGCGGATTTTTCCGCGCGCGACGACGGAGGTCGCCATGTCGAGCACGATCGGCGGCGAGCCCTCGCCACCCGGCGCGCCGAAGGCGAAGGGGCTGGTGCCGAGGAAGGGCGTGCGTCCGCCCCAGACCGGCATGGTGGGTGAAGCGTTGGTGAAAACGAAGGCGGCATAACCGGCGTCGATCGCTTCCAGCAGATAGGCCGCGGCCATGCCGAAATGGGCGCTGTTGCGGACGCTCGCCATGCCGATGCCGCATCGCTCTGCGGCAGTGATCGCCTCCTGCATGGCCCGACGGGCAACCACAAAGCCGAGACCATCATCGCCATCGACATGCGCGGCAGCGGGCATCGGATGCGTGACGCGGATATCAGGTCGGGCGCGCACCAGGCCGCGGCGCAGGCGGTCCGCATAAACGGGAATACGTGAAACGCCGTGGGTGCCGACACCGCGTAGATCGGCAAGCACGAGATAGCGCGCGACGGAGGCAGCATCCTGTTCGGGGACGTCGAGGCCGGCGAAAATCGTGGCGACCAGCGTCTCCAGTCGTTGCGCGTCCACATGCGCGATCGTGTCGTCCTTTCCCGGCATGCACCGATCCTCCTGCAGGAAGTCCAAGGGTATGAGAGCAAGATCTACCAGTGAAGGATGCGAATGTATACTATTGTATCCAGAGAATCTGGATGACATGCCGCCCTCGATCTTGACTCTAGCGTGTGCGGGCCAATGCCAGGAACTCCCGGATCGGTCGGGAGAGCGGGCTCGATCCGCGCCGCACGGAAAGCAGCTTTCGGCTGGCCCATTCGTCCGACAGGCGCACGCTGATGACATCCGTTCCCGCAAGCAGATGCAGGCTTGTCGAGCGAAGGAAGCCGATGCCGAAACCTGCCTCGACCATGCGCACCAGCGACGGGAAGGTTTCGACGCGCACCCGCTCGCCGAGCGCCCGGCCGCTGCGCGCGGCAGCCTCATTCAGCAGCCGGTCGAGCGCCCCGCTCTGGTGGATGCCCACCATTTCGTATTCGGCCACCGTGTCGAAGCTGACCGGTTTTCCCGATTGCAGGCATGCCGCCAGCGGATGATCCGGCGAACACAGGACGAGCACGTTGTCATCCTCGAAGATCTCCGTTTCGAAGCGTGCGACATCATTGTTGTCTGCGACAAACGCGATGTCCGCCTGCCCATCGTCCATCGCGGCAAGCGCAAGGGCCGCCGACATCTCTTGTATGTCGAGGCTGATGCCGGGATGGCTCTGTGCATAGATTGCCAGAAGCTCCGGCAGCCGGCCCGACAGGGAGGAGCTGGTGCAGGCAAGCCGCAACGAACCGCGCGTGCCCGTCGAGAAATCGACCATCTGCGTGTTGAGGTCGGCGACCTGCCGCAGAATTTCCCGGCAGCCGGAGACATAGACCTCACCCGCCGGCGTCAGGCGTGCGCCCTGCAGGGAGCGGTCGAACAGCGCAACGCCAAGTCTCGCCTCCAGCTCGCTGATGCGCCGGCTGACGGCGGACGGCGCAATGTTCTCATGCTCCGCCGCCCGCCCGATGGACCCGTACCGGGAGACCGCGACGACGAGGCGTGCCGTTACCGGGTCGAAGGGCTGCATGCTGCGCCTCCGTTGCTGTCGGCGGCAGGGATGGATCGGCAAGGCCGAAGTCGCGCCGCACCCGCGCCACGAGGCTCGCGTCGAAACGGTGCAGCGAGTAATCCCCGCAGCGTCGGACGAAGGCGAGATAGCGTTCGATGGCGGAGGCGAGGTTGGAAAGGATGATCAGGATCATGGCACGTTCCACCGATTGGGGGTTGCTCGATATCCATGGCCTATCGGTTCCTGTTGCTGGCGGGTAGCGACGGTTGGCGAGGAGGGCATCGCGCCTCGGCAACACCTGTCTCCTGCCTTCAGCCCTTACCCTCCCCGCCCGACAACCGCAACCAGAGCGGCAGGATCGACGGCGCGGCCAGAACGACGATGATCACGCGACACAGGTGATGCAGACTCACGAAGGCTGGATCGGCATCGAGCGAGATGGCGATCAGGCTCATCTCCGGCAAGCCGCCCGGAACCAGGGCGAGCAGGCCGAGCGCGAAGGGAATATCGAGATAGCGGTCGAAGGCGATCGCGAAGAGTGCGGCCAGGGTGAGGCTGAAGCAGGTGAGAACGAGGCCGAGCACCACGCCGGTCAGCATCGTGCGCCGTGCAACGCCGGCAAAGTGCTGGCCGATCGTCGCACCGATCACCACCTGAGCGACGGCGATGACGAGATCGGGTACCGCCGCATCCGTCAGGCCTGTCATATGGGCACCGGCGCTCAGCGCCAGCGGACCGGTCAGGTTCGCCGCCGGCAGGCGGAGGCGGCGACCGAGGATGATGCCGAGCGCGGCGCATCCGGCTAGAATGGCCGCATCCAGCGGCGAGATCGTCAGCGCCCAGTGCATCGTCCTGTCGACCGTGCGCCCGGTGAGCGCGGCAAGCGCGCCGGAAAGGGTGAGCGACAGCGGCACGATCGTGATCAGGAGAACGAGGCGCGTCGCATGCACCATGCTGACACTGCGTACATCCGCCTTGAAGGCGGGCGCCATGGAGATCAGTTCGCTGAGGCCGCCGGGCATGCCGCTCAAGGCGGCCGTTGCCGGATCGAGCCGGCCGAGCCGGCGGCATACGACGATGCCGAACGCTGCGACGATGACGGTGTAAACGGCGACGGCGGCAAGGCTCACCGGCCATTCGGCCGCCTGGCGCAGCACTTCAGGCTTGAAGGCGCTGCCGACCATCAGTCCCACAACCGCGATCATCGCCGCACGCGGCTTCGGCGAGGCGCTCACGCGTATACCGGCAATCGCCAGCGCCATGGTCAACACCATCGCACCCAGCAGCCAGCCGAGCGGCAGGTCGAGCATGTAGCCGCACCAGCCGCCGACCGTACCGATGGCCAGTGTGCGGAGGGTCTGATGCAACGGAACGGTCTTGCCGTGCCCGGCCGCCTTCAGGGGTGGGGTCTCATGCTTCGACAAAGGTCGTACCATTTCGCTTTTGCTTTGCATCCAATGGCATGCAATTAAACAAGCCCGTGGACAACGCCTTTTTCCTTCTGTAGCCGGAAAGTCCACACGGACGGGAGAGCCAGCCATGACCGCATCCAAGGACCTGCTTTCCAAGACGCGCGGCCAGAGCACCTATCAGGCCATTCTGACGGCCATCCGCGACGGCATCTATCGGCCGGGCGATCCGTTGCGCGAGGAGGAGGTGGCGACCCGCCTCGGGGTCAGCCGCACGCCGGTGCGCGAGGCACTGGGTCGCTTGCAGGAGAAGGGCCTTCTCGAGGCGGCCCCTGGCCGCGGGGTCGCCGTTTCGATCCTCTCCATGCAGCAGATTTTTGAACTCTATGCCATGCGCGAGGAGCTGGAGGGTGTCGTCGCCCGCTTTGCCGCCCGCCATGCGACCGAGGCCGAGATCGCCAATCTGGAGCGGCTCAATGCCCGTTTTGCCGCCTCTGAGGATCCGAAGGTTGCCGCCCAGTGGAACCGGCAGTTCCATGCGCGCCTCTACGATGCCGCCCGCAACCGCTACCTTCGCCAGGCGGTGGAGGACCTGCAGGAGACGATCGCGCTTTTGCCTGACACGACCTTCATCCAGCCGGGCCGCACGACGACGGCGACCGACGAGCATGTCGCAATCATCGAGGCTATCCGTCGGCGCGACTCGGAGGGGGCGGAAAAGGCGGCGGTCGGCCATATCAAGGCGGCGCTCGAGGTTCGTCTCGTCATCACCAGGACCGAGAGCTGAAGCATTCCTGTGCCTTGTCGCCTGCGCCGCCGTCATGGCTGTGGCCAACAGGCGGGATTGCTGCCGAGCGGCACGGGCATGCGGCTCCAGACGGCGCGCACACCATCGAAACGAAGCGCCGGCCGCAGGGCGGTGACGCGGCCGAAGGCGGTGTCATGTGTCTCCAGCAGATCGGCCACGGCGGCAAAGTCCGGGTTGGCGGACGGGTGCGCGGCATCCTCACCCAGCGTGTCGCGCATGCGCCACATCCAATGCGCCGTCGCGGCAAGTGACAGCGTCGCCTGCCAGCGCCCACCCTTTTCATGGCGCCGGATGAGGGCGAGCATGGCGGCGAAGGCGGCGAGATAACCGGTGAGATAGTCGAGCGGCTGGCACGGCAGCAGCGCTGGTCCCCTGCCCTCGCGTCCCTCCATCGCCATGCCGGTCGTTGCCTGCACGAGGCTGTCATAGCCCCTGCGCCCCTGCCAGGGACCTTGCAGCGAGAAGGCGGACAGCGAGAGATGGACGAGATGGGGATTGAGACGGTAGAAATCTTCGCGCCCGAAGCCGCGTTCGCGGAGCGATGATGGCCGGTAGGCGTCGAGAACGATATCGGCATCGGCGGCGAGCGCCCGCAAGGACGCGATCCCCTCCGCGGTATCCAATTCGCAGAAGGCCGCGTGTTTCCCGAAGCCGGTATCGATCACCAGGGAGGGGATCGACGGAAGGCGGGGGCTGGAGACGCGCATGACCGTCGCGCCGTGCTCGGCCATCGTGCGGCCGGCCATGGGGCCGGCGATGACGCGGGAGAGATCCAGCATGCGCAGGCCGGAAAGCGGCCGTTTGCCGCCCGGCGGCAGCGGTATGGCCGTGGCCCCGCCTTGTTCGAGACACACGAGAGGCTGCGCCGCGATGGCTGCGGCCTGCGGTTCGCGCAGCCAGTCGACCCGCCCCCGCACCCGGGCGGCGCATAGGCCGCGCCGGATTGCCTCCGTCTCGATGTCTTCTGCCCGGCGCTTGGCCACCGCCGCCCGCACCGCAGCGCCATCGTTGGCAACGCCCAGGAGAGCGAGCAGGCCGTCCCGCAGATGGGGAAAATTGCCGTGCAGATAGACCCATTCCCCTTCCGCCGCTGCATAGAAGCCAGTGAACGGATCGCGGAATTTGGCGGGCTTTGCGTCGACCAGCAGGTAGCTGGAACTTGCCATGGCAAGCTCCGCCTCTCGCGTGTCCAGCGAAACGTGTGGGCACTTGCCGGTTTTCAGTTCGCGGATGCGCGACGCCGCCAGCCCCACCGCGCCGAGCACCGCGGTGGCAAGCGGCGCGATGGGCCAGGACGTGGCGAGCGCCTTGGGCCGCTCCTCGATAGTGAGGCGCTCGAGGGGCGCGTCGTCCCACCTGGCAGCCTTGAGGAGGTCCTGAAGCGGCCTTTCCGCGGCGCCGAGGCTCATCGGTCCCCCTCCCCTTCAAACGGGGCGATGGCCACCTCGCCCTGCATCAGGCGCCGTGCCGTGCGGTAGACCCGGCCGCTCTCGACATGCCAGCCGTTGCCACGTTGAAACACGGTCGCACCGGCCTCGACGATGCCGGAGGGATGGGCAACCCGGATGGCTTGCATGTCCGCGTGTCCGGAGCATAGCCGATGCGGCAGCGAGCCCTCGATCCGGCAGGCGACGGCAAGGCACATGGCGCCGGTCAGCGTCACCGCCCGGTGCGCGCGTTCCATGGAGAGCATGCGGATCGCGATGTCCTGTGCCGCGCCCTCGACGGTCCGGCCGTCGAGCGTTACGAAGGTGGCAGACGCCGAGATGACGGCGATCTTGGGATTGGCCAGGCCAACACTGTCGGGTGTCTGCCCAAGCCCCATCCGCACAGCGGCGGCGCGGCGTAGCCGGTCGAGCAGTGCCATGACGGCGCGGTCCGCCTCGATGGTGTCGGGATGCTCCGATCCGGCAAGGCCGACATCGTTCGCCGCAACGAAGGCGACGGGGTTGCTGGCATCGACCAGCGACATGTCGAAGGCGCGGCCATCGATCTCGATCGTCTCGATAACCTGCCCCGTCGGCAGGAGGCCGGATGTCACCGTGCCGCCGGGATCGAGGAAGTCGAGGGCGATGGGCGCTCCTGTTCCCGCAACGCCGTCCACGGTGGCATTGCCCGTCGTTACGGCCTTGCCGTTGCGAACCGGAAAGCGGGCATGGATGATCTTCTTCGTGTTGACCTGATG
Source organism: Shinella sp. HY16 (assembly GCF_028534175.1). Taxonomy (NCBI): domain Bacteria; kingdom Pseudomonadati; phylum Pseudomonadota; class Alphaproteobacteria; order Hyphomicrobiales; family Rhizobiaceae; genus Shinella; species Shinella sp. HY16. Next base: position 860,047 of record NZ_JAHYXL010000002.1, on the reverse strand, counting down.
GATGCGCACCAGCGCCTCGCCGTCCGCCGCGCACACCAGCCCTTCGTCCACCGCGAAGGGGCCGACGGCTGAGGAGAGGTTGCCGCAATTGGCGCCCCAGTCGACGACCGGGCGGTCGACGGCGACCTGCGCGAACGTATAGTCGACATCGGCATCCGGATGCGTCGGCGGGCCGATGATGACGGCCTTCGACAGCGACGAGGTACCGCCGCCCATGCCGTCGAGCTGGCGGCCGTAGGGATCGGGGCTGCCGAGAGCTGAGAGCAGCATCCGTTCGAGCACTGCATGATCCGGCGGACAGTGCCGGGCATGGAAGAAGAGGCCCTTGCTGCTGCCGCCGCGATAGAAGACGGCCGGTATGAACGTCTGTGTCATCGTCCCTCCTTCCTGCTCGGACCTTGCCTCAGGCGAGCTGCATGATCCCCGAAACGAAATAGACAGCGCCGATCCCGGTCACGATCCAGCGCGTCCAGGCGCGGAAATTGGCATCCGTCATGCGGTGCAGGATGATGTTGCCCGAGCGTGTGCCCAGCACGGCGATGGGCACGGCCGCGGCGACCGCCAGCCAGCCCTCCGATGAAAGCGTCATGGCTGCATCCCAGTAGAAGATCACCTTGGTCGCATGGGTGAAGAACTGGATGGCGGATTTGGTGGCGATGACCGTGCGGCGGTCCATGTTGGTACGGATGAAGAAGACGTCGATGCTCGGCCCGGAAACGCCGACGCCAATCGCCAGCCCGCCGGACACGAAACCGCAGACAAAGGCGTGCAGCGGTTTCGACGCGTCGAGTTCCAGCTTGCCGAGCGGCAGCCAGACGAGGATCGGTAGCAGGCCGACGACGATCGAGACGACGATGAGGCTCGGACGGTAGGCGACGAGCAGGAGCAGGATCGCGGCGCTGAACAGGCCGGCGGTGAGGACGGCGAGGATGCGGTAGTCGAGGTAGTCGCGGGAAAACCAGGCCCGTGACCCGTTCGATACCATCTGTACCAGGCCGTGCACGGCGATGGCGGTGGCGACAGGCACAAGGAACAGGAGGACCCAGAGCAGGATCATCCCGCCGGCCATGCCGAAAATGCCTGACAACAGCGATGTCAGGAACACCGTGACGGTCATGCCGGCGAAGAGTACAACGGTCATGGAGAGCTCGGAATTGTCCGGGCGAACGGCCGGCGCGGCATCGTTCGGCAGCGGCGGCGCCGCCTTTCAGGGTTGGGCACCGGATCGATCACGACCCGGTGCCCTTTATGTCGTCAAGCTGCGAGGTCTCTTAGGACGGTTTGCAGGATACCTCCGTTGTTCATGTATGTGACCTCGTCGAGGGTATCGATGCGGCAGAGGAGGGGGACGTTTTTCACGGTGCCGTCGGCATAGGTGATGGTTGCGATCTTCTTCTCGCGCGGCTTGATGTCGCCTTCCAGGCCCTCGATGGTGACGGTCTCGTCGCCTTTGAGGTCGAGGGAGGCCCAGGTCGTGCCGTCCTCGAAGACGAAGGGCACGATGCCCATGCCGACGAGGTTGGAGCGGTGGATGCGCTCGAAGGACTGGGCGATCACGGCCTTGACGCCGAGAAGGTTGGTGCCCTTGGCCGCCCAGTCGCGCGAGGAACCGTTGCCGTATTCCACGCCCGCGAAGATGACGAGCGGAACGCCCTCCTGCTTGTATTTCATCGCCGCGTCGTAGATCGACATCTCTTCCTTGGAGGGATAGTGGATCGTGTAGCCACCCTCCTTGCCGTTCGGGCCGAGCATGTGGTTGCGGATGCGGATATTGGCGAAGGTGCCGCGCATCATCACCTCGTGATTGCCGCGCCGCGTGCCGTACTGGTTGAAGTCGGCAACGCCGACGCCATGGCCGATCAGGTAGCTGCCGGCGGGCGAGGCCGCCTTGATCGAACCGGCCGGCGAGATGTGGTCGGTGGTGATCTTGTCGCCGAAGAGGCCGAGCACGCGCGCGCCCTTGATGTCGGACAGGCCCGAGCCGGTCTTGCCCATGCCGACGAAGTAGGGCGGGTTCTGCACATAGGTCGACTGGTCGTCCCAGGCATAGGTCTGGCCCGCCGGCACCTGCACGGCCTGCCAGTTGGCATCGCCCTTGAAGACGTCGGCATATTTGGCGGCGTAGAGCGCGCGGGTGACGTATTTCAGGATGAAGGCCTGGATCTCCTGCGAGGAGGGCCAGATGTCCTTGAGATAGACCGGCTTGCCGTCCCTGTCCTCGCCGAGCGGTTCGCTCGTCAGGTCCTTCTGCACGGAACCGGCCAGCGCATAGGCGACGACGAGCGGCGGGGAGGCGAGGTAGTTCGCCTGGACATCCGGCGAGATGCGGCCCTCGAAGTTGCGGTTGCCCGACAGGACGCCCGCGGCGATCAGCCCCTTGTCGTTGATCGTCCTGGAGATCGGCGCCGGCAGCGGGCCGGAATTGCCGATGCAGGTCGTACAGCCGAAGCCGACGAGGTTGAAGCCGAGCGCGTCGAGATCGGCCTGCAGGCCGGACCTGGCAAGGTATTCGCCGACGACCTGCGATCCCGGCGCCAGCGACGTCTTCACCCACGGCTTGGTCTTCAGGCCCCTGGCGACCGCGTTGCGGGCGAGCAGCCCGGCGGCGATCAGCACCGACGGGTTCGACGTGTTGGTGCAGGAGGTGATGGCGGCGATCGCCACGTCGCCATGGCCGAGGTCGTAATCCGTGCCCTCGACCGGGTAGCGGTTCTCAAGCTGGCCCGGCTTCTTGTAGTCGTTGTCCATGGCGCTCGCAAAGCCCGCGGCGATGCTTTCCAGCGGGACGCGGCCCTCCGGGCGCTTCGGGCCGGCCATCGCCGGAACCACGGCGCCAAGGTCGAGCTCCAGCGTGTCGGTGAAGACGAGGTCGGAACCGTCGCCGTCACGCCACATGCCTTGAGCCTTCGAATAGGCCTCGACCAGCGCGATGCGCTGCTCGTCGCGGCCGGACATGGTGAGATAGTTGACCGTCTCGGCATCGACCGGGAAGAAGCCGCAGGTCGCGCCGTATTCCGGACCCATATTGCCGATCGTCGCGCGGTCGGCCAGCGTCATGTTGTCAAGGCCGGGGCCGAAGAACTCGACGAACTTCGACACCACGCCCTTCTTGCGCAGCATCTGCACGACCATCAGCACCAGGTCGGTCGCCGTCACGCCTTCCTTCAGCTTGCCCGTCAGCTTGAAGCCGATGACCTCGGGCAGCAGCATGGAGACCGGCTGGCCGAGCATGGCCGCCTCCGCCTCGATGCCGCCGACGCCCCAGCCGAGAACGCCAAGCCCGTTGATCATCGTCGTGTGGCTGTCCGTGCCCACACAGGTATCCGGATAGGCGATGGTCTCGCCGTCTTCCTCTTTGGTCCAGACCGTCTGGCCCAGATATTCCAGATTGACCTGATGACAGATACCCGTGCCCGGCGGCACCACGCGAAAGTTCTTGAAGGCCTGCTGGCCCCATTTCAGGAAGCGGTAGCGCTCGCCGTTGCGTTCGTATTCGAGCTCCACATTGCGGGCAAAGGCGGTCGGCGTGCCGAACTCGTCGACGATGACCGAATGGTCGATGACAAGATCGACGGGAACGAGCGGGTTGATCTTCTCCGGGTCGCCCCCGAGCGAGACCATCGCATCGCGCATCGCCGCAAGGTCGACGACCGCGGGAACGCCGGTAAAATCCTGCATCAGCACGCGCGCCGGGCGATAGGCGATCTCGTTCTCCACCGTGCCCTTGTTGCTCAGCCATGCGGCGACCGACAGGATGTGCTCCTTGGTGACCGAACGGCCGTCCTCGAAGCGCAGGAGGTTCTCAAGCAGAACCTTCATCGAATAGGGCAGCCTCGAAACCCCGGAAAGCCCGTTCGCCTCGGCCTTCGGCAGGCTGTAATACACATAGTCGATGCCGTTCACCGTCAAGGTCGTACGACATTGGAAACTGTCTAGGGATCTGGACACGTTATACCCCGTTCCGTCTGGTCGCCAGAAACTGACGTACGAACGCCCGCGCGCAAAAAGCCCTTCGGGATGCGGGTGCGGCCATTTCCGCTGTCCGTACCCGGAAATCACTCCCGCGTTCGGCGCTGATCATCAAATTCACGCCGACCGCTGGCGTGATAAGCGCCTTATAGATAATTTCCTATTCCTCCGCTACATCGATGTATCCATTTGCATACTGCCCTTCGGCGAATGGGGGCTTCTCCAATTGCGAGGCCCTGTTTTCATTTCCGATTTACCGTTCGATGCAGCGCGAACGTTGCGCCCTTCCGGCACATGCTTGACTGTATACAAATGTGTGCAGTATGAACGGTGCAAGTGCAGCAAAAGCGGAACGGCTCCAGCATGCTTGACGGCTCGACAGACTATGACGTGCTCATCGCCGGTGGCGGCAATGCCGCTCTCTGTGCGGCGATCAGCGCCCGGCGTGACGGCGCGCGCGTGCTCGTCGTCGAAGGCGCGCCGCATTTCTACAGGGGCGGCAATACGCGCCACACACGCAACATGCGCTGCGCGCACGATGCGGCGACCGAAACACTCTCCGGCCCCTATACCGAGGAGGAATTCTTCGAGGATCTTCTGCGGGTGACCGGCGGACGGACGGACGAGGTCCTGGCGCGCATGATGATCGCCGAATCCAAGGAGATGCTGACCTGGATCGTCGAGCAGGGCGTGCGTTTCCAGCCTTCCCTTGGCGGCACGCTCAGCCTCGGGCGTACCAATTCCTTCTTCCTCGGTGGTGGACGGGCGATGCTCAATGCGCTTTACCGCACGGCCGAAGGCCTCGGTGTCGAGGTCGTCTATGACGCTGAGGTCGTGGACCTTTCGATCGAAGGCATGCACTTTCGTTCCGCCACCGTGCGACATGCAGGCAAGGACGTCGTCCTCCGCGCGAAAACCTTCATCGCGGCCAGCGGGGGGTTCGAGGCGAATATCGACTGGCTGAAGGAAGGTTGGGGCGAGATAGCCGAAAACTTCCTGATCCGGGGTACGCCCTACAATCGCGGCACCGTGCTGCGGATGCTCATCGACAGGGGCGTGATGCAAATCGGCGACCCCACCCAGTGCCATGCCGTCGCGATCGATGCGCGCGCCCCGAAATTCGACGGTGGTATCATCACGCGCCTCGACTGCGTCGTCTTCGGCATTGTCGTCAACAGGCATGCCGAACGCTTCTACGATGAAGGCGAGGACGTCTGGCCGAAACGCTATGCCATATGGGGGCGGCTCGTTGCCGCCCAGCCGGACCAGATCGCCTACATCGTCTTCGACGCGCCCTCGCTCGAACTCTTCATGCCGTCGCTCTTTCCGCCGGTAAAGGCTGATACGATCGGCGAGCTTGCGGAGAGGCTGGGTCTGGAGCCGGAGGCGCTGGAGCGCACGGTTGCCGGTTTCAATGCCGCCGTCCGGCCGGGTACTTTCGATCACACGACCCTCGACAACTGTCGGACCGAGGGCATCGAGCCGGCCAAGACCCACTGGGCACGGCGCATCGAGACGGCGCCTTTCTATGCCTATCCGGTCCGGCCGGGTATCACCTTCACCTATCTCGGCGTCAAGGTTGACCGGGCGGCGCGCATGGCGATGAGGGATGGGCAACCTGCCGCCAACATGTTCGCCGCCGGAGAGATCATGGCCGGCAACGTGCTTGGCCAGGGTTATGCCGCCGGCATCGGCATGACGATCGGCAGCGTTTTCGGCCGTATTGCCGGCCGGGAGGCTGCCCGTCTCGTTTCGTCCGCCAGCCAGTCCCCGGAGGCCGCATGAACATCCATACCCAGCTCAAGCCGACCCATGCGACGGCCAGCCTTGCCGAGGCGGACCGTCTGATGACGGTTTGCAATTCCTGCCGGTACTGCGAGGGGCTTTGCGCCGTTTTCCCGGCCATGGAGATGCGGCGTGCCTTTTCGGACGGCGATCTCAACTATCTTGCCAATCTCTGTCACAGCTGCGGCGCCTGCTTCCACGATTGCCAGTTCTCGCCGCCGCACGAATTCGATGTGAATGTACCGAAGACGCTGGCGATCGTGCGCAACGATTCCTACCGGGCCTATGCCTGGCCGCGGGCCCTTTCCGGCCTTTTTCATCGCAACGGGCTGGCGATCAGCCTGATTGCGGCGCTGAGCGTGGCGCTCTTCATTGCCGGCTTTGCCGCCTGGCACGATCCTGCCGTGCTCTTCGGCGTGCATACCGGCCCCGGTGCCTTCTACAAGCTGATGCCGCACAATGCGATGGCGCTGCTTTTCGGCGCTGCCTTCGCCTATGCCATGGTGGCGATGGCAATGGGCATCCGCAATTTCTGGAAGGATATCGGCGAGCCCGCCGGCACGCTCGGGGAGTCCGCCTCGATCTGGCAGGCGGTCCGCGATGCCGGAAGCTTGCGCTACCTCGACGGTGCCGGGGTCGGCTGCATGAACGAGGACGACAGGCCGACCGATCGGCGGCGCCTCTATCACCACATGACGTTCTACGGCTTTCTTCTGTGTTTTGCCGCAACCTCGACGGCGACGCTCTACCACTACCTTCTCGGTCTCGAAGCCCCCTACCCGGTGTATGATCTCCCCGTCGTGCTCGGCACACTCGGCGGTATCGGGTTGCTCGTCGGGCCGGTTGGCCTGCTCCATGCAAAATGGCGGCGCGATCCCGTCCTCAAGGACGGTTCGCGCACGGGCATGGACGTCGCCTTCCTCGTCATGCTGTTCCTGACGAGCCTGACCGGTCTTCTGTTGCTTGTCCTGCGCGCCACCCCGGCCATGGGCCTGCTGCTCGCCCTGCATCTCGGCGTCGTCTTCAGCCTGTTCGTCACCATGCCCTATGGCAAGTTCGTGCACGGCATCTACCGGTTCTTGGCGCTGGTGCGCTATGCCAAGGAGAAGCGGCAGCTCGATGGGGCCTGAGGATCACGGGGCTGGAGGCGGGGCATTGCCGAAGAAGTCGCCGAGAGCGCCCCAGACATCGGCACCATCGAGCATGGCGGACGCGCGCGCATAGGCGTCGTCGCCGGCAGCATCTTCCGCCCATGCCATGCAGTCGATGAACTTCGCCCCTCGTTCATCCACGCCAAGCGAGCCTTCGGCTGCGCCCCGCGCATGCAGGCGGGACGCGGTAAACCCCGCCGCGCCGCCACCGGTGCCTCGCCCTTCCGGCCTGATCACCCCTCCCCGTCGTCCGCCGGGGCGGGAAGAGTTTCGTCCAGCATTTCCTTGCGGCTGAGCAATCCGGCGTCTTCGAGGGCCTCGATATCCGGCAAGTCGCGCAGCGTTTCCATGCCGAAAGCCGAGAGGAATTGTTTGGTCGTCACATAGGTGTAGGGGGCGCCCGGCGTCGGGCTGCGCGGGCCGGAACCGATGAAACCTATGTTGCGCAGGGCGCCGATCGTGTCGCGGCTGACCTCCTTGCCGAAGATCTTCGACAGCTCGCCTCGTGTGACCGGCTGGAAGTATCCCACGGCCATCAGCACCATCGCCTCGAATTCTGACAGCAATGATCCGCCCCCGCGCGTGGGTGTGGAGGATGCACGGATCGCATTGGTATAGCGCAGGCGGGTCCGGTGCTGCCAGCCGCCGGCAACGGCGACGATCTCGTAGGGCCGCCCGTGCAAATCTTCCTTGAGGTCGTCGATCAGAAGATCGATGCTGCAATCCTTACCAACGATGCGGGCCAGGGTCTCACGGGTTACCGGTTCGGCCGAAGCGAAGATGACGGCCTCGATGCGCAGCATCCATTCCCGCCAGCGCAGGTCCGGCGGCAGATCCTCCAGTTCGCGATCGAAGAGGACTTCCTTCTCCGTCTTCGCCTTGCCGGCGCGCGGTGCCCTGGGAGCGGTCGATCCGGTCATCGTCACAACCCGAAGATCCTGAAGGAGGTGCGGCCGGACAGTTCGCGCACGGCGCCGAACCCTTGCAACCGCTCGAACAGCCGGGTGCTGGCCCAGCGGGAGAGGTTGGTGCCGCGCGCGGAGGCCGAGATGGCATCCTCGTCGAGCAGTTTGCGGATAACGGCGCTTGCGCCCTTGGTCCGCACCTTCGGTGCGGCGGCAAGAAGCTGCTCGGCACGGCGCGCGACTTCGTTGGCCGACCTTAGTGCTGCACCGGCACCTTCGACCAGCGCGAGGCAGACGGCGCGCTCGAAGCCTGGTTCGCCGGGGCGCACCCGTCCCCTCCCCCCGATCGTCCGGAAGGCGGGGCCGTGGCGCTCGGCCATCAGCAGCGGTACGGGGTGCTGCCATTTGAGTTTTTCCGCGATCATCGCATCGCCGAGCGCCCAGGCGAGGGCTTCGGCATCCGGCCGTTCGGCATGGATGGCGGCCACGAGTTCGGCTGCGGCGAAGGGCGCAGGGCGGCCCGACTGCAGGACCGCATCGGCGTGATTGACGGCTGCCTCGAGCCGCGTGTCCCAGGCGAGGCCGAAGAGATCGGCCATCTCGGCGACGAATTTCGACGAGATGGCACCCTTGCGGCTTGCGAGCTTGCCGAAGGCGAGGAAGAGCTTTCCGGCCGGCCCCGGATCATCGCCAGGCGCCGTCAGCAGCGCGGCATCGCGCAGGGCCGCCTCGTCCTCTCCCCTGCCCGCCAGCCGGACGGCAGCGACGGCGCAGGCAAGCGCCTGGCGCGCGCGCCAGCAGCCGATCCACACGGGTTCGCTGCGAACGAGGTCGTCCAGGGTTTTCAGGGCTGTGCCGGCGGCAAAGGCGGCATCGAGGTCATCCGGCGTCCGGCTGCGCGGCAGGGTCCAGCCGGGCAGGTGCGTGGGCGGCAGGACGACGGGAGCGGGCGGGCGGGTGCGCGAATCCATGTCGGCGAGTTTACATGGTGCGTGCGGTTTGTGCTGCTTTTTCCAGCGGACTCGCACAGCTTTTCGATTTCCCGCAATGCCCTCCTGCCCGGGGAACCCTAAAGGATCGTTAAGCAGGTCAATACGACTTTAAATGTATATTAATGCAAATTTAATCGTGCGCCGGTGATCACCTACTCTTTCCTTGGTTTTCCGGCTTTCTGCATGCAGGCTCCCTCCAGTCAGCGCGCAGGGATCCGCCCTTCGTTTGCGGCGACAGGGCCTGGATTGCTGTGGAATGATCTCGTTCGTCATTCGGTTGAAGAGCCGAGCACATTTCGTCCTCGACCGGGATGGGCACGCCAACGGCGAGGCCTTCGTCGGCACCAATATGCGTCGCCGCAAGCAGGCCCGGCAGCGTGTAGCGATCATGATCGCGATCTTTTCGGCGGTTTATCTGGTGATCGGCGGCCGTCTCCTGCAGTACGGCCTGTCCGAGCCCGTCGTTTCCGCATCGATCGGCGGCAATGTGAATGCGGTCGCCTCGCGCCCCAACATCGTCGACCGCAACGGTGAGCTGCTGGCGACCGACCTCCACATGGTCTCGCTCTATGCCGATCCCCGCCGCATCGTTGATGCCGATGAGGTGGTCGAAAAACTCGCCCTCGTCATTCCCAATCTCGACTGGGGCGATGTTCACAGGAAGCTGCGCTCCTCCACGGCGTTCCAATGGCTGCGGCGGCAGCTGACGCCCAAGCAGCAGGCGGATATTCTGGCGCTCGGGATTCCGGGGATCGGCTTTCGGCCGGAAAAGCGACGGTTCTATCCGGGGGGTGCCACCGCCTCCCATATTGTCGGCCACGTCAATGTCGACAACCAGGGTCTTGCCGGCATGGAGCGTTATCTCGACCAGCAGGGGCTGGCGGACTTGAGAGCTGCCGGGCTGACCGACAATGCACGCCTTGCGCCGGTCCGGCTGTCGATCGATCTTCGCGTCCAGAACATCGTGCGCGACGTCGTTGCCAAGGCGATGGCCGACTATCAGGCGGAAGCGGCAGGCGCCGTCATCCTTGACGTGGAGACCGGCGAGGTGCTGGCCATGGCCTCGGTGCCGGACTATGATCCGAATGCGCCGTCCCGCACCCTGGCGGACGGAAGCATCGACAAGGAATATGAGAAGGGCTGGTTCAACCGGATCAGCAATGCGACCTTCGAGATGGGCTCGACCTTCAAGAGCTTCACCCTGGCGATGGGGCTCGATGCAGACAAGATCACGCTGAACTCCGTTGTCGACGCCTCCCGCCCGATCCGCATGGGTGGCTTCACCATCCGCGATTTCAGGGGCAAGAACCGTCCCCTCTCCATCCCGGAGGTGTTCCAGTACTCCTCCAACATCGGCACGGCCGCGGTGGCGGACATGGTCGGCATCGAGGGCCACCAGCAGTTCCTCACCCGGCTTGGCCTGCTGTCGAAGCTTGCAACGGAAATGCCGGGTGTCGCGACACCGACCCAGCCGCGGACGTGGAAGAAGATCAACTCCGTCACGATCTCCTTTGGTCACGGTATTGCCACCACGCCCCTGCAGACCGCCGTCGCGGCGGCGGCGCTCATGAATGGCGGCTTCCTTATCCCTCCGACCTTCCTGCCACGTACGAAGGAGGAGGCGCAGGCGCTCGCAACGCGCGTCCTGAAGGACAAGACGAGCGCCGACATGCGCTTCCTCTATGATTGGAACGGGCAGCGGGGATCGGGCAGGAACGCGCAGGTCGAGGGCTTCCATGTCGGCGGCAAGACCGGGACGGCCGACAAGGTCATCAACGGGCGTTATGCCAAGAATATCAATTTCAATGCCTTCGTTGCCGCCTTCCCGATGGACAAGCCGCGCTACATCGTCCTTTCCATCATCGATGCACCCAAGACGGGCGAGCGCGGCGGGCGGACCGCGGCGTCCACCGCGGCCCCGATGATCAAGGCCATCCTCCAGCGTGTCGCACCGCTCCTCGGCGTCCAGCCGCGCTTCGGTACACCCGAGGCGGAGATGCGATTGACCGACTACTAGGCTTCCATTCGCTCGAAACGCGAATAGACGCGCAAACCGGCACGTCTTGATCCTGTGGCCTTCAGCGACATGTCTGCTCTGCGGGTCGTACGATCAACGATTGCCGGGGGCCAGATGTCCGTCGTCCAGTTTTCCACGCGAGAGACCGCCGAGTGCCTGCGCAAGGAACTGGTCGAAGCCGTCTATAACGGCCATGTCCGCACCACGATCGATTTTCTTGGCGACGTGCCCGTGGATATCGACATGCGGCTGCGCGGGGTTGGCGGCGTGCATATTGCCGGCGCCAACACGACACCTGTCACACTGGTTACCCCCTCGGACGAGGAGGACCTGCTCTATCTCAGCATTGCCGGCGGCAATGGTGTGCACGATGCCCGCGGCGAGGACCTCTTCATCCGGCCGGGCGACGTCAACGTGATGCGGCGCGACCGCAAGACGGTGACAACGGTTGCCGAGAAGAGCTCCTGCCTCAGCATCGCCATTCCGCGTGCGCTGATCATCGATCGTATCGCATCCTCCGACAACCTGTTGAAGACCTGGTCGCTGCGCGATCCAACAGCCCATTTGTTGCACAGCTATGCCATTTCGCTGCTCGCCAGCGACGCCGAAATTGGCGAGGGCGACCAGACGGTCTTTGCCGCCCATATCGTCGACTTAGCCGTTCTGATGTTCGGCGCAAAGCGCGACGCGGCCCACCAGGCGCGCGGGAACGGCGCGCGTGCGGCACGCCGCCAGGCGCTCAAGGTCGATATCGCGACCCATCTCAGCGATCCACGCCTCTCCCTCGAATGGCTCGCCAAGCGCCACGGTATCAGCGTGCCCTATGTGCGTGCGCTGTTCTACGAGGAGGGGACCAGCTTTACGGATCATGTGACCGCCGAGCGGCTCGACCATGTGCACGGGCTTCTGCGCGATCCCGGCCTGAAAGACCACACGATCGCCACCATTGCCCTGATGGCGGGCTTCGGCGATATTTCCTGGTTCAACCAGCTCTTCCGCCGCCGCTTCCAGGCAACGCCGTCCGATATTCGCCAGCACTTCCTGTCGAACTGACGCGCCGCAGTATCTCAAAACCCTGACTCCCTCCCCAAGCCACCACGGCCGGCCGCGGTGTAGGCTTGTCATCCTGTCGGCGTTCGGCTCACCGGGCAGCGATGGGAAAGTCGGCGTCTTGTTGCAGCAAAACCGATGGTGCGCTGCCGCGAGCGCCGGAACCGGCGGTACAAGCCGCCATGGCAAACGAGGGCGACATGGCACGCGATCCAAACGGCAGCAACAACGGCACGGATGGCAACGACATCCTCTGGGGCAAGGCCCTGGTGCTGAGTGACGGCACCTATGACAACTACAGCGACTTCGCTTCCGACGCGTTGCGTGGCTTCGGCGGCGACGACCTCATCTTCGGCGATATCTACAACGACGGCGATGACCATACCGAAGGCGATACCGCCTATGGCGGCGACGGCAACGACGTCATCTACGGCGACTGCGGCGCCGATGAGCCGAACTGGGAGACGAGCCAGAATGGTGCGAGCGACGTGCTCTACGGCGATGCCGGCGACGACCGCATCTATGGACAGGCCGGCAATGACAGGATGGAGGGCGGCACGGGCAACGATCTCCTGGTCGGCGGCAGCGGCGGGGATGCCCTGCGGGGCGGCGACGGCAACGACGTGCTCTGGGCCGGCCTTCAGAACGACCTGACATACGAGACGACTCGTAACACGCTGTTTGGCGACGGCGGCAATGACAAGCTTTACGGCAGCGCCGGCGCGGATGAGATGGATGGCGGCGACGGCCGCGACATCCTCAACTGCGCGGCGGGCGACGACGATGTCGCCGGCGGCAATGGCTCGGATGTCATCTATGGCGGCGATGGCAACGACTACATCGAAGGCGGTGGGTACTACGCGACCGAGATGGGCGATGGGGCCGACGTGCTCTATGGCGGCAACGGAAACGACAACATCTTTGGTCATTCCGGCAATGACAGGCTCTTTGGCGGGGCCGGCGAGGATGTGCTGAACGGCGGAACGGGCAGCGACATATACGATGGCGGTGCGGGTGCCGATATCTATCGCTGTGCCAGCGGCGGCAACGATACCTACATCTTCGGGGCCGGAGACAAGTTCGAGTGGGACTATGCGGACGATGGGGTCGATCTCGTTCTCTCCTCCATTTCCCACACGCTTGGTCGCTACCATGAAAAGCTGACGCTGACCGGCACGGCCGCCTTGATGGGGGTCGGCAACGGTTCTGCCAATGTCATCATCGGCAACGGTGCCGCAAACACGTTACGTGGCCTCGGCGGTGCTGACGTCATCAGTGGCGGTGGTGGCAACGACCGCATGGAAGGCGGTGCCGGCAACGATGGGCTCAGTGGCGGTGCGAGCCATGATGTCCTGTTCGGCGGCGCGGGGGCCGACCGCCTCAACGGCGGCGTTGGCAATGACAGGCTCAATGGCGGCGCAGGTAAGGACATCCTGACCGGCGGAACCGGAAACGACACCTTCATTTTCGTGCACAAGCCGACGGCCGCCAATCGTGACGTGATCACCGATTTCAACCGGGCGGCCGATACGATCGGCCTCGAGAAGGATATCTTCGACGACCTCGGTCAGCTCGGCAGGCTCGGTTCGGCGCTGTTCAAGACGATCGGTGTTGGCAATGCCGCCGTCGACGCCAGCGACCGGGTGATCTACGACAACAAGAGCGGCGCTCTCTACTATGACTTCGACGGTTCCGGCAGTGCTGCACGCCAGCAGATTGCCACGCTGGACTCCGGCCTGCGGCTGACATTCGCGGATATTCTGGTTCTCTAGGAGCTGTCGATGTTCCGGGGCGGGCCGGAAAGCTGATCCGTTCCGCGCCCTGCTTCAAGCAAGGCAATTGCCACCTCCCTGGCCGCAACATTCCCGTTGCGGCCAGGCACCCTTTACCACCGGGCAAGGCCGAGGAGCTTTTCACCGAGTGGCGTCAATGTCGCAGTCTCCGCATTGTGCTTCTCCCATTCGCGCGGGTCGCCGGGGAAGGCGTCGCGTTTCGGGTGGTCGCGGTCCTGCCACAGGCGGATACGCTCCTGCCGTTCGGCCGCGTTGTCGAATTCCGCCGGATGCATGGAGATATATTGCGCCATGCGCACCCGGGTGTCCGAATGGTTCGGCCGTACCCCGTGGGCAAGCAGCGAGTTGAAGATCATCAGGTCGCCTGGATCCATCTCGATATTGACGACGCCGAGCCCGGCCATGTCGGGATGCATGGGATCGCGATCTTCCGGTTGCGCCTTCACCCATTCCTCAAAATGCTCGAAGAGCCAGGGCACGCACTGGAAGCCGCCGACGTCGCCGTCCTGCTTTTGCAGACTGAGCACGCCCTGCACGCCGATCGGCAGCGGGCGGATCGAGGTGTCCACGTCCCAGTGGATGAAGCCGTTGGGATTGCCCTTGATCTTCTTCGGCGGGTTGAGATTGGCCCGGTCGATGGTGACCCACAGGTCTTCCCGGTCCCAGATATCGACGAAAGCGTCGTAGACGCGGGGTTCCATGCGGTTGTCCCACAGATGCTGGTGATTGTAGATTTCCAGCATGCCGGTGTTGTTGAGCTCCTTCATCTTGTGTTCGCGTCGCTGCGGTGCGTACCAGGTGGACGGGTCTGCGGGGTTCTTTTCATCGAACCGCCAGAGAAGGTCGACGAGCCGCTCCACATTGGCCGCCGGCACTGCCTGGCGAATGATGACGTAGCCCTTCCTTGTCCAGTGTTCCCAGTCCGCCTTCGACAGGACGCGCAGCGGTAGCGCCTTGTCGATCTCTTTGAGCTGCGTTGTGGCTGCGCTTGTCGGGTGGCTGTCGCGTTTGTCTGCGGTGGCCGGATGCATCTTGTTCTCCCGTGGTTGCCGTCCCGGATGTCGGGTTTGGAAGGAGAGTATGCTTTTCTGGGCTGACGTGTTGTCGGTAGCTGGCCGGTTCTGATACTATTCCGGCGTTTCAGGCAATGTAGACGCTTCATGAGGCCCTATCTCGAACATCGCGTACCTAGCCCGGATTCGTCCTGGCACAGGCTCAACCGGCGTCTCGACGAGACCATCCCGTTCGAATGGCACCATCATCCCGAGTTCGAACTGACGTTGACGCTCAACTCCCGCGGCCAGCGTTTCGTAGGCAACCATGTGGCGGCCTATGACCACGGTGACCTTGTTCTGATTGGCCCGAATCTGCCGCATACCTGGGCATCGCGTGAAAAGCTCGATGCCACGCAGCCGCATATCGCCCTCGTCTTCTGGTTCAGCAGGGAGTGGATCGAAGGGCTGGCCGGCGGTTCGGTGGAGTTTGCGCCGATCCGGCGGCTGATCGACGAGGCGGCGACCGGTCTTGCCTTTGGCAGTGCGCTCGGTGGGGCGCTCGCCGTTGATTTCGAGACGATCTTCACACAGGCGCCGGCGGAGCGGTTGATCGGCTTGCTGCAGATCCTGGTACGGCTGGCGGGTGCGGAAGGCCGCCAACCCCTTTCCTCCGTCGTCCCGCAGGAAATGGAGGGTGACAGATCCCGGCTGGACCGGGTGCTCATGCATCTTCACCAGCATTATCACGAGCCCTTGCTCATGGCGCAGCTGGCCGACATCGCGGCACTCAGCGAGAGCGGCCTGCACCGGTTGTTCAGGAAGCACACTCAATCGACCGTCTCGGACTATCTGGCGGGATTGCGAATCGGCGAGGCTTGTGCCCGGCTATCGGCAACGCGCCAGCCCATCCAGCATATCGCAGCCGATGTCGGTTATGGCTCGCTTGCCAATTTCAACCGCCAGTTCCTGCGCCTTCGCGGCATGACCCCGCGGGCCTACCGCGCCTCGTTTCAACGGTGACGGAAAGGTCTCCCCACCTCGCTTCCCATTTGATCGCCTCGGAACGGTGCAGCGGCGATCTTGCCCGGTGCCATCGTTGCTGCTGATCTCGGCGCATCACGCGGGTTTGGAGACGTGTTCGGGCTTGCCCTTGCGCTTCGTCGACGCCAGCTCCTTCAATGCGCTCTCGGACATGGATTTCTCCATGCTGCGCGAGGCGCCTTTCAGCTCGCTCTTCTTGATGTCGCCGCGCTTGGCTGCAAGCGCGGCTCCGGCGGCCTTCTGCTGTGCTTTCGATTTTGCAGGCATGGAATGGTCTCCTTGCTAGGAATGTTTCCGCCAAACCCGAAAAGGTCTTCCAATGTTCCCGCGGCGCCCGGGCACCAGGCAAAGCATCTCAGCCAACCGCTGCCGCGAGGGCGGCGGCGATCTCGCGGCCGTCATAGGGCTTCAGCAGCAGGATGGCCGCGCGATCGCCGGGAATGGCAGGCAGGCGGTCGTGGCCGGTGGCGAAGACGACACCGATCCCTTCGTTTTCCGTTCGGGCATGGACGGCAAGCTCGGCACCTGACATGGCGGGCAGGCCGATGTCCGTGAGGAGGACGTCGAAGCGCCTCTCCTTCAGCAACGGCAATGCCTGTTCCGCCGTTGCCGCTTCCACCACCTCATGGCCGAGTTCCTGTACGAGATCGACGGCATTGAGCCGGATCAGGAAGTCATCCTCCACCAGCAGGATCGTCAGCCGCCTGGCTTCCGTCACTTCGGCTCCCGTGCCGTCTTCCGGCGTCCCTGCTTGTGGCGACAAGTGCTGACGGCCCGCAAGGCTGGCACGGATTTTCCGGGCCAGAGCCTCCCGACTGTAGGGTTTGGAGAGGAGGTCGACACCAGCATCGAGCCGGCCCTCATGCACGATCGAGTTTTCCGTGTAGCCGGAGGTGAAGAGCACGGCGAGGTTCGGCAGGCGCTCACGCGCCTTGCGGGCAAGATCGGGGCTGCGCAAAGGCCCGGGCATGACGACATCGGTGAAAAGAAGGTCGATGGCAACGCCACTTTCGATGACCGACAGGGCGCTGGCCGCATCGCGCGCCTTCAGCACCGAATAGCCGAGGTCGCCCAGCATCTCGACGACGGTTGCGCGTACCTCGTCGTCGTCCTCGGCCACAAGGATGGTCTCCGTGCCGCCGGTGACCGGACCGAAATCGACCTCGGCAAGTCGGTCCTCCTCTTCCAGTGAGCGCGGCAGGTAGATGCGCACCGTCGTACCCTCCCCCGGCTCGCTGTAGATCTTCACATGCCCGCCCGATTGCTTGACGAAGCCATAGACCATGGACAGGCCGAGGCCACTGCCCTTGCCGGCGGGCTTGGTGGAAAAGAAGGGTTCGAAAACGCGCGCCAGCACGTCCGGCTGCATGCCCTCCCCCGTATCGGTGACGGCGATGAGGACATACTGGCCTGTCTTGATATCTGGATGGTGGCGGGCATAGGCATCGTCGATATGCGCGTTGCCGACCTCGATTGTCAGTTTCCCCATGCCGTTCATGGCATCGCGGGCATTGATCGCCAGGTTGAGGATGGCGTTCTCGATCTGTGAGGGGTCGATGAACGTGTTCCACAAACCGCCGGAGCGGATGGTCTCGATCTCGATCGCCTCACCGATCGTGCGATGCAGAAGATCCTCCAGGGCCATGACGAAGCGGCCGATATTGATGACCTTCGGCTCGAGGGCCTGGCGACGACCGAAGGCCAGCAACTGGTTGGCGAGCTTGGAGCCACGGCTGACGCCGGCAATGGCATTGGCGACGCGCTGCTCGGCACGGCCATTGCCCGCCACGTCCTTGCCGAGCAGCTGGAGGTTGCCGGAGATGACCTGCAGGAGATTGTTGAAGTCGTGGGCGACGCCGCCCGTCAGCTGGCCGATCGATTCCATCTTCTGGGCCTGGCGAAGCTGATCTTCAGCCTCCACGAGCGCCTGGGCCTGCTCCCGTTGCGCGGTGATATCCCGGCCGTAGGCGAAGGTCAGCCCCTCTTCTGCAAAGATGCGCCAGGAAATCCAGCGCACCGAGCCGTCGAAATGGCGGAAGCGCATGTCGAGGTCCGGAGCGCCGGAGCGCCTGTTGGTGGTGGGGAAGGTTGCGGCGTCCTCCGGCCAGACGAAGCTGCCGAGGTGTCGGCCGATACTTTCACGCGCGGGAAAGCCGAGGACCACCGACCATGCGGGATTGACCGAGCGGATCGTGCCGTCTTCGCCGGTCACGACAAGGAGGTCGCGTGCATTGCGCCAAAGGCGGTTGACCTCGGCGGTGCGTTCGCTGACCTGTCGTTCGAGCGAGTTCGCGAGCTGCTCCAGCTTCTGTTCGACCCGCCTTCGTTCGACGGCGATGCGCGTACGCGCCGCGACGTCGCGCACGAAATCGAGCTCGCTTTCCGACCATTGGCGTACCTCGGCATGATTGAGGTAGAGCAATGCGACGAGGCCGGAGGCCTCCGTCACCGGCATGTTGATGAAGGCCCGTGCCTTGATCGCCTTCAAGGCGTCGGCGGTTGCCTTCGTGCGGGGGTCCTGTTCGGCGTCCGCCACCACGACGGTCTCGCCGCGCTTCAGATCGTCGATATAGGTGCCGTACTCCCGGAAATTGAGCACGCCGGCGATGGTCTCGACGCCGGGGGCATTCCAGTCGCGCTCGATGGTGATCGTCTCAGCGACGAGGTCGATGGTGCCATAACCGGCGCGGCTGACATTGTGCGCCTTGGCCAGTGTCTCGGCGGCGGCGAAAGCGATGTCGGCCGGATCGGTGAGCTGGCTGAAGCGATCGGTCAGCTCGATCAGGGCGTTGCGGCGAATTTGCTCTGCTCGCTCCTCGGTAATGTCGACATTGACGCCGATCATGCCGAGGAACTCACCGCCGGCGCCGAAGCGTGGCTGGGCCTGTGTATGCAACAACCGGTAGCACCCGAGCTTGCGGCGATAACGCGCCTCGGCTGTGAAAGGTACCTGCCGGCGCATGGCGTCTTGCATCGTCGCGGCCAAAGCCTGCCGGTCGTCGGGATGTACGGTGCCGGCCCAGTCGAAGCTTGAGACGTCCTCGGGGGCGACGCCCCAGAAGGCGCGTTTAGCCGCATTCAGGTAAAGGCATCTACTGTTCTGGTCGCCCATCCAGAGCATGACGGGCGCGGTATCGGCTGCCAGGCGAAACCGTGCTTCACTTTCCCGCAGCGCCTCTTCGGCCGCCCGCTGTTCGGTCACGTCATGCCCCTGCACGAAGACGCCGGTCGCCTTGCCGTCGTCGCCGAAGACAGGCTGATAGATGAAATCGAGATAGCGCTCCGCCGGCGCCTCGTCATGCCGGCGTCGCAGGAGGACGCGCGCGCCCTTGCCGACATAAGGCCGGCGGGTTGACAGCACGCGGTCGAGCAGATCGACAAAACCCTGTTCGACAACCTCTGGTAATGCCTCGCGGATCGGTTTTCCCAGAATGTCCCGGTGATCGACCAGCTGGAGATAGGCGTTGTTGGCGATCTCGAAGACATGATCCGGTCCGGTGAGCGTTGCCACGAAGCCCGGCGCCTGTTCGAACATCTGGCGCAGCCGCTCTCCTTCCGTCTTCGATCGTTCCTCGGCCTTCACCTTGGCGGTCGTCTCGACCACGATGGCGATGACGCCGGCCGGGCGGCCATCTTCGCCGAGCACCGGAGAGTAGTCGAGGTTCATCCAGACCTGTTCCGGCTCACCCCGGTGCCGGTAGAGCGTCAGTTCCTGGTCCTTGTAGGCGAGCGTTCCGCCGGCAAGGCCGACCTTCATGATATTGTCGTTGAAGTCGGCGACTTCGGGCCATCCCTCGCGCACCTTGCTGCCAAAAATGGCCGGATGCCGGCCGCCGGCAAAGATGGAATAGGCGTCGTTGTAGATCATGATGCCGTCTTCGCCCCAGAGCAGGACGATGGGGACCGGTGAACGCAGCAGTAGGCCCGCTGCCGTCTTGAGGCTCTGCGGCCAGGCATCCAGACAGCCAACCGGCGTGCGGGACCAATCGAAAGCGGCAATCAGCAGGGCGGCATCCCCGCCCCCGCTCAGGAACGGATAGCGGCTGTCCACCGCTCCGTCCGGACCTTCACCCAAACCCATCCACCACCTCTTTCACGCGTCCCACGGCCGGTCACGCCCGTGAAAGGCGCTTTCCCGGGAAAAGCAGGCCCCGTCCTGTCTCGATCAGTTCCGTCCATGCAAGGAGGATGGAGCCGCGACAGGAGATAGGGCGCTACCCCGCTGCGTCAAATGACGGATTTGGGACATTCGGCGTGCCGGCTCGATGCAAACGGGAGTGTGCGGACGGCAAGGCCGTTGCGGTTTTTGGGGAACCAAGCCGGAGTGCGTGCGTTTGTCCAAAAGATGAAGCCCGTTCGCAGGAGTTCGATGTGCGCCAGAAAAAGAAGCCGCTTGCCCGCAAACCAGCCGTCGCCACCGATGCCGAGCTTCGGAACGCCCGCAAGCGCCGCAATTCCTGGGAGCCGCAGGTAATCGTGCCGCAGCAGGTCGATCTGCCGCTCAGCCGGCAGGAACACGAAGAGGTGGTCGTGCCTACGGCGCCAAATGGCCGCAGCCTCGTCAACGGGCGGTTCTGAAAGGGCGCGGGACATGCTTGTGAAGGACGTGATGTCCGCCCAGATGGTGACCGTGTCGCCCAATGATACTGCACAGTCGGCCGCACGGCTGATGCTTGAGGCCGAGGTCGGCGCCCTGCCGGTCGAGGTGCCCGGCGTCGGCGCCATTGTTGGCATCATCACGGACCGCGACATCGTGGTCTCGGTCCTCGGGCGGGGGCATTCGACGTCCATGGCGATTGCGGAATTCATGACCGTGTCGCCTGAAGTGTGCGACGAGAGCGATGACACCGCCACGGTGGCGCTCCGCATGCGCGGGCTGGGCGTGCGCCGTCTCGTGGTGGTAAACGGGGGGCGGCGGGTCGTCGGCATCGTCAGCCTTGTCGATATTCCTACCGAGGGCCCCGCAGCGGAGGAATCGCAATGACGATCTTTGCGACCGATCGGCTGTGGGATGAGGCTGTCGTGCTCGAGGGCAATTTGCAGGTGCTTCGCGTGCAAAGCACGCGGGACGCCCTCCTTTGCCTGAAGAACCACTGGCCGATTGAAGACGGGCCTGCAGGGCTGATGGCCAGAAACGTCTGCGAGCAGGGACTGGCGAGTGACGACGATCCGGGCTTTGCGCGACGCGCGTTTATCGAGGCGGCAAAGGAGGCCGGCTTCAGGGTGAATTCTTGGACGGCGGCATAGGTTGTCTGCGACGAGGCCGCCAGGCACCCATGCACATTGGACGAGGCGATGACAGAAGGCCCCTTTGGGCTGATACAGCCAACGGCAACGGAACGGTCTTCAGGCAGGTCGGCCCCCGTCGATGGCGACGCGCAGGCCATGCTGGGAGCCGATACGGGAACCAAGGTCTGGGGCGTCTGTTCCTGGCGCAGCGCTGGTGGGATCCGGTTCGCCGGCCCTGCTTCAGGGGCTTTTTTATCGCATTTTCCGACGTTGACGTGGTCGGAGATGCACCAGTCAAAGCGCACAGCAAGAGGTCCTCATGCCCATCGGTGACATCATGACCCGCAATGTCCATCTTGTCCGGCCCGAGGAGACCCTGCAATACGCTGCAAGCCTGATGGCGGAATGGGACATTGCCTTCCTGCCGGTGGTCGATGCCAACGGTCTCGTCGGCACGCTTACGGATCGTGATATTATCCTGCGGGCTGTGGCGCCGGGGCTCGACGCGGAAACGACGAAGGTCGGCGATGTCATGACGACCAACATCACCTATTGCTTCGACGACGAAGCACCGGAAAGTGTGCTGGCCAATATGCAGTCGCTGCACCTGCGCCGTCTCGCCGTGCTCGACCGGCAGAACCGGCTGACCGGTGTCGTTTCGCAATCGGATTTCAAGCGCCGCCGGCCCTGACGGCGGCGTGCCTTCGGCCAGCGAGGCGATGTCTCTATCCCGATCCATTCGGCATTCGCCGTGCCTCCATGCCGCATGCGTCACGATCACGGTTGTTGGCTGCAGGTACTCGCTAATTTGGGAGGCAACGGGTTCTTGCTGGGCAGGATCTGTGTCTCATCATGCGCATTAAGTGTCTGTTAACAACCCCGATCAGGCAGGGCACTGGCGGCCCAGAGGTCGAGTGCCACCCTGCGGAGCTCAAGCGCTTCCGCCCACCGGTCCGTCGTGTCGTTGCCGTCCCGGCCGGTGATCGCGTAGGGCTTGGGGCCGAGCTCGCAAGTGAAGACCAGCGTGGCGTCCACGGCTGCGCGGGAGCGCCAGTCGCAGAAGCCATAGCTCCACCACTGGCGGAAGAGATCGACCCAGGGACGATGGTGCGGAAAGGAAAGTTCGATCTGCACCTGCTCGCGCGAGGCGATGCGGCCGTGGAAAGCCTGGGCGTTCTTGAGGATGCGGCGGATCAGCGCGTGGTTTTCTTCCGAGACCGGGAAGGCGAATTCACGCCCGACCAGAAAATGCGAGAGGTCGGCGAGGAGCGGCAGGTCGGGCCGCCGGTCGAGGAGATCGAGCGTGAAGTAGAGATCCGTGGTCATCCGGTCTCGATGCGTCTCGATATAGACGGGAATGGCGGCCTCTTCGGCGAGCCGTATCCATCCATCGAGAAGCGGCAGACAGTCCTCGATCCGGCGCGGCCGGATATCGGGTTGCAGGTTGATATGGCTGACCGGATACTCTGCGGCCAGCTCCAGCGCCAGGCGCAGATCATCGACGGTGCGCGGAAAGCAGACCCCTTCGATCCTCAGGCCGGTGCCGCGTAGTGTCTCGTTAAGGCGGGCGACATCCGAGCGGTTTGTATAGTGCGCACTGACACCGTCGAACCCTGCCTTTGCGATCATCGCGATGTTTTCCGCAAGGCTACGCTCATGGCCATCCGTATGGCGGCGCTCCATGGCCCAGAGCGACTGGAAGACGAGCAGCGTCTGCATCAGGCGGCCCGGGCGCTCTTGAGAAGACCTTTGAGGTTCACAGCCGGATCGGCAAGCGCCGACCGGTCAGGTGTAATCCCGGCCGCAATCAGCATCTCCACCAGCTTGATGTCTCTTGCCACTCCGTTGCCGGTTCCGAGACCGGCCGCCGCCACGAGACGTCCGTCCTCAAGGTAGAATTCCAGTTCACCTTCCGCTATGGAGCGGAGAATGCTCTGGTGCCCGGATTGGGGCAGGCCTGTAACCTGCAGGCTGAGATCATACTGGTCGGACCAGAACCACTGTGGGGCGCAGAAGGCTTCGTGGGCGCCGGTCATGTTGCGGGCGGCCGTCTCGGCCTGGCTGCGTGCATTGCGCCAGCTCTCGAACCGCGTGGTGCCGCCCTCCGGCTGGGAGACGGCGGCGCAGTCGCCGGCGGCGAAGATATGCGGATCGCTCGTGCGCAGGAAGGCGTCGGTGACGATGCCATTCGCCGTTGCGAGCCCTGCTCTCTCGGCAAGCGCGACATCGGGCAGAACGCCGATGGCTGAAACCACGGTTTCAGCGGGAACGCGGATACCATCGGCAAGCATGACGGCATCGGAGGTGATTTCGGTAAGCCCGAGGCCGAGATGAAAACGCACCCCCTCCCCCCGGTGCCGCGCATGCAGCCTTTCGGCGAAGCGTGGCGGAACGGCCCGCCCGAGCGGTCTGGGTGCGGCCTCGATGATGCTGACAGGAATACCCCTGCTCCGCAGCACCGCGGCAAGCTCCATGCCGATCAGCCCGCCGCCGATGATGGCGACAGGCCCGCCAGTTTCTGCACGGGAAAAGAGGGTTGCGGCGTCGCCATAGGTGCGGAAATCGAGCGCTCGCTCGGCACCGGGGCATGCCAGCCGTCGTACTCGTGCGCCGGTGGCGAGGAGCAGTTTGCCGTAGGGCAGTGCCCGGCCGTCGCTGAGGGCTATGGTGCGGCTGGCGGCGTCGATGCGGGTGGCGGTGCGGCCCGGGCGATAGGTAATGCCGGCGGCTTCCAGTGCCTCAGTCGTGCAGATCGCCTTCATCTGCACAGCTCCTTCCAGTGGTTTGGAGAGCGGAGGGCGCTCATAAGGCAGGTGTGGTTCCGTGCCAATCAGCGTGACGGCGCCGGAAAAACCGGCTTCACGGGTGGCGAAGGCGGCGCGGGTCCCGGCTTCGCCCGCCCCGATAATGACGATGTCGTCCATGCTGGTCTCCGTGGAAAGGGACCGGCGCGTGGCGCCGGTCGGGGGGGATCAGTTCCGGCTGGCGTAGTCGGCCATGTTCTTCGGGGTGACGAGCTCGAAGGGCACCCAGACCTGCTTTTCGATCGCCTCGCCGCGCACCAGCGCCACCGCGGCATCCACCGCGCTTGCCGATTGGCCCTTGGCGTTCTGGAACACGGTCGCGTCGAGATCGCCTGCCGCCATGGCTGCGAGGCCGTCCTGCGTCGCGTCGATGCCGATGATGATGACGTCGTCCATGGAGACGCTTGCCGCCTTGAGAGCCTGAATCGCGCCGATCGCCATTTCGTCATTGTTGGCGAAGACCACGTCGATGGGCTGGCCAGCAGTGATCCAGTTGGTTGTCAGGTCCATGGCATTGGTGCGTGTCCAGGCGCCGGACTGTTCGTCGGCGATGGTGACACCCTTGCAGTCGCTCGCTGCCAGCGCATCCTTGAATGAGGACGTACGGTCGCGCGAGGCCTGGTGGGCAAGGTCGCCCATCAGGATGTAGACCTGTGCATCGCTTGCCTTGCCCTTCTCCTTCAGCAGCGAACAGGCGGCCTGTGCGCCAAGTTCGCCGGAATCCGTCTCCTTTGATCCGACATAGGCCTGCTTTTGCGGGAGCTTGGCGATGTTGTCCGGCTCGAGGTTGAGATAGACGAGCGGAATGCCGGCCTTCTCGGCAGCCTCGCTGATGCCCGGGGCGGCGGAGGTGTCCGTCAACGTCATGATAATCGCATCCACCCCGGCAGCGATGAAATTGTTCACCTGATTGAGCTGCTTGGAGATGTCGGTCTGGGCGTCCTCGACCTGGACATTGAAGCCTTTGACCTCTGCGGCTCGCGCGCCAATCCCTTCGCGCAAGAGGGTCTGGAAATTGTTGTCGAAACTCTGCATCGAGACGCCGATCGTCTCCGCTGCGGCAGCACTTCCCATCAAGGCGGCCAGAATGGCCGCCAGGCACATGGATTTCATGGTATCCTCCCAGTTTGGGTGCCGGTCCACCCGCTCGCACTCCGGAGACCCGGCGGGCCTGCTTGTCGGCGCCGCCCTAGCCGAGGGCGACGCGAACCTCTCCGTCGATCACCTCGGCGGGATAGGTTTTCAGGTTCTCGCAGGCCGGCAGGCGCAGGGCCTCGCCGGTGCGATAGTCGAAAGCGCCGGAATGCTTGGGACACTCCACCTCGAAATCCATCACCAATCCTTCGGCAAGATGGATCGCCTCATGAGTGCACAGGCCGGCGGTACAATAGACGCTGTCATCCGGCGCGCGGTAGATGGCGTAGGTGCGGCCGCCATGGTCGAAACGGACAGCGCCTTCCTGTTCGATGTCGGCGAGCTTGCAGGCGGGAACCCAGGTCATTCGGCAGCTCCTTGAACTTCGGTACGAGCCTTGCGGGCGGCGAGCTTTTCCTTGCGCTTGCGGTAGCGCTCCTGCATGCGGGCTTCGCCTTCCGTGGAGCCGTCGTGCCAGGTGCCGAACCACTTATCGAGCGGGATCAGGGCATCGCCGTAATTCACCTCGAAATACTTGTGGTGCAGGTAATGCGCATAGGCGTGGCTATCGACCAGCGTCTCTTCGCCCACTTCCACCTTGTCGAAGCCGACATGGCCGGGAATGGCGCCGAAGCCGGCATAGTGAAGCTGATAGAGCATCAGGATGGGGTTTGACGGCAGGACCAGGTGATAGAAGGCGGTGCCGAGATAGAGCAGGTGCTCGACCGGGTGCATCGACAGCGACGACCAAGGCGACGGGTTCACCGAATTGTGGTGGACCGAGTGCACCCATTTGTAGAGAAACGGGGTGTGGATGAGCCGGTGAATGCAGAAGAAGTGGAACTCGTGGATGATCGGCACGGCGAGGGCGACGAGTGCCAGTGTCCACGGGTTTTCGGCAAAGCTCAGCCAGGGGGCGTAGCCATTGGCATAGGCCCAGAGCATGGCGACCTCGATCGCCGTCCAGATGGTGACGCCCGAAAGAAACGTGCGCAGGATGTTGTCGAGGTTCTGGCTCTCGAACCAGAAGGCCTTGTTCTTCTGATCGGCAGGGAATTTTCCGTTGTATTTGAAGCGGTTTTCCTGCCTCTTCAACACATAGAGATGCACCTCGAAGGCGCCGTAGAAGAGAAGGACACAGACCGCATTCACCGCGTAGAGCCAGGCGACCCAGCTGATGCCGAGGCTCTGCAGCGTTTCGATTGGCGGGATTATCCAGGCCCAGTAGGCGATAGCGGAAGCCGCGAAGATGGCGTTCCACGGAAAGAAATAGTGCGGCAGCCACTTGAGGATCGCCAGGAGGCGAGGCGGAAAGACGAACAGCGGTGCGGTCTCCACCGGCTGGTTCGGTGCCCAGTCCCCACGCTTATTGCGCGTTCCGTATTTCAGATCGTCCATTGCGCTCTCCCTCGGACGTGCGAGCGGTTTCACACTCGCTGAATTTCCTTGTTGGAAGGGGCGCATGTCGCGCCGCTGGCCCTGTTGCGCCTTGCGCAACCGGCTCTCCTCCCGACCTGGAAATTATCAAGAGCGAGCCGGAATGCCGAACGGTTCCTTGATCAAATCAGATCAGAGGCCTTCGGCCGTGATGGTGATGAAGCGGATGGGGCTTGGGTCCGGTTCGACATCCGTCAGGCCGATGCGGCGGAGGACGAGGTCGAGCGCGCGCTGGGCCTGTGCTTCCGGCGCCTGGTCCAGCACCACATCCATGATGCCATCGCTGAGCGCCGCGCGGGTGTAATCAGTCAACTCGTGTCCGATGAACAGGATCTCCCTGCCCCGCGGATGGCGGCGCAGCACGCTGATCAGGGCGGAGTTGGCACCGCCGGCATTGTAGAGGCCGACGAGATCAGGATATTTCTCCAGCGCGATTGCGAGTGTCTCCGCGCTGAAATGCTCTTCGTCCCGCGTGAAACCCAGCCATTCGAAGGCGATGGGACCGGGATGGGCGGCGAAGTAACTGGAGAAACCGCGGATGCGATCGCGGTGGACCTGATAGATCGGATGACAAAGCGCGACGACAGGGCCTTTCGTGCGGGCCATGCGGGCGATGAACCAGGCGGCCGTCCGCCCGGCGGCCTCGTTGTCTATGCCGACGAAGGCCCCGGTCTTCTCCAGGGCACGGGTGACGACATGCACGATGGGCACGCCCTGGGCCGCCACGGCTTCCACTGCCGCCTTGATGAGCGGGCTGTTCGGGACGGCAAGGATCAGGCCAGCACGCGGCAAATCGGTCGAACGGATGTGGCGGGCGATCTGCTCCGGGTTCATTTCCTCGGTAAAGCTGCGATGCACGACAACCAACGGATCCAGCGTGGCTGCGATGCGCTCGAATGCCTTGGAAAGGCGCCGGTAGAATGTCGTTTCGGGGCGGACCATCAGGACTTCGATGCGCAGCAAGCCACGGTGCGCATCGGGCAGCGTGCGGGGATAGTTCAGGCTGCGGGCGGCGATCACCACCTTTTCGGCGAGCTCGGGGCGCACGCCGCCACGCCCGTTCAGCACCCGCTCCACGGTCGCTGTACCGACACCGGCAAGGCGGGCAATGTCCCTGTAGCTGGACTTGCTCATCGTATCGTGGGCTCCTTGAACCGATCCCTGCATGCCGCGGAAGCGTGTGCCCGCCGCCGACTACCGTATGACTGCACCACCAAATAGCTGTCTTCAACAAGATCCAGTCGCGACAAATCTGTCGATGAGGCATCCGGCAACAAGCCATGGGCGCGATGCGGGATGAGAGGCAGAATGCTGCGCGATTCGATGCTCTTGCGCTACGGATCGTCTGAGGGCCGTACTTCGACAGCGCCACGAAGGATCGGGCGGCATGCGGCGGATGCTTGCGGGAAGGTGGAAAAGTGGCAGTGTAGCAAGGAATTAGCCCTTTTGCACCAACCCACGGTGACCTGCTGGAAGGTTAGTAACCTTAAAAACCTCGCGCCCCTAGAGAATCGCACATTATCCCGCTTACGTGATCATTGGCTGTCGTGGCTATTTAGTAATGCGACAGTCTCGCCTCTCGATGCGCTGGTCAACGCCAACGTTGGGAGCAAGGCTCGCGTGCCCGTCAATCCGTGATCGATCGGATCAAGCACGGCTGATCGCCGCAACAGATTGCCGGAAGGAGGCGTCTGGAGCTGCATCCAATCTCGGTCAGCCACGAAACGACCTACAAGTTCGAATGCTTAACCGACGGCCAGGCGATCAAGCTATGGCAACATGTGCCGGAGCATCGTGCCAGACATCGACCCCTTCACGCCAGACGCAAGCATGGTCAGAGGTTTAGCCCAGATCTCAATATTCTACGTCACCCGGATGTCGTGGCCGATCGCAAGCAGTTCGAGCATTGGGAAAGCGATCTTATCCAGTTTTGGAAGACGTTCGGAAAAGCCAATGTGATATCACTGGTCGAACCGGTCAGCCGGGTCGCGATTTTCCCGCGCAACAACGATCGGCAGTCCCGACCGGTCAAGAACAGCCTTGGGAAGGGACTACAAGCCCTGTCCCACCTCGCCCGCCGTTCCATCACCTTCGACGGTGGACCGGAGTTCACCGACTGGCCATACCTCCAGGTGAGCATCGGCAACCAGACGTGGTTCTGGGATCCGCAGTTGCCGTGGCAAAAGGAACTGCCGAAAACACCAACGGTCGCGTGCGGAAATGGCTTTCGAGAGGGAGCCGATCCTTTATCCGTTACCGACGCAGACCTCATCGAGATCTGCAACCGGCTAAACATGCGGCACGGAGCTTAGCATGAGACGCTCCCGCAAGCCGCGCTTCGCGCGTGAACGCCACCATCCAAATGCACGACGCTCATCAGAACTCTTCCCAACTATCCTTGCCGGTATCGAGAGCGGCATTGCCCGAGAAGGCCGACGCGATCCTGCGGCTGAGCGCCCGAACCGGCAAGGCAGCTGCGGTGTCATAGGCTCCGGTCTCGCGAGGCGGAAAAGATGCGGAGATCGTGGTCCGCAATTGCGGATGCGAGAGCCTGAACTGTGCCAGCAACTGTCTCAGCGATGCCACTTCCCGCGCCAGACCGTGGCTGGCGGCGGTCGATTCCTCGACCATTGCGGCATTTTTCTGCGTGTCGTGATCCATCTGGTTGACGGCCGTGTTGATCTGCTGAAGGCCTGAAGCCTGCTCCTGCGCCGATTCCACGATCGCTGCCACGTGCCGGTTGATTTCCTGAACCTCGGATACGATCGTTTCCAGCGCCCTCCCCGTATCGCCGACGAGTTGCACCCCTTCACGCACCTGATTGTTCGACGTGGTGATCAGCCCCTTGATATCCTTGGCGGCGCTGGCGGAACGCTGGGCCAGTTCCCGCACTTCCTGTGCAACGACAGCAAAGCCCTTGCCCGCTTCACCGGCGCGTGCGGCCTCGACACCTGCATTCAGCGCCAGCAAGTTCGTTTGGAACGCAATCTCGTCGATAACGCCGATGATGTTGCTGATCTCGTTGGCTGACTTCTCGATCTGCTCCATCGCATGCACGGCGCGGCGTACGACATCACCGGACTGCTCAGCGCCAACCTTTGCGCGGACGACAAGCTGACCCGCATCCTGAGCGCGAGCCGTGGAATTTTTGACCGTTCTCGTGATTTCTTCGAGAGCTGCGGCCGTTTCTTCCACGGCTGCCGCCTGCTGTTCCGTGCGCTTGGCCAGGTCGTCGGCCGCCGATTTGATCTCGTTCGCGCCGGCGTCAATGCCAAGGGCGTTCTGCGCGACCCTGTTTAGAGCGTCCTGAAGCTTTTCGGCCGAGTTGTTGAAGTCGTTGCGCACGGAATCCAGCGAGGCCGTAAATGGCCGCTCGATCCTGTGTGACACGTCGCCGTCCGACAGCTTCGCAAGACCGGCAGCCAGATTGTCGACCGCGAACTGAACATCGGCAGCTTCTTTCGCTTTCAGTTTCTCTCGCGCGACCCGCTCCTCCTCCGACAATGAACGGCTGGCTTCCGTTTCCTGTTCAAGACGAATACGCGCCAAAGCGTTCTCACGGAAAACCGCGACCGTTTTTGCCATTCGGCCTATCTCGTCCCTGCGCTCCTCGCCATAGATGGCAATGTCGAGCTTGCCGCCAGCCAGGGAGGCCATCGTATCTGTCATGATATCGATCGGTCTGATGACACCCTTGATGACGGTCCAGATCGAAAATACTGCGATAGCCGCAGCAAACGCGCCGATGAGGGCCATGATCGCCAACAACAGGAACTTCAGGGCTTCCCCTTCCGCCATGCCGTCTTCAGCAGCGGTGAGCTGAAGGGCAATGAGCTTGTTGATATCCTCGCTTAGAGGATCGACAAGCGGATAGAGCGCGTTGGTAGCAAACTCTGCGAGAGCCCTATCGTCATTCGTCGCGACCAGGTCCGCCAGCCCACCGAGCTGCGTTGCTGCATTTTCAAGGTTTTGCCCAAACTGGTTGGCCAGCCGCTCCTCCTCGGCCGTCAGTTTGGTCGAAAGATATATGGCCCACTGTCCGTCGATGTTCTTGAGAGCCGACCGGATATCCTGTTCGCCCTTTTCATTTGTTACCGTGCCCGCTGCGACCTTGTGAACGGTATCAACGATCTTCACGGCATATTCGTCGGCTATCGTCTTCAACTGGCTCATGGGTATGACGCGGTCGGCCACGATCGACCGTACGAGCTTTGCTTCCTCGTTCAGAGCATAGAGGGCGAAAGCTGCTATGGCGACCAGAGTGGCAACAAGCAAAGATATGCAGGAAAGGAGTTTCAGGCGAATGGACATTGCAACTACTCCAAATCTGATAAGTGACGAAATATGTTTTTCGGGGCTAAAATCACTACCATGGAGTGTCTGCGTGGACACTTGTTATCGAAGATTGCATATATGTGAATAAAAATTGGTTAAACTATAGGCATTTGCCTCGTGTTTTAGCATTCCGAGTATTGAGCAGGGCGGCATAAGAGTGATCCGCCTTTGCTGAGCGAACCCAGATAGTGCGGACCGCGCCGTATTCTCCGTTGGCGCACAGGGTTCTCCGCATCGCCGGTCGCAGAGCGATCGGCGTGGTTGTCTATGATAGTCTTAAGAAAAACAGCCGAGGCAAGGATTGGCGCACGCCCATTGCGCCAAGGCAGAAGTCAAGCGCCTCGCGATCGATGGTCGCTCCGCTTCACACTGACGAGCCGACGCGTGACAACTCCAGGGAAATGTCCCTTGCAAAGATCACGGCGATTTCCGGTGGCGTCGGGCGGGCGCGCAGCGCAACATAGAACTGCGACTGCCATTCCAGTTCCAGCCCCCTGATCTGCCGCATCTCGTTCTGTTGCACCCAGGGCCGCGCGAAATGCGTCGGGAGGAATCCAAGAAAACAGCCACTCCGTACCAACATGGCCTGCGCCTCCATGTTGGAAACCGACGCCGTCACGATAGGTGAGCGGAATTTGGCCAGTTCACTCTTGTGCAGGTAAGGCCTTACCGTGACCGGGTGACGTGACACCTCGGCCAGCGTGATGTCCTCATTGGGACGATGGAACAGAGGATGATTTTCGCCGCAGAAAAGGGCGTGCTCCTCGACATAGACCGGGGTGTACTCGACGTTGAGATGACGCTGCGGAAAGGGTCCGACGGCAACGTGGAGTTCACCTGTCTGCAGCCCTTTTGCGAGCGTTTCGGGTGTACCGACTTCGAGTGACAGGCGAACCTTCTGCTCGCGCAGGAAGAACCGCCGAATGGCGAGGTGGACAGGGAGCTCCGGATTGCTGGCTTCGCTGTCCACGATTCCGACGCGCAAGTGGCCTGTCAGGACACGGCGCAGCTGGCCAAGGCTTGTCTCGCAGGTTTCGATCGACCCCAGCAGCTGCTTGGCCTCGTCGTAGACGGCCTCCCCCTTCTCCGTCAGGGCAAAACCCGCACGCCCCCGATGACAGAGCGTGAAGCCCAGCGTCAGCTCAAGGTCTTTCAAATGGGTCGAGATGGCCGAGATGCTACCGCCAAGCACGGCCTGTGCACCGCCAAAGCCGCTGTGCTCGACGACGGCACAGAAGGTGCGCAGGTTGCGAAGGGTATAGTCGCTGATCCGCATGGCGCCGAGCCTCCTCGTTTGGCCCAGCGTAACTTCAATTATTCTGAAGTAAATGTGCAAAGATTGCGATTTAATGAATTATCGCACGCCTGAATACTCCTGCCATCGGCCGTGGCTGTCGCGCCCGCCGACCAGAGGGAGGAAAACATGAAAAATTTTGCCAGGGCCGCAGCCGTCGCTGCCGTCGTGGCCTTCGCCGGCAATGTCGCGAAGGCTGAGGAGTGGAAATTCGCAATTGAGGAAATTCCCGGCTCGATCATGGACAGCTATGCGCAGGAGTTCAAGAAGCGCATCGAGACGGCGACCGCCGGAGAGGTCAAGGTCACGGTCTATCCGCTGGGTTCGCTCGGCACGCCGACCGAAGTGGCCGAACAGACGGCGGACGGGGTCATCCAGCTTTCAAACCTTTCGGTCGGTAATCTCGGCACGATCGTTCCGGAGAGTCAGATCTTTCTCTCAACCTATGTTCTACCCAGCGATCCCAAGCGCATGAACGACATGCTGGCGACCAGTCCCGTGATCCATCAGGAGCTGGCAGGGCATTTCGAGACCAAGGGATTGAAGCTTGGCGCTCTCTACAGCGAGGGGCCGCAGGTCTGGACCACCCGGAAGGAAATCCGCAAGCCGGAGGATCTGGCCAATTTCAAGATGCGCGTGATGGTTTCGCCCATGCTGTTGAAGGCCTATGAGGATCTCGGTGCCTCGCCGACGCCGGTTCCGTTCGGCGAAGTCTACGGCGCCCTGCAACTTGGCCAGGTCGATGGCCAGATCAATCCCATTCCGACGATCGAGGAGATGAAGTTCTACGAGGTCACGGATTACCTGATCTGGGCCGGCGAGCAGGAACTTATCACCGCGGTTCTTGCGAGCGACGATTGGTACAAGGATTTGCCCGAAGACCGTCGCCAACTTCTCGACAAGACGTTCGCCGAACTCAACGGTTTTATTCCCCCGGTCGTGCAGCGCTTCAATCAGGAGCGGCTGCAGAAGATCCAGGCGGCCAAACCCACGATCAAGCTGGTCGAGCTGACGGAGGCCGAGCGGGCAGTCTTTCGTGAGCGCGCAAAGGTGACAGCCGATGCCGTTGCGGATGTCGCTGGCCCCGATGCCGGCGCTCTCCTGAAGAAGCTTCAGGCCGAGTCCGTTCAATAGGGCGCGCGGCCCGGCAATCTGCCGGGCGCATCCCGGATCAGGAAACAGAATCATGGAACAAGCACCGCGCTCGCGCCGGAACGCCCTTTTGCGGCTGGATGATGGAATCGCCTCCCTCGAGGCGGCGGTTCTCAGCCTGACGATGATCGTCATGGCGCTGAACACGATTGCCAATGTCTTCGGCCGGTACGTCCTGGCACACAGTCTGTATTTTTCCGAAGAGCTGAACGAGATCCTGATGGTGACCGCCACCTTCATGGGCCTTGGATATGTGACGCGCAAAGGCCGCCATATCCGCATGTCTGCGGTCTACGATCTGGTTCCGGAAACCGCCCGGCGGTGGCTGATGGCCGCCATCGCGCTGACCACGGCTGCCGCCATGTTCCTGCTTGCATGGCACGCCTGGGAATATGTCGCCAAGGTTGCCGCCCGCGGGCGGCTTACACCAGCGATGCAACTGCCGCTCTGGACAACCTATGTCGTCGTCGTCGTCGGCCTCGCGCTGACCGGCATCCAATACCTCCTTGCCGTCGTCGCCAATGTCACACGCCGGGAGGGGGTCTGGGTCTCCTTTGAAGAGACCGACGCCTTCGAGGATCCCGAAGTGACGAAACTTCTCGAATTGCAGGTCGGCGAAGAGGCCGGTCCTGCCCGCGCCACGGGAGGCTGAACCATGACACTCATGATGATCGCCGTCATGTGCCTGCTGCTCCTGGCAGGTTATCCGATGATGATGCCGCTTCTCGCCGCGACGGTTCTGGCCTTCTGGCTGTACCTGCCTGATCTTGCCATGCAGCAGATCGTCCAGCAGATGATCGGTGGGGTAAAGCCTTCCGCGCTCGTTGCCGTCCCCATGTTCATTCTTGCCGCCGACATCATCACGCGCGGCCAGTCGGCCGACCGGCTGGTCGACCTCGTGATGCGCTTCATGGGGCACCTGCGCGGGGGCCTGGCGATTTCGGTGACATCCGCCTGCGCCTTGTTTGGCGCGGTGTGCGGCTCGACCCAGGCAACCGTCGTCGCCGTTGGCGGGGCCATGCGGCCTCGCATGCTGCGGGCGGGCTACCGCGATGATTTCACTATCGGGCTGATCGTCAACGCGGCCGACCTTGCCTATCTCATTCCACCGTCGATCGGCATGATCGTTTACGGGGTCCTTTCGGGCACGTCGATTTCGGAACTGTTCATCGCCGGCATCGGGCCGGGGCTGCTCGTGGTCGTGCTGTTTTCCGTATGGTGCTGGTATGTCGCCCGGAAGGAAGGGCTTCCCGTCGAACGCCGGGCCACCTGGGCGGAGCGGTTTCATGCGGCGCGGCGCGCGCTCTGGCCGCTCGGCTTTCCGGCTCTTGTTGTCGGCGGCATCTATGGCGGCATCTTCAGCCCCACCGAAGCGGCCGCGATCTGCGTGCTCTATGCCACGCTGCTCGAGCTCCTGATCTTCCGCTCGATCGGTTTGAAGGATCTCTGGAACATTGCCCTTTCGACAGGAATGATGACCTCCGTCGTCTTCATCCTGATCGCCACGGGCGCGGCCTTCTCCTGGACGATTTCCTATGCCCAGGTGCCCCAGCAGATTCTGGCTGCCATAGGGCTGGAAGGTGCCGGTCCGATGAAGGTGCTGCTGGTGATAAACCTCGCCTTCTTCATCGGCTGCATGTTCGTCGATTCACTGGTGGTGATGCTGATCCTCGTGCCGATCTTCGCACCATTGGTGGCCGCGACCGGGCTCGATCCGGTGCTGGTCGGCATCCTGGTCACGCTGCAGGTTGCCATCGGAGCGGCGACGCCGCCTTTCGGATGCAATCTGTTCACGGCCGTCGCCGTGTTCCGCCGACCCTTCGTCGATGTGGTGCGTGGCGTACCGCCCTTCCTTCTCATCCTGCTGCTGGTCGCCGTGCTGCTGAGCCTGTTCCCGTGGATCTCGCTCGGGCTGCGTGACCTCGCGTTCCGCTGACCAAATTCAATCACAAGGAGACTTTTCATGACGGATACAAAATCCGGCAATGCGCACGGCTACGAGAACGGCAGGCTCAATCTACCCTTCGTCGGCATCTCGACCTTCGGCAAGCGCCCCTATGTCGAAGACTGGACGAAGATCGATGCGGATGTGGCGGTGCTCGGCGCGCCCTTCGACTTCGGCACCCAGTTCCGCGCGGGTTCGCGCTTCGGGCCCCGCGCGGTGCGCGAAGCCTCGACGCTGTTCAGCTTCGGCCACGCCGGAGCCTATGACCACGAAGACGACCGCATGTACCTCGGCGAGGGCGTGCGTATCGTGGATATCGGTGACGCGGACATCGTGCATACGAACACGGAAAAGAGCCATGCAAACATCCGCAGGGGCGTCAATGCGATCCTGGACGCTGGTGCGCTGCCTGTGGTGATCGGCGGCGATCATTCCGTCAACATTCCCTGCATCGAGGCTTTCGAAGGCCGCGGCCCGATCCACATCCTGCAGATCGACGCCCATCTGGATTTCGTCGACGAGCGCCATGGCGTGCGCAACGGCCACGGCAATCCGATGCGCCGGGCAGCGGAAAAATCGTGGGTGAGCGGGTTGACGCAGGTCGGCATCCGCAACGTTTCGTCAACGGCGAAGGATGGCTACGACGCAGCCCGCAGCATGGGATCCGACATCCTCTCCGTCCGGCAGGCGCGGGGGCTTGGCGCACGCGGCGTGATCGACCGTATTCCCGAAAACGCACGCGTCTACGTCACGCTCGATATCGACGGTTTCTGCCCCTCGATCGCTCCGGGTACCGGCACACCCAGCCACGGTGGCTTCCTCTACTATGAGGTGCTTGAGATGCTCCAAGGCCTGGCGCGTCGCAACGAAGTGGTCGGCATGGATCTTGTCGAGGTTGCACCGGATTATGACCATACTGGCGGGACCGCCATTCTCGCCGCGCAGGTTCTGCTTAACTTCCTCGGTTTCGTCTTCGACGCCCGCGCACAACACGCGCGCTGAAACAACCGCTGAACGCACGGCGGCAGCCTTGGACAGCGGCTGCCGCCGTGACATCAGGTGAAGCCAAGCGTGGCACCTGCGATGAAGGGTGCCCCTCCTCTCCTTGAGAGCCCTTCATCGGCCTCGCCTGGAAGCCTGCCGTGCCAGCACGCGGATGGTGCAAACACAGGCACCTGCCGTTGGCGTGCGGGCAGCGGCAGGCCCACTGATGGGCTTAGCCGTCCGCCATATCCTTGAGTACACCCTGGGCGGCCTTCACCAGGAGGCCGAGATCGACCGCACCGGCAATGAAGCGGTAGCCCCAATGCCTGTAGCGGACGGCGTCGGCCGCGTTGGTGGCGAGGATGCCCGGGGCCTTGCCGGTGGCGACGATGCGGCGTGCCGCATCTTCAAGCACGGCCTGGACCTCCGGCGCTCCGGCGCGACCGAGAAAACCCATGGAGGCGGAGAGATCGGAGGGACCAATGAAGACGCCGTCGACGCCCGGAACAGCCGCGATTTCCTCCAGCCTGGCAAGGGCATTGGTGGTTTCGATCTGCACGAGCACGGCGATCTCGTCGTCGGAGACGGCAAAATAGTCCGATGTCAGGCCGTAACGGCTTGCCCTGGTCGCGCCAGCGACGCCACGAAGTCCCTTGGGCGGGTAGCGTGTGGCGGCTACGGCTGCCGCCGCCTCCTCGGGAGTTTCAACAAAGGGAACGAGCAGGGTCTGCGCACCCATATCGAGTACACGCTTGATCAGCACCTTGTCGTTCCAGGCGGGGCGGACGACGGCTTGGGCCGTGCCCACGGCCGCCGCCTGCAACAGGGGCTGGACGCTGGCAAGGTCGATCGGGGAATGCTCGGTGTCGAACAGCAGCCAGTCGAAGCCAACAAGCGAGAGAGCCTCGGAGGAAATCGGGCTGCCGAGGGACAGCCAGAGCCCGTTCTGCGTATCGCCGGCAAGGAGCCGGCGCTTGAACGTGTTGCGGGGAGCCTGCATCATCGCCTCACACGAACTGCACGGCGACCGAGCCGAGCGGGCCGAAATCGGCGTGAAGGGTATCGCCCTTCTTGGCCCAGACGGGGCGTGTGAAGCTGCCGGACAGCAGCATGTGGCCCGGCTCCAGCGTCACGTCGAATGGGGCGAGCTTGTTGGCAAGCCAGGCGACCGCCATCGCCGGATGGCCGAGGACGCCGGCGGCCAGTCCCGTCTCCTCGATTTCCGAATTGCGATAGAAGATCGCGCCGACCCAGCGCAGGTCCACATCCGTCGGTCGAACGGGCCGCCCGCCGAGCACCAGTCCGGCGGCCGCGCCGTTGTCGGCGACCGTGTCGAAAATCCTCCGCGGTTCGGTAACACGTGCGTCGATGATCTCGATGGACGGGATGATCCATTCCGTTGCACGCAAAACATCGACGAGGCCGACATTCGGTCCCTTCAGCGGCTCCTTGAGCACGAAGGTCAGTTCCGGCTCGACACGCGGCACGCAGAAGTCCTCGAACCGCACCTTCGCGCCATCTGCCAGCACGAGGTCGTCGAACATATAGCCGTAGTCGGGCTCATCGATCTTCGAGGCGGCCTGCATGGCCTTTGACGTCAGGCCGATCTTGTGGCCGATGATCTTCACGCCGGCCTTGACCTTGGCCTCTGCCACGGCGGAGGAGATCGCATAGGAATCTGCGATCTCGATCTCGGGATACATCTCCGAGGGACGCGGCCCCTGCACCTTGGTACGGTGGCTTTCCAGCAGGCTCGCGACACAGCGCGCGCGTTGTTCTTCGTTCAGCATGATCAAGGGGCCTTTCAGAGTTTGATGCAGACGTTGCGCAGCTCGGTGTAGAATTCGAGCGAATGGATGCCCCCTTCCCGGCCGATGCCGGAGGCTTTCGATCCGCCGAAGGGTGTTCTGAGGTCGCGAAGGAACCAGCAGTTGACCCAGGCGATGCCGACCTCGATCTGCCGCGATACACGGTGCGCGCGCGACAGGTTCGTGGTCCAGATCGAGGTTGCCAGCCCGTAGGGGCTGTCATTTGCCAGCGCGACGGCCTCCTCTTCCGTGTCAAAGGGCGTGATGTGCGTGCAGGGCCCAAAAATCTCGTCAGTGATGACGGGTGCGTGCTGTGGAAGGCCGGTCCAGACGGTTGGCTCCACCCAATAGCCGTTCTCATAGCCGGCAAGCTGCGGCACCCCGCCACCGGCAAGGATCGTCGCGCCTTCGGCCCGCGCCTTGTCATAGTAGGACAGGACTTTTTGCCGATGTTCGGCGCTGATGAGCGGGCCCATCGTCGTCGCCGGATCAAAAGGATCGCCGAACCGGTAGCTGTTTGCCTTGCGCGCAAGGCCCTCGGCCAGCCGCTCGAAGATGCCGCGCTGCACATAGAGGCGCTCCGTACCGAGACATACCTGCCCCGTATTGGCGAAGCAGGCGCGTCCGATCCCTTCCAGCGTGGCGTCGAGATCGGCGTCGTCGAAGATGATGCCGGCATTCTTGCCGCCGAGCTCCAGCGAGACGGGGCGAATGCCGCCGGCCGCTGCGCGCATGATCGCCTCGCCGGTCCGCGTCTCGCCGGTGAAGGTGATACCATCGACATCCGGATGGCTTGTCAGGAACTCGCCGGCAGCACCCGGCCCCTTGCCATGCACCACATTGTAGACGCCCGGCGGGATTCCGGCTGCATTCATCACCTCGCCGAGGAGCGTTGCCGTTGCCGGCGTTTCCTCGGATGGCTTGACGACGACCGTATTGCCGCAGGCGAGCGCTGGTGCGACCTTCCACGTCATCAGGAGAAGTGGCAGGTTCCAGGGGCAGACGACGGCTATGACACCACGGGGCAGCCTCAGCGCATAATTGAGCGCGCCGGCGCCGTCGGGCGTCGCCATCTCGAACGTCTCCGTCGAGGCCGTGAGGATCTGGTCTGCGAAGACATTGAAGTTCGCGGCGCCGCGAGGGATGTCGATATGTGACGCGATGGAGCGGGGCTTGCCCGTATCGTGGATTTCAGCCGCCAGGAACTCGTCGAAACGTACATTGATGCCATCGGCGACCTTGCGCAGCAGTGCGACGCGCTCTGCGAGCGGCATGCGGCCCCACGGCCCCTTCAAGGCCGCCCT
This sequence comes from Shinella sp. HY16, assembly GCF_028534175.1. NCBI lineage: Bacteria > Pseudomonadati > Pseudomonadota > Alphaproteobacteria > Hyphomicrobiales > Rhizobiaceae > Shinella > Shinella sp. HY16. The sequence continues at coordinate 820,923 of NZ_JAHYXL010000002.1, read as the reverse complement.
CGCCGCGCCAACCGCGGCATCGACTTCGGTCCGGCCGGCGGCGGAAACCTCGCCGATCACCTCGCCGGTGCTCGGGAAATGATTGGCGAAGGTCTCGGCGCTGCCGCGGACGAACTTGCCGTCGATGAAATTGAGATAGGTCTTCACATCTTGTCCTTTCGCATGACCACTTCCGTCAGGCCGCCCGCTCGGGGTCGCCGGCCGTCAGGTAGTCCCACATCCGTTCCACAATGCCGCCGCCGAGTGTCGCGCGCTGCGCGGCATCCGCCGCCGTTATGACCGGCGCTTCGTTGGCCAATCCCGCAGCAAGGGCGGCAAGCTCGACGCGGCACATGTCTTCCAGATACCAGGCGAGCATCAGCGCCTCCTCGATCGTTCCGCCGCGAACGACCGCGCCGTTGCCGCGCATCAAGACGCCCGCGCTGTCGCCCATGGCCGTGACGACGCCTTCCGCCCGCCCGTCATCACGGATCAGCTGGATGTCGTCCCAGAAACCGACCCCGGGCGCAAAGTAGGTGCCGAAGCCGTGCCGCATCTGCGGCCGACGGCCGAGTGCTGCGAGTGCCATGACACACGGGGACATGAAGCGGATGACTCCACCGACGGATGGCTGTGCCGCATAAATCTGCTGGTGGATGCGCACCTCACCCAGAACACCGGCCGGCAGATCACCCGTCACCGGTACCAGGGTGCAAGGTTCGCCCGGCTCGACCAGGGCCATCGGCCGGGGTGGGCAAGTCAGGAAGTGCTGCTGGTCGATACGGGCAGAGCAATGACCGTAGGCGTGCACGAGACCGGCACGACCAAGGGCGCGGGCGGCCACCCGCACTGCGATTGCGATTTCGTTTGTCATGCCGTCAGTCCTTGAAGGCGGCAATGTTCGGCTTCGCCCCCCAGTGGCAGAAGCCCTTGGGTTCGAAGTGGAATTGCCGGTCGCGCCACAGCGGCTCGTCGTGGATCTCGCAAACGCCCGTCGAATATTCGAACGTCATGCCCTCGGGCCCGGTGAAGTAGAGGAACTGGGCCGAGGAGGTCGGATGCCGGCCCGGCCCGAAGGTGATGTTGACCTGATTGTCCCGCACGTGGCTGAAGGAACGCTGGATATCGTCTGTGCTTTCAACCTGGTGGTTGATGTGCTGGATCCCGGCCTTGTGAAAAGGAAACAGCGCGATCGAATGGTGGATCGTGCCGAGCCGCATCAGTGGCGCATCGCCTATCCGATCGGAAACGCGGGCGTTGCAGACTTGCGTCCAGAAGGACTCGTCACGCTCGGCATCCGTCGTGCAGAGGCCCACATGGGAAAAACCGGTAATGCCGGCATCGCGGGTACCATGGTAGCGTTTGCCCGACATTTCGGGGCGCACGACGAATTCGATGCCGTTGCCGGTCGGATCGTTGAACCGGATGAACTCGCGAACATGGCGTGCGTCGCATTCCTGTGCCGAGCCGTAGTGCACGCGATGGCCGAGACCTTCGAGCGTGGCGGCGGCGCGCTGAAGATCGTCGGAAGAACCGATCTCGAAGGCCGTTACCTGATCCTGTGGATCGCCCTCGAAGTAGCACAGCGTGTGCTCGCGGGCATCCGATTTGAAATAGGTCGCATTCCGGCGGCGCTCCGAGACCTCGAGGCCGAGGATGTTCACTGCGAACCATTCCGCGCCGGCAAGGTCGGTCGTGCCCAAGCGGCAGTAGACAACGTCTTTGAGCTCGATCATCGTTCTTCTCCTCCAAGGAATTCCGGCGCGAGGCAGGGCGAACCCCAGGTGCAATGCGACCGGGCGGTGTCGGAAAACTGGCGTGGACCCCGGATGGCGATCTGGGGGCCGGTATCGGTATCGGCTGCATAGGAATAGTAGATGTCGCCCGGCCCCTTGGCCGTGACGAAAACCGCTTCGGACGCGGCATGACGCCCCGGTCCGTGAACGACAGGAACCTGGCGCGATTGCATGAAATACCAGCCCTGCATCACGTTGTTGACACCCTCGACGGACCAGCTCGCCCCCAGCACCCCATCGCGCTCGGAAGGATAGAGAGCCACACGGTGATGCGCCTCATCGATGCGGAGGAAAGTTGCATCGCCGATCCAGTCGGAAACCTCCAGCCCGACGCCGCGTGTCCAGAAATCCTCATTGGCGGAGATATCGGTGCAGGCGAGCTGTACTGCCTGGAACCCGGTAATGCCTGCATCGCGCGGCCCATGATAGCGCCAGCCCGACGTCAGCGGCCGCCAGACGAGCTCCACCGTTACACCGTTCGGTGCCTTGACCGCGATGCCCTTCTTGATCTGGCGGATCTTGCATGCATCTGTGTCGAGACGGACGGGAGACCACTTCGCCAGGCGGCTTTCAGCCGTATCGAGGTCTTCCGCCCGCGCGACCGTCAGCGCGACCGCGGTGTCGCCCGTCTTGCTGTAGCAAAGCGCGTAGTTTCGCGCATCGGATCGAAAGCGGGCATGATCCTCGTCGCGGTCACCCGCCTGAAGGCCAAAGATCTCCGTGGCAAAGGCAGCGGCGGCAGCAAGATCGGGCACCGGCAGGCGCAGGTATCGAAGGTCTCGGTAGATTGCAGTCATTTTCATCTCCTCAAGGGTGCGCCGGATGACGCACCCTTCCGTCAATGCCGGTAGCGCTCAAAGCGCGCCGGCTTCTGCTTCCAATTCGATCAGAAGTGGCGTCTTCTTGCGCCATTCGGCGTACCAGGCATCGACTGCTGCACTGAAAAACGCCCGGTCCGCAACCACGACGGGTACATCCGTCGACTTGAGTTTTTCGAGATAGTCATTGTCGATGGAGGAATAGGCGCCGACGACTGCGTCGAGTTCTTCCGCCATCAGCTTTTCCACCACCGCGCGATCCGCTTCGGAAATGCCCTGCCATTTGCGCGCCGAACCGACAGCGATCATCGGGAACATCATGTGGTTGGACGCAAGGATTGTACCCGCATGCTCGTAATATTTCGAGTTCCAGGTGCCTTCGAAGTCGATCTGCATGCCATCGACCTGACCATTGGCAAAGGCGTCATAGAGCGCGGGCAGCGGCATCGGCGTGGGGGCGGCGCCCAGCTGCTGCCAGAAGAACAGCTCCTGCGCAAAAGGCACCGTACGTACCTTCTTGCCGGAGAGGTCGGCGGCCGAAGCGACCTTGCCGCGCATGACGATCTCGCGCATGCCGGCCATGCCCCAGCCGAAGCCCTTGAGAGCGAATTTGTCGAGGCCGGCGACGAGCTTTTCCGCCACTTTTCCCTTCAGCAGCTTCTGCGCGCCGGCGGCATCCTTAACAATATAGGGCGCCAGGAAGACACCATAGTTCGGATCCCGATTTGCAAATTCACCGAGCGTCAGGAAGGCGAAGTCGATGGCGCCAGTCTGCAGCTGCTGCAGCATCTGTGCCTCGCTGCCGAGCTGGCCGGACGGAAAGATCGAGATGTCGACACGCCCTTCGGTCGCATCCTTGATCTTCTTTGCAAGGCTTTCAGCGCTCTTGCTCCATTGATGCGGCGGCGGCGTGATCAGGCCGAGCCGGTATTGCTCGGCGAGGGCCGGCGCTGAATGAAGGCCCGCCACGATGGTTGCCACCGCGGCCAGGAATTTTGCAGCTTTCATCCGTTGTTTCCTCCCGTTTGGATGTGTTTGGAACCGGCGGTTTCCTCCGCCAGAAATGTCATCAGGCTGGCCAGCTTGTCGTCGCGGTCAGCGGCAATCGCCTCCACCGGCCGTCGGTCGTGCGCTTCCATGCCGCTTGCGAGCAGACGGCGTGCCTTCTCGTCCAGCGCAGGGGCCCCGAGGCTTTCCCACCAGCGCTCGATCTGCGGACCGAGCTGGTCGATGCACCGCGCAATGCCGCCTTCGGCGCCCGCGAGATGAAAAACCCCGGTCGGACCGACGAAGCACCAGCGCGGTGCAAGCCCGGCCGTCACCGCCCGTTCGATATCGCCGACGCTCGCAACGCCCTCGCGCGCGAGGTAAACTGCCTCCCGCCACAGGGCCGTCTGCAGGCGATTGACGAGGTGGCCGGGCATCGGCCGCGACAGTTTCAACACCGTCTTGCCCATCGCCTCATAGAATCGCTGGGCCCATTCGATCGTGGTCGCAGAAGTTTCCGCACCACCGCAGAGCTCCACCACCGGCATCAGGTAGGGGGGATTGCAGGGATGGGCGATCAGCAAGCGCTCCGGCCGGGCCAATCCTTCGGCCATCTGGTCCGGATCAAGCCCGGACGATGAAGAGGCGATGATCGTATCGGGGTGCAAAAAGGGTTCGAGTGCTTGCAGGGCTTCAATCTTCAACGCCATCCGCTCCGGCAGGCATTCCTGCACCAGCTCCGGTTTCGCCCCCGCCGTTGCGGCCGTTGTGCTCCATCGTGGGGGTACGCCGGCAGGAGAGAGCTGCCCGAGCCGTTCCACAACGGGTCGGCCCGTGCTCCAGGTGGCCGCGAGGCGATCTTCAGTCGCCGGATCGGGATCGATCACCACGGTCTTGTGGCCTGCCCCCGCAAAGGCGACTGCCCATCCGCAGCCGATGAGACCGCCACCCAGGATCCAGACATTCGCCATCACAGCAGCTCCTTCAGGCCGATGGAGAGCACCGGGAAGAACACCAGAAGAGCGAGAACGACGAGCACTGCGGCGAAGAACGGCAGAAGGAGAACGGAAAGGCGCTCCGCCCGCACATTGCCCATCAGCGAGGCGACGAACAGCCCGGTTCCCACCGGAGGTGTCAGGAGACCCAGCGTCAGGTTGAGGCAGACGATGATGCCGAAATGGAACGGGTCGATGCCATAGACATTGGTCGCGACCGGCAGGAAGACGGGCACGATCAGGATGATCGCCGGAATGGGATCCGTGATCATGCCGACCACCAGAAGCAGGGCGCAGAGCAGCAGGAGGAAGATCGTCGGCGAGGAGGTCATCGCCTGCATGGATTCGGCGACCATCGCCGGCAGGTTTTCAAAGGTGATGACCCAGCTGAAGACCTGTGCGGCGGCGATGAGGAAGAGAACGCTCGCCGCCCCTTTCGCGGCATTGGCGAAGGCAGGCAGGATGTCTTTGGCGTCGAGCTCGCGATAGACGAACATGCCGATGGCAATTGCCGCGAGGCTGGCAACGGCGGCCGATTCCGTCGGCGTTGCGATACCCCCCAGGATCGAACCCACGATGATGATCGGGATCAGCGCGGCCGGAAGCGCGTCCTTCACCGCGGCAAGACGGGCCCTCATCGGCATGGGTGGCGTCATCGGGAACCGATGCCGGTGACCAAGCCACGCTATGACGGCGATGAAGGCAAAGAAGATAAGGAAGCCGGGCACGATGCCTGCGATGAACAGGTCGCCGATCGGGATCTGCGCAATGACGCCGAAGATGATGAAGAGCATGGAGGGCGGGATGATCGGCGCAAGCAGGCCGCCGGCCGCCGTGATCGCCATCGACACATCCCGCGGGTACCCATTGCGCTCCATTTCCGGGACCGCGAGGCGCGACATGATGGTGATTTGCGCGACAGTGGAACCGAGGATGGAGGCCATCATCATGTTCGCGACGAGATTGACATAGGCAAGGCCGCCACGCAGCGGACGAAGCAGCGCAAGTGCCAGCCCCATCAGGCGCCGGCCGATGCCGCCGGCATTCATGAACTCGCCGAGCAGGATGAAAAGCGGAAGCGCAAGCAACCCGTAGTTCTCCAGGCCGCCGAACATCTGCTGGCCATAGGACTGGAGGAGCACCGTGTTGCCACTGGTGAAGATATAGATCATCGCAAGTGCGGCCAGCGCGAAAGCGATTGGCATGCCGACGGCGATCAGGCCGACAAAGGAAGCAGTAGCAATCATTGTGCGGTCTCCGCCGGAGCGTTGTAGCGGGCCAGAAGTGATGCGACGACGTGCAGAACCGAAGTCAGGCAGAAGATCGGGAGAACCAGCCAGAACCAGAATTTCGGAACGCCAAGCGTAATTGTCGGCTCCTGGTAGATGAAATTGAAAGCGGAGGAGGAGAAGGCATCGACTGATCCAGCGCGCCAAAGGCCGATCGGATCGAACCAGTTCCACAACTGGACGATCAGCACCGCAAGAAAGACGAGCAGCAGGCCATCGACCAGAAGCGCGAGGCGTCGGCGTGCGGCAGCTGGCATTGCATCGGGAAGCAGCGTCACCGCGATATGCTGGCGGTGGGCCAGCCCCATGGACGCGCCGACAAAGGCGACCCAGGCCATCAGCAGCACCGCCAGCTCGTCTGCCCAGATAAGGGGCAGACCGAGGGTCCGGCAAACGACATTGGCGAGCAGCAGCAGGAAGATCAGGAAGATCAACGCGCCCGCCAGCCAAGCTTCACAGGCAGCGATTTTACGGCTGGCAACCATGAGCATGCCGGCGCCGAAGGCCTTTGGCTGCGCCTCGAGATGGTTGACGGATGGATTGTTTTGTGACGATAGCATCGATATTCCTCCCGCGACGGATAAAATATCGATATTATTTGAAAGTCAATTTCTAAATTGATGTTTTTTAGAAAATGGAATAAATATCGAAAATCAAAAAAAGGGGAGCTCGCATCTTTGTCGAAAACGCAGCAGGACGTTCTGGAAACCGGGGACGAAAAGACCCAGGCGGAAAAGGCATACAGGCTCATGCGGGAGGACATCGTGTCGGGCGCGCTTGCGCCGGACATGAAGCTGAAGATTGATGTCCTGCGGGACCGCTATGATATCGGCGCGGGGCCGCTGCGTGAGGCGCTTGCGCGTCTTTCCGGGGAGTATCTGGTGACCCTGCTTGGCCAGCGCGGTTTCGTCGTCGCGCCGATGTCCGTATCGGATGCGCGGGAAATCGGGCACCTGCGCAAGATCTTCGAGGCGGACGCCCTCTCCCAGTCCATTCCCAAGGGGGACCGGCTGTGGGAGGAGAAGGTCATTACCACCTACCACCGCCTCGAACGGATCGAACTTTCCGACAATCAGGGTGCAGACCGCCTGAAGGACTGGGAGCGACTGAACAACGACTTTCACGAAGCGCTGGTGGCAGCCTGTCCCTCGACCTGGGTGCTGCGCATGCGCGAAATGATGTTCCGCCACCACGAACGGTATCGACGTCTTTCACGCATCAAGACGGTGTTCACACGCGACATCCATCTGGAGCACCGTGCCCTCCTCGATGCTGCGCTCGACCGGGATACAGCCCGTGCCATAGATGTTATCCGCAGCCATATCGAACGCACGACCAATGCGGTGGCAGAAGCGCTGGAGCGAATGGTCGCCTGATTTCGATGTATGAACCTGGGCTTGGCGAAGCCGAGTTTTGAGGTTTCGGGACATAGTGGATCGGTCTGCCCTATCCGCGGCAGCATTTCTCCTCTGCTTGAAACAAGGAGCTACTGCGAACGGAATACGAGCGCTAGGCGGACTGCAAGGTCCGGAAAATGCGATCCGATTCCCCTTCGACGGACCATGGCCTGGCCATGCCGCCAAGGCTCTCAGCAACCGCAAGCCCAGCCTGTATTGCATCCTCATGAAAGCCGGAGCCGAAGTAGGAGCCGCAGAACCAGGTATTGTCTTCACCCTGAAGTGACCAGAGTTGCTTCTGTGCCGCGAGCGTTTGGGCATTGAACAAGGGATGCTGGTACACTCCACGCCAAATGATTTTGTCTTCCGCCACGGCGTGCAGCGGGCTCAGCGTCACGAAGAACGGACGCGGATCCTCGATCCCCTGCAATCGGTTCATCCAGTAGGTCACGCAAGGTTTGCGGGGTGCTGTGCCGTCGCGCCCGGACCGCGCCAGATAGTTCCAGCTCGCCCATACGCGCCGCCGGTTTGGCATCAGGCGTTCATCCCTGTGCAGGACCGTTTCATTGTCGCCATAGGAAAAAACGCTCAAGAGCGCGGCCTCCTTTTTCGATCGGTCGGCAAGCATGCCAAGCGCCTGATCGGCATGAGCGCCAATCACGACGTGATCAAACCATTCGGGCTCCGCTCCCAGCACGGAAATTTCCACGGCACCGTTTACACGACGGATCGACTTGACCGGCGCATTGACACGGATACGCTCGCGCAAGGGCGCGGTCAGCCGCTCGAGATAGGCGCGGCTACCGCCATCCACCGTGCGCCAGACCGGCCGGCGCACGAATTTCAGAAGACCGTGGTTTTCACAGAAGCGCACGAAGGAAAGCGCCGGATAATTGCCGATCTCGAGCGCCGGCGTCGACCAGATTGCCGCCGCCATGGGATAAAGGTGATCTTCCCGAAAGGCCCGGCCGAAACCCGCGCTGTCGAGATAGTCGTTGAGACTTGCGGCTGGATCAAGATTTCTCACGCCGCTCGGTGCATGTCGATAAAAGCGCACGAGGTCGCGCAGCATCGACCAGAAACGCGGGCTTGCGAGATTGCTGCGCTGGGCAAACAGACCTGCAAGGTTTGTTGCCGCATATTCCAGCTGACCGTCATCCATCGAAACGGAAAAGGACATGTCCGACGCCTTGGTCGGGACGCCGAGATGCGCAAACAACGCTGTCAGGTTGGGATAGGTCGCCTCGTTATAGACAATAAATCCCGTATCGACAGGAGCGCCGCCCGCTTGCACGGTGTGAGAATGCCCCCCGATGCGGTTGTCCGCCTCGAAAACGGTCACGTCATGACGTTGTGCTAGAAGCCATCCAGCCGAAAGGCCGGCGATACCCGTGCCGACGACGGCGATTTTCAGGGGCCGGTCCGATGTGGGAAAATGGCGCATATCGATCCTTTTGCGGCACTCGAAATCACAGGAAGCAATTAGTACCCTTTACGGGCGCGGGCCTCTGGCGGATCACTTTGGAAGGCCTATTTCGATGCATGTGATCCATCTCGGAGAACGCCGCGTAGAAGGAGGCATGAATGAAGCTTCAAGCCCTATCGAGATTGAGCACAAACCAAGCGTGCCGACAGGCCGGCGGCTTGCCGTCGTGAGGTCAAAGGAAGCACAAGACACACCTTCGCCCGATGCTCTCGCCGAGATGGTTGGGCAGGTCGCTCACGGCCGTGACCGTCAGGCCTTCGCGCTGCTTTTTGGCTATTTCGGGCCGAAGCTTAAGACCTTCTTTCTTCGCTGGTCTCTCTCGTCCGTCGTTGCGGAAGACCTCGTGCAGGAGACGATGCTGAATGTCTGGCGCAAGGCCTCCTATTTCGACCCTGAGCGAGCGGGTGTCGCGACATGGGTCTTCACCATCGCACGCAACATCCGCATCGATCACTTGCGCAGGCAGCGGGATCCCTCGATCTTGCCGCCCGACCCGGAGGGTGGGCGGCAAACGCTCGAGGACGACCTGCTCGGGGCGGAACGGGACGAGCGCGTGCGCCATGCGCTCACCGCGCTCTCGATGGAACAGCAGACGATCATCCGCCTCTCCTATTTCAGCGAGAAATCGCAAACCGAAATCGCCGATGAGCTGGGTATTCCCCTGGGGACCGTGAAATCTAGAACACGTCTGGCCATGAACCGCTTGCGCGCGCTGCTGGAAGACCAAACATGACCATCACACATCACGCAAAAGATAAAACATTGATGCGTTTTGCCGCCGGCACGCTTGCTGCAGGCCCCGCCATCGTCGTCGAAGCGCATCTGGCAAGCTGCCTTGTCTGCCGCACCCGGGTCGGCGAATACGAGGCGCTCGGTGGCGCTCTTTTGGAAACGGCTGAATCCACGCCGCTTTCGGCAACGGCACTGAACGATGTGCTTGCAATGCTCGACGAAGAGGAGGGCGTGTCGCCCGTCGCCACGGCGCCTCTGGTGCCTGTGGAGATAGAGGGCGTTCCCTTGCCGGAGGCCTTGCGCGGCTGCGATATCGGGCACTGGTGCTGGATCGGCCCGGGCATGAAGATGAGTCGTGTCGGTGTGCCGCAAGATCCGGATGCCAATCTCATTCTGCTCAAGGTGGCGCCTGGCCGGGCGTTGCCCGATCACGGACATGTCGGCACCGAATTGACCTATGTCGTCTCAGGCTCGTTCTCCGACCGGTTCGGGACGTTTCGCCCCGGAGATCTGGCGGAAATGGACGAGGAGGCCGAACACCAGCCTGTTGTCGACAAGGACGGCTATTGCATTTGCCTTGCCGCCATGGAGGGCAAGATGCGCTTCAAGAACGTCATCGGCCGCATGCTGCAGCCGCTCTTCGGCATCTGAGCCATGACGGCGGCGGCGCTTTCCATCCTCCTGGCGGCCGCTGTCTCCCTCGCAATGACCGCGGTGTGGCTCACCGTGGTCAAGGGTGCGGTATCCGGCTGGGTCGACGCGGTTTGGTCCTTTCTTGTCGGTGCTGCCGGTATGGTCGCGGCGCTCACGCATGTCGACGGCTGGGATGGCGATTACCGGCGGCGCCTCCTCGTCGCAACCATCGCGGGGGTCTGGTCCTGTCGCCTCGGCATTCATATCCTGCGACGCACGCTGCACGGCGGGGAGGACCCGCGCTATGCCAGCCTACGCGAGCAATGGGAGGAAAGCTGGCGTTCGCGCCTCTTCCTGTTCCTTCAAGTCCAGGCAGCGGCTGCGCTCCTCCTGACTGCGACGATTTTCATTGCCGCTCGAAACCCTGCCAACGGTCTTCACTGGAGCGATGCTGCCGGTATTGCAATTCTCGTCATAGCCGTGATCGGAGAAGGTGTCGCCGATACGCAGCTGGCGCAGTTCCGCAGTAAAGCTGCAAACACGGGAAAGGTCTGCGATCATGGCCTCTGGAGCCTTTCGCGTCATCCGAACTACTTTTTCCAGTGGCTTGGATGGGCAGGCTACGCGGTCATCGCCATCGGTCCCGCGGGCGTCTGGGGCTGGGGCTGGACGGCACTTGCGGGGCCCGCCTTCATGTACTGGCTGCTCGTCCATGTCTCGGGGATTCCGCCGCTTGAGGCCCATATGATGCGCTCGCGTGGCGTCGCTTTTGCTGCCTATGTCGAACGTGTCAATGCCTTCTGGCCTGGCCCCCAAAAGAAGGGAAGGATGACATGAACCTTGCCGTTGCCGCTATCACTGCCGCCGAGCGCCTGCCACTGCCCGATCACGCAGTGCGCTTTGGCATCAACCGACTTGTAAGCCGCACGCGCCGCCTGCTGGCGCAGGACGGAGGCCCGACCGACCGCGAATTTGCGCGATCAATGACCGAATGGCCGATTGCCGTTCACACCGATGAAGTGAACGCCCAGCACTACGAGCTTCCGGCGGCGTTCTTTTCGCTGACGCTCGGTCCGCGCCGCAAGTATTCCTCCTGTCTTTATGCCTCACCCGGCACCACGCTTGCGGAGGCCGAGATTGCGGCGCTGGACGAATCCTGCGCCCATGCAGACCTTGCGGATGGCCAGGACATTCTGGAGCTCGGTTGCGGCTGGGGCTCCCTCTCCCTGTTCATGGCCGAGCGCTACCCGGCTGCACGTATCGTCAGCGTGTCGAATTCATCGTCGCAGCGCGCCTTTATCGAGAGAGAAGCTGAGCGGTGCGGCCTGCGAAATCTGACCGTCATCACCGCCGACATGAACAGTTTTTCCCCTGGCAGCAGGTTTGACCGGATCGTCTCGGTGGAGATGTTCGAACATATGTCCAACTGGCAGATGCTTCTCGAGCGGGCAAGCAGCTGGATCCGCCCGGACGGGCGGCTCTTCCTGCACGTCTTCTCCCATCGCAAAACCGCCTACCGCTTCGACCACGCCGACAAGGCGGACTGGATCGCCCAGTATTTCTTCACAGGCGGCGTCATGCCGAGCCACGGTCTGCTGTGGGAGTTCAGCGACAGCTTCACCGTCGAAAGGGACTGGCGCTGGAACGGCAAGCACTACGAACGCACGGCGCTTGACTGGCTCGACAATTTCGACCGCAACCGAGAGGCCATCCGCACCATCTTCAATGCGACTTATGGACAGGAGGCGGCGCTCTGGATACGCCGATGGCGGATGTTCTTTCTCGCAACCGCCGGGCTTTTCGGCCATGCCGGCGGCGAAGAATGGGGCGTCAGTCACTACCGCCTCCGACCCGCCGGCGCGGGGCCATGATCTCCCTGTTCCCTGCTCTGATCAAGACGGTACAGGCTTACGCCCGCCATCCGGATCCGCGTGTCGCTGCGGCAAATGTGATCGCACTGCTCGTCGCCTCGAACCAGCCTTTCTATCCGTTCTATCTTTTCTGGCTTGTAAGCCCCGACATCACCCCCGCCTGGTTCACGTTCCTGTCGACACCGTTCTTTCTCGCCGTACCGGCCATCGCCCGATGGAACACCGTCGCCGGCCGAGGACTTCTGCCTCTGGCGGGTATCGGTAACACCGTGCTTTCGACATGGCTGTTCGGCGCAGCATCGGCGGTCGAGATCTTTCTTGTTCCCTGCGGGGTGCTTGCCCTCTTGCTGTTCCGCCCGGGCGAGCGCTGGGCAGGCCTGATGCTCACCGCCCTCGCCTTTGGCGTCTTCCTGGGGTTACCCGACGCTTATGGACCGCCCCTTGCACGGTACGACGCCGCCGAATATGCCGCACTGGCGCGGCTCAACGTCATCAGCGCAGGCGCACTTACCGCTTTCGTCGCCCTCATGTTCTCCGGCCTCCTGGCGCAGGCCGAACAATCAACCGACGCGGCTGGCGACAAAAAAGCCCGCTGATGCGCCGACAGCGGTCACGAAGGCACCCCAGGGGATGTCGGCGAGGGTGATGGAAAGCGGCCAGTCTTTCAAGGTCGCCTGGTTGGTAAGGTCATAGGTCGCATAGGCCACGAGCCCAAGCACTGCACCGTTCAGCGCAGCCCTGCCGAGGCCACCGCTCTCGAGAGCCGGCAAGACGGCGAAGAACACAATGCCGGCGACATAGATCAGGTAGAAGGCGATCGCCGGGATCAGAAGAAACTGCGGTACGAGCTTGTCGCCCAGAAGCGGCCGATAGAGCACGTCTGCCATCGTCGAAAGCCAGATGGCATCGACGATCAGAAAGGCGATGCCGGTTGCCAGATAGGCTGCGATGGCGGTTTTCATGCCGATGTCTCCGATGATGTACCCGGCATTTTCTACGATTTTCTCGCCATGACGGATCACCTTGAGTGAACCGATCGGCCCGCCGGTGCGTATTTCACCAAAAGCGACGAGGATGGACCGATGAGGCTAGCCATTCTGGCTGCATACGCTGCGGTGATATCGACTGCCACCGCCTCCTACGCACAGCAATCCGCCGATCCGAGCGGTGTCTGGCTACGGGACGACGGGAACGCGCGCGTGCGCATCGCACCTTGCGGCAGCAACATCTGCGCCACCAATCTTTGGATCCGTGATACCAGCAAGGGAGAGGAAGCCGGCGACCGCCTGGTCATGTCGCTTGAGCCCAAATCGCCCGACACGCTGTCCGGCACCGCCTACGACGCCAAACGCGACCGCACCTATTCGATCACCGTTCAGGTTTCGGACAGGGCCCTTCTTACGCGCGGCTGCATTCTAGGCGGTGTGTTGTGCAGGAATGTCCACTGGCAGCTGGCGCGGTGAGGGTTTCGGCAAGGGATAAGGCATGAGGGAAGCCCGCATCACCAGCATGGCAGAAAACGGCCCGCCGCCTCCAGCTGCCGGCACGCTCTATCTCGGGAAGGTCATGCACCAGAGGCTCAATCCCTTTGGCCACCGTTTCAGCTACAGCGTTTTCTCCTTGCTGGTGGATATCGACCGCCTTGGCGAGCTTGCCGAACTCACCCGCCTGCTCTCGGTCAACCGGGCCGGTATCCTGTCGGTCCACGAGCGAGATCATGGCGAAGAGGAGGACGAAACGCTGCGCCGGTTCGCTGACCGTCTGCTGGCGCATGCCGGGCTTGAAAGGCCTGCGGCGCGCATCCTTCTGCTCGCCTATCCGCGCATGTTCGGCTACGTTTTCAACCCGCTCTCGACCTACTTCGCCTATGATGAAGAAGATCGGCTGGTCGCGCTCATCTACGCGGTGCGCAACACCTTCGGCGAGCGGCACAGCTATGTGGCGCCGGTACTTGCGGGGGAAGGGAGCGCTGCCGGCATCCGCCAGACACGGACGAAGATCTTTCACGTCTCGCCCTTCATGGACATGGGGTTGCGTTACCATTTCCGCATCCTGCCGCCGGGCAAAACGGTTCGCGTGCGCATCCATGAGACCGCCGGCAAGGAGCCCGTGCTGGCCGCCACGTTCAACGCGGATGCTGCGCCGTTGACCGACGCCAACCTCGCCAGCTGCCTCCTGCGTTTTCCTTTCATGACTCTGAAGGTGATCGCCGGCATCCATTGGGAGGCGCTCAAGCTCTGGCTGAAGGGCGCGCGATTCCGCTCCAGCCCACCTGCACCCGAAGCCGCAAGCTATCGGGACACTGCCTGACCTGTCTTCGGCCTGCCGGCGCTCGCGGCCCGCGACATCCGCTGCAGCAGGCAGACACCATATCGCCACGAGAAAGCGCTCTATAGACGATGTCGCAAGGTGGGGGACCTGTTGTCCAGCTCAGCGACTGGCGGCGCATTGCAACGCGATACGGCCGATGTGTCCATATATTTCTCTCGGCAATCTGCACCGCAGCACCGGTCATCTTATGGTGTCAATCAATGAGACCTGCGTCTGGCCGGCGCGGGGAACCGCATACAGAGGCGATGACCTAGCGGGCGACACGTGTCATTCAGGCTTCATGCGAGAATTTCGCAGACTTTTATCTTGAAAAAAACAATGCCTGCATTGCATCTCCTCAGGAATCTTCAGCGGGCACAACAACCATTTTCCGCGGAGTCCGATACCGAGGGCGCAAGAAACCCGACGACCGCCGCGTTGGTGGCCTGGATGTCTGATCGACGGCTTACGGATTGCCGGACGTGGTGGCGGAGAAAGCGCCAGGCTTGAAATGGACGACGTCGAGGATGTGCTTCTCCATGAGGATCGCAGCCTCTTCCATCCGGCCCTCCAGCACGAGGTCGATCATGGCGACGTGCTCCCGGTAGAAGCTGCGAACGCGCTCGAGGTCCTGGTAGCTGCGATAATCGACGAGGCGCCGCGTGCGGCTTTGCTGCTGGATAGCCTGCAGGATGAAGCGGTTGCCCGAGAGTTCGGCGAGCAGTTCGTGAAAGCGCACGCTGGCGGCAAAGATATCCGAGGGGCGTGTCCTGTCGCTGAGGTTTTGCAGGAGATGCGTCTGCTCCTTCTTGCACGCCAGAAGCCGCTTGCGATCAATGCGAAAGGTCGGTTGCCGCAATCCCGCGGGCTCCAGGATCAGGCGAAAGTGCTGGCTCTCGTCGCTGGCGCCAAGCGTACGCAGCAGATCCTCGAACTGCCAGCCATAGCCCGGATTGGCGCGAATGATGCCTTCAGCCTGCAGGCGCGCCAGCGCTTCCACCAGTGCAGGGCGGTCGGCATTGTACCGCCGCAGGAGATGGGCTTCGCTCACCTTCCCCTCCAGCCGGCCTCCGAGATAATCGCCGATCATGCCTTCGTAGATGAGGTCGCTTTGTCGCTCCTGCCTGATTTCCGGTGCTTGCATCCTGGAAACATCGGCGGTGAGGAAGTAGCCGCGATTGGCGATGCGTTCGACATGGCCGCGGCGCTTCAAGAGGTTGAGTGCCCCGCGAACCGGCGTGCGCGATACGCCGAATTCCGCAGACAAGGCCGCCTCGGTCAGATGCGCCCCGACAGGCAGTCTTGAGCCATGGGCGAAGGCGAGAATCCTGTCGGCGATATCCAGTTCGAGTGCGGTCGCGGTTTCGGTAACATCGGGTTCATCGGGCATGTGCTGTTTTATGCGCACCTGCCCGTCTGTTTCAAGCGTTGCGCCGCCGGGCGGCCACGGCAATCGGTCTGCATCAACTACGAATCGGGCCGGTGGCGCCCGGGGCGCAAGGTTATGCGCTCCATGGTTTCTGCCACGGCACGGGCCTGTTTATCGTCGGAGGTGGCCAAACCTTCGATGACGGCAACGACATCGGTCCGGCGCTTGTCCTGGCTCATCTTGTGGGCGGCCTCGATCGACGTTACGGCAATCGAAAACGAGGCCGTCCCCTTCGAATACATCTTCACCGTTTCGGGACTGATATCGCCGAGGCGCCAGCCTTGGCCAAGCCGCGCCTCGAAATGCTCGACGGTTCGCAGAAGTACACGGTCGTTTTCCGCCGCGTCCGGAGCGTGGCGCAAATGGCCACGCAGCTGCACGGCGGAGTAGTTCCAGGTCGGAACATCCTCCTCCGCCCGGTAGTGACCCGGCGATACATAGGCGTCCGGCCCTCGGAACAGGAGCAGCACCGCATCCCCGTCCATGATGCTGCGCCAATGGGGGTTGGCCCTCGCCATATGGCCGATAAGGGTATGCCCTGACGGATCGTCGGGATCGAAGAGCGCAGGAAGAGCCGTCGCCTGCAAGCCCGCCGAAGGACTGTGCGACACAAGAGTGGCCAATCCGTATCGGCCGATCAGGTCTCGGATTTCCCGCTCGTCGGCCTCGCCGAAGCTGGTGGAAGTGAACATCGCAGCCCTTGCATAAATTGTATTGGTAGATAAGAAATACAATTTATGGAGGGCAATGCAATTGTTTTCTGACTACGCCAACTACGATGGACTGGGTCTTGCCGAGCTGGTTCGGACCAGGCAGGTCCATCCAAGCGAAGTGCTGGACGCGGCCTGGGACACGATCGAGAAACTGAACCCGCGCATCAACGCCATCGTTGCATCGATGCGCGGCATTGCCGAAAGGGACATCCGCCTGGGGCTCCCGGACGGACCGTTCAAAGGCGTGCCCATCGCGCTGAAGGACGAGTACCTCTTCTATTCCGGCTTTCCCTGTGATTTTGCCAGCCGGCTCGGCGAGGGTACGACGGCCCCCTATGACTCCACCCTGATCCAGCGCTACCGGGCGGCCGGCCTCCTTATCACCGCGAAATCAAACCTGCCGGAATTCGGGGCAAGTGTGACCACCGAGCCCGTCGCCAAGGGCGCCTGCAACAACCCCTGGGATCTTGGCCACACCAGCGGCGGCTCCTCCGGCGGTTCGGCCGCGGCCGTTGCGAGCGGTATGGTGCCCGTCGCCTATGCCAATGACGGCGCCGGCTCGATCCGCATACCGGCCTCCTGCACCGGCTGCTTCGGCCTCAAGCCGACACGCGGCCGTACGCCGACAGGCCCCGTCGACGGAGAATACTGGAACGGGCTTGTTGTCCAGCATGCGATTGCCCGCACCGTACGCGACAGTGCCGCCCTCCTCGACGCATCGGACGGATGGGAGCCCGGTTCGAGCCATGCCGCACCCGGTAAAACCGGTCCCTACCTCAAGGACGTCTCGACACCGCCCGGGCGGCTGCGAATTGCCGTGTCCACCATTTCACCTGCCGGTACGATGGTCGATCCATCCTGCATCGAGGCGGCGCAAAAAGCGGCCCGGCTCTGCCGGGACCTCGGACACGAGGTGGAGGAGGACGCCCCGAACTACAGCGGGCAGGAACTGGCAAGCCACATCGCAAATCTCCTCGCCATCCATCTGGCCCACGGCATCGATCAGCTTGCAGCCGCAACAGGGCGTACGGCATCGGCAAGCATCATCGAAAGCGCCCATTTCAATCTCAGCGAATACGGTCGCAGCCTGTCCGCGACGACGCTGCTCGCGGCATTGGAGTATTTCGGCTCCCTTGCCCGGCAGGTCGCGCCGTTCTTCCAGCGCTACGACCTGTGGCTGACGCCCACCCTCGGCGCACCGCCGGTAAAGCATGGGGTCATCACCGCCAACGACCCCGACTGGCGCCGCTACATTGAGCGATACTTCGCGTTTATCCCGTTCACCCCACTCGCCAACGCGGCCGGCCTGCCTTCGATGACGCTCCCGCTTCATCACGATTCGAGCGGCCTGCCCATCGGCATCATGTTTACCGGTCGCTTCGGGGCGGAGGACACCCTCTTTCGTCTGGCCGGTCAAATCGAGCAGGCAACGCCCTGGATCGGTCGCAAGCCGCCGGTCAGCGCCTGGAACCCTTGAAGAAAGTCCGCCAATGAGCAAATCATCTTTTCATCGCCTTCACCAGCACGGCGACATCGTGAAGGGCATGCAGGACATCGGCCTGTCCTTTCCCGACCTCGTGCTCGAGGGAAACCCGCAGGAGAAAGCCCACATCTTCTACGACCGACCGCTTTCGCAGGCCACGATCGGCATCTGGGAATCCGAGTCCGGCACCCTGCGCTTCGACCCCTACCCGTTCGACGAACTGTGCATCATCGTCGAAGGCGAGGTGAGCCTCGTCGACGAAAGCGGCCAACAGGACGCTTTTAAGGCCGGAGACCTGTTCATCATAGAAAAGCAGTTCCGCGGCCTGTGGGTGATGCCGCGGCGGCTGCGCAAATTTTTTGTTGAGCTCAAGACCGCATAGATCAGGCCCCACCCATTGCCGAGCGAGCGCCATGGCGCCGCTCGGCCAATTCCTGTGCCAGTCGGATGCGTTTCAGAATGGTCAGAGGTTCCGCCTGAAGAATGCGACGACTGCGGCATTCAGGCGCCTGTGAAAGACCGCGCGATCGAAGCCCGGACCGTCGGCGCAGATGTCGTGTGCAGCATCTTTTTGCGCTTCCGTGCACGGCGCCAGGAACGAATAATGCCCCGCACCCGGTTCGATATGACGGGCGGGCGGGACAGGCAGCCCGTCCCTGACGATGAGAATATCGGGATCTAAGGGCACCAGCTCGTCCAGTTCTGCCGCCCACAACTCCACCGGCTTGTGCAGGTCACGCAGGCCATCCGGCAGGAACAGGGCCGGCAGGGCCGGTGCTGCAACGAATGCCGCCTTCAGCCGCGGATCGGGCACGACGCCAAGTGCGGCTTGTCCGAATTTCCGGCGGACGTCCTGCGCGCCGCCCAGTGCCAGGCAGGCCGCCTTGCGGGGCATCGCCTTGCATTGCGCCACGAGGCCGGACGTCTCCGGCCGTCCCCCGAGGCTGGCGAGTGCGGTGAATCCTCCCATCGAGAACCCGAAAATCCCGATCCGGCCCTGATCGACCGCCCGGCGGTCCGGCCAGGCGCCCAGCATGTAGTCGATCACACGGGAGACCTGCCGAGGCCGTTCCGTCAGTTGCTCGCGTCTGGCGTAGTGGCGTGTGTCAGCATAATTGTCACCGGGATGCGTCAAGGCAACGACGACAAAGCCCGCATCGGCCAATGCCCATGCGCACTGCCGCCCGTGCCGTGCGATATGACCACCAGGGGCAACGGACCACCGTCAATCCTGCCGCTTTGCGCAATCCGTTGCTCATAGGCCGCAAGCTTTTGCAGTCGTGGCTCGCCCGTCGAGGGATACCAGATAAGTATCTGCATCGTGCCACGGGACGGATCGGGGATTTCCATCTCCTGGAAACCGACGCCAGCAAGGGTCGGGGAGGACGCGAAGAGCAGGTACTGGAGGAGAAGCCAAAGCGGAAGTCTAGGTATGGTCATCAAGGTTGCCCCGGTTGGAATGTCGCGGGGCACCGTGGTGTACTCCGGGCACAATCGAGACCTTGATCATGTTCGAGGTCGTCTTGGATCACGATCCGGTCAATACTCGCGTCAAACAGGATCGACCCGATGCTTTTTATCCCGCTGCCGTTTGTCGCCGCACTCCTGCTGCTTGTCCTTCTGGCGCAAATGAGTGTGCGAGAGCCCACCGCGAACCGCTCCTTTCGATCTCTCGTCATTCTGCTTGCAGCCTTGTCTGTCTTGATCGGCATACGATGGGGCTACAGCACTGAACGACTATTTACCGGTTCAGGCCTTGTTCGCTTCCGCTGTCGGCCCCCTCGCCTGGATCGGTTTTGCGGCTTTTGTCTCGCGGCAGGAAAGCCAAAACGTCCGCCGCCTTTGGCCTCATGCCTTGCCAACGGCGCTGATTGGCGTGCTCGCGATCGCCAGGCCCCAGTGGCTCGACGTGACCCTGATCGTCATCTTCGCGTTGTATGCCGTCCTTCTGGCGCGTCTTGCCTGGCGCGGTTCGGATGCGCTCGATCTGGCCCGCATCGAGGAGGCTCCTCTGGTTCACCGGGCACTGCAGGCAATGGCCGCGACGCTTCTTCTGGCGGCGATTGCGGACAGCCTGATATCGGTGAGCATTCGGTGGTTCGAGGGCGCATTTGCCGCCGTCATCGTCAGTGCCGCGACGGTCCCGCTTATCCTGCTTCTCGGGATAGGGGCGGCCATTGCCTCACGAAACACGACACCTTCTGAAAAGGGCGAGACACCGCGGCTGGTGCTCGATTCGGATAGTGCCGTCGTCGCGACGCTCATCGCTCTGATCGAGGAGCAGCAACTCTATCGCGATCACAACCTGACGCTCCAAAGGCTTGCCCGCAAAGCCGGGATCCCTGCCCGTCTGCTGTCCAAGGCCGTGAACGGGGTTTGCGGGCACAACCTGTCGCAATTCATAAATGATTTCCGTGTGGCCGAGGCCTGCCGGCTGCTGGAGAATGCCGACATTCCCATCACCACCCTCACCTACGATGTCGGCTTTCTCACGAAATCGAACTTCAATCGTGAGTTCCGTCGCGTAACGGGCGTGAGCCCAACCGATTGGCGAGCCCGGAGGGCATCCAGGCAGGAGCCGACACTAAAGTTTGCGAGACGGTCTTCATAGGCCGCGTCACGCGACCCTACGCCCCGTCCTCTGTTCACATGTTTGCTTGTATGGCACACCGGGGCATGGGTTTGCCGCGGGCAACGGACCGTTGACCTTGCCGATCGATCTCCGAGATTGGACGGCGGGATTTGACCGGTTCAACACATCCGCCTTTTTCGTACCGCCTCAAGGCGCAGAAGCCGTGCCCGCAGCTCCCCGCGATTTTTTACGCCGCTCCCCGAAATTGAAGAAGCGCTCAGGAGCGTGTTTCCGTCAACGCGACAAGGGCTGCGACGATGGCCTTTCCGCTGTAGGGTTTGCGCACGATCAGGGTGTTGGCCAGGCCTTCCGGCAATTCGGCGCCCTCCCCGTATCCAGTCGCGAAGACGAAGGGTATGCCCCTGCGGCGAAGCTCGTCGGCGACAGGAAAGGAATTGCCAGAGCCGAGGTTGATATCGAGTATCGCAAGGTCCGGAGCGCCCGCTTCGATCGCGGCCATGGCCTGACGCACCGAGCTTGCGGTCGAAACCCTGGACAGGCCTTCCTCGGAGAGCATTGCCTCAAGATCAAGGGCGATCAGGATCTGGTCTTCGACGATGAGGACTGCCGGATCCAACCCGCGAAGCGTACCTGTCTGCGCCCCCTCATTGTCCGCCATCGCCACCGCCGCTTTCGTGCTGGACACGGTGAGCTTCACATGTGGCAAGGGAATCCGGAAGCTGGCTTCAAGACCGGATGTCTCGAAGCGGACCATGCTCTCGCCGCCAAGATCGTATGGTACGCTGCGCTCGATGAGCGCACTACCGAACCCCCTGCGCAAAGGCACATCAACGAGCGGGCCGCCGCTTTCGCGCCACAGGATCTCGCAGCCTCGTCCCTCGGTCATCGTCCAGGAAATTGTCACCATACCCGTCGATACGGAAAGTGCGCCATACTTCGCAGCATTGGTCGCAAGCTCATGGAAAACCAGTGCCAGCACGGAAAATGCGCGGCTATCCAGCCAGACATCCGGTCCGGCAAGGCTGATTGTTGATGCCCGCGACCGGTACGGCTGAAGTTCGGCTTCCAGGAGATCGACGAGGATGCCGCCGCCGTCGCCACGCACCACCTGGTCGTGGGCGATCGACAGTGCCTCGATACGGCCCTGAAGGGTTGCGACATAGTCCTCCAGCGTGTTCTTGTGGTGCTGCGGGCTTGTCACCAGCGACTTGATGACTGCGAGAATGTTCTTCACGCGGTGGCTGAGTTCCTGGTTCAGCATGCGCTGACGAACCTCGGACTTGCGTCGCTCGCCGGCCATCAGTTCGTTATGACGGAGCACGACTTCTACGATCGCCATCCGTGCGATCTCGGCGATCTCGCGCTCAGTGTCCGCCCAGGCCTGTGCTTGCCCCTTGACGGTCTCCTTCCAGATCGCAAAGCTCTTGCGCGGCGTCAACCGGTCGCCAAGGGGGCCTGTTTCGTAGGTTTTCTCCGGGTTTCCCGCCCAGTTCAGTGTTTGTACAAGCTCTTTACGGAAAAACACCAGGCAATCCGAACCGGTCTGAGACAGGGGAATGGCAAGGACGCCCGATACGCGGTCGCTATAGGCGGCGGCTTCAGGCAGCTTCTGTGACAGGGCGTGCGTTGCCCAGATACGGCCGTCGCTGACCGTTCGGATGAAATCCAGGACGTCGGGCACGGCTGCGTCCGGCGGGGTCGCGCCGAGGCCGGCCCACTTGCCGTCGAACATTATGCCGATGCCGTCGTTTGGCAAAAGCCGCGAGAACTCATCCAGGCTCTGGCGCAGCAGTTCGCCGACATCCTCGTGGTGGGATGACAGGATGAGGAAGCGATCGAGTGCCTCACGTGTTCCAGCGACCGCTGCCACGCGGCGGCGCTCCTTCAGCGACTTCAGGTGCAGGGAGAAGAACTCGCCGAACACCTCCATTGCGACACGCTGTGCCATGGGCAGAGCGCGCGGTGAATAATGGTGGCATGCGATGAGCCCCCAGAGCATGCCATCGAGGATGATCGAAATCGACATGGACGCGCCGACCCCCATGTTGCGGAGATACTCGCAATGGATGGGAGAGACACTGCGCAGATGCGCGAAGCTGAGGTCGAGCGGTTCCCCGGACGCATCGAGCACCGGTTCGATCGGCACGCGCGCGCCGTCTGCATCCGAAATGACGCGGATCGTGTTCTGGAGGTAGAGCGCGCGTGCCTGCTGGGGGATATCGCTCGCAGGGAAGTATTGCCCGAGGAAGCTCTCGAGATCCGCGCGCTTCGTTTCGCTCACCACCTTGCCCGAGCCGTCCTGCTCGAAGCGGTAGATCATCACGCGATCATAACCCGTCGCACCAGAAACGATACGTCCGGCGCGCTGCACGAGACGATCGACATCCGTGATATCGCTGATGCGGCCGATCATCTCGCGCGCGATATGCAGGGGCTGACCGACCGAGGGGGCAGGCTCGAACTCTATGATGACCGCGGATTTGTGATGATGGATCGCGATGTCGAACACGCGGTCGCCGCAGGCGACGTCCAGCAACAGCGCCGGCCGCGACGCCGTGTTGGTCGTCGCCAGCGCGTTGCGAAGGTCATGCAGCAGCCTATGCCCCAACACGTCCACGACACTTCGGCCTGGAAGGCTTGCCTCGCACTCAAGAATGGCAGCGGCATTTGCAGAGGCACGCTCGATGGTCGTGAGGCCGATGTCGCACGCGATGAGGCACCCGTGCGGCTGGATGCTTCCGGGAATGTGGATCGGCTCGCGATCACAGGTGTCGAGCGTAACGGGTTCAGACGGCGGCAACACGATCACTTTCAAAGCAACGCAACGCGAATGCGAAAACGGCATTGGCCGACGCAGCGGCCCGCTCGGCTTCAAAGTCCGAAACGCCATCCAACAATAGAAGGAAGGACTGCCATTGCGCTATGTCCTTTGACATAAGAGCAAGGTGCCGGGCACCGAACGTCTCGTCAAATCCGAGCGCGGCCGCGCGCTGGCGGAGCACCCGCGCGCCGAGCGTGGACCCCTCGAGCACGTAGAGGGCGCCAAGGAGAACGCTTGTGTCACATAGGTCGAAATCCGCTCCCCTCGGTAATGCCGGTGGCAGGTCTAGGTCTGCCGCGTCAGCGGCAAGGGCGCCGGCAATGACCGTGGGTTGCCAGAGCCAGCCCGACGGCCAGACGATCCCCCCGAGTGCTGTATCCATGGCGGACCGGAATGCGCCGAGCCGTGCAATATAGCGGCGATAGTCCTGCTGCGTATGAAAATCGCCAACGGCAGCGTCGAGCCGTTCATGCGCTTGCTGTGTCCGCCTTCTAAGATCGAACCGTCGTTCACTGTGACCCAAACCGTCCTCCACGATCGGAAACGCCTACGTTCCCAATGTTCTGACCCACAGCGCTCTCATCGGAAGGGGCGAGCCCGGGCCGATACAGGCCAAGCGCGCTGAAATCGCCAGGGAAGCTAGGGCGTGCGCCCATCAGGGACAAGGGGTTACGGAAAGTTTGGAATGGGGCTCATCGCCTTTCTGTGGATTAGGCAAAGCAGAGTGCACACCGTAAATGTGGTTCGAATCCAACGTGCCGGGCGTGACGCAGCGCCTGCAGCCTCCTGCCCCTCAGATGTTGTCCGGTTTTTCCAGCGGCCGTGAATGACGCGGGCGGATCACGCGACAGCCTGCGCCCCGGTGATCTCGACGAGTGAGCCGCACATGAACGCGGCCTCGTTGGATGCAAGGAACGCAACGAGGGCGGCGACCTCCTCGGGCCTGCCGATCCGGCCGAAGGGTACGAGCCTGTCGAGATCGGCGATGGTGCGCCCGGAGCGCTTCACCCCGGCCTCCAGCATGGGCGTGTGGATCTCGCCCGGGCAGACGGCGTTGACGCGGATCTTGTCCGGCGCATAGTCGCGGGCAAGGTTCTGGGTGAAGCTCGCCACGGCCGCCTTCGTCACATTGTAGGCGATATGGTTCGGAGCCGGGTGAAGCCCCCATTGAGAAGCGGTGTTGATGATGGCACCGCCACCGGCCCCAATCATGTGGGGCAGCGCCGCCTGGCACAGGTGGAACATCGCATCGATGTTGACGGCGAAGCTTAGCCGCCAGTCCTCGGGCGTCAGCGCGAGAAGATTGCCGCGCCTGTTGAGACCGGCATTGTTGCAGAGCACGTCGATGCGGCCTTCCACGGCGATGACATCGTCGACGATTGCCCTGCACCCCTCTGCGGCCGAGATGTCGCTGGCAAATGCCCGCGCCCTGCCGCCTTCGGCAGCGATCTGCGCGACCGTCGCCTTCGCACCATCGCCGTTCATGTCCGTGACGATGACCTGCGCGCCCTCTGCCGCGAACCGGGCGCTAATCGCGCCTCCGATGCCCCCGGCAGCGCCGGTGACGATGACGACTTTGTCCTTGAAACGCATCGAAATTACCTCATGTAGCTGCCGCCATTCATATCCAGCACGGCGCCGTTCAGAGAGGCCTGCGAAGGACGGAAGGCAAAGGCGGTGATCTCGCCGATTTCCTGCGGGTCGGCCATCCTGGCGATGGGAATGCCGGCCAGGGCCGCTGCCTCGCCATGCTCGGCGATGTAGGCTTCGGCCATTTCGGTACGCACCCAGCCGGGTGCCAGTGCCACCGCCGTCACCCCCTCGTGCCCATGGCTCTGCGCGATGGACTTTGTCAGGTTGATCAGGGCGGCTTTGGAAGCGCCATAGGCCATGGCGCTGGAAGAGTAGCCGCGCTGGCCGGCCCGGCTCGCCATGTTGACGATCCGCCCGCCGCCATGGGTCCGGAAATGCTGGATGGCGAGTTTCGACAGGTCGACGGCCGACAGGAAATTGACCCGCATTTCGCGCGCCCAGACCTGCTGCCATTCCTCCATCGGCGCGTCGACCGCTACTTCCGAGCGAATGCCGGCATTGTTGACGAGACCGGTCAACCGGCCGGCAACGGCCAGTGCCTGGTCCCACAGGACTTGTGGGCCGGCGGGATCCGACAGGTCGGCCGACACGCACCAACCTCTGCCATCCAGCGCTTTCACAAGCGTTTCGGCGGTATCGCGGTTGCGGCTGCAATGCACGACGACATTTGCGCCGTCCGCCACGAGAGCGTGGCAGACCGCCTGCCCGATGGCGCCTGTCGCGCCGGTGACGAGGATGTTTTGCCCGGAAAGTTTCATAGATCCCCCACCTGCAATCCCCAGGTGTCCGACAGGGCGAACCCCTGCAGGAACGGATCCTGCGGATCGAGCCGCAATTGCTGGCGGCCAAAGACATAGCCCCGGCCCGTGATGCGCGGCAGCACCGCCGGGCCGCCGCCAACGGTAACCTCACCGAGGATTTCAGCGGTGAACGTGCCGCCGATGATGCTGTGCGAAATGCGCCTGTCCCCGGTTCTCGCCAGGCCCCGCGCATGAAGGATCGCAAGGTGGGCCGAGGATCCCGTGCCGCAGGGCGAACGGTCCACCCGGCCGGGCTTCAGCGTCGTGCAGGTGACGAGCGAACCGTCCGGCTGATGGTCGCGGAACATCACATAGGCAATCTCGTCGAAGCCGGGTATTTCCGGATGCGCCGGGGAAACCTCGTCGGCCAGCAGCGCCTTGATCTCCGTACCTGCCTCGGCGAGCGCGCGGGCCGCTTCGGGTACGATGCGCAATCCGACACGGTCGACATCGATCTGGGCATAGAAAACGCCACCAAAGGCGATATCCCCCATGATCCGGCCCCATTTCGGCGTGTCGATTGTGACATCGAGTGCGTGTACGAAGGCCGGCACGTTGTCGAGGCTGACCGACAGGCAGCGGCCGTTCTCGCAGCGCGCACGGGCAACGATCAGCCCGGCTGCCGTGTCCAGCCGCACGATCGTCTCAGGCTCCACCATCGCGATGCGCCCTGTCTCCAGCAGTGCGGTCACCACGCAAATGCAGTTGGAGCCGGACATCGGATGGGCACGGTCCGGCTGCAGCACGATAAAAGCCGCGTCGGCATCCGGCCGGGTGGGCGGCAGGACGAGGTTCGTCGTGTGTACGACCTGCGCCCGCGGTTCGCGCGTCAGGAACAGGCGCAACGACGGATCGACGACGTTCAGATGGTTCATCTTGTCGAGAATGGTGGCCCCCGGGATTTCGGGAGCGCCACCGATGAGGACGTTGCCGCTCTCGCCCTCGCAATGGACGAGCAGGATATCGAGCGTCTTGTCGAAGGTCATTTCAGATACCATGCCCAGGGTTCGTCGCTGACAAGGCGCGTGATCTGCTTTGTCTCCAGATAGTTGTCGAGGCCCCAGCGCCCGAGCTCACGGCCTATGCCGGATTGCTTGTAGCCACCCCAGGGTGCTTCGGTGAAGGTCGGCTGCGAGCAGTTGATCCAGACGATGCCAGCCCGGAAGGCACTGGCGACGCGCTCGCACCGTGCGTCGTCCGCCGACATGACGGCGGCGGCGAGGCCGAAGCGGGAATCGTTGGCAAGCTGGATCGCTTCCGCCTCGGTTTCGAAAGGCCGGATGCAGACGACCGGACCGAAGATCTCCTCCACCCAGGCGTCGCTGTCGAGCGCCATGCCGGTAAGGATGGTCGGAGCGACCCAGAAACCCTTGTCGAAACCATCGTACCGGCCGCCGCAGGCGATGGTCGCGCCCTGCTCGACGGCGCGGTCGATATGGCGCAGGACATCTGCATACTGCCCCTCGTTGACAAGTGGGCCGAGCAGCGTGCCCGCATCAAGGCCGTTGCCGATCGTGATCTTCTTTGCCTCTTCGACCAGCCGCTCCAGCAGCGACAGATATAGCGGGGCTTCAACGAGGACGCGCGAGGTCGCCGAGCACACCTGGCCCTGGTTCCAGAAGATGCCGAACATGATCCATTCGACGGCTTTCTCGATATCGCTGTCGGCGAAGACGATGAAGGGCGACTTGCCGCCAAGCTCCAGGCTGATGCGTTTGATGTCCCTGGCGCTGGCAGCCATGATGCGCGAGCCGACCGGCCCTGAACCGGTGAAGGCGACCTTGTCGACCGCGGGATGATCGACCAGCGCCTGTCCGACGACGGAACCCTTGCCGGAAAGGATGTTCAGCACGCCCGCCGGAAGACCCGCAGCCTCCGCGATGACGCCGAGCTCGAGCGCCGTCAGCGAGGTGGTTTCGGCGGGTTTCAGGATCATGGTGCAGCCGGCCGCGAGCGCCGGGGCGACCTTCCACGAGGCCATCAAAAGCGGATAGTTCCAGGGAACGATGGCGACCGCGACGCCGAGCGGCTCGCGTACGGCCTTTGAGACGAAGCGTGCATCTGCCCGCTTGATCGTCTCGATCTCGCCATCCAGTTCCTCAGCAAGATCGGCGTAGAAATCAAAGCAGCCCGCAGCATCCGCGAGATCCCATTCGGACTCGGGCAGAGGCTTGCCGTTGTCCCGGGTCTCCATTCGCGCGAGTTCCGGCAGACGGTCGCGGATGCCCTGCGCGATGGCGCGAAGATAGCCGGCACGCTCCTTGCCGGAAAGACGTGGCCAGGGTCCGTTGTCGAAGGCTTCCCGGGCCGCCTTCACGGCCGCATCGGCTTCGGCAACGCCGGCGGCGGCGATGTGATGGAAGATTTCCTCTGTTGCCGGATCGATCACGGGAAGCGTGTTTCCCTCAATCGGAGCAATCCACTGTCCGTCGATGAAAAGCTTGTTCTGCATAGTGTCCTCAAAAGGAATGGGTTTGCCGACCGCGCGTTAGAAGCGGTCGACGCGATAGGGACGCATGTCGATGGGCGGCGCCACGCCCATGATGAGGTCACCCATCAGGCGCGCGGTCGTTGCGGCATGGGTGACGCCGAGATGGCCGTGTCCGGTGGCGTAGAAGACGCCTGGCGTCTTCGCCGAAGCCGACATGACTGGAAGCGTATCGGGAAGGGCCGGTCGATGGCCCATCCATTCGGAAAAATCCTCACAGCGTAGATCCGGCAGGGCCGTTTGCGCCCGTCGCACGGTTGTCTTCGCGCGACGGTAGTCGGGTGCGGCGTCGAGGCCCGCCATTTCAACCGTGCCGCCCACGCGGATGCCGCCGGCCGTCGGTGTGACCATGAAGGCCTTAGCGGGCCAGATGATCGAATGACGCATGGCAATGCCGGGGGACATGATCTGCGTGTGATAGCCGCGCTCTGTTTCCAGCGGCATCGGCTCATCCAGCATTTTCGAGAGCAGGCCGCTATAGGCGCCTGCGGAGATCACCACGTCGCCGGCAGCAATGCGATCGCCGTCCGTGAGGCGCACAGCGGTGATGCGGCCCGACCGCTCGAAGCCAGCAACATCACCACGACGGATTTCGCCACCCTGTGCAAGGAAGCGCTGCGCAAGGCGCGTCACAAGACGGAACGGGTCGCGCAAGCTACGGTTCTGAGGAAATAGCACCGCGATACCGATGCTTTCGGACAGCACGGGCTCCAGCTCGCGTGCCTGCGCACCCGTCAGCCGCCGGTGCGGAAAACCGAAGCGCTCCAGGATTTCGATGTGCTCACGGTCGGCACGGAACTCCGCCTCATCACGGTAGAGCGAGAGGCACCCCTCCTCCGTCAATTCGCCCTCCAGGCCCGTTTCCCGCAAGAGGGGCAGGAGGTCGTCGTAGACGCGCCCGCAAAGGGCTGCACCGTCCGCCTCCAGCTGGCGCAGCTTGTTCGGCCGCGATGCGGCGACGAAGCGGGCGAACCAGGGAAGAAGTTTCGGCATGTAGCCAGGGCGAACACGCACCGGCCCCTCGGGATCGAGCATCCAGCCCGGAATCTGCTTCCAGATGGAGGGGCGCGAGGCTGGCATGAATTCGGTCACGGCAATCGATGCCATGTTCCCATAGGACGCGCCACGCCCGACCTCGCCCTTGTCGAGAAGCACGACCTGCCGGCCTCGTTTCTGCAAGTCGTAGGCGATGGTCGTGCCGATAATGCCCGCGCCGACAACGACGGTGGTCATGCTCTTCTCTCCCGCTGCTGGTTGCGGCCGGGCGGCCTTCCGCCGGTCGACACCGGCTTACCAGTTGAGGATGGGCTGCATGGCAGCGCGGAATTCGGCCTTTTCCTCTTCCGCCAGCGGGCCGAGCGGGGCACGGCATTCCCCGACGGGCAATCCCTGCAATTCGCAGCCATACTTGATCTTCTGAACGAATTTGCCGGATTCGAGGATGTTCATTGCCCGGTAGAGCGTCTTCATCATCTCGCGCGCCTTGCGGAGGTCGCCTGACCTATATGTCCTGTCGAGATCGCAGCAGGCCCTCGCCATGCAGTTCGACGGGCCGCAGATCCAGCTGTCTGCGCCCCAGAACATGAAATCGAGCGCGATGTCGTCCGAACCCGAAACGAGCTGGATCCGGCCCTCATAGCGGCTGGCGATGTCGATCGCGCGTTGCAGCACTCCCGAGCTTTCCTTGATGGCGATGACGCGCGGATTGGCGGCGAAGTGATCCATCAGCTCGAAGCCGATGTCCGATCCATCCTTCGCGGGATAGCTGTAGAGCACGAGATCGATATCAACGGCGGCAAGCACGGCCTCGTAGTGCTTGACGAGTTCGGCCTGGGTCGGGCGGGTATAGAAGGGCGGCGCGAGCAGGACCGTGTCGTAACCGATGTCTTTCGCCATGGCGGTCTGTTCGATGACCTCGCGCGTTGCAGGCGCATTCGTACCGGCGATCAAGGCTTCGCCGGGCTTTGCGAAATCCTTGACGAACTGGAGGACATCGCGGCGTTCTTCCGTCGATTGACTGAAGTATTCCCCGGTCGAACCGTTCGGCACCCAACCGGTCACGCCGGCGTCGCGCAGATGCGCGAGCAGCTTTTCGAAGGCCTTGAAATCGATGTGGCCATTGGCATCGAAGGGGGTAACGAGGGCGGGCATGACGCCTGACAGTTTCATGGAAGTCTCCATTCGAGGATCGGGCGGGCGCGTCACACGGCCAGCCGCTTGAGGATACGTTGTTCGATGACCGTGACGGCGCGCGTCAGCGGGAAGGCAATAGCGAAATAAATGAGGGCGACGACGCTCAGCACCTCGATGGGGCGGGCCGTGTTGTTGGAAATGTTCTGGCCGACGAACATGAGATCCGCCATGCCGACCGCCGAGACGAGTGCGCTTTCCTTGAAAAGGCTGACGCAGTTGGACAAGAGTGTCGGCGCAGCGCGCAATATCGCCTGCGGGAGGATGACGCTTGTCGTGCGCACGAAGGGGGAAAGCCCCAGCGCCACGCAGGCGTCCAGCTGCTCACGGCCGACAGCCTTCAGCGACGCACGAAACGTCTCGCTGCTGATCGCGCCCATATAAAGCGTGAGGGCGATAATGCCGGATGCAAGATTGGAGAGCTCGACCCCCAGAACCAGCGGCAGGCAGAAGAAGATCCAGAACAGTTGCACCAGCACGGGCGTGCCGCGGAAGAATTCCACATAGACGCTCGATGCGCCCCGCAGGATCGCGCTCTTCGAGGTGCGGGCGAGCGCAAGCAGGAACCCAAGGGCGCAGCCGAGCAGGATGCAGA
This sequence comes from Shinella sp. HY16, assembly GCF_028534175.1. Lineage (NCBI taxonomy): Bacteria > Pseudomonadati > Pseudomonadota > Alphaproteobacteria > Hyphomicrobiales > Rhizobiaceae > Shinella > Shinella sp. HY16. Next base: position 789,925 of record NZ_JAHYXL010000002.1, on the reverse strand, counting down.
TCAAGGTCAGCTTAAGCGTCATCCAGAGGCCGAGAAGAAGCGCCTCCTGGTATTTGAGCACGATGGCGAAGTTGAAGGTCATCGCTCGTCTCCTCAGCTCGCCAGCGCTTCGCGGCGGCGTTCAAGATAGCCAACGACCTGGGAGACCGGGAACGACACGGCGAAATAGACGATGGCGACAACCGTGAAGGTCTCGATAGGACGATAGGTCTGCGTGGCAAGCGTCTTGCCCTGGTACATAAGGTCCTGGACGGCAACGATCGCCACCAGCGCGCTCTGTTGGAAGGTGCCGATGCCATTGGTCAGGAGCACAGGAATGGAGTTTCGCACCGCCGCCGGCAGGGTAATGTGGAGGATGCGCTGGAAGGGGCTGAGGCCGAGTGCGATGCCCGCATCGAGCTGCTCGCGTGGCACCGCCTGGATCGAGGCGCGATAGGCCTCCGCATTGAAGGCTGCAAGATTGAGCCCGAGCGCCAGGATGCCCATGGTGACCGAGCCGAGGAACACATTGAACAACATCGGCACGCAATAGAAGAACCAGACGATCTGAATGATCGCCGGCGTGCAGCGGAAGAATTCGATGAAGAGCATCACCGGCAGGCGGATCATCGCCCACCGGCTCATGACGAGCAGCGCCAGGGCAAAGCCGAGCGTCAGGCCGATAACGTTCGCCGCGATGGTGAGCTGGATCGTGACGATGAGGCCATCCCAGAGGGGGCCAAGATTGCGGAAGACGGATGCAAAGTCGAAACTGTAGGTCATGACCCCTTCCCTCAATGCTTGATGTGGAACACCCGCTCGATGAATTCACGCGTGCGCTCCTCCTTCGGGGAGCCGAGCACCTGTTCCGGTGGCCCGTCCTCGACCACGATGCCGCCCGCACAGAAGATCACGCGGGAGGCGATGTTTCTGGCAAACCACATGTCATGGGTCACAATGACCATCGGCATCTGCTGCTGGGCAAGCTGCAGGATCACCTGCTCGACCTCGGCCACGAGCTCCGGATCGAGCGCAGATGTCACCTCGTCGAAGAGCATGAGCTTTGGATCAAGCATCAACGCCCGGGCGATCGCCACACGCTGCTTCTGGCCTCCGGAAAGCTGGGCGGGATAGGCGTTCGCCTTCTGTGCAAGGCCGAAGCGCGTGAGGAGCCCCATGGCACGCGCTGCTGCATCGGCCTTCCCTTCGCCCCGCACCTTCATCGGGGCCAGGACCAGGTTTCCGATCACGTCGAGATGTGGGAACAGCGTATAGTGCTGGAACACCATGCCGATCGAGCGGCGGACCTTGGGATCGATCGTGGTCTTGCCGCTGCCGTCGGCGGAAATGTAAGGCTTGCCGCCAAAGACGACGGAGCCTCTGTCGATCTGCTCAAGCCCCATCAGCACCCGCAGGAGGGTGGACTTCCCGCCGCCGGACGGACCGATGACGACAACGCGATCGCCGGCCTTCATCTCGATATCGAGACCCTGCAGCACCTTGACGACGCCGCCGTAACTCTTGTGCAGTCCTTCGATCCGAACCAGCGGTGCAGTAGCCGACATCATGCGAACTCTCCTCCTTCAGACAGGCAAGCGGAGCCGCCGTGGAGCGGCTCCGGCTCGGCTCAGTTGCTGGCTTTGAGGACTTCGTCGACCGCCTTCCTGATCAGGCCCTCGACATGTCCGGTGGCGACCCGCTCCTCAAGGAAGATATCGACCACTTCGACATCGGCCGCGGAAAGCTGGTGTGGCAGACCGAAGGAAACGCCCTGTTTGGCAAGTGCCGGCGTCGGGTTCAGCGCAACTGCCCAATCCGGGTTCGACTGGGTGAAAAGCTGGTTGGTGTCGGAGGCATCGACAAGGATATCCGCACGGCGGGAGACGAGCGCGAGGCGCGTCTCGTCATTGGTCGGCAGGCGCAGGATCGTCGCGGTTTTGACCGCGGCGGAGATCGCCTTGTCCTGCGCTGTGCCGGACATGACGGCGAGCGTCACATCGGCCTTGTCGATATCGGTGACAGACGTGGCTCCTGCGGGGACCTTCGGGTTGTCCTTGTTGTAGGCGAGCGAGATCTGGTACTCCATCGCCGGAATGGAGAACTGAACCGCCATGGCCCGGGCGGGCGTTCGGTTCAGCGCCAGCGAGACATCCCATTTGCCGGCCTGAAGGCCTGCCACGATGTTGTCCCAGGTCGTATCGACGAATTCAGGCTTTACCTGCAGCACCTCGGCAAACTCACGGCAGAGGTCTGCATAGAAGCCGGAATACTCGCCACTTGCCGGATCGCGCATCACATAGGGCGGTGCAACCGCGGCGCCGCACCGCAACGTTCCGCTCTTTTGAACACCTTGCCAATAGCCCTCTGCCGTCTCCGCCACCGCCGCGGTCGAAAGCCCGGCCATCAGCGTGAGCGCCGCCGTCGCCCGCAGAGCGGACGTCATCACATTCGAAAGCATGTGCATTTCCCCATTTTTGAGCGCTGAAAGCGCGGTTCCACCCGTCGGCTTTGGCCGTTTCTTGCGTCTTCTTTTGTCGGCTCCGTGTCGACTGGAGAATTTATGTCGTTTCCATGTCGACAAAGTCAAGCGGAAAATTTACGATTGCTGCATGCCGGTTTTTCTGGCCCAATGGCCGCGAAATGCGGAAAGGGATGTAAGTGTCTGAGGAAATTGAATCGAAACGCGTGCGCGGCACGGGCTCGAAAAGCGTCTACGACACGCTGCGCAATGAAATCCTGGCACTCACCCTGCCGCCCGGCCAGTTGCTCGACGAAACCACGTTGGCCGAGCGCTTCGACATGTCGCGCTCACCGATCCGCGAGGCGCTGATCCGGTTGGCCGGGGAGGAGCTGGTGGTAACACTCTCCAACCGCAGCACCATCGTCGCGCCGATCGAGGTCGCGAGTTTTCCGAAATATGTCGAGGCGCTCGACGTCGCCCAGCGCATGAACACGCGCCTGGCCGCGGCGCTGCGTACGGAGGCGGACCTCAAGATCATCGCCAAGCGCCAGAAGGAATTCGAAGCGGCGGTGAGGACCGGCCAGCACCTGAAGATGTCGGAAGCCAACAAACAGTTTCACATGGCCGTCGCCTATGCCGGCAAGAATGCCTATCTCGCGTCCTTCTACGAGCGGCTTCTCAATCAGGGCCAGCGTATGCTGCACCTGCATTTCGAGTATCTGGAGCGTACCGGTGACGGATATCTGCTGACGGACGAGCACGAGTTGATGCTGGAGGCGATCCGTACAAAGAACGTCGAACTTGCCGACGAGCTGGCTCATGCTCACACCCGGCAGTTTCAGGACAATTTCATCGCGTTCCTGCGCGAGAATTATACGACCGACGTCTCCTTCGGTCCTCTTGCTGCTGCGGAATGATCATGCCCCTGTCCCAGAAAATTGGATTCATCGGAACCGGCGCCATCACCGACGCCATGGTGCGTGGATTGCTCAGCGACCCCGCGGCGGTGCCGCATGTCGTGGTCTCCCAGCGCAGTGCCGAGATTTCGGCGAAACTTGCAGTCGACTTCCCGCAGGTATCTGTTTCCATTGACAATCAGGCGATTGTCGATGCGTGCGACACCGTGGTGCTCGCCATCCGCCCGCAAATCGCCGAGGAAGTTGTCCGTCCGCTGAAATTCCGGGATGGCCAAGCCGTAGTCAGCGTCGTCGCTGCAACCAGCCGCTCCGCTCTCCTTAGCTGGATCGGCGGCGATGTGAAGCTCTCGCAGGCAATCCCCCTGCCTTTCGTCGCCCGCCGCAAGGGCGTCACCGCCATCTATCCACCGGATGCAGGCACCGCTGCCCTCTTCAATGTGCTCGGCAATGCCGCGGAATGCGAGACGAAGGAGGAATACGACCTCCTCGCTGCCGCCAGCGCCCTCATGGCTACCTATTTCGGCATCATGCACCGCACGACGGAATGGCTTGCGCGGAACGGCCTGCCGGAAGAAAAAGGGCGAGCCTATCTCGCTCCGCTTTTTGCCGGCCTGTCCGATACGGCCCTCCTTGCCGGCAAGGACATTGCCTTCATCGAGATGAGCCACGAGTTTGCCACCAAGGGCGGCCTGAACGAGCAGGTCTTCCGCGATTTCGAAGCGAACGGCGGCAGTCGGGCGACACTGGGGGCGCTCGATCGTGTCCTTGCCCGCATTCGCGGATAGGTCGGCACGCCGCCGGGACGGCTGCCAGCATCAGGTGCTGAGAAAATCCGCCATCTCGACCTCATAAAACGTCTTGGTGCGCGGGCCGGCGAGGATCGGGTCGATCCGGCGCACGCATTCCTGATAATGCGGGGTCTTGCGGTGCTCGTCGAGCGCTTCGGAGGACGTGAAGACCTCATAGATCGTGAAGCTGTGGTCGTCTTCCGGGTTGCGCAGCACGTCGAAGCGCAAGTTGCCGGGCTCCCGGCGGGTTCCTTCGTAGTTGATGCGGAATGCCTCCAGAAATTCTGCGGCATGGCCCTGCTTGACGTTGATGCTGACCATCTGGATGAGCATGTCTTAATCCCTGCTGTGTTGAATCTTCGGTTAGTCGATCAGAGGCCCGGCGCCTTCCACATGGCCGTGGTGACACCTTCATCGACGAGCTGGCGCTGCAGCGCATAGGCTCGCGCCCAGCGTTCCCCCGCCTCGTCGTAGATGGCCTTGTGCGCAAAATCCGGCTCGAAGCGCTTGTCCCAGCGCACCCAGCCCTCTGCCGCCTCGACGAAATCCCGGCGCAGGCCGATGCCGATCGCTGCCGCCGCCGCACAGCCGAGCGCAGTCGCTTCTTTGACGACGGGCGTGACGACCGGAAGCCCGGTGGCGCTCGACAGGATCTGCGACCAGTGGGCAGATTTCGATGCACCTGCAGCGAAGACGATCTTGTCGGGCGTCTTGCCGGAGAGCTTGAAGATGGCCGAAAGGTTGCGGGCCGCCACGATGGCTGCATTCTCCTGCAATGCGCGGAAAATCGCGGCCTTGCCCGACTTTTGCGGATCGATGGAAAGGTTCAGCAGCGACGGCGCGGCATGGTACCAGTTGCCGTAGCGCATGACGTCGGAGAAGACCGGAATGATGCCATAGGCGCCGACGGGTACACTGGCCGCCTTTTCTTCCAGCAACCGGTAGGCATCGCCGCCTGGGCCAGCCGCGGCCACCTCCTCCGCGCCAAAACTGTCACGGAACCAGCGCATGACGATGCCGACGAAGAAGCTGATCGCTTCGGCCTGGTTGAGACCGGTCACAACATGCGGATTGATGCGCAAATCCATCGACGGGTCGGAGACGGACGGGCCGACATTCACGACCTGCTGCCAGAAAGTGCCGCCGAGCACGGCGCAATCGCCTTCATTGACGACGCCGATCGCCGCCGCGCCGCTTTGGCAGTCGCCGCCTCCCATGACAACAGGCGTGCCGGCTGTGAGGCCGGTCTCATCCGCCGCCCTTTCCGTCACCCGGCCGATAACCGTGCCGGGTTCGACGCTCTCGGGGAAGATGTCGTCACGCATGCCGGCCTTTGCCATCGCCTCTGGCAGCCAGCCACGCTTTGTCAGGCTGTAGAGGCCGGTGGTGCCGGCATTGGAGGGATCGCTGGCGATGACCCCGGAAAGCCGCGCGAGCACCCAGTCGGAGAGCATGCTGATCCGGTCGATACGCGCATAGACATCCGGAAGGTTGCGTTTGAGCCAGAGAAGGCGCGGCAGCGCGCCAAGTGCGAAGGTCTGGCCGGTCTCAACGTAGAGGTCGCGCTCGAGGCCGGGAAAATCGCGCTTGAGGTCGCGCACTTCGCTGACGGCACGGCTGTCGACGTTGGCACAGGCCCAGATCTCACGACCGTTGCGATCATAGGCGACGAAGGCCTCGCGCATGCTGGTGGCACTGACAGCGCGGATATCGGCGGTCGAAATGCCTGCCTCGGCGATCGCCTGCCGGATGGCGCGCGACAGGAGCGACCAGTTGCCCTCTACATCGAAGTCCATCGAGCCGGAAAAACGCGGATCGGTCTTGTGCCACCATTCGTGTTGGGCGCTGGCGATCTGGTTGCCGTTTTCGTCGAAGATCACGGCACGGCCGCTGCCGGTGCCGGCATCGACGGCCAGCAGATAGGAAGTCGTCATGGTTCAGTCCTTGATCTCGATGAGGCCGGCGGCCGTTGTCTCGTCGGTGATGAGGATGCCGACGAACTTTCCACGCAGCGCCGCGTGGATGGCCTGCACCTTCTGGACGCCGCCTGCCGCCGCCACGACCTTTTCCGCGCGCGACAGCGCCGCAAGCTTCACGCCGATCACCCGGTCGTGCAGAGGCAGGTCAAGCGGCTCGCCGCGCTCGTTGTAGAACTGGCAGAGAATGTCGCCAACCGCACCCTTGCGGCGCAGCGGCTCCACCTCGTCGGGGCTGACATAGCCGGATCGGACCACCGTCGAAGCGGAGGAAAGTTCGCCGATGCCGACGAGCTGGTAGGTGGCGTTTAGCGCCATGTCGAGGAGGTTTGCGACCGCCGGCTCGGAAGAAAGATTACGCGCCACATCCGGGTCGCGCACGACAAGCGGCGCGGGCACGAGATGCACGCCGCTGCCCCAATTGGCCGTGCGCATGCCGTCGACGTAGGTGCCGACACCGCCGGTAAGGCTGACGAGGCCGATATTACGCTCGTTGGCGAGATGACCCAGCCGCTGAATGGTGTTCGAGACCGTCGCGCCCCAGCCGACAGCAAGAAGATCGTTCGTCTGCAACCGCTGCATGAGGAATTGCGCGGCCGCCTGGCCGAGCCGGTCGCTCGGGTCCTGATCGGGGAGCTGGGGCACCACATAGGCTTCGAGCAGCCCGTAGCGCTCCTTGATCTGCCGCTCCAGCGCAAGGCATCCCTGATAGCGCGAATTGATGCGCACCTGAATGATGCCCGAGCGACGGCCACTCTCCAGCAGGCGCGACACCTTGATGCGAGACATGTTGAGCTTCTCGCCGATCTCGTTCTGCGTGAGGCCGTCGTTGTAATAATACCAGGCGATGCGGGTGAGGATCTCCTCGTCCGTATCGGCGTAGCTCCATTCCCCGTTGTCCGACGCCATGCAAGCGGCTCCCTCGGTCCATTTGTGATCATTTGAATAGCAAAAAAACTTTTGATACGTCAACGCGTCACCGCGGTGAAAAATTCTTATTGGCTGCAATTCATTGATTTCCGCTGATAAATCATATTTTGCAGCGCAATATCGGCGTCCCATTGCCGCAGTTTATGTTCTGAGCATATTGACGGCTACCAATCACTATGATCACATGATTGTAGTGAATTACATATGAACAGGTGCAGAATGACTGGGAGCCCGACGACCGGGAGGGTCGCGAAGCTGACGGACATCTGGAAGTCCTACGGCGCCGTTCCGGTGCTGAAGGGCGTTTCCCTTGCCTTGCAGGCTGGAGAGGTGCATGCGCTTCTCGGCGGCAACGGTGCCGGCAAGTCGAGCCTCATGAAGATCATGTCCGGCGTGATTCCAGCCAATTCCGGTGCGATCGAGATCAATGGCCGGCCGCTTTCCCATGCATCGCCAGCCCATGCCCAGGAACTTGGCCTCTACCTCGTGCCGCAGGAAGCGCATATCCTGCCCAATCAGAGCGTTCTGGAAAACATCTGCCTTGGCCTTGCCGCCTCGCCTCGGGCGCTGCGTCCGCGCGTCGAACAGCTGGTCGCCGAACTTTCGGTATCGCTCGATCTGGATGCGCAGGCCGCCGCCTTGGAAATTGCCGAGCGGCAGATCGTCGAGATCCTGCGCGGCCTCGTGCGTGATGCGTGCGTGCTGATCCTCGATGAGCCCACCTCCGCCCTCACCCCGTTCGAAACGAGCGCCCTCTTCCAGCGCGTGCGCAAATTGCAGGCGCAGGGCGTCGGCATCTTCTTCATCTCGCATAAGCTGCGCGAGATCCGCGAGATTTGCGGAACAATCAGTGTGCTGCGCGACGGCGTCATCGTGCTTTCCGGCCCGCTCGATGGCTACACCGACGCGGAGGTCATCGACGCGATGAGCCGTGTGCAGATTACTGACGCTTCCGGGAAGGACCGCGCCGACCGCAAGGTCGCGCAAATTGGCAAGCCGCGCCTCAGCGTGCGCCGGCTCAGCGGCGAAGGGTTTCGCGATATCAGCCTTGACGTGCGGGCCGGTGAGATCCTTGGTCTTGCCGGCGTTGTGGGCGCCGGGCGCACGGAGTTCGCCGAGACGCTCTTTGGCCTGCGCCCCCAGACGGCCGGCAGCGTCGTTTACGACGGCGCGGAGCTGAAGAAGCGGTCGCCGCGACTGTGCATCGACCGCGGCCTCGTCTATCTGCCGGAGGACCGCCAGCAGCACGGGCTGTTCCTGGAGGCACCGCTCTTCTGGAACGTCTCATCCTATCTCGTTCACCGCCTGCCCTTCTTCCTGAGACCCGGCGCGGAGCGGAAAGTGTTCGACGAATTCCGCAGCCGCATGGGCATCAAATGCAGCGGCGCCAGCCAGGAGGCCCGCGGCCTTTCCGGCGGCAACCAGCAGAAGGTGCTGCTGGCGAAGTGCCTCTCGGCCCGGCCGAAGGTGCTGATCCTCGACGAGCCGACGCGCGGTGTCGACGTTGCGGCCCGCAACGACATCTACGCCCTCATTCGCCAGCTCGCCGCCGACGGTGTGGCCATCATTCTCATTTCATCCGATTTCGATGAGATCGAGCAGCTCGCCGACCGCGTCGAGGTCATGGCGTTTGGCCAATCCGGCGGGGAGCTCACGGAAAATATCTCGGTCGATGCCATCGCCCGCCTCGCCTTCGGCGCCTCGGAGGCCCGCCATGCTTGACCTTTTCGCGCGCAACCGCGTCGCAACGCTCATCGTCGTCCTTGCCATTGCCTATGTCGCCATCGGCGCTGCGGCACCCGGCTACCTCTCCGGCGCCACCGCCTCGGTCGTCCTCTCCAACAGCCTCGTCCTTATGCTGATCTCCCTCGGCACGATGATCGTCATCCTGACACGGAACATTGACGTGTCGAGCGGCTCGGTGCTCGGCCTCAGCGCCGCCGTGCTCGGCCTCTCGCTCAATGCGGGCATCGGCCTGCCACTCGCCATCGCCTTCTGCCTTGCGACCGGCGCGCTCGCCGGTGCCTTCAACGGGTTGATGGTCGCCTATCTCGGCATCCCCTCCATCGTCGCCACCCTCGGCACGCTCGGCCTCTATCGCGGCATCATGCTGGTCCTGACCGGTGGTCGCTGGATCGAGGATTTGCCGCAAGACCTGAAGGGGCTCGCTGCCAATCTCGGCCCCGGCTTTTCGGCGCTGACGATCGTCGTTCTCGTTCTCGTCGTGCTTGCCTGGCTGGTGCTGCGCAAGACGCGCTTTGGTCGCTACTTCTATGCCGTCGGCGACAATCGTGCGGCCGCGCACCATCTTGGCGTACCCGTCAAGCGCGTGCAGTTTACCGCCTTCATTGCGACGGGCCTCTGCGCGGCGCTCGCCGGCCTCGTCTTCGCCGCCCAGATCGGCTTCATTCCCAATCAGGCCGGCAGTGGTATCGAACTGAAGGCGATCGCCGTCAACGTGCTCGGCGGGGTAAGTCTGCTCGGCGGCACGGGCTCTGTCGCCGGTGTCTTTTCCGCCGTCATCTTCATCACCTCGATCGACAGCGCCCTCGTTTTCCTGAAGATTCCCGCCTACTGGAACGACTTCATCGCCGGCGCGATCCTGCTGTCGGTGCTGCTGCTCGACGGGCGCATCCGCCAGATCATCGACCGCCGCATCCGCGCCCGCCGCTACGCCGTGCACGAGCGCAGCCCTGTCCCATCCACCGAAACGACGACGGCGCGCACTGTGGAGGCAGGCCGATGAAGAAGCTGATCTTCCGCTGGGAAACCGCCCTCCTCGCCATGCTTGTCGCCGAGCTCGTCATCTTCGGCCTCGTCAATCCGCGCTTCCTCAATGTCGCGAACCTCATCTACGGCACGTCGGATTTCGTGCAGATCGGCCTCGTCGCCCTGCCGCTGACCCTCGTCATCATCGCCGGCGGCATCGACGTCTCCTTCGCCTCCGTGATTGGTCTTGCCGCCATCGTCTTCGGCGTTGCCACTTTCTATGGCGTGCCCCTGCCGCTCTCGATTGCGCTTGCGCTCGTCTCCGGCGCGCTCTGCGGCCTTCTCAACGCCACCGTCATCCATCTGTCGAAGATCCAGCCGCTCGTCGTCACGCTCGGCAGCCTCTATCTCTTCCAGGGCACGGCGACGGTCGCCTCCGGCCTCGTGGGTGCGGGCGGCTATGAGGGCATCGGCAACTTCCCGGAGGCCTTCAATGCCTTCGGTTATGCCGAAATTCTCGGCCTGCCGGCACCTCTCGCCCTCTTCCTTGCCCTTTCCCTCGTGCTGGTCGTGCTGCTGCACTTCACGCGCTTCGGCCGTGCCATCTTCCTCTCGGGCCAGTCGGAAAGCGCGGCGCGCTTCGCCGGCATCCCGGTCGGCCGCGTGCAGACGATCACCTATGTCATCACGGGTGTCTCTGCCGCCATCGCCGGCCTCGTCATGTCAGCCTATTTCGGCTCCGCGCGTGTCGATCTTGGCTCGGCAACGCTCCTGCCGGCCGTTACCGCGGCCGTGCTCGGCGGTGCCTCCATCTATGGCGGCCAGGGATCCATCCTCGGCACGCTCATCGCCACCTTCGTCATCGGCTACCTGCAGCAAGGCCTGCAGGCAGCCGGCGTGCCCAGCCAGATTTCCAGCGCACTTTCGGGAGGGTTGCTGGTTGTCGCGGTCGCATTGCGCCACGGAAGCGCAATGTTGACCGATTTCATCGCCGTCGCCCGGCAAAAAAAACAAGCCCGGGCGGCAGTCACTTCAGGAGGAGAATGAAAATGATCAAGACTGTACTGAAATCCGGCGCCCTCGCCGCGGCCCTTGTTGCCGGCACCATGCTCGCTTCGGGCACGGCACATGCCGAAAACCAGATCGCCTTCATCCCCAAGCTGGTGGGTGTCGGCTTCTTCACGTCCGGCGGCGCCGGCGCCGTGAAGGCCGGCGAGGAAGTCGGCGCGAAGGTCACCTATGACGGCCCGACCGAGCCCAGCGTTTCCGGCCAGGTTCAGTTCATCAACAACTTCGTCAACCAGGGCTACAACGCGCTCATCGTCTCCTCCGTCTCTCCGGACGGCCTGTGCCCGGCACTGAAGCGCGCCATGGACCGCGGCGTGCTCGTCATGACCTGGGACAGCGACGTCAACCCGGATTGCCGGAGCTATTACATCAACCAGGGTACGCCCGAGCAGCTCGGCGGCCTTCTGGTCGACATGGCGGCGGAGGGCGTGACGAAGGAAAAGGCTAAGGTCGCCTTCTTCTATTCGAGCCCCACCGTGACCGACCAGAACGCCTGGGCGGAAGCAGCCAAGGCGAAAATCGCCAAGGAACACCCGGGCTGGGAAATTGTCACCACCCAGTACGGGTACAATGATGCGCAGAAGTCGCTGCAGACGGCAGAAAGCATCCTCCAGACCTATCCGGATCTCGACGCGATCATCGCGCCCGACGCCAATGCCCTGCCGGCCGCCGCCCAGGCTGCGGAAAACCTGAAGCGCGCAGAAGGCGTCACCATCGTCGGCTTCTCCACGCCGAACGTCATGCGCCCCTATATCGAACGCGGCACGATCCAGCGCTTCGGCCTGTGGGACGTCACCCAGCAGGGCAAGATTTCGGTCTTCGTTGCCGATCACGTCCTGAAGAACGGCCCGATGAAGGTCGGCGACAAGCTGGAAGTGCCCGGCATCGGCACCGTTGAGGTCTCGGCCAACAAGGTGCAGGGCTACGACTACGAAGCCGACGGCAACGGAATCATCCTCCTGCCGGAGCGCACCGTCTTCACGAAGGACAACATCGCAAACTTCGACTTCTGATCACGCATGGACGGCGGGCGGCTCCGGCTGCCCGCCGAATTCTTTTTTCAAGGACAGGACGATACGCATGAAAAGCCGCTGGAACGACGGGGATGCAGCCCGCTACGTAGAGGCCGCGCGCGCGGCGGGACAAAGCGAGGCCCTTGGCCTTCGCATCTACACCTCCCGCATCATCGGTGGCGATCCCGACCTCGTGCTGCATGGCGGCGGCAATACGTCCGTCAAGGTGACGTCCGCTGGCGGCGAAACGCTCATGCACATCAAGGGCAGCGGCTGGGATCTCGACACGATCGAAGCGCCGGGCCTGCCAGCGGTGCGCCTTGTGCCGCTTCTGGAGACCCGCGACGGCCCGAAGCTCTCGGATCCGGACATGGTCTCGCTGCTGCGCGCCAGCCTGATCGAAGCGGACGCGCCCAATCCCTCCGTCGAGGCGCTGTTGCACGCCTTCCTGCCGTTCGCCTTCGTGGACCACACACATGCCACGGCGATCCTGGCGCTTGCCGACCAGCCTGACATGCGCGAGACCGTCAGGCGTATCTATGGAGATCGCCTCGCCTACGTGCCCTATGTCATGCCCGGTTTCGATCTTTCCATCGTTGCCGACCGCATTTACCGTGAGCATCCAGACTGCCAGGGTCTCTGGCTGGAAAATCACGGCCTCTTCACCTTCGCCGATGATGCCCGCCTTTCCTACGAGCTGATGATCGAATTCGTCAGCATGGCCGAGGGCGAGCTTGCCCGTAAGGGCGTTGCGCTCTCCGGCCCGCAGCTAAGTGATGGCACCGAGGACATGGCGCTGCGGGCGCGGCTGGAGAAAGCCCTCGTCCGTGAAGGATCGCCCTTCGCCAAAGGTGCGTTCCTCGACTACCGCTCCACCGCTGCGATCCGCGAACATGCCGCCAAAGACAATGTGGAGGCAATCAGCCTGCGCGGGACCGTCACGCCGGATCACGTCATCCGCATCAAACCTTGGCCGCTCATCATCGAGCCGGATGCGGGCGAAGCCGCGATCGAGGCGGCGCTTGCCGCCTATGCCGACCGCTACCGGGTCTACTTCGCACGAAATGCGACGCGCTCCAGCGAGCCGAAGCAGATGCTCGACGTCTATCCCCGCGTCGTGCTGGTGCGTGGACAGGGAATCTACGCCCTCGGCGCCAGCAACAAGGCCGCCAAGATCGGCGGAGATCTCTGCGAGCAGGCAACCCGGGCAATCAATGCCGCAGAAGCCTACGGTCGCTTCACACCCATCGGCGAGGCGGATCTCTTCGACATGGAATACTGGTCGCTCGAACAGGCCAAGCTGAAGGTCAACGCACACTAACATCCGCCCGACAAGCCCTGTCGCACGTGCAGAGGGCCTTTCCGGCATATCAACCCGGTTCGATACCGATCAGCAGCAAGGCAGACAGGTTTTCGATGGCCGCGGCCTGGCTCATCCGGCCGCGCGTCATCGCGAGAGACAGCGCCTCCGCAGCGCCGACAATGCCGATACAGCGCTGCTGGAGCGCCTCGTGGGAAAGTCGCGAGAACGGGGCCAGAGCGTCTGCAAAAATGCCGACGCAGTTGTCCATCAGTTCCTGCTGGACTGCCCCCATCTGCGGGTCCCCCATCAAGGCCGCCGAAATCGCATGGCCTTCCGACCCCGAAGCCGAATGGCAGGTCATGTAAGCGTTCGCGATAAGGCGTACAGTTTCGGTTAGCTGCCCGCCCGCCCTCGACAGACTTTCCTGCAGCACCTTGACCTGTTGCTGGTCGATCCGCCGGTACAACGCGACAAGCAGACCTGACCGGGTCTCGAAATGCTCGTAGGTTATCGGCTTGCTGACCCCCGCCCTCTCGGCAAGAACGCTCAGTGTCAGGGCATCAGCTCCCAATTCGCGCACGATATCGAACGCGTTTTCAATCAGTTGCTCGCGGCGCGCTTCCTTCGTGAGGCGGCGCTTCGCCTCGCTCTTCTCGTTTGCTGTCACGCCGATCATCTTTTTCAGAACGCCCCCTTGACGGACCCAATGGCGCATACCCAACTTACCAATCGTAAGTTACGAGTAGTAGCTTATCAGGTGCAGCATCCACCTGCAAGATATCGTCAAAGAGGATAGGAAACATGCCACAGACACAACGACCCGTGCTTCTGATCGGAGGATCCGGCATCGTCGGCCTCGAGGCTGCCAGAGAACTGCGCCGCCGATATCCGGACCTGCCCATCACCATCGGTGGCCGCGATATCGGCCGGGCGCAGAAGGCCGCCGCCGAGATCGGCAACGCCACCGCGACGGCTGTAGATCTTTCGCGTTCAGACCTCGGCCTTGCCCATCCCACCTTCGGCGCGATCGCGATCTTCGTGAAGGACCAAACCCTCAACTCCCTGCGATACGCTCTCGACCACAAGATCCCGTATATCGATATTTCCACCGGCGCCTTCGAGATCGGCCCTGAAGCGGCTCTCTTCATCCATCATCCCGACCGTGCACCCGTCCTTCTGGCAAGCCAGTGGCTGGCCGGCGCCGCTGTCTTTCCGACCTTGCAGGCCGCATCCCGATACGAAAGCATCACCTCGATCCGCATCGGCGCAGTCTTCGACGAACAGGATATGGGCGGCCCGGCGGCAGCAGCCGACTACGATCGTCTGACCTCGGCCGCTCCGGCCTCGTTGACCGTTCACCAGGGCAAGGATCTCTGGCTGACAGCAGAGCAGGGACGAACCACGGTGACGAGCGTCGACGGCGTGCCCCTCGACGCTCGGGCCTATTCTCCGTTCGACGTCCTGAGCCTGCGGGCCGCTACGAACGCCGGTTCGATCCGTTTCGACTTCGCCTACGGCCAGTCGGCCAGCCGCCGTCGCGGAGAGAGTTACTCGACCGAAATCATCATCGACATTGCCGGGCGCGCCAAGGACGGCACGGAAACATCCTCGCACATCGAGATCGTGCATCCACGCGGCCAGGCACCGCTGACCGCGCTGGGTGTCGTTCTGGGCCTCGAGGCCTTGCTCGGCCTGCGCGCGAATGCACCGGCTGCGGGGCTGTACCTGCCGGAACTGCTGATCGATCCGAGCTACTTCGTCGGTGAAATGATGGCAATCGGCGCCCGCTTCGACGTGGCCCGCTAAGGAGGATCGACATGACCGATACAATCAATTCCTCCGTCCTGATCCTCGGCGCGACGGGAAGCCTCGGCTCCCGCACCACCAGGATGCTGCGCAAGCTCCATCCGGATCTATCCATCACGATTGGCGCTCGCGACATGGAAAAGGCGGCAGCGCTCGCTTCCGAGGTCGGGAACGCCACGATCGCCAGACTGGACATCACCGCATCCGATCTCGGTCTTGATCCCAGCGCCCGCTACAGCATCGTCGTGACAGCGCTGAGGGACCACTCGCTCAACACATTGCGCTACGCTCAGGCCCGAGGCATTCCCTATATCGCCCTTTCGGACGGCGTGTTCGAGCTCGGCTCGATCGTCGCCCACCACGCCCACCATCCGCAGGCCTCCCCCATCCTCCTGCTCGGACACAGCAACGGCGGCTCTCCAACCCTGGCGGCGCTGCATTTCGCTCGTGATTTCGAAACCGTCGAGGCCGTGGAAATCGCGATCCTCTTCGACCCCGGCGATCCCTTCGGTGCGGTATCGGGCAAGGATCTGGAGCGGATCGAGAAGATCGGTCCGCTGCCGCTGGTCAAGGAAGACGGGCAGTGGCAATGGGCGCGTGCACCGCTGTCCGGGCGGTTCATCACAAGCGTCGATGGTTCTCCGCACGCTGCGCAGGCCGCGGGCCTGCAGGATGTTCTCAGCCTTGGCACTGCGACGCGCGCAGCCCGTGTCCGGATCGACCTTGCGATGGGACTGGTCGCGTCGAGCAAGGAGGGCCGCGGACCGTCCAACGAGGTGATCATCGAGATTACGGGCACGCAGAAGAACGGCACATCCGGCCGCTTCCGCTATGAACTGATCGATCCCGAAGGCTACGCGGCCATGAGTGCACGCGGCGCGGCCGTCGCAATCGAAACCCTGCTTGGTCTTGCAGGCCGGGATCGCCCTGAAAAGGGCCTGTTCCTGCCCGAGACGCTCGTGGATCCGGCTCATCTCGTCAAGCGTCTGGAAGGCTACGGCGTCACAGTCCGCGCCGCATGAACCATGGATCGGTCGCGGCATGCTTGTGTGCCGCGGCCCTCCTCCCCGCTCTGTCGTCCGGCACGGGGAAAAGCCATGGTTCACAGCTTGATCGCCCGCAGCCGCAGCGCGTTGCCGATGACCGATACCGAGGACAGGCTCATCGCAGCGGCTGCGAGCATCGGCGAGAGAAGTGTGCCCAGCACGGGGTAGAGGACGCCAGCGGCAACAGGAACGCCCAGCACATTGTAGACGAAGGCGAAGAACAGGTTTTCCTTGATGTTGCGAATGGTACCCTGGGCGAGCTTGCGGGCGCGCACGATCCCGCCAAGGTCCCCTTTGACCAGCGTGATGCCGGCGCTTTCCATGGCAACATCGGCGCCGGTGCCCATGGCGATACCGACATCGGCCGCGGCAAGGGCCGGCGCATCGTTGACACCGTCGCCGGCCATGGCGACACCCTGCCCCTTGGCGCAAAGCTCGTCGACCAGCGCCTTCTTGCTTTCGGGGAGCATGTCGGCCCGGACCTCATCGATGCCAAGCTTTTGAGCAACGGCCCTGGCGGTGCGGACATTGTCGCCCGTGGCCATGATGATGCGCAGGCCAAGGGCGTGCAGCTCGCGGATGGCGGCGGCAGCCGAGGCCTTGATGGGGTCGGCAACGGCGACCAGACCAGCCGGCCGGCCATCGAGAGCAACGAACATCGCTGTCTTTCCCTCCTCACGCAACGCATCGGCACGGGCAGTAAGATCGCCGAAATCGATGCCGAGGTCGGCCATGAGGGCCGCGTTGCCGAGCGCAACCCTGCGGTCGCTGACGGCACCTGTAACACCCTTGCCGGTAATCGATTGGAAATGATGGACGCCAGGGGCTGGAACGCCGCGCGCTGCCGCGCCCTCGACAATGGCCTCGGCCAGCGGGTGCTCGGAGCCTTTTTCAAGCCCGGCGGCGAGCGACAGCAGGTCGGCTTCCTCGACGCCTACAGCCGTGATCACGTCGGTGAGCGTCGGCCGCCCTTCCGTCAGCGTACCGGTCTTGTCGACGATGAGCGTATCGACGCGGGCGAAGCGCTCCAGCGCCTCGGCGTCCTTGATGAGCACCCCAGCCTGGGCACCGCGCCCGGTGGCGGTCATCACCGACATGGGTGTGGCGAGGCCGAGGGCGCAGGGGCAGGCGATAATGAGCACAGAGACCGCCGAGACGATGGCGAACACCATGCTCGGCTCGGGTCCGACAAGCGCCCAGACGATGAAGGCAGCGACGGCGATGAGCACCACGGCCGGGACGAAATAGAAAGAGACCCGGTCAGCCAGCCCCTGGATGGGCGCACGGCTGCGCTGGGCCTTTGCGACCATGTCGACGATCTGCGACAGAACGGTCTCGCTGCCGACGCGCTCCGCGCGCATGACAAGCGATCCGTTCTTGTTGAGTGTGCCGCCCGTGAGCCTGTCACCCTCGGTCTTCTCGACAGGAACGGGCTCGCCGGTGATCATCGATTCATCGACGGAGGAACGTCCCTCCAGCACCAGACCGTCAACCGGAATGCTGTCGCCCGGACGGATGCGCAGGCGGTCGCCACCGACAACGGCATCAAGTGGCACTTCGCTTTCGGAACCGTCATCGGCAATGCGACGGGCAGTCTTTGGCGCAAGGTCGAGCAGCGCGCGGATCGCCGAGCCGGTGCGCTCGCGTGCCCGAAGTTCGAGCACCTGGCCGAGGAAGACCAGAGCGACGATGACGCTGGCCGCCTCGAAATAGACCGGTACCGAACCGCCATGGCCGCGGAACTGGTGGGGGAACAGGTCGGGAAAGAGGGTTGCGACCACAGAATAGAGATAGGCCGCGCCGACGCCCAGCGCGATCAGCGTCCACATATTGGGGCTGCGGTTGCGGAACGAATCCAGCCCCCTGTGGAAGAACGGCAATGCCGCCCACAGTACGACCGGTGTCGCCAGGGCAAGCTCAAGCCAGGCGGCCAGCGGCTCGCCGATCCAGTCGCGAACCGGCAGGCCGACCATCGGCCCCATGGCGATAACAAGAAGCGGGATGGAGAGGATTGCACTGACGCGAAAGCGGCGGGTGAAGTCGATCAGCTCGGGATTAGGACCGTCATCGGCGCCCGGCATAACCGGTTCGAGTGCCATGCCGCAGATCGGGCAGGAACCAGGCGTGTCCCTGACGATCTCGGGATGCATCGGGCAGGTATATTGCGTGCCCTTTGGCATGGCCTGCGCCGCGGGCGTACCGGACAGATATCGTGCCGGCTCGGCAGTGAACTTGCCCTCACAGGCTGGCGAACAGAAGTAATAGCCACGCCCCTCATGTTTGAGGAAATGTCGGGCCGTGTCGCGGGCGACGTCCATGCCGCAAACGGGATCCTTGGCACTGACATAGATGTCGGGCGCCGCCTTGAACTTGTCGCGGCAGGCGCTGCTGCAGAAATGATAGCGGTGGCCGGCATGGTCGAGCATCGGCTTGCCCGCAGCGGGATCGACGATCATGCCGCAGACCGGGTCGCGCAGAGCCGTCCCGCTGTCCGCATGCGCCTCGGCTGCCGGCACGAGCGGTGTGTGGCGCTCGTGATCGTGGTGGATATGATCGTTGCTCATGTCGCAGGCTCCGCACTTCACGTCACCCGATTCTAAAGGTTCCCGCAAGGGGAAGGTCAACACCCCGGTCCCGCAGAGCGCATCGATGAAACCGTCTGACAGCGCTGGCAGACGGTTTCATCTGGACTGAGAGGTCTGTATTTCTACTTATACGCAGAAACCACGATTTCGATCATCGTATCGCCGCCAAGGTCAGCGACACCGACCGTTGCGCGGGTCGGCAAGGTTTCCGGCGACAGCCATTCCTTCCAGACTGCATCCATTTCCGGCTTCTTGCCGAGATCGGTGACGAAGATGCTGGCTGAGAGCAGCCTTGTCTTGTCGGTACCCGCCTCGGCCAGGTAGCGGTCCAGCTTCGCGAGGATCTCACGGGTCTGGCCGGCCATATCAAGGCTCTCGTCGTCGCAGGTCGTGCCGCCGACGTGGACGATACCGTTGTGCTCGACTACTCTGTGCATGATCGGCGTTCGCAGAAATCGTTGGACCATTTTCGATACCTTTCGTGGTTCAGTGTCCGGAATGACCACCCGTCACGGCGTAAACCGCTTCGGATGTATGGGGGAGTGCGGCGATCTCGCAGAGCGGCACGGGCTTGACCGGCGGGCGAAGGCGATAGGTGCCGACATCGGCAGGGGGGCGCTGCTGTGCATCGGCGAGCAGCTCCGTGACGGTCGCAGCACACATGCGGCCCTGACACGGCCCCATGCCACAGCGCAGCATCGTCTTCAGCTGGTTCGGCCCTGCGACGCCGCGCGCAGCGGCCTCTCTGACGGCCCCGACGGAAACCTCTTCACATCGGCAGGCGACGATGTCGTCGGCTTGCGGCGCCCGAAATGCCAGGGCCGGTTGATAGGCAAGGTCGATAAAGTCCCGTCCGCGCAGCGCCTTTTTTCGCGACCGAACAATGTGGCGCAACGCCTCGGACGATTGCCTGCCCAGAATCTCCTGTGCTGCTGCGATCCCAGCGATCCGGCCGTCAAGCGCCGCAACGACGGCGCCTCCGATGCCGCTGCCGTCGCCCGCGATGAAAATCGCAGATTTACTGCTGCGCCCTTCCTCGTCCACGACCGGCGCAAAACACATCTGCCGATCCTTCCAGACCAGCGCACAGCCCGCGGCATTCGCCAGATTGGTATGGGGAATGACGCCCTGATGGAGAAAAATGCTCCCTGCCCGCAGCGACACCGTCTTGCCGCCGGTCACGAAGGTCACGCCGTCTGCCCGGTCGGTACCGTTGATTTCCAGCGCCGTCACGGCACGGAACACCTGGAGCGCCCGTCTTACCCGAAGCATCAGACCAAGGCCCTTCCACGCATAGGGGGATGCAAAAAAGGAGAGAACATGCGGGGCGGCGCGAAGCCAGTTGCGGCGCGGCGTGGTTTCGAGGATCGCATCGATTGCGCCGCCGGCCGCAAGCACCTGGTCCGCATAGAGATAAAGCAGCGGGCCGCTGCCGGCGAGAACGACCGGCCCTTGCGGCAGAAGAGCGGAGGCTTTGAGGGCGATCTGCGCGGCGCCGACGGACATGACGCCCGGCAATGTCCAGCCCCGGACCGGCATAGGCCGTTCCGTTGCGCCCGTTGCAAGGATCACACGCCTTGCGAAAACGATCCGGCTGCGGCCGGCCACGGAAACCCGCAGCTCGGCCATCGCTTCACCACCCTCTTCCTGTTGCTCCAGGCTCCAGACCATGGCGGAAGGCACATAGGTGGCTGTCGCCGTGGAAAAGGCCTCCCAAAGGGCGGCCCCGTGCGCATAATCAATTCCGAGATACGGGCGCTTGGTACGCGTGTTTCTTTCGATGGCGCGATAGATCTGCCCACCCGCCTCGGCATTCTCGTCGAACACCACAACCGCAAGGCCCAGCCTTGCGCATTCGCTCGCCGCCGCCATACCAGCGGGGCCGGCGCCGACGATCGCGATGTCGTAGCGGACGGCAAGGGCGTCGGCATTGCGGAGTGTCGTCAGCGTCATCGATCGCTTCCTTCTGTCGTCCGCGCACCGCGTTGCAAGGCAACCGTCATTCCATCACGGACGGGAACCATGCAGGCTTGGCGGTTCTGCACGCCATCGATCGTCACCAGGCATTCGAAGCAGACGCCCATCAGGCAATAGGGCGCACGCGGCTGGTCGTTGACCACGCTACGCCGCAGCGTGGTCATGCCTGCGCCAAGAAGCGCGGCCGCGACGCTTGCCGTGGCATCGACCTCGATTTTGCTGCCATCGATGACGATGGTCACGTGGTCCTTCGGGGGTTCAATGCGCCGGAACATGAAACCTCCCGCCGGGAAAGAGGCCATCGGCCAGCACGGGGTTTCGGGAAGCGATCGCATCGGCGATAAGATGGGCGTGGTTCGGGGCCAGCGTCACGCCGGAATGGCACATGACCAGACAGGCCCCAGGATGGGTGGGCGAGCACTCGTAGATCGGCAATCCGTCAGGCGTCTTCACCCGGAAGCCGGACCAACTGCGCAGAACATTCACCGCCGCCAGCTGCGGAAAGGTGCGGATCGCCCTGTCGGCAAGCACGCTGCTGATATCCTGGTCGGTGGCGATCGAGCGGGTGTCGGCCTCCTGGCTGTCGCCGATCATCACCCCACCCTCATCGGCCTGTCGCAGGGTGGTTGACGTATAAGGAAAGAAGGGTGCGCATTTCTCGGTCACCAGGATCTGCCCCTTGCTCTGGAGGGTTGGGGCCGAAAGCCCTACCATCGGCGCAAGCCGCGTGTTGCCGTTTCCGGCCGCGAGCACAACCCGGCCGGCACGGACCTCGCCCCAGGTTCCCTTGAGGAGGAACCCGCCTGCATCAGGAGCGATCTCGGTCACATCGCAGTGCGCTCGGTAACCTGCGCCGAGATTGAGCATGCCGACATGCAGCGCTTGCAGGAGGCGAAGGGAGTTCACATCCCCGTCGAGCGGCGAGTAGATGGCACCGATGACATCCCTGCCGATCGCAGGCAGCATGCGCGCGGTCTCGACATGGTCGAGCACGGCGTGGTCGGGTGCATCCGTGCCTAGCGCTTCGGCCACGCAACGGACCTCCTCCGTCCACGTCGCCATCTCGCTTTCGGTAAGCGCGAAAGTGAAGCCGCCCCTTTGCCGAAGGCTGACATCGATCCCTGACGTCTCCATCAGATCGGCCGAGAACGCCGACCATCGGCGGGCGGCCGCAATCGTCCAGCGAGCATAGTGCGGAGCGCCCACACCCTTGCCCTGAACCCAGACCAGCGCGAAATTCGCTCGTGACGCACGGTGCGACAGATCCTCTCCGTCGAGAACAAGCGGCGCCAGCCCTCTGCGCGCCAGCCCCCATGCGATGGCCGCGCCGACAAGACCGCCTCCGACGACGACGATTTCCTGATCCGGTAAGGTCCGCATACCCGCAGTCTGTGCTGTTGAAAGGGAAAGGAGAGCGCCCGCCCGCAAGGCGGGATGGGCGCCAGAACATTTTCGCTCTTTTTCGATTTGCGAAAATGCGCCTGTTTTTTCACAGCAAAACCGCTTCGCGCTTTTGCTGGAATTGCGCTGCGACGTCAGTCCTGCGGGCTGACGTCGAGCTTGAACCACTTTTCGGACAGGGTCTTGATCGTACCGTCTGCGCGGGCGGCCATGATCGCAGCGTCGAAATCCGCCTTCAGCGCAGTATCTTCCTTGCGCAGGCCAATCCCGATCATGCCGAAGACCTTGCCGGAGAGCAGCGGGCCGGCGAGCTTCGTGCCTGCCATGTCTTCCTTCTCCATCGCCGCAGCGAGCACCGTCGCATTGGCGACCACGGCATCGAGGCGGCTGCTGACGAGGTCGAAATTGTGCTCTTCCGTCGTCTTGTATTCCCGGACATCGGCGCCCTTGAAGTATTGTTCCATGAAGGAGGAGGCGGTCGTCGAGCCTTGCACGCCGACCGTCTTGCCCTCGATCAGCTTGGCGATCTCCTCGAGAACGGGCTTGGCGGCGTCCGAATCCACCGAAAGCGGCTTGCCGGCCATCGGCAGGTTGGCGAGATCACTGTCACCGAGCACGGCGAAGGAGTTGATCGCTGCCGCATAGGGGGTCGAAAACGCAATAACCTCCTCGCGCTTCGGCGTGACGCTCATGCCGGCCATGATCGCATCGTACTTGCCGGCGGTCAGCGAAGGGATGATCCCGTCCCAGTTCTGGGCGACGATCTCGCATTCACGGTTCATCCGCTTGCACAGGTCATTGGCCAGGTCGATCTCGAAACCTTCCAGCGTGCCGTTCGGGCCGGAGAAGTTCCAGGGCGCGTAGGCCCCCTCGGTCGCAATGCGGATCTTGTCCGCCGCATGGACGGGCTGCAGCGACACGGCGAAGGCCACCGCCGAGAGAAGAAGGGTCAGTTTCATGGGTTCACCTCTTGTTGTTCTCCGGTCTCAATGGGCGTGCGTCGAAATGAACTGCCGGAAACGTTCACTCCGAGGATGGGTGAAGACGTCCGCAGGCGTGCCGTCCTCCTCGATGTAACCCTTGTGAAGAAAGACGACCCGGCTGGAGACGTCGCGGGCAAAGCCCATCTCATGGGTGACGACGAGCATCGTGCGGCCCTCTGCGGCCAGGTCCCGCATGACCTTGAGGACCTCTGCGACCAATTCGGGATCGAGCGCGGAGGTCGGCTCGTCGAACAGCATGATTTTCGGGTGCATCGCGAGTGCCCGGCCGATGGCCGCCCGCTGCTGCTGGCCACCGGAAAGATGGGCCGGATAGGCATGGCGCTTGTCCGCGATGCCGACGCGCTCCAGAAGCGCCTCTGCCTCGGCGATGCATGCCTTGCGATCTCGCCCCTGGACGTGGACGGGAGCTTCGATCAGGTTTTCAAGGATTGTCAGGTGGGACCAGAGATTGAAGGACTGGAACACCATCGTCGCCTGGGAGCGGAGCCTTTGAAGCTGGCGCCGGTCGACTACGCGTGCCGACTGGTTGGGGCGCTGATCCAGTCTGTAGGCCTCGCCAAAGATCGAGACCGTGCCGGCATTCGGCACTTCCAGCATGTTGACGCAGCGCAGCAGCGTCGATTTTCCGGAACCGGACGCACCGAGGATGGAAACGACCTCCCCGGGCTGCGCCGTGAGGGAAATGTCATGCAGGACCTTGAGCGGGCCGTAGCACTTCTCCAGGCGTGCGATTTCCACGGCCGGGATGCGGGTCTGATCTGTCATGCCTGTTCTCCGGTCGCGACGACAAAGGGACGCTGGTCACGGGAAAGCCGGTGCTCGACAAACCGGAGCAACCGCGTGATGGAAAAGTTCAGAAGAAGGTAGATCGCGCCGGCGCAGACGAAGATCTCGACCGGCCGGTAGCTGGCCGAGATCAGCTTGGCGGCGATGCCGGTGACTTCCATCATCGTGATGGTCGAGGCGAGCGCCGTCGACTTCACGACGAGGATCAGTTCGTTCGAATAGGCTGGCAGCATCAGGCGAAGAGCCTGCGGCGCGATGATCCGGCGCAAAAGCGTGAGCCGGCCCATGCCATAGGCCTTCGCGGCCTCGATCTGCCCGAGCGGCACGGCGATGACGCCCCCGCGAATGATCTCGGCGCTATAGGCGGCCGTATTCAGACAGAGTGCCAGCGCGGCACACCAGTAGGGTTCGCGCAGGAACGGCCAGGCGAAACTCTTGCGCAGCTCCGGAAATTGGCTGAGCCCGTAATAGATGATGTAGAGCTGTACGAGGAGTGGCGTGCCGCGGAAGACGAAGATGTAGCCCCGCGCGAGACCATCGAGCACCCGGTTGCCGGAGAGGCGGAAGCCCGCCAGAAGCATGGCAAGAAGCGCGCCCGAGGCGACCGAGAGCGCGGTCAGTTGCAGCGTGAGCGGAATGCCGTGGCACAGGGCAAGGAAACTCTCGACGAGGAAGGGAATATCAAAGAGGTTCATGATGCCCTCCGGATGCCGCGCATCGCACGGGCTTCGGCGCGCCGGAAGACAGCGCCGGAAACAAGGCTGATCAGCAGGTAGAGCACGCCGGCCGTCAGGAAGAAGGTGAACGGCTTGCGGGTCGAGCCGGCGCCGATCTGCGCCTGACGCATGAGCTCGACCAGACCGACGACGGAAATAAGGGCCGATTCCTTCAAAACCAGCTGCCAGACATTGCCAAGTCCGGGGATCGCAAACCGAGCTGCCTGCGGCAGGATGATGCGCTGGAAGCGGAGGAATGCACCCATCCCATAGGCCTTGGCCGCCTCGATCTCGCCGCGCGACAGCGCGAGCACCGCACCGCGAAAGACTTCCGCCTGATAGGCGCCGGACACGACGCCGATCGCCACGGCCCCCGTCAGGAACACCGGCGCGCTTACGAAGCCTTCCGCACCGAACAGGTGGCCAAGCTGCGTTATGACGGCGCTGCCGCCGAAATAGAACAGGTAGATGACGAGAAGATCGGGCACGCCGCGCAGCACGGTCGTATACCCGTCGGCAAGATAACGTAGCGAGGAAACCGGCGAGAGCGACGCGGCCGCCGAGAGCATGCCGAAAAGCGCTCCCAGCCCAAAACCGCAAAGGGCCACGGCAAGCGTGATAGCGGTGGCGCGAAGCATATCGAAGCCCCAGCCACCATCGGCAAATCCCATCAAATCGAAGTAAGCGCCCACGCGTCCACCTGGTCCGTTCCCTTGCGCCGATAGCGTGTCGGCGCGTTATGGGCTTGACTTTGGCAGGTGACGCTCCATACCGTCAAATTCGAAATTACGGGTAGAGAATAACCAAATATTATGGAGAAGCTCATGAATCTGCGGCAGGTCGAGGCGTTTCGCCTGGTCATGCTCACCGGCAAAATGACCGCGGCGGCGGAGCTCATGGCGATTACCCAGCCCGCGGTGAGCCGGCTGATCCGCGACTTCGAGCTCGACCTGAAGCTGCGGCTGTTCGAGCGGCGCGGCAACCAACTCGTCCCGACGCCCGAGGCCACCACGCTTCTGAGGGAGGTGGAGCGTGCCTATGTCGGGCTCAACCGCATCAAGGCCTTCGCCGAGGAGATCGGCCGCCAGAATGCCGGCATGCTGCGCATCGCCGTGATGCCCGCGCTCGCCAATGGCATCATGCCGCGCTACCTCGCACGCTTCCTGCGCGAGCGCCCGAACATCCATGTCTCCCTGAGCGGCATCCCCTCGACCATGGTCATCGAAGCCGTCGCTTCCGGCCAGGCCGATATCGGCTTCGCCGACGGCCCGCTCGACCGCCCCGGTTTCCTGACGGAATCCCGCCCCGTCGCGGCCGTGGTCGCCATGCCGCAGGGCCACAGACTGACCGCCCGATCCCGGATCGGGCCGGCAGACCTCGAAGGCGAGCACATGATCACGCTGGAACCGGGGACGTTGTTTGCCATGCGCGTGGAGGTCGCGCTGGCGGGCATTCCGAGGGCTTCAACGATCGAGACACGCCTCTCCCACACCGCGCTGACGCTGGTGTCGGAAGGCGTCGGCATCACCATCATCGACCCCTCCTCCGCCACGGACTATCGAGGCAGAGGCGTCGTGGTTCGCCCCTTCACCGACTTCATCGATGCCGGCTTCCTGGCGATTCGCCGCAGCGACGCAACAGACAACCAGCTTGCGGAGCGCTTTATCGCAGGGTTCTGGGAATACCACGGAGCCCTGCTCGAGCAACTGAACGTCGAACCGGGGAGATAGCCTGAGAGGTCTGGGTGTCGGGGCCTTGAGCAGCTTGGCGGGAAAACCCTGCCGGATCCTCCTTTAGAAATCCCAGTCCTCATCTTCGGTGGCGACCGCCTTGCCGATGACGTAGGACGATCCGGAGCCGGAAAAGAAGTCGTGGTTCTCATCGGCATTCGGTGACAGCGCTGAGAGGATGGCCGGGTTCACCTTGCAGGCTTCCGGCGGAAAAAGTGCCTCGTATCCGAGGTTCATCAGGGCCTTGTTGGCGTTGTAGTGCAGGAACTTCTTCACATCCTCGGTGAGGCCGACGTCGTCATAGAGATCCTCGGTATATCGCGCCTCGTTGTCATAAAGTTCCAGGAGAAGATCAAAGGCGAAATCCTTGATCTCCTGCCGCTTTTCCATGCTCAGGCGCTCCAGTTCGCGCTGGAATTTGTAGCCGATGTAGTAACCGTGTACGGCCTCGTCACGGATGATGAGGCGGATCATGTCCGCCGTGTTGGTGAGCTTGGCGCGGCTCGACCAGTACATCGGAAGATAGAAGCCGGAATAGAACAGGAAACTTTCGAGCAAGACGCTGGCGACCTTCTTCTTCAAGGGGTCGCTCGTCGTATATTGTTCCATGATCAATGCGGATTTGCGTTGCAGGAACTCGTTTTCCTCCGACCAGCGATAGGCGTCATCGACGTCGGGCGTCAGGCAGAGCGTGGAGAAGATGGAGGAATAGGAGCGGGCATGCACAGCCTCCATGAAGGAAATGTTGGAAAGCACCGCCTCCTCATGCGGCGTGGCAGCATCCTCCATGAGCTTTACCGAACCGACACCGTTCTGGATTGTGTCGAGCAGCGTCAGACCGGTAAAAACGCGGATGGTGAGTTTCTGCTCTTGCGGCTTCAGCGTCGCCCAGGAGGGAATGTCGTTGGAGAGCGGCACCTTTTCCGGCAGCCAGAAATTACCGGTCAGGCGGTTCCAGACCTCGAGGTCCTTGTCGTCCTCGATGCGGTTCCAGTTGATGGCGCGGATGGCGGCGGCGGCCTTCGGCGCCTTGGTCTTCACTTGGATGTTCATTTGCTTCCCCGATCTCACAGCGCGCAGGAAACGCAGCCCTGCACTTCCGTGCCGGACAGCGCCATCTGGCGAAGGCGGATGTAGTAGATGGTCTTGATGCCCTTCTTCCAGGCGTAGATCTGCGCCCTGTTGATATCGCGGGTCGTCGCCGTGTCGCGGAAGAACAGCGTCAGCGATAGGCCCTGGTCGACATGCTGGGTGGCCGCCGCATAGGTGTCGATGATCTTCTCCGGGCCGATCTCGTAGGCGTCCTGGTAATAGTCGAGATTGTCGTTGGTCATGAAGGCGGCCGGGTAATAGACGCGGCCGATCTTGCCTTCCTTGCGGATCTCTATCTTCGAGATGATCGGGTGGATCGAGGACGTCGAGTGATTGATGTAGGAGATCGAGCCCGTCGGCGGCACGGCCTGGAGGTTCTGGTTGTAGAGGCCGCCGTCCATGACGGCCGCCTTCAGCTCAAGCCAGTCCTGCTGCGTGGGGATATGAATGCCCGCCTCTTCGAAAATGCCCCGCACCTTCTCCGTCACCGGCAACCATTCGGCTTCGGTATATTTGTCAAAGTATTCGCCCGAAGCGTATTTCGAGTTCTCGAATCCCTTGAAGCTAACGCCCTTTTCGACCGCCAGCCGGTTGGAGGCGCGGACGGCGTGATAGGTCACCGTGTAGAAATAGATGTTGGTGAAGTCGATGCCTTCCTCCGAGCCGTAGAAGATACGCTCGCGGGCGAGATAGCCGTGCAGGTTCATCTGGCCGAGGCCGATGGCGTGGCTATCGTCGTTGCCCTTCTCGACCGAGGGGACCGAGGAGATGTGGCTCATCTCGGAGACGGCGGTCAGCGCACGGATCGAGGTTTCGATCGTTCGTCCGAAATCCGGCGAGTCCATCGCAGCAGCAATGTTGAGCGAGCCGAGATTGCACGAAATGTCCTTGCCCATCCTGGCATAGGAAAGGTCGTCGTTAAATTCGCTCGCCTCACTTACCTGCAGGATCTCCGAGCAAAGATTGCTCATGGTGATGCGGCCGGCGATGGGGTTCGCGCGGTTCACCGTGTCCTCGAACATGATGTAGGGATAGCCGCTCTCGAACTGGATCTCGGCAAGGATCTGGAAAAAGTCGCGGGCCTTGATCTTCTTCTTGCGGATGCGGCCGTCCTCGACCATCTCGCGGTACTTCTCCGTCACCGAAATCTCGGTGAAGGCCACGCCGTAAACGCGTTCGATGTCATGCGGCGAGAACAGATACATGTCATCGTTGTTGCGAGCGAGCTCGAAGGTGATGTCGGGGATAACGACGCCGAGCGACAGGGTCTTGATGCGGATCTTCTCATCGGCATTCTCGCGCTTGGTGTCGAGGAAACGCAGGATGTCGGGATGATGGGCATGGAGATAGACCGCCCCCGCCCCCTGCCGCGCACCGAGCTGGTTGGCATAGGAGAAACTGTCCTCCAGCAGCTTCATGACAGGGATGACGCCCGACGACTGGTTCTCGATCTGCTTGATCGGCGCGCCCATCTCGCGAAGGTTGGTGAGGGAGAGCGCGACACCGCCGCCCCGCTTGGAAAGCTGGAGCGCCGAATTGATCGAGCGGCCAATGCTCTCCATGTTGTCCTCGATGCGCAACAGGAAGCACGAGACGAGCTCGCCGCGCTGTTTCTTGCCGGCATTGAGGAAGGTCGGCGTTGCCGGCTGGAAACGGCCGGAAATGATCTCATCGACGAGATCGCGGGCAAGCTGCTCGCTGCCGCGCGCCAGCGTCATCGCCACCATGCAGACGCGGTCCTCGTAGCGCTCAAGGTAGCGCTTTCCGTCGAAGGTCTTCAGCGTATAGGACGTGTAGTACTTGAACGCGCCGAGGAAGGTCGGGAATCGGAACTTCTTGTCATAGGCGTGGTCGAAGAGATCGCGTACGAAGTTGAAGGAATACTGGTCGAGCACTTCCTGCTCGTAGTACCCTTCGGTCACCAGATAATCGAGCTTTTCCCTGAGATTGTGGAAGAAGACCGTGTTCTGGTTGACGTGCTGGAGGAAGTATTGCTTTGCCGCCTGCCGGTCCTTGTCGAGCTGGATTTTTCCATCCTCATCGTAAAGGTTCAGCATCGCGTTCAGCGCATGATAGTCCAGCGCGGTGATTTCCGGCGTCTTCGTCGGTTTCTCGAGCGTCATCGTGTCCAAAATCGTTCCAGTCCCTGTCTGACGTTGTCGACGTCCTCATCCATGCCGAGAAGCTCGAAGCGGTAGAGATACGGCACACCGCACTTGGCGGAGATGACGTCGCCGGCGAGCCCGAAGGTCGCCCCGAAATTGCTGTTGCCCGCGGCAATCACGCCGCGAAGGTTCGCGCGGTTTTCCGCATCATTGAGGAAGCGGATCACCTGCTTGGGAACGGCGCCTTTGCCATCCTGGCCGCAATAGGTCGGCACGACGAGGACGAAGGGCGCGCGCGCCCTCAGCGCCTCGTCGGCGCGAAGGGGAATGCGGGAGGCCGGAAGGCCGAGCTTTTGCACGAAGCAATGGGTGTTTTCCGACCGGGAGGAGAAATAGACGAGCTCACCCATCGCCCCGCCCTCAGGCCAGTGCGCTGATCATATCAGGGCGGAAACCGGCCCAATGCTGCTCACCGGCAACGACGACGGGAACCTGACGGTAGCCGAGGCCCTGCACGAGCGCGAAGGCATCTGCATTCTCGGAGATATCGACGACACGGTAATCGATGCCGTGGCGGTCGAGCGCGCGGGTGGTCGCTGAGCATTGAACGCAAGCTGGCTTGGAGTAAACGGTGATCGGCATGGTTTCCTCATATTCTGGCGATTGGGCATGGAGGGGCGTTCGGTCATCCGCCGATGACCGTTCGTGAACTGAAAATAGATAGACGGCGGCCCTCAAGGACGGCCGGAGCGGGGCGCCGCTTACTCGCGCGGAGGCACTGGAAACAAATTCGACATGACTTCACCCCGAAGCTATTCATACGGAGCATCTGGGGAGACGGCGGGGCGGCATCATTCCACAACCCATCGCTCGCCTGCCGGACACCCCGCCCGTGGACGTTCATGAACAAGGCAGGTCTCCTGGCTTGCGGGTCGCGGCATCCGTCCGCCTTCCCAAGGCATTTGCGCCTCAGTGGCTTTGTCGAACGTATGCTCGCCGCTTACAGTTGCGGGGGCAGCTCCGGATTGACGCAGCCATCATGGCCACACCGGATTCCCGTCTTAGCCTCCGACTCTCTCGAATCGGAGGAACCTTGAACACTAGATATGGTATAGGACGCAATTCCGCCGTCAACAGTTAGCTCGATCGCTCGGTTGCGAAACGCAAGTTATCCCCATGACGGATGGCGAAAGCCCTTCGTCGCGAGCACTTTTCCAAGCCTAGATTTCCACAGACACCATTCCAGCGTGAATAAGCGGTTGCCGGACCAGCGTACGACGAATAAGCTCCTGCTGCGGCAAGGTGCCGCTCGATCACTGAGGATACCATGGCTACCGGAACGGTTAAGTTTTTCAATCAGGACAAGGGCTTCGGCTTCATCACCCCCGACAATGGCGGAGCAGACGTGTTTGTTCACATATCTGCGGTACAGTCCGGCGGCCCGCTGCGGGATGGCGCAAAGGTCAGCTACGACATCGGCCAGGATCGCAAGACCGGCAAATCGAAGGCTGAAAACGTTCAAACGCTCTAAGAGCGCGCGCTATTCGATGACGACCTCGGATGCGTATGGTTCATGGACGTCGCCACGGCGTTCGACCACCGCATCCGAACGGTCTCGAATGCAGATATGACCGTCGCCATCCGCACGCCCACGACGCAGCCGAGGACGCACCTCGCAGTTCTTGTGGTTTTGGGGCTAACCCATCTCCTCAACGATCTGATGCAGTCGCTGATTCCGGCTGCCTACCCAATCCTGAAGGATGCGTACGCGCTCGATTTCGTGCAAATCGGCCTGATCACCATGACCTTCCAGATTGCCGGATCGCTGCTGCAGCCGGTCATCGGCATGGTGACCGACAAGCACCCCGCACCCTATTCGCCTGTCGTGGGCATGATGTTCACCCTTTCCGGACTCGTGAGTCTCGCATTCGCCCACAGCTATGCGATAATTCTTGTCTCGGTGGCGCTGATCGGCATCGGATCATCCATATTCCACCCTGAGGCGACCCGTATGGCGCGCTATGCGGCCGGCGGCCGGCAGGGGTTGGCCCAGGGTCTCTTCCAGGTTGGCGGTCAGGCCGGAGGCGCGCTCGGCCCGGTCTTTGCAGCATTGATCATCGTGCCGTTGGGGCAGCCGAGCCTCGCCTGGTTCGCTGCCCTTGCCTTGCTCGCCATGACGCTTCTGGCCTGGATCGGCAGCAAACAGCGCCAGATCAGTGCCGAGTTCGCGGCAATGCGGATAGGTGTAAAGAAGGCGGGCGGAGCGGCACGCCATGCGCCCGCGACGATCGCCATCGGCCTCGTCGTCCTCACGGCACTCATGTTCACCAAGAACGCCTACGGCGAGAGCTTCAAGTCGTTCTACATCTTCTATCTCATGGAGAGGTTCGGCCTTTCCATCCCGGCGGCGCAGATGATGCTGTTCATCTTCCTGCTCGCCTCGGCCGTCGGCGCGCTTGTCGGCGGCATCGTCGGCGACCGCATCGGGCGCTACCGCATCATCTGGATTTCTGTCCTCGGGCCGCTTCCTCTGACACTGATGCTGCCTTATGCTGATCTGTTCTGGACGGGCGTGCTGACAGTGATGATCAACCTGATCATGGCCAGTGCCTTCGCATCGATCCTGATCTATGCAATCGAGCTGCTGCCACATCGCATCGGGTTGATCGGAGGACTGTTTTACGGCCTGAACTTCGGACTTGGCGGTATCGCCGCTGCCCTCCTCGGGATTTTGGCCGACCGCTATGGCGTCGAAACGGTCTATGCCATCTGCTCGTTCCTGCCGCTCGCAGGGCTCCTCGCCTGGTTCCTGCCGAAGATCGAGGAAGGCGGGGCCTAGCGACCTGAAGCGCTTGTCACAACCGCTCCGGAAACCGGAGGACGGCAATACCGCCGAAAGGGCGACGAGACACACATCTCCACCGAGGCTATAAAACGGGTCCGACGATGGCGAGGCCGTTGTTCCTCAGGCGCTTCCAGACAGACCAGCGTCCCACCTCCTCCGGCAGGATCTGCCGGCATCGCGCGAGATAGGCTTCCTGCCGGGCACGCAAGGTTGTTGTCAGGTCGACATCTTCGAGAAGGATGTTGTTCTCGTAGTTGAGATCGAAGCTGCGCCGGTCCATATTCGCCGAGCCGATCAGCGAGATGGCGCCATCCATGGTCAGGGTCTTGGCATGGAGCAGCCCGGCCTCGTACTCGAAAATCGTCACGCCTGCTTGGAGAAGGTCGAGATAATAGCTGCGGCTTGCCGCCGCGACGGCGAAGTCATCATTGCGCGCGGGAAAGATGATGGTCGTCTCGACACCCCGGTTGGCGCAGGCGCAAAGTGCGGCCTGCATGGCAGCATCCGGTACGTAGTAGGGTGTCGTTACGAAGAGCGAACGCTTTGCGGCATAGATCAAAGTCTCGAACATTTCCGGCATCGCGGAATTTCGGAATGTGGGGCCGGTGGCGACCACCTGGGCGGTAAAACCAGGTTTCGTATCCACCATCTGCTTGCGTAGGAGGTGCCCGATGTCGCCGCCGCCATTGCCCATCCAGTCGCTGGCGAAAAGATGCTGGTTCTGCCGTACCACCGGCCCTTCGAAACGCATCAGCACATCGACCCAGGGCGCGAATCTTGCTTTGGGCAGGAATTCGGGATCAGCGCAGTTCTGACTGCCGCAATAGGTGATGCGGTTGTCGATGACGGCGATCTTGCGGTGGTTGCGCAAGTCGATGCGGCCAGTGAGGGCGCGCAAAAGCGGATTGCCGATCACCAACGCCCGGCGGACCTCTACACCCGCTCCCGCCATATCGCGCCAGAGCGGGCCACGCACAAGCGCACGTGAGCCAAGATCATCGACGAGAACGCGACAGGCGACCCCGCGACGCGCCGCCCTTTGCACCGCCTCAGCGACCGCCGTGCCGTTACGGTCGGCGAGCCAGATGTAGAAGAGAAGGTGGACATGGTCGACCGCCGCATCGATATCCGCGACCAACGCTCTGATGGCGGCATCCGAGTCCTCCATCAGCCGGGCGCTGTTGCCTCCGGTTGGCGCATAGCCGCTGATCGAGCGCCCGACGGCAAAGAGCGCGGCGTGCTGGTTCTGCACCTGTGACGCCGACGGCCAGCCCGGCGCCGTCTCCGGAGGCGGCAGCTTACGGAAGGCGGCCTTCAGTCGCTCCACCCGCCTGCGACCGACATTCGTCTGCCCGACGAGAAGATAGACCAGCGCGCCGACATACGGGAGCAGCAGCACAAGGACGAGCCAGGCAGCACGCGATTCCGGTTGCCGATGCGGTCGCAAGAGGATGTGAACGGCCGCCGCCGCCACAACCACGATGTGCAAGACCATGAACATCATGCGGCGGAACCATAAAGGAGATCAAGCGCGGCGAGCACGATCAGAAGATAGGTCCCGTTGCCGTCGACATCCTCCTCCTCGGAAAGATCGAACCGCGCCCAGAGGTCGTCACGGTTCCCGGCTTTGTATTCGCTGATCACCATTTCAGCGATGGCACGAATTTTCGGAAACTGCGCCGGATCGAAATGCAGGCCCTCTCCATCGACGAACAGGCCCTGCTCCTGCAGAAAACCTGCCATCGGCATCGATGTTTCACTGAGATAGAAGAGAAGATCGTTCGCATTCAACGGCTGGTCTTGCGATTGGGGAACGAGCCCAACCTGTTCGACGAGCCTGCGCGCCCAGGATTGCATGTCGCGACTGAGGCGTTCGGATGTCACAACTGTCATTGAGATTCTCTCTCGCAAACGGCGCGGCAAGGGGTTGGTACCAGGGACTGGCCGCTCCGAATCGCACCGGGCTGCTTCAAAAATCGACGGCGCCGATCCGACGCAGTTCGGCAAGCAAGGGCAGCATCGGAACCCCGGCTGCGGTGAGGAAGTCGCCCTCGATCCTGTCGACGAGCTGGATCCCCTCTCCGTCGACCCGGCAGAGATTGGCGCTTTGCAGCCCATCCGCGCCGACTTGCGCCATGTAACGGCCGATAAAGCCGGGATCGAGCTTCAACAGTGTGATGCTCGCGACACCAGCATGGCGCCACAGCACCTGGCCATCCCGGGCCAACACGACGGCCACATGGATCTGGTGCGTCTTGCCGGAAAGCAGAAGAAGACGGCGTCGTGCTTCCTCCATGTTCGCAGGCACATGCAGGATCTCGTCATCCAGCGAGAAGACTTGTTCGCAACCGAGGAAGAGGAGGCCTGGTTGCCGTCCGCTTGCCTCCGTCGCCTTGGCCTCCGCCAGAACGAGGGCGACATCTTCGGCTGATGCGCCTGTTTCTTCCAGTGGTGCCTGCAGTGCACGATCATCGAGATCGGCTGCCATGACATCAACGGTGATCCCCGCATTGCCGAGCAACCGTCTGGCGAAAGTGTTTTCCGATGCCAGGAAAAGGGGCTTGTTCATTTCCAGGTCTCCCGTTTGTTGTCGTATTCCTGCCCGCCAGCGGGACGCTTATCGTTGCGTTACTCCGGCGAGAGCACCACGGCGGCCTCTGTTGTCAGCGTGCGGAAGGTAAAGCTCTCCTGGACGTAGAGATCGACGGTGATGGCGGAGTGGTTGAGATAGCCGATCGAGAAGTCCTGCCCGACGGTCAATTCGAAATCGCCGCCGCGCAGCGACAGGATAAGCCCACCTTCGATGGCCGGTGCCCAGATGATCCCTCCGTCGGCGATCCGCTCGATATGGTGGAAGACCGGGTAGCCGTCGTCGCTGCCACCGCTTGCGGCCATATAGGCATCACCACCGAGAACGAGCGCGTAAGGGCCTTCCACACCGGCAAGGCGAAGCTGGCCGACCGCCCGCGCCACCGCATCGGAATAGCGCTTCACGTTCGTGGGAAGTGGCTCGGCGGGATTGCTTGCGGCGGCGCGAATCCCCTCGATATCGGCGGCAGCGTAGCCGTCGAACACGGCCCGGTCCTCGGCATGGGCGATTTTGCGCATGGCTTCCTTGACGGGCGACCAGTCGCTGTCGAGCGCGCCGCGCTCCACATCGTCGATGGCGCTGCGCGAGAGCTGAAAGGGGACACGAAGCTCGACCAGCGCCTTGACCTCGCGCTTCACCGACTGCACGCCTTCGGCCGGTGGCGTGACCGGCTCGACATGACCCGTGCCGACCGCCGAGAGGCCAAGCCCGGAAGGTCCAACCATGTCGACAACCCGGCGGGCGGCGAGATGGCGCTTCAGCGTACGTGTCGCCTCTTCCTCGATTGCGGCCCAGGCGGCCTCGGAAACCGGCGCAAGTTCACGGTGCAGGTTATTCATGGGAAGCCCCTTTCCTGAGAGAGCCGATGCCGAGCGATCCATCGCCGCGGGACGGTGATTGATCCGCTTCCAGCTGTACCTCAGCAGCAGGCACGGGTGCGGCATCTGGTGTCACCGCATCGAGGAACGAAGTGGAGGGAATGAAGAACAGCGTGCCCGTGACGGCACGGCTGAAATCGAGCAGCCTGTCGTAGTTGCCGGGTGGACGGCCGATGAACATGTTCTCCAGCATCATCTCGACCCGGCGCGGCGAGCGCGCATACCCGATGAAGTAGGTGCCGAACTCGCCCTTGCCGACATCACCGAAGGGCATGTTGTCGCGCAGGATTTCCAAGGGCTCGCCGTTCTCCTCGATCGACGTGAGAACATTGTGGGCATAGCTCGGCTTGGCGTCATCATCGAGCTCGATATCGGAGAGCTTCTCGCGGCCGATGATCCTTTCCTGATCGGCCACCGGCACGCGGTTCCACGCGGCGAGATCATGCAGATACTTCTGCACGATCACGTAGCTTCCACCGGCAAAATCCGGGTCTTCCGCACCAATGATGGTGGCGGCGACGGCAGCCGCGTCAACAGGATTTTCCGTGCCGTCGACGAATCCTATAAGGTCGCGGTCGTCGAAATAGCGGAAGCCGTGAACCTCGTCCTCCGGGACGACGAAGCCCTTCAGCCGGTTCATCACTTGGGTTGCCAGTTCAAAACAGAGATCCATGCGTGCGGCGCGGATATGAAAGAGCAGGTCGCCGGGCGTGGCTACGGCATGATGCCGTCCACGGATTTCACGAAAGGGATGCAGATCTTTCGGACGAGGTGCACCGAACAGCCGGCCCCAGGCATCCGAGCCGATGCCGAGCACACAGGAAAGCCCGCCTTCAAGGTCACGAAAGCCAACGGTGCGCAGAAGGCCCGAGAGATCGGCGCAGAGCTGGCGCACGGCGCTTTCGGCCTCACGGCCCGGTTCGAGGGTCACGACAAGAAAGATTGCCGCCTTTGTCAGGCGTGTGGCGACCGGTTGCGGGACGACGGAGGAAAGGGCTGCATCCATGCGAAATCCATTCGGCAAGGGCTGAAGACGGGCGTGACCGGAGAAAAAGGCCGCCCTTGAACTGGTCAGAGGTCGACTGGGCGGCCGGATTTCTCCTCTTCCAATGTCACCGCGATATCGGCATTGGCCGCCAGCCGCACCTTGTCGCCCTCGACACCCGCCACGAAACCCATCTCGATAAAGTGGTGGTGGCCCTCGTGGCGACCAAAGCTATCGCTCTTCTTGAGCTTGATACGGTTGCCTTCCACACGGTCGACAGTCCCGACGTGCACGCCGTCCGCGCCGATCACTTCCATGTCTTCCTTGACCTTGTCGCTCATGTCCTTCTCCTTTGCTTTGACGCCAATCAGACCACGACGAACTCATCCTGAAGGTAAGGCCGCTCCCGATAGCAAAGATACGCACGGTAGAGCGTGCCACCGAGAAGCATCAATTCTGCCAGTGGATCTGGTACATAGCGCTGGATCGCCTGTTTCAAAGGGGCACCCCTGACGGAATCCCATCCCTCTCCACCAGCCCGTCGCAGCTGGCGCCCAGGCCCAATCGCGCGCTCCTCCAGCACTTCGGGGCAAGGCATGCAAACTGGATATCGGCGACACCATTCCGGCCGAAAAAGCACCCGCGCCATCCTTGCCGGCGATGAAGATTGCCGCCTGCGCCGACATGGCCAGACCTGCGCGCTTCACCGTCAGACGTCCGGCTTGCCCATTTCGCGCCGCAGCTCATCGAGGGCCCGGCGCATGCCGTGCAGCTGGTCCATGAGATGCAGGATCACGTCGATGCCCGCATCGTTCGCACCGATGCCCGACTGTAGTTCGCCGATCAGCCGTGCGCGAGCGACATCGATTTCCCGGAAGCACGGGCCTGATGGTGTCTTCTCCGGCACCAGCCACTCCTGCTCGATCCAAAGTTCCAGAACCGTCACCTGGAGGCCGGAGGTTTTCAGGAATTCCTCTCTGGTCATGACCATGGTCAGCCCTCCTCACGCGGATTGAACGACTTGCCCTTTTCCCAGTTGGCAATGAAGGCTTCGAGCTCGGGATCAGGCGGGTTCGGCAGGACAACCTTCAGCTTGACGAACTGGTCGCCGAAGCCGCCGCCGCGTTTCGGTGCACCCTTGCCCTTCAGCCGGAGCCGCGAGCCGGTATTGGATCCTTTCGGCACGGCCATGACGACGGCGCCGGTGGCGGTCGGAACGCGTACGCGCCCACCAAGCACCGCTTCGCTCAGCGAGATGGGCAGTTCGATCGTGATATCGTCGCCATCGCGGGTAAAGCGGGGATCGGACAGGACCTCGACCTCGATCAAGGCATCGCCCGGACCGCCCGTGCCGAAACCCGGCGCACCCTTGCCCTTGAGCCGGATCGTCTGGCCGCTGACGAGGCCTGGCGAGATCTTCACGTCAAGCGTACTGCCGTCCGGCAGGGTGATGCGCCGGGTGGCGCCGGCGATGGAATCGGCGAACCCGATCTCAAGATGGTAGTGCCTGTCCTCGCCGGGGCGGTTCGCCCGAGCCTTCTGGCCACGGCGAAGAAGATCGGCAAAGATGTCGTCGCCGTCCATAAAGTCGGCATAGCCGGAAGCATCCGCGTAGGGATGCTCAGCCTGGGCGCCGGCGTAATCACGGTAGTAGCTCTGGCGCGGAGGTCGCTCGGCGCCGGAGGCATCGATCTCGCCGGCATCGAAGCGCTTGCGCTTGTCGGTGTCGCCGAGGAGATCGTAGGCGCCGGCGACCTCCTTGAATTTTTCCTCCGCCGCCTTGTCACCCGGATTAAGGTCCGGGTGCAGCTTCTTGGCAAGCTTGCGGTAGGTACTCTGTATCTCGGCCGCCGTCGCAGTGGACGACACACCGAGAACCTCATACGGATTTTTCACGACTGGCTCCGGACATCATTGAACGACACTACCTATATTAGGCCTGTGTTGGATTCCGGCAACGCGGCAACGTAACCATGCTGCCGGATTTCTTAGAGCGCTCTGGCTTGCCGTCGTCATCGGGATTTTTACGAACGCGGCGCCTACCGTGCCACCCTTGGTTCCCGCAGAGGCAGCCGCACTTGGCAATTGCAGTGTATTGTCGTCCGCCGTGGTGCTTCGAACGGCGATTGGGATCTCGGCTGAGCCGTTCTTCGGGCATCCATGATTTCAATATTCGCTGGCGTAGGGTTCAAGCCGAAAAAGCCTGTGGGCCCACCGCTCCTTGCAGCCTTTTCTTCCAGGAGCTTCCGCTACAAACCGTTGCGGATCCCGTAGGCGACCCCGCCCGCCACCCACGGCAAAGGCAAATCACCTGGCAAGATCTCCAGCGAAGAACCCAACTCTCAGGTCGTGCAAACGCGCAGGATCCGCCTCTCGGAACTTGCTACCAAGCCACGATCTTGTTGTTGAAATCGACAAAATGTACCCCGCCCGTGCCTGCGCGAGCGACCAGGGTCTCGACGATACCAGCCGAACTGGTTTCGATGTCCAAAGGCGCAGCGTCGCCACCCATATCGGTGCGCACCCAGCCGGGCGAAACGGCAAGATAGGTCCGGCCATCGGCGTGGCGGGCGGCAAAGCTCTTCATCAACTGATTGAGGGCCGCCTTGCTGGCGCGGTAGATCTCCCAGGCGCCACCGGCATTGCCGCTGACGCTGCCCATGCTGGACGACATGGCGGCCACCACGCCTGCCGGTTTCACCTGATCGTGCAGTGCGGCGATGACGCGCAGCGGCGCGAGTGCATTGGTGAGCATCACGTCGACGAAGTCCTCGACGGGCGCATCCTCGACGGCTGCAGCCGGATCCCGGGCAATACCGGCATTCATGAAAAGCGCGTCCAGCACTCGCCCGTCGAGTTCGCGTCGCACCCGCGCGATATCGTCGGCGACCATGATATCGAGCATCAGGATCGACAACCGATCCCCGGCCGCCAACGCATCGAGCGCCAAGCGACCGCGAGCGTCGCGCACGGTCGCAACGACGTCCCAGCCCTTGGCAAGAAAGGCTTTCGCCAAGCCCAACCCAAGGCCGCGCGAGGCTCCGACGATCAATGCGACCTTGCGATCCGCTACTTCCGACATCTGGCTATGCCCTCTTCAGCCCGCCAAAGCAGGCATATTTCAGCTCCACATATTCCTCGATACCATATTTGGAGCCTTCGCGACCAAAACCGCTTTCCTTGATACCGCCGAAGGGAGCGAGTTCGGTGGAGATCAGGCCTTCGTTGATGCCGACCATGCCGAATTGCAGCTCTTCGAGCACATGCCAGATGCGGTTGACGTCGCGCGCGTAGAAATACGCCATCAGGCCGTAGCGCGTGTCGTTGGCGAGGCGGATGACTTCGGCTTCGTCCTTGAAGCGGAAGACCGGGGCGACCGGGCCGAAAGCTTCTTCCTGCGCGAGCCGCATCGAGGCCTGCATGCCGCTCAGCACCGTCGGCTCGAACCAGGTGCCGCCGAGTGCATGCGGCTTGCCGCCGGTTTCGACATGGGCGCCATGGCCAACGGCGTCACCGATCAGTTCCGCCACCTTCGTGACGGCCTTGGTATTGATCAGCGGGCCCTGCACCACCTCCGGCGCAGCACCGTCTCCGACCTTCAGCTTCGCGACTTCTTCCGTCAGCTTCGCCACGAAGGCATCATGGATACCGTCCTGCACATAGATGCGGTTGGTGCAGACGCAAGTCTGGCCGGAATTGCGGAACTTTGACGCGATGGCGCCGGCAACGGCGAGGTCAAGGTCGGCGTCGTCGAAGACGATGAAGGGCGCATTGCCGCCGAGCTCCAGCGACAGCTTTTTCAGCGTGTCAGAGCACTGCCGCATCAACAACTTGCCGACGGCGGTTGAACCGGTGAAGGAGAGTTTTCGGATGACCGGATGCTCGCAGAGCAGGCGGCCGATGCCGGCGGCGTCCTTCGACGGCACGATGTTGAGCACGCCGGCGGGAATGCCGGCCTGCCGGGCAAGCTCGACTATCGCGAGCGCTGTCAGCGGCGTTTCCTCGGAGGGTTTGACGACCATGGTGCAGCCGGCGGCAAGCGCTGCCGCCGCCTTGCGGGTGATCATCGCCAGCGGAAAATTCCAGGGCGTAATGGCGGCGCAGACACCGATCGGCTGTTTCAGCACGACAAAACGCCGGTCGCGCCCGGCCGACGGGATGACGTCGCCATAGACGCGTTTCGCCTCTTCGGAAAACCAGTCGACGAAGGAGGCGC
The DNA here is from genome assembly GCF_028534175.1 of Shinella sp. HY16. Taxonomy (NCBI): domain Bacteria; kingdom Pseudomonadati; phylum Pseudomonadota; class Alphaproteobacteria; order Hyphomicrobiales; family Rhizobiaceae; genus Shinella; species Shinella sp. HY16. Next base: position 749,019 of record NZ_JAHYXL010000002.1, on the reverse strand, counting down.
CGAAAGCCACCTCGCCCCGCGCCTCATAGAGCGGCTTGCCCTGCTCGGCGGTGATCAGCCGGGCAAGGTCTTCCGTATGGACGGTGATCAGGTCGAACCAGGCGCGCAGCAGCTTGGCCCGTTCTTTGGCCGGGCGCTCACGCCAGTCCACCTGCGCGCGTTCGGCGGCAAGGATCGCGCGCTCGACGTCGGCAGCAGCGAGATCGGCGACGCGGGCGAGAACCTCCCCCGTCGCCGGATTGCGCACTTCGAAGGTCGCGCCCCCATCCGCACCCACCCACTCACCATCGATGAAGGCGCGGTCATGCAGCAGCGCGAGCGTCATTGCCCGGCCTCCACCTTTTCCAGCGCCGCCCGCAGGCTGTCCTTCAGGATGGCGATGCCTTCGTCGAGATGGTCGAAGGGGATCGTCAGCGGTGTCAGCACGCGCACGACATTGCCGTGTACCCCACAGGAAAGCAGCAGCAGGCCCTTTTCGGCGGCGGTATGCGTGATGGCCTTCACCAGCTCCGGCCAGGGCTGGCGCGTCTCGCGATCGCGCACGAACTCGATCGCCACCATGGCGCCAAGGGCGCGCACCTCGCCGATGCAGGCAAACTCGTTGCCCTCCTGCCAGTCTTCGAAGACCGCCTTCAGCCGGCTGCCGACCTCGTTGGCGCGGTCGATTAGTTTCTCCTCCTCGATGATCTCCATCACGGCGAGCGAGGCCGCGCAGGAGAGCGGATTGCCGGCGAAGGTGGAGCCGACACCGCCCATCGGGATCTTGTCCATGATGTCGGCGCGGCCGGTGACGGCGGCGATCGGAAACCCGCCGCCGAGCCCCTTCGCCATGGTGACGATATCGGCGGCAACGCCGGCATGTTCCATCGCGAACATTTTGCCGGTGCGGGCAAAACCCGTCTGGATTTCATCGGCGATCAGCAGGATGCCGTGTTTGTCGCAGATTTCGCGCAGCGTGCGCAGGAAGGTGACGGGCGCCGGATAGAAACCGCCCTCGCCCTGCACCGGCTCAACGAAAATGCCGGCAACGCGGGTCGGATCGACCTCGGAGCGGAAGAAGCGATCAAGGGCCGTCAGCGATTCCTGCTCGGAAATGCCGTGATAGGGAATCGGGAACGGCAGGTGGAAGACGTCAGGCACCAGCGGACCGAAGCCGGCCTTGTAGGGCGTGGTCTTGCCGGTCAGCGTCATCGCCATCAGCGTGCGGCCGTGGAAGGCGCCGGAAAAGGCCACGAAGGCCGAGCGGCCGGTCGCGGCGCGGGCGATCTTGGCAGCGTTCTCGATGGCTTCAGCGCCGGTGGAGACGAGAAACGTCTTCTTCGGGAAATCGCCCGGCACCAGGTCGTTCAGCTTCTCGCAGACCGCGACATAATCGATATAGGGCGTGGTCTGGAACGAGGTGTGCGTGACCTTGTCGAGCTGGTTGCGCACACGCTCGACCACCTTCGGATGGCGGTGGCCGGTGTTGTTGACGGCGATGCCGGCGGCAAAGTCTATGTAGCGCTTGCCCTCGACGTCCCACAGTTCGGCGTTCTCCGCCTTCTCGATATAGACGTCGAGATGTTTCGACAGGCCAGCCGGAATAGCGGCAGCGCGCCGCGCCGTGAAGGCAGCGTTCGTGGACATGGATGTCTCCTTGGACAGTTTGTTATGGCGCGGCGCTATCGCGGCGCTTCAAGTTGGCCGGCCCCATTCTCTCGGACGGGGCCGGCGCATCAATTCCTAGACGGCCGCCTTGGCGCGGCGGGCGTCCCGGGCAAGCTTCCAGTCGACGCATTCCTCGGAGCAATAAATGCTCCCGTCATGCACCTTCTTGCGGGCGGAATCCTCGGCCGAGGCCTCGTAGATCAGCACGCCGCAATTGGCGCATTTCGTGTAGCTTTCGATGTAAAGTCCGTTCAGCGAAAACTTCATGGTCTCAGGCCTCCTGGTAACCGTAGTGTTTCTGGGCGGCCGCCTTGGAGACGTAGCCCTCGCGGACATCCTCTGCGACCGCTGCTAGATCGCGCTTTGCCGGTTCGCCGTAGCCGCCGCCGCCGGGGGTGACGAGCCGCACGCGGTCGCCGCGGCGGATCGAGACGTTGGAATAGCGGCTGGTCGAGGCCTTGCCGTAGGCCTCGCGCATCGTCTGCCAGTCCTCGCGACCGTTCTTCATGACCAGCGTCGCGCCGACGCCGCCTTCCGTGCCGCCGTTCAGGCCCCAGGGGGCGAGCAGGTGGCGGTCGGTCATCTGCGAGCAGATGATCTCGTCGTTGAGGCACAGCATCTGCTTGGAATAACCGACGCCGCCGCGGTATTCGCCGGCACCGCCGGCATCGACGTTGAAGGCGAGGCTTTCGATGCGCCAGGGGAAGCGCGTCTCGTAGACTTCGACCGGCGTGATGCGGCAATTGCCGTTGATCGAGTCGACGCCGTCATTGCCATCCGCAAAGGCACGCCCGCCCCATCCGACCGCTTCGAGATCGTAGCAGGCGAAATACTCGCCCGTATCGGCATCGACGCCGCCGAAGACGAAGTTGCAGTGCGTCGCCCCTTCCGCCGCCATCACCCGGTTGGGCACGGCCGGCGCCATGGCGCCGAGGATCGTGCCGACGATGCGCGGATGCGTTTCGGTGTTGCCACCGACTTCCGGTGCCGGGAAATCGACATTGACGATGGTGCCGGGCGGCGCCATCACGCGGATCGGCCGGAAGCAGCCGGAGTTGCGCGGGATGGTCGGGTCGGTCATGTGCAGCACGGCGTTGTAGGCAGCCGAGGTGGCGACGCCGAGCGTGGCGTTGATCGGGCCGGAGGCCTGCGGCGAGGAGCCGTGATAGTCGACGATGATCTCGCCGCCGCGCTTGTGCACTTCCACGGCGACCGTGTAGGTGCGGTCGGCATCGATGCCGTCGCTCTCGATCGTATCCGAGAAGGCGTAGATGCCGTCGGGGATCGCCTCCAGCTCTGCGCGCATGCGGCGTTCCGAATAGAGCAGCAGATCGTTGACGGTCTCCTTGATCTTCTCCTTGCCGTACTTCTTGTAGATTTGCGTCATCTGCTTTTCGCCAAGATCGACGGCGGCGATGAGGGCGCGCAGATCCCCGTAGTTGACGCGCGGCGTGCGCACGTTGGCGAGCAGCAGCTTCCAGACCTCGATATTGTCCTTGCCGCGCTTCTTGATCTTTACCGGGGGAATGCGAAGTCCTTCCTGGAAGATTTCCGTCGCCTCGCCGCAAAAGCCGCCGGGCGCCATGCCACCGACCTCGGCGATATGGCCGATCGCCACTGCAAAGCCCATGATCTCGCCATCGACGAAGATCGGCTTGAAGAAGGTGTGCTCCGGCGTGTGCAGGCCGCCGCGATAGGGGTCGTTGTGCAGGATGACGTCGCCCTCCTCGATCTCGCCGATCGGGATTTCCTTGAGGCACGACTTGACGAGCAGCGGCATGCCGCCGATCTGCGCCGGGCAATAGTCGGCGACGGCGATCATGTCGCCGTTCATGTCCGCAAGGCCGCAGGTGAAATCGAGCGCCTCGTTGAAGATCGTCGAATAGGACGTCTTCATCAGCACGATCCCCATCTCCTTGCAGAGCGAGACCATGCTGGATTCCAGGATGTTCATCGTAACGAAGTCCATAACGGTACTCCTCAGGCCGAAATGATCAGATTGCCGAGCCGGTCAACGCGGAGCGTCTGTTTCGGCTGCAGGATGGTGACGGAGGCGTTTTCCTCGACAATGGCGGGACCGGTGACAGTCTGGCCCTGCTTGAAGGTGCCGCGGTCGTAGGTCTTCACCTCGTGCCAGCCGTCCTCGAAGCGCACCTTGCGGCTGCCGGAAGAGGCAGGCGAGCCCTCGCCCTTTTCGAGCTCCCGCATCTGCGGCTTTTCGGAAACGGCAACGGCCACGACCTTGAGATTGACCGTCTCGATGGTTTCACCGGGGATGGAGAAGCCGAAGCGGTTCTGGTGCTCCTCGTGGAAGCGTTCCCAAAGGCTTGCAATGGTTTCTTCGGTGAACTGGTTGGCCGGAAAACTCAGTTCCAGCTCGTGGTTCTGGCCGAAATAGCGGGCCTCGATGGAACGGTAGATCTCCACCTTCTGCTGGTAGCCCTGGGAAACCAGCTCGGCGATCGCGCCATCCACCAGCTCCGTCATTGCCGCCGTGGCGCGGGCACCGTCGAAATATTTCGAGATCTGCTGCACGGTGCGATGCCGGTCGACGCGGGCATCGGTCATGATGAAACCGAAGGCCGAGAACTGGCCGGGATAGTTCGGCACGATGCCCTGCGGAATGCCGGAAATATCCATCAGGTCGCAGATATGCACCGGACCCGCGCCGCCCGAGGCGACGAGCGAGAAGTCGCGCGGATCGAGACCGCGCTGGAGGAGGACGGCACGCAGCGCGCCCAGCATGTTGTTGTTGGCGATCTGCACCATGGCGAAGGCCGCCGCATCGACCTCGAGGCCGAGCTGGTCGGCGATCTTCTTGACCGCGCGATGTGCCGCCTCGGCATCGAGCTTCATCTTGCCGCCGAGGAAGTAGTCCGGGTTGATGCGGCCGAGCACGACGTTCGCATCGGTCACGGTGGCATTCTCGCCGCCGCGGCCGTAGCAGGCGGGTCCCGGTGCGGCGCCGGCCGATTGCGGGCCCATGCGCAGCATGCCGCCCTTGTCGATCCAGGCAATCGAGCCGCCGCCGGCGCCGATCGTGTGGATGTCGATCATCGGGATCTGGATCGGCAGGCCCCATTCGATCTCGAAATTGGTCGTCACATGCTCCATGCCGTCGACGACGGTCGAGCAATCGGTCGAAGTGCCGCCCATGTCGAAGGTGACGAGGTTCTTGATGCCTGTCAGTTCGGAGAGAACGCGGGTGGCGACGACCGCGCCGGTCGGGCCGGACAGCGTCATCTGCACCGGCGCTTCGGCGGCACCCTTCAGAGTGGACTCACCGCCGTTCGACTTGATCACGCCGATCCTGTCGCCGATGCCGATGGCGTCGAGGCGTTTCTGCATGCGGTGGAAATTGTCGGAGACGATGGGCTTCAGGTAGGCGTCGGCGATGGTGGTGGAGGCGCGGTCGTACTCCTTCCACTTCGGCAGCACGTCATAGGAGATCGAGATCGGCATGCCCGGCAGGTCTTCGGCAAGGATATCGCGGATGCGCTGCTCGTGGCTCGGGTCGATATAGGAGAACAGCGTGCAGATGGCGATGGCTTCGATCGTGCCGTCCGCCTTGATCGTCGCGGCGAGTTCGCGGACAGCGGCTTCATCGAGCGGCGTGACCAGCTCGCCCTTGGCGCTGAAACGCCCGCCGATCTCGTAGGTGTCGGCGCGCTTCATCAGCGGCTTGGTCTTGATCCAGGTAATGTCGTAGTGGCTGCGGCGGTCGCCGCGCTGGATGAAGGGAACATCGCGAAAACCTGTCGTGGTGACATAGGCGACCTTGGCGCCGCGGCGCGTCAGGAGTGCGTTGGTGGCGATCGTCGTGCCGAGGCGGATCTTGTCGACACTGGCGACGTCTTCCACCTGCCCGAGGCCCTGGAGCACGCCTTCGATCGGTTCGGAGGGCGTCGTCAGGTTCTTCCAGTTTTCGATTGTGCCCGTCGCCGCATCGTAGGAGACGAAGTCGGTGAACGTCCCCCCGATGTCGATGCCGATGATTTTGTTGTCAGGCATTGTTCCCTCTTTTCTCATGGATGGATCAGGACGAGCGGGGTTTTTCCCGCTCGTAAGCTTCAAGCAGATGGCGCCAGGAATCGCGGATGTGATCGCGGATGGCGTCCATCGCCTTTTCGGGATTGCGGCTGCGCAGCGCCTCGACGACCGGCCAGTGATCGACCGCCGCCGCCATCTGGCTCTCGAACTGGCGCTCGGCGATGGTGATCAGCATCTGCACTTCGGCCTGGATGTTGGTAAAGGCGTGCAGCGTCTGGCGGTTCTTCGAGAGCTTGCAGATCTCGAGATGGAAGGCGAGGTCGTTTTCGACGAGGGCGATTTCGTCATTCGTGTTGGCCGCCGCAATCATGGCGTCGACGAAGCCGGCGATGCGGTTGATGTCGGCATCCGTCATCTGCGGCAGCGCCTGCTCCACGGCAAAACGCTCGACCACGACGCGGAAGGAAAAGATCTCGTCGATATCGTTGCGCAGGAAGGTGCGCACGAAGGTACCCTTGCGGGGGACCGCGACGAGCAGGCCGCGCTCTTCCAGCCGGCGGATCGCCTCGCGGATGGGATTGCGGCTGATACCGAGCTGGCGGGCCAGCTCCGCCTCGTTGATGCGTTGGCCGGGCTGAAGACGACCGAAGATCAGTTCGCGCACGAGAAAGGTCGAAACCTGGTCGGAGAGCATGCGGTTGTCGATGATGCCGACCGGTTCGTCCGTATTGAAGAGGAGGTTGTTAGCCATTGATGAGCCCTTTCTCGCGTTTTTCCTGCCCCGGCAGGGTCATTTCTCGCCCTGCCATGATTCCGTCTTTGCGGAAGACCAGTATCAACAGCATAAAGGCCGCGATGATAAGCTCCTGCGTGCCCGCCGGCAGCGACCACTGCTCGCCGCCGATCGAAATCCCGCCTTCAAGCCGACGAAAGATATCGACCATCGCCGTGATGACGACGACGCCGACCACTGCGCCGGCCAGGCTACCCATGCCGCCGACGATGAGCATGGCGAGCGCCAGGAAGGTGAAGCTCAGGAAGAAACTGTTGATCGAGACAGTTCCGAGATAGTGGGCCTGCAACACCCCGCCGAGGCCGACGAGGAAGCCGGACAGCGTGAAGGCGATCAGCCGCGACCAGTAGAGCGATATGCCGGCGGCGGCGGCCGCGACCTCATCTTCGCGCGTCGCCCGGATGGCGAGGCCAAAGGCGGAGACCTGGTAGAGGTAGGCGATGACGATGGCGACGACGGCGCAGCCGAGCGCCAGCCAGGCCGTGACATAGGTCGGCAGGCCGACGATCGAAGCAGACCCCATCGTGACGCTGTCCCAGTTGGAATAGACGACGTTCAGGATGAACAGCACGGCGAGCGTGGAGATCGAGGCGGCGAGGCCGGTGAGCCGCATGATGACGAGGCCGGTGAGGAAGGCGGCACCGCCGGCAAGCAGCACCGAGACCACGGCGGACGGCAGGAGCGGAATGCTCTGGTCGCGCAGGAACGGCGGCAGACCGGACATGGTGATGGGCTTCAGCATCTCGCAGCACGTCTGCCACGCCGAGGCATAGGCGGCGATCGCCATGAAGGTGGCGTGGCCGAAGGAGATGATGCCGGAATTGCCGACGAAGACGTAGAGCCCGACGACGATGACAATGCTGATCAGCATTTCGATGACGGTGCGCTGGATGGAGAGGCCCCCGAACTGGCCTGTCACCACCACGATGATCGCAAGCGGTAAGACGAGGGCAAGCACCGGAAACCAGAAGCGGCCGATCGTTGCGAAGGACATGGTATCGCTCTTCATTACACGCGCTCCTTCGCGGCGCTGGTGACGATCAGGCCCTGCGGGCGCACGAGGAGGATCAGGATGACCATCATGAACACGCCTGCATCACGGAAGGGGCGCAGATCGGCCGGGAGATAGGTTTGCAGGAGCACGCTGGCGACGCCGACAAGGAACCCGCCGAGTGCCGCGCCCGGCAAGGAGCCCATGCCGCCGATGACGGTGGCGAAGAAGGCGTAGACGACGGGCATCAGGCCCATGCGCAAGTCGAGCGTGCCCGTCTGGATCGTCAGGAGCAGCGAGACGGCGCCGCCGAGCAGGCCGGAAATGGCGAAGGCAAGTGCGATCACCCGGTTTGCCGGCATGCCGAGCAGGCGGGCCATCTGGAAATTTTCCGCCGCCGCCCGCATCTGGATGCCGAGCGGCGTCTTCTTGAGGAAGAGCACGAGCGCGACGAGCAGGCCGGCGGTGACGACCATGGTGAGGAGCTGGATGCCAGGAACGCGCACGCCGCCAATCTCCACCGCATTGGCCAAGCCCTGCCCGATGCCGACCGATTTCGGCCGGCCGGTGTGGATGAGCATGACGAGGTTCTGCAGGAAATAGCTGACGGCGAAGGAGGAGATCAGCAGCGTCGACGGATTGGAATTGCGCAACGGCCGGAAGGCGACGCGCTCGGTGAGGAGCGCCAGCACGACGACCACGAACAGCACACCTCCGATCATCAGCGCTGCGGGCAGCGCACCAAGCAGCAGCGGCGGTGTGACGCTCGCCGTCGGCACGACCAGCGCATAGGCGCCGATGGTGATGTAGTCGGCCTGGGCGAAATTGACGAGCCGCATGACGCCGAAGACGAGGCCGATCGCCAGGGCGACGAGGGCATAGAGGCTGCCCAGCGCGATGGCATCGACGAGAACCTGAACGATATTGGCCATGGCGTCCTGTTCCTAGATCGCAAGCGTGCTGTCTGTCGCCTTCTCGCCCAGATAGGCGCGGCGGACGGCGGGGTTTTTCTGGATGTCCTGGGGCGAGCCCTCGGCGAGGCTCTGGCCGCCGTCGAGCACATGGATGCGCTGGCACACGCCCATGATCACCTTCATATTGTGTTCGATCAGCAGCACGCCGCAGCCGAAGCGCGCCGGCAGCTCGGCAATCACCTCCATCAGCGCCTCGCATTCCGCGTCGTTCATGCCGGAGGCCGGCTCGTCGAGCAGCGCGAAGGACGGCTGCAAGGCGAGCGCCCGGGCGATGCTGACACGGCGCTCATCGCCATAGGAAAGGCTGTCGCAGCGGTGCTCGGCCTTTTTCGCAAGGCCCATCCAGTCGAGGATTTCGCGCGCCCGCTCTAGGGCCGCCTTGCGTGAAAGCCCGCTGCCGATCGCGGCGACCGAAAGGTTCTGCTCCACCGTCATCGCCCGAAAGAGACGCGCCGCCTGGAAACTGCGGCCGACGCCGGCCTGGGCGATCTTGCGGGCGGTGAGCTTGGAAACGTCGATGCCGTCGAGGCTGATGCTGCCGCTGGTCGGGCGCTGGAAGCCGCTCAGGACATTGACCATGGTCGTCTTGCCGGCGCCGTTCGGGCCGATCAGGCCGAGCACTTCGCCGCGCCGGATCTCCAGGTCGACCCCGCTCAAGGCCCGGATGCCGCCAAAGGCGACGGCAACGCCGCGGGCTTCCAGCCGTTCTTTCGATGGACGTGACATATCGGGCGAGACCTATTCGTAAGCTCGGCTATGAATTTGCTTGGAGATTTTGGTGCCGTCGGCTGCACCGCCATGCAGCCGACGGATCGCTGCCGGTTACTGACCGACGCGGAACAGGAGCTTCATGTCCGGCTTGAACGAGTTCCGGTAGACTTCCACGGCGCGGAAGGAGTCATTCTCGACCTTCATGATCAGCCAGGGACGGTCGACCTGGATATGAAGCTGATCGGTGAAGGATGTCGGGCCGGCGGTGAACGGCTGGTCCTTGAAGGTGTTCATGACGCCGACGACAGCTTCGGAATCCGTCGTCTTCGCCTCACCCACCGCAAAGGCCCACTGCTCGATCAGGCTGTAGCCGAGCACCGAATAGGAGGAGACCGGCGGCTCGCCGTAACGCGCCTTGTGGCTTTCGAGGAACGTGTTCATTTCCGGCCGCGGGTCGTCGCCGTAGAGCGACATGAAGGCGGGCAGGTAGAAGTCCTTGAGGCCCGGCACGGCGTTCAGCCAGTAGTTGTCGACCATCGCCGTGTTGGCGAGGATCGGCAGATCGATGCCGGCAGCGCGAAGCTGGCGCACGGCCGAAGCCCCGCCCGGCGTGAACGAGCAGACGAAGACCGCATCTGGCTGCGTTGCCAGGCCCTTGAGACGGGTGATCTGCGAGGCAATCGACGGGTCGTCGTTCTTGAACGTGTCGTTGCCGAGGATCGTTTCCTCGCCGCCGCCGGCCGCCCAGGCCGCGCGGAAACCGGCACAGGCCGACTTGTTGTATTCGATCGTCAGGTCTTCCAGCACATAGACCGACTTCAGGTTCATCTTCTTCTGGCCGTATTCGGCAATGGCGATGCCTTCCGACTGCGCCGCGCTGTTGGCGGTGAAGGCGAGCGGGCCAACGCCCTGCACGCCCATCTTCGGATCGGCCGCGCACAGGCTAAAGGCGATCTTGCCCGCCTGTTTGGCCGCGAGCGCCGCCGGTGCGCCGAAATCGTAGTCGCAGGAGACGACCAGCATATCGATGCCGCCATCGACGAGCTGTGCGCCGACGGTTGCGGCGCGGGCCTGCTCCGTCTTGGTGTCCATGACGGAATATTCGATCTGGCGACCCAGCAGGCCGCCGGCCTTGTTGATTTCCTCGATCTTCATGACGGCGGCCTTGAAAGGCGCGCTGTCGTAGTTCGAAAGCCAGCCGGATTCCGCGATGGCAAAGCCGATCTTGATCGGTTCTTCGGCCTGAACGCTGGTCACCGGCAACAGGAGGGCGATTGCGGCCGAGGCGGCCACAGCAACAGATTTCATCGTCGTTCCCCTTCAGCCGTGGCGTTGCCCGGCCTGATTTTTTGCACATAGTCCTCTGTGGACAGAAGACAGAATGCGGGTTAGATTTTTTTTGTCAACGGCAAAAAACGGTGTGGTCCTGCGATTTCCATCCGAGATCACAACCGCGCCAAAGGGGAACGACATGCTTGAAATCCGCGGCCTCACCGCCGGCTACGGCCGGCTTGCTGCCTTGAAATCCGTCGATCTTGAGGTTCGAAAGGACGAGATCGTCTTCGTCGTCGGCCCCAACGGGGCCGGCAAGTCCACGCTTCTGAAAACGATTTCTGGACTCATGTCGCCGACCGGCGGCACGCTTACCTTCAGGGGCGAAAGCGTATCCGGCCAACCGCCGGAAAAACTGTGCCGCAAGGGGCTCGCACTCGTGCCAGAGGGTCGGAGCATTTTCCGCACTTTGACGGTGCAGGAGAACCTCTTGCTCGGTGGTATGATCCGCAAGGACAAGGCAGAAGCGGCGGTCGACCTGGAACGTGTGCTCACCATTTTCCCGATTCTGAGGAACCGCTATCGCGGCATTGCCGGCCATCTGTCTGGCGGTGAACAGCAGCAGCTCGCCATTGCACGCGCCATTCTGCAACGGCCCTCACTGATGATGATCGACGAGCCATCGCTTGGCCTCGCCCCCCTCGTCATCGATCAGGTCTACGACAGCCTGCGCCAGCTCAATGCCGACGGCTTGACGCTTCTCGTCGTCGAACAATCCACCGCCCGCATTCTCGACCTTGCTTCGCGCATCTATGTGCTGCGCAATGGGCATGTGGCGCTGGAGGGGACGGCAAGCGATCTTGCAGACGGCCACGCGTTGGAAGAAGCTTACTTCGGCTACAGCAATCACGAAGCAGCACGCGGATAGGCAGGCGGACGCTTCGTTTACACCCAATTCCAGGCAGGAAATTGCGACGCGCTTTCGCGAAAAACTGCCTCAAGGACACGACATATGATCTTCGACTACTGCATTGTCGGCGGCGGCATCGTTGGATTGGCAACGGCAATGCGCCTTATCGAAAACAAGCCGGGCAGCAGCCTCATCCTCATCGAAAAGGAGGACGCGCTCGGCAAGCATCAGACCGGCCACAACAGCGGCGTCATCCACGCCGGCATCTACTATCCGCCCGGCAGTCTCAAGGCGGAACTTTGCCGCAAGGGCGCTGAAGCCACCAAGGCCTTCTGCAGCGAAAACGGCATCCGGTTTGAGGTCTGCGGAAAGCTGCTCGTCGCCACCTCCGATCTTGAGATACAGCGCATGGACGCTCTTTATGAGCGATCAAAGCAGAACACGATCGAGGTGCATCGCGTCAGCGAAGGCGAATTGCGGGAGCGCGAACCGCATATTCGCGGTCGCGGGGCGCTCTTCGTCCCTTCGACCGGGATCGTCAGCTATGCCGAGGTCTGCCAGGCGATGGGACGGCGCATCAAGGCACTCGGCGGCAATATCCGCCTTTCGACACGCATCACGGGCATCCGCGAGACGATCGATGTCGTTGATATCACCTCCGACGGGCAGACATGGCAGGCGAAGAAACTGGTCGCCTGCGCCGGCCTGCAATCAGATCGGCTTGCGGTGCTTGCCGGCCTTCCGATCGAGCACCGCATCGTGCCGTTTCGGGGGGAATACTTTCGCCTGCCTGCCGACAAGAACGACATCGTCCGCCACCTCATTTACCCCGTCCCGGATCCCGATTTGCCCTTCCTCGGCGTGCATCTCACACGCATGATCGACGGCAGCGTGACGGTCGGGCCCAATGCCGTCATCGGTTTCGCGCGCGAGGGCTATCCGCGCCTTTCCATCAACCTTGCCGACATGGCCGACTACGCCTTGTTCCCCGGCTTCTGGAAAACCGTGTTCGCCAACCGGAAATCGGCCGTGACGGAACTGCGCAACTCGCTCTGGAAACCGGGCTATCTGGCGGAGTGCAGAAAATACTGCCCGAGCCTGACGCTTTCGGACCTTCTGCCCTACGAAGCCGGCATACGTGCCCAGGCCGTGCGCAAGGACGGCACGCTCATTCACGACTTCCTCTTCGCGGAAACGGACCGCATGCTGCACGTCTGCAATGCTCCCTCACCCGCAGCCACCTCGGCCATCCCGATTGCGGAGATGATCGTGGGCCGGCTTGGAAACTAGGCAAGGCCTGGTCGATGCGGCCTTGAAAAGGCCGGAACGGCAGGCTGCCGAACGGGAACGAGCAAAGGAGTGCCCTCGCTCCGACAACGGGACGGGGGCACATTGAACACGTCGCATTTTCCGGGCGGCCATGGGAATCACTCGCAAATTGCGGACCGGAAGCGGACTTCGGGGGAATGCCCGTCAGTTGCACCATTTTTGAACGGCAAGGGCGATCGCCTTGGTGCAGTCGACAAGGTCGTGCACGGAGACACGTTCATTCGGCTGGTGCGCCTGCGCCGGGTCGCCAGGACCGAAATTTACCGTCGGCGTGTTGCCGAGCCCTGTCGGAAGACCGATGTCGCTGTGGGCGCCGAAACCTGACAGAACCGGTGACAGATCGGCAGTCGCGACCGCCTCCTGGAAGATCGAGACGAATGGGCTGTCGGCCGGGATTTCCGCACAATCGGCATCGAGGATCCACTCGACACGGGCGGGATGCTCCCGCAGATAGGGGTCGGCCTGGCAGACATGGCGGACGTGCTCCTCGATCTCGCGCTTCACGTGACCGCCGAGACCGAATTCGTCCTTCTCGCTCGGCAGGTATTGCGCGTCGATGATGATCTCGGCACGGCCGGCCATCGAGGACGGGTGTTCGCCAGCACTCATCTGCGTGACGATGATCTGGTTCGGCAGGTCCATCAGCGGGTGGTTCTTCTTCGGGTCGAACATCCAACGACGGTTCAGGATATCGATACCGTCGAGCATTTGGCGGCAGAGTTGCACGGCATCGACCGGTCCGCTCGTATACCAGGCATTCGGCGTCAGCTCGGCATGGCCACCGATCCCATCGATGATGATCCTGCCCCAGAGAATACCATGGCAAAGCGGCGCGATGCGGTTTGCCGTCGGCTCGGTCATGATGCCGGCATCAGCCTTGAAACCACGATCGACCATCGCAAGTGAGCCCATGCCGCCGATCTCCTCGTCCACCACCGTGGTGAAGACGACATCGCCTTTCAGCTCAAGTCCCATTTCCTTGAGAATTTCGACCGCCATCAGCATGCAGGCGACGCCGCCCTTCATGTCGACGGTGCCGCGGCCGTGCAGGAAGCCATCCTTCAAGACGGGCGTGAACGGATCGGTTGTCCAATGCTCGGCCGCACCCGGCGGCACAACGTCGATATGCCCGGTCAGCATGATCGAGCGACCACCACCGGTTCCCTTCAGAACGCCGCCGAGATTCGGACGCCCCTCGAAGGTACGGCCCTTGTTGGCGCCGGGGCGCCCCTGGTACTTGGCATAGAGCGCCGGGCCGTCCGGGTCCCAGAGGTCGGTCGCAAAGCCGAGTGCCTCCAGCCGCTTCTGCAGATAGAGCTGGCAGTCGCGCTCACCAGGTCCCGCCTCCTTTGGGTTCGACTTCACGATCGACGCGAAGGAGACGAGATCGCTCAGTGTCCTGACGATGCGCTCTTCGGCGGCCTCGACGCGATCGGCGATCTGCTGTTCGATGGATGACATGCTTAACTCCAGCGTTTTGAAAGGCGGTCGACCAGCAGCACGGCGATCAGGAGTGCCCCGACGATGCCGACCTGCCAGACGGTGTTGACGTTGAGTTGCAGAAGCCCGGTCTTCAGCGTGACAAGCAGGATCACCGCGGCGATAACCCCGCCGACCCCGCCCACGCCACCGGTGATGGCGACACCGCCCAGCATGACGGCCGTCAGCGATTCAAGCTCCAGGTTCTGCCCAATATTGGGTCGCGCACTTCCGAGCCAGGCGAGAGAAACCAACCCCGCCACCCCCCCGAGGAAGCCGCTCAGGCCGTAGACGAGGAGACGGGCGCGATCGACGGGAATGCCGACGAGGCGCGCCGATCGCTCGTTGAAGCCCATGGCGAACAGCCACCGCCCCCAGGCGCTGTAGAGCAGCAGCACCGCGGCGATTGCGAAGACGGGCAAGACCAGCGTGACGAAGGGCATCGGCAGCGTGAACACCATGCCGCGGCCCCAGGGAAGCAGCCAGGCAGGTACGCCGGCTTGCGCCGCCCCTCCGGTCAGCGCAAGCGCGAGGCCGGAATAGACAAAGAGTGTGCCGAGCGTCGCAATCAGCGGCAGGATCCTCAGGCGGGTGACGAGAAAGCCGTTCACCAGGCCAAGCAGCAGGCCGGTGACGACGCAGGCGACCGGCAGAAACACCGGTGGCAGCCCCGCCTTGACCGCGAGCATGGCGAGCACGACCGACAGTGAGACGATACCGCCGACCGACAAGTCGATACCGGCACCGCCAGCAAGGATGACAAGGCACTGGCCGAGCGAAACGAGCGCCAGGATGGTGGAGAACTGCAGGACCGTCGTTACCGTGGACGCGCTGAACATCGTCGGCTTGAGGGCCGCAAAAAACACGATGACGATGACCCAAAGAACGGTGAGCAGAAGGAGGATACGGCTGGAGGCGGCCGGTTTGAGAAGGCTCTTCATCGCGGCATCCACTTCGTCTTCATCTCGCCGAGGCGCGACACCGGCACCTCAAGCGCAAGCACACCGATCAGCAGCGCGCCGGTCACAACCGGTTGCCAGAGCGAAGGCACGCCGACCAGCAGAAGGCCGTTCTGCAGGACACGCAGCAGGATGACACCGAGCGCCGTGCCAAGAAGACTGCAGCGCCCACCCAGGATGCTCGTACCGCCGAGTACGACGGCCGCGATGGCGTCGAGCGCCAGTGTGCTGCCGATAGCCATTTCGACGTTCCGGTAATTGGCCACGTAGAAACTGGCGGCAAGGCCCGTCAGCACGCCACTGACCACGAAGGTGGCGACCCTGACCTTGTTCACCGGCACGCCCGACAGACGCGCCTTCTCTTCGGCATTGCCGATCGAGAGCAGATGGGGCCCATAGGCGGTGCGCCGCAGTGCCAGCCAGACCGCAAGATAGGCGAGCCCGATGACGAAGACAGAGAGTGGGATGCCGAAAAACGCCCTCGACAGCAGCTCCGTCAGGCCCGCAGGCAGGCCGGACAACCACTGGCCACCGAGAAGTACGAAGACCCCCATGCGGTAAACGCCGAGCAAGCCGAGTGTGCCGACGATGGCCGGCACACGGCCGAGGACGACGACGAGCGCCGTCACCATGCCGAGGCCTGCGCCTGTCACCGGGCCGACCAGCAAGGCCAGCGCCGGCGCCACCGACGCCAGCAGGGCATGGGAGACAGCGATGGCGGCAAGCCCCATGAGGATGCCGATCGACACGTCGATACTTCCCATCGCGAGCAGCAGGGTCATGCCAAGACCAGCCAGCATCAGCTCTGTGCTGTTGCGGACGATGGTCGCTGCATTGCCTGCCGTCGCGAAGTAGGGCGAGGCGACAGAAAAGACGATCGAGGCGAGAATGACGGCACTGAGCAGCGCCCATTCACGTCCGCCGATGGCGAAAAGACGGAGACTTGACGGTCGCATCGCAGAAACGACCCGGCCTTAGAAGTCGAACTTGTCGACGTTGTCAGCGGTAAAGACGGCCGGCGGGCCAAGCAGCAGTACACCGCTGTCGGCATTGTAGGTGACCGGCGAGGCAAAACCCGGCACGGTGTTCTCAGCCTCAAAGGCCTTGCCATCGATCAGCTGCTTGCCGGCCCAGACTGTCAGGTAGCCGAGCTGGGCGGGATCCCAAAGCACAGAGAAGCCGAAGGAACCGCTCTTGATGTAGGCGCGCGCGGTGTTCGGGCTGCAGTAGCCGGTCCCCACGACAGCACCGATCTTGCCGGCCGTTTCGATCGCCTGGGCGACGCCCGGGCAAGTCGAGGAGGCAACCGCGATGATGCCCTTCAGATCGGGATTGGCGGTCATCAGATCACCGGCGATCTGTGCCGCACGCTGGGCCGTGCCGCCGGCATATTGCGGCTCGAGCAGCGTCAACTTCGGATACTTCTCCTTCGCCTGTTTCTGCATGAAGCCGATCCAGGCATTGAGGTTGGAGGCCGTCGCCTCGCCCGAGACGATGCCGATCTTGGCATCGTCGCCCACGCGCTTGACCAGTTCGTCGATGATCGTGGCACCCAGCCCCTCATCTGTGGCCTGTGCGACATAGACCGCGCGACCGCTGTCCGGCGCATCGCTGTCGCTGGTGAAGAGCTTGACGCCCTTTGCATTCGCCGCCTCGACCACTGGTGCGATGGCGGAGGCATCGAGAACGCTGACGGAAACGGCATTGACGCCCTGGTCAATCAGATTCTGCACGATCTGCAGCTGATCGACCGGGTTGGTATCGACGGGACCCGAATAGATGAATTCGACCCCCAGCTCTTCCGCCGCGCGCTTGCCGCCGGCCTCCATGGCATTGAAATACGGAATGCCGATCAGCTGCGGCACGAAGGCGACCTTCGGCTTGTCTTGCGCAAAAGCGGTGGCGCCGATGGCAAGCGTCAATGCGGAAGCGGCGAGAACCTGCTTGAATTTCGGGAACATCTGGAACCTCTCTGGAACGGTTGGACGCGCTTTATCGATTGTTTTGTTCAAGCGCCCGCACGTCGGGATGGGCGCCTGTGATGAGGGAAACGATCTCTTCGGGGGTGGTTTCCTCTTTCCTCCGCTCGGCGACCTTTCGGCCCCGGCGGAAGACGACCATGCGGTCGGCAACCTCGAAGACATCGGCTATGTTGTGGCTGATCAAGACCACGGCGCAGCCGCGACCGGCGAGCCGGCGGGTGAGCTGCAGCACCTTGCGCGTTTCGGCGACGGCAAGCGCCGCGGTCGGCTCATCCATGATGACGAGCCTGGCATTGAGATTGAGCGCCCGGCAGATGGCAACCGCCTGGCGCTGGCCGCCCGAGAGACTGCCGACAGGCGCCTCCGGGTCGGAAATATGAGCGTCGAGCTCGTGGAGCAGGCCGTCCACCCGGTCCCGCATTGCCTTGCGCCGCAGGAACGGAATGCCGAGAACCGAGTGTTTGAGTTCTCGCCCGAGAAAGACGTTCTCGGAGATCGACAGGTTTTCTGACAGGGCGAGCTCCTGAAAGATCGTCGCAATACCAGAGTTCGCAGCGTCTTTCGGCGAGGCGAACTGGACCGACTGGCCTTCGACCAGCAAATCCCCGTCACTTTGCGGATGTGCGCCGGCGAGAATCTTGATGAAGGTTGATTTGCCGGCGCCGTTGTCACCGAGAAGCGCCAGGACCTCGCCGCCGTTGATGTCGAGATCGACATCCTTCAGCGCGGTGAGCGCGCCGAAGCGTTTGGTAATTCCCGTTGCGCGGAGAAATGGAACGGTCATCGAACTATCCCCTGCGATGGATCACTTGGCGCCACTGGCCCAGCGAAGAATGTTCTTCCAGATCGCCGCGTACCCGGGCCAGGCGACAAACTCGTTCGGCACCCAGTGCGGTCCGATGTCCGAGGTCCAGGCGACGGTGCGGCCCCTGCCATAGTTGCCGGTCACGAGAAGCGGGTGACCGCCCTCCTCTTCAGGCAGTCGGGCGAGTACTTCGACGCCGTCGTCGTCCTTGGCGGCCACCTCGTTCGCACCGAGGAGCAGCGGCCATTCACCCTCGATACCGTCGAGGATCGGATGGTTCTTCGGGCCTGTGACGACAGCCTTGAACCCGTCCGGGATTTCCAACCGGTCGTCATAGGGAAGGCAGGTGACAGGCAGTGCCTCCTCTACCGGCGTGTGGCGCCAGCGGGCCTTGCCGTCGATGCCCTGGAACGAGAAGTAACCACCCGCCATCACCAGGCCACCGCCGGCCGCAGTCCACTCGCGAATGATCTTCAGCCGATTGGGAACTGCCTTGCCATGCAGCCAGACGGACGGGGGAAGGAGCAGCGAATTGGCGCCGATATCGGACAAAAGGATGACCTGATAGGCGGAAAGCCCTTCCAGCGTGAAGGGGAACTTTTCGACGCAGTCATGCGCCGTCATATAGGTGACGTCGAATTCCTCACCTTGAAGCGCGGCGACCAGCGGTTCGGCACCCAGATGGAAGGTCACGCTGCCGAACTGGTCGAACCCCTTGTAGTGGGTCGCCGAGCTGACCCAGCTCTCCCCCACCAGCAAAACCTTCGTCACCATGTCGCTCTCCTTATCTTTGCGTTCCGTATTGTCTTGAAAATCAAACAGCCTTCGCCTCCACGGCGGAAAGCAACGCCTCAAGTTCGCCTGCGCTCGCCGGGTGTCCCTGCGCCCCTTCCGCCGTCGTCGTCAGGCTGGCACCGACAGCGGCGTGGCGCGCTGCGTCCACCAGAGGGCGGCCATGCAGCCAAAGGCTCAGGAATATTCCGGCAAAAGCGTCGCCTGCGCCCGTCGCATCGACCCGGCTGACCGGCAGGGCAGGAACTTCGATCGGCGGACCACCGCTTTTGCGGAAGACGACGGCACCGAATTCACCGAGCGTCAGCACGACGTCGCCTCGCGGCTTTACCCGTGCGATCGTGCGTCCGGCTTCCTCGATCATCGAGGCGAGCGGCGTGCGGATGGCGAAAACCTCGCGCAGCGTATCGTCGTTGATGAAGGTCAGGTCCACCTGGCTGATCATGCGGGCAAAAGCGTCCGGATTGCGCGATCCCTCCGGCAGGCCCGCCGTATGCAGGCTGACATTCCAGCCCGCATCGTGAAACCGGCTGATCGACGGCATCATCCGCTCGTAATGAAACCCTTCGATATGCAGGCAAGAACGCACCGCACCGGGCGTGATGTCGAGATTGGCGGTGAGGTCGACCTCGCTGAGCTCAAAGGTCTCGTGAATGATCGTCCGGCCGCCATTGGCTTCGATGATCACCATAGCGCGTGGCAAGCGCCCACTGACCGGCCGACGGATCGGCAACACGTTCACGCCTCGCGCCAGAAGCTCAGCCATCGCCCACTCGCTGTCGGCGTCGTCGCCAACAGCGGTGGCGAGATCGATCTGCAATCCATAGGGATCACCGACGGCAGCAGCGGCGACGGCGAGGTTTGCGGCCGGGCCGCCGAGCGCCTTGTCGATATGGCTTGCCGCGACCCGGTCATCGCGGTGCGGCAATACCGGCACCCGGCAGAGATAATCGACGCAGATATGACCGACGACCAGGAGGCGCGGATGCCCCTCGGCCTTCTGCACCGCCCGCGCGGACATCATCGGCAACGAGCGGGCAAACACACTCGGACGGTAGGCAAGCTTCTGAACCGCCTCCTGGATCTTTTCGGCGGTCTCCGCTTTGACGGGAACCGTTCCATTCAGAAAATTGGACACCGTGCCGACGGAAACCCCGGCAGCGCGAGCAACATCCGTAATGGTGGGACGCCCTTTTTTCATCACTTCCCCGCCAATTGAAACGCTTCAAAGCGTATGAGCGGTTCAAGCAAGCGTCAAAGCAATTTTATTCCAAGTTTTTGTGTATAAATTCACCATCGCGCAGGAATTTTTATATATCTAAGTATTTCATACTCAGAACCACGCGGATTGAATTTATTTCAATCCATTTTTCGTTGCCGACGTATGATGCTCCCAGCAGGCACACAGGTCCAGCAGACCACGCATCCCGTTGAACTGGTCCTGAGTGGCGCGCCAGCGGCTTCGGGTACCCGCATGTTCCACTGGAGAAGACCAATACTCGGCCGGACCAAGGCAGATACCACCTGCCACAACCCAAAATAGGTAACGTAACGTTAACCTTCAGAAATGTACGGTATCGTACGTACGGAATCGTTCATTGAACCTGAGGGGAGGACAATGGCCAAAGACGATGCAGCGGGTGGGGAATTGCAGGAAAGGCTTGATTTCATCGGGCTTGGACCGCATGAGCGGCAGTTGCTCAAAGCGGTTGCCGACCGCGTCATGAAGGAAACACGGCCAGCACTGGATATCTTCTACGACAAGGTTCGCGCGACGCCGCAGACACTTCGGTTTTTCGCCGGCAACGAGAAGATGGCAGAGGCGGGTAAGCGCCAGGAAGGCCACTGGGCCCTTATCCTGAGCGGCGGTTACACGCCCGAATATCTCGATGCCGTCCGGGCGATCGGCTCGGTCCACGCTCGTATCGGCCTTGCGCCCCAATGGTATATAGGCGGCTACGCACTGGTTCTCGACCATCTCGTCAAGGCGCTTCTCGCCCCGACGGCCCTTCCCAGCAAGCGCAAGCTCTTCTCGCGTCGGCCGGGCGCTGTGACGACCGGCCTTGGCGAAGAAGTCGCCGCCGTGGTGAAGGCGGCCCTCCTCGACATGGAACTGGCCATCTCTGTGTATCTCGACAAGCTGGAGGAGCGCCGGCAGGCGGCCGAGCAACAGGAAGAGGAAACGCTGGGCCGGGTTGCCGCTGCCTTGCAGCAGCTCGCCCAAGGAGATCTGGGCGTTTCCATCGATGTCGCCGCTTCGGCGCGGTCAGGGCATCTGGTCGAAAACTTCAACGACATGGTGGACGATCTTCGCGCGATCATCCTTTCGGTGCGGGACGCCTCCGGAAACATCAGAAACGGCACGACCGAGATCGCCAGCGCCTCGGAAACGGCAAGCCGTCAGTGCGAGCGGCAGGCAGCCGCGCTGGAGCAGATTGCGACGGCAATTGCCGAACTGGCCACCGGCAGCCAGATGACGACGGACAGCGCCGCAGGAGCCTCGCGCGCCGTCGCCGAAATTCGCGGCCAATCGGAAGCCAGCACCGTGTTGGCCGGCAAGACCGTCGCAGCCATCGGGGAGATCGACGCGTCGTCGCGCAAGGTGTCCCAGATCGTCAAGGTCATCGACGAAATCGCGTTCCAGACCAATCTTCTTGCGCTCAATGCCGGTGTTGAAGCGGCGCGTGCCGGCGAAGCCGGAAAGGGCTTTGCCGTCGTCGCGCAGGAGGTACGCGCCCTTGCCCAGCGGTCGGCGGATGCCGCCAGGGAAATAGCCGCGCTGATCAAATCGAGCTCCGATCAGGTCGCCGAGGGCGTGAAACTTGTCGGCGAAACACGGGAATGGCTGACCGGCATCACCAACGCCGTCCAGAAGATGGACGAACTCGTTGGCGGTATCGCCACCTCAACGCAGACACAGACCAACGGAATCCGCGAGATTTCCACGGCGATCGCACAGATCGACGAGGCAACACAGCAAAATGCGGCGATGATCGAGGAAAACAGTTCTGCCAGTCGCGCCCTCGCGCGCGAGGCAGAAGGGCTCGCAAGCGTTGTCGACCGGTTCCGCACCTCTCGCGAGGCCATCATTCCGCCGCTGGCGATGACGGCATGACAATCCGCGCGACCGTCACCCCCACGCGCCGAAAAGGCGCTTTCCACACAGCCTTACAGCGATGCAAGACGGATGCGCTCGTAGCACTCGCAGGCTCGCTCGTGCAGGACCGCCCGGTTAGTCACCCGCAGCGATCCGCGATGGTAGGAGATCGCGCCGGCATTCATGAGGTCGGTACAGATGGCATTGACCGTCGCCCGACGCAGCGCAAGCAACATGGCGATCGCCTCCTGGGTCACGCTATAGGTATCGCCCTCGACCCTGTCATGCGCATGCAGCAACCAGCGGGCAACGCGCTGTTCGGCGGTGTGCAGGCTGTTGCAGGCAACGGACTCCATCAGTTGCACCGTGTGCGACTTGGCGTATCGCAGCATGATTTCGCGGACGCACTGGAATTCTTCGAGCGCAACGTCGAGATCGGCAATCGTCACCCAGGAGGCCTGGCCGGGCACCTGCACGACCGAGCGGCCGAGCGAGCTGCCGCCGCCCATGATCAGGCTGAAGCCAAGGAACCCCTCAGGGCCGATCGAGGATTTCTCGACGCTTCGGCCGTTGCTCATCTCTGCGATGATCGACACGACGCCTTCATGGGGGAAGACGACATGCGTGACAGGCGCGCCATCTTCGAAAATGACGTCGCCGGTGTTCATCGGCTTGATGTCTGCATGCGTTCGAAAGAATTCCTGCGCCTGCGGCCTGATGGAGTCGAGGATCCTGTTACGCAGTGGGCCCATAGAATTGTCTTTTTCTTTCAATGGGTCAGCCCCGAATTTACCTGTCAAAATTCCTTAATAACCCAATAACCTAAATCAATCCCTAATATAACATGGTGCCCGCACCGGCATGATGTGCGGCCTGTTCCCTGCTGGAGCCGTCAATGGAAGATCTGCCATTGCATGAATTGTCAGAATACATGCAGCCATCCGACACATTCGAGCACCAATCCGAGCGCGACGAGATTTTGAAGGGGAGCGGAATCATCGGCATGCTACAGCAAAACGCCAGCGCCCGCACAGATGACAAGGGAAGCGGCCTGACGAAGCTGCTGGGTGCCTATCAGGCGGCGCTTGATCGGCACGCCATCGTCGCCGTCACGGACCGGCGCAGCAGGATCCTCTCCGCCAACAGGCAATTCTGCGCAGTAAGCGGCTACCGGGAAGACGAGCTTATCGGGCAACCGCACCGTCTCGTCAATTCCGGGCACCACCCGAAGGCGTTTTTCGAGGGTATTTGGAGAACGATCGCCTATGGTCAGGTCTGGCACGGAGAGATCTGCAACCGTGCCAAGGACGGCAATCTTTATTGGGTGGATACAACCATCGTGCCACTGGTCGGTTCCGATGGACGGGTAGAGGCCTATATCTCGATCCGCTACGATATCACCAAGCGCAAAGCCGCCGAACAGGCCTTGCACGAGGAGGTCGAACGGCGACGCGGTACCGAGGCGTTGCTTGTCGATGTCATGGAAACGGTGCCAGACGGGATTGCCGCCTTTGATGCGAACGACCGCCTCGTGCTCTTCAATCGCTCCTATGCAAACCTTCACATGCATCCTGCAGAAGCGATCCGGATCGGCGCGAGCTTTGAATCGATCCTGCAGCACGGCCTGGCGAAGGGACAGTACGTTCTGCCGCGCAATACGGGCGAGTCCCATCAGGCCTGGCTTCGCGCGCGGCTGCGCGCGCATCGCAATCCCGGCCGAAGCACGGTACAGGAGCTTGCCGACGGCCGGTGGATACAGATCCGTGAGCGCCGCTCCACCTCAGGCCACATCGTCGGAACACGTACCGACATTACCGAATTGAAGCGGTCGGAATCGGCCATCAAGTTCCTGGCCGAACACGATCCGCTTACCGGGCTCCTGAACAGATCGGTACTCTCCCAGAGGCTCGAAGAGGCGGTCACGGCCTGTCGGCGCAATCAAACCAGCGGCCTGCTCGTGGTCATGGACCTCGACGGTTTCAAGCAGATCAACGATTCCATGGGTCACGCAGCCGGCGACGCGTTGCTCAAGACCATTGCACAGCGGTTGACGGAAGCCTTCCGCCGCTCGGACACGGTCGTGCGACTCGGTGGTGACGAGTTCGCCGTCGTCGTGCCGCAGCTCGGCAGGCGTGACAGTATCGACGCCCTCGCGCAGCGGCTGCTGGCCGCGGTCCAGCGCCCGGCAATGGTCCAGCGCCGTAGCCTTGCCCCGCGGCTCAGTCTCGGCATCGCACGGTTCCCCCAAGACGGCCACGCGCTGGAGGTTTTGCTGCGCAAGGCCGACATGGCCCTCTATCGTGCCAAGGCCGAGGGTCGCGGGACCTATCGCATCTTCACCCGTGCCATGCGCGCCCATGTCGAGCAGCGCCGCCGCCTTACCGCAGCGCTGACCAGCGCGGTGGCGCGCGGCGCGATTGACGTCGCGCTGCAGCCGCAATTTACGCTCTCCGATCACAGGCTCACCGGCTTCGAGGCGTTGGCGCGCTGGACGAACGAAGGGCGCGCGGTCAGCCCTTCCGACTTCATCGCCATCGCCGAGGAAAGCGGCCTGATCGGCGATCTCGGCAATCTGGTCCTGAACAAGGCCCTGGAGGCGATCGGCAGCCTACGGCAAAACGGCATGCAGACAGGTCCGGTCGCCATCAACATCGCCTCCGCACAGATACGGCAGCTCGGCTTTGTGCCTATGCTGCAGGCCGCCGTTCATCGCCATGGCCTGACACCGGGCGACGTCGAAATCGAGTTGACCGAGAACATCCTGCTCGATGAAGCCGGTGATGAGATCGCCCGGAGGCTGAAGACCCTGCGCACCGCCGGTTTCTCCATTGCCCTTGACGACTTTGGAACCGGCTATGCCTCGCTCTCCCACCTCGGCCGCTTTCCCATCGACCGCATCAAGATCGACCGCGGCTTTGTGTCCCGCATGAGCAGCGCGCAGGATACCTGTACGATCGTTCGCGCAATCATCGGTCTTGCCCACGCGCTTGGCATGACGGTGGTCGCCGAAGGTATCGAAACGCAGGCGCAGCTGGAACAGTTGCTGGCCTATGGCTGCAATTTTGGCCAGGGCTACCTGTTTTCTCCGCCTCTTGCACCAGAGCAGCTGATGGCCCGCTTCGGCGACGGGCTGGATTTCAAACTGGCGCGCGGCCTTTGCGAACCTGACCAACCGCCCCGATAGACCGCCACAGGCTCCTTTGGCTAACCGTACTGGCCGCCGGAAACGGTGGCACTTCAAAACTTGTTCGTCGGCACGAGGCAAGCATCGCCGTCGCCGTCCCAACGATCTGGTACTGCTGCCATCACGGCGTAGGCTGCTGATTGGGTGAGGCTTCAGACGATCGAGAGCCCGGCCTTTCCCTGCACGGCTTCGCCGATGGCCACCGCGCTAAAGCCGTGCCGGGCAAAGATATCGAGAACCGCCGCGGTCCCAGCCGCGTCACAGGCAACGAGCAGGCCGCCGCTCGTCTGGGGGTCGCAGAGAAGAGCCTGATCAATGGTGGTCATGTCACGAACGAAGGCCACATCCGCGGCGTAGCTTGCCCAGTTGCGCCCGGACGCGCCGGTGACAAACCCCTTGCCGGCAAGTTCACGAGCGCCTTCAAGAAGCGGCACGCTGGACCATTCTATCCGCAACTGGCAACCCGCCCCGCGCGCCATTTCGAGAGCATGGCCGGCAAGACCGAACCCGGTCACATCGGTCATCGCGTGCACGCCGTCGAGCAGCGCAAGGTCCGGCCCCGGCGTGTTGAGACGCGTCGTCGTCTCCATCATGCGTGCATAACCGGCCGCGTCGAGCGCGCCCTTCTTCAATGCCGCCGAGAAAATGCCGACACCGAGCGGTTTACCGAGGATCAGCACATCACCCGGCCGCGCACCGGCATTGCCTTTCACCCGGGCCGGGTCAACAAGGCCAAGCGCGACAAGACCGTAGATCGGCTCGACGGAATCGATCGTATGCCCCCCCGCAATGGGAATACCCGCCGCCCGGCAGGCGGCGGCACCCCCGTCGAGGATGGCACCGATCGTTGCAGTGGACAACGTGTTGACCGGCATACCGACCAGCGCCAGCGCGAAGAGTGGCCTGGCGCCCATGGCATAGACATCGCTGATTGCATTGGTCGCAGCGATCCGGCCGAAATCATGCGGATCATCGACGATCGGCATGAAAAAATCGGTCGTCGCGACGATAGCCTGGCTGTCGTTAAGGCGGTAGACGGCCGCATCGTCAGACGTTTCTATCCCCACCAGCAGATCTGGCGGTACTGGCAGAGCCGCCCGGCCGCGCAGAATCTCCGAGAGCACGCCAGGCGCAATCTTGCAGCCGCACCCCCCGCCATGGGCGAGCGACGTGAGGCGGGGCTCGTCAGGAACGACCGTGTCGGACATCAGCAGGAACTCCTTCTCCGCGCAGGCAGCAGCAGGCGTCGTCACCGCGATCATGGCCCATCGTTGCTCCCAAGACCATGGCTTTCATCCGAAGTCCCACCTTGACAGGTCCGGCAGCAAGGCAGACGATCAAGCTTCGACCGATCCGCAAGGCAGGTACGAGGACAGCGAATGAACATCGATCTTTCCCGCCGCAGCTTCCTGAAGCTCGCCGGCGCGGGAGCGGCGGCAACCTCGCTCGGAGCCATGGGCTTCGGGGCCGCGGAGGCCGCGACAGCCGCTCATGTCCGCGCGTTCAAACTGGCGACGACCACTGAAACCCGCAATGTGTGCACCTACTGTTCGGTCGCCTGCGGGATTCTGATGTACTCCAAGGGCGACCTCAGTGCCGGAGAGACGGCCGAGCTGATCCACATCGAGGGTGACGCCGACCATCCGACCAACCGTGGAACGCTCTGTCCGAAGGGCGCGGCGCTCAAGGACTTCGTGAAGTCCGAGACTCGCGCCACGAAGCCGCGCCGCCGGGCACCCGGCGCTGACCGCTGGGAGGACATCTCCTGGGAGGAAGCCTTCGACAAGATCGCCCGGGCGATCAAGGATGACCGCGACGCGAACTTCATCGAGAAGAACGCGGCCGGCGTTACGGTCAACCGCTGGACGACCATGGGCTTCCTCGCCGCCTCGGGCGGCACCAACGAGACCGGATGGCTGACCTACAAGACCGTCCGGTCCATGGGTGTCGTCGGCTTCGACAACCAGGCACGCGTCTGACACGGCCCCACGGTAGCCAGTTTGGCTCCAACTTTTGGCCGCGGCGCAATGACGAACGCCTGGACCGACATCAAGAACACTGACCTTGTCATCGTCATGGGTGGCAATGCGGCGGAAGCGCATCCTTGCGGCTTCAAATGGGTGACGGAGGCAAAACACCATCGCGGCGCCCGGCTGATCGTCGTCGATCCGCGCTTTAACCGCACGGCCTCGGTCGCTGACGTCTATGCGCCGATCCGTCCCGGTTCCGACATCGCATTCCTGATGGGCGCCATCCGCTACTGTATCGAGAAGGACAAGGTGCAGTGGGACTATGTGAAGGCCTATACCAACGCCACCTACCTGGTGCGCGAGGATTTCGCCTGGGCTGACGGCCTCTTCACCGGCTATGATGCGGAAAAACGCGACTACGACCGCGCCGCCTGGGAATATCAGATGAACGCGGACGGGACGGTGAAGGCCGACCCGACACTCTCCGACCCACGCTGCGTCTGGAACTTGTTGAAGCAGCATGTCGCCGTCTATACGCCTGAATTTGTGGAGAACATCTGCGGCACGCCGAAGGATCGCTATCTGAAGATCTGCGAGATGATCGGCGCGACCGCGGCGCGCGACAAGGTGATGACCTCGCTCTACGCGCTCGGCTGGACCCAGCATTCCAAAGGGGCGCAGAACATCCGCGGCATGGCGATGCTGCAACTGATCCTCGGCAATGTCGGCCTGCCGGGCGGCGGGGTGAACGCACTGCGCGGCCACTCCAACATCCAGGGCCTCACCGATATCGGCCTGCTCTCCAACACCCTGCCGGGTTACATGAACCTGGCAACGGAGAAGGAGCCGGACTACGCAACCTACATGTCGACGCGCGGCAACAAGCCGCTCGTTCCCGGCCAGACGAGCTATTGGCAAAACACGCCGAAATTCATGGTCAGCTTCCTGAAGGCCATGTGGGGCGAGGCCGCGACGAAGGAGAACGACTGGGGCTTCGACTGGCTGCCGAAGCTCGACGTACCCTACTACGACATCCTGCGCATGTTCGACATGATGAGCCGCGGCGAGGTGAACCTCTACTTTTGCCAGGGCTTCAACCCGCTGCTCTCCTTCCCCAATCGGGCGAAGCTGACGGAGGGCCTGTCGAAACTGAAGCTGCTCGTCACCATCGACCCGTTGGAGACCGAGACAGCGCATTTCTGGGAAAACCACGGCATCTACAACGACGTGGACTCCTCGAAGATCATGACCGAGGTGTTGCAGCTACCCGCCACCTGCTTTGCCGAGGACGAGGGGGCGACGGTCAATTCGGGCCGCTGGCTGCAATGGCACTGGCCGGGCGCGACACCTCCGGGCGAGGCCAAGCACGACACCTGGATTCTGGCGAACATCTTCCTCAGGGTGCGTGAACTCTACCGCAGAGAGGGCGGGGTCTGTCCCGAACCGATCCTGAACCTTTCCTGGGACTACCAGGATCCCTACGACCCTGAGCCCGCGGAGCTGGCGCAGGAGATGAACGGGCGGGCGCTCCAGACCCTCACTGATCCCGCCGATCCGGAAAAGGTGCTGGTCGAGGCTGGCAAGCTCCTGCCGAATTTTGCCGTGATGCGCGACGACGGCTCCACCATGTCCGGTTGCTGGATCTATGCCGGCTCCTGGACGGAGGAGGGCAACATGATGGCGCGGCGCGACAACAGCGATCCGGGCGATATTGGTACTTTTCTCAACTGGACCTTCGCCTGGCCGGCAAACCGCCGCATCCTCTACAACCGCGCCTCCTGCGATCTTGCAGGCAAGCCGTGGGACGAGAGCCGCAAGCTGATTGAATGGACCGGTGAGAAATGGGCCGGCTTCGACGTGCCGGATATCGCGGTGACGGCCAAACCCGAAACGGTGATGCCGTTCATCATGACGCCGGAAGGCACCGCCCGGCTGTTTGCGCGCAAGCTGATGCGCGACGGCCCCTTCCCCATCCACATGGAGCCCTTCGAAAGCCCGGTCGAGAACCCGTTCAACGCGAAGCTGCGTGGCAACCCGGTCGCCCGCATCTTCCCGAACGACGTGGAGCAGCTCGGCACCAGTGCCGACTATCCCTTCGTCGCTACCTCCTACCGCCTGACCGAGCACTTCCATTACTGGACGAAGCACAACCGCATGAACGCCGTGCTGCAGCCGGAATTCTTCGTGGAGATCAGCGAGGAGCTGGCGGCCGAGCGCGGCATCGTCAAGGGCGGGCGCGTACGGGTCTGGAGCAAGCGCGGCGAGGTCTGGGCGAAAGCCGTGGTCACGAAGCGCATCCGCCCACTGATGTGCGGCGGCAAGACGGTGCATGTGGTCGGCATTCCCTTGCATTGGGGTTTCATGGGCGCAGCGCGCAAGGGGTTCGGGCCGAACAGCCTCACCCCCTTCGTCGGCGATGCCAACATAGACACGCCGGAGTTCAAGGCCTTCCTTGTCAATATCGAGCCGGCGGCAGAGGAGGCCTCGTCATGAGCGAACGCGCACCGGAACCTCTGACGGCAGCGGCCAACCCGCCACTCCAGCCCTTGCCGTCGAACCTCCTGCCTGGAGACGTCATCAAAGCTTCGGCGACGAGCGACCTGCCTGCGCCCGAACGACAGCTCACCCAAGTCGCCAAGCTGATCGACGTGTCGAAGTGCATCGGCTGCAAGGCCTGCCAGTCGGCCTGCATCGAGTGGAACGACACTCATCCGGACGTGGAGGAGAATGTCGGGGTTTACGAGAACCCGCATGATCTGACGCCCGACATGTTCACCCTCATGCGGTTTACGGAATACGAGAACCCGAAGACCAACGAGCTGGAATGGCTGATCCGCAAGGATGGCTGCATGCATTGCGCCGATCCGGGTTGCCTCAAGGCGTGCCCTGCCCCTGGCGCGATCGTGCAGTACTCCAACGGCATCGTCGATTTCATCTCCGACAACTGCATCGGCTGCGGATATTGCGTGGCGGGCTGTCCCTTCAACATCCCGCGCATCTCCAAGACGGCACACGTCTCGAAGAAATGCACACTCTGTTCGGATCGCGTCGCCGTCGGTCAGGGCCCGGCCTGTGCCAAGGCGTGCCCCACAAAGGCGATCACCTTCGGCACCAAGGAGAGCATGATCGAGCTTGCCGAGGAGCGCGTCGAGGATCTGAAATCGCGCGGTTACGACAATGCCGGCCTCTACGATCCGCAAGGCGTCGGCGGCACCCATGTCATGTATGTGCTGCACCACGCCGACCAGCCCTCGCTCTATGCTGGTCTGCCCGACGATCCGCAGATATCACCCGTGGTGCGCGGCTGGAAGGGGCCGGCCAAGACGGTTGGCCTTGCCGTGGCGGGCATTGCCGCAGCCGGCGCGCTGCTGCACGGCCTTTTCGCCCGGGCGAACGAGGTGACGGAGCACGAGGAGGAGGAGGCAGAGGACCTCGTCGACGATGCCGGCCAGATGCCTGGCGGCAGGGAGGTTTGATGACCGAGAAACGGATCTATTCGGCCCCCGGCGACAAGATCGAAACGAAGCACCCGGTCCTGGTGAGCCGCTATCGCGGCATTACGCGGCTCAATCACTGGGTCACCGCGCTCTGCATGATCCTGCTCCTCCTTTCCGGCTTCTCCTTCTTCCACCCATCCCTGTTCTGGCTGACCGGCCTCTTTGGCGGCGGGCAGACAACGCGCTGGCTGCATCCCATCGTCGGCCTGGTGCTGGTGGCAAGTTTCCTCCTGCTCTTCGTGCAGATGTGGAAGCTCAACCTGCCGCGACGCGAGGACGTGGAATGGAGCCTGAAGATCGGCGACATGCTCAAGGGCGACGAAGACAAGTTGCCCGAGCTCGGCAAGTACAATGCGGGACAGAAGCTGGTATTTTGGGGCATGTCCGCGCTGATCATCGTGCTCGTCACGACGGGCATCATGATCTGGGAGCAGTATTTCCCGCACCTCGTTTCCATCCCTGTGCGCCGCGTCGCCGTCGCCGTGCATGCGCTGGCCGCGGTCGGAGCGATCCTTATCTTCATCGTTCATGTCTATGCGGCGATCTGGACGCGCGGCACGATCCGCGCGATGACGCGCGGTACCGTCACCGGCGGCTGGGCCTTCCGCCACCATCGCAAATGGCTGCGCGAACTGGCTGGACGCCAGCACACCGACCCGTCAAAATAGCCTGCCAAGACAAAGCATCGCCGGAGGCTTCATGGCGCAGAACCTAGAGCCCGATCCCACGCTCATCGGCGGCGTGCCCAAACCTCCGCTCGCCTTCCTGCCCGAGCCGGTGAAGCTCTTCCAGACACGCGCTCGCCGCTTCGCCTTCCTCGCTGAAAGCAATCCTTTGGCGCCTTACCTTGCGTTCCTCGCCGAACTCTCGCGTCTGCAGGCCCGGCTTGCCGCAACACTGCCGCCGGTGACCGCCATCGCGCCGATGCGCATCACCGAGGCCTCCCGCAGCGCCATGCCACCCATCGACCGGCTGAGGATCTCCGCCGATCCCGCCCTCGGGGTCACGCTGGACGCCTTTGTCGAAGGGGCCGCCGGGCTCTCCATGCCCGACCCCGCCCGCCTGGCGCTTGATGCCGTGCGCGCAACCGAGCCGGCGGACCGCATCTGGCTCCTGTCAAACATCCTGTCGGACCGGATTCCTGACGACAGCGCCGCTCCGCATCTCTTCGCCGCCGCTGCGGTGCAGGTTCACCTGGCAAGGCTCGCCGCTACGCTTGATGCCGGCGCACTGGTCCCTGTCGGAACCGGTCTCTGTCCCGCCTGCGGCGGACGCCCCGCCACCACATCGGTCATGGGCACACAGGGCATCGAGAATGTGCGCTACGCCGCCTGCGCCTGCTGCGCCACCTGCTGGAATGAAGTCAGGGTGAAATGCCTTTGCTGCGGTTCGACAAAGGGGATCAGCTATCGTTCGGTCGAGACCACGGAGGCCACGGTGAAGGCCGAGACCTGCAAGGAATGCCATTCCTGGATCAAGATCTTCTATACGACGAAGAACCCCAGCCTCGATCCCGTTGCCGATGATGTCGGCAGTCTGGGCCTCGATATCCTGATGAAGGAGACCGATTTCCGCCGCGGCGGCTTCAACCCCTATCTGGCAGGCTATTGATGCAGGGATTTCGCGCGCTTCCCTCCGTAGACCAGATACTCACGTCGACAGAGGGACTGGCACTGGCCGAAGCGTACGGTCGGCTTGCCGTTGTCACCGCGATCCGCGCGCGGCTTGAAATCGCCAGGGAGAAGATCCGCGGCGGCGCGGATGGCGCGACCCTTGCTGCCGATCTGCCGGGTCGGGTCGCCGGGGATCTCGTGGCTGCAGCGCGCTCCACCCTGCGCCCGGTGCTGAACCTCACGGGCACGGTGCTGAACACCAATCTCGGCCGCGCAATCCTCGCCGATGACGCGATCCGGGCTGCGACGACTGCCATGGCCCACCCGCTGGCGCTGGAGTTCGACCTTACCGGCGGTGGGCGCGGACAGCGTGATGATCATCTGCGCGGACTTCTCAGGGAGCTTTCCGGCGCGGAAGACGCCACTATCGTCAACAACAATGCCGCCGCGGTGCTGATCACGCTCAACACCTTCGCAGCCGGGCGCGAGGCCATCGTTTCACGCGGCGAGCTGATCGAGATCGGCGGCGCCTTCCGCATGCCCGACATTATGGCCCGCGCCGGAGCCCGACTGGTCGAGATCGGCACCACCAACCGCACCCACCCGCGCGACTACGAAGAGGCGATCCGCCCTGAAACCGGCATCATCCTGAAGGTCCACACCTCAAACTACCGTATTGAGGGCTTCACGGCCGAAGTGCCCGCACCGAAACTGGCGGGCATTGCCGGAAAGGCTGGCGTGCCGCTGCTGAACGACCTTGGCTCGGGCTCGCTCGTCGACCTCTCTGCGTTCGGTCTGCGGCGCGAGCCGACGGTCGCAGAAGCAGTCGCCGAGGGTGCAGACCTCGTCACCTTCTCCGGCGACAAGCTGCTCGGGGGGCCGCAGGCCGGCTTCATTGTCGGCAGGCGCGATCTCGTCGCCGCGATCAACCGCAACCCGTTGAAGCGCGCCGTACGGCTGGACAAAATCCGTATCGCCGCACTTGAGGCAACGCTGAAACTCTACCGCGACCCCGACCGCCTCGGCGAGCGCCTGCCGACCCTTCGCTTCCTCGCCCGCCCGGAGGCTGAGATTGCAGCGCAGGCCAACCGCCTCGCGCCTGCGGTCGCTACGCTGCTTGCCCCGTACGGTTTTTCCGCGACCCACTGTTCCTGCAGAAGCCAGGTCGGGTCCGGTGCCCTGCCGGTCGACACGATCGCAAGCGCCGGTCTCCGGCTGACGGGTGCCGGTGGCGATGCGCCCGACCGTCTTTCCGCCCGGTTGCGCGTCCTCCCTACCCCTATCATCGGCCATATCCGCGACGGTGCGCTGATCCTCGATCTGCGCTGCCTTGAGCGCGACGACGATCTGCTGGAGGCGCTTGCAGCCCTATGATTGTCGGGACGGCAGGGCATATCGACCATGGCAAGACCGCGCTCATCAAGGCGCTGACCGGCACGGACCCCGATCGCCTTGCCGAGGAGAAAGCCCGTGGCATCACCATCGACCTCGGCTTTGCGTATGCCGATCTCGGCGGCGGCACGATTACCGGCTTCGTTGACGTTCCCGGCCATGAACGCTTGCTCCACACCATGCTTGCCGGCGCCGGTGGTATCGACTTCGCACTGTTGGTCGTCGCCGCAAACGACGGCATCATGCCACAGACGTGCGAGCATCTCGCGGTCCTCGACCTGCTCGGGATAACCAGGGGTGTCGTTGCCCTCACCAAGATCGACCTTGTTGACCCGCAGCGCCGAACCGAGGTGACGGCGAGGATCCGCACGACCCTTGCGGGCACCGGACTTGGCACAGCCCCGATCATCCCGGTTTCCGCGCAGAGCGGCGAAGGCATCCCAGCCCTGCGCAGCGCGCTCGCCGAAGCCGAATCGGAAAGCACGGCACGCGACCACGCCGGCCTTCTGCGTTTTTCCGTCGATCGAAGTTTCACACTGCCAGGCGCAGGAACAGTGGTCACGGGGATGATGCTGTCCGGGCAGGTGAGACTGGACGACGTCGTTACCGTCAGCCCCTCCGGCCTGACGGCCCGCGTGCGCGGCATCCACGCGCAGAACCGCAAGGCTACCGAAGGGCTTGCCGGCCAGCGCTGCGCACTGAACCTTGCCGGTGATCGGGTGACAAAGGATGCTCTCCGACGTGGTGACATCGTGCTTTCCCCGCCTCTTCATGCACCCTCGGACCGGATCGATGCAGTGCTTTGCGTGCTGGCATCGGAGACCAAGGCCATCGGAACATGGTTTCCAGCCCGGCTGCACAGCCACGCAGCGGAGGTCGGCGCGCGGGTCGTGCCGCTCGACGGCCCGGTTTCGCCCGGCGGCGAGGGCTTTGTGCAACTGGTTCTCGATCGCCCGGTCGCGGCAGCCATCGGCGACCGATTCATCCTGCGCGACACCTCCGCCAGCCGCACGATCGGCGGCGGCCGATTCCTCGACCTCCGCCCACCGGCCCGCAAGCGCGGCACGCCGGAGCGATTGGCTTGCCTCTCCGCCGCCCGCAGCACCGAACCTGCCGTGGCTCTTTCCGGGCTCGCCGCCATAGCTCCGGTCGATCTTGCCGTCTTTCTCCGCGACCGCGGCCTTGCGGAAAGCGCCCAGCCCGGCATCCTCGACGCCGCGAACGCCGAAACGGTCGGAGCCTTTGCCCTTTCCTCGAAAGCCCTCGGCCGCCTGCAGGCCGATCTTGTCGAACATCTGGCGGCGTTCCATGCGGACAATCCCGACCTCGCCGGGATCGGCCGCGAGAGATTGCGCCTCGCCCTTCCTCTCCGCCTGCCCAAGGACACGTTCCTCACCTTTCTGAAAACGGAGGCAGCGGCGGGTTGCGTGGTTCTCGATGGCGCGTTCCTGCGCCTGCCCGGGCACGCGGCGCGGCTCTCAGCCGCAGATGAAGGTCTCTGGGACCGTGTCAAACCGCATCTGTTGGGTGAAGGCCGCTTCCGGCCGCCGCGTGTACGCGATTTCGCAGAAAGCTTCGGCATGGACGAGCGTGCGGTGCGGCGCATGTTGAAACTCACGCAGAAGCTTGGACGGACAGACCAGATTGCCCATGACCATTTCTTCGCCCGTGAGGTTGTAAAGGAGATGGCAGCGATCGTGCATGGTGTCGCCGCACAGGCTGAGGACGGCTGGTTCACCGCGCCCGCCTTTCGCGACAGGGTTCATAACGGCCGCAAGGTCGCCATCGAGATCCTCGACTTCTTCGACCGTCTCGGCCTGACCTTGCGCAAAGGCGACTTGCGCCGCATAAATCCTCATCGCAGCGACCTGTTCGATCTCTAGGTTCTGCAATCCGTCGGTCCGGCAAAGCCGCTTTGCCCTTGCAGGCACGGCTTCAGGAAGGGAATCGTCTCCGGTGGGACGGCCGGACTTCAAATCCGGTTGGGGCAGCGAGCCTGTCCCGGGTGGGTTCGACCCCCACTCCCCTCCGCCATCACATGGGGAAGGACTTGGCCGCTTGTGAAGAAGAGAGTTGCCTGTCATTTTGCATGTCTGCCGCAAGGAATGCCAGGGCGGCCGCGCCGATAAGCCCGGAATTCTGGCCGAGGGCAGCGCACACCACGCGCACATCCTTGAAGGCGGGCATAGCCCATTCGGCGATGTAGCGCTGGATGCCGGGATGCAAACGCTCGAATTCGTGCGAGAGACCGCCGCCCATGATGATGACATCAGGGCTGAAGATGTGCAGGAGGCTCGTGAAACCCCGGCCGAGGATTTCCGCCTCCTCGTCGATCAATGTATTTGCCAGGGCGTCCCCGGATCTGGCGGCGGCGAACACGGCGCGACTGTCGATGGCGGCGCCCTCAGCCCCCAAACGGGTTTCCGTGCACGCAAAAGCCCGGTCCCGCGCGCGCCGCGTGAAGGCCGTACCGGATCCGTAGGCCTCGAAGCATCCCCGGTTGCCGCAAAGGCAGAGCGCGCCATCCGGCATGACGGACATGTGACCGATATGCCCTGCCATCCCCTTGCGGCCGCGCAGCACGCGCCCATCAGCAATCACGCCGCCGCCAAGGCCCGTGCTGACCGTAACATAGACAAGGTTTTCCAGCCCCCTGCCTGCGCCGAACTGCCATTCACCAATGGCGGCGGCAATGCCGTCGTTTTCGAGGCTGACGCGAACGCCGAACCGCTTCTGCAACTCAGCCTTCAGAGGAAAATCGGCAAATCCGGCAAGCGTCGGGATATCCCGCGCTATGCCCGAGATCGTGTCGATCGGCCCCGGCGTCGAGATACCGATGCCAACCACCCTGGCGGTCCCCACATCAGCGGTCAGACCATCGGCAAGCGCTCCGATCTGGTCAAGCACACGATCCGGCCCGGCCATTGCATCCGTCCGCTCCTCGGCGCGCGCGATGACCTCTCCCCGCGCGCCGACGAGCGCGGCGCGAACCTGCGTGCCTCCAAGATCGATGCCGATGGCGATCTCATGCATGGTCGGATGCACCTTCAGAGGGAATGAAGCCACGCCATGCGCTCCTCGAGCGAAGGCGCATTAAAGGCAAGCGAACCGAGTACGACCGTCTGCGCACCTGCCCCACGCAAAATCGGCACGGTGTGCTCTCGGATACCGCCATCGGCCGCAAGCACGATGCGATGCTCCGCCCCGCACGCGGCGATGATGCCTTTTGCCTCCTGCAGGCGTGCGCCCGCACGCTCATCAAGGCCCTGCCCTTTCACACCGATTGCAGTTCCAAGCAGTGTGATGAACTGCAGCCGAGCAGCGTAGCGGCGGATGCGCTCGACGGGAGTTTCCACCCGCAGCACCATACCGGCAGCGATGCCGCGGCGTTCAAGCAGGTCGAGGGCTGCGTCTGCGACACGTTCGTTTTCGACGTGAAGGCTGATGAGATCACTGCCTGCATCGGCGAATTGCTCGATCTGCGAGAGGAGGATGTCGTCGGAGACCATGAGATGAACGTGGATCGGCCGCCCGGAAACCTTGCGAACACCCGCCACCAGATCGGGAAAGAACAGCATCGCCGGCGCAAAATGGCCGTCGGCGACGTCGATGTGCAGGATATCGACATGGGGCTCGACGCGGGCGAGATCATCGGCCAGCCGCATAAGATCGGCTGACCAGACGGAGAATTCGGCAATCAGACGATCCTTGGGAAGGTCGGCGATCCAGTTTCTGGCGGTGATGTTCATACGTCAGAGATCCTTCAGGAAGACAGCCATGGCACGGCGGAAATCGGCGACGTACTGCACCTTGTCCTCCGCCTTTGGCGTGATTTGAATGAAGCGTGCCGTGCGGATTTGTTCCGCCAGCGCACGCGCATAGGCAATGGGATGAATGAGATCCCGTTCATGACCGATGACGAGGGTCGGCGCGGCAATGCCGCCAAGATCTGCCTCCGTCACGCCTGGGCCGTCCTTCGCAATGGCGGTCAGAAGCGCGCCGGTGACCTCCACAGGTTCGCGCGAGAAGAAACCGGTGAGGGAGGCCAGGTTGTCCGGCGCTTCAGCGGCAAGACGCCGGCCGGTCGATCCTGCCAAGAAAGCAGCTTTTGCGGCCGGGGACGGTAAATGCGCGAGCAGATGGCCAACTTCGGCATTCGGCGCCATGTTCTCCGGCGCCGCGGCCGTTCGCCAGGCAGGTCGGGCAAGGACAAGCGCACGGACGAGTTCCGGCCGTCGCACCGCAAGGCGAAGAGAAATCGCAGCTCCCATAGAGATGCCGCTGACGACAACCGGCGCCTCCAGGGCGGACTCGATATAGTCGGCGACATCATCTGCGAAGGTCGAGATCGAAAGCTTGCCGAAGGCTCCGGCTTGCGAGCGGCCATGGCCGCGGGCCTCGATGGTGATGCGGCGAAATCCGGTATCAGTCGGAAACACCTCCGCGGTCTGGCCCGAATCGCCGCAGAGACCGTGCAGGAAGACGACCGGTATGCCCTCTCCTGCCGTATCGACATTCAGCCGCGTGCCATCGCTTGCCTCGAATGCAGCACTCATCGCCGCGCCCCGGAGAGCTTTTCCGACAGGAAACGGGCAACACCCTCGGCTTCGGCCGCGGTTAGCCCGTGGGTGATCAGGCCGCCGGCAAAACCAATCGCCTTCAGTCCATCGAGATAGTGCGTATAGTCGAGCACACCCTTGCCGGCCGTCGCAAAGCTGCCGTCCGCGTTCCTGTCCTTGGCATGGGCCATGACGATGCGGTCGGCGAGAAGATCGATGGCGGCTGAGATGGTCGCGCGCTGCGCATCGAGCGCTGCTCGTTCGAAGAGATTGGCGGGATCGAGCACGATCTTGAGGCGCGGGCTCTGCATCTCGTCGATCAGCCGGCGGGCCTTTTCCGCCGAATTGATCACATTGGCCAGTTCCGGCTCGATGCCGAGATCGATGTCATGGCGGTCGGCGATATCGATTGCCGTTTCCATGGCCTCCACCAGGTCCCGCCAGGCTTCCGGTGTGTCGTTGTCCGGGTGTGCCTTCCATTGGTCGAGCGGATCGCGCGTGCCGGTGCAGAGCGTGATCAGGCGCGTGGACATCGCACGGCTGCACGCCGCCAGCACGGCAAGCCGGCGGTGGCCCGCCTCACGTACGACCCGGTCTGGATGGATCATGTTGTAGGTGCCGGAGACGGCGGCGATTTCGATGCCGGCGTCTTTCGCCGCAGCGGCGACCGCACCCGCCTCTCCCTCATCGATCGAATCCGGCATGGAGGCGAGACCCGAGCAGGCCATGTTGTATTGCGCCGAGGCAAAGCCGGCCGCAGCTGCCGCATCGAGCACCGCCCTGGGCTGCGCGCCTTCAAACGTCTTGGCAAAGATCCCAAGTTTCATCAGACACCACCCGTCACATCGGAGAGCCTGACCGCCCTGCCGCTTTCGACTGAGCGGGCGATGGCGACCATGGCGCGGACGGAGGCAAGACCGTCAT
Organism: Shinella sp. HY16; assembly: GCF_028534175.1. Lineage (NCBI taxonomy): Bacteria > Pseudomonadati > Pseudomonadota > Alphaproteobacteria > Hyphomicrobiales > Rhizobiaceae > Shinella > Shinella sp. HY16. The sequence goes on along the minus strand of NZ_JAHYXL010000002.1, from coordinate 710,149 downwards.
CGATATCGGCACCTTCCATCGGAGAGCCATCGAGGATGGTGCGGGCAAAACCTTCGACCTGACGACGATAGAAATGGCCATCCGCACCAAGGACGCGATGGGTTGCGCCGTCAGCCTCGCGGAAGATGTCGACCTCGCTCGTCTTGTAGTACCAGGGGTTATAGGTTTTGCCGAGGACGCTCCCGTTCCTGCCATAGATCTGGAAGCCCTCATGCCAGTCCATGCGGACCTGGACCGTCAGATCAAGGTGGCCAAGCGTGCCGGAAGCGAATTCCACATCCACGAACCAGCACCAGATGCCTGCCCGCTCGGAAAGCCGCGCCTGGACCGAAACGATGTCGCCGGCGAAATAGCGCGCTGTGTCGATCAGATGGCAGCCGTGTGCCAGCATGTAGTAGCGGCGCAAGTCGGCCTTCGGGTTGGCCGAAGGCCTCTTCGCATTGGCGCTGGTGACGATCAGCGGCTGCACGGCATCGGTCATCGGATAGCGGTGGGTGCTGTCGCAGTACCAGGCCTTGAGCGCAACCATCTCGCCCATCTCATCGGCAATGAAGGACTTTGCCGCCTGCAGGCCGGCATCGAAACGCTTCATGTGCCCGACCTGAAACACCCTGCCGTATTTTTCGACGGCCGCCTTGAGCGTGAGGCATTCCTCGACCGTCACACCGACCGGCTTCTCGCAGAGCACATGCTTGCCGGCTTCGAGCGCACGCAGCGACGCCGGAACGTGGAATGCATCGGCGGTCGCGATGATCACGGCATCGAGATCCGGATCCGCAAGCATCGCATCATAGTCGTTGTAGGTCTTCTCAGCGCCGTGGGTGATCGCCATGCGCTCGCGAAGATCATCGGCGACATCGCAGATCGCATAGAGATCGGCGTTGGCCGCCTTGGTGCAGCTTTCGAAGTGGGCGGCCTGGGCGATCTGCCCCGCGCCGAGTACGCCCACGCGAAGGCGCCGTTCCTGTTTTGCTGGCATTGCTGCCCCCTTCAAGTTTCATCGTTCGCCGCGGACGTCGAGCCTGGTGTCCCGGAGATCACGGCAGCCAAGCCCGGATCTGGCACCTAGAGAGCCGCATGGGTCTGCACATCGAAGAAGTGCAGCTTTGCCGGGTCGATAGCGAGATCGATCTGCTCTCCGGCCTTGACCATGCTGGTGGCCGCAAACCGTGCCACCGTGTTGGCCGCGCCGCTCAGATCCTCGACGGCATCCGGATCACCGGAATCGACACGGGCCGCCTCGACTTTCAGGTGCACGATCAGCTCGGAACCAAGCTCCTCGGTCGTTCTGACCAATGCCGGGATGGTCGGATAGGCCGCGCCCGACGGCAGGCGGCTGTCATGGAGATCTTCAGGACGGATTCCAAAAACGACAGGCTTGCCGTCGAAAGCCGCAAGACCGGGAACACGCTCGCGGACACTTGCCGGCAACGGGATCGAAAAGCCCGGGAGCCGGATCGATCCACCTTCCAGGCGCCCCTCGAACAGGTTCATTGAAGGCGAGCCGATGAACCCCGCAACGAACGCGTTGACCGGCTTGTGATAGAGTGCCCTTGGCGTATCCACCTGCTGCAACACGCCACTCTTCAACACCGCGACGCGGTCGCCCATGGTCATCGCCTCCGTCTGGTCGTGGGTGACATAGATGGTCGTCACGCCCAGCTGGCGCTGCAGGCTGGCGATCTCGGCGCGCATCTGGACACGCAGCTTTGCATCGAGATTGGACAGGGGCTCATCCATCAGGAAGGCCGCAGGTTCGCGCACCATCGCCCGACCCATCGCCACGCGCTGGCGTTGACCGCCGGAGAGCTGCGCCGGCTTGTTCTGCAGCAGCGTTTCGAGCTGCAGGATTTTGGCGATCTCGTTTACCCGTTTGGCGCGCTCCGCCTTGCTCTTCCCCGCCAGCTTCATCGAAAAGGCGATGTTGTCGAAAACGGTCATGTGCGGATAGAGAGCGTAGCTCTGGAACACCATGGCAATGTCGCGGTCTTTCGGCGGCAGGTCTGCCACGTCCTGGTCACCGATGCTCAGCGTGCCGCTCGTGATTTCCTCAAGGCCGGCGATCATCCGCAGGGCCGTCGATTTTCCGCAACCCGATGGCCCCACGAGGATCAGAAACTCACCATCGTGGATCGTCAGGCTCAAATCCTTGATCGCATGATAGTTGTTTCCATAGGTCTTGCAGATCCTGTCCAGCACAACCTCAGCCACGTCGCATCCTCCCTGCACTGTCCCGAACACCGACCGGCAGCCTCCACCGCTGCTATCGATTTTCGACAGAAGGCTCAGGAGTGACCAACAAAGTCAAGGTGAAAAAATACACCTGAAAGCCACGACAAGAATAAGAAACAAGCTCATCACATTGATAACAAACATGTTTTTTAGTTCGAAAAATGATATGCGTGATATTTTATTTTTTAACGCGCGTAATTTTTTATCTAAGGCATGCACTTGATGCCGAGCGCGCAGCATCATGCATATGCCGGCGCGCTTCAGCGCACCGGCGGCTGGGATATCACGTTGAGGACGGGAGGGGTCTAACTGCGTAGGGGAACAGGGACGGGCGCGTGTGCCCCGGCCATCCAGGATAGACATGCGGCCCTATCCGGCAGCCCCAGGCGACCGCCATGCGCCGTCACCGATATGGCCGCTGCGGCGGCCGCAAAAGCCGCGCAATCAAGTGGGCGGCCGCCCTCGGCCAGCGCCAGCGCGTAGGCGCCATGGAAACAATCTCCTGCGCCGGTCGTATCCACGGCCCGGACCATATAGGCCGGGAGGTGCCAAGAGACCGGATCGCCCCGCTGCCGGACATAGCTGCCACGGTCGCCATCGGTGAGAACCACCGCCGCTCGATCCGGCGACCAAAGCGCCTCCAGGAGTGCCCGCGGATCATCCTGTTCCAGATGGGACCTGGCAAAGGCGATCGGCAGCACGAGATGATCGGCAAGCGACAGGATTCGGTCGCTTGCAGAGCCGGCGGTCCACTCGATATCGGCGACGATGGAAAGGCCAAGCGCGTGCGCCCGCACGACAGCGGCCTCCGAATGGATGGCGTAGCCATCGATGAGGAGAACCGGTGCCTTGCTGAACACGACGTCCGGCAAATCTGGTGCCGTGCCGTGCAACACATCGTCATCATAGGCGATGAAGCGATCACCATCCGGCCCGACGGTGATGATGGACCGGATGGGAGCCGCATCGGCATGGCGAGGCGCGCAAGCGGTGTCGACGCCCTCGCGCTCCAGTTCGCGCCCGCCAATATCCTGCGCGGGTTCGCCCAGCCATCCGACGAAAGCAGCCCGCCCCCCGAGGCGGGCGACGGCGACGAGCGCAGTGGCGACATTGCCGCCATGGTCGCGGACACGTTTCGTCACCTTTCCCTTGCCGGCAGAAAGGGGACGGTCGACATAAACGATGTCGTCGACCGCCAGGGCGCCAAAGCCGATGACGTCAAAGGCGCGGGCCATGGTTCACGCGCCGGCCGCAGCGAGCGCCTCTTCCGGCGCCAAGCCATCGTGAATGACCAGTTTGAAGGCACGGGCGGCCTTTGTCGTATCGCCGTGTCCCCAGAGGTTGCGCCCCACGACCGCACCCCGCGCGCCAGCGCGCAGGGCATCCGAAGTCTGCTGCAGCGCGCCGAGCAGCGTTTCCGTCTTCGGGCCGCCGGCAATAACGATCGGGATCGGGCAGGTGGCGACGGTCTCACGGAAGGAATCGAAATCGCCGGTGTAGCCAACCTTGACCACATCGACGCCCGTTTCGTAGCCGATCCGGACCGCGTAGGCGATTTCATCCGGCGTGAAAACGATCTTGCCGCCATCGGAAAAATCGCGTGGATAGACATGGGCAATGACCGGCATTTCAAAGCGCGCGGCAGCGTTCACCGTATCGGTCAACCAGCGAATGTATTCGCCTTCCGTGTTGCCGCGCACGGGAATGGCAACGGCCAGCGCATCCGCTCCGTAACGCACAGCATCTTCCGGGGTGGCGATGAGCTGGCGGATCCGGTCGTCGGCCGTGAAGCAGCCGGCCTGGATGACAAGAGCCGCCTTGCCCGCATAGTCGGACCAAAGATGCCGCGCGGCACCAGGCTGGATGCTGACATAGTCAGGCCCGCCGGCCATGACCCGGCTCAATGCGCCTGGCAGGTCTGCTAGGCCACCTTCACGCACATTGCCGTAGCCAACGAAGTGGTCAACCGCGCCGCCAAAAAGATTGCCCGAAGCGTTCGAGAAGAGGCGTGACAGTCGAATTTTGGTACCGAGACCCATGAAAAACTCCTCCGTGTTTTCTGGCCTGACCCTAACTCGAAAGAAAAAGAACATTCAATCTTTCGATTCCTTTCATTTAACGCTTCTCATACGATTTCTTCCCGTGCTATCCTCAATGGGGCACGAGGTGCGCGACGCTTTACAGCGAAGGATGAGAAATTCCTTTCGAAATTCGAAACCCGGTGAGTAGGCAGCGAAGCCCTATGCTTGCAGAACAAAGACGCCAGCAGATCCTGATCGAACTTCAGCGGATTGGTCAGGCTCGCACGCGCCAGCTCGCGGACCTGTTCGATGTTTCAGAAGTGACGATCCGCTCCGACCTCGACATTATGGACGGGAAGAAGCTGCTCATCAAAACCCACGGCGGCGCCATAGCCCTGCCCGCGGATTCACCGGCAGCTGCCTTCGAGGAGCGCATGCAGCGCAACTTCGACGCCAAGAGACGCATCGCCCAGATGGCCGCGCGCCAGATCATCGACAATCAATCGATCGTCTTCGACAGCGGCTCTACGCTGCTCCAACTCGCCATGCAGATGCCGCCAGTAAAGAATGTCGTTGTGGCGACCACCGCCATGAACATCGCCCAGCACCTCATGTATCGCCCAGGCCTTGATGTTCACATGATCGGCGGCCGCGTGTTTCCGAGCACGGTCAGCACGATCGTTTCCGATTCCGACAAGGCTCTCGGCGGCCTCGTCGCGCATCAGGCCTTCGTCAGCGCGCACGCGATCGACTCGTCCTTCGACGTGGTCGATGTCTCCGAGGACATCGCCCGGACCAAACGCAATCTTGTGCGCATGGCGCGCCGCGTCGTTCTGGTCGCCGATTCCAGCAAATGGGACATCGGTGCGTCCTCGAAGGCATTCTCCCTCTCGCGCGTCGATCTCATCATCACCGACAGCAACATGCCGCACGGTATCCGGCACCGCCTGGAAAAGCTCGGCGTCGAAGTCCGCTACGCCTGAAAGCGTTCACGGCCGGGGTGCCTGCAGCCGAAGCGGCATCGCCCGGCGCGGGCCTGCGGCTAGTATCCGAGTTTGCGCAACGTCTGACGGTTGATGCGGACTGCGGAAGCAGGGTCTTCGCCCGCCACGGTGGACTCTTCCTCGACGACGATCCAGCCATTGAAGAGGGGCGCGGCACGAACGGCTTCGATCACCGCCGGCACATCGCACACGCCCGCCCCCAGCATGGCCCAGTCGCCCTCGGCATCAACGTCCTTAAGGTGCACATAGCGGATGCGCGGGTGGAACGCCGCAAGCGTGTCACCCATGACCTGTCCGCCACGCAGGATATGGCCCGTATCCGGCACCCAACCCACCTGCGGATCGAGAAGCGCGAAGAGCGCATCATAGTCCTCCCGGGTAAACAGCAGCGTGTTGTGATGCGAGGACGGATGAACCGCGACGGCCACCCCTGCGGATCTGCCGATCTCGCTTGCGCGGTTGTAGCACTCGGCTGCAACCGAGAATTTATCCGCGCGTGCACCCTCGGACACCACCGTTGCCGAGCCCATGGAAACGAGAGCACCAGGGAAATGCGCTGCAAAATCCACCCAGCGCCGCGCCGCTTCGAGGTCGGACGCGATCCCATCCGGCAGCGTAAAGCCGCTGGACGAACCGAAGGCAAAAGAAACGAGGCGCAGCCCGGCATCCGCGAGTGTGCGGGCGAAGGCATCAGGCTTGCCGGCATAGCCGCCGATCATGGTGTCGGTGATCTCGATCCCCGAATAGCCGCCGGCCGCAATGGCCCGAACCAGATCGTCAGGGCCGCCGGCCCAGGCTTTCCCCAGCATCTCCCAGGTAAATGTCTGGCAGCCGATTTGCAGTTCTGCAGTCTTCATAGGCTAAGTCCCGAGCTGTCGGTTGATCGTCACATCGACACACGGAGGCAATCTCAGCTCCAGGCGGACAACCACGAATCCGCATGCAGAAGCGACCGTGAAAATCCCCGATGAAGGCGACTGGTGACGCCTCCCAGGCATCTTGTCATTACGTAAGATAAAATGTTACCGTGCGTCAACTTAATTTGTTCTTTAAGTGCTTAATGTGGCACGGAAAGACGAAGATTTTATCAACGATGACAGATAGATAAGGCTTACAAGATGACACAGAAGAGCGACAAGAAACTCAGGATCGGTGTTGTCGGCTGCGGCAACATCTCGCTCACCTACATGCGCAACGCTCCGCTTTTTCGCGATGTCGAGATCGTCGCATGCGCAGACCTCAACAGCCAGGCCGCCCAACACCGTGCCGAGGAATTCGGGCTGCGCGTCACCGACGTCGACACGCTTCTTGAAGCCAGCGACATCGACCTGATCCTCAACCTGACCATCCCCGCAGCGCATTTCGACATTTCAATGCGCGCACTCTCCGCGGGCAAGCATGTCTTTACCGAAAAGCCGCTGGGCGTGACGGCCGATGAAGGTCGCCGACTGGTCGATACCGCAGATACCCAGGGGCTTGTCATCGGTTCAGCACCGGACACCTTCCTTGGAGCTGCCGGGCGGCATGCACGCCGCCTGATGGAAGCAGGCATCATCGGCAAGCCCGTCACCGGCACCGCCTTCATGATGGGGCGCGGCATGGAGCATTGGCATCCGGATCCGAGCTTCTACTACCAGCCTGGCGCAGGCCCGCTCATGGACATGGGCCCGTACTACCTCACCATGATGGTCAACCTACTGGGGCCGGTGCGCCGCGTCCAGGCAATCGCAACCAGCGGGCAGGAAGAGCGCCTCATCACAGCCGACGGCCCCAAGAAGGGCACGACTTTCAAGGTCGGCACACCGACCAGCGTGCTCTCACTGCTGGAATTTGCCTGCGGTGCGACCATCACCTTCGGCACCTCCTGGGATGTTTTCCGCCACTCCAACCATCCGATCGAGCTGCACGGCACCCAGGGCTCGCTGCGCCTGCCCGATCCGGACAATTTCGGTGGGGTGATCGCCGTGTCACGACAGGGCGCACCCTGGGAGGAAACGGATACGGCCAACGCCCTGTTCGGGGCCGTCAACTGGCCGATCACCGCGCCGGACCGCGCCAATTACCGCATGCTGGGCCTTGCGGATCTTGCCCGTTCGATAACTGAGGGGCGCAAGCCTCGCGCCTCCGGGAGCCTGGCGCTGCACGTCCTCGAAATCATGGAGGCGATCCTGCGGGCCGGCGAAATCGGCGCAGCACAGATTGTGGCCGACAAGACGGAGCAGCCGAAAGCGCTACACGAGGACGAAGCGCGGAGCCTGCTCGCATGACCAAGCTCGACCCATCCGCCGAACGGGCCCTCGCCTGGCCGGGCGAACCGGAAAAGCCCGTCGAAGAATGCACACCAGCAGAGGCCCGCAGACAGTATCTCGACGGTTTTGCCAGCAAACAATGGCCGCTGGAGCCAGTCGAAAGCGTGGAAGAGCTCGACATTCAGGGCATCCGTATCAAGGTCTGGCGTGGCCTTGGCGCAGCGCCTTGCGATGCCCCCGCCCTGCTCTATCTGCATGGCGGCGGCTGGGTGATCGGCGCGCCGGAAACCCATGAGGATATCTGCCGCACTCTCGCCAACGACGCCGGCGCCGTTGTTGTCGCTCCAGACTACCGGCTCGCACCGGAGCATCCCTTCCCGGCAGCCATCGAGGATTGCGCCGCCACCCTCGCCTGGATGGAGGAGCAGGCTACCGCTCTTGGCATCAATGCGAACCGCATCCTCGTCGCAGGCGACAGTGCCGGCGGCAACCTCGCCGCGGTCATCGCCCTCCTTGCCAGGGACGGCCAAGCTCCAGCCATCCTCGGCCAGGTGCTGATCTATCCCGTAACGGATCAGCAGCAAACCTCCGGCAGTTATCGCCGCTATGCAACCGATTTCGGCCTCACCACGCAGGCCATGCACTGGTTTCGCGATCACTATCTGCCGGACGAAACCAGCCGCCTGGACTGGCGCGCCTCACCGCTCCATGCATCCTCGCTGAAGGGCACCGCAGCGGCCGTCGTCATCCTTGCCGGCCACGACGTTCTCTTTGATGAAGGGCGCGCCTATGCGGAACGCCTGGAAGCGGAAGCAGACGTCCGGTGCCACACCTGGCCGGGACAGATCCACGGCTTTCTCTCGATGGGCCGTGCCATTCCCGAGGCCCGTGAAGCGCTCGACACGATCCTCGCGGCTTGGCGCAGCCTGGACCCTCGCGTCAGGACGTAGAGCGGGAGCCTCAGGCGGACTCGCGCATGACGAGGGTCGCCTCGAGGATCACGCGGGACGGTGCCACCTTGCGGTCGGCCTCCTCGTCCTCGATGCTTTTCAGCAGAAGCTCGACGGCCCTGGCCGCGATTTCGGATGCGTTCTGAGCCATCGTCGTCAGCGAAGGGCATGTGTACCGACTGAGCGGATGGTCGTCGTGGCCGGCAATGCGGATATCGCACCCATCCGCCCGCCCGATCTTCAGCCCCGAGGCGAAGGCGGCCGCCATGGCGCCAAAGGCGAAGCGATCGTTGGCGCACAACAGCGTCTTTCCCGGCAGGCCGCCTCTTGCCAGCATTCGCTCCACCTGCTCGTAGCCAAGTCGCTCGAACTCCCACGAGGGGAGCGATTCGCACGCGATCACGAGCGGTTCGTGGCCTTCGCGCTGCATCGTGACGCGGTAGCTGTCCGTCCGCTCGTTGGTATTGGCCATCATATGCGGCACGTCGAGGAAAATCGGCGGTTCGCCGGAGCGACACAGATACTGCACGATCGCCGCAATGCTCTGCGTGTTGTCGTTACCCACAAAGGGAAGATCGAAGGCCGAGGGGCTGTCGAAACAGACGACCGGAATCGCATCGGTGAGGCGCCCAAGTGCCGAACGCCGGGAGCCCGTGCCCAGCGGGGCCACGATCGCCCCCGCAACCTTGAGCGAAAGGAGCGTGCGGACCGCTTCCTCCTCGAGTTCGGGCCGGGTATGCGAAGAAAGCTGCACGGGCCAGAACCCCTTGGCGCGCAGCTCCAGCTCGATCAGCGAAACCACCTGCACGTAGAACGGGTCGGACATGCTCGGAACGAGGATGCCGATGTTCTTCGTCCGCTTGCGGTTCAGATGCCTGGCGAAGAGGTTCGGCTCGAAGTTCGATTTCTTCAGCGCCGCCTCGATACGCTTACGCGTCACCTCCTTGACCTGTGTCGGATCGTCAAAATATTTCGACAATGTCGGCCGCGACACGCCGCAGGCGGCGGCAAAGTCGTCCATGGATCTGTAAGTCTTTTTAGCCATTCCAATCCTCATCGCGGGGGCGACACTCTACAATCTCACATCGCAGGCTGAAAGGGCTGCCAGCACTGGGAATGGGGATGCAGCGACGAACTTTCGTTTGTTTACGAAAGTAAAGAAAAAACACATCACAAGCAACAGAAACCTCACCAAAAAATTCACGCGCGCAAATTTTTTTTATTACTTTAAATCAAATACTTGATGTGACATTCGACAATAAAATCATTCAACTTGCAATCGTCCCAGTTGACAGTCGGATCGTTCCGGCAGCTACTCATGTCACGATCTTGGGAGAGGATCGCTCACCTGAAAGTCCAATGGGAGGCAGATATGGATTTCAAAAAACTCAGCCACACTCTGAAGACCGCCGCAGCGGTCTGGGCCCTCTGCGCCACGTCGGCCTTTGCCGACACCACCATCGAGTTCATCCAGTGGTGGGAACCGGAAATGCCCGCCGGCGCGCTGCGCGGCATCATGGATGATTTCGAGGCCAAGAATCCCGGCATCAAGGTGACGCTCGTCAGCGGCCCCTATGCCACGACCCGTGACCAGATCGTCGTCGGCGCGGCCTCCGGCACGCTCAGCGATGTTGTCGGCCTTGACGGGGCATGGGTCAACGGCCTCTCGAAGCAGGGCGCCATCGCATCGATGGACGAACTGATGGAGAAGGCCAACTACGACAAGAGCCAGATCGCCGACATCGTCAAGGTCGATGGCAAGAGCGTCATGTTCCCGCTGGCGTCCTTTGTCTATCCCGTCTTCGTCAATCTGGATATCGCCAAGGCATCGGGCGTCGAAACGATGCCCTCGACCCGTAGCGAATTCGCCGAAGCCGCCAAGAAGATGACGGACGCCGCGAAGAACCAGTACGGCTGGGTTCTGCCGCTTTCGCTGCAGTCGCCGAGCGGCATTCAGAACGACGTCATGTCCTGGGTCTGGTCGTCCGGCGCCTCGATGATGAAGGACGGCAAGCCGGACCTCGAAAACGAGGCTGTCGTCGGCACGCTGGAATACATCGAGCAGCTGAACAAGGACGGTGTGATTTCGCCCGGCATCTTTGCCAAGAAGGAACAGGACAAAGTCGAGGAGTTCGTCAACGGCCGCGTCGGCATGATGGTCGATACGCTCGCCCATGTGAACCTGATCCGCGAGCGCAATCCGAAGCTGAACTTCGGCATATCCGCCCTGCCCGCCGCCGACGGCTATACCGGCAAGCGCGGCATGCCCTATGCATCCTGGGGCATCGGCATCAGCGAAGGCAGCGCCCACAAGGAAGAAGCCTGGAAGCTCGTGGAATTCCTGATGAGCCCTGAGATCAACGGGCGGCTTGTCTCCATCGCCAACGCCTTCCCGGGCAACGTTCATGCCAAGCCCGATTTCGTGACCTCCGATCCGATCTTCGCGGAAGCCTTCAAGATCTACCAGAGTGGCTACCCGGCCAACGAATTCGTTGGCCTGCCGGTCGCCGAGGAACTGATGCGCAACATGAACGTCGAGGTGCAGAAGATGTTCGATGGCGGCCAAAGTGCCAAGGATGCCGCTGCAAACACACAGAAGGCCTGGCTCGCCAAGTTCTAAGCCGGCACACTCAACAGCACCGGCAGCGTCGATCATGGCCTGCCGGTGTCGTCGTCAATCCCGGCAAATCGGACAGTCCCGCGATGAACCACTCCATGACGGCCCAGGCCGCAGCACCGCCGAAGGCACACAAGAAGGGCAAGCTTAGCTACAAGACGCTGCGCAAGCTGGTGCCATATCTCTACGTGACGCCGGCCACGCTCCTGCTGGTCCTCCTGATGCTCTTTCCGATGGTAATGGTTCTGCGCTACTCGCTGATGGACGGCGCCATCATGAAGCCGGACGCCGCCTTCGCGGGGCTCCAGAACTACATCGCCATCTTCCAGAACCCGGTCTTCTGGCAGTCCTTGTACCAGACGATCTACTTCACCGTGATGAGCGTGGTCTTCCACTTCATCCTCGGCCTTGCTTTCGCACTGCTGCTCAACACCGATCGTGTCGATCCGCTGATCCGCAGCATCCTGCGCGTGCTCTTCATTCTTCCCTGGCTGTTCACCGCCGTGATCATCGCCATCATCTGGCGCCTGCTGCTCGATCCGAACGGTGTCGTCAACAACGTGCTGATGGCGCTGCGGATCATCGACTTCAAGGTGGAGTGGTTTTCCTCGACCAGCACGGCCATTCACGCGCTGACATTCGCAAACATCTGGGCAGGATACCCGCTCTTCATGGTCAGCCTGCTCGCCGGCCTCCAGGGCATTCCAAAGGAACTTTACGAGGCGGCCGGCATCGATGGCGCCAATGAATTGCAGAAGTTCTGGTACATCACCATTCCGCAGCTGATGCCCATCATCATCAGCATCTCGTTGCTCGATTTCATCTGGACCATGCAGGTCTTCCCGCTTGTCTGGATGACCACCGGCGGCGGCCCGATCTATGCGACGGAAATGCTGTCCACCTTCACCTACAAGCTGGCCTTCGCCCAATATGAATTCTCACTGGCCTCGGCGAGTGCCATCGTCATCCTCCTCATCTCGATGAGCGTGACGTATTTTTACATCAAGCACCAGCAGCGCAGGTAGTCGGTCATGGCAAAGCGTTCCTTCAAAAACTCGATCCTGCCGACGGCCCTCACCTATCTCGGCCTTGCGGTCGGCCTGGTCTTCGCCGCCTTCCCGATCGTCTGGATGTTCTTCAGTTCGCTGAAATCCAACACGGAGATTTTCGCCCTGCCGCCACGGTTGCTGCCGGACGACTTCACGATTTCGGCCTACCTGACGATCTTCAATGATCCGACGAAGGTGCGCTTCTTCATCAACAGCTACTTCGTTGCCGGTGTCGTGACGGCTCTGACGCTCTTCATCGCGATCCTTACCGCCTACGCCTTCAGCCGCTACTCGTTCCGTTTCAAGAGCACCCTGAACATCTTCATCATCAGCACGCAGACCGTGCCGCCGATTACCCTCCTCATCCCCTATTTCGGCATGGTAGTCGCCTTCCGGATCTTCGACACCTATCTTGCACTGATCCTGACCTATCTGGTCTTCACGCTTCCCTATGCGGTCCTGCTCATGACAGGCTATCTGAACACCTTGCCCAAGGAACTCGACGAAGCCGTTCTGGTTGACGGCGGCTCCAGTTGGACGGCGCTGTGGCGGGTGATCGTTCCTGTGTCGATCCCCGGTATCGTGGCGACGGCAGTCTATACGTTCCTGCTTGCATGGAACGAGTTTCTCTTCGCGCTCACCCTGACCAAGTCCATGGATTTGCGCACCGTACCGATCGGGATCCAACTCCTCATGGGGCAGCACGCCTTCGAGTGGAACGAGATGATGGCCATGAGCGTGCTCGGATCACTCCCGCTGCTCGTGCTGTATCTGGTTGCCCAGCGCTACTTCCTCGCGGGCATGACGGCAGGCTCCGTCAAGAGCTGAGGCCTGCGCAAACAACGGGAAGACCGGAGCTTCAACGCGGCGCAGAAATCGCGCGTCACGATGCTGCTCCCGGCCGCCGCAGGAAAATGGCGAGAACGATGAGAGCGGCGGCCGACACAAGCGCAACGATATAGATCTGCTGGAACGAGCCGCTTTCGTCCTTGAGGACGCCGCCGAGAAAATTCCCGGTCATGGCACCCAGCCCGAGCATGACATTTCCCATGCCAAAAATCAGGGCTGTGGCCCTGGTCGGATAGGCCAGGCTCACATAGGCGGGAATGAGGCCGAAAATCGCGTTGAAGGCCAGCCCGAACAGGGCGGCCCCCAGATAGATCACCACAAGGCTCCGGTGATCGGCAAAGGCTGCGAAAGAGACGCCCAGCAGAAGATAGGCAAGGACCAGGGCTTTCTTCACCGTTATCTTGTCCGCAAGGATACCCATGAGGAATCCGCCGAACATGCCGATGAAACCGATCACCTTCCAGACGTCTCCTGCCGCGTCGATGCCATGGCCAAGCTCATCGCGAACGAAGGCGACAAGATAGTTCTGCGCCGGCATGCAAGAAAAGCCGTTCAGAAACATCATGGCGGGAACCGTGAGATAGGCAGGCTGCGCCAGCGTGCGCAAATCCATGCGCTCCATGGCGCTTCCGGCGGCGCCACGCATCCCGGCAGTCTTTTCCAACCCTGCCAGACGATACCAGCCCCACACGAACAGCAGGCCTGTGAGGGCTGCGACAAAAAACCAGACCGACTGCCAGCCATAGGCCGGCAGCAGGACTGGGATGGCAGACCCGTTGACGAAGACACCGTAGGCCGTACCCGACGACATGAGACCGAGGGCTTTTCCCTGATGTGCTTCCGGAATGAGGGCCTTGGCGACCACGACCATCGGCACCCAGACCGAAGCCGACGCCGCACCGGTAAAGAACAAAGCGACCGCCAGGGCGGTAAAGCCTTCCGTGAGCGGCACGAGCAGCAGGCACAGCGTGCAACAGGCCATCGAGAGAAGAATGAGGCGAGAGGCGCCGATCCTGTTCGTCAGAATTCCGCTGATGAGCGCAGCAATCAGAAAGCCGGCCTGCGATGCCGCCATGATGGTACCGGCGTGCCCGTAATTCAGAGAGAGCGCCGCCAGCATGTCCGGCATGACGGCCGGGAAAAGATAGACCCCGAAGCCGTAGGCCGCCGCAATAAAACCGGTGAACAGGAAGGTCAGGCCAACGGCCCCTGATTTGCGCGCTGGCGGAACGGCTTGATCTGTTGTGGTCACACCACGGCTCCCGGAGGTGCAAAGGGAAGGACAATGGGTCTTGCGGGCCGGCCCGCAATCCATCGGCGGCGGGATCGAGGGACCTGCAGTCCCTTCATTCCGCCCGCGACGCCTATTATCCACATCGCCAAACGGATGGGTATCGCGCGCGCGACGAGCCTCGATCTTATCGCGAATGACCTCTCTTTCACTCAAGCCTCTCTCGCCTGGTCCTTTCCCACAATCCGATCCGTATCAATGGCCGTCGTGGAACCCTGCGCCGATCTCGACCCGAGTCAGCCTCAGGAAGCGTGCCACAATCAATGTCGCCAGAGTGTCCCAAATCGACGGATATATGACATTTGAGACGCCTGAATTTCGTCCTACCATCAGGCAATACATTCCAACCTGATGGAGATTGTCATGACCGAGAATTCGAAAGGCACCGCGCTGATCACCGGCGCATCCTCCGGCATAGGCGCGGTTTATGCCGACCGCCTGTCGCGCCGAGGCTACGACCTCATCCTTGTGGCCCGCAACAGGGCGCGCCTCATGGATCTGGCCAAGCACCTTGCCGATGAAACCGGCCGCGCAGTCGAGGTTATCGCTGCGGATCTCGGTCAAAAGGGTGGCCTTGCTGAAGTCGAGACCCTGCTGCGCGCCGACGCCGGCATAACGATGCTGGTCAACAATGCCGGTGTCGGTGCAACGGCCCCGCTGCTGGCATCGGATATCGACAAGATGGAAGAAATGCTGACGCTGAACGTTAACGCGCTGACGCGGTTGACCTATGCTGCCGCACCCGGCTTCGTGGCCCGCGGCGCGGGGACCGTCATCAACATTGCCTCGATCGCCGGCGTCGCGCCGGAACGGTTGAACGGTGTGTATGGCGCCAGCAAGGCCTTCGTGCTTGCCTTCAGCCTGTCGCTCCAGAGCGAGTTGGCCGGCAAGGGTATCCGTGTGCAGGCCGTTCTGCCGGGGGCGACAGCAACCGACTTCTGGGGCATCGCCGGGACGCCATTGGAACATGTGCCGAGCGAGATCGTCATGTCGGCGGAGGATATGGTCGATGCTGCGCTGGCCGGTCTGGAGATAGGCGAACAGGTCACCATTCCATCGCTTCCCGACATCGGTGACTGGGCAGCCTACGAGGCCGCCCGGCAGAAGCTCATGCCCAACCTGTCGCGCAGCGTGCCAGCCTCCCGCTACGGCGTCGAGCGCAACAAGAGGCTATTGTCGGCATAGTCTCGGCCCTGGATGCATATCAGATTTCTCGCTATGGCATAAATCTGCTACATACGTCCTTATCAGACAGACGCGGTTCGCCATGCACACAGTCGGCTATGTCATTTTCCCCGGGTTCCAGCTCATGGGCTTTGCCGCGGTGACCGCCTTCGAGATGGCTAACCTCCATCTTGGGGAAGCCGCCTACGGCATCGAACTCCTTTCCGAAGCCGGTGGCGAGGTCAGGTCGTCCGCCGGTTTCGGGGTCAATTCGAAAGCCTTCGCTCCCCAGGCAAGCTACGACACGGTCATGCTGGGCGCCGGCACGGCAATCGAGCCGGTGACGCCGGCGCTGATCAATTTTGCGCAGCACGCCCACCAGACCGCACGGCGGCTGGCCGCGCCCTGCACGGGAGCGTTCATCCTTGCTGAGGCCGGTTTGCTGGACGGCCGCCGTGCGACGACGCACTGGGCCTTCGCCCGACAGCTCAGGGAGCGGTTCCCGGCCGTCAGGGTCGAGGAAGATCGAATCTTCATCGTCGACGGTACGGTTTGGACCTCGGCGGGGATGACGGCCGGCATCGATCTGGCACTTGCCATGATCGAGAAGGACCATGGCCAGGCCGTGGCGCGCGCCGTCGCGCGCAAGCTCGTGGTCTACCACCGGAGAGCAGGTGGCCAGTCCCAGTTTTCCGCCCTCCTCGAACTGGACGCGAAATCGGACCGGATCCAGAAATCCATCGGCTATGCCAAGGCCAACCTGCGCAGCCTCCTGTCGGTGGATGAGCTTGCCGATGCAGCAGGTCTGAGTCCGCGCCAGTTCAGCCGAGCCTTCCGCTCGGAGACAGGGCAGTCGCCTGCCAAGGCTGTCGAGACCTTACGCGTGGAGGCGGCACGGCTGATGATGGAACAGGGGCGCCATTCCATGGACGTGATTGCCACGGAGACCGGCTTTGCAGACAGCGACCGGATGCGCCGGGCCTTCTTGCGAACGCTTGGACAACCACCTCAGACAATCCGGCGCAATGCGCGGGAAAGCGCTTTGTCCCTATAACCAGCAAACAGGCGATATTCTATCCGCACACTACAGCGCTGCTGAGGGTTGATGGGCGCAGGCCGCCGGTTCAATGAACCCTCACAAACCACATCCCGAGCGTCCCGCTTCATGCCGGCAATCATACCCCTTGGGGCTGGCAGTCCATGCAGGGCCGCAGGGTAAGGCTGCCAAACAGCAGGTGGCGAGGAGCAACAACGCCTCTGGATGGCAGCACCGCTCCAACGGACATTGCGTGGCTATGCAAGGCGCACAGCATTCGGAGCCTTGCCGAGCCGTGCCGCGGCCAGCGCCATAGCGTCCTCCCCCGCCGGGAAATGGAGCTGCCCGGAGGTATCGTGCACCGCGGCCCAGACAGCCCTTGCGACGTCAGTCTCCCGGGTGGTCGCCCCGGGATTGGCGAAGGCGGCAAAGATCGGGGCTGCGAAGGGTGTATATTCCGGTGGCACCAGATCCTCCACCTTCACATCCGCGTTCTGCGCGAAACGCGTGGTCGGGCCGTAGCCCGGCTCGACGAGCCGGGTGCGAACTCCGAAGAAAGCAAGTTCGTGCGCCAGCGAGCCTGTAAAACCTTCGATCGCCTGCTTGCTCGCGGTATAGGCCGCCGCGAGCGGCATTGCAGCGAGCGTGACCGTCGACGTGACATTGACGATGACACCCGTGCGCCGTGCGCGCATTTGTGGAATGACCGCCTGGGTCATCGCCATGACACCAAAGGTGTTGGTGTCGAATATCTTGCGGACGTGAGACATCGACATCGCCTCGAACGCGCCAACGACACCGATGCCGGCATTGTTGACGAGGGCGTCGATAGGCCCGGCTGCGGTGACGGCGGCCGCGATGCTCTCTTCGTTCGTGACATCGAGCGGCAGGATCCTCAACCGCTCGGAACGGGGGAGAATATCTGCGTTCGGGCGGCGCATCGTTGCGATGACAGTCCACCCGTTGGCGAGGAAATGGCATGCGGTCTCAAGACCGTAGCCGGATGAACTGCCGGTAATCAGGATCGTCTTCACGAGAACCTCCATATGTTGGGGAGGCCCTTCGATAGCGCACGCCGTTTGGATGATATATAATCAGACGTCTAGAATGATTGCTCAATCGTCCAAAACCGCTTGTTCGTATGTCTTGGCGAACCGACCGGGAGGGCAGCCGACGCGCTTTCGGAACGCGGTGCTGAAGGCGCTCGCGGATTCATAGCCGATCTCGTCGGCGATCCGGTCAAGGGGCTTGGTGGCGTTGATCAGTGCATCCTTCGCAAGTGCCATGCGCCAGCGCGCGAGATACTCGATGGGACCGCATCCGAGCACGTCACAAAAGCGGGCGGCAAATGCCGAACGCGACAGGCCCGCGGTCTTTGCCAGATCCGCAACCGTCCAGCGCGCCCTGACATCGGCGTGGATGGCGCGCAATACCCGCGCCAGAACCGGATCCCGCAGCCCCCGGAGCAAGCCGGTCCGGTCCTCGTCATCGTCGATGCCGCGCCACCGCAGGGCTTCGACCAGGAGGATCTCCAGCAATCTCTGCAGCAGCATTTCCTTTCCGGGCTCGTCGCGGACGCATTCTTCCGTGATGAGCTGGATCATCCGGTGAAGCCTGCCGCCGCGCCCCTCCGCCGCCGGGATACGGATGATCGATGGCAACAGCGCCAGCAGCAGCGGAGCATTCGCCTGCTCGATACGAAAGGTGCCGCCCAGCGCGATGAAGTCCGGGTCCCCGTCCTGTTCACCATGCCTGACGGGCCCTTCGCGCGGATCCGTCAAATCCCCTTTGACGTCGGGATGGCTCGCCATCGTGAAAGGTGGCGTCGTCGGGAGGAGGAGGAAGTCGCCCGTCTGGAATCGCACCGGCAACGCTCCCTCGAAGGAGAGCCAGCATTCGCCCTGCAGGACGACCGCAAATCCGGGCGCTTTGTGAGCGGCATAGCGCACGCCCCATGTACTGCGCCCACTGATCGGTTTGGCTATTGCAGTGCTCGGCCGGAGCAATGCAATGACGTCGCTGAAGGGGTCCATGCGGACGATCCGTAATCAATTTAAGACTTCGGATTGTAATCTGTCCGGCAATCTCCGTCGAGATGTCGAACCGCTCGAGGGCGACGACAGGGGAAAGGGGCGAGACTGCCCTGCCTATCCCACCCACCCCGAGCAGGAGCCCGGAGATCATCAAAGATCGCCAGTCGCGCGGAACAAGGGGGCCGTGCAATGGCGGGCGCCCCCGGGGGCGAAAAACTCCCGGAGACATGCGCATGAAGATCGGTGGTGGATGCAGCCTACGTCTTCCGGGTCAGGAAAGTCGTGACGGCCTCGATCTCCGGCTGCCGCACCTCGTGGCCGCCATCGTGCAGCAAGAGCTCGACATTCGCTCCCTTCGCTTCGAAATGGGCAACGAGCGTTTCGGTGAAGGGCAACGGGCAGATCGGGTCGCGCCTTCCGGCTGTCACCAGAATGTCCCGGCCTAGAAGGGTCGGATCCGGCGCCGGCGCCCAGGGGATCAGCGGATGCATCAGCACCGCACGATCGAAAAGGTCGGGCGCCTCGAACAGCACCGAGGCGAGGATGTTCGCACCGTTCGAATAGCCAAGGCCGTAAAGCAGCACGCCTGGATTGGCCTGCTTATGCGCACGGACGAAATCCGCCATCTTGCGCGTGCGAACGGCAAGGTCCTCCATGTCGTAGACCCCTTCGGCCTTACGGCGGAAGAAGCGGTTCGCGCCATGTTCGGAAACATCGCCGCGGGGCGAAACGATGCCGGCCGCAGGCAGGATCTGGCCGACGAGGCCTGTGAACTGATGCTCGTCACCACCCGTTCCATGGAAGGTGAAAACGAGCGGCGCGCCAGGTGCCGGCGCTTTGGAGACGTGTTGGTACGCGTCGCGGGACATGCGAATCTCCTTTGCAACGAATCCGCAAGCAACCGTGGACGGCTGGCGGAAGTGTTTGAATGAAGGGGCCGCCGAAGATGGCCGGCGGCCGGGGTCGGCCTAATCGACGATGGGCGGCAGGATCTCTTCGATCCGTTCGCGCAGATGGGCGTGCTGACGCGGAAGTTTCAGCGCCTCTCCGAGATGCGCGGTGTCCTCGTCCCGGTTGAAGCCGGGCTCGTTCGTTGCCACCTCGAACAGCACGCCGCCGGGCGTGCGGAAATAGATGGCGAAGAAATAGTCGCGGTCGATGACCGGCGTAACCTGGTAGCCGGTATCCATCAGCGCCTTGCGCACCTCGGCCTGGGCGGCACGATCTTCGACGGCGAAGGCGACATGGTGAACGGAGCCCGCTCCCTGCCGCGCTGCCGGCGCGCCAGGCAACACTTCGAGATCGATGAAATCGGCGCCGTTGCCGTCCTTGACGGCATATCGTGTCAGGTCGCCGCGACGATCGATTTCCTCGTAACCCATGAACGTCAGCAGTTCGCCGGTGGCCCCGCCGTCGCGCAACCGCATGGTCACGCCATGAAAGCCGTGCACGCCATCGTCACCGGGCACCGGTCCGCCGGCAAAAGGCAGCCGCCGATCACCATCGACCTCAGCAAGAGCAAAGCCGTCACCGTCGGGGCCGAGGAACCGCAGGCGCCTCTCGCCGAAGGCTTCATCTCCGGCGAGGCCAACAAGACCCTTTCCGGCAAATCGTTCCTTCCAATAGCCGAGCGAGCCCTTCGGCACAGAGAACACGGTTTCGGAAACTTCGCCCGCCCCGCGGTTGCCCTTGGCGATGTGCGGGAAGGGAAAATAGGTCATGACCGTGCCGGCCGAGCCGTTTTCGTCGCCATAGTAGAGGTGGTAGACGTCCGGCGCATCGAAATTCACGGTTTTCTTGACCCGACGCAGACCGAGCGTCTTGGTGAAGAAATCGTTGTTTTCCTGGGCGTCGGCAGCCATGGAGGTGACGTGATGCAAGCCTTTGATCTGGGTAAGCATGGTGTTGTCCTCACTCGTGGATATCTTCGTTGAGCAACAGATAAATCCGCAGGCGCCAAATAAAAATAGACATAATAATTCATTTATTATTGACTTAATCGCAATTGTTTGCGGCTGCCGCCGAGCGTTGCATGCAGCACCGGGCTGGCCTAAAGTCGCGCAACATCCGGTCTCGCCTTGATGATATCGCTCAGCCGGAGGGATTGAGAGTTTGCCGTTGACGTTTCCAGAAAAAGAACTCAGCTGCGTAGGCCTCTGCTTCGGGACACCTGAAGCGCCCAGCCTCACCACCGTCCCCATCAAATCCGCCACCTTCTCCGTCACCAGCATCCGCAAGGATCTCGGCATGGGAGAACCGTGCGACATCCATCTTCCCGCCTGCAGCGCCTATTTTCTCATGCTCTATCTCGATGATGTGGATCATGCGGATATTCGGCCGGACGGAACATGCACGCCAGTTCGCTGCTACGAGCGCGGATCGATCTGCTTGGTCGATCTCGACGAAGGGGCCGCCATTCGCCTGCACAGCCGGCTGAACGCCTTGGCCTTCGTCCTGCCGAAGTCGCTTTTCGAGGAGGCCGCAACCCTTTCCAAAAGCACGGAAAAGCGCCGGCTGGCCTGCCGGCGCGGCAGGCCGGACAGCGTGCTGAGCAATCTCGGGACGGCCCTCCTCGTCTTGCTCGGAGGCGGCCGACAACCCTCGCCGCCGGCGCTGTTGCGTCACATGGCGGTCGCCATCTGCGCCCATCTCCTGCATCAGTATGGCGAAACGCCCGACGATGCCTCGGCAGCCACGCCGCAGTCATCCCGCCCGGGAGCAGCAGTGCCGGAAAGTGGCCACACCGTGCAGCACGGTGAGCCACCGCTTTCCCTTCTCGCCACGGCCGCGGGCCTTGCCGAGGATGAATTCCTGAAAGAATTCAAGGACGCGACGGGCCTGACACCCGCACAATGGCTGATATGGATCCGCGCAGAGCGCGCCAGAGAAACTGACGACGGTTTTACACGAACCTTCCGCCAGCACGCATATACGGACCGCCTTCACTAAGGAAAATCCTTTGCCTCGGCAGGGGGAAAACACGCACTCTTTATCCGTCCATCAACCAATTGCAGGAGGACACGGTGAACGACGCAGACCCGATCGACCCGACCGCCGCCCTGCACCGATCGACCCTGCATGCCGCGCCACTCGTCATCACGCGGCTGAGCTGTGACCGGGACGATCTTGCTCCTGATCCACCGAGCGTGCGGGAGGAAGCCTTCCACATCATCACGCAGCTGCGCGACTTCCGGCTGCACCGGCTGTGGCGGGGCGAGGCGCTGGTCTTCGAAGGCGGGCACCCCAAGGGAGCGCTTGCCATCACCGATCTTCGCGAGGAATGGCGCTGCCATCATCTTTCGCCCTTCGACAATGTCCGCTTTCAGGTTCCCTTCTGGCATGTTCGTGCCTTCGCCGACGAGCTGGGCCGACCCGAACTGTCGGGCTTCAAATGCCCGCCCGGCACGGTCGATGCCGTCGTGCTCGGCCTCGCCCAGGCACTGCTGCCGGCGCTGGAACGGCCGCGGGAGGCCAGCCGCCTGTTCGTGGACCAGGTCAGCCTGGCCATCCTGACGCACCTCACTCAAACCTATGGCGGCGTCTACTTCCCCGCCGAGCGCAAGGGCACGCTGGCGTCCTGGCAGGAAAAACGCGCGCTGGAGTTCCTTTCCACACGCCTCGACGGCCGGTTCTCGATTGCCGAGCTGGCGGAAAGCTGTGAACTGTCACAAAGCTATTTCATAAAGGCCTTCAAGGCGAGCTTCGGGCGCACGCCCGCGCGCTGGCTTATGGAATATCGTATTGCCCACGCCAAGGACCTGCTGCGCACCGACATCTCCATCGCCGAGATCGCTATCAGCTGCGGCTTTGCCGACCAGAGCCATCTGACGAAGACCTTCTCCGCGGTGACGGGTGAGACGCCGGCGCGCTTCCGCCGCGACAACCGACCCTAAAATTTCTGGATTGGCGAACCCGGCCCGCACGGCGTAAATTGCCTCAAGGGGAGACAAGGTTCAGAGGAATGAAGGCGTGAGCAATGCCTCTTCGATGACGGCTGTCTCCTTGCCCCGGGACACCCTGGGGTGCAGCCTCTCCCGGCTTGCGGAGGACCGCCGCATCGATGCCGGCGGCATGACGTTCTATCGCAAGAAGGCGGAGAAGGCGCCGCCCGAACCCGTAGCGACGCCTGCCACCAGCCGCGGCTACCTGCTGGGGCTCTCGCTTGCGGGCGGCCACCGGCGACGAATTTTCCAACCGTACCATTCGACCCTGCACGACTTCGCCGAGAACACCGTCTATCTGCGCTCCTTCCAGGATGCCTATCGCGCCGAGCTGACCGGGTCATTTGACTTCGCGCTCATCGAGATCGGCCCCTGCGCGATCGAGCGCATGGCCGACAGTGCAGACCTCGAAGGCGTCAGCGGGCTACGGGCTTGCAATGCGCAACCCGATCCCGTGCTGGGTGGACTGATGGGCGCGCTTTTTGCCCCGACGAACGATCAACTGAAACGCAGTGCCTTGTTCGTCGACCAACTCTCGGTGGCGATCGGCATTCACGTCACACACCGCTACGGCGATGCCGGCCGCACAACGGCGGCCGCACGGGTTGCCGGCCGCCGCCTTTCGCCGCGCCATATGGCCATGATCCGGGAATGGATGCGCAACCGTCTCGGCGGCGACCTTTCCATCCGAGAACTGGCGCATGCCTGCAACCTTTCCGAGGGGGCTTTCCTGAGAGCTTTTCGCGCGACGGCCGGCAAGACGCCACACCAGTTCCTGATGCAGGAACGCATGGACCAGGCGCGCGACCTGCTTGCTCGCTCCGTGCTCTCGATCAACGAGATCGCAGCGGCCTGCGGCTTTGCGGACCAGAGCCATTTCACGCGGATTTTCTCCCGTATCGTCGGAGTTTCGCCGGGGGCCTGGCGGCGCAGCCGGAGGTTCTGACCAGAGGTACCGTCAGCGTGCAAAGGCACGAAAATTCAACTCAGAAACCTGACAAAATGTTCAAAAGACAGACATAGGCGACAAGAACGACAGAAGGCGGAAAGGCATAGTTCGGGTTCCGGAGACCTCCAACCGGCATCCAGAAAGGGAGAAGTCCATGACCCCGAACGCCACGCCCACCCCAGGCAGCCTCCTGATATCCCCCGCCGACCACACGCTGATCATGATCGACTTCCAGTCGCAGATGTCCTTTGCGACCAAATCGATCGACGCGGTGAACCTGCGCAACAATGCGGCTCTCGTCGCCCATGGCGCAAAGGGGTTCGGCGTCTCGACGATCCTGACGACGGTTGCCGAGAAGTCCTTTTCAGGGCCGATGTTCAGCGAGATCACCGACGCCTTTCCCGGCCAGCCGCTGCTTGACCGCACCTCGATGAACACCTGGGAAGACGCCGCTGTGATTGCCGAGGTCAACCGCATCGGCAAGAAGCGGCTGGTCATGTGCGGCCTGTGGACCTCGGTCTGTATCGTCGGTCCGTCCCTATCGGCGCTCGACCAGGGCTTCGAGGTCTATGTTATCGCCGATGCCTGCGGTGACATCTCCACAGAAGCTCATGACCGCGCCATGGACCGCATGGTGCAGGCGGGCGTGCGCCCGATGACTGCCCTGCAATACCTGCTCGAGCTGCAGCGCGACTGGGCCCGGGCCGAAACCTACGAGTTGACGACAGGCATCGCAAAAAAATTCGGCGGCGCTTACGGCCTCGGCATCATCTACGCCAAAACCATGTTCGGTGCGTCCGAGGGCCATTGAGCCGTTTGCCTTACCCCTCTGCAGGCTCTGCTCCTGCTGTGAGGCGCTCGATCCGTGATGGAGGACGCAGCGATGAAACTGTATCTGCTCTCGCTCGGCGCCGGCCTGCTCGTCGGCGTGATCTACAGCCTTCTCAATGTGCGCTCCCCAGCGCCGCCGGTGGTCGCACTGGTCAGTCTCCTCGGCATGCTTGCCGGAGAGCAGCTCGTGCCGCTCGCCAGATCGCTCTGGAGCCGGGAGATGGCAGGCCAATCCTGGCTGCACCATCACGTCAAACCGCACGTCTTCGGTGAACTGCCGAAGGGAGGCGAACCGCCAGACAGGAAACAGACATGATGCCGACACGCCGCAATTTTCTGGGTGCAACGGCCGCCGCCCTTGCTTTGGGCAGTGGCGTTTCCGCGCGTGCCCAACAGGAGCCCGAAGCGATGACCGCTGACCTCATCCTCCGCAATGGCCGTTTTACGACCCTCGACCGCAGCAAGCCGAAGGCGAGCGCCGTGGCGATTGCCGCCGGCACCTTCCTTGCCGTCGGCGAGGAGCAGGAGGTGATGGCGTTTGCCGGGCCTGCCACGCGGGTTATCGACCTCAAGGGCCGAAGCGCACTGCCCGGCCTTTGCGACAACCATACCCACGTCGTGCGCGGTGGCCTCAACTTCAACATGGAACTGCGCTGGGACGGCGTGCGCTCGCTGGCCGACGCCATGGATATGCTGAAGCGGCAGGTGGCAAACACGCCGCCACCACAATGGGTGCGCGTCGTCGGCGGTTTCACCGAACACCAGTTCGCCGAAAGGCGGCTGCCGACGCTCGATGAGATCAATGCCGTGGCACCCGACACCCCGGTCTTCCTGCTTCATCTCTATGACCGGGCGCTGCTCAACGGCGCCGCGCTCCGGGCCGTCGGCTACACCCGGGACACGCCGAACCCGCCCGGCGGCGAGATCAGCCGCGATGAGAAGGGCAATCCGACAGGCCTGCTTCTGGCAAAACCCAATGCCGGCATCCTCTATTCGACGCTCGCCAAGGGACCGAAGCTCCCCCTCGACTACCAGGTCAATTCTACCCGGCATTTCATGCGCGAACTGAACCGGCTCGGCGTCACCTCCGTCATCGATGCCGGCGGCGGCTTCCAGAACTATCCGGATGACTATGCCGTCATCCAGAAGCTCTCCGACGAGAACCAAATGACCGTGCGGCTGGCCTACAACCTCTTCACCCAGAAGCCGAAGGAGGAGAAGGAAGATTTCCTCAACTGGACGAAATCCGTCAAATACAAGCAGGGCAACGACTACTTCCGGCACAACGGCGCAGGCGAGATGCTCGTCTTCTCCGCCGCTGACTTCGAGGACTTCCGCGAGCCCCGGCCGGACATGCCGCCGGAAATGGAAGGAGACCTCGAGGCGGTCGTGCGGATCCTTGCAGAAAATCGCTGGCCCTGGCGCTTGCACGCCACCTACGATGAAACGATTTCCCGCGCTCTCGACGTGTTCGAGACGGTGAACCGCGACATCCCCCTCGCCGGTCTCAACTGGTTCTTCGACCATGCCGAGACAATTTCGGAACGCTCGATCGATCGTGTCGCCGCGCTCGGCGGCGGTATCGCCGTACAGCATCGCATGGCCTTCCAGGGCGAATATTTCGTCGAGCGCTATGGGCATGCGGCCGCGGAAGCGACGCCACCAATCGCCCGCATGCTGGAAAAGGGCGTCAAGGTCTCCGCCGGCACGGACGCGACCCGCGTCGCCTCCTACAATCCCTGGATCTCGCTCGCCTGGATGATCACCGGAAAGACGGTGGGCGGCACCGCGCTCTATCCACGCCGCAACTGCCTTGATCGCGAAACGGCGCTTCGGATGTGGACGGAAAATGTCACCTGGTTCTCCAACGAGGAGGGCAGGAAGGGTCGCATCGAAGTGGGCCAGTTCGCCGATCTCGTCATCCCCGACAAGGACTTCTTCACCTGCGCAGAAGACGAAATCTCCTTCCTGACCTCCGACTTGACGATGGTCGGTGGAAGGGTTGTCTATGGCGCAGGCGACTTCGACAACCTCGACGAAAACTCTGTGCCGCCGCCCATGCCCGACTGGTCCCCGGTCAGGACCTTCGGCGGCTACGCGGCCTGGGCGGAGCCGGAAGGCGCGGGCAGACGATCATTGCGCCGGGCGGCGATCTCGGCATGCGGCTGCGCCAGCGCCTGCGGCGTGCACGGCCACGACCATGCCGCCGCCTGGACATCGAAACTGCCGGTCGGCGATCTCAAGGGATTCTTCGGCGCGCTCGGCTGCGCCTGCTGGGCGGTATGAGGAGAATGCGTCCGGCGCACCCATGGGGCAATTGATATTCGAATAGTGGAAAACAGAGAGATAGGCATCATGTCCGCAACCATGGAACAGCGCGCCGCCAGGGTCTGCGCGCGCTTCGTCATCAACCATCCGGTGCGCTGGATCGCGCTGCTGGGCCTGTGCGCCGCCTACATCCAGGGCAGCGTGATGAAACTCTTCGACTTCAACGGCGCGATCGCCGAGATGGAGCATTTCGGCCTTACCCCCGCTGCCCCCATCGCCGCGACCATCATCCTCGTCGAGCTTGCATGCTCGGCCATGGTGCTCTCCGGCTTCTGGCGCTGGATCGGCGCGCTGGCGCTTGCCGGCTTCACGCTGATGGCGACCTTCATTGCGTTGCGCTTCTGGGAAATGCCATCCGGCATGCCACGCATGATGGCCACCAACTCCTTCTTCGAGCATCTCGGACTTGCGGGTGCGTTCATGCTGGTCGCCTGGTATGATCTGCACCGCTGGAAGAACGGCGCGAAAGAGGACTGGAGCTGATGGCCGAAGCCCCCAACACCCCTCGCGCGGGCGCGTTCGCCCCGCTACGCGAGAAGGTCTTCGCCGTGCTGTGGGTGGCGACGATCATCGGCAATATCGGTACCTTCGTGCGCGATGTTGCCAGCTCCTGGCTGGTGACGGACCTATCGGCGGCACCGGCGGCGGTGGCGCTCATCCAGGCCGCATCCACCTTTCCGATCTTCCTGCTGGCTATTCCTGCGGGCGTGCTCTCCGACATCCTCGACCGCCGAAAATTCCTGATCGCCATCCAGCTCATCCTCGCCTCGGCGAGCCTCTGCCTGCTGGCCCTGTCAGCGACGGGCCTGCAGACGGTCACCTCGCTCGTCGCCTTCACCTTCGTCGGTGGCATCGGCGCGGCGCTGATGGCTCCCACCTGGCAGGCGATCGTTCCGGAACTGGTGACAAAGGGGGACGTCAAGGGCGCCATCGCTCTCAACTCGTTGGGCATCAACATTTCGCGGGCGATCGGTCCAGCGCTTGGCGGTGTCCTGCTCGCCTCCTTCGGGGCTGCCGTCACCTATGGCGTCGATGTCATCAGCTACGTGTTCGTCGTTTCCGCCCTCCTGTGGTGGCGGCGAAAAACGGAAGGCGAGGACGCGCTTTCCGAACGGTTCTTCGGTGCCTTCCGCGCCGGCCTGCGCTATGCCCGATCGAGCCGGGACCTGCATGTCGTCCTGGTGCGCGCAGCGGTCTTCTTCGCCTTCTCCAGCGCAGTCTGGGCGCTGTTGCCGCTGGTGGCGCGCAATCTTCTCGGCGGCACGGCGGGATTTTACGGCGTGCTGCTCGGCGCGGTCGGGGCCGGCGCAATCGGCGGCGCCTTCCTGATGCCGCTGCTGCGCACCCGGCTCGATGTGGACGGGCTGATGCTGCTGGCGGCCCTCGCTGCAGCACTGGTGATGGCGGCGCTCTCCCTTGCCCCACCGCAATGGGTGGCCATCCTGTTGCTGCTTCTCCTCGGTGCCGGCTGGATCACCGCGCTCACCACGCTCAACGGCACGGCCCAGTCCGTGCTGCCCAACTGGGTGCGCGGCCGCTCGCTCGCCATCTATCTCACCGTGTTCAACGGGGCGATGACAGCGGGGAGCCTCGCCTGGGGCACGATCGCCGAAGCGCTCGGCATCGCCACGACGCTCCTCGTCGCGGCTGCCGGCCTCGTCATAACCGGCCTTGTCTTCCACCGGCTGCACCTGCCCAGGGGCGAGGCGGATCTGGTGCCTTCCAACCATTGGCCCGAACCCTTGACCGCCGAACCCGTCGACCATGACCGTGGCCCCGTGCTGATCACCGTGGAGTACCGCATCGACGACGCCGACCGCACGGCATTCCTTCAGGCCCTCCATCGCTTCTCTACTGAACGACGGCGTGACGGCGCCTATGGCTGGGGCGTGACCGAGGATGCAGCCGATCCGAACATCGTCCTCGAATGGTTCTTCGTCGAATCCTGGGCCGAGCACCTGCGCCAGCATCGCCGCGTTTCCAAGGCGGATGCCGATCTCCAGGAGGATGTGCGCCGGTTCCATCGTGGCGGAGAACCACCCCGCGTCCGACACCTGCTGGCCGCCGGAAAGCACTGAACGCCATCGCAGGCCAATGCATTCCCGCCGGTAAGCCAGCCTCTTCACAGGGCTCCCGGCAGACGCCGGAGCCACCACCGTTGCCGCCCAAGCCATAACCAAGCAAGGAGCATACTGATGAGCACCATCACGACGAAAGACGGGACCCGGATTTTCTACAAGGATTGGGGCAAGGGCCAGCCGATCCTGTTTTCCCACGGCTGGCCGCTTTCGGCAGACGCCTGGGATGCGCAGATGCTGTTCTTTGGCCGGAACGGTTTTCGTGTCATCGCCCATGACCGGCGCGGCCATGGGCGGTCTGACCAGCCCTGGAACGGCAATAACATGGATCAATATGCCGACGACCTTGCGGAGCTGATCGAAAAGCTCGACCTGAAAGACCTCGTCATGATCGGCCACTCCACCGGTGGCGGCGAGGTCGTCCACTATATCGGCCGCCACGGCACTGCCCGCGTAGCGAAGGTCGTGCTGGTCGGCGCCGTGCCACCCCTGATGCTGAAGACCGATGCCAATCCCGAGGGCACGCCGCTGGAGGTTTTCGACGGCATTCGCGCGGGAACAGCGAACAACCGTTCGCAATTCTTCAAGGACCTGACCATGCCCTTCTATGGCTTCAACCGTGACGGCGCGAAGGCCAGCGAGGGCCGGCGTCAATCCTTCTGGCTGCAGGGCATGATGGGCTCTATCAAGGGTCACTACGACTGCATCCACGAGTTCTCCGAGATCGACTACACCGAAGACCTGAAGAAGATAGATCGCCCAACATTGATCGTGCACGGCGATGACGACCAGATCGTGCCGGTTGCCGCCTCCGCGGAAAAATCTGCAAAGATCGTCAAAGATGCGAAACTGCTCGTCTACAAGGGCGGTTCGCACGGCCTTGCCGAAATCGACGCCGAAAAATTCAACGCCGACGCGCTCGCCTTTATCAACGGCTGAGCGTTTGGAACACCAGCGCCGGGCAAGGCCCGGCGCTCCTCCTCAAACACCCCAGACGATCGCCTCTTCATGCCGCTTGATGAGGTGCTTCAGCGTATCGAACCCAGCCTGCACATGGCGGGCGAAGTGATCGACCGCCGGCATGCGTGGCGCATCGCCGCGCTTCAGAAGGCCAAGTGCACGCTCGGGATGCGGCACGTTGATGGGCAACGCCGTGATCGATTTCTCATTCCGCTGGGCAAAGACCACGCCGTGCGGCAGCACGGTAAGTGCATCGGTGCCCTTCAGGTAGTTGACGACGCTGAACAACGAGCCGCCGGTATAGCGGATGCGCAGCTCCGTCGCGCCGAAGGAGAGCAGCATGCTGCGCAGGTCTGCCAGCAGCGGGCTGCCCGGCGGCGGGGCGACCCAGGGGTAATCCAGCAGATGCGACGGCTGCGGCCGGCGCTTGAGGAGCAGCGGATGCGTGACGCGGCAGGCGACGACGTTGCGGCCGGGCAGGATCTGCTGGAATTCGAGGCCCGAGCCTTCGTCGAGGATATCGATGGGGCAGATGGCAAGGTCGATCTGGTCGGCCTTGAGGGCTGCGCGCAGGTCCGGGAAATAGCCGTAGATCTGGTCGATGCGCACATCCGGATGCTGGGTCTGGAAGGTCGCGATCATGTTTGAGATCAGCGCATCCATGAAGAAGGGCGTGCCGCCGATGCGCACCGTGCCGCCCTTGCCGACGCGAAAACTCTCGATCGTATCGGAAGCCTTGCGCGAGGCGGCGAGCATGACCTGGCCGTGATCGGCGAGCGCCCGGCCGAGCGGTGTCGGCTGAAGGGGGCGGCGGCCCTTGAGGAACAAGGGTTCACCGAGGCGCTTTTCCAGCATGGAGAGCGTGCGCGAGACGGCGGGCTGGGCAAGGCCGAGCAGCGCCGCGCCCTCGGTGACGCCGCCCGTCCTGACGACGGCGGCAAGCTGGATCAGGTGGCGCTCGTCTATCTTCATAACGATCCGTTATATTCCTGCCGAACAAAATCATCAATGCCCATGCCGCGCCTTGCTACAGTCTCCTCAAGGTTGGAGGAAACAGCATGGCCGTCCCTGTCGATACCCTCGCCTCCTCGGAGGTGTTTTCCCGGCGGCTTACAGCCGTTGGAGAGGGGCCGTTGCGGCAGGCGCTGATCGGCACGGTGACGCATCTCCACGCCCTCATCCGCGAATTGAAGCCGACGCCCGCCGAGTGGCGCAGCCTGATCGCCTTCCTCACCGATGTCGGCCACGCCTCGGATGACCGGCGGCAGGAATGGGTGCTTTTGTCGGACCTGCTCGGCGCGACGGCGCTGGTCGAGGAGGTGAACGCCCATCGCCCGAAACAGGCGACACCGGGCACGCTGCGCGGTCCGTTCTTCCGTGCCGATGCGCCGGCCCGGGCGCTGGGCAGCGATATCTCGCTCGACGGCGTCGGCGAGCGCCTCGCCGTCTTCGGTCGTGTGGTCGATCTCGACGGCGAACCCGTCGCGGGGGCGGAGATCATCACGTGGCAGGCCAACGCCGCCGGGCTCTACGAGAACCAGCAGCCCGATCTCCAGCCGGAGTTCAACTTGCGCGGCCTTTTCCGCACGGATGGCGAGGGGCGCTTCCATTATCTCACCGTCCGGCCCGCCGGCTATGGCGTGCCCGACGACGGGCCGGTCGGCGCGCTGCTGCTGAAGGCCGGCCTGCCGCTGCGCCGCCCGGCGCATCTGCAATTCCTGATCAAGGCATCGGGTTTCGAAACGCTTGTCACCCACCTCTACGACGGCAGCGATCCACATCTCGCCGAAGACCCGCTCTTCGCCGTCAAGCCGGAACTCGTCTGCCGTTTCGAGCGGATGGGGGAAAAACCCTGCTGGCGGCTCGATTTCACCTTCGTGCTGGCGCGCGCAAAACAGGGAGCAAGGGCATGAGCCGCGATTTCGTCTATTCCACCAGCCCGGCCCATATCGTCTTCGGCGCCGGCAAGGCCGCAACGGTCGGCGACTGGATCGACCGCATCGGCGCCCGCCGCGCCCTCGTGCTGGCAACGCCGCACCAGAAGGCGGATGCGGAGAGGCTGGCGGAAACGCTGGGCGCCCGTGCGGCCGGGGTTTTCGCCGGGGCGGTCATGCACACGCCCGTCGATGTGACGGAACAGGCGATGGATGTGGTGCGCCGGACCGCGGCGGACGCGGTCGTCTCGCTCGGCGGCGGCTCGACGACGGGGCTCGGCAAGGCGATCGCTTATCGCACCGACCTGCCGCAGATCGTCATCCCCACCACCTATGCCGGTTCGGAGGTGACGCCGATCCTCGGCCAGACCGAGGGCGGGCGCAAGACGACGGTGCGCAGCGTCAGCATCCTGCCGGAGGTGGTGATCTACGATCCCCAGCTCACCCTCGGCCTGCCGGTCGGCATGAGCGTGACGAGCGGCCTCAACGCCATGGCCCATGCGGTGGAAGCGCTTTACGCCGAGGATCGCAACCCCGTTTCCTCGCTGATGGCTGTCGAGGGCCTGCGTGCCTTCCGCAAAAGCCTGCCCGGCATCATCGAAAAACCCGGCGACGGCGAGGCGCGGGCGGAGGCGCTTTACGGCGCCTGGCTCTGCGGCACGGTGCTCGGTACGGTCGGCATGGCGCTGCACCACAAGATCTGCCACACGCTCGGCGGCACCTTCGATACGCCCCATGCCGAGACCCATGCGATCATGCTGCCGCACACCGCGGCCTTCAACGCCGTCGCCGTGCCCGATCTGCTCGCCCCCGTGGCGGAGATTTTTGGCGGTTCGGTCGGCGGCGGGCTCTGGGATTTCGCCAGGGCGGCGGGAGCGCCGCTGGCGTTGAGGGATCTCGGCCTTTCGGAAGGCGATCTCGACCTTGCCGCCGATATCGCCACGCAAAACCCCTATCGCAATCCGCGCGCAATCGACCGGCCGTCGATCCGCGCGTTGCTGCAGGCGGCCTGGGAGGGCCGGCGGCCGGACTGACAACACCCTTCGGGAGGAAGGGAACGGGAGGAGGAACCCATCATGTTTACGAGACGCGATTTCCTGAAGACGACGGCCGCCGGCGGCGCCGCGGCCCTGACATCCGGCCTCTCCATGCCGGCGCTGGCGCAGAATGCGGCCATCAAGCTCGGCTATGTGAGCCCGCAGACCGGCCCGCTCGCCGCCTTCGGCGAAGCCGACAGTTTTGTCATTGACGCCTTCCTTTCGGTCGCCAAGGCCAAGGGGCTGAACTACGAGATTGTTGTCAAGGACAGCCAGTCGAACCCCAACCGGGCGGCGGAGGTGGCAAAACAGCTCATCGTCGACGACGAGGTGAACCTGGTGCTCGTCGCCTCGACGCCGGAGACGACCAATCCGGTTGCGACGACCTGCGAGGCGGAGGGCATGCCCTGCATCTCCACCGTCGCGCCCTGGCAGCCCTGGTTCATCGGCCAGCAGGGCAATCCCGGCGATCCCGCCTCGTGGAAACCCTTCGACTACGCCTACCACTTCTTCTGGGGGCTGGAGGACGTCATCGCCGTCTTCACCAACATGTGGGCGCAGGTCGAGACCAACCGCAAGGTCGGCGGCCTCTTCCCAAATGATGGTGACGGCAATGCCTGGGGCGACAAGGTGGTCGGCTTCCCGCCCGTGCTCGAAAAGATGGGCTATTCGCTGAACGATCCCGGCCGCTACCAGAACATGACCGACGATTTTTCCGCGCAGATCAATGCCTTCAAGGCGGGCCAGTGCGAGATCATCACCGGCGTCGTCATCCCGCCCGATTTCACCACCTTCTGGAACCAGGCCAAGCAGCAGGGTTTCGTGCCGAAAGTGGCCTCGATCGGCAAGGCGCTGCTCTTCCCGCAGGCGGTGGAGGCGCTGGGCACGGCCGGGCACAATCTGTCCTCGGAAGTCTGGTGGTCGCCGAGCCATCCGTTCACATCCTCGCTGACGGGCGAAAGCTCGGCCGAGGTCGCGGCCGCCTTCACCAAGGCGACCGGCCGGCCCTGGACGCAGCCGATCGGCTTTGCCCATGCCCTCTTCGAACTCGCGGTCGATGCGCTCTCCCGCGCCGAGGACCCGACGGACGGCGACGCGGTCGCCGCGGCCATCGCCGCGACGAAGCTCGATACGCTGGTGGGCAATGTCGCCTGGGGCGGCGCGGGCCTGCCGCCCTTTGCGGCGAAGAACGTGGCGAAGACGCCGCTCGTCGGCGGCCAGTGGCGGCTGAAGGAGGGCGGTGGCTACGACCTCGTCATCACCGACAACAAGACCGCGCCGGCCATTCCCGTCGGCGGCACGATGGAAGCGATCGCCTGAGCGTGAGGAAGGCCTGCGGGTGAGAAAATCCGCAGGCTTGGAGGATACCCATGACATTGCTTGAACTCGACAAGGTCTCGAAGAAATTCGGCGCGCTGACCGTCGCTGACAGCATCAGCTTTTCCGTGGCGGAGGGCGAGGCGCTCGGCATCATCGGCCCGAACGGCGCCGGCAAGTCGACGCTGTTCAACCTGATCAACGGCACGATCGCCGCCGACAGCGGCACGATCCGTTTTTCCGGCGCCGACGTCACCCGCACGCCGCCGATGGCGCGCTGTCTTTCGGGCATGGGGCGCACCTTCCAGATCCCCCAGCCCTTCGAAAAGCTGACCGTGTTCGAAAACCTGCTCGTCGCCGGCAGTTTCGGCGCCAGGCGCAGCGAGGCGGAGGCCTATGACCATTGTGCCGAGATTCTCAGCGAAACCGGCCTTCTCGACAAGGCCAATGTGCCGGCCGGCGGCCTGACGCTGCTCCAGCGCAAACGCCTGGAACTCGCCCGCGCGCTCGCCACCGAGCCGCGCCTCCTGCTGCTCGACGAGATCGCCGGCGGGCTGACGGAGGGCGAATGCCTGTCGCTCGTCGCCACCATCCGCGCCATCCATGCCAAGGGCGTCGCCGTCATCTGGATCGAGCATGTTCTGCATGCGCTGACATCTGTCGTCGAGCGGCTGCTGGTGCTGAATTTCGGCCGGGTGATCGGCATCGGCGCGCCGGACGAGATCATGGCCTCACGCGAGGTCAAGGAAATCTATCTGGGGATCGAGATATGACCGCGCTCCTCGAAACCAGGGGGCTCACCGCCTTCTACGGCGATTTCCAGGCGCTGTTCGGCGTCGATATCCGCGTCGAGGCCGGCGAGACCATCGCCATTATCGGCGCCAACGGCGCCGGCAAGACGACGCTGATGCGCGCCATCTCCGGAGTGCTGAAGAGCGCCGCCGAGACCATCCATTGCCGCGGCGAGGCCATCGGCGCGCTCGCGGCGCCCGACATCCTCTCGCGCGGCGTCGCCATGGTGCCGGAAGGACGGCGTCTCTTTCCCTCGCTGACCGTCGAGGAGAACCTGCTCATCGGCGCCTATGGCAAGCGCCGCGGCGTCTGGACGCTCGACAGCGTCTACACGCTCTTCCCGATCCTGAAGGAGCGCCGCAACAACCCGGCGACGGCGCTCTCCGGCGGCCAGCAGCAGATGGTGGCGATCGGCCGGGCGTTGATGGCCAATCCGGATGTGCTGCTCTGCGACGAGATCAGCCTTGGCCTTGCCCCCGTCGTGGTGCGCGACATCTACGCCGCCTTCCCGCGCATCCGCGCCTCGGGCGCCTCCATCGTCATCGTCGAGCAGGATATCGGCCAGGCGCTGAAGGTGGCGAGCCGCGTCTATTGCATGATGGAGGGGCGCACCACCCTGTCCGGCCGGCCGGACGATCTGAGCCGCGACGCCATCCACGCCGCCTATTTCGGAGCCCAGCGCCATGAGCCTCATTGATACCATCGTCCAGGGCGTTTTGCTCGGCGGGCTCTATGCGCTGTTCGCGGCGGGCCTCAGCCTCGTCTTCGGCATCATGCGGCTGGTCAACCTCGCCCATGGCGACCTCATCGTGCTCGCCGCCTTCCTGCTGCTCGTGCTGGTCTCCACCCTCGGCCTCAACCCCTTCCTCGCCGCGCTCTTCGTGGCGCCGCTTATGTTCGCGCTCGGTTATGTCTTGCAGGAGGTGTTGTTCAACCGCACGCTCGGCAAGGACGTGCTGCCGCCGCTGCTCGTCACCTTCGGCCTGTCGATCGTCATCCAGAACGGCCTGCTGGAAGGCTTTTCAGCCGACAGCCGCCGCATCTCCGCGGGATCGCTGGAGACGGCCTCGATGGCGGCAGGCCCCGTCACCATCGGCCTGATGCCGCTCTTGGCCCTGCTCTCGGCCGTCGCCGTCATCGTTGGCCTCAACCTCCTCATCTACCGCACCGCGCTCGGCCGCGCCTTCCGCGCCACGTCGGACGACGCGGTAACGGCTGGCCTTATGGGCATCCGCCCGCGCAAAATCTTCGCCATGGCGACGGGGCTGGCCATGGTCGTGGTGACGATTGCCGCGCTCTATCTCGGCACACGCGCCAATTTCGACCCGACCGCCGGCCCGGCCCGGCTGATCTACGCCTTCGAGGCGGTCATCATCGGCGGCCTCGGCTCGCTGTGGGGCACGCTGGCCGGCGGCATCATCCTCGGGGTCGCGCAGACGCTCGGCGCGGCCATCAATCCCGAATGGCAGATCCTCTCCGGCCATCTCGCCTTCCTCGCCGTTCTTCTCGTCAAGCCGCGCGGCCTCTTCCCGCGCGCCGTCGATTGAGGTGTTTTCATGAGCATCGCCCTCCCCTCCCTCAAGGTCGAAACCCGCAACAAGGCCTCGTCGGTCTCGCTGCTTCTCGCCGCCGCCGTGCTGGCGCTCGGCCTTGCCGCGCCCTTCCTCGTCTCGCGCGGCGCGGTGCAGGACCTGTTCTTCATTCTCACCATGCTGGTGCTGGCGCAGAGCTGGAACCTGCTCGCCGGCTATGCCGGGCTGATCTCCGTCGGCCAGCAGGTTTTCGTCGGCTTCGGCGCCTATGCCATGTTCGGCACAGTCATCCTTCTCGGCGTCGATCCGCTGCTGGCGATCCTGATCGCCGGGCTGTTGTCGGTCCTCCTCGCCATTCCCACCGCCTTCTTCACCTTCCGCCTCTACGGCCCCTATTTCGCCATCGGCACCTGGGTCGTGGCGGAGGTCGTGCGCCTCAGCTTCGCCCAGTGGAAGGCGCTCGGCGGCGGCACCGGCACCTCGCTGCCGCGCGAGGCGGTGCGCGACATGGCCGGCGTCTCCCTCTTGCGCGACTTCTTCGGCATGAAACCTGCGCAGGCAAGCGACGCCATCACCTATTGGCTGGCGCTGATCCTTGCCGCCGCCACCATCGGTTTCATCTACCGTCTCCTGCGCAGCAAGCAGGGCCTCGGCCTTGCCGCCGTGCGCGACAACGAGCAGGCCGCCCGCGCCGTCGGCGTCGATGCGCGGCGCATGAAGGCGCTGGTCTATCTCGCCACCGCCTTCCTCACCGGCCTTGCCGGCGCGCTGATCTATGTGCAGAAGGCCCGCATCTCGCCCGACGCCGCCTTCTCCGTCACCGACTGGACGGCCTATGTCATCTTCATCGTCGTCATCGGCGGCATCGGCACCATCGAAGGGCCGATCCTCGGTGTCATCCTGTTCTTTCTGTTGCAGAACCTCATGGCCGATTACGGCTCCTGGTATCTCCTGATGCTCGGCCTTGCCGGCATCCTCGTCATGCTCTTCGCGCCGCGCGGTCTCTGGGGCGCCTTCTCCGACCGCACCGGCATCCAGCTTTTCCCGGTCCGCCGCAAACTCGTCGGCGGCCCCGCCATCCATCAGGGAGGAACCTCACATGGCTGACATCACCACGGACGTACTGATCATCGGCACCGGCCCCGCCGGCTCGGCCACCGCGGCGCTGCTTTCCAGCTACGGCGTCGAGAACATGGTGATCAACCGCTACCGCTGGCTCGCCAACACGCCGCGCGCCCACATCACCAACCAGCGCACCATGGAAGTGCTGCGCGATCTCGGCCGCGACGTGGAGGACGAGGCCTACATGTTCGCCGCCGGGCAGGAGCTGATGGGCGAGAACGTCTTCTGCACCGCGCTTGCGGGAGAAGAAATCGGCCGCATGAAGAGCTGGGGCATGCACCCCACCTCGCGCGCCGAGCACCAGCTCTCCTCGCCGACGCTGATGAACGACCTGCCGCAGACCTTCATGGAGCCGCTGCTCTTCCGCACCGCCTGTTCGCGCGGCACGCAGGCGCGTCTTTCCACCGAATATGTCAGCCATGAGCAGGACGGCGAGGGCGTCACCACCACCTGTCTCGACCGGCTGACCGGCAAGACGTTCACGGTGCGTTCGAAATATCTCGTCGGTGCGGATGGTGGCAATTCCAAGGTGGCGGAACATGCGGGCCTTGCCTTCGAAGGCCGCATGGGCGTCGCCGGCTCGATGAACATCCTCTTCGAGGCCGACCTGTCGCGTTATGTCGCCCATCGTCCCTCGGTGCTCTACTGGGTCCTCCAGCCGGGCGCCGATGTCGGCGGCATCGGCATGGGGCTGGTGCGCATGGTGCGCCCCTGGCACGAATGGCTGATCGTCTGGGGCTACGACATCAACCAGCCTGCCCCCGCCGTGGACGAGGCCCATGCGAAGAAGGTGGTGCGCGATCTCGTCGGCGTCGCCGATCTCGACGTGACGATCAAGTCGGTCTCGACCTGGACCGTCAACAACATGTACGCCACCACGCTTTCGAACGGCCGCGTCTTCTGCATGGGCGACGCCATCCACCGCCATCCGCCCTCCAACGGCCTCGGCTCCAACACCTCCATTCAGGACGCCTTCAACCTCGCCTGGAAGCTCGCCCATGTGCTGAAGGGCCAGGCCGGCGCAAAACTGCTCGACAGCTACCAGGCCGAGCGCGCGCCGGTGGCAAAACAGATCGTCACCCGCGCCAACAAGTCGATCGAGGAATTCGGCCCGATCTTCAAGGCGCTCGGCCTGCTGGATTCCGTCGATCCCGTGAAGATGCAGGAGAACATGGACGCCCGCTGCAACGACACGCCCGCCGCCGAGGCGCAGCGGGCCGCTATCCGCAAGGCGATCGCCGCGAAGGTCTACGAGTTCGACGCCCATGGCGTGGAGATGAACCAGCGTTACCGCTCCGACGCCGTCGTCAATGACGGCCAGCCGGAACCCGCCTTCGTGAAGGACCCGGAGCTGCATTTCCAGCAGACCACCTGGCCCGGCGCGCGCCTGCCCCATGCCTGGCTGTTTTCCGAGGACGGAAAAAAGGTCTCGACGCTCGACCTTGCCGGCCATGGCCGCTTCACCGTCCTGACCGGCCCCGGCGGGCAGGGCTGGATCGAGGCTGCAAGGACAGTCGGCCGGGCGCTCGGCATCGAGATCGCCGCCCATGCCATCGGCCCGCGCCAGCAATGGCAGGATTTTTCCGGCGACTGGGCCAATCTCAGCGAGGTGCGCGACGGCGGCGTGGTGCTGGTGCGCCCCGACCACCATGTCTGCTGGCGGCATGCTGAAAATTCCGCTGATCCGGCCGGCGACCTCAGCCGGGTGCTGACCGCCATTCTTGGAAAGTGAGACGCGTGATGGACGAGCATGAAAAGGGTTTCTTCACGGAGGAAAACTCCGTCGAGGTCGTCGCCGGCCGCAACCGCAACGCCAGGGACGCGCGGCTGAAGGCGATCATGGAGGTGGTGACGCGCAAGCTGCACGAGGCCGTCAAGGAGATCGAGCCGACGCAGGAGGAGTGGATGGAGGCGATCCTCTTCCTCACCCGCACCGGCCAGATGTGCAACGAATGGCGGCAGGAATTCATCCTGCTCTCCGATACGCTCGGCGTGTCCATGCTGGTCGACGCCATCAACAACCGCAAACCCTCCGGCGCTTCGGAAAGCACGGTGCTCGGGCCATTCCATGTGCAGGATGCGCCGGAACTGCCGATGGGCGCCAATATCTGCCTCGACCAGAAGGGCGAGGACATGGTCATTTCGGGCCGCATCCTCGACACGGCCGGCCGGCCGATCGCGGGCGCGGTGCTGGATGTCTGGCAGGCCAACGACGAGGGGTTCTACGACGTCCAGCAGCTCGGCATCCAGCCGGAATTCAACCTGCGCGGCGTTTTCCGAACGGGTGAGGACGGGCGCTACTGGTTCCGCGCCGTCAAGCCGAAATTCTACCCGATTCCGCATGACGGCCCGGTCGGCAGGATGCTCCAGCATCTCGGCCGCCACCCCAACCGTCCGGCACACCTGCACTACATCCTCAAGGCCGAGGGTTTCGAAACGCTGATCACCCACATCTTCGACCCGGACGACCCCTATATCAATTCGGATGCCGTCTTCGGGGTGAAGCAGAGCCTGCTCGCGGAATTTCGGCGCGTGGACGACCCGCCGCGGGCGAAGGCCTATGAATTCGCCGGACCGTTCTGGGAGGTGGAGTACGATTTCGTGCTGGCGCGGAAGGGTGAGGCCCGTGAAGCGCCCTGAAGCATCGTTCCCCGTTGACGTGACAATTGCAACACGCGGGGGCGATCCTGATCGCCCCCGCGCACCCTGCAAACGGAGCCATCGATCAAGGCCGTGATGGCATAAGCCTCCCCTATTGCAGCGCCGACATATAGGCAGGCACGTGCTGCTCGAAATATTTCGAGAAGGCGGCAATGCGTGGCGGCAGCGTCTGATACGGGGGATAGTACAGGGTCAGCCACAGCTCGGGCGGCGACCAGCGCGGCAACACGTGCACCAGCCGACCGGCCTTCAGATGCGCTGCGACGTGAAAGCGCGGCAGCAGCGTGACGCCAGCGCCCTCCGCCGCCATGTCGGCCAAGACGTCGCCATTGTTCGCGCTGAAGCTTCGGCCGGCGGAAATCTCGATGTTCGCGCTGCCGTCCGAGAGCACCCATGCTTCCCGACGGCTTTCGCCGCTATAGGCGAGGCACTCGTCGGGCGTCAGTTCGCCGGGATGGTCCATGGCGGCGAACCGGCTGTCGGGCGCTGCCACGAGCACGCGGGGGATGACGCAGACCTTTCGCCAGATCGTGAACTTGTCGGAAGGCGCCGAGGAGATTCGGATGGCAAGATCGAAATCCTGGTCGAGGATGTTGACGAAGCCATCGGCCAGGGAGATCTCGAAATTGATCTTCGGATAGAGCTTTCGAAACCCGGAGAGGATCGGCGGCAGAACGGCCTTACCGAACCATGTCGGTGCGCTGATGCGAAGCCGTCCCTGGTCCGTCTTATGGGCATCCATGATGTCCTTGCGCGCCGTTTCGAGCGCCTGGAACGCCGGCTGGATCTGCGCGGCGAAGATCGCGCCGTCCGTCGTCAGGGACACCTGGCGCGTCGTCCGCACGAAGAGCTGAAGACCGAGCTCCTCTTCCAGCGCGGCGATGGTGCGCGTGATGGCGGCAGGCGCCATGTTGAGTTCCCGCGCCACCTGGGCGAAATTTCGCTTCTCGGCAGCCAGCAAGAAGATGCGCAGGGCCTTGTAGTCATTCATCTCTATTATTTCTATAATCGCAATTCATTGCGAATTATTATTGCAATTTTCCAACACAATCAATGCCGCTACCTTGTCTCTATCGAAACACACCGACGCAAAACGGAAAGGGCAAGGGCGAGGAACCCTTCCCCCCAAACCAGAGAGGAGACAGACATGTCCAGGAAACTCGAAGTCCTGACCCCGGAAAACAGCCAGATCATCTTCATCGACCAGCAGCCGCAGATGGCTTTCGGCGTTCAGTCGATCGACCGCCAGGCGCTGAAAAACAACGTCGTGGGGCTTGCCAAGGCGGCCAAGACCTTCGGCATTCCGGCAACCATCACGACCGTCGAGACGGACTCCTTCTCCGGCCATACCTATCCGGAGCTGCTCGCCGTTTTCCCCGAAAACGATATCCTCGAGCGAACCTCGATGAATTCCTGGGACGACCAGAACGTCCGTGACGCGCTCGCTCGGAACGCTGCGGCCGGCCGCAAGAAGATCATCGTTTCCGGCCTGTGGACGGAAGTGTGCAACACCACCTTCGCCCTCTCCTGCCTGCATGACACCGACTACGAAATCTACATGGTCGCCGATGCAT
Source organism: Shinella sp. HY16 (assembly GCF_028534175.1). Taxonomy (NCBI): domain Bacteria; kingdom Pseudomonadati; phylum Pseudomonadota; class Alphaproteobacteria; order Hyphomicrobiales; family Rhizobiaceae; genus Shinella; species Shinella sp. HY16. Next base: position 668,598 of record NZ_JAHYXL010000002.1, on the reverse strand, counting down.
CCGGCGGCACATCGATGGATGCCCACAAATATGCCATGGATCGCATGGTCCAGGCCGGTGTCGTCCCGGTCACCTGGCAGCAGGTGCTCCTGGAATGGCAGCGCGACTGGGCCCACAAGAAGACTTATGACGCTGTCACCGCCATCGTGAAGGAACATTCCGGTGCCTATGGCATGGGTATCGACTATGCCGTCACCATGGTTCACAAGGGCGAGGAACGTACTCACCACGGCAAGCGCATTGGTCCCAATCCGGCCCGCTGAGCGTCAACCATACGTCGAACAGAGGTCGGTTCCCTCAGGAGCCGGCCTTCGCGTGTTCCGTCTTCTGCCGCGCGGGGGGAATGCTGCGCGTTATACGATCTGCTTGATAAAGCTTTCCAGCATGATTTTCAGGCGCTGGGCATCCTCGCTGCCGTAGTTGTCCTCGACCTTCGCCTCATGCTCCTCGACACGCTTGTTCTGCGAGGCAAGCATCGAGGCCCCCTTGTCGGAAAGGAACATTCGCACCTTGCGCCGGTCGGCGGGGTCGGGAACCCGATAGACGAGCGCATCCTGCACCATGCGATCCACCAGCTTTGTGAGCGTCGGCAAATTGAGCGCCAGCTCCTCGGCAAGCTTGCCCATCGGCAGCCCACCGGCCTCCGACAGAACCTTCATCAGCCGCCACTGATCCAGCGACACGCCCTCGGCTGTCAACTGGCGGCTGAGGTGCCGGTTCGCCTGAGCGAGCAGATGCGAAAGATGTTCGTTGAGCGAGCGTTCGGCCATGATTCTTTAATGAGCAATTGTTTAATCGGAAACTATATATATAGTGCTTCAGTCCCGCCGCATAGGCGGGGCCCAACGAAAACAAAAAAATCACAATCCGCCGTTGCGGAGCGTGTCGTCCAGGGTGGAGCGTAGAATAAAAGGGAGAACGCCGTGACGTTCGATTCTGCTCTGGCCGGCGGGGCCAGCGGCATCTGGATGCGCAACCCAGCCTCTTCGCGCCAAAGCCGGGTTCCCTTACGCCAGACCCTGCTTTCCAAACGCGCAGGTCACCAAAACATGTCCGTACCGCGCAAACGAGAGCCTATCCGGATCGGGTTGCTCGTCCCCTTCCAGGGGGCGGATGCGATCTGGGGGCCATCCTGCCAGTACAGCGCCGTTCTCGCCGCGGCCGAGCTCAACGAGAAAGGCGGCATCCTTGGCCGACAGATAGAGCTTCTGGCCGCCGATGCCGGCGGCAGCCCGCAAGCCGTTGTCGAGCGTGCCCGCGACCTTGTCGAGCGCCAGGGCGCCAATGCACTGGTCGGCGTCCACCTCTCCTCAGTAAGGGTCGAACTTGCCCGCGCCCTGGCCGACCGGGTACCCTATGTCTTCGCTCCACTCTTTGAAGGCGGTACGGAGGGCGAGAGGGTATTCAGCATCGGCGAGGTGCCGGAACGGCAGTTTTCCGGCGCCGTGAGCCATTTCATGGATCACCAGGGCGCGCAGCGTTGGTTTCTCGTCGGCAACGACTATGTCTGGCCCCGGGCTTCACACAACTGGGTGCGCAACTTCGTCCTGCAGCGGGGCGGCGAGATCATCGGAGAGGAATATGTCGGACTTGGCGACGACACGACGCACCTCATCGACCTGATCGGGGCAGCGGACCCTGATATCGTCTTTCTCTCTTTAGTCGGCTCGGAATGCGTGCCCTTCAACCGCATGTTTGCCGAGCGCGGCCTGTCCCGCCATATCCTCCGTCTCTCGGGTGCTGTGGAGGAAAACACGTTGCTGGCAATCGGCGCAGACAACACCGAGAACCTGTTCTGTGCCGCCGGCTACTTCAGCGCGCTGCAGACACCGGAGAACGACACCTTCCTGAAGCGCTACCGGGATGCCTTCGGCGTGACGGCGCCCGTGCAAGGTGTCTTGAGCGAGGCCTGCTATGAGGGCTTGCGCTTCTTCGGTGCCCTGGCCACCCGCGCACAATCACTGGAAATCGACGCTCTGTCACAGGCTTTCGAAGGCCTCAGCTTCGAAAGCCCCCGCGGCGTGACCACGATCCGAAACGGGGTCGTTTCCGGGCCGACCTACCTTGCCCGCGCCGACGGCACCGAGTTCGAGATTCTTCGCAGCTTCGACGCCATCTGACCTCCCCTCTCCGGTTTCGACAATCGGAGGCACGTTCCTCGCCCGCGATCAGAAGGCACGTCCCTGCGAAGGCGCCTTTCCAATCCTTCATATCCTGCTGTTTTGAAACAGGCTTTCCGGAAGCCACGGCTTGAAAACCGTTGCTGGCAAAAAATACTTGAAAAAGAAAATATTGAATATATAAATATTATTGACCGCACGAAGACCGCCTGCCCGTTCCCATCGGTTTGGGCCGACCCCGCAGACACCCGTCTGCCGGGACGAATTCGTACGTCCATTCGGATCTACTAAGAAGAGGGTGAACTCATGAAAATCAGCAGACGCCTGTTTCTCGGCGGTACGGCCGCCGCCTTGACCGCTCCTTGGGTCAATCGCAGCTTCGCGGCTGACGACATCACGATTGCGAGCATCTACGATCTTTCCGGCGGCCTCGAAATCTACGGCCAGCCGATCGACGCCTGCCTCGATCTTGCCGTTGCCGAACTGAACGAGGCCGGCGGCCTGCTCGGTCGCCAGATCAAGGTCCAGAAATACGATCCGCAGTCCAACATCCAGCTCTACACGCAGTTCGCGACGGAAGCGGCAACGAGCCTGCAGGCTGCGACCGTCTTTGGCGGCATCACCAGCGCCTCCCGCGAAGCCATCCGGCCGATCCTCGGTCGGTACCAGACACTCTACTTCTACTCGCCGCTCTATGAGGGCGGCGTCTGCGACCGCAATACCTTTTTGACGGGCTCGACCCCTTCGCAGACCATCGGCCAGCTGATGCCCTTTGCCATCAAGAACTTCGGCAAGAAGGTCTATGTGCTCGCTGCCGACTACAACTACGGTCAGATTTCCGCCAAGTGGGTACGCGACTTCACTACGCAAGCCGGCGGAGAAGTGATTGCTGCGGAATTCTTCCCGCTCGACGTCACCGATTTCAGCGCGGCAATCCAGAAGATCCAGCGCGAGAAGCCTGACGTGATCTATACGCTCCTGGTGGGCGGCAACCATATGGCCTTCTTCCGCCAGTGGGCGGCGGCCGGGATGACGGGCCAGATCCCGATCGTCTCCACGTCTTTCGGCGGCGGCAACGAACATATCGTCCTGACGCCTGCGGAATCCGACGGCGTCATGGCCGCATTCGGCTATTTCCAGGAGATAAAGTCGCCAGCCAACGAGGCCTTCGTGAAGCGCTACCACCAGAAGTTCGGCGACAAGGCGCCCTATGTGACCGAGCATGCCTCGGCGACCTATAACGCCGTCCACCATTGGGCAAACGGCGTCAGGAAAGCCAATTCCCTCGACCGCATGGCGGTCATAGAGGCGATCGAGAGTGGCTCAACGGTTGACGGGCCTGGCGGCCCCTCGACGATCGATCCCAAGACGCACCATTGCGCCACGGACGTCCATTTTGGCCGGGTCAAGACCCACAGTTTCGAAATCCTCGAAAGCTTCGCGAACCAGCCGCCGGCCGACACGGCTGCCGTTTGCGACCTGGTCGCCAACCCGAACGACAACCAGCAATACGTCATCCAGTAATCGCTGACGCATTGCCTCCCGGCGCGTGGCAGGCCGCGCACCGGGAGCCACCCGGGACAAATCCAGTGGACTATTTTCTTGTTGTGCTGCTCCAGATCGCTGGAGCGGTCGGCAACCTCGCGCTTGTCAGCGTCGGGCTTGCCGTCATCTTCGGCATGATGCGGGTCATTAACCTTGCCCATGGCGAGTTCATCATGCTCGGCGGTTTTGCAGCGATCTTCAGCGTGCAGGCCGGCGTCAACATCTGGCTTGCGATGCTGGTGGTCGCGCCGCTGAGCGTGGCCCTGCTCGGCGTGCTGGTCGAGCGCCTCATCATGCGCCGCCTTTATGGCCGCATGGTCGATACCATGCTGGCAAGCTGGGGCCTGAGCCTGCTGCTCATCGGCCTTGCCACCACTTTCTTCGGCAATCGCGTCGTCGGCGTCGCTGCCCCGGTCGGCAGTTTCCGTATCGGCCAATACAGTCTGGGCGCCTATGATTTCGTGCTGACGGGCATCGTCCTCGTCATCTTTGCCGCAGGCTATGCAGTGTTGCGCTTCACGCGCGTCGGCCTGGTTGCCCGGGCAACCATGCAGAACCGGGAAATGGCCTCGTCCCTGGGCATCGAACCCTCGCGGGTCTACGCCGTCACCTTCGCGATCGGCTCGGCCCTCAGCGGTTTGGCAGGCGGATTGCTGGCCCCGATATCCGGCGTGTTGCCCACCATGGGCGTCGCCTATGTCGCCAAGGCCTTCATCACGGTCATCACCGGCGGAGCCAGCGTCATCACCGGTACAGCGCTGAGCTCGACCTTGCTCGGCAGCATCAACACGGTGTCCACCTTCATCACCACACCGGTTCTCGGTGACGTGGCGCTGCTTCTTGCCGCCACCATCTTCCTGCGTCTCCTGCCGACAGGCATCACCGGCCGCATTTTCAGGGGGGCACCATGAGCTTGTCCACATTCTGCCGGGCCAGCGGCACGCATATCGCACTCGCAGCCATCGCCATGCTGGCAGCGATCATCATCTTCCCCACCGTCGCGCCGCTCTACACGCTGATCAACGTCACGCTCTACATGTCCATGGGCATCTTTGCGCTGAGCCTGGCGCTTCTCTGGGGCTATGGCGGCATCCTCTGCTTCGGCCAATCGGCGTTCTTCGGCCTCGGCGCCTATGCCTATGCCATTGCCGCCATCAACTTTGGCGACACGACGCTTGCAGCAGCCTTCGCCATAGGGATCCCGGCCCTGTTCGCGGCCGGCCTTGGTTACTTCCTTTTCTATGGCCGCCTCAGCGATGTCTATCTCGGCGTCATTACGCTTACCGTCACGCTCATCCTGTTCAAGCTGATCAACAGCACCGGCGGTGACGCCTGGCGGATCGGCGCGGCGCGACTCGGCGGCTTCAACGGCATTCCCAACACACCGCTGCTGACAATGCCGTTTACCGGCGCTCCGCTGTCCCCTGCGAACATGTTCGTGTTCGCCTGCATCGCCCTGTTTGCAACCTACACCCTCTGCAAGTGGCTGATCGCCACCCGCTTCGGCCGCGCGGTGATTGCCGTGCGGGAAAACGAGATGCGGGCGGAATTGCTCGGCTACAATGCCAAGCGCCTGAAGCTCGCCGTCTTTGTTATCTCTGCGGGCATTGCTGGGCTGGCCGGATTGCTGTTTGCCAACTCCGTCTTCGTCAGCCCGACCATGTTCAGCCTCTCCATGGCCGCGCAGGTGCTGATCTGGGTGGTGGTCGGCGGCCTTGGCACGCTCTTGGGCCCGGTCGCAGCCTGCTTCGCCCTGCAAATCGCGGCGGCAGCGCTCGGCAAACTCGGCTTTGTCGACCCAAACATCGTGCTCGGGCTGGTGCTGATCGTTTTCGTGGTCTTCGTCCCGGGCGGCATCCAGCCTGCTCTCGCCGCGCTCCTTGCCCGCATCAGTCTCCCCTTCAGCAAGTCCCAAGGGCACATGCGCAGGGAGGCCACACGATGAGCGACTATCTCCTCGAAGCGCAGGACGTCGCCATGCATTTCGGCGGTGTAAAGGCACTCGACGGCGTGGATCTACGCCTGAAGAAGGGCGAACTGCGTTGTCTTCTCGGCCCCAACGGCGCCGGCAAGAGCACCTTCTTTCGCTGCCTTACCGGCACCTACAAGCCAACCCGAGGGCGCATCCTCTTCAAGAGCGACGATATCGCCGGCAGGGAGCGGCACGAGATCGCCCGTGCCGGCATCGGGGTGAAGACCCAGGTGCCCAGTCTGTTCGACGGTCTCACCGCCCATGAAAACCTGTGGCTCGCCCTCCGCACGGTCCACAACACCGCCGCCCGGGAAGAGAAGATCGCTGATGTCATGGAGCGGGTGGGCATTTCATCGCTGCGGGGCAACGTGCTCGGTCGCATGGCCCATGGACAACGCCAACTCGTGGAACTGGCCATGGTTGTCGCCAGTGATCCGGACCTCGTGCTGCTCGACGAACCGGCAGCCGGTATGACCGACGGCGAGGTGGAGCGCCTTGCTTCCATCATCCGCGACCTGAACCGCACCCATACCGTCGTGGTCGTGGAGCATGACATGCACTTCATCCGCATGATCGCGGATCAGATCACAGTCTTCCATCAGGGTCGCATCCTGGCGGAGGGCCATGTGGAAAGCATCCTCGCGAACCAGACGGTCCGGGATGTCTATCTGGGGAAAAAACATGATGCCTGATCTCCTGACCGTCAAAAATCTCCAGTCCGGCTATGGCCGCATTCCGATCCTCTTCGGGATCAGCCTCTCGATCGCACAGGGCGAATTCGTCGGCATTCTCGGCCACAATGGCATGGGCAAATCGACGCTTCTGCGCACGCTGATGGGGCACATCGCCGCGACCGGCGGCAGCATCCATCTTGCGGGCCACGATGTGACCAAGGCCTCTCCCGCCGCCCGTTCCCGGGCCGGCATCGGCTACGTCCCGCAAGGACGCCAGATATTCCCGGCGCTCTCGGTGATGGACAACATGCGCGTCGGCGCCGCCCACCAGAGCCCGAGGCAGGCCAAGGCGATCATCGATCAGATCATCGAGGAACTGCCACGGCTGAAGCCGATCCTGTCGCGGGCCGGCGGGGTGCTCTCCGGTGGCGAGCAGCAGATTCTCGCCCTCGCCCGCTGCCTCTGTGCCGATCCGAAGCTGATCCTGCTCGACGAACCGACCGAAGGCATTCAGCCGTCCATCATCGAGGAAATGAAGGACACGCTGAAGGCCCTCGCCCGCTCACGCAACCTTTCGATCCTGCTCGTGGAGCAGAATCTCGACTTCATCAGCGATCTTGCCACCCGGGTCCTCGTCATCAAGCGCGGCCAGCTCTCCGGCGAGATCGACCCTGCCAAACTGCACGATGCCGATCTGGCGGGTGACTTCCTGCCCGCCTGATCCCCTTCAACACCCAGAAACGAGGTCACCATGATCACCATCACCGCCGTCATCCGTGCCCGCAAGGGCTACGAGCAGACCATGGCCCAGGCCCTACTCGAAGTTGCCGAGCATGTGCGCGCCAACGAGCCGAACACGATCGGTTTCCATATTTCCCAGGATGCGCAGGACCCCTGCCTGTTTGCCACATACGAGCGCTTTAACGATCGCGCCGCGATGGACCTGCATAACAATTCCGACGTCGTCGCCCGCTTCTTCGGCATCGCAAAGCCGATCCTCGACGGCGAGGTCATCCTGATCACCGCCAACGAAATTTCCGCCAAAGCCTGAAGATCGACAAGGGGAACAGAGCACCATGAACGCACCCGTAACTCTCCGGCGCCTTGGCGCGGATGCCGCCCGCTTCGTGGCGAAGGAAAAGAAGCTCTATATCGACGGCAAATGGGTTCCGTCCGCCGAAGGCGGCACCATAGAGATCATCGACCCTGCGACCGGCGAGGCCTTCGATCGTGTTCCGGAGGGCAAGGCCGCCGATATCGACCGCGCCGTTGCCGCCGCCCGCAAGGCGTTCGATGACGGCCCATGGGCAAACATGACACCGGCCGACCGCGGAAAGCTCGTCTGGACGCTTGGTGATCTCGTCGAAAGGCATGCGGACGAACTGGCGGAGCTCGAGGCGCTGGACAATGGAAAGCCGGTGACGGACGCCAGGAACGGCGACATTGCCTTTTCTTACGAGTTGCTGCGTTACATGGCCGGCTGGAGCACGAAAATCTGCGGCCAGACCATCCCGCTGTCGGCCGGTGCTCCGTTCCATGCCTATACGCTGCGGGAGCCGGTGGGCGTCTGCGGCCAGATCGTGCCGTGGAATTTCTCTTTCATGATGGCCGTCTGGAAAGTCGCGCCGGCGCTTGCTGCAGGCTGCACGATCGTCCTCAAGCCGGCCGAGCAGACACCGCTGACGGCCCTGCGCCTTGCCGAACTGGTCGAAGAGGCCGGCTTCCCGGCCGGCGTCTTCAACGTGGTGACAGGCTATGGCGAAACTGCCGGCGCGGCACTTGCCGCCCATCCCGACGTCGACAAGATCGCCTTCACCGGTTCCACGGAGGTTGGCAAGAAGATCCTCGACGCTGCCAAAGGCAACTTGAAAAAGGTCTCGCTCGAACTCGGCGGAAAGTCGCCGATGATCGTCTTTGCCGACGCCGATCCCGCTGTCGCGATCCCCGCCATCGCCTATGGCATCTTCTACAATATGGGCCAGACCTGCACGGCCGGAACCCGTCTTTATGTGCACAAGGACATCGCCGATACCATCCTGAGCGGCTTGAAGACCTTTGCCGAATCCATGTCGATCGGCGTCGGCCTCGACCCCACGACACAGATCGGCCCGCTCGTCTCCCAGGAACAGTTCGACCGCGTCAGCGCCTATGTGAAGGCGGGCCTTGCCGAGGGTGCGAAGCTCTATTGCGGCGGCAAACGCGCTGGCACGGAAGGATATTTCCTCGAACCCACCATCCTGACGGAAACCACTCCCGATATGTCCGTCGTCAAGGAGGAGATCTTCGGGCCGGTTCTGGTCGTCGCCACCTTCGATGACGACGGCATCGACGCTATCGTCAAGGAGGCCAACAACTCGATCTATGGATTGGCCGGCAGCGTCTTCACGCGCGATGTCAGCCGTGCCCACAAGGTCGCCAAGAAGCTGAAGGCGGGCACGGTGGGAGTGAACACCCACCATGTCATCGACCCCGCGCTTCCGTTCGGCGGCTTCAACCAGTCCGGCTGGGGGCGTGAACAAGGCTACGAAGCCATCCTCCTCTATACCGAGGTGAAGTCCGTCGGCATTGCGCTCTAGGACCGCCGATGCCGTGGCGGTTTCACCGCCACGGCATGTACTCTGGACAGGAAACACGAGACGACGACGCATGCACAATCTGACGATCGACGGTGAACGCCTCTGGCAAACCATCATGGAGACATCGGCCTTCGGCGCCATCGCGGGAGGCGGTATCGGCCGGCTGACGCTGTCTGAGGCAGACAGGAATGTCCGCGACTGGCTTTGGGAACAATGCGAGGCCATCGGCTGCAGCGTCAAGGTCGATACGGTTGGCAACATGTTTGCACTGCGGCCCGGTACCAATGGGAATGCGCTGCCAATAGCCATGGGCAGCCATCTCGACACGCAGCCGACCGGAGGGAAGTTCGACGGGATTCTCGGCGTGCTTGCAGGGCTGGAAGTGCTCCGCACGCTACATGACGCGGGCTACGAAGCGGAACATCCGCTGATGCTGGTCAATTGGACCAACGAGGAAGGCGCACGTTTTGCGCCCGCCATGGTCGGCTCAGGCGTTCATGCCGGCGTCTTCGACCAGACGTTTGCCGACAGCCGCGTGGATGCCGATGGCGTTTCGTTCGGCGAGGCCATCGACGCAATCGGTTATCGCGGCAAGGCCCCTTTGGGAGAAACTCGCTTTGCAGCAATGTTCGAGCTGCATATCGAGCAGGGGCCGTTGCTGGAGCGGGATACCACCGACATTGGCATCGTGACCGGCGTCCAGGCAATGCGATGGTACGACCTGGCCATCACCGGCCGGGAAGCCCATGCCGGCTCGACCCCGATGGACATGCGATGCGATGCGCTTGCCGATGCCGCGGCGGTCATCCTCGGTGCACAGGAGATCGCCCGCAGGTTCAAAGGCATGGCAACGACAGGCCAGCTATCGATTGCCTCTCCCTCTCGAAACGTCATTCCCGGCACGGTGACGCTCAGCCTCGATATGCGCCATCCGACGGATGACGGGCTCGACCAGATGGAAGCCGAGGTGGCAAAGCTTGTTTGGAGCCAGTGCCAGGAGCGGGCCCGGACTGACGTGGTGTGGAACAGCCCGGCCGTGCATTTCGATGCCGGTTGCCTAGCGACGGTTCGGCAGGCAGTGAAGCGCATCGGCGCGAGCGCGCGCGATATCGTTTCCGGCGCGGGCCATGACGCCGTCTATGTCTCGCGCGTTGCGCCCACGGCAATGATCTTCATCCCCTGCCGGGAGGGCCTGAGCCACAATCCTGCCGAGAGCGCGGAGAAAGGTCACTGTGTCCTTGGCGCCCAGGCACTGCTTGAGAGCGTGCTGTCCCACAAGGTTTCGCGCGGCCCTCAACAGGGTGCCACCGAAACACCCTAACCTCGCGCCTGCGGCGGCAGCCAGCCCGGCGTCGCGACAGGCGTCCGGGCTGTACGATCTATCAAAGCGTGAAGGCGAAGGCCCGCTGCGGGTTGGCGACCATGAACTTGTGGATGAGAGCCTTGCCGTCAAATCCCGCCTCACCGGCCTCCTCGACAAAACGCGGCACCCATTTTTCGAGGATGAAGCCCATGCCAAGCCCCCCTTCGCCATAGCTGGCAAACATCGTGCGCCGCGCGATATCGCCGCCGACCATGACCTGATCCTCGTGCCCGCGCCGCACAAGATCAAGGATGCAGCGCGTGCGCACGTCTTCGGAATAGTATTTGACGCGGGTAATGCCGTCGAAGCTGAAGAAGGCGCCGGTTTCGGCAACCTTGCGATGCAGCCAGGGATCGGGATTACGGTCGAGATGGGCGATCGTCAGGCGGGTGGGGTCGATCCCTTCCTGCTTGAGAAGGTCGAGTTGCTCGAGCGCCATCGTGCCGAGTTCCGTGTGCGAATGGATGGGCGCGCCGGTTTCCTTGTGCGCATCGAGCACGGAAAGAAGCACCTTGATCTCGGCCTCGCTCATCGTGTTGTAGCCCGTGCCGAACTTGACGACGCCGCCCCTGATATCCGTGCCATCCATGCCCTCGGTGACTTCGCGCCGGACATGATCGGCGAGTGCCGTGCGGCTCTTCGATGCGATCCACTGCGCGTAGGTCATGCCCTGGCCGGGCATCTGCGCCGGCCACATGATCGCCTTGTTGAACCCTGCCGTTGCGATCACCTGCACGCCCGCCGCCCCGGCAATGCGCTTCACCGTCCCCACATCCCGGCCATAGTCGATCGCCGTCGCATCGTAGATCGTCCGCCCGCCTGCCCTGGCGAAGATCTCCAGCTCCGCCTGAGACGCCTCCGGACTGTCGAGGAGCAGATCCGCATCACCCTTCTCCTTCCAGAGTGCCGGGACGCAATAGATATGGTCGTGGGCATAGGTCACACCCATCTCCGACGGATTGATATCGCCAGCCACGGTCCGCACGAAAGCCATTACACTCTCCATATGGAAAACATTTTCACAAAAAGAATTGCACAAATTCAATGAATAGGCACGAATAAAATGAATATACGAAAATAATTGCAATATGCCATCCGTCTGCTAAGCTAAAGCCATCGCGCCCCACGCTCACCCGCCTGATCAGGAATGCCCATGAGAAGAATCCGCACAGTGCTTGGAGATATCGGGACCGATGGTCTTGGCCTCGTCTACAGCCACGAACACCTGATCACCGATCCGCCCGCGATACAGAAGGATCGGGATCTCGAGCTTTCCAGTTATGAGTGCTCGCTGCGCGAGCTCATCATCTTCAAGGAGAGCGGCGGCACGCTGCTGGTCGAGGCAACGACGCTCGACTATGGGCGCAACCCCGCGGCGATGGCGCGCATGTCGCGCGAGGCCGGTGTACCGGTCGTCGCCGTCAGCGGCTTCAACAAGGCCGCCTATTTTCCGCTCTGGGTGGAAACGACCCCGCTCAACGCGATCGCCGACAAGCTGGTCCGGGACGTGTCGGAGGGCATGGATGGCGGCCCACACAAGGCAGGGCACCTCAAGTCCGGCGGCTCGTACAACTTCCTCCACCCGCTTGAGGAAAAGACCACGCGGGCCGTCGCACGCGCCCACAAGGAAACCGGCGCGCCGATATGGCTACATACCGAAGCCGGCACGATGGGCCTCGAAATGCTCGACATTCTTGAGAGTGAGGGCGTGGCGCTGGAGCGCGTGGTCGTTGGCCACTCCGACCGCAACCCCGACCCCTACTATCATGCAGCCATCGCCCGGCGCGGCGCGACCGTTCAGTTCGACGGCGTCTCGAAGGTAAAGTACCACCCGGACAGCACCCGCATTGCCTGCATCAAGGCCCTGCTGGATGCCGGCCATACCGAACGCCTGATGATATCGGGTGACATGGGCCGGGCCTCCTATCTTGCCGGCTACGGCGGCGGCCCGGGCTTTGCCTTCATCGCCAAGACGTTCATCCCGCGCATGCGGGAAGAGGGCATAGACGAAGGGGCAATCGAAACGATCTTCAAAAGGAACCCGGTGCGCTGGCTTGCCCAGTTCTGACCGTTCAAGCCGATACGAGACCCCATGACCGTCGAAGCAAAATATCTCAGCCGCGATGCCTTTGCAGAGCGCATCGCCAAGTTCCCCGCGGTCATCCTGCCGCTAGGCGCCACCGAGCAGCATGGCTACCATCTGCCGCTTGGCGTCGACATCATCCTTGCCGAGGCGCTCGCAACACGCATCGCCGAGGCGACGGGCGCGACAGTCATGCCGGCAATGCCTTTCGGCTATTCCTGGGTCTGGCGCGATGCGCCGGGTTCGGTAACGGTGGAAGCACGCACGCTCGAGGATGTGATCTGCCAGACGGCCGAAAGCCTTGCCCGGCACGGCGTCCGCCACGTCTTCCTTGTGAACGGCCACGAAGCCAACAGCGCCACCATGAAATACGCCGCACGGCGCCTGTGGGACCACCCCGACATCAAGGTCTGGCGCCTTTTCTACCCCAACCTCACTGCCGTGATGGCCGAGCACTGCGAAAGCCCGACCTGGCACGGCATCGTCCATGCCTGCGAATTCGAAACCTCGCTGATGCTCGCCGTGGCACCCAATCTGGTCGACATGGAAAAGGCCGTACGGGAATATCCCGATCGTGACCGCGGCTACTTCCAGGGCGGACGTCCCATGGGGGAACTCAGCCGAAGCGGCGTCTTCGGCGATGCAACGCTCGCAACGGCCGCCAAGGGTGAAGCGATGCTTGAAATCTTCACTCAGAGCATGGCCGACGCCGTGCGCGAGGTTTGCGCGGGGAAGTGATGTGCTTCATACCAGTTCATCGCTCCAGAATCGCGTGATGAACCATGAACGATATCTTCAGCCGCATCAGCAAACTCTATCCCGGCCTCAAGAAGGCGGAGAAGCGGATCGCCGACCTGATCCTGGCAGATGCGGATTTTTTCCTGCGCGGTTCAATCACCGAGATAGCCGAAACCGCCGGCGTCTCGGCCTCTTCGCTTACCCGCTTCAGCCGGCTCCTGGAGGTCGAAGGCTTTCGTGAACTCAAACTGTCGATCGCGCAGGCCAAGAGCGCGCAGAGCCCCTACTATCACCAGTCGGTCCAGGCGCTGAACGAGATCGAGATCGCGGAAGGCCGGCTGGAGTATCTCTATCTCCAGCAGATCGTCGCCGCTCTCAACTCCACCTTTACCCGCCTCGATGCGGAAGCGCTGGTCGACGCCATCCGCGCCATTCGCTCTGCCCGGCGCATACGCACGTTCGGCGTCGCCGTCTCGGGCCTGATCGCTGCCGAGACCGCCATGCGACTGATGCGGCTGGGGCTGGAAGCAACCCATGTCGCCGATCCGCACTTCATGCGCATCGCCTCCAGCCTGGTCGGACCGGAGGATGTGGCAATCTGCATTTCCCATACCGGACGTTCACAGGAGGTACTCGAAGCCGCCGACATGGCCCGCCAGCAGGGCGCGGCGGTCATCGGATTGACCGCGCCGCACACGCCGCTGTCGCGCAAGGCCGACATCCTGCTCGAACTCTCCGTCTTCGAGGAAATCGACATCTATACGCCTTCGATCTCGCACTTTGCCTATCACTACGTCATCGGCCTCATCACCTTCCATATCGGCCAGTCTGCGGATCTGGATCGCGACGGGCTCCTTGCAAAGATCAAGGCTGGCCTCGCGTCCGGCCAGACAGGCGACTTCAGGCAATGAAAATATTTTCAAAAAAATAAACACAATAAAAACATAATGATACAGAACACATAGCCACAAAGGAAAAACTTTACATTCTTTGTGGCAATGATAGAGTTCCCCCAACGAGACCGGATCGCCCCAAGTTAATGCAGCGCATGAAGACGGCGCGACCGGCCAACAAGAGGGAGAACGATCATGAGATTTCCTGCCATCTGCGCCGTGCTGACCGGCATACTTCTCGCTTCGACTGCTGGGGCCGAGAGCGTGATCGAGCTGAACTCGGGCCTCGGCCCGGCCGACGGTGCAAAACCGGTCGACGTGACGCGCTACGAGCCACGCCGCGACGGCAAGTACAAGATCGGCTTCTCCAACGTCTTTACCGGCAACAGCTGGGTCGTCCAGCTTCTGGAGGAAGCAAAATGGCGTGCGGCCGGCTTGCCCGAGATCGAGAGCTACATCGTTACCGATGCCAATTTCGACCCGGCCAAGCAGGTCGCCGATGTCGAGGACATGCTGGCGCAGGGCGTGGACGCCATCATCATCAATCCGACATCGCCGGTCGCTGTCGTACCGGTACTCGAAAAGGCCTATGATGCCGGCGTCGTCGTGGTGATCGTCGCCGCCGACGCGCAGACCGAAAAGGCGACGGTGCGCATCCTGGCCGACCAGGTGAAATTCGGCCGCGACGGTGGCGAGTTCCTGGCGAAGGCCATGGGCGGCAAGGGCAAGGTCATCGCCTTGCGCGGCATTGCCGGCATCTCCGTCGATACGGATCGCTGGGCCGGCGCTGCCGAAGCCCTCAAGGCCCACCCGGAGATCGAGGTGGTTGGTGAGGTCTACGCGCAATGGGCGTACGATCAGGGCCGAAAGGCATGCGAGAGCCTCGCCCTTGCCCATCCGCAGATCGACGGCGTCTGGTCTTCGGGTGGCGCCATGACACAGGCCTGCATCGAGGTCTTCAACGAGCTCGGCCGCCCTCTGGTGCCGATGACCGGAGAGGCCAACAACGGCTTCTTCGGCGCCTGGAAGGAAAACCAGGCCGCCGGTTTCGATTCCATTGCGCCACAGAACCCGACCTGGATGGTCGCCGAAGGCGTCGCGGCCGCCGTCGGCGTTTTGAACGGCCAGGAGATCTACACCCAGTACAAGGTGATCGCCGAACCTTACACCGCCAAGGATCTCGACACGCTCTATCGCTCGGACCTCAACGATTCCTATTGGGTCGGCTCCATCCTGCCGGATGAAAAGCTGAAGGAACTCTACGGCAATTGAGTTGACGCGGTCCGGCCCCCTGGGCCGGTCCGTCCGACCTCGGCAAACAGGCAGAACGCGAAAACCGACGTGACGGCAGTTTCCCATCCCCTGATCGAGGTCGAAAACCTCAGCAAGTCATTCGGACCGGTACACGCGCTGCGCCAGATGCAGTTGCGCGGGTTTGCCGGCAAGGTCCATGCCGTGATGGGCGAGAACGGCGCCGGCAAATCGACGTTGATGAAGCTGCTTTCCGGCGTCTACCGGCCCGACACGGGATCGATCCGTTTGAACGGTGCCGCCGTGGCGTTCGGTCATCCGCGCGACGCGCAGAAGGCCGGTATCTCCACCATCTTCCAGGAATTTTCTCTCCTGCCCAACCTCTCGGTCGCGGAAAACCTCTTTCTCGGCCGCGAGCGGGAAAACGGCCGCAAACTGGGTAGCACCGAAATCCATCGCCGGGCGGCGGCGGCCCTCGCGTCACTGGACCTGCCAATCGATCCGCGCCGCCGGGTCGGCGCCCTGAGCGTCGGGCATCAACAAATGGTGGAGATCGCCAAGGGCGTGCTGGCCGATGCATCGGTCTTCATTTTCGATGAACCGACCGCGGCGCTCGCCACGCATGAGGTCGACACACTGTTCAAGCTGATCTGGCGGCTGACGGCGGCCGGTAAGGTCGTCTTCTACATCTCGCACCGCCTCAGCGAGATCTTCGCCCTGTGTGACGACATCACGATCATGAAGGACGGGCGCTTCGTGCGCTGCGTGGCGACCGGTGAGACGACGGTGGACGACGTCATCCAGGGCATGGTCGGCCGCCCGATCGAGGAGTTGTTCGAACCGCGCGCCGAAACGCTGGGCGCCAGCCTGCTGAAGGCGGAAGGCCTTGCAGGCGACGGGCTCCCGTCTCCCCTTTTCCTCGATATCCGCGAAGGCGAGATCGTTGGAATTGCGGGCCTTGAGGGCCAGGGTCAACAGGAACTCATGCGCCTTGTCGCGGGCTTTGACCGTGCCCAGCGCGGTTCCCTGACGCTTGGCGGCAAGAACATCGAGGGCCATTCCGCGCGGCGCAGGATGGCTACGGGCCTCGGTTTCGTGCCCGAAAGCCGCAAGGACGACGGCCTTTTCCTATCGCTCGACATCGGCGCGAACATGGCGACGGCCGACATCGCCCGTCGCCGCCTGCTCTCCTGGCTGCCGGATTTCGGTGCGCGCATCGGCGAGGTCATGCGGCAGCTCGCGGTGAAGGCGCCCGATGCCAAGACCCCTGTCGTCGATCTTTCCGGAGGAAATCAACAAAAGGTGGTGCTCGGCCGCTGGCTGATGGCCGGCGCGCGCGTGTTGCTCTGCGAAGAGCCGACGCGCGGGGTTGATGTCGGCGCCAAACGGGAAATCTACCGCCAGTTGCGCCAGTTTGTCGGCGAGGGTCGTGCGATCCTCGTCACGTCCCGGGAGCTTCCCGAGCTGATCGGTCTCTGCGACCGGCTGCTCGTGATCCGTGACGGCCGGATCGTCGCCGAAATGCAGGCAAGGGGCGCCAGCGAAGATGCACTGCTGCGCGCCGCCCTGCCGGCCATGGAAGGAGACGAGGCATGAGCACCCAGCCAGCGGAGCCGGCAACATCAGGCGTCCTTTTCCGCTTCCGTGAGGATGCCTTCTGGTATCGCCAGCGGGGCGCTGCGCTTTCCTACGGTGTTTTGGCGGCCATGCTCGTCCTGCTCGCCCTCTCCGTACCGGCCACCTTCTATTCGCAGACGAACCTTTCCAACCTTGCCGGCCAGCTGGCACCGCTCTTCCTCGTCGCGCTCGGGCAGACCTTCGTCCTGCTGGGTGCCGGTTTCGACCTGTCGGTCGGCGCCGTCATCTCGCTCTCGTCGGCGATCCTGACGCTCGATCTTGCCGACCCGGTCAAGATCCCGCTCGCCCTTCTTGCCGCACTCACCGTCGGTCTGGTCAATGGCTGGGGATGCGTCGTCCTGCGCGTCCACCCCATCATCATGACGCTGGCCTCCAGCTCGATCGTGCAGGGCCTTGCACTGATTTTGCGGCCGACACCGGGTGGTGTCGCGCCCACCCTGCTCGTCCAGGCGGCATCAGGTTCCATTCTTGGTTTGCCGGCCGGCCTGTTCTGGATACTGGGCGGCATCGCCGGCACCGTCTGGCTGGTTCACGGCACAAGCTATGGCGTGCGCCTCTACGCCACCGGGCAAAATGCCCGGGCAACCTGGATGAGTGGCGTCGAGGCGAACCACATCCGCATCTCGACCTACATGCTCTCCGCGCTGATGGCGGCCGGTGCCGGCGCCTATCTGACGGGACGCCTCGCCTCGGGCGACCCCAATGTCGGCACAGCACTCGGCCTCGACAGCGTGCTCGGTGCAGCGCTCGGCGGCACCTTGCTGTCCGGCGGCATCGGCGGGCCGATCGGAACGGTCGCCGGCGTGCTGATCATCGGCGTTCTCAACAACGGGCTCAATCTCGCGGGTGTTTCTCCCTACTACCAGTTCATCGTGAAGGGCTCCATGCTGGTGCTCGCCGTCAGCCTTTTCCGTCGCAAGGAGGCCGGCCTGTGAAGCGCATGCTGCTCGCCCTGCCACCGGCCTTCTGGGGCCTGGTCGCCGTCTGCGCCTTCGCCGCGGCCACGCAACCACAATTCCTGTCGTTGCCCTTTCTCATGATCCTTCTGCGCCAGGCTGCGCCGCTCGGCATTGTCGCGCTCGGCCAGACCTTCGTCGTCGCGAACCGTTCGCTCGACCTTTCGATCGGCGCGACGATCGCCTTCGTCAACCTCATCGTCTCCCATGCGATGTGGAACGGCTATGCCCCGGTGCTCGTCATCTCGCTCGCCCTGTCGGCTGGTCTTGTCATTGGCCTCGTCAACGGCCTTCTCGTCACCCTGCTGCGGGCATCAGCCGTGGTGGTAACACTCGGCACAGCTGCCATCGTCACCGGCATCGGCTTTCTCTATTCCGGCGGTGCACCGGGCAATGCCATGCCGGAACTGGTGAAATGGCTCGGCCGCGGGCGGATCGGCATGCTGCCAGTCTCGGGCCTTGTCTGGCTCGGCCTCGGCATTGCGAGCTTCATCCTGTTGCGCCGCCTCACGCTCGGTCGCTACATCTTCGCCGCCGGTGACAACCCTTCCGCCGCGCTCTTTTCCGGTATCCCCGTCAACACCACGCTTCTGGCTTCCCACATTCTCAGCGGCCTGTTCGCCGCCGTCGGCGGTCTCGTTCTCTCCGGTCTCGTCGGCGTCGGCTCGCTCAATCTTGGCGCGGACTTTGTGCTGAGCTCCATTGCCGCGGTCATTCTCGGCGGCGCTGTCTTTGGCGGCGGTGCGGGCGGCGCGATCGGGACGATGCTCGGTACCGCACTCCTCACCATGGTGCTCAACCTCCTTACCGTCTTCGGCGTGGACCAACCCGGCAAACTGATCGTGCAGGGGCTTATCATCGCGGTCGCGGCGATCATCTACCAGCAGGGCAGGCATGGCAGCTGATACCCTCACCCTCGGCCTCGATTTTGGAACGTCCGCCGTCAAGGCCATAGTCATGGATGCGGACGGAACCGTGTGCAGCGCCGCAAGCGCAGCTTACGAAACGAAACGGCCGGCGGCAGATCACGCAGAACAGGACCCGGAGGCCTGGTGGCAGGCCCTGCGAGCCGTTTGCCGTGCCGTGATGACTGACATCGACGGGGCCACCATCGGTGCGATCGGTCTTTCAGGCCAACTGAACGGCATCGTGCTGATCGGCGCCGATGGAAAGGTGCTGCGGCCGAGCCTCATCTGGCTCGACCAGCGCTGCACGGAACAGGTCCGGGCGCTGGAGAACGAGCATTCTGCCCGGCTCGCCGCCGCAACATCGTCGCCGATTTCACCGATCGCCGTCCTGCCCAAGCTGCAGTGGCTCGCCGTGCACGAGCCGAAGACCATGCAACGCGTTGCCAGGGTCCTGCAGGTCAAGGACTACATCCTCTGGCAACTGACCGGTACCATTGCCACGGATGCCAACGAAGCCTCTGCGACGCTCCTCATGGATCTTGGCCGGCGGGCCTGGGCGCCGGATCTCGTGGCGCTCGCCGGGCTCAAGCCTACCCAGCTGTCGCCCATCCGTCCGTCGGCCGCCATTGCCGGCCGGATCCATCGCGTGGCCGCACGGGAAACGGGCTTGCCGCAGGGCATACCCGTCGTTCCGGGCGCAGGTGACACCGGCGCCCTCGCCGTCGGCTGCGGCGCCTATGCGCGCGGGACCGTTGCCGTCACACTTGGCACCGCCGGACACATCGTCGCTGCCATGCCCAATCGTGGCCCCGGTCCCATCGAGGGTCTTTGGCGTATGGCGCATGTCTCGCCGGACCGGGAACTGTGGCTGGGCCTCATTCCGGCTGGTGGATTGTCGATCGCCTGGCTTCGACGGTTGGTCGAAGGCTTCAGCGGCAGGCCGACAGGCTTCGATGACCTTGAGATCCTGTTGCAACAGGCGCCGGCCGGATCGGCAGGCGGGGCCTTTCTGCCATTCCTCGAAGGCGCCGGCACCCCCTGGAACGACCCGGGAAAACGCGCGGGCTTCGTCAATCTGAACGTGACTCACGGCGCAGCCGCCCTTGTGCGCGCGGTTTACGAAGGTGTCGCCTTCAACATCCGGGCTGCGATCGAGGCTTTCGAAATCGCCGGCGTCCCGCTCACCGACATCCGGCTTGCCGAAGGCGGGGCCCGCTCGTCCGCCTGGTGCCAGATCATCGCCGACGCGCTTGGGCGCAAGGTTCATGTGGTGGCCGAAGGAGATGCCTCGGCCGCTGGCGCCGCAATCCTGGCTCGCGCCGCCATCGCCGAGGCTGATCTTGCCGCATGCATTGCCCGAGCGGTGCGCATCGAGCGAACCCACAGCCCGGAGCCGGCCCACCGCACCGCGACGGAGCAGGCCTGGCAACGCTTCAGGCGCTATGCAGGACATGCTCGATGACAGGGCCGTATTTTCTCGGCCTCGACGCCGGAACGTCCCTCATCAAGGCCGCAATCTTTGATCTTGGCGGCCGGGAGCTAGCCGTCGCCGAAAGACCGACGACCGTGCACCGCCCCCATCCCGGCTGGAGTGAAATCGATCCGTCGGAGGCCTGGACCGCGACCACGGAGGTCATCGCGCGCGCGGTCCGCGAAAGCGGCCTCGACCCGGGCAACATCGCCGGCATCGGCCTTTCCGCCGCCATGGTCGGCGCCTGGCTTCTCGATGCAGACGGCATGCCGCTGCGCCGCGGTATCACCTGGGAGGACAGCCGCGCCCAGACCCTGATAGACGGGTACCTTGCGGAAGACCCGGCTTTCCTCAGCCGGATCTTCGCCTCATCGGGTTCGGTCATGCAGCAAGGCTGCACCTTGCCGGTGCTCGCCTGGCTCGTCCGGCATGAGCCGGACGTGCTGCGCCGTACCCGGCACATTCTGTGCTTTAAGGACTATCTGCGCTTTCGCATGACCGGCCGGATCGCGACGGACCGAAGCGAGGCGGCGGTCCTACCGGGCTCCGCCTGTGGACGGGCGCGGTCCTCCGACATGATCTCCCTTTTCGGCCTGGGCCCCTACGAACCGCTCCTGCCACCGATAGTGGATTCCGAGGCCGTTGCGGGAGGCCTGACGGCGGAAGTGGCGGTCGCGACCGGCCTTCGCGAAGGATTGCCCGTCGCCCTCGGCGCGGGCGATGTCGCCGCCACGGTCATCGGTGCCGGCGGCCTTGCCCACGGCACCGCGACGGCCGTACTCGGCACGGCCTGCCTTGTCGGTGTCGTGCATGAGCACCCGACCTTCGAACCGGCCGATATCGGCCTGCTCTTCACATTGCCCGGCCATCGCTGGTATCGCGCCATGGTCAATGTCGCCGGAACGCTCAATCTCGACTGGGCTTTCGAAACACTTGCGCCGGATCTTTCAGGCCGTGCTGATCGGTTTGCCGCACTGGACACGATGCTCTCCGCGACTCCAGCCGGCGCCCATGGTCTCACCTACCTTCCCTACCTGTCCGAGAGCGGCATCATCGCCCCACGCGTGAACCGTACGGCAAGGGCGCAGTTCAGCGGCCTGACGCCGCGCCATGACCGGGCATGCCTCTTCCGCGCCATTATCGAAGGCGTCGCCTTTGCCATGGTGGATTTGCTGGACGCTCTTTCGTTCGACGGGGAGCGCCTGCTTTTGACCGGCGGCGGCGCGCGAAACGATATCTGGGTCCAGATGATCTGCGACCTTGTCGGCAAGCCCGTCGAAGTCCCGCACGGCTCGCAATTCGGCGCCCGCGGTGCAGCCCTGCTCGCCGCAACGGCCACCGGTCATTTCGCCAGCATCAATGACGCCTCGAGCACCGTCAGCGGCGACAGCCGGCTCTTCGAGCCCCGTGCGACCGGCAAGCATGACCTTGCCGATGCGTTTCAGCGCTACCGAGCGGCGCGGGACAGGCTGCTGGCCGCCGGATCGCTGCCGTCTTGAGCAGGGACGGCAACTCCACTATGGCCTGCCATCCGTGAATTCGACCAGGTCCCACAGGTTTCCATAGAGATCCTTGAAGACGGCAACCACTCCGTAGTCGGCCTCTTTGGGTTCACGCACGAATTCGACCCCACGATCGACGAGCGCCTGGTAATCCTTCCAGAACGCATCGGTCCTCAAGAACAGAAAGACCCGCCCGCCGGCCTGATCGCCGATATAATCCGCCTGATGTTCGCTAGAGGCCCGGGCGAGCAGGACCGAGCAGCCCTGCTGCCCTCGCGGACCGACGACGACCCACCGTTTGTCCTGATCCGGCTGATAGGTATCCTCGATGAGGTCGAAACCCAACTTTCCGACGAAGAAGGCGATGGCCTCGTCGTAATCCCGGACCAACAAGGCGATATGGGCGAGCATCTGCGGCATGAAGCAATCCTGACCTGATGTAATCAGGTGCGATTATCACCGTGGATTCCGCGGCGACGCAAGCCGGGACAGTGCGAGAACATCCGGTTCACCGCGTGAGAATGTGGCTTCGGCTTTCGATGGAACGAGCAAGGACAGAATGTCCTCGATCGCGATCGAGCACGACCCTGAACACGTTTCAGGTCGAGTCTGTCCGCCAGCCGGCCACCATATCCGGCATGAACACTCATATCGACATCACCACCGACCACCAGCGCAAACGCGCCGAGATACTCAAGTCGCTTGCGCTTGATCTCTCCTGCGAAGACACGCCGCCGAAGCCGATGCTCAGGCGGCTCATCCTGCCGATCTGCCTCTTGGCGCTGGCTGTCGGAGCCGGCGGTCTCATACTCTATCGAACGGAGGTGGTGCGCCAGTTCGAAACCGCGCGATCAGAGCCGGAACGCGAAGCGGGCGACCTCGCTGCCGTGCCGCAGGCCGGGGCGCTTGATGCGGAGCAATCCGCCATCCGCGGCGCACTGCCGGCCAGACGCGAGATCACCGGCTCCGGTTTCGTCGTCGCACCCAACGCAACCACTGTCTTCGCCAAGTATGAAGGCAAGATCACACGGGTCGCCGTGGTGCCGGGCGATCATGTCGAAGCGGGCGAGGTCCTGGTTACGCTGGAGGATGCCGGCGCCCGTTTCGCACTCGACCAGGCAAATGCTGCAAAGGCCGAGGCCAAACTGATCCTCGGCGCCCGCGACATCGACCTTGCACAGGCCCGGGCACGGCTTGCCCGCACGGAAATCCTCGCAGCCCGCAACGCTGCCTCCACGCAGGTACTGGAAGAGGCGCGTTCGGCTGCAGAACGAGCGGCCAACGCCGTCGCGCAGGCGGTTCAATCCGTCGACAGTGCCGATCTTGCCATTCGCATTGCCGCGGAACGGGTCGGTGAACTGACCGTTCGTGCTCCACTGACGGGCACCGTCACGCGCCTCGATGCCCGCATGGGCGATACGGTGCTGGCGCGGGTTGACAGCGTTCGCGAAAACCAGAGCCTGCTCACGATTACCGATACGACAAGCCTCGTGATCGACGCCGACGTGGCGGAAACCACCATCGACGCGCTGAGGCCCGGCCTGCGCGGCGAGGCCGTGCTCGACGGTTTCCCCGACCATCCCTTCCCGGTGACGGTGCTGCGGCTGGCGCCCGTTGCCTCGGCCGAAAAAGGCACCCTCACGCTACGCCTGACGCTTGCCGGCCCGCCGGAAGGCATCCGGCCCAACATGGCGGCCCGCATCCGCATCACCCTCGACGAAACAGGAGACAAGACGCAATGACCCACGACCCGACCCCCTATATCGCCCTTGCCGGTATCAGGAAGGCATATCTTATCGGTAGCGAGAGGATCGCCATTTTTTCCGGCCTCGATCTTGCCATTCCGCGTGGCGATTTCGTTGCCGTCATGGGCCCGTCCGGATCCGGCAAGTCGACATTGCTCAACATGCTGGCCGGCATCGATCGACCGGATGCCGGGACCCTGCGCATCGGCACCAGCCACCTCGACCAGATGGGGGAAGCCGCCCGCTCCTCCTGGCGGGCACACAACATGGGCATCGTCTTCCAGTTCTACAATCTGCTGCCCATGCTCACCGCTGCCGAGAATGTCGAATTGCCCTTGCTGCTGAAGCCGCTGTCGCGCCAGGAGCGGCGCCTGCGCGTCGAAAGGGCTCTGGGTCTCGTCGGCCTCGCCGGACGGGAAAGGCAATATCCGGCGCTGATGTCCGGCGGCCAGCAACAGCGCGTCGGCATCGCCCGCGCTCTCGTCACCGATCCGGGCTTGCTGCTTTGCGACGAACCGACCGGTGACCTCGACCGCAAGTCCGCCGACGAGGTTCTGGACATGCTGCGCTTCCTCAATCGCGAGCTTGGAAAGACCATCGTCATGGTGACCCACGATCCGCAAGCGGCCCTCTACGCCCGCCGCACGTTGCATCTCGACAAAGGCGATTTCATCGAAGAGAAGAGGGCCGCCTGATGCGCTTTTTCGATCTCGCCCGCAGGAATGCCTGGCGCAAGCCGCTGCGTACCTTGCTGCTCATGCTCTCGATTGCGGCCGCCTTTCTCATTTACGGCCTGACGGCGAGTTTCCTTGCCGGAGCCCAGGGGGCAGTCGGCGCAAGCGACGACCTTCTCGGCGTCACCAGCGTGAGCGGCCGCACGGTCCCCCTGCCCATGGCGGCAATGTCGCGCATCACTGCAGACCCCGATGTCGCGGTCGTGGGATATGTCGCGCGCCTGCGCGGTTTCGTCGATGTCGAGAAGAACGTCGTCGCCGTCAGCGCCGCCGACCCCGACAGGCTGATGGCTGTCAATGGAAAGGAACTCGGGTTGACGCCCGCGCTGATGAAGGCGATCGACGGGGCGCGCGACCGGGTTCTGGTCGGCCGGGCCCTTGCCGAAGCACAAGGCTGGGCCGTCGGTCAGCGGATTACCGTCACTGCCTTCGATACACCGCGAGAAGATGGCAGCCGGGACTGGCGCTTCGAGATAGCCGGCCTCTTCGAGGGTGAAAGCGCTGCCACCGACACCTATTTCCTGATCGCACGCTACGATTATGTGAATGCTGCCCGTGCGCGCGGCAAGGAGACTGTGGATGCTTTCGTCGTCCGGCCCCGCGCCGGCATCGCCCCCGGAAAACTCGCTGCCCGGATCGACGCCCTCTTCGCCAATTCGCCGACGCCGACACGCACGCAATCGGAAAAGCAGTTCCTGGAAGCTTTCCTGCGCCAGTATGCCGATGTCGGCCTGATTGTGAATCTCGTCGTCGGCGCGGCGTTCATCACGCTGCTGATGATCGTCGTGAACACCATGGTCTTTGCCGTGCGCGAACGTACGTTCGAAATTGGCGTGTTGAAGACACTGGGTTTCTCCCGTCGCGCTATCGTTGTGCTCATCCTCGGTGAAACACTCTTCATCTTCGCCGTGGGCGGCGGTATCGGGCTCGCCCTGGCAAAGCTTGCAACCATGCTCGCCGGCCCGGCACTCGGCCTGGTCTTCTCCCTTCCCGTCCTCGCCAAGGCGCTGGCCATCATCGCTGCCCTCGGCCTCGCAACCGGCGCGCTACCGGCCTTCAACGCAATGCGCACACCGATCATCGCTGCTTTCAGAACGAGGTAACCGCCATGCTGAAATCCACTTCCGCCCATAGCCGACAAACACTTGTGATGATCCGCACGAATCTTTCCAGCCTGTCGCGCCGCCGCGCGATTTCGGCCTCCATGGCTCTGTCGGTCGCGCTCGTCGTCTGCGTGCTTGCCGGCTTCCTCTCCATGGCAAAGGGGTTCGAAACCGCGCTCGCCAGCGCAGGCTCACCATCGGTCGCAGTCCTTCTTGGCGGCGGTACGAACCAGGAGACGGGTTCGGACATTCCCGCAGCCGTCATCCGCACGCTCGACGCCATGACCGGCGATATCGGGGTCGTCCGTGATACCGAGGGCAAACTCGCTTCCTCCCGCGAGATCGTCGTCCCCGTCGATATGAAGCTTGAAGCGGAGGAGCCAGCCCGCACACTGGCACTGCGCGGCATGGATGCGGCCGGCCCGTCGATCCGCGATGGCATCGCACTGTCGGCCGGACACGTCTTCAAACCCGGCACGCGCGAAATCGTCGTCGGAGATCGCCTCGCCGAGGAATTCGGCCTCGATGTAGGCGACACGGTTCGCCTCGGCGCCGTCGACTGGACGGTTGCCGGTCGCTTTTCCGCCCATGGCAGCGCCTTCGAGTCCGAAATCTGGGCCGACCTCGATGCGGTGCGCGCCGCCTTCGACCGGCAGGGCGAAGTGCAGAGCCTGAAACTTCGCCTTACCGGGCCCGATGCGCTCGAGCGTCTGCGGAGGAGCCTCGTCACGATCACGCAGACACCGCTCGTCACGCTTTCCGAAGCCGATCTCTACGCAGCGCAATCCGGGCGCACCGCAAGCCTCATCCGCCTGTTCGGCTGGCCGCTGGCGTTGCTGATGGCGGTCGGCGCCACGGCAGGCGCCCTCAACACGATGATGAGCTCCGTTTCCGACCGCACCGTCGAGATCGCCACCGTCCGCGCGCTCGGCTTCAGCCGTCTCTCGGCCTTTTTCGGCACCTGGGTCGAGGCCGTGGTGCTCGCAAGCGCCGGTGTCCTTCTCGGCCTTTTTGCCTCATGGCTTGTCTTCCATGGATGGCAGGCGAGCACGCTTGGCGCGAACAATACACGGATGGCCTTCCAGCTCACCATCACGCCGGATATCCTTGCGATATCCGGCCTGCTTGGCCTCGCCATCGGCATCGTCGGTGGCGCACTGCCCGCCATCGCCGCCACGCGGCTGCCGATGACGGAGGCCCTGCGCGCGCGCGGCTAGGTCTGTTCCTGTTGGCAGGAAGGGTCTCGGATCTCGAAGCAGCGGGAGCTTCTGCTTCAAGATCCGAGATTCGCCCGCGACTTGCCCTGAGGAAAAAACATGATATTTTTAATCATATTTTTGTGCGATTGCTGCACGCCCAGGAGCGGTTGCCATCGCGTACCGCTTGGCCTTAAACGCATGCAGACATGCGAGGACTGCTCGATCATGGGTGGCTTTGAACGGTGAACTACCAGCATGCAATGACCTGCCATACGGAAGGCATCAAGGTGCTTGCCCCGGTAAAATGGCGCAGCCTCGACGGGCTGGTCGGCGTCTTCTGGGATGCGGAGGGCCATCCCGGTGCGCGGGGCTACTACCTTTCGCCCGATCCGCGCATCGTGATCTTCTTCAACGACGTGTCACCGCACATCCAGATGACCAACCGTGACGGCGGCATGCTCGCGCATTCGCGCCCGATGACCCGCGCGGTCTATGTGCCGGCCGGCGTTCCGCTCTGGACGAGTTTCACCTCCGCCCATCGCTTTTCCCATCTCGATCTGCATCTCCACAAGGACCGCATGCTGCGGTTCCTGTCGCCGACGGTCGGCACGTCGGCCGCGCTCGCGGCGCTCCGCCGCCCGGTGGAGATCCAGGATGTCGGCGCGATCGAGACGCTGGCGAGCCTGCTCGTCGACGAGGTCTCGAGCCCGACCAAACATGCACTCTATGCCGAAAGCCTGGTCGGAACCATCGTCAGCGGCCTGCTCGACATTCAGGATTTCACCAGCGAACCACAGAACGGCCGGCTGACGCAGGCGCAGATGAACCGGCTCACCGCCCGCATCAATACGCAAAGCGATGGCCGCCTGACCGTCGCCGAAATGGCTGAGACGGTCGGTCTTTCCGAAAGCTGGTTCGCCAACGTCTTCAAGCAGACGACCGGCAAGACGCCGCTGCAATGGCAGCTCGGCAAGCGCATCGACCTCGCGCAGAAACTGCTGGTGGAAAGCGAGCTGACCATCGCCGACATCGCCGCCCAGCTCGGCTTTTCCGACCAGGCGCACCTGACCAAAGCCTTTCGCCAGATCGCCGGCGAGACACCCGCCGCCTGGCGGCGGGTGCAGCAGGTCCGCTAGCGACTACCAGGTCTGGCGCAGCGTCGCCGAGATCGAGCGGCCTGGATTGTAGAAATCCGCGCCAAAACCGCCGTAGTCGACATGTTTGCGGTCGAACAGGTTGGAGACGTTCACCTCGAACGAGGTGTTCTCGAACACCTTGTAGCTGAAAGCCGCATCGACGAGGAAGTTGCTGCCCGTTTTCACCGTGTTTTCGTCGTTGAAGTAATAGGAGCCGGTGTAGCGCCCGCCGAGGCCGAAGGTCATGTCGCCGCGCTTGCCGTCGCCCTCGAGCATGTAGTTGACCCAGAGCGAGGCGGTGTGCTTGGGCACATGGTAGGGCCGGTTGCCCTCGTTGCCGGCCGTGCCGTTCTCGACGATCTCGGCATCGAGATAGGAATAACCGGCCGTCAGGCTCCAGTTCGGCGTCAATTCCGCCTTGGCCTCCAGATCGAAACCGCGCACGCGCACCTCGCCGATCGTCTCCTGCAGGTTCGTGGCAGGATTGGTGCGGGTGATGTTGTTCTTCGTCAGGTCGTAGATCGAGGCCGTGATAAGCGCCGGGAAAGCGTCCGGCTGGTATTTCACGCCGAGCTCGATCTGCTCGCCACGCTCCGGCTCGACGCCGATGGAGGGCGCGGCAACCGATTCGGCATAGCTGACGAAGGGCGCGATCTCATCGGTGACGCGATAGGTGAGGCCGATGCGTTTCGTCAACTCGCTGAAGTCGCCCTCGCTCTTGGCGCCTGTCAGCTTGTTCACCTCGCTGAGGTCGAGCCAGTCGTTGCGAAGGCCGGCCGTGACGATAAACTTGTCCCAGAAGGTCAGCTCCTGCTGGATGTAGAGCGCCTTGCCCGTCTGGTCGCCGCGCGTGCTGGCGATCAGCGGCAGGTCGGTGGGCCGGCCCGTATAGATCGGGTTCGTCCAGTCAATGCCGGGTGCCGGTCCCCACCAGGTATCGTTGTCGCCCTTCATGTCGTTGTACTCGGCGCCGACCAGGGTGCGGCTGTCGACGGCATCGAAATTCGCCTCGTATTGCAGATGCGCGTCGATGATGAACTGCCGGTTCGAGGCCTCGTTGCCGAAGAAGGCGCGCGAGGCGGTCGTGGAGCCGTCCGTTGGCGTTGCGGAAATATAGGCGTAGCCGAAATCGGTGTCGGATTTGCTGTAGCGCGCATTCGCGCCGAAGGTCAGGCCCGAGCCGAAATCGTGGTCGAACAGGACGCTGACCGTATCGCGGTTCGTACCGCGGAAATTATAGTCCGGCTCGCCGAAGAAGCGGCTGCGGTCGAAATCGGTGCCCACCGGATGCCCGCCGCTGCCGGGCACGCCGTCCTTGTTGAGGTGATCGTAGACGATGGTAAGGCTGGTGGCGTCCGTCGGCCGCCAGGTCAGCCCACCCATGAAGAATTTTTCATCATCGCGCGAATGATCGTACTCCGCATCGGCATCGCGCAGCTTGCCGGTAAAACGATAGGAGAGCGTGTCGTCGGCCGTCAGATTGTCGCCGAAGTCGAAGCCGACCTCCTTGCGGTCGAACGAGCCGCCCGTGACATAGGCCTCGCCGAATTTCTCGCTGCGCGGGCGCTTCGTCACATAGTTGACCGCACCGCCGGGATCGGAGACGCCGAATGTCGTGGAGTTCGCGCCCTTAAGCACCTCGACACGCTCGAAGGCATAGGCCTCTTCCCGCACCCCGCCGAAGGGGCGGCCGAGGATCAGCCCGTCGCGGTAGGTCGTCGCGTCGAAACCGCGGATCTTGAAGAAGTCGTAGCGGTCATCCGAACCGTAGAAATCCGTGGTGACGCCCGCCGTATATTGCAGGATCTCCTCGACGGTCTCGGCGCCGCGCTGCTGGATTTCCTTTGCCGTGATGACGGAGACCGTTGCCGGCGTGTTCAGGATCTCCGTCGCCATGCGCCCGCCGGCGGTCGTCTTCTTCGCGACGATCGACCGGGCATCGTTGTCGCCGCCCGTTGCAGAACCATCGCCTTCGACAGTGATGGTCTCAAGCACCGTGGTGGAGCCGGCATCCGCCTGCTGGGCGCGCGAGGCGGACGGCACAAGGGCGACGAGCGCGGTGCAGCCGAGCAGGACCGCAGTCCTCAAACGGATAGGAGGCTGCCTCGTATCGGCGCCGGTCGTCTTGATGTCCATCGTCGTGTTCCAGAAATTGAAGTTGCGCTCGCCGGCGGACGGCAGGTCCTACCGAATGCCAGCCGGAACAGGCGTAAACCTGCGCATCCCCCCTCAGGCCGATGCGACTGTCCCTTGAAGCCGGAATAACTTGAGATCTACTATCCAGTATTGGAGAATTCCATGGTTTTGTAGGAAACCCCGGAAACTTCGCCGCCACCTTCCAACAAGCCGTACCTTCGCCTTGACGCCGCGCGATGAACCTGAAACGGAAACTCCACTTTTAATCGCCCTGGAGGGTTTCGCCCATGTCGCGGCTTTTTCGCTTCCCGCTGGTTCTTGTTGCCCTCTGCCTCTGGATCACGCCGACCGCATGGGCCGCGGACGAAACCGCCTATCCCATCGTCATCGAGCATGCCTTCGGAACGACGACGATCACGAAGAAGCCGGCGCGCGTGGCGACCGTCGCCTGGGCGAACCATGAAGTGCCGCTGGCGCTCGGCATCGTGCCCGTGGGCTTTGCCGCCGCCAATTTCGGCGACGACGACGGCGATGGTCTCCTGCCCTGGGCGGCGGAAAGGCTGACGGAACTCGGCGGCGAAAAGCCCGTCCTGTTCGACGAGGGCGACGGTATCGATTTCGAGGCCGTCGCGGCGACGAGGCCGGATGTCATCCTCGCCGCCTATTCCGGCCTCAGCCAGGCGGACTACGAGACGCTGAGCCAGATCGCCCCCGTCGTCGCCTATCCGCAATCCGCCTGGTCGACGGACTGGCGCGAGACGATCCGGCTCAACAGCGCCGGGCTCGGCATGGCAAAGGACGGCGAAGCGCTAATCGCACGCATCTAGAAGGAAATCGCCGACACGGTCGCCGGCTATCCGGTCCTCAAGGGCAAATCGGCGATCTTCGTCACCCATCTCGACGCGACCGACCTCAGCATGGTGAACTTCTATACCGCCAACGACACGCGCATCAAATTCTTCCGCGACCTCGGCCTCGCCTCTCCGAAAAGCGTGCTGGACGCAACAAAGCCCGGACAATTCGCCGCCAGCGTCAGCGCCGAACAGGTCGACGCCTTCGACGATGTCGATATCGTCGTCAGCTACGGCGGCACGCCGCTGCTCGACGCCGTGAAGGCCGATCTCCTGCTCTCGCGCATGCCCGCCGTCAGCAAGGACGCGCTCGTCATGCTCGGCCGCGACCCGGTCGGCACGGCCGCCAATCCGACGCCGCTATCGATCTCCTGGGTGCTGAAGGACTATGTCGCGCTCCTCGCGGAAGCGGCCGGGAAAACGAAATGACATCACACGCCGCCACGGCACGAAATCCGGCGCCGACCGGGCGCCTCAAGCGCCTGCGCGGGCTCTGGCTGCTGCTGGTCGCCACCGCGCTGGTCGTGCTGATGGCTCTGTCGGTGGCGATCGGCACGCGGGATGTCGGCCTTGGCGATATGCTTTCCGCGCTTGGCGGCAGGGTCGAGACGATCGGCGAGGCGGCTGTGGCGATGCGCATTCCCCGCACGCTGCTGGCGCTGCTCGCCGGCGCCGCGCTCGGCCTTGCCGGCGCGGTCATGCAGGGCGTGACGCGCAATCCCCTCGCCGATCCCGGCATTCTCGGCGTCAACATGGGGGCATCGCTCGCCGTCGTGGTCGGCGTCGCCTGGTTCGGCATCGAAAGCGCCTATGCCTATATCGTCACCGCCATCCTCGGGGCGGGGGCGGCGGCGATCTTCGTCTACGTCATCGGCTCGCTGGGGCGGGGCGGGGCGACGCCGCAGAGGCTGGCGCTCGCCGGCGCCGCCACGTCCGTCGCCTTCTCCTCGCTGGTCATCGCCGTCGTCCTGCCGCGCGCCGACATTGCCGGCGGCGTGCGCGCCTGGCAGATCGGCGGCGTCGGCGGGGCGACCTTCGAACGCATCCTTCCCGTCCTGCCTTTCCTTGCCGCCGGCTTTGTCATCAGCCTTCTCTCCGCCCGCAAGCTCAACGCGCTCGCGCTTGGCGACGAGCTTGCCGCCGGCCTCGGCGAACATGTCGCGACCACCCGCGCCGTCGCCGCCTTCGGCGCGATCCTGCTCGCAGGCGCGACGACGGCTGTCTGCGGCCCGATCGGCTTTCTCGGCCTCATCGTACCGCATCTCGTTCGCCTCCTGACCGGCAGCGACCATCGCTGGCTGCTGCCCTTTTCCGCCCTCGGCGGCGCCTGCCTGCTGATCGCCGCCGACATCGTCGGGCGCATCGTGGCAAGACCGGCCGAACTGGACGTCGGCATCGTGACGGCGCTGATCGGCGCGCCCTTCTTCATCTGGATCGTCCGCCGCCAGCGGGTGCGGGACCTTTGACCATGCTCGCCCCCCTCGTCGATTCCATTGCGAGAAACCGCCATCGCCGCGCCCGCCGGCGCCACTGCGTCATCGGCCTCCTCTCCACGCTCGTCACCGCGACCTTCCTGCTGACCCTGCTGCTCGGCCAGTCCTTCACCCCGCCGCAGGACATTTTCCGCGCACTGATGGGCGAGGATGTGCCTGATGTCGCCTTCACGGTCGGCCAGCTCCGGCTGCCGCGCGCCATGCTCGCGATCCTCGCCGGCCTCAGTTTCGGCCTCGGCGGCGTCGCCTTCCAGATCATGCTGCGCAATCCGCTGGCGAGCCCCGACATTATCGGCATAAGCTGGGGGGCGAGCGCCGCCGCGGTCTTCGCCATCGTCGTGCTCGGGCTTTCGGGGCCGATCGTCTCGATCCTCGCCGTTATCGCCGGGCTCGGCGTGGCGCTCGTCGTCTACGCGCTCTCCTTTCGCAACGGCGTCGCGGGCACGCGGCTCATCCTCGTCGGCATTGGCGTTTCGGCCATGCTGGAGAGCGTCATCGCCTACATCCTCTCCACCGCCCCCGCCTGGACCCTGCAAGAGGCGCTGCGCTGGCTCACGGGCAGCGTCAACGGCGCACAGCTCGGCCAGAGCCTGCCGCTCGTCGTCGCGCTCGCCGTCTTCGGCGGCCTGCTGCTTTCCCGCGCCCGCGACCTCGAAGCCCTGCGGCTTGGCGACGACACCGCGGCCGCGCTCGGCGTCCGGGTCGGCCAGACCCGCGTGCTCGTCATCATCGCTGCTGTCGGCATGATCGCCAGCGCCACGGCCATTTCGGGGCCGATCGCCTTCGTCGCCTTCCTCGCGGGGCCGATCGCCGCCCGCATCGTCGGCAACAACGGCTCGCTGCTCGTCCCAGCGGCACTGACAGGCGCGGCGCTGGTATTGGTCGGCGATTATTGCGGCCAGTTCCTGCTGCCGAGCCGCTATCCCGTCGGCGTCGTCACCGGGGCGCTCGGTGCGCCCTACCTGATTTTCCTGATCGTGCGCGTCAACCGGTCCGGAGGCTCCCTATGAAACCGCACACCCTCCTCGCCACCGGCCTTTCCGCCGGCTACGGCGAAACACGCATCCTCGACGGGCTGGACCTTGCCGTGCCGCCCGGGAGGATCACCGTCATCGTCGGGGCGAACGCCTGCGGCAAGTCCACGCTGCTGCGCACCCTCTCGCGCCTACTGCCGGCCCAAAGAGGGCAGGTGTTGCTGGACGGCAAGTCGATCCATCGCATTCCCTCAAGAGATCTTGCCCGCACGCTCGGCCTCCTGCCCCAATCGCCCATCGCGCCCGAGGGCATCACCGTCGCCGACCTTGTCAGCCGTGGCCGCCATCCGCATCAGGGGGTCTTTTCCCGCTGGACGCGCGAAGACGACGTAGCGGTCGCCGCCGCCCTTGCGGCGACGAAGACCGACGACCTTGCGGAACGGCCGATCGACGAACTCTCGGGCGGTCAGCGCCAGCGTGTCTGGATCGCCATGGCGCTCGCCCAGCAGACGGACCTCCTGCTGCTCGACGAGCCCACCACCTTCCTCGACATCAGCCACCAGATCGAGGTGCTGGACCTCCTGACCGACCTCAACCAGACGCGCGGCACCACCATCGTGATGGTGCTGCACGATCTGAACCTTGCCGCGCGCTACGCCGACCACCTTGTCGCGATGGCGAACGGCCGACTGCATGTAGCCGGCCCGCCGGAGACCGTCCTGACGGAAGACCATGTGCGACAGGTCTTCGGACTCGAAAGTCGCATCATCACCGACCCGACCTCCGGTCGGCCGACCATGTTGCCGATCGGCCGCCACCGCATGATTTCCCCCGTAATCAAGGAGCCCGCATGAACGCCCTCCCGCAATTCAAGCTCACCGGTGTCGCGCTGCCGAAGGATGCGCTGAAAATGCTCGATGAGGTTTGCGAGCACTTCGTCGAGCACGCCGAGGTGCGGCGCACGGAAAATGCCGCGACGCTGACGAGCGAGATTGGCACAGCCGATATGCGTCTCGACGGCGGGCGGCTCCTCATCGATCTCGCCTGCCCGAGCGACGAGACGCTTCAGATGAGCCGCACGGTCATCGCCGAGCACCTCTTCTATTTCGCCGGCGAGGACCCGCTGGAACTCACCTGGTCCGAACCGGCGACGCGTTCGCGGCTCGCCAATCTTCATGAAGTGACCGTCGTCTCGGCCGAGGACGTGACGCCGCACATGCGGCGCGTCATCTTTGCTTGCACAGACGTGAAGCCTTTCATCGGCGAGGGCATGCATGTGCGCCTGCTGGTGCCGCCGAAAGGCCGGACGCCGGTCTGGCCGGGGCTGCGCGATGACGGCCGCATTGCCTGGCCGGAGGGCGAGGATGCGCTGCTCGTGCGCGTCTACACGATCCGCGCCGTCAACGCCGAGCGCGGCGAACTCTCGGTCGACTTCCTGCAGCATCCCCTGCCTGGCGTTGCGACACCCGGCGCGGATTTCGCCCGGGATGCGCAGCCGGGGGGACAGGCTCGCCCTGCTCGGCCCCGGCGGCGGCGACCTTCCGCAGGCCGAAACCATCTTCCTTGCCGGGGACGAAAGCGCCTTGCCCGCCATCGCCCGCATCGCCGCCGAAGCGCCCGAAGGCACGAGGATGCAGGCGATCATAGAGGTGGCGGATGCGGCGGAAGAGCAGCCGCTGCCGACCACCGGAACGCTCGACATACGCTGGCTGCACCGCGCCAGCTACCCGGCGGGCAACAAGAACATGCTCGCGCAGACGGTGATAGAGGCACTTGCTGCCGTGGATGAAGAAGCCTTCGTCTGGGTCGCCTGCGAGCGGGAGGATGTCCGGCTTGTCCGCGCATTCCTCAAGGGCCGCGGGCACGATCGCAAGCGCACCTATGCCGCCTGGTACTGGGAGCGCGACAACGCCTGACGGAACGGCACCTTTCCCCATCCAAAGACGGCTTCTCCGGGTCGCAACCGGTTGAGATCCCGGCTGGCATGAGGCAACCCATAAATTGCCGGGCAGGGAACGACTTTTATCGAGAAGGCGGCGCAACGCCCCCTGAAGCCAAACGCCGCACCACCGGTTCCTTCAGCAAAGGGAATGCGCCCGCTCGATCATAGCCCGGATGGCACGCAGATCCTCAACGAAAAGGGCATGCTGCCTCAACCGTTCCGCGCCGTCCGGAAGGCGCAGCAGATGGGATGGGTGGATTGTGGGGTAGAGCAACCGCGCGCCTTCCATGGCGATCGGCTTGCCGCGAACTTCACTGAGCGGGCGGCGCTCTCCGCTCAGCGCATGGAGGGCGGTCGCGCCGAGCGTGACGACAAGGCTCGGCTGGACAGCATCGATCTCCTTGGCAAGCCACCACCGGCAGTGCTCGATCTCGCCCCTGTCCGGTCGCTGGTGAAGACGGCGCTTGCCACGAGGGACATATTTGAAGTGCTTTACCGCATTCGTCAGATAGAGACTGTCGCGGGCGATGCCCGCCTCGTGCAGCGCGGCGTCCAAGACCCTGCCTGCCGGGCCGACAAAAGGACGGCCAGCAAGATCCTCCTGATCACCCGGTTGCTCCCCGACCATCATGATCCGTGCACCCTGTGGCCCCTCGCCAAATACGGTTTGCGTGGCGGCGCAATGCAGCGGGCACCGCGTGCACCGTCCTGCCTCTTCGCGCAGCGCATCAAGCGTGCCCGGGCTTTCCAGCCTGACCTGCGGCAATGTCGGGGCGGCATCCTGGAGACGATGGTGAAAGAGCGGCGGATCGCTGGCGGCGCGTTCGGCCATGGCGCGCACATTCGCCTCGGCATGGGCGATGAGGCCTGGAATCAGCGCCGCCTCCGGCAGGTTGCGCCAGTACTTCTTCGGCATCTCCGTCTGCATGGCCTTCACCTTGAGCCGGGCCGGATTGAAGATGCTCGCATAGTAGGTGCACCAGAGGTCATCCGTCGGGTCGTCATGGCCGGGATTTTCACAAGGGCGCGGATCGAAGGCCAGGGTCTCGCCATCCCAGCGCGCCGACCCGCGCGGGGTGGCGATCATCCAGTCCATATCGGCAAAGCGTCGACGGAAGAAAGGCGCCGTGCGGGCAACCACGAAATGCGACGGCTCGAACCAGGCGACGAACCGGCGGCGGCCCACCGCTTCTCCGAAAACCTCCTTGAAGCGTACGAAGGCCGTCATCTTGTGGCTATCGCGATGAACATTTCTGGCAAGCAGCCGTGCCCGGGCAACATCCTCGTCCGCCGGCAGCGCGAGAAGGTTCCTGTCGGATTGCAGGCGCCAGAGCAGCCTGTAGAGGAGATGGAAACGGCCGGGTTCGGTATGGCAGACGACCGCCTCGGCCAACTCCAGAAAACCGGCGGGAACGGTGAGCGCCCGCGCCCGAGGCAAGGCTTTCGGCAGGTTCTGCCCCGCCGCAAAGAGCTCGTTCTCCCCCGACGTCCGCCATTCCACCTCCCGCGGTGCAACACCGGCGGCAGCGAGTGCGCGGGCCGCATCCCGCCATTCGGCAAAGTCACCGCGGCCGAGAAGGAAGACCCTGTGCATCAGAGCAGCGAAAGCTGTACCGGCCTGGGTGCGAAGAACGCCTTCAGGTCGGCCCGGTCGGCAAGGCGGCGGGGCGTCCAACCGTCCGTTTCGATGAAGGCACGTACCTTGCGCAGCGAAACGCCGAGCCTTGCCAGGTCCTCCAGCCGCAGACGGCGGAGGCGGCGGCTGGAAAGAATGGCCTCCACGGTCTTCGTGCCGAAGCCAGGCACGCGCAGCAGCCGTTCCCGCTCGGCCCGGTTGACATCCACTGGAAACGCATCGCGATTGG
Source organism: Shinella sp. HY16 (assembly GCF_028534175.1). Classification (NCBI taxonomy): domain Bacteria; kingdom Pseudomonadati; phylum Pseudomonadota; class Alphaproteobacteria; order Hyphomicrobiales; family Rhizobiaceae; genus Shinella; species Shinella sp. HY16. Next base: position 631,730 of record NZ_JAHYXL010000002.1, on the reverse strand, counting down.
CGAGAGCCCAGGCGAGCTTCGGGTCCATGTCGAGATCGAGCATGCCGCCGGTTGATGCCGTGATCTCGTCGACGCCGAAACCGTAGAAGCGATAGAGCCAGTCGGCCTGGTAGAGCCGGTGTTCACGAACCAGCGGCGGCTTGATCAGCGGAAGCGCACGGGAGGCGTCAGGGATGGGGCTGAAGGCGGAATAGTAGACACGCTTCAGTCCGTAGCTGCCATAGAGCCGGGCGCTGGTTTTCAGGATGGTTGCATCATCCGCACCGTCGGCCCCGACGATCATCTGCGTGCTCTGCCCACCCGGCACGAAGCGCTTGCGTCGTTTCGACTGTAAGGTCGGCTCATCCGCCGCTTCGATCTTGCGGCGCAGGTCGCCCATCGCACGGCGAATTCCCTCCGGGCGCTTCTGCGGTGCGAAGCGGCCGATGCCGGCATCCGTCGGAAGCTCGATGTTGAGCGACAGGCGATCGGCGTAAAGCCCCGCCTGCTCGATCAGTTCCGGCGCGGCATCGGGGATGGATTTCAAATGGATGTAGCCGCCAAATCCATGCACCGTTCGCAGCTCCCGCGCCACGCGCACCATCTCTCCCATTGTGTGATCGGGCGAGCGGATGATGCCCGACGACAGGAACAGCCCTTCGATATAGTTGCGGCGGTAGAACTCCAGCGTCAGCCAGACCACCTCTTCTGGCGTGAACCGGGCTCGTTCCACATTGCTGGACGAGCGGTTGATGCAATAGGCGCAATCGAAGATGCAGAAGTTGGTGAGAAGAATCTTGAGAAGCGAAATGCATCGGCCGTCGGGAGCATAGGCATGGCAAATTCCGGCTCCCTCCGTCGAGCCGAGCCCGCCGCTTTCCATGGAGTCCCGCTTCACCGTTCCACTCGAAGCGCACGAGGCATCGTATTTGGCGGCATCCGAGAGGATCGCTAAGCGCTGCTTCATCGATTTCTTCATAAATGTTCACTATATGTTCTTTTGCGCGCCGTCAAGCAACCGGCCCAGACGGCGCGCGCATGAATGCATCAGAACGCCGTACGGCCTGCACCACCGCGCCAGACAGACCGCACGGTGGAACACGGCTTGAACCCGTCATATCAGGGTTTTCAAATCGAAACCCGTATCGGCCACCTGCTCCGGCAAGGGTGAACGCCCGGCCTCGATCAAGCGCTTGCCCACCATATAGCTGCGCGGCTCGTTCATCGCATCGACGGCAAGCAGCACGCCCTTGCGAAAATACCAGTGCGAACGTGCCTTCTCGTTCGCTCCCGATCGCACCACAACCCGGTCAAATGTCGTGTTCAGGCCGGCGATCTGCAGCTTCACGTCATACTGGTCGGACCAGAACCAGGGCTTCGGCACATAATCCATCGCCGCACCCAGCATATTGGCCGCGACGGCTTCAGCCTGGTCGATGGCGTTCTGCACACTCTCCAGCCGGATCATGTCACCGCGATAGGGCAGGCGCGCGCAATCACCGGCCGCCCAGATGGCGGGATCTCCTGTCCTGCCATGCGCATCGACGATAACACCGCCATCGCAGGCGAGACCCGCCGCCGCCGCGAGCCCGTCATTGGCCGTCACGCCGATGCCGGCGATGACGAAGTCCACCTCCCGGCGTGAGCCATCCGCTAACACCACCGAGATCGCCTCCCCGCGTTCCAGCCCAGCCAGGCCGGTGCCCTCGAGGATTTCGACACCGTTGCCGGCATGAAGGCTCCGGAAATAATCGGAAGTTTCCGGCGCGGCGACGCGCTGGAGAATACGGGGCGCCGCCTCAATGAGTGTCACCTTGAGGCCGAGCCTGGCCGCCACCGCCGCGGCCTCCAGCCCGATATAGCCGCCCCCGACGACCAGCACCCGTCGCCCCTCGCGGAACTCCGGGGCCATACGATCGACATCGGCCAGATTGCGCACCACATAGACGCCGGACAGGTCGCCACCGAGCGCGGCCGGTAGCGAACGCGGCGTCGCGCCGGTCGTCAGCGCCAGCTGGTCATAAGATACGCGGTCGTCATCGAGACGGATCTGCCGCGCGGCGCGGTCGATCGCGACGATCCTTTCACCGAGCCGCAGGGCAATGTCGTTGTCCGCGTAGAACCGCTCGGGCCGCAGGTGCAGCTGCTCCAGCGTCATTTCCTTCATCAGGTATTTCTTGGAGAGTGGCGGGCGCTGGTAGGGCAGCGTGTCTTCTTCACCGATGAGCGTGATGCGCCCGCCAAAACCAAGGACCCGCAGTTTGGCCGCCAGCGACGACCCGGCCTGTCCTGCTCCCAGGATCGCTATGTGGTTCATGTCGTCCTCCCCTCGCTCCTGCTCACGCGACCCGGTTTTCCGGCGCATCGCCGCGGAAAAAGGCCTCCAGATTGTCGAGCGCCGTCATGCCCATCGCCGCGCGTGCCGCCTGCGTCGCCGAACCGAGATGGGGCAGCAGAACGACGTCGTCACGCTCGCGGAGGGCGGCCGGCACGGCGGGCTCGAATTCATAGACATCGAGCGCCGCCCCGGCGATCTGCCGGCATTCGAGCGCGCGGATCAGGGCCACCTCGTCCACCACCTCGCCGCGCGAGACGTTGACGAGATGCGCCTCAGGCCGCATCAAAGCGAAGGCACGCTCGTCGATCAGGTGGCGCGTCTCGCTGCCACCCGGCACGGTCAGAACGACAAAATCGGCGCGTTGCAGCAGATCGTCCAGGGGCACCTGTGTCGCGTCCATGCCGGACACGGTCTTCGGCGAGCGGTTGTGGAACAGCACCCGCATGCCGAAACCGGCAGCGGCGCGGCGGGCGACCTCCTGCCCGATACGCCCCATGCCGACAATGCCGATCGTGCTGCCGGAAACATCCCGGCCAAGAAGCTGTACGGGATGCCAGCCCTTCCATGCCCCGGACCGCACCAGCCGCTCCCCCTCGCCCGCACGGCGCGCGGTCATCAAGAGGAGCAGCATCGCAAGGTCGGCTGTCGGGCCGGTGACGGCCCCCGGCGTGTTGGTGACGGCAATGCCTGCGCGCGCCGCTGCCGCAAGGTCGATATGGCTGACCCCGGCGCCAAAATTGGCAAGGATGCGGCAGCGCGGCAATGCCCCATCGGCAAACACCGCCGGCGAGAAGACATCGCCGAGAGAAGGCAGGATCGCGTCGTGATCGCGGAGCGCGGCGGAAAGCTCTGCCGCCGTCGTGGCGCCGGCGTCCTTGCGGATCGTCAGGTCGAAGAGGGCGCCGGCCCGCTCGTGCACGGCGGCCGGCAAGGGACGGGTGATCAGCAGGCGCGGTCGTTTCATAAATCCCTCCCAGACTGCATTCCAACCACCCTCCCGGCGGCAGAAAGCCACGAATAAACATGATGATAATCAAAAGCTTACCGTAACATCCGGAAAGAACATACCAAATAGTTTGACCATTTGCTATGAGTTTGTTTATCTAACCTCGGAGGAAGAGGAGGAGCAAGATGGAACTTCTGTCATCAACGGGTATCCGTAACGGCATGGAGGCTTCCCGATGAAGCGCTTCTGGGCCGACTATTCCAGCCGTGATTTCGCAGCGCTCGATCGGGGACGCCTCATCGCCGTCCTGCCCATCGGAGCCATCGAGCAGCACGGACCGCACCTGCCGATGTCCGTCGACAGCTGTACCGTCGACGGGGTGGCGCGCCGCCTCGCAAAAGCCCTGCCGGAGGATAGTCCAGTGCTGTTCCTGCCCACGCAGGCCGTCTGCAAGAGCGACGAGCATATCGACTATCCCGGCACGCTCACCCTTTCGGCCGAAACGCTGATCCGCGTGCTGACCGAAATCGGCGCCAGCGTGGCGCGCTCGGGGGTCCGCAAGTTCGTCCTCCTCAACGGCCATGGCGGCAACATTCCGGTCATGGACGTCGTGACCCGCCAGCTGCGCGTTGCCCATGACATGCTGGCCTTCTCGGTCAACTGGTTCGGCTTTGGCATGCCCGAGGGCGTCTATTCCGATGTCGAGCGCACCCACGGCATCCATGCCGGCGACATGGAGACCTCCGTCATGCTGGCACTCGACCCCGGCAATGTAACCATGGCCGCGGCCCGTGACTTCCGCTCGCGCGGCCAGGACCTTTTCGAAAACTTCCGCCACCTCGGCCTCGGCCGGGGCGCAAAACCCGGCTGGAAGACACAGGATTTCAGCACGGCCGGGGCCTGCGGCGAGGCGCATCTCGCCACCGCCGAAAAGGGCGATGCGACCCTCGACCACGCCGTGGCGCGCCTCGTCGAGGCCATGGCAGAGATCGACAGCCTGCCAGCCGACTGGCTGGACAGAAAACCGGAGTGGTAGCATGAACGCGGCAAGCCCTCTCCCCAAGGCCGCCGGCCTGACCGGCGCGCCCGCCCTCATCGACATGAAGGACGTCTACAAGCGCTTCGCAAACGGTACCGTGGCGCTGCGCGGCATGTCGCTGACAATCCGCAACGGTGAGTTCGTGTCCTTCCTCGGCCCTTCGGGCTGCGGCAAAAGCACCGCACTGAAGATGATCTCCGGTCTCCTGTCCCTCTCCTCGGGTTCGATCACGGTCAACGGTCATCCGGCCGGCGAAAGTCCCCATGGCAGCGATATCGGCTATGTCTTCCAGGAAGCGACGCTGATGCCCTGGGCAACGGTCTTCGACAACGTCTTCCTCCCCCTGAAACTGCAGGGGCTCGGCAAGGGCGAGGCGAAAGCCCGCGTGGAAGAGGCCCTTTCCATGGTGGGCCTTGCCAATTTCGCCCGCTCCTATCCGCGCGAACTTTCGGGCGGCATGAAGATGCGCGTTTCCATTGCCCGCGCCATGGTGACGAAACCGAAGCTGCTCTTGATGGACGAACCCTTCGCAGCGCTGGACGAGATGACCCGATCCAAGCTCAACGACGAGGTGCTGGGCCTCTGGCGCTCGCACGGGCTGACAGTGATCTTCGTCACTCATTCGGTCTTCGAATCCGTCTATCTCTCCAGCCGCGTCGTGGTCATGGCCGCGCGCCCCGGCCGCGTGGTGCACGACATCGCGCTGCCCGGCGCCGAGACGCGCACGAGCGCCTACCGCATGACATCCGAGTACACCGAGAACTGCCGTCTGGTCAGCAACGCGCTCGAAGGGACCATGGACCATGTCGATCTCAACCATTGATCCGGCCGTTGCCGAAAGCGAAATCGTCGATCCGCGCATCCTGCTCGAACGCCGCGAACGGCGCCTGCGCGTCATCATGCCCATCATCTCGATTCTGGTGGTGCTTGGACTGTGGGAATTCCTCGTCTGGTACAACGAGGTTCCGCATTACCTGATCCCCGCGCCGAGCCTGATCGCAAAGACGCTGGTCGAGGACTGGTCGTCTCTGATGCAGAGCGCGGCGTTCACGGTGAAGCTGACGCTGCTGTCACTCAGCCTCGCCATCATCGGCGGCGTGCTGCTCGGCATGCTCTTTGCCTTGTCGCGCACGGTGGAAATGTGCCTCTTTCCCTTCGCCGTCATCCTGCAGGTAACGCCGATCATCGCCATCGCACCGCTGATCCTCATCTATGTCAGCAACACCTTCTTCGCGCTGCTCATCTGCGCCTGGATCGTCGCGTTCTTCCCGATCCTGTCGAACACTGCGATCGGCCTGCGCAGCGCCGACCATAACCTGCGCGACATGTTCCGGCTCTATCAGGCGACGCCCTGGCAGCGCCTGCGCCACCTGCTGATCCCCTCGGCACTCCCCTACTTCATGGCCGCGCTGAAGATCGCCGGCGGCCTGTCGCTGATCGGCGCGGTCGTCGCCGAATTCGTCGCAGGCACGGCGGGGCAGAACACCGGCCTTGCCTCACGCATCCTCGAATCGAGCTTCCGCAACGAGATCCCGCGCATGTTCGCCGCGCTGTTCCTCGTCTCGGTGCTGGGGGTCGGGATCTTCCTCGTCACGTCCTGGCTGTCGAACCTCGTGCTCGGCCACTGGCACGAAAGCGAAATCAAGCGCGAGACGTGAACCTCATGCGGACCATCGAGACCACCAGCCTCGCCGATGCCGGCGCCGCGGGCCTGCGCCTTGCAGGCGCCAGCCTCGCTGGCCGGGAGGGCCATTGGGACATCGCCATCAGCGGCGGCCGCATCACGGCCCTCGCCCCCTCGGCAAGCCGCGATGGCGGCCTCGTCCTGCCGCTCCTGGCCGACATTCACACCCATCTCGACAAGACCTTCACCGCCTCCCGGATGCCGGCCCGTGCCACATCGCTCTCCCACGCCATCGAAATGATGCAGGCCGATGCCGCACTCTGGGACGACGCCGATCTGCGCCGGCGGGCAGGCCGGGGACTGGGTCGCGCCTATCGGCACGGCACGGCGCTGATGCGCAGCCATGTCGACTGGTACGGCGCGACGCCGCCGGCAGCCTGGACCGTGCTGCGTGGGCTTGCCGACGAATGGCAGGGTCGCCTCCATCTGGAGCTTGCCTCGTTGACGCCGCTCGATCTCTTCGCCGATGTCGGCGAAGCCATCGCCGGTGAGGTCAAGGCGACGGGTGGGGTGCTCGGGGCATTCATCTATCGCAACAATGACCTCGAGGCCCGGCTCGCGCACGTCTTCGACCTTGCGGAAAAGCACGATCTTCTGCTCGACTTCCATGTCGATGAGGGGTTGGACATCGAGGCGCGCGGCATCGATGCCATCGTGGCGGAAACCGAAAGGCGTGGCCTTTCCGGCCGGGTGTTGTGCGGTCATGGCTGCGCGCTCTCGGTGCGTGATCCCTCGGAGGTGGCGGACATTCTCGCCCGAGCGGGCGCAGCGGGTGTCGGACTGACGGTACTGCCAGGCTGCAACGCCTACCTGCAGGACGCCAGGGCCGGCCGCACGCCGCGCCTGCGCGGCCTTGCGCCCCTGCATGAGGCGCGGGACGCAGGCCTTGCCGTGATGATCGGCTCCGACAACGTGCGCGACGCCTTCTTCCCCTTCGGCGACTATGACCTCTTCGACGCCTTTCGCAGCGCGACCCTGCTCGGCCACCTCCAGCCGGAGGACTGGCTGGACGCGGTGAGCGAGACACCGGCCCGCTGGATGGGCCGGAGCCTTGCGCTTGTCGAGGGCGGCCCCGCCGATTTCATCCGGCTCGACGCCGAGGATCTGACCGATGCCCTGAGCCGTCCCCGCGCCGACCGACAGGTCTGGCGGGGCGGCCGCATCCTGACCGACCACGAAGGAGAACAGACATGACCGGACACCGCGACTGGGCGTCGATCAAGACGGCGCTGAATGGGATCCGCCTGCATGACGACGAGAACTACATCGCCGCGCGTTCGCGCGACTACTTCTGGTATAGCCCCATCCTCAACGAGCAGCTGAAGGACAAGCTGGGCGAGCTGGTGGTCGTACCCCAGACCCTTGAGGAGGTCGTGCATGTCGCCTCCGTCGTCGCCCGCCATAAGGTTCCGCTTACACTGCGCGGCGGCGGCACCGGCAATTACGGCCAGTGCGTGCCGCTGGACGGCGGTATCGTCATGGACCTCACCCGCCTCGACAGAGTGATCGAGATCACGGACGGCCATGTGCGCGTGGAGGCGGGCGCCCGCATCTCGCGGCTCGATGACGCTGCGCACGAGACCGGGCAGGAACTGATGATGTATCCTTCGACCCGCCAGATGGCGACCATCGGCGGCTTCGTCGCCGGCGGCTCTGGCGGCATCGGCTCGCTGCGCCATGGCATGCTGCGCGACCCCGGCAACCTCACCTATGCCAAGGTCGTCACCGTCGAACCGGAACCGCAGGTCATCGAGCTCCACGGCGAAGACGTGCAGAAGGTGCAGCACGCCTATGGCACCAACGGCATCGTGGTGGAGCTCGGCGTCGGCCTCACCCGCGCAACGGACTGGATCCATACCGCCGCGCTCTTCGACGGCTACGACGCCGCGCTACGTTTCGCCTCGCTGGCGCAGCAGAAGGGGCTCGACTGCTACCTGCTGACCACCGTCGAGCGTCGCTTTGCGCCCTTCTACAACAAGCTCGGCGATCTCTTTCCCGCAGACCGGGACGCCGTCTTCGCCATGGTCGCGCCGCAGGAGATGGCCCGCTTCACCGCCGAGGCGGAGGCCCTTGGCGGGCGCATCTCGTTTGCCATGAGCAAGCCGGAGATCCGCGCCGCCGGCCTGCAACCGGCCTATGAATGCGGCTGGAACCACACCACGCTGCAGGCCCTCAAGGCGGACAAGAGCTGGACCTATCTGCAGGTCGCCTATCCGCGGCCCTTCGATCCCGACCTCGTGCTCCGCCAGATGGCCCGCTACGGCGAGGAGATCTACTGGCACCACGAAATGGCGCGTATGGACGGCGAGGTGCAGATCTTCGCCCTGCCGTTGGTGCGCTACCGCGGCGAAGAGGCCATGTACCGCCTGATCGCCGAACTGGAGGAGACGGACGGCTGCACGATCTTCGACCCTCATGTGGTGACCATCGAGGACGGCGGCATGAAGCAGATCGACCAGACGCAGATCGAGTTCAAGAAGCGCGCCGATCCATACGGCCTGATGAATCCCGGCAAGACCCGGGGCTGGACCGATGGCATGGCCCGCACCGACGCCTGAAACAACCAAAGGGGAAACGCGCATGAAACACATGACAAGTCTTTTCGCCGCCGTGGGCCTGCTGCTCGCCGCCGGCTCCTCCTGGGCCGCCGACAAGGTCGTCTTCGGTACCAACTGGCTGGCCCAAGGCGGCCATGGCGGCTTCTACCAGGCCGTGGTGGACGGCACCTATGCCAAATACGGCCTCGACGTCGAGATCAAGATGGGTGGCCCGCAGGTCAACACCCGCCCGATGCTGCCGGCCGGCCGGCTCGACTTTCTGATGGGCGGCAACCTGCTGCTCGCTTTCGACAATGTGCGCAACGGCATTCCCACCACGGTCGTGGCAGCGATCTTCCAGAAGGATCCGCAGGCCTTCATGGCGCACAAGGGCGAATATGCCGATTTTGCGGCGCTCACCAAGGCACCGTCCGTACTCGTTTCCAAGGACGGCCAGTTCAGCTTCTGGCAGTGGATGGTCACCCGCCTCGGTTTCCAGGATGAACAGCTGCGCCCCTACGGCTTCAACCTCGCGCAGTTCCTGAGCGACAAGAAGATGGTGCAGCAGGCCTATGGCACCGCCGAGCCGCTCTATGCCGCAAAGGAGGGCGCGGAGGTCGACGTGTTCCTGCTCGCCGATCAGGGCTGGAGCACCTATGGCTCGATCATCGAGACGCGCAACGAACTGGTCGAGAACAACCCCGACCTCGTGCAGCGTTTCCTCGACGCTTCCATTGAGGGCTGGAACAACTACCTCTACGGCGATCGCAAGGCGGCCTATGCAGCGATCATCGCCGCCAATCCGGAAATGACGGTCGAAAAGCTCGACGCCGAGATGGCGCAATTCGACAAGCTTCAGATCATTGATTCCGGCGAAGCGGTGGAAAAGGGCATCGGCGCGATGAGCCCCGAGCGCATCAAGGCCTTCCATGACCTTGCCGTCGAAAGCAAGATCATCGAGGCTGGCGCCGTCGATCTCTCGAAGGTCGCCGATACGCGCTTCGTCAACAAGGGCATGGGGCTCGACATCAAGGCCAAGCTGACGGGCAGGTAAGCAAAACCACGGACCGGCACCCACCCCGTGCCGGTCCGATCCCGACGCATCGCCAGGAAGGCCAGGACCGCCCATGAGCACCCTTCAGAAAAAGCGGCAGGAAATCCACGCCGCCATCCGCAACGCGGCCATCCAGGAGTTCGCGCGCAACGGCCTGTCAGGCACCTCCACCCAGGCGATCGCGCAGACGGCGGGCATCACCAAGGCCCAGCTACACTACTACATCTCCTCCAAGGAGGAGCTCTACCAGCAGGTCCTCAGCGACATCGTCGGAGCCTACAAGGACATCTTCTTCCTCTCCGCCTCGCGCGACGATCCGGCGCTGGCGATCACCCAGTATATCGAGCGCAAGGTACGCCATACGCTGGAATTCCCCGACCTCTCACGCTTCTTTGCCAATGAGATTGCCCGTGGCGCACCCGAGATGACGCCCCATTGGGCGGCGCTCAAGGCCGCGGTCGAGGAGGCGAACGCCGTGATCCAGCAATGGATCGACAGTGGCAAGATAACACCCGTCGATCCCCTGCTCTTCCAGATGAACATCTGGGCCGTGACCCAACACTATGCCGAATACGAGGCGCAGGCGCGCGTGCTGATGGACCGGCCGGAAAGCGAGGCACTCGATGCGGACCGCATCATCGCCGAAGCGACCGCGCTTTTCCTGCACCGCTGCGGACTTGCCGGCAAGGAGGCGTGACCCATGAAGGCACTGCAACCCGCCAGCCTGCCCGCACCTTTCGGCCGCTATTCCCACGGTGTCGCCTCGGGAAGGATCGTCGTTACCTCCGGCCAGCTCGCCCTTGCCGGCGACGGCACGATCCCCGAAGGGGTCACGGCCCAGGCGGAACTGTGCTTCGCCAATATCCGCGCGATCCTTGCCGAGGCCGGCGCGGACTTTTCCCATGTCCTGCGCTTCAACGCCTTCGTGACGGAACGCGTGCACATGGCCGACTATATGGCGGTGCGCGACCGCCTCGTCGCCGATCTCCCGGTCAAGCCTGCCTCCACGCTCATGATCGTTTCGGGCTTCACCCGACCGGAATTCCTGGTCGAGGTCGAGGCAACGGCGCTTCTGCCCTGAAGAGTTCCAAACGAAAGGAAAGCGACCATGGTCCAGATCACCTTTGTGGAACACGACGGGAGCCTCCATGTCGTGGAAGCCGCCGCCGGGTTGACGCTAATGGAGGCGGCCCGTGACGATGATGTGCGCGGCATCCTTGCCGAGTGCGGCGGGGCCTGTTCCTGTTCCACTTGCCACGTCTATGTCGCGCCCGAATGGGTGGACCGTCTGCCGGCCATCTCGGCGCTGGAACAGGACATGCTGGACTTCGCCCACGACCCGGACCCCGCCCGCTCGCGCCTGTCCTGCCAGATCAAGCTGACGGACACGCTCGACGGACTGCGCGTCGATCTTCCGGAGCGCCAGGGATAGACCATCTCCTGCCCGCCGGATATCGAACCATCCCTCGGTCCCGCTATGACGCGGGCTGGGCGACAGATGGCGTCGCCGCCGGGTTTCAAGCCCGAACATTGTAGCCGGCATCGACATAGATCGTCTGTCCGGTGATGAACCGCGCCTTGTCCGACAGCAGAAACGACGCAGCCTCCCCGACCTGTTCAAGGGTGACCAGCTGTTTGAGCGGCGTCTCTTCCGCAGCCTTTACCAACAGGTCGTCGAAATGCGAAAGGCCCGATGCGGCACGGGTCTTGACCGGCCCTGTGGAGAGCGCATTCACGCGGATCGCCTTGTCGCCCAGATCCACCGCCAGATAGCGCACCGTGGATTCGAGGGCTGCCTTGACCGGCCCCATGATGCCATAGCCGGGGACGACCTTCTCGGATCCATAAAAACTCATGGTGAGGATCGCACCACCATCGGACATCAGTGGCTCCGCGCGTTTGGCAAGCCGAACGAGCGAATGGCAGGAAACATCCATGGCAGTCGAAAACCCGTCCGGCGAGCTGTCGACGACCCGTCCGTGCAGATCCGCCTTGGGTGCGAAGGCAATCGAATGCAGCAGGAAGTCGAGCCGGCCCCAGTGGGCCGCGATGGCCTTGAAGACATCGTCCATCTGTTCCGGCCGGCACACGTCGAGCGGCAGGACGATCGGCGCCCCGAGCTCCCTGGCAAGCGGCTCCACATGCGGCCTTGCCTTGTCATTTTGATAGGTGACAGCGATTTCAGCACCGAGCGCCTTGAGCGCCACGGCACAGCCCCAGGCCAATGACTGGTCGTTCGCCAGACCGACGATCAACCCTTTCATCGCCGTGCCTCCAGCAGTGCGCGTGCATGGATCGCCATCATCATTTCCTCGTTGGCCGGGACTACAAGGGTCTGGAACGGCGGCAGAAACGCAAGCCTTGCAACGATCGCCTCCCGGATCGGGCTCGCGTTCTCGCCGATGCCGCCCGTGAAGACGAAGGCGTCGAGCCCGCCCATCGAAACCGCCATCATCGCGGCATATTGCGAGACCTTGAGCGTGAAATAATCGAGTGCAAATCGGGCAGCCGGTTCGCCGCACTCCAGCAACGTCTTCACGTCGTTGCTGATCCCCGACAGGCCCTTCAGGCCGGAATGCTCGTAGAGCGCGGCTTCCACCTGTTCCACCGTCATGCCCAACGCACGCAGCATATAGGTCACCGCACCGCCATCAATCGCTCCGCTTCGCGTTCCCATGGGAATGCCGTCGAGCGCGGTCATGCCCATGGTCGTGTCGACGCTGACGCCGTTATCGAGAGCACAGAGGCTGGCACCGTTGCCGAGATGGGCGACAACCACCTTGCCCCGGGCGATATCGGGATGGTCCTGCTCCAGAGCCCGGGCAATCCACTCATAGGAAATGCCATGGAAGCCGTAGCGGCGCATGCCCCTGTCGCGCAGCGGCTTCTCGATTGCGAACGTCTGGAAGAGCGGATCGTGCCCCGCGTGGAACGCCGTGTCGAAACAGGCAATGTCGGGCGCATGCCCCGCCAGCCGATCCGACGCCTCGATGCCCGCGAGATTGTAAGGCTGGTGCAGCGGCGCCAGCGGATTGAGCGCCTTGAGCGCCCTGACGATTTCCGGCGTCACGATGACAGGCTCGACGAACTGTGCAGCGCCATGGACGATGCGATGCACCGCCGCCACCATGCGCCAACCGTCATCGAAGCGATCGATAAGGTCCAGAACGGCCGACAGGGCCGTGTCATGGTCGCTGCCGTCAAGCGGGCTGTCGATCGACCGTCCTGCATCCGCAACGGTTGCCGATAGGCGGGCGCTCGCGCCGATCCCCGTCACCTTCCCGTTGGCAAGTACCTCGAGCCCCTCGTAGCCCAGCACCTGGAACTTGAGACTGGACGATCCGGTGTTAAGGACAAGGAGGACGTCCTTCACTTGATCTGCCCCTTGTCGCGCGCCTCGGCCAGAAGCACCGCGAGCGCGCAGGACAACAGCCGCGCCCGCTCATTGTCCGCCCGGCTCGTCAGAATAACGGGCACGCGCGCGCCGAGCACGATGCCGGCGGCCTCGGCCCCTCCAAGGAAGGTCAGCTGCTTGGCCAGCATGTTGCCGGCCTCGATATCGGGAACGACAAGGATATCCGCCTCGCCGGCAACCATGGAGACGATACCCTTTTCCCGGGCGGCCTCCGCACTGATCGCGTTGTCGAAGGCCAGCGGGCCGTCGATGAGGCAACCTGTGATCTGGCCACGATCGGCCATCTTGCAAAGCGCTGCGGCATCAAGCGTCGCCTGCATCTTCGGATTGACCGTCTCCACGGCGGCAAGGACAGCCACCTTGGGAAGGTTTCCGTCACCGAAGACCACGCGCCAGAGATCGGCGGCATTCTGCACGATGTCGGCCTTGACCGGCAGGTCCGGGAGGATGTTCACCGCTGCATCGGTAATGATGAAGGGCTTGGGATAACTCGCAATGCTCATGAGATAGGCGTGGCTGATCCTGCGCTCCGTCCTCAGCCCGGCATCTGACCGCACGATGGCTCCGAGCAGTTCGTCGGTGTGGAGCGAGCCCTTCATGATCGCATTGACCTGATGCCCCGCCGCCAGCTCCGCAGCCTTCGCGGCCGCAGCGTGGCTGTGTTCCACGTCCACCAGTTCCCAGCCAGAAATATCGACCGAAGCAACCGTGGCCGCCTCCTCGATCTTTGCCTTGGGTCCGATCAGGATCGGTACGATGAGCTTTTCCCGCACCGCCTCGTCGACGGCTTCAATCACATTCGGCTTGACCGGGTGGACAACGGCCGCCCTGGTCGGCGGCAAGGCCCTGCAAAGCGCCAGGATCGCATCGGTCGCCTCGGCCATGCAGGAACTCCTCTGTCCAGGATGAATCACCCGCTGACCTTACGATCCCGTCCGCAACATCGAAAGACCCGTCATGCGATCGAAGAGGTGGAGGTTCGCTCCGTCAGCCGAGAAGGCGACGGGCGCGCCGGTTACGGGCCGGCTGCTCGCTGGAACGAGAGCGCCGATCTCCCTGCCGCCCACACGGAAGGAAACCAGGGCACTGTCACCGTGAAACTCAACGAGGTCGGCAATGCCGGCAAGGGTGTTCTCCCGCGTGTCTTCGCCGGCTGCGGGCGACAGCGACGACGGCCGCACGCCGAGGGTAAGGGCCTGTCCCTCCTTCAGGTCGAACCGCCTGCGATCGACCCTGAAACGCAGCCCGTCGCCCTCCAGCAGCCAGCTTTCACCAGCAGAGCGCGCTGTTACGTCGAGGAAATTCATGTTCGGCGTGCCGATGAAGCCGGCGACGAAGAGCGTGCGGGGACGCTCGTAGATTTCAGCAGGCGTGCCAACCTGTTCGATCGCTCCGCCTTTCATGAGCACGATACGATCGGCCAGGGTCATCGCCTCGAGCTGGTCATGTGTAACATAGATCGTCGTGGTCTTGAGCGTCTGGTGCAGCCGCGCGATCTCGACGCGCATATGGTTGCGCAGCTTGGCATCGAGGTTGGAAAGCGGCTCGTCGAAGAGGAAGACGCGCGGCGTCTTGATCATGGCGCGGGCAATCGCCACGCGCTGCTGCTGGCCACCGGAAAGCTCCGTCGGCTTGCGGGCAAGATAGGGCTCCAGGCCGAGCGTGCCGGCGACCGTCTTGATGCGGCTGTCGATCTCGGCCTTGTCGACCTTCATGCGCCTCAGGCCGAAGGCGATATTGTCGTAGATCGTCATGTGCGGATAGAGCGCGTAGTTCTGGAAGACCATCGCAACGCCGCGGTCGCGCGGTTCGAGGTCGTTAACGGTGCGGCCGGCGATGCAGACCTCTCCGCCGGAGATTTCCTCCAGCCCGGCGATCATGCGCAGGAGCGTCGATTTCCCGCAGCCGGAGGGGCCGAGGAAGACCACGAATTCGTGGTCCGCGATCTCCAGGTTGAAGTCCCTGATGACATTGACCGCGCCATAGGCCTTGTCGACGCGGGTGCAGACGATGTTTGCCATGCTCAGTTCTCCTCCTGCACGCGGATTTGCAGTTTTACGTCGGTCGGCCGCGCTTCGGCCGCCCGCTCGAAGGCGGCGACGCTTTCACCAAAGGCATAGGTGCCCGTTATCAGCGGCTTCAGATCGACCTTGCCGGACGCGATGAGTTCAAGGGCGCGGTCGAAGACATTGGCGTAGCGGAAGACCGTTTCCACGCGCACCTCCTTGGAAATGGCGCCCGGGACGTCGAAGCGCACCGCATCGACCGGCAGGCCGACCAGCACGACGGCACCGCCCGGCCGCACGAGATCGAAGAGGCCCTCGAAGGCCTTCGCGCTGCCGCTGGCCTCGAAGACGACGTCGGCGCCCCATCCCCCGGTTGCGGCAGCGACGGCAGCTGCGAAGGGGGTCTTGCCGACATTCACCGGCTCGATGCCCGGATAGGCGGCCGCGATCGCCAGCTTCTCGGCGGAAAAATCCGAGATGAAGACCCGGCTGCACCCGCCGGCCAGCGCCGCCAGCGCCACCATGATGCCGATGGGACCGGCGCCGATGACCGCCGCGACGTCTCCCGGCACGATGCGGGCGCGGGTGGCCGCCTGCATGCCGATGGCGAACGGCTCGACCATCGCGCCTTCTGCAAAGGAAACATTGTCCGGCAGGCGGTAGGTGAAGGCGGCGGGGTGAACGGCATAGGGAGCAAGAACCCCGTGCACCGGCGGCGTCGCCCAGAAGCGCACGGCGGGATCGACATTGTAGAGGCCGAGCTTCGCGGCGCGGGACGAAAGGTCGGGAATGCCGGGCTCCATGCAGACCCGGTCGCCGACCGAGAGGGAGCGGACGTTTTCCCCGACCGCGACGATGGTGCCCGCGGCCTCATGGCCGAGCACCATGGGCGCCTGCACCACATAGGCGCCGATCGCGCCATGAGTATAGTAATGCACGTCGCTGCCGCAGACGCCGACCGTATGGACGGCGATCTTGACATCCTCAGGCCCGACGGAAAGCGGGAGATCGATGTCGCGAAGGGCAAGCACGCCCTTCTCTTCGAGAACCAAGGCTTGCATGGAAGATTGTCCTGTCATCAATTGCTCTTGCGCCGGAACGCATTGTTGAGGAGGCCGCTGAGGATCCCGACAAGCAGGAGCGGCGGAATGGAGAGCAGCACCACCGAGGCGTTGAGGATGCCCCAGGGCACGTCGCGGCCGAGCTGGGTGAGCTCCGAGGCGACGATCGGCAACGTCTTGGCATCCGAGGTCGTCAGCATCAGCGCGATCAGGAACTCGTTCCAGACCAGCACGAAGGCAAAGGCGACCGCGCCGATGAGCGAGCGCGAGGCGATCGGCAAGGCGACGCGCAGGAAGACCGCATAGGGGCCATAGCCATCGACCCGCGCCGCCTCCTCGACCTCTTTCGGCACGCGGGCGAAGGCCGGCACGCCGAGCCAGATGACGGTCGCGAGCGTCAACAGCGTATAGGTAACGATCAGCGAGAGCCGCGTGTCGTAGAGGCCGAGATCGAGCCAGATCACCATGAGCGGGATCGCCACGGCGACCGGCGGCAGGAAACGTAGCGACAGCACGAAGAACTGGATGTCGGCCGACCAGCGGTTCGGATAGCGCGCGATGGCATAGGCCGCCGGCAGGCCGAGCAGCGCGCCGATCAGCACCGATCCGCCGGCAGCGAGCAGCGAATTGAGAAGGCCCGCCGCGACGCTTTCCCGACCCAGCACATAGGCGAAATTGTCGAGTGTCGGCGTGAAGAGGAAGAGCGGCGTGGGCGTGACGATATCGACGCGGTTCTTGAAGGCGTTGATCGCCGTCCAGACCATGGGGAAGACGGCGGAAAAGGCCGCAAGATAGAGAACGGAGCGGCCGAGGAAACGGGAGACGTTCATGGCTTCACCCTCTTCCAGATCACCGTGAAGATGACGGTCGTCGCCAGCATCATCAGCACCGCCATGCTGGAGGCATAGGAGATGCGGCCAGATTCGATGAAACCCTGTGAGAAGGCATACATGTCGAGCGTTTCCGTCGCGATGCCGGGTCCCCCGCGGGTCATGACATAGATGAGGTCGAAGGCGCGCAGGGACTCGATCATCTTGATGAAGGTGAGCGAGATGAGTGGCGCCTTCAACATGGGCAGGGCGACATAAGCATAGATCTCCCAGCGCCGCGCATGGTCGAGGCGCGCGGCCTCGAAGGGCTGCGGCGGCAGGGTTTCGAGCAGTTTCAGCACGATGACCGAAAAGAACAGGCCCCATTGCCAGACATCGACCAGCGCGACCGTCATCAGCGCCGTGGCGGGGCTCGACAGCACGTCGAGCGGCTGGCCGGTGATCATCTTGTAGGGATAGGTGATGATGCCGTAGAGCGGGTGGAAGGCGAATTTCCAGACGAAGGCAGCCGAGACGCGCGGCAGGATGACCGGCACCAGGAAGACCAGTGTCAGCACCGCCCTCTGGCGCATCGAGGCGAGTTCGAAGAGTAGGATGCCCAGCACGATCGCGACGAGAAGGGTCAACGTGACCGTTATCACCTCCCATGTCAGCGACACGCCCACCGCATTGACGAAGCGGCGGTCGGAGAAGAGATCGATATAGTTGGCAAGGCCGACGAAGCTGCCGTCGGGACGGCTGAGCTCGCGGTTGCGGAAGGAAATGTAGATGGCATAGGCGGTCGGCACGAAGGCGAGCACCGCCAGGATGACGAGCGGCGGCGCCAGGAAGACGGCGGGCAGGCTGGTTCTTGATTTCATGGGGGTTTCCTCGGGATCGCGCGGCCGCCGTCTCGGGAGGCGAAAGCGGCCGCGCGGCTCAAAGGTTTACTGGCTGCGGGCGACGAAGTCCTTGGCGAAACCTTCGAGTTCGGCAAGGCCTTCCTTGATGTCGGAACGCGAGCCGGTGATCAGTTCCTCCAGGATGATGCCCCAGCGGTCGCCGAGATCCGGCCAGAGCGCGCTCTGCCAGAAGTTGACCGCCGTGACCTTGCCGGTATCGGCAAGGGCCTGGCCGAGGTCCGGACCGTAGAGCTTGGCGAAGGCATCGCTCGCCATGATGCTGGTGCGGTTGAGTTCGCCGAACTGGTTGGCCTCCAGGCGCCGCTTCTCGTTCTCCTTCGATGTCGCCCAGGCGATGAAGAGGCCGGCGCAGGCCTTGGAGGCATCGTCCGGGTTGGCCTTGGTGCCGATGGCAAGGCCGTGGCCGTAGCCGCCGCCCGTCAAGGGCGTCGGGGGCGGCAGGTAGCCGACCTTGCCGACGACCTGCGAGGTCTTCGGATCGATCGCGAGGCCGGCGAGCGGCGTGGATTCGATCAGGATGGCGACCTGGCCCGAAAGAAAGGCGCCGGTCGATTCATCCCAGCTGCCGGTCTGCGTGCCGGGCGCGGAATATTTGAAGAGGTCGAGATAGGTCTGCGTCGCCTTGACGGCCGCCTCGCTGTTGAAGGCGCGCGTGTTGCCGTCGAACCATTCCCCACCGAAACCCTTGAAATAGGGCATCCAGCGCCAGACATTGGCACCCGATCCGCGCTGGCCGCGCAGCGCAATGCCATAGACGCCCTTGTCCGGCTGGTGCAGTTTCTGGACAGCGTCCTTCAGTTCATCGAGCGTTGTCGGCGGCTTGATGCCCGCTGCCTCCAGGAGGTCCTTGCGGTAGACCATCAGGTCGCCGCCGCCCGTAACGGGCGCGAACCAGACCTTGCCGTCATAGGTCGCGACCTTCTGGCGGCCGGGGTCGAAATCCGCATAGTCGTATTCTTCGGGATAATAGTCGGTGAGCGGCACGACCCAGCCGGAGGAAGCAAAAAGCGCAACATTCGCCTCATCGACGTAATACACGTTGTATTTGCCGATGGTGGAGGCATCCGCCTTGGTCTTGGCGCGCCGGTCATTCTCGTTGAGATAGTCGATCTCGAAGGATGCGCCGCCGGAGAGCTTGGTAAACTCGTCCTTGTAGCCTTCCAGAAGCGTCAGGCCGTCGCGCGGCTGGGCAAGAATGCGGATCGTGCCGGAGCACTCCGCAGCCAGCGCGATCGACGAGACCGAGCCGGCAAGAAGGCAAGCATAGGCGATGCTCGAAGCGAGCGTCTTCACGGATGTCATGGATGAACCTCCCCTAAGGATTCTATGGTCGGCGCGGCTCGACCTCCTCGGGCCGGCGCCAATCTGTCAGCGAACAGTTTCGCTGGTGCTGATATTAGCGAAGAGAACCGGGGGAACTAGCGTGCCTGATGCAGCAATTCTGTACTTTAATGCGAAATGGCATGCTGCAGTGCAGAAATAACACCGTGTTTTCGCAAGGTTTCATCGGCTTGCTGCGGGATCATCCCGAAGCGAGCGACGATGGGGCGCCAGCCGGCGATAGGCCGACGGCGTCATGCGGTGCTGTCGCAGAAAGGTGCGGTTGAAATTGGAAATGTTCATGTATCCGACCTCGAAGCAGATGTCGGTAATCGGCGTGTCGCCTTCCGCCAGAAGCTTGCAGGCCTGCCAGATGCGCAGCTTGTTGACGTGATCGGTGAAGGTGTTGCCGGTGTTCTTCTTGAAGAAGCGGGAAAAGGCGCTTTCGCTCATGCCGGCAAGGTCCGCGACATCCGCAAGCCGGATATCGGTTGCGAAGTTGCGGTAGATGAAGACGAGGGCGCGCTGGAGGACATCGAGCGTCTCGGCATCGAGCTTCGGCGAATATTCCGGGGAAGACAGAATGTCATAGTCGCTGGACGTGCCGAGCAGGTCGAGCAGCTGAAGGAAGAGGGCAAAGCGGGCGACGCCCTTTTCCGCCCCCATGCGCTCGACCAGGTCGGCGCCCCTGGCCAGCGTTTCACCGTGAAAGACGAGGCCGCGCTGGGCGCGGGAGAAGAAATCCTCGAGTTGGGCAAATTCCGGGATCAGCCGTGTCGCCTCGCGGATCCGGTCGGGATGGAACTGGAGCACGACGTCCCGCCCCTCGATCACCTCACCCGGCGCCGTCATCGTCACCCAGTCATGCGGCAGGTCGCTACCGATGACGGTGAGATAGGTCGCCGAAAAAGCGCCGATATAGTCACCGACAAAGGCAATGCCCGTGCCCTTGCGGATCAGATGGATCTCGAATTCCGGGTGGAAATTCCAGACGTTGCGCTCCCAGGGATAGTCATCGAGCCGCCAGAGAAAGCTTTCGTCGATGCCGGTGATGATGTGCTCGAAGGTCGGTGTGCTTGAGGAAAACGGACCGGGTCTTGGGTCTGCAGCGCTCTGGGCTTCACGCATCCTGGTGAGAGTGGCCACATTCTTCTCCGGCAGGGTTTCACTCGACGGAAGGTGCAGGCGAGCGATCACCGGTGCGGTTTGGAGCCACGCCTTCCGCTCCCATTGTGGCGTGGAACAGACGCCGGGACAATCCGCACCCACTGCAGCTACCCGTTCACGCAGCCGATGACGCCGCGGCCGGGGGATAAAACACGTCTCTCTAGCTAGGCGGAATGTTGCTGGCACCATTGGTAAGCGCTGGTGTTTGCGCAATCGACGACTTCGCCTCCACCGCTTTCCGAGGGCCCCGCTCCCGGCCAAAGCCTTCGGTTGCCCATCCAAACCCTTCCCTCTCAGGCGCTTCGTGCATGGCCCGATTTTCCGGCCTGTCACTTTCATCGGATTTTATCGAGAGCCGTTGACAGGAAATATTTCGACGATATCTTGAAAATATATTTTATGGAGCGACAAGCCTTGCAGCCCTTCTCCACCAAGAAAATGCGCCTCAGCGACGTCGCCTATCACGGGCTGCGTACTGCCATCATCAAGGCCGAGCTGCTGCCGGGATCACCGATCGACGAGAAGGAATGCATGGAGCGCCTGTCGGTCGGTCGCACGCCGCTGCGCGAGGCGCTGCAGCGACTGGCACAGGAGGACCTGCTGCTCGCCGTGCCCCAGCGCGGCTATTTCGTCTCTTCCACGTCCGCGACGGATTTCTTCCAGCTCCAGGAATTTCGCCTCCAGGCCGAAGTCTGGGCCGCCCGCCTTGCCGCGACGCGCATCAGCGACGCCCAGCTCGACAGTCTAGCTGCGCTGATCGAGGAAGCGCGGGCCGGTGTCGAAGCAAAGCGCATGGAGATCGAATGGCATCTCGGCATCGATGAGGAGATGCACAAGCTGATCGCCGAAGCCTCCGGCAACACCTATCTGATGCAGGCGCTGAACCGCCTCTACGCGCTCTCGGTGCGCAGCCTCTATGTCTCGCGGATGCCGGTGGCGCTGCTCTTCGAAGACCTGAAGGACATGGTGGTCATCCACGAAGCACTCGCGAGCCGCGACCCGGACCAGGCCGAGACCGCGATGCGTGCGCATCTTTCCGTCAGCGCGACGAACCTCATCCGCCCGGTCGAGCCCGCCCGCCAGGCCCGCGTGGAGATCCGCAAGTGACCGCCGCGCGCCGCGGCAACCTCGTGACGCTGGCGCTTCTCGCCCCGTCCCTCCTCAGCGCCATACTTCTCCTCGTCATCCCGATCCTGATCGTCATCGCCTTCTCCTTCGCCGAGCAGGACACTTATGGCGGTGCAAAATTCGGCTTCACGCTGGCGAGCTACCGCGAGCTCTTCCAGGCCATCTATGTGCCGATCTTCGTCAACTCGCTCCAGCTTGCCGCCGTCTCCACCTTCGTCTGCCTGCTGGTCGGCTATCCCATCGCCTATTTCATCGCGCTGCGCGCCGGCCGCTACGCCGGCATCCTGCTCGCGCTGCTGCTCATCCCGTTCTGGATCGATTTCATCGTGCGCATGTCGGCCTGGATGGTGCTGCTCGGCCGGAGCGGCACGATCAACAGCGCGCTTCTCGGCCTCGGTTTGGTCGAACAGCCAATCCGCATGATCGGCACCTATCCCGCCGTGCTCGTCGGCATGCTCTATGCCTTTCTGCCGACGACGGTGCTGCCGATCCACGCCGCGCTGAACGGCCTCGACAAGCGGCTGCTCGAAGCCGCCGACGATCTCGGCGCGACGCCGCTGCAATCCTTCTGGCGCGTCACGTTCCCGCTGTCGCTTCCGGGCGTCATGGCGGCAATCCTCTTCGTCTTCGTGCCGGCCATGGGCGTCTATGCCATCCCGGTCCTGCTCGGCGGCGGCAAGAGCATCATTCTCGGCAACCTCATCGTCCAGCTCTTCCTCGATTTCCGCAATATCCCGCTGGGCGCGGCTGTCTCCGTCGTGCTGCTCGCCATCTCGTCGGTCATCATCGTCTGCTACATGCGCGTGCTGCGCTCGGTCGAGGAGGCACGGGCATGAGGAAGGTTCTTTCGCTCTACGTCCCCGCCGCAACGCTCATCGGCTATATCTTCCTCTTTGCGCCGCTCGTCGTCCTCGTGGTCTACGCCTTCAATGCCGGCCGCTCGACGGTGATCTGGGAAGGCTTTTCGCTCGCCTGGTTCGCCGAAGCGCTGGGCGACCGCGGCCTACGCGCTGGCTTGCAGGTCAGCGTCATCGTCGCCGTCGCCTCGGCCGCGCTTGCCACCGCCATCGGCGCGAGCGCCGCACTTGCTATCGTCAAGCGGCCTTTCGCCGGCAAGAACCTCTTCTCGACGCTCGTCATCGCCCCGCTCGTGCTGCCGGAGATCGTGCTCGCCGTCGGCCTCCTCGTCGCAACCGTCTGGACCGGCGTTCCACTTGGCTATGGCACGTTGATTGCCGGCCATGTGCTGGTATCGATCCCCTTCAGCTTCCTCATCGTGCGCGCCGCCGCCTCGGGTCTCGATCCGCGCCTCGACGAGGCCGCCGCCGATCTCGGCGCCAACGGCCGGCAAGCCTTCCTGCGGGTGACGCTGCCTTTGCTCGCTCCGGCCATCCTCTCGGCCTTCCTGCTCTGCGCGGTCATCTCCTTCGACAATTTTGTCGTCTCGACCTTCGTCTCCGGTGTCGGCTCCACGCCGCTGCCGATCCAGATCTACGCCGCGCTGAAAACCGGCCTTACGCCCAAGATCAACGCGCTCGGCGCCATGCTGATCGCCGTCAACGTCATCGTCATCCTGGTCGTCATGGGACGCTATCTCAAGACGGTCCGCAAACCATCATAACCACCAACCAAAATGGGGAATGCGATAATGAAAAACTGGAGAACCCTTCTTGCCTCGGTCAGCCTGATCGCCTTTGCGTCGGGCGCCTCGGCCGCCGAACTCAACATCTATGCCTGGTCCGGCGAAGTGCCGCAGGAGATCGTCGACGATTTTGCCAAGGAGACCGGCATCACCGTCACCTTCGACACCTATGATTCCAACGAAACGATGATGGCGAAGCTTTCGGCCGGCGCCAGCGGCTACGACCTCATCGAGCCGAGCCAGTACACCGTGCAGGTGCTCGCCAAGCAGGGCCTGCTGAAAGAACTCGACCACGCGAAAATCCCGAACCTCGGCAATCTCGGCGCACCGTTCAAGGACGTCTCCTACGATCCCGGCCAGAAATGGTCCGTACCCTATATCTGGGGCACGACGGGCTTTGCCTATAACGAGGACTGCGTGAAAACCCCGCCGACGAGCTGGAAGGCGCTGTGGGACCCGCAGTATGAAGGCCGCATCTACATGCTCGACAACATGCTTGCCGCCTATATCGCCGGCCTCCAGGTCAACGGCTTCAAGGCCGGCACCACCACGCCTGCGGAAATCGAGAAGGCGACCCAGTCGCTCATCGACCAGAAGAAGGTGCTCGGCGGCTACAACAGCACGAATTTCGGCGATCTCGTCGCCTCGGGCGAAGCCTGCATCGTGCAGGGCTGGAACGGTTCGATCGCGCAGGTGATGGCGACCAATCCGAAGGTCAAGTATGTCGTACCGGATGAAGGCGGCTCGATGTGGATCGACGGTTTCGCCATTCCGTCCTCGGCGAAAAATGTCGAGGAAGCCTACAAGTTCATCGACTACATCATGCGTCCGGATGTGGCCGCCAAGGCGGCGAACCTTTCGAAGTCCGCAACGGTGATCGACAAGGCGAAAGAACTGCTGCCGAAGGAAGTCGTGGAGAACGCCGCCATCTATCCCGCGGAAGACAAGCTGATGAAGGCCGACTTCATCCTCGACGTGGGTGACGCGACAAAACTCTACCAGGACGGCTGGACCAAGGTGAAGACCGCCCAGTAAAGCGCTTGCGGCGGCCGGCTCCAAACCTCCGGCCGCCCCTCCCCTTTCATCACGAGTTCTGAACGATATGCCGCCTGACACCACGACAGGGACGGCCGGCGTGAGCCGTGCCGCCATCGAACTGATCGATATCCGAAAAGCCTTCGGCACCGCCGGCGGCGAGACGACCTACGCCGTCGACCGGATGAACTTTTCCATCCAGGCGGGCGAGTTCTTCACCTTCCTCGGTCCCTCCGGCTGCGGCAAGACGACGACGCTGCGCATGATCGCCGGCTTCGAGGAGCCGACCTCCGGCCGCCTGCTGCTCGACGGCAAGGACGTCACCGGCATTCCCGCCCACCAGCGCAACGTCAACACCGTGTTCCAGAGCTACGCGCTCTTCCCGCATCTCACCGTCGGCGAGAATGTCGGCTTCGGCCTTTCAGTGAAGGGCGTCGGCAAGGACGAGATCCGCCAGCGCGTCAAGGCGGCGCTTGAAAGCGTGCACATGGTGCACGCCATCGACCGCAAACCCTCGGCCCTCTCCGGCGGCCAGCAGCAGCGTGTCGCGCTCGCCCGCGCGCTGATCAACCGCCCCTCCGTGCTGCTGCTCGACGAACCTTTTGGCGCACTCGATCTGAAACTGCGACGGGAGATGCAGATGGAGGTGAAGGACATGCAGCGCAAGCTCGGCATCACCTTCATCTTCGTTACGCACGACCAGGAGGAGGCGCTGACCATGTCGGACCGCATCGCGGTCATGAACAACGGCACCGTCCAGCAGGTCGGGGGCCCCGCCGATATCTACGAGCGTCCCGCCAACCGCTTCACCGCCGGCTTCATCGGCGACATGAACCTGATCGATGCGCGCGTCCTCGGCCGCAACGGCGAGAACCTCATCGTCGAGGCCGCCGGCGGCCGCTTCGAAATGCCCTGCACCCTACCGCTTGACACCGGCGATGCCTGCACCCTCGCGATCCGCCCGGAAGCCCTGCACTTCCTCGCGGGCGAGACCGGCGGGACGATCCGCTTTTCCGGCACGGTCAGCGAGGCCGTCTATATCGGCACCGACACCGTCTACGGCCTGGCGCTATCAGACGGCACGCGCCTCCACGCCCGGGTCCGAAACGGCGACGGCCCGCCGCCTCCCCGAACCGGAGAGCCGGGCACGCTCGCCTGCGCCCCCTCCGCCATCAGACTTCTCACGCAATAGGACGCATTTTCATCATGTCGATCAAATCCTACCGGATCGCCGATCCCGCGCCGCAGCTCGATGCCGGCCTTCTCGCCCGCTTCGCCCGCGTCGAGGCGGCGACCGTCGGCCACTACCTGCACGACCGTTTCATGCGCAATGACCTGCGCCCGCTGATCGACGGCGTGCGCATCGCCGGTACCGCCCAGACCGTCTCGATCCCCGGCCCCGATTCCACCCTGCTCTACCACGCGATGGACCGGGTGCGGCCCGGCGATATCCTCGTCATCGACCGGGCCGGCGACGAGCGCCACGCCGCCTGGGGCGGCTTCATGGCGGCAGTCGCCAAGGAGCGCGGCCTTGCTGCCGTCATCGTCGACGGCATGATCACCGATCCCGCGGCCATCATCGAGGCCGGCGTTCCGACCTGGGCGCGCGGCGTCTCACCGATCACAACAAAACTGCTCAATCTCGGCGGCGGCTACAACATCCCCGTCTCCTGCGGCGGTGTCACCGTCAATCCTGGCGATGCGATCCTCGCCGACGATTGCGGCATCCTCGTCCTGCCGCCAGCCGAGGTGGCGGGGATTTCCGACATCGCGCTTGCCGACCAGGAGGACGAGGGAAGCTGGGTTGCGCGCATCCGCGACGGCGCGAAATTGCAGGATCTCGTCGATATCGCCGCCATGATCGCCGAGCGGCAGAACAAGGATGGAGCCGCCCATGGCTGACACGCTGAACAATCTCGCCGTCTGGCTCTCCACGCCGCACCAGGCGATGATCGAAATCGCCCACGACATCGGCTACCGCCATGTGGTGCTCGATATCGAACACGGCCTGTTCGACCTCGAAGCCCTCGACCGCATCCTCGCGCTCGGCAAGGCGCTCGGCATGACCATGCACGCCAAGGTGCTGGGGCCGGAGGCGATCCCGATCCAGCAGGCACTCGACATGGGCGCCGACAGCGTCATCATCCCCCATATCGGCGATGTCGAACACGCCCGCCGCGTCACCGCCTCGGCAAAGTATCCGACACTCGGCACGCGCAGTTTTTCCGGCACCCGCCCCGCCCGCTACGGCGGCGTGAAGCCGGAGTACTATGACAACGAGAACGCCAAGACGCGCTGCTATCCGATGATCGAGTCGGCCGCCGCGCTGAAGGATGTCGAGGCGATCCTCGCGCTGCCGACCGTCGACGGCCTCTTCGTCGGGCCGAGCGACCTCTCGCTCGATTCCGGCCGCGGCGCCTATCGCAACACGGATGCCGACAAGGCCGATCTCAAGACGATCGCGGACGCCGCGGCAAAAGCCGGCAAACCCTGGATCATGCCCGCCTGGTCGCGCAGCGAGCGCGCCTTCGCGCAAAACCTCGGCGCGAGCCTGATGGTCGTCGCCGACGAATACGGCTCGATCTGGATGGGCCTCGAAGACGCCGCCAAACCCTGACACCGCTTTTCCGAACGGATTTTTTCCATGAACGAGACCATTTCCTGCGGCAGCCGCCTCATGCAGATCCTGAAAGCCTATGGCGTCGACACCGTGTTCGGCATGCCGGGCGTGCACACGCTCGAAGCCTATCGCGGCATGGACGCCGCCGGCATCCGCCATATCGGCGTGCGCCATGAACAGGGCGCCGGCTTCATGGCCGACGGTTATGCCCGCATGTCGGGCAAGCCGGGCGTCTGCGTGCTGATCTCCGGCCCCGGCGTCACCAATGCCGCGACCCCAATCGGCCAGGCCTATTCCGACAGCGTGCCGATGCTGGTCATCACGTCAGTCGCCGCCAACAAGGACCTTGGCATGGGCCGCGGCACGCTGCACGAGATCACCGACCAGTCGGCCGTCACCCGCCCCCTCACCGCCTTCTCCGAAACCGCCACCAGCCCCGAGCAGGTGCGCGAATACATCGCCCGCGCCTTCGCCCTCTTCGAAAGCGGCCGCCCGCGCCCCGTTCATCTTTCGATCCCGCTCGACGTTTTCAAGGCGCCGGACGACAAGCCGGCGAGCCGCCGCACCACCGCCCGCCGCCGCGCGCCCGATAGTGCACAGGTCGAAGCCACCGCCGCCATCCTCAGCGCCGCCAAACGCCCGGTGATCCTTGCCGGCGGCGGTGCGGTCTCGGCGGCCGCCGAGGTGAAGGCGCTCGCGGAAAAGATCGGCGCGGCCGTGGTGCCGACCATCGCCGCCAAGGGCATCCTGCCCGACGACCACCCGCTCGCCCTGGAGGTGACGGTCGACCGCCCCGCGACCCAGGCTTTCGTGCGCGAGGCCGATGCCGTGCTGCTCGTCGGCACCGAGCTTGCCGAGCCCGACATCTGGCTCGACGGCCCTCTGCCGATGACCGGCAAACTCATCCGCATCGACATCGACCCGGCAACGCTGGTGCGCGACTATGACGTGGATGTCGCGATGGAGGCGGATTCGAAACTGGCGCTGGCGGCGATCACTGAGACGGTCGCGCCAGCCGCGGGCTTCAAGGAAACGAACACCATCGCCGAACTGCGCGCCACGGAGCGCGACGGGCTGACCCCGCTCGAACAGAAACATGTGCGCGTGCTCGACAGCCTGCGCAACGCCATCCCCGACGATGGCGTGATCTACACCGACATGACACAGCTCGCCTATACCGGCTACGCGTTCTACCGCAGCGCCCTGCCGCGCACCTGGCATTTCCCGGCCGGCTTCGGCACGCTGGGTTATGCCCTTCCCGCGGCCATCGGCGGCAAGATCGCGAGCCCGAAAACGCCGGTCGCCGTCATCGTCGGCGACGGCGGTTTCCAGTTCACGCTGCAGGAACTCGGCACCGCCGTGGAAAACAAGCTGCCACTCGCCATCATTCTCTGGAACAACAACAGCCTCGCCCAGATCCGCGACGGCATGATCGCCCGCGACATCCCGACCATTGGCGTCAACCAGCACAATCCGGATTTCGTCAAGCTCGCCGAAGCCTATGGCTGCCATACGGCCGAGCCCCAAAGTTTTGCAGAGCTGGAAGCCGCGGTGAAAGCCGCTTTTGCCGCAGATGGGCCGACGGTGATTCATGTCCAGGAATCCGCACCGTTCCTGGGAGCCAACCAGAGCGCTTAACCTCGACTTGACCTGGCGGTATTTCTTTCAGGCGGTCGGCGATGAAAACATCTCCGGCCGGCCTTGTCGGTGGGTGCTCCCGTACGGGACCTGCGACGTTTTTAGGAAGCGTTAAAACCAGCAAGAAGCCATGAAACGAATGTGTCGAGGGATGGGGTTGGCTCGACGGAGGGCGCGCGAATGATGCCGTATTGCGAACCATCCGGCTGGAAGCCCATCGGCGCGACGAGACGGCCCTTGCGGATGTCGTCAATGGCGACAATCTTCGGGCACATGGCAACGCCCAGCCCACTGGCCGCCGCCTCCACCATCAGGAAGTGATGATCGAACCAGCGTGTCGATCGCGGCTTTGGCGCATTCGGACAGGCTGCGGACCATTTGCTCCAGGCGTCGGGCCGGGTCTTTGCGGCGAGCGCGACATAGGCGCCGGCGGAAAACCGGTCCGCCATGTCAGGGTGCATGGCGGGTCCGACTTCCTCGGCAATCATCCGCTCGACATGCCACCGCGGATCGATCGCGAAATCCAGTCGGCGGATGGCCAGCGTGATGCGTTCGCGCGCGAAATCGAAACTGCCGCCCCCGACAGACAGATGAAGGTCGATATCCGGATGGCGGTCCTGGAATTCCGACAGCCGCGGGATCAGCCAGCGCATGGCAACAGATCGCTCGCAGGAAACGACAATCGGCGGCGATGTCTCGACTTTGCGGATATCCTCCAATGCGGCCGAAACCAGCGACAGGGCATCGGTCGCGGCTTGCGCCAATCGCACGCCCTCCTTCGTCAACCGCAGGCCGCGGCCGTCAGGTTCCAGCAGCCTTATACCGAGATGATCTGACAGGTTCGACACACGTCGGCTGACAGCACCATGGGTGAGGTTGAGATCGGCGGCCGCCGCGCGCACGGAACCGAGGCGCGCCACGGTCTCGAACGCGTGCAGGTCATCGAGAGAGGAAAGGTCCGACCGTTTCATTGGTGATATAATATCACCAGTATTCGTCAGATCATATCGATTTTTCTTCCGCTTACCCGCTGATATCCAGGGTTCATGGAAGAGATCATTGACCAGAACGAACATGTCGGCATCGTCGCCGATGACCTGACGAGCGCTGCAGATGGAGCCGGGGCCTTCTTGACGTACGGCTATCAACCACTCGTCCGCCGGCAGCGGCAGGCGAGCGTCGGTGCACCGGTCGTCGCCGTCGATACCGGCAGCCGGCTCATGGAAGAGGCCGATGCCATGCGTGCAACCGGGCAGGCGATCGCGTCGCTTGCCGGCTGCCGGCACCTCTACAAGACAATCGATTCCACCCTGCGCGGTCACATTCGTGCGGAAATTGCCGCGGCGTTCAAGGCCAGTGGTCGGCCACGGCTGGTAATCGCTCCGGCATTTCCGACCGCGGGACGCACCACGGTTGACGGTATCCAGCTCCTGCACGGTGTGCCGGTCGCACAGACCGCCTATGGCCACGACCCAGTTCATCCTGCGCGCGCATCGCTGATTGCAGATCTGATCGCACCCGATCTTGGCCGAATGGCAACGGTTTCCGTTAGCGCAACCGACGGCGATATCGGGAAGCACATTGCTGGCGCTTCGATCATCGTCGTCGATGCACACAGCCAGATCCTGCTGAATCGCCGGATTGCAGAGATTGCGAAACACGGCCCGGCTCTGTGGGTCGGATCCCCGGGCATGGCCGAGGCCCTGGCCGCGGTCGTCGGCCAATCGCCCGATCGCCAGACCTTCACGCCCCCAATCGCTCCGCGTCGCATTCTCGTCCTCGTTGGCAGCGCAAACCATCTCAGCCACGCCCAATACGAGGCACTGGCCGCGACTGGCGCCTCGGTCGCCGACAGAGCCGAAGGTATCGCTAAAACGGCATCCGTCGCGTGCATCCATGCCCCGCGCGCTCGCACGGCGGATCCGTCGAAAGTCCTCTGCGCACTGGTGGACGAGGCGGACATCGCGCTGTCGCGGCAATGGTACGACGCCATCGTCGCGACCGGCGGAGAAACGATGAGTGCGCTTATGGAGCGGCTTTCCATCCATACGCTCACCCTGGTCAAGGAACTCGAGCCCGGGTTTCCGCTTGGCTGCGCGCGCCTTTCGAACGGACGACCGATACTGCTTGCCATGAAAGCAGGCGGTTTCGGTTCGGTCATGACCTTGTGCAATGCCACAAATGCCATCCTTCAGATGGGAAGGAAGTCCACATGAAAACCATTCTACGGCCTCTTGCCATTACCATGGGCGACCCGTCGGGTATTGGACCGGAGATCGTCGCGAAGACGCTCCTTGCCCGTGCCGATTTGCGTCACAACGTCGTTGTCGGCGATCCGGCTGTTCTGGCGAAGGCGATCGCCAGGTTCGGCAGCGGGCTGCGCCTGAACGAAATCGATACGGTCGCCGATGCAAAGCCGGAAGGCTCCCTGAACGTCCTCGCCTCGTCCAGGGTTGAAACGCCACCCCCGCTCGGTACGGTCAGCGCCGTCAGCGGCCGCTTGGCCTATAATGCTATCGTTGCGGCGATCGACCTTGCCAGGTCAGGTGCGGTCGCTGGAATTGTCACGGCACCAATCCACAAGGAAGCACTGGCTCAGGCCGGGCTTTCCTACCCCGGCCACACGGAAATCCTCGCAGACAGAGGCGGCGCGATGCACGTGGCGATGATGCTCGCCAATGACGACATCCGTACCGTTCTGGTGACGATCCACTGCTCGCTCGCCGATGCGATCCGCCGGGCGGATTTCCCAGCGCAGATGTCCGCAATCCGCCTCGCCCACCAGGGCGGCCGTGCCCTGGGTATCGCCCATCCCCGTATCGCGGTCGCGGGACTCAATCCGCATGCCGGCGAAGGCGGCCTCTTTGGCGACGAGGAAATCCGCATCATCGCCCCCGCCATTGCGGCAGCCCGCGCGGAGGGCATTGACGCCAGCGGCCCCTGGCCGGGCGATACGGTGTTCATGCAAGCGCGAAACGGCCGCTTCGACGTGGTCGTCGCGCAGTACCACGACCAGGGGCTCATCCCGGTCAAATATCTGGGGCTGGAAAAGGGCGTGAATATCACGCTTGGCCTGCCCTTCATACGCACAAGCCCAGACCATGGCACCGCCTTCGATATCGCAGGCCAGGGCATTGCCGATCCGGGAAGCCTCGAAGCAGCAATCGACTACGCCTGCCGACTGACAAGGGCGTCATCCGAACGGGAGAACTGACATGTCCGACACAGACTTCATCTTCATGCTCACCCGCAACGACCGGACGATCCCGGACGCGCGGGAGCAACTACCCGCCGTGCTTTCGGCGGGCGTTCGTCACATCGGATTCAAGGATATCGGCCTGCCCCTGTCGGCGCTTACCGACCTGAACCGGGAAATCCAGCAGGCGGGTGCAAAAAGTTACCTCGAGGTGGTTTCGCTCGACAGAGACAGCGAGATCGCATCGGTGCGCGCCGCCCTCACGCTCGGGGTCGACTATCTCCTTGGCGGCACCCATGTGGACGATGTGCTTCCCCTAATCGAGGCAAGCGGCCTGCGATACTATCCGTTCCCCGGTCGCATAACCGGGCACCCGAGCATTCTCGAGGGGTCGATGATGGAGATCGTCGCAAGCGCCCGAGACCTTGCAAGCCGCGACGGCGTGCATGGCCTCGACCTCCTTGCCTATCGTGCCGATGTCGACGCCGCGGAACTGATCAGGGCCGTCTGCAACACCGTTGTCAAACCCGTCGTCGTCGCAGGATCCATCGACCGGGCCGAGCGCATCCACGCGGCCGTCAGTGGCCGGGCCGCCGGCTTTACCGTCGGAACCGCGGCCCTTGACGGCCGGTTCCCCGCAGCCATGCCGGGCCTGACCCATCAGCTTCTGGCGATAGCAGCGATCCAGAAACAAACTGGGCGGTTCATCGAAGAGTGAACCTGGAAGCGATCGAGAGCTGACCATCCCTCAATACACTCAAACCGAGGCACGACACTGAGCAATGAAACGGCTCTTGACGAGAGCAGAACCACCGATCCGTTACCCGGATCGGCATTCGAATAATCGCTCTTTGAGATGCAGGGGCTCTTTGGGCCCTCTGGCATTTTCGCTTTTAACATCGCCAACACCACCTGCCTCCACGGTCGCCACCGACACAGGACAATACAAATCCCGCCCCACCCAGCGGCAGGAACTGGCGGATGACCACTGCCTGCATGGGCGCGATACGCCTCCGGAAAAAGCCCGATCACGCTTACATCCCCATTTAGGTCACGGCTCGAAAAGCAAGGCGTAACAACAAGATACCCGGATAAGGCACCCTACATTCTTACAAATGACAAACGGTGAAGATCGTTTGTCATTTCTTCTGATTGACATTTGTCGATAGATAAACATATTTTGTAAAGCGCGATGAGGGAGTGTCGCGGAAATGCGTGGAGGAATGCATGGGTCCGCTTTTGAAAGTGGAAGGACTGAAAAAGTCCTTTGGCGGCGTTGCCGCACTTCGCGACGGCCGCTTTGAGCTGGAAGCCGGCTCGGTGCACGCGCTGTGCGGCGGCAACGGCGCAGGCAAATCGACGTTCCTTTCCATCCTCATGGGCATCCACAAGCGCGACGGCGGCACGATTCTGCATCGCGGCAACCCGGTGGAATTCGGCAATCCGGCCGAAGCGCTTCGCTCCGGCATCGCCATCATTGAGCAGGAGCTGAGCCCGGTTCCGCACATGACAGTGGCGGAAAACATCTATCTCGGCCGCGAGCCCTCCGCCCGCTTCGGCGGCATCGATTTCAAGACGATGAACCGCAATGCGCAGGCGCTGCTCGACCGCCTCGAGTTCAGCATTTCCGCCACGCAATACATGATGAACCTCTCGGTCGCGCAGATGCAGCTGGTCGAGATCGCCAAGGCACTGAGCCACGAGGCAGACGTCATCTTCATGGATGAGCCGACATCGGCGATCGGCGAAAAGGAGGCACAGCACCTTTTTTCTGCGATCGAGCGCCTGAAGGCAGAGGGCAAGGGCATCGTCTATGTCTCGCACCGTCTTTCGGAGATCTTCCAGATCGCCGACAGCTACACGGTGTTCCGCGACGGCGGCTTCGTCGGAGCCGGCAAACTTGCCGACATCGATCGGCCCGGCCTCATCCGGATGATCGTCGGCCGCGAGCTCGGCGAGGAGTATATCAAGACCAACACGCCGACCGAGATCGCCGGCCTTGAGGTGACGGGCCTGTCGGCCCCCGGCAAGATCGAAGACATCTCGTTTACCGCCCACAAGGGCGAGATTTTCGGCATCTACGGGCTGATGGGCTCGGGGCGCACAGAAATCTTCAATTGCCTTTTCGGCATGGATCGCCCGTCGGCGGGCGACATCCGCCTCGACGGCACGGCCGTGACGATCCGCCAGCCGTCCGACGCCATGGCAGAGGGCATCGCCTTTGTCACCGAGGATCGCAAGGTCACGGGCCTCAACCTGACGGACAGCGTGCGCAACAATATCTGCCTGGCCAGCCTGCCGGAAATGAGCCCGGCCTTCGTGATGCGCAAGAGCAACGAGCAGGCCGCCAGCGCCGACATGATCGCCCGCTTTGCCATCAAGGCGGCGCGAGACACGATGCCGGTCTCCGGCCTGTCGGGCGGCAACCAGCAAAAGGTCGTGCTCGGCAAGTGGTTCCTGCGCCAGCCGCGCGTGCTGCTGCTCGACGAGCCGACCCGCGGCGTCGATGTGGGCGCCAAGCGCGAGATCTACCGCGTCATCTGCGATTTTGCCGCGGCCGGCGGCACGGTCGTGATGATCTCCTCCGAAATCGACGAAATTCTGGGAATGTCCGACCGCATCCTCGTGATGCGCCAGGGACGGTCCGCCGGCATCCATGACCGGCGCGAGACCGATGCCCAGTCCCTCGTGCATCTGTCGACCTGACGGAAACGAGACCCCAAGCGACGCATCGACCCCCGCATGGCAAGAGGTGACACCGTGTCCAGTGCAGAAAACAACACCGCCAGCAGCTGGCTGAATTCCGACCGCCGCAAGCTGATCCTGCAGGAATACGGCATCTTCCTCGCCTTCCTGCTGCTGGTCGGCATTCTCGCATTGTCGAACGAATTCTTCCTGACGCCGGGCAACATTTCCAACGTACTGCTCCAGACGTCGATCAATGGCATTCTCGCGATCGGCATGACCTTCGTCATCCTGACACGCGGCATCGACCTTTCTGTGGGCTCGGTCGTCGCACTCGCCGGCATGGTGAGCGCGAGCTTCGTGACCAGTTCGGCAACGGCAGGCATTGCCGGTGCACCCTATCCCATGGTCGTGGCGCTCGCAGCCGGCATTCTCGTGGGCGTTGCCTGCGGCGCGCTGGTGGGTTTCATCGTCTCACGCTTTTCCGTGCCCGCCTTCGTGGCGACGCTCGGCATGCTCTCGGCCGCCCGCGGCGCCACGCTGATCTATGGCGGTGGCAAGCCGGTGCCCGGCCTCAGCCCGGAATTCCGCTGGATCGGCACGGGCAACATCCTTGGCATCCCGATGCCAGTCATCCTGCTCGCCCTGGTCTTCGGCGTCTCCTGGTGGGTCCTGACCCGCACGCGCTTCGGCCGCTACATCTATGCCGTCGGCGGCAACCCGCATGCGGCCAAGACCTCAGGCCTCAACGTCAGCCGCATCCGCTTCATGGTCTACGTTATCTCGGGTGCGCTGTCGGGCCTTGCCGGCATGATCCTCTCGGCCCGCACGGGTTCGGCCCTGCCACAGGCCGGCATCGCCTACGAGCTCGATGCCATCGCGGCGGTCGTCATCGGCGGCACCAGCCTTTCGGGCGGCGTTGGCCGGGTGACGGGAACACTGATCGGCGCCCTCATCATCGGCGTCATGAACAACGGCCTCGATCTCATGGGCATCCAGTCCTACTACCAGCAGGTCCTCAAGGGCGCCCTCATCGTCGGTGCCGTCATGCTCGACCAGAAGCGAAATCAGGGCCTCTAGCCCGAAGAAACCGGGCGTCTTCCCACGCCCGCGGACGAACGGCACGCCTGAGAGCGGCCGCAATTCTCAAAGGAGGAGAATGACATGAAGAAACTGATGATCGCACTTGCCTCTGCGACGGTGCTGCTCGCCTCGTCCGCCCTGGCCCAGGAGAAGCTGAAGATCGGCGCGGCGCCTTACGGCCTCAACGCGGAATTCATGCAGATCTGGTCCGCAGCGCTTGAGGAACACCCGGCCGTGAAGAGCGGCGAAGTCGAACTGACCGTTTTCGACGGCCGCTACGATGCGCTGGTCCAGCAGGAACAGTTCAACACGATGATCACCCAGAAGTTCAACGCGATCATCTTCGTGCCGATCGACATCGAAGCCGGCGCTACCGCCGTACAGGCTGCCCATGACGCCGGCATTCCCGTCATCGGCTCCAACACCCGCGTAAACTCCGACCTGCTCTCCTCCTATGTCGGTTCCGACGACACGATCTCCGGCTACATGGAAGCCAAGGCAGTGCTCGACAAGATCGGTTGCAAGGGCAATGTCGTGATCATCGAAGGCCCGATCGGCCAGTCCGCGCAGATCTCGCGCCTGGAAGGCAACCAGAAGGCGCTTGCCGAATGCCCCGACGTCAAGGTTCTCGAGCAGCAGACCGCCAACTGGTCGCGCGCCGAAGCCCAGACGCTGATGGAGAACTGGCTGACCTCGCATCCCGGCCAGATCAACGGCGTCATCGGCCAGAACGATGAAATGGCGCTCGGCGCCGTCGAAGCGATCAAGTCCGCCGGCCTGAAGACAGAGGATTTCGCGATTGCCGGCATCGACGGCATCACGGACGCGCTGACAGCCGTCAAGGAAGGCACGATCACCTCGATCCTGCAGGACGCCCGCGCCCAGGCACAGGGTGCACTAGACCTTGCGATCCTCCACGCCAAGAAGGGCGACTATAAGCCGCAGTCCGATATCTGGGCACAGTATCCGGACATGCCGTTCAACGACGGCAAGGACAAGGAGTACAATGTTCCGTGGACGCCGGTCACGGCGGAGAACGTCGATAAGCTCCTGGAAATGCGCAAGTAACAACCATCTGCGGGGCGGCGAGTGTCGCCCCGCTTTCCCAACCCTTCGAAGGCTGAACCGATGTCCGACACACCTCCCAAGATCGATCTCAACTTCCCGCTCGACGGCAGGGTCGCGCTCGTCACCGGCGGCGCCTCCGGCATCGGCGCGGCTATCGCCGCCGCCTTTGCGGCCAAGGGCGCCAAAGTCGCCGTGCTCGACATCAATGCCGATGTCGCCAAGGCGAAGGCGGAAGAACTCGGCGGTTCGGCAAAGCCCTTCGTCTGCGACGTTTCCAGCCCGGCCTCCGTCGAAAAGGCCGTTGATGATGTGGTCGAAACCTTTGGCGGCATCGATATCGCGGTCAATAGTGCCGGCATCGTCGCGCTTGCCCCGGCCGAAGACCTGACGCTTTCCCAGTGGGACAGGACGATCGACATCAACCTCAAGGGCAGCTTCCTGATCACCCAGGCGGTCGGCCGCCGCATGATCGCGGCCGGCAGGGGCGGCAAGATCGTCAACCTCGCCTCGCAGGCCGGCACGGTCGCCATCGAGGAGCATGTCGCCTACTGCGCCTCAAAGTTCGGCGTCATCGGCATGTCCAAGACCTTCGCCGCCGAATGGGGCAAACACGGCATTACCGTCAACACGATTTCGCCCACCATCGTTCTCACTGAACTGGGCAAGCAGGCCTGGGCCGGCGAGAAGGGGGAGAATGCGAAGAAGCGCATCCCCACTGGCCGTTTCGCGTTCCCGGAAGAGATTGCCGCCGCCGCCGTTTTCCTGGCCTCGCCGGGCGCCGACATGATCAACGGCGCCGATCTCCTGATCGACGGCGGCTATACCATTCTGTGAGAGGACTTATCATGCAGCGTTTCATCAACGATCCGGACCTGGTGGTCGAAGATACCGTCAAGGGCTTCATCAAGGCTCATTCGGACATCGTGCGCCTTGCGGAAAACCCACGCGTCGTCGTCGCCAAGGATGCCCCCTTTGCTGGCAAGGTCGGCGTGGTGACGGGCGGTGGTTCCGGCCACGAGCCGGCCTTCATCGGCTACACCGGCAGGAACATGCTCGACGCCGTTGCTGTCGGCGAGCTCTTCTCCTCGCCGACAGCCAAGAGTTTTCATGACGCTATCCGCGAGGCGAACGGCGGTAAGGGCGTCGTCGTCCTCTACGGCAACTATGCCGGCGACAACATGAATGTGAAGATGGCAACGAAGCTTGCTGCCAAGGACGGGATCGAGGTCGTGACCGTCGTCGCCAACGACGACGTCTGCTCCGCCCCGCCGGAGGAGCGCGAGAAGCGCCGCGGTGTCGCCGGCGAGATCTTCATGTGGAAGATGGGCGGCGCCAAGGCTGCGACCGGCGCCAGCCTCGAAGAAGTCCGCGCCACTGCGCAGAAGGCAATCGATAATTGCCGCTCGATCGGCGTGGGCCTCGGCCCCTGCACGCTGCCGGCCGTCGGCCATCCGAATTTCCAGATCGAGCCCGGCACGATGGAGGTCGGTATCGGCCATCACGGCGAACCGGGCGTACGCGTCGAAAAGCTGAAGACGGCCGACGAGGTCGCCAGGGACATGGTGAAGATCGTGCTCGACGATCACAAACTGCCTGAGGGCACCGAGGTCGCCGTGCTCGTTTCGGGTCTGGGCGCAACACCGCTCAACGAGCTCTATATCCTCAACGACACGATCGAGAGCGAGATTTCGGCCCGTGGCCTGAAAATCCGCAAAACCTGGATCGGCAATTACTTCACTTCGCTGGAAATGGTCGGCGCAACGCTGACCGTCATGGCGCTCGACGACGAACTGAAGACGCTGCTCGACGTCGAGACGCGTTGCACGATGATCCTGTAACGGAGGAAGACATATGCAGACCTTCGACAATGCTTCCGCCGGTGCCATCGTTCTGTCGATGGCCGAGCGGATTATCGAGAACCGTGCCTATCTCAGCGAGATCGACGGCAAGATCGGTGACGGTGACCATGGCGTGAACATGGCCAAGGGTTTTGGCATGGCCGCCGAGCGTCTTAAGGACAAGAATGCCTCGCTTGCCGTGTCTCTCGACACGCTCGGCACGGTGCTGATGACGGAAATCGGCGGCTCGATGGGTCCGCTCTACGGCGTCATGTTCACCGAGTTCGCCGAAACGATCGAGGGTGTCGAGACGATCGACGCCGCGGCCTATAGCAAGATGCTGCACGCAGGCCTCGCTGGCATCCAGTCGATCGGTTCGGCCAAGGTCGGCGACAAGACGCTGCTCGATACTTTCGTGCCCGCAGTCGAGGCTTTCGACGCGGCGACGGCGAATGGCAAGTCGTTCGGCGAGGCGCTGGAAGCCCTCGTTGCTGCAGCCGAAACCGGCCGTGACTCGACAATCAACCTCGTGGCCAAGATCGGCCGCGCCAGCCGTCTCGGCGAACGTTCGCTCGGCGTATTGGATGCGGGCGCCACCTCCTGCGCTATCATCCTCAAGGAACTGTCCGACGGCGCGCGCGCACGACTTGCCTGAGCCGGGCGAAAAGGTCCTCCCAGGACGCGCGGCCTGTCCTTTGTGACGGGTCGCGCACCGCTTTTTTGCCCAGGCATGTTGCAAACCGGCGGCGTTGCTCTCATCTTCGCCGCCTGATGGGGGACCAGCGAAACCGATGGCATTGAAGACTTCCGCAGCGCGCAAGGGCGGCCCCGGCCGGGGCAACGGGCCGGAAGGCATAGACTTGATTCCGCTGCGCTATGGCGATGACCCCTATGTCTGGGCCTGCTGGCTCTACTACGAAGACGGCATGACGCAGGGCGAGATCGCCGAGGCGATGGGTGTGTCGCGCGCCACCGTCAACAGCTACCTCGCGGATGCCCGCGAGAAGGGCATCGTCAACATCTCCATCGAGCCCGCCCGCCTCGCCTCGCTCACCATCGCGCAGGAACTGAAGCGTCATTTCGGCCTCGCCGACTGCCTCGTCGTACCAAACGATGACGATTCACGTCCGCTGATCGGCCGGCTTGGGGCAGCTGGCGCGCAGGCGCTTTCCAAGATGATCAAGTCCGGCGACACGCTCGCCGTCGCCTGGGGCCGTACGGTCCTCTCGGTCGGCGAGCACCTGGAAATGGCTCCTCTACAGGATGTTACCGTCGTTCAGGCAACGGGCGGCACCACGGCAAGCTTCAACTACACGCCGGAACTGACAACCGCCGCCCTTGCCCGGGCGATCTCGGCACGCTGTGTCAACATCACCGCCCCCTCCGTCGTCGCCTCCGCCCAGATGCACGATCTGCTGCTCGCCGAGCCACTGATCCGCGAACAGTTCGACACACTCGCCCGCGCCAACCGCATCGTCTTCGGAATCTCCTCGCTCCGCCCCAATTCGACGATCCACACCAGCGGCTTCTTCGAATCCGTGCCGTTGCAGCACTATCTGGCGAAGGGGGCGGCCGGTGTGCTTGCCGGACGCTTCATCGATGAGCGCGGCCGTCCGGTCGCCGGCCCTCTTGATGACCGCACGATCGGCATTTCGCTGGAAATGCTGCGCGGCATCGGTACGCGCGTTGCCGTCGCTGGTGGTTTCGACAAGGTGCCGGCCCTGCTGGCAGCATTGCGTGGCGGCTATGCCAATGTCCTGGTGACCGATGCTGCCACCGGCGCCGGCATCCTGCGCGCTGACGGGGTGACGAGCCTCGACGGGAAACTTTCACAACGCCAGAAGAGCGCACCTGTCGCCAACAGCTATCGCACGCGCGTCAAGAAATTCCTCAACAATCCCAATGACGTGGTCGAAGAAATGCTGGACGGCCTGATCGCCGCACACAAACCCTACCTCCAGCCCATTGGCACGTCACGTCGAGCACTCGTTGCGCGCAATGGCCCGCGACAGGGTAAGGTAGGCCTCGTCATCGGTGGCGGCACGGGGCACGAGCCCTGCTTCGTCGGCTATGTCGGCAAGGGACTTGCCGATGCGGTCGCCCTCGGCAACATCTTTTCCTCGCCGCCACCGGACCCAATCACCAAATGCGCCGTCGCCGCTTCGGGGGGAGCGGGTGTGCTTTTCGTCTACGGCAATTACGCCGGCGACGTGATGAACTTCGAAATGGCAGCCGAGCTCGCAGAAGAACAAGGCATCTCGATTCGCACAGTGCTGACCACCGACGACGTCGTTTCGTCTCCCGTGGAGGACAAGGAAGGACGACGCGGCGTCGCCGGCAACTTCTTCGTCTTCAAGGTGGCGGGGGCGGCCTGCGATCGCGGCATGACGCTTGACGAGTGCGAGGCCGTCACTCGCAAGGCGAACGACCGCACCTTCACAGTCGGTGTCGCGCTCGAATCCTGCTCCATGCCGCAGACGCAACGGTACAATTTCGAGATCGGGCCCGAGGACATGGAGCTCGGCATGGGCATCCACGGCGAGCCGGGCGTTTCGCGCGAGCGTATCCGCACGGCCGACGAGATCGTCGATACGATCATGGACACCATCTTCAAGGAAATGAAGGCGGAACCCGGTGACCGGGTGGCGGTTCTGGTCAATTCCTTCGGCGCAACGCCGTTGATGGAACTCTACATCCTGTTCCGCCGGGTGGCGCAGCGGCTGGCGGCCAAGAACATCACGATCGAGGCCAATTGGATTGGGCACTATTGTACATCGCTCGACATGGTGGGCGCCTCCATCTCGATCATGCATCTCGACCGGGAATTGACCGACCTGCTGCACCATCCATGCCAGACGGCGATCCTGACCATCAATGCGCCTGAAACAGGAAGTGCGACGCAGGGCTAGGGCCGCCTGCATCAAAGGGGGAGGAAAACATGTCGGAAAATGCGGCACGGGTTCTCGCCAGGATGTTCGAACGGATGTCCCAGGTGATCGAAGCAGAGAAGGACCACCTCTCGGAACTTGACGGCGCCATCGGCGACGGGGACCACGGCATCACCATGTCGATCGGCTTCAAGGCGGTGACGACGGCACTCGCTATACTCGATGTCGATACGGCAAGCCCGTCGGACGTGATATCGACGACGGCGACGAGCTTCCTCGACGCGGTCGGCGCCTCGACAGGTCCCCTCTACGCTACGGGTTTCCGCCGGGCAGCACAGGTGCTTATCGGCCGTCACGAGCTCGATCTTCAAGCCTTCCGTGACATACTTGCTGCAATTTCCGAGGGCATTCGGGACCGCGGCAAGGCGCAGCGCGGTGACAAGACCATGCTCGATGTCTGGCTCCCAGCCGCCGAGGCGGCTACGGCAGCCGTCGCTGAAGGCAAGTCGAAACATGAATTCTGGTCCGCCGTCACTGCCGCGGCCGACAACGGTGCTGCCGCGACGGCCACGATGGTTGCAGCCAAGGGGC
The DNA here is from genome assembly GCF_028534175.1 of Shinella sp. HY16. NCBI lineage: Bacteria > Pseudomonadati > Pseudomonadota > Alphaproteobacteria > Hyphomicrobiales > Rhizobiaceae > Shinella > Shinella sp. HY16. The sequence continues at coordinate 590,040 of NZ_JAHYXL010000002.1, read as the reverse complement.
GCGCAGCGCACGTTCGCGAACGATCCCTGGGCCACCTCGATCCGGGTGCAGTTTCCGCCGCGGCATTGATCAAGGCAATGTCGAAGACATGCTAGACCTTCGCCGAAACAAGATGCGCTTGGTCTTGATCAGCAAGGGCTCTTGATGGGATTTGAACCAAAAACTCTAAGATGATTCTGATCGGTAATCGGTCGCCGCATTGGAGTGAGTACAGCAAGGCGTAGATTTCAGCACCAAATGGTGCTATCGATGCCATTCTATGCAGGAGCTTTTTCATGCGATCCACGATCAATCTCGACGACAACCTCATGGAACGAGCAAGATTCCTAACCGGAACCAAGGAAACGGCTGCGCTTGTCCGCCAGGCATTGGAAACACTTGTGCGAATCGAATCAGGAAAGCGACTGCTCGCGCTCGGGGGCTCCATGCCCGATGCTGAAGCAGCCCCTCGGCGCCGGAGCGAAGCGGCAAAGTGATCCTTGTAGACACCTCCATCTGGATCGATCATTTTCGCTACGGAGACCCGGAGCTACGCACAATCATTGAGGACGACCTCCTACTCTGCCACCCTGCGATTATCGGCGAATTGGCGCTTGGCAGTCTTCGGGACCGTGATGCCGTAGTGGCGTATTTAGCGGCACAGCGCGAAGCATTCGTCGCCACGCACGCTGAGGTCATGACAATGATCGATCGTCATTCGATTTTCAGTATGGGAATCGGTTACACCGACGCACACTTGTTGGCTTCGACGCTGCTTGACGGGCGATCGAGCTTGTGGACCAGGGACAAACGCCTAACAGCAGCAGCTCAAAAGGCAGGCGCCGTGCTGCATACACCTATGGTCCCACCCAATTAGTCGGTGCAGGACGTGAGCACCGGCCGAATGCATAACTTAAAATGCTCTTGAAGGGATCAGAACCCGCGCCCCGCGGCTCACCACTTTATATTCAGATCAAGTTTCCGATACGGGCACCACTTGATGTCCCCAATGGCCGGTTTGGGGCCGTGACAAGACTGTCCGCTTCTGTCTCGTGGACAAGAGAAGCGGACAATCTCGTTGGGGGTTATGCCGTATCGGTCCAGCTGGCTAGCCGTTGCCGGGCAGCGCACTTGAACGTCCGAGCCAGCGTGTGAACCGCGTCACGATCACGTACAAGGCCGGGACAAATAATACCGCAAGTACCGTTCCGGAAATCATTCCGCCGAATAGGCCGGTCCCAATTGCATTCTGGGTTTCCGAGCTTGCACCTGATGCAATGACCAGCGGAACGACGCCCAGCGTAAAGGCGAGCGAGGTCATGACGATAGGGCGCAGACGAAGGCGCGCGGCTTCGACGACGGCTGCGGCAAGAACCAGCCCGTCTCGCTGGCGCTTGCGCGCGAACTCGACAATCAACACCGCATTCTTGGCGGAAAGGCCGATCAGGGTGATCAGGCCGACCTTGAAGAAGACATCGTTTTCCAGGCCACGCAGGTGAACAGCGATCACCGCCCCGAGGATCCCGAGCGGGACAACCAGCATGACGGAGAGTGGAATGGTCCAGCTTTCGTACAAGGCTGCGAGCACCAGAAAGACAATGAGGAACGAAAAGGCCATGAGCATCGGCGCCTGCGTACCCGATTGCCGCTCCTGCAGGGACTGCCCCGTCCATTCGACGGCAAAGCCCTTGGGAAGCTTGAGCGCCAATTGCTCAATTTCATCCATGGCTTCACCGCTCGACACACCTTTTGCTGCCGAACCCGACAGGCTGAGGGACGGATATCCATTATAGCGTGTCACCTGCAGTGGGATGGTGGACCATTCTGCTGTCACAATTTCCGAAAGCTGAACCATTTTGCCCGCATCGCTGCGAACATGCAGGTTAAGGATGTCATCGACCTGCATACGGCTTTTCGGCTCGGCCTGGAGGATGACCTGTTGCAGCCGACCGTCGCGCGGGAAGTCATTGACATAGGTCGAGCCAACGGAACCGCTGAGCGTGTCACTAATCGTCGTGTAGGCGACCCCCAGCGCACTTGCCTTCTGGCGATCGACGACAAGGGTAACACTGGGACCGTTTGGCAGCCCGTCCACGCGCACGTCGCTCAGCAGCGTGCTCTCGGACGCAAGCTTCGTGAGTTGGGCTGCAGCCGCAGAAAAGGCTATCTCCCCATGGTTAGCGCGGTCTTGAAGCCTTAGCGCAAATCCAGAGGTTGTACCGAGCTCATCAATGGCCGGCGGCTTCATGCTGAGAATCTCGCCCTCTGGTGCTGCAGCCATGGCTTCGGTTGCTAGATTCACCTCGTCATCGACGCTACCTGAACGCTTATCCCAATCCTTGAGGCTCGTAAACGACATGGCGGTATTGGAACCTGAACCCGAGAAACCGAAACCCATGATTGTCAGGTTGTTGACGATATCCGGTCGTGTCTGGACATGTTTTTCTAAGAGATCAACGACGTCTCGGGTGCGTTCAGCCGTCGCCTCCGCCGGAAGTGTGATGGAGGTCATGAACGAGCCCTGATCTTCCTCAGGCACGAATGCCGTCGCCAGCGTGCCGTAACCATAGGCGACTGCGCCCACTATCGTGACATAGACAAGCATGGTCCGACCGGTCCTCTGAACAAGACGTGCGACCCAGCCCGTGTAGCCCTCGGTCAAGCGATCAAAGCCGCGGTTGAACCAGCCGAAAAGTCCGTTTCGCTGATGGTGCCCGCTATCGATCGGCTTCAACAAGCTCGCGCAAAGCGCCGGGGTCAGGCTGAGAGCCAGAAAGGCCGAGAAAGCGACCGACACGGCCATAGATACCGTGAACTGACGATAGATCGCGCCAACCGCGCCGGAGGCAAAGCCCATAGGAAGAAGCACGGCTGTCAAGACGAGCGTGATCCCGATCACCGCGCCCGTGATCTCGCCCATGGCCTTTCGCGTCGCCTCACGGGGGAACAGACCTTCCGTCGCCATCAGCCGCTCGACGTTTTCCACGACCACGATCGCGTCGTCTACGATAATCCCGATCGCGAGAACCATGCCGAACATCGTTAGGACATTGATGGAATATCCCAATGCCAGCATGACCGCGAAGGTGCCGAGCAGCGCTATCGGTGCGACGATGGCCGGAATGAGGGTGTACCGGATGTTTTGCAGGAAGAGCAGCATGATGAGAAAGACGAGCACCATAGCCTCAGCCAGTGTCTGCGCCACTTTCTGGATCGAGACCTTCACGAAGGGTGCCGTGTCGTACGAGATCGCATATTCGATCCCCGCCGGCATGTTCAGCGAAAGCTCTGCCAGTCTCGCGCGAACACCGCTAGAGGTGCTAACCGCATTTGCCCCGGGTGTGACCTGGATGGCGGCTGCCGTGGCAGGCTTGCCGCCGTCGAGAATGGCGAAGCTCGACGACTGGGATCCAACCTCAATGCGGGCAACATCACCCAGCGTCAGATGGGAGCCGTCCGGATTTGAGCGGAAGACGATGTCCGAGAATTCGTTGACGGTCTGAAGCTGGCCTTCGACATTGAGCGGTACGCTGACCTTTTGCCCTGGAACTGTCGGCGCATCTCCAAGTCGCCCAGGCGCCACCTGAAGGTTCTGCGACTGGATCGCCTGTATGACCTCGGCCATCGAAACAGAATGCGCGAGCAAGCGCGTCGGATCGACCCAGATCCGCATGGCAGCCTCGGACCCGAAGGACTGGACGCGGCCGACGCCTGAAACCCGCTTGAGTTCCGGGGCGATGTTGCGCACGAGATAGTCATCAAGCGCCAATGCGTCGATGGCGCCGTCTTTCGACTTCAGGGAGACAATCATCAAGAACCCTGACGAAGCCGATTCCACCGATAGGCCAGCCCGACGGACTGCCTCTGGCAATCGCGGCTCCACGGCCTTGAGCCTGTTCTGGATGTCCACCTGAGCCAATTCAGCGTCCGTGCCCGGCTTGAAGGTGACGGTGACGGTTGTCGATCCCGAGGAGTCAGCAGACGAGTCGAAGTAAAGCACATTCTTAGCGCCGGAAACCTCGCGTTCGATCAGACTGGTGACGCTATCGTTGATGACCTGCGGAGTGGCGCCGGGATAGCTCGCGTAAATCGACACGCTAGGCGGAGCAATCGCCGGGTAACGCGACACGGGCAGTTGCGGGATGGCGATCAGACCGGCGATCACAATCATGATTGCGATGACCCATGCGAAGACGGGCCGTTCGATGAAAAATTGCGGCATGATGGCTGTCTCAGCTCTGCGTACCAGGGACGGGTTGGACCGGCGATGTCTCCAAAAGCTGGCCACTTTGGACCCTCTCCTGCCCTTGAACGACAATCGTTTCTCCAGCCGACAAGCCGCGTCTTACGAGGTAGTTGCGATCGATAAGCGGCCCCAGTTCCACCAGACGTTTTTCGCTCGTCTTCTTTGCGTTGACGATGACGAGTTGCGGCTTTCCGGTGAGGTCGCGCATCACGGCCTCTTGAGGCACAAGAAGTGCTGCGGAATGGACCTCTCGCGGCACGAGTGCGCGCACAAACATACCAGGCAGCAACTGGTCCTCGGCGTTCGGCACGACTATGCGGATGGCCAGACTCCCTGTTGCGCTGTCGACGGAGATATCGGAAAACACGATAGTGCCCGTATGGGCGTACGGCCTGTCCGTGATGGTTTTGATCTTGACCGGCAGTTTTTCCGGATCTTTGACTTCGGAACTCGATGCCGTCTCGCGCAGGCTTTCGAGGCTCATCGATGATTGACGAACATCTACATAGACCTGGTCGATCTGCTGGATCACTGCAAGCGGTGCGCTCCCGGAAGACGAGGCTAGGCCGCCTTCTGTCATGAAGGACTGACCGATCGTCCCACTAATCGGGCTGCGAATTGTCGCATTCGACAATTCGAGCTTTCGCCGGGTCAAATTGGCCGTGGCCTCGGCCACGCTCGCCTTAGCCTGAGCAAGCGTCGCGGCCGCATTGTTGAGAGCTTCGTCACTGGTGATCTTCTGTGCCGAGAGCAGCTCAGCGCGCTCGAACTTCACCTTCGCATTGACAAACTCGGCTTCGGCACGCGCAAGCGCGGCGGCGGCAGCATCGACATCGGCCGCAAAGGGCGATGGATCGATCTGGAAGAGTGGCGCATCTGCGTCCACGAAAGAGCCCTCTTGAAAGAGCTTCTTTTGAATGATTCCGCTGACCTGCGGCCGGATTTCGGCCGTGCGCAAGGCACTGACACGTCCTGGCAGCTCGTCATAGACCGTCACGGCTTGCGGCTGCACCGTCATCACGCTGACGCGCACGGCCTGCGGTTCGGCCGCTCCATTCGCTTCAACATCCTGCTCAGCACAGCAAGCAAGCAGCAGCAATAATGGCACGCATAACATGCAGAAAAGCCAAAACCGCGCGACATTTCGCATCTGTGTCACCATCATCTCGTGAGGGAGTATCGATGGTGACGCTCTAAGAGTCTTCCATTGGCGGTTCGTGGAGGTTCTGTTGCGATATTATGGAGGCGGGGCACGGCCGCTCGACGGACGGACCGTTCGGTGCCATGTAAATTGCAAGGAGTGCGATGAGCATGGCAGAACTTGTTTTGATAGCTGAGGACGATGCGGAGATCGCCGGCATCCTTGAGGCGTACTTTGCCCGCGAAGGCTTCCGCACCGTGCATGCCCGCGACGGGCAGGTGGCGCTTGATCTGCACCGGTCGTTGAAACCCGACATCGTCTTGGCTGATATCACTATGCCGCGCCTGGATGGCTGGGAGCTTCTCGCAGAGATCCAGAGACGAGGCCGCACACCTGTCATCATGATCACGGCACTTGATGAGGATGTCGATCGGTTACAGGGCCTGCGCATCGGCGCGGACGACTATATCGTCAAGCCCTTCAATCCGATCGAGGTCGTCGCGCGAGCCAAGGCCGTGTTGCGTCGCGCGGGTCTCAGCCAAGCGGGCGCAGTGATCCGGGTCGGAAACCTGGCAATCGATCTCGATAGCTATCAGGTTAAGATTGAGAAGGAGGACGGGCCAGTGACCGTACCTCTCACGCTGTCGGAATTCAGGCTTCTGGCCCATCTCGCTCGGACACCCACCAAGGTGTTCTCGCGAGCCGAACTTGTTGACGCCTGCCTGCCCGGCTCGGATGCGCTGGATCGAACGATCGACAGTCATTTGAGCAAGCTTCGCAAGAAGCTCGAACAGGTGGGAAGCGAAGGCTTGTTGATCAGCATTCGAGGCGTCGGCTACCGCCTTGGGGTCGATCCATGATCGTGAAGGGGCTCAGTCGGCAGATATTGCTCGCCATGGCCTCGGTCACCCTGGCGGCTGGCCTGCTGGTCTTCTTTGGAACCTATCTCGCCTTCACCGCCCTCTTCTATTTTTCTCCCTGGTCTGAAGACGCTGACAATTGGCTGACGGGCTTCGATTTCATTACTCTGGCCATTCTCATCTTAATCGCGCTGATCGTCGCGGCGATCGCATCGATCCGATTGGCGCGCCGCATCCTCGAACCGTTGGAATCATTGGCGATAAGCGCCAGGCAGATCAAAGACGGCGATCTTTCGGCTCGCGCCATCCCCGGCGATCACTCTCTGGGGGAGACGGCCGTTCTTGTCGAAGACTTCAACGCCATGGCCCAGCGTCTGCAGGACATGGCCTCGGATATGACACTCTGGAATGCCACGATCGCCCATGAACTGCGTACACCTTTGACCATTCTCAAGGGGCGACTCCAAGGCATGATTGATGGGGTCTTCGAGCCCGATGAAAAGTCGCTTAGTGCCCTCGTGCTGCAGGTCGATTCATTGGCAAGGCTGGTGGAGGACCTGCGAACGGTGACGCTCGCTGACAGTGGTCACCTTGATCTTCGCCTTCAGCCTGTTCGTCTCAAGGACGAAATCTTGCGGCTTGCTGCGGTGTTGGATCGGGAACTGCAACAGGACGGCTTCGAGCTTAGCCTAGACCTTTGCGATGTCACGGTCCGGGTCGATGCGATGCGGATCCGGCAGGCGCTTCTTGCCCTGGTCACAAATGCGCGTCGATACGCGCAACGCGGCCTCATCGAAATCAGCCTTTGCGTGGAGAGGAACGAAGTGATCCTGCGTGTCGCCGACGAAGGTCCGGGCCTTGCACCGGACATCGCCGCTTCCGCGTTCGAACCTTTCCGAAGAGGCGGAGAGTCCGGCTCGTTGGAAAAGGGCGGCAATGGTCTGGGTCTATCCGTCGTCCGTGCGATCGTTGAGGCTCATGGCGGCAAAGTCCAATACGCAAAATCTGACACAGGCGGCGCCATGTTCGAGATGGTTCTTGGCGAGGCAGTCTCGTGACGTTTTGTTCGTCGCCGCTTCCTTACGGATTCTACGGCTCGTTCAACTCCACCGGTCGTCTCCACGTCGTCTCCACACGCCCTCCACGAACCCTCAAACTTGGCTTGCTAACGCAGTCATCCCAGGCCCAACCAAGATGCTGTGCTCGGGATTATGGAAAGCGCACTTATGGGCACCGAATCCGGCCCCGCGTTCGATAAGCCGTTGGAGAAACGTTTTGACCATACAAACTGTCAGTCTGGCCGTTGCAGATCAGAATGATCTCCCGACTTCAAGAAAGAGCTCCAGGAGGCATTTTCTCTTGCTGTTATCGATGAATACGGAGCGCTGCCCGATGGCCCCATACCTTCCGACGAGGACCTAGACAGCTCTATCGCCGCCCCCGGAGCTGTCGCACTGCGTATTCTCTCAGACGGCGAGAAGATCGGTGGCGCAGTTGTGACCATCGATGAGAACACGCATCACAACACGCTGGATCTATTTTTCCTGAAGGTTGGCGAGCATGGGCAGGGTCTGGGTCACAAAGCCTGGCTTGCGATCGAAGCCCGTTATCCGAAGACGATCACGTGGCGAACCCATACGCCCTATTTCGAGAAGAGGAACATCCACTTCTACGTCAACAAATGTGGCTTCAAGATCATCGCGTTTCATCACGCCAAGTATCCGGACCCACATCATCCCGCGTCGAATGATCTTCCGGATGACGAAGGGTTTCTATTCGAGAAGGTGATTAAGTAAGCCGCAATCGATCTGACCCATTTCAGCAGACCGGCTGCATACGGGAAGTCCCGATGGCCAGCTCAATGGCAGGTATGAAGGCGCGTAGCGGTCATTCGATCTACCGGTGGAGCCGCTTGGGCTTCATCGGTCGAAAGACCGAACTCGACGCGGCTCGTTTCAACGGTGTCATTGAAAGCTGCACAGGATTAGCCGAGCGGCTGACAAACGGCTGACGCGATGTCAGACGGCTGCATTCGGCCCCGGGGCTCACGGATAATAAGGTGTCTTCGGCGCGACCGTCATGCTAGGTGTAGCGGCTTGCCAACATAAGCGCCTCTGCTCGCAAACATCGGCATTTTCTGCTCGAATTATCTGACAATGGAGCGGGCGTCGTGCTCACGCTCTTTGCCAATGTGCTCGCAAACATCCGGGTCTGCTTGCAAACATCCGCCACGTGCTCAGATTAATTGCCAGCGACGGCATGGTCAAACCGGGACGCCTGCCTGTCGTAGTTGCTCGGTCAGCTGACGGGAATATTCGGGATCAAGGGTGCCCGCCAGGAAGGCGCGGATATACGGACATGCGCTGTGGCTTTCCCTCCTTGGCGCTTCGGGTGCAGGAGGTTCTGCAGCATGATCCGTTGTCAGGGCATCTCTTCGTCTTCAGGGGCCGCAGATCGGATATTTTGAAGATCATCTGGCATGATGGTCTGGGCGCCTGCCTTTTTACCCGGCGGCTGGAGAAGGGCCGGTTTATCTGGCCGAATATGGGATAGCATCCGTCAAGGTGGTGTAGAATTGGGACCGGGCCGTCATGATCAGGCGGCTCTGGGTGAAATTTCTCCATCGCAGCTACGCGAGGAGGTAGAGCTGAGTTTAAGTGCTGTCATTGAAGTTTCACGAGCCTGATAAACGGACGTCATATGTCGCCCATAGTGATGCAAATATTCAATCGATGCACCACTAACGATCAGGATTATTGTGATGCTGGCTCTGAACGGAGTTGCCGTGACCTATGCCAACGGCACCCAAGCTTTGAAGACAACGACATTGACGTTCAACCAGGGTCAGTTCGTCGTGCTCCTCGGTAGATCCGGCGCAGGCAAATCTACCCTCATCCGGACACTCAACGGCTTGGTTGCGCCGACGTCTGGTTCGATCACTTCTAACGATATTGGTGCTCTGGATGCGGAAACTAAGCTTCGCATTCACCGAAGGCGAACTGGGATGATATTCCAGCAGCACCAACTCATAGGGCGCTTGAGCGCGCTCGACAACGTCATGACGGGCCGCCTGGGCTACCACTCTGGCTGGCGTACGTTGTTCCCTATGCCGCGTTCGGATCGAAGGCTGGGGTTGGAATGCCTTGAACGCGTAGGCCTTCTTGATAAGGCTCTCGTCAGGGCGGATCAACTATCCGGCGGTCAGCAGCAACGGGTGGGCATTGCGCGCGCGCTGGTCCAGAAGCCCCAACTGGTCCTTGCAGATGAGCCCGTTGCAAGTCTGGACCCTGAAACGGCTGTCGAGGTCCTGTCGCAGCTTCGCGAAATATGCACAGCCGACGGCATCACTGCTGTGATCAGCCTTCATCAGATCGATCTAGCTCGCCGGTTCGGCGACCGGGTCATTGCTATGCGCGACGGGGAAGTGGTTGCGGACGCCGCTGTCGACGAACTGACCGATCAAATGTGTGCGTCGATCTACCGCAGCGCCCCAAGAAATCCGACCACAACACAAGATTTGTCCAACTACGAGTATGATCAACCTTTAGCTGCCATGGAGGCCGCATTATGAAGAAGCTTCTGTCCCTCGCATTCCTCGCCGTTCTTGGCTGGAGTTCGTTGGCGCATGCTGGCTCAAATCCAGAGACATTGCGCGTCGCGTTGCTACCGGACGAGAACGCCGCCACTGTCATCAAAAACAATCGTCCTCTCGAGGAGTATCTTGAGAAGACACTCGGTCGGGAGATTGAACTGATCGTAACGACCGACTACTCGTCAATGATCGAAGCGATGCGTTTCGGCCGGCTTGAGTTGGCTTATTTCGGGCCGCTCTCTTACACGCTCGCGAAAACCAAGGCTGATATCGAGCCTTTCGCAGCAGTTATGAAGGATGGCGAAACTACCTATCGCGCTGTAGTTGTCGCCAATGCAGAGGCTGGCATCGAAAGCCTTGAAGATGCAAAAGGGAAAAAGGTCGCGTTTGGGGACGTGGCTTCCACCTCAAGCCACCTTATCCCGAAATCTATGCTGCTTAAGGCCGGAGTTGAGGCTGGAAAAGACTATAGCGAGAACTTCGTAGGGTCGCATGATGCCGTGGCTATTGCAGTGCAGAATGGCAATGCTCAGATTGGCGGACTTTCGTTGCCCATCTACAATTCAATGGTCGCTCGTGGCACCATTGATCCTAAGAAAGTTATCGCCCTCGCCGAGTCCGATCCGTTCCCGCAGTACCCCTGGACCATGCGGTCGGATCTTGACACTTCGTTGAAAGAGGCGATCACCAAAGCCTTCATCGACCTTAAAGACGAAAAGGTATTGGCATCCTTCAAAGCCGATGGGTTCGCTCCGATCGATGACAAAGCCTACGACGTCGTCCGTGAGCTCGGTAAAGTGCTGAACTTGGACCTGAGTCAGTAAGGCGCGTTCGAGACAGTTTCTCACCTTTCGACGCAGGCGCTGGCCTGCGTCCTTTCTTCCAGGATATGTGATGACACAGCCGTCGGCCGACTACGACTCTATCCTTCAACATCAAAACAAAGCTTGGACCAGAGCTGGCGTGATCGCGTTGGCAATTGCGTGTGTGATCATTGTTAGCAGTTATCACTCCGGTCTTCTTGATCTGGAGCGTCTGGGATCTGGGTTTCCTGCGCTCTGGCAGCTCGGTACGGAAATGTTTCCCCCGGATTTCAACCGAGGCTTGGAGTGGATCAGCCCTCTCATCGACACTCTGGCGATGAGTATAGCTGGGACTGCGATCGCGGTACTGATATCACTTCCAGTTGGCTTTTTCGCCTCAGGGAAAACAGCACCCAACGCTGTCATCTATATGATCTCGCGTGGATTGTTGAATGGTCTACGGTCGATCCCGGAGCTGATTATGGGCATCGTCTTCGTGGCGGCAGTGGGATTTGGAGCGCTCCCAGGCGTGCTGGCTCTTGGTCTTCACTCGGTTGGCATGGTGGGCAAGTTCTTTGCGGAGGCGATCGAGCATTGCGATAATGCGCCTATAGAAGCCGCACGCGCAGCTGGTGCGTCGCCGTTCCAGATCGTGACGCGGGCGATCTTGCCACAAGTTCTACCGCAATTGGCCGATGTGACCATCTATCGGTGGGAGTACAACTTCCGCGCCTCGACAATCCTGGGCACTGTGGGAGCTGGTGGTATCGGTTTCGAGTTGATGACATCCCTCCGGATCATGAATTATCAGGAGGTTCTTGCGATCATGCTCGTTGTCCTTCTGATGGTCACCATCGTTGACCAGGTCGGCGCTCTCCTCCGCCGCCAGCTGCAATAGAAGGATAAATTAAATGCTCCCAAAGGTAGTAATCACCCATCGCGTCCACGAGGAGATTATCTCAAAGCTATCTCCCCACGCTCGTTTAGTTTGCAACGATACTGATGATACATGGCCCCGCGAGAAACTGCTCGCAGAATTGAGCGACGCCAAGGCGATGATGGCGTTCATGCCGGACATGATCGACGCGTCTGTACTCGCGCACGCTCCCGATCTTCAACTTGTGGCATGTGCGCTGAAAGGCTTCGATAACTTCGACATCGAAGCCTGCACGCAGCGTGGAGTCCACGTCACGATAGTGTCCGATCTTCTCACTGACCCGACAGCCGAACTTACAATCGGTCTGATGATTGCTCTTGGGCGGCACATTCTGCCAGGCGACAAGAGCGTCAGGAGGGATTACAAAGGTTGGCGCCCTCGGTTTTACGGCCTTGGGCTGCAGGGCACAGCAATCGGCATTTTAGGGATGGGAGCGATCGGAAAAGCTATAGCACAGCGCCTAAGTACCTTCGGCGCCATTGTGTCGTACTGGGATCGTCAATCCCTGGACAAAGCCGATGAGATCAGACTGAACGTAAAGCCTCTTGAATTTGACCAGTTGATCTCGTCGTCTACCTTTCTTGTGTGTGCACTCCCGCTTTCGGCCGAAACGAAGCATCTCCTCGGCGCTGAACAACTCGCCAAAATGCCCAAAGGAGCACTTCTTATTAATCCTGCACGCGGAAGCGTGGTTGATGAAGAGGCTGTTGTCGCTGCATTGCAGGCGGGGCGCTTGGGAGGCTACGCCGCTGATGTTTATGAGATGGAGGACTGGGCCAGACCCGACCGGCCTGACAAGGTCCACGGGGGTCTCCTCAATCGCGAACATGATTCGATCTTGACACCCCACATAGGCTCAGCAGTGGCGAAGTCGCGTTTGGCTATCGAGCACGAGGCTGCTGACAACATTATAGATTTTGTCCAAGGCCGAAGACCTCGTGCGGCAATTAACGAGGTTCAACTAATTCCTTGATTAGAGAAAGTAATGTTTAGCCTTTCGCATGTCGCAGCATTCATAGAGGTAATCGAAACTGGCAGCTTTCACGAGGCGTCGCGACGGCTTCAGATATCCCAACCGACTGTCTCACATAATGTGAAACGATTGGAGGATATACTAGGGGTGCGGCTGGTCGAGAGGAGGAAGGACAAGTGTGTGCCGACTCGGCAAGGGCTCGTATTCTTGCCATTCGCACGCAGCCTTTTGACCGTCACGAAGAGATCTCTGGACCGCCTGCACAGCGGCCGGATTACGTTGGGTGCCAGTACTAACATCGGTACCTATATTTTGCCAGTCCACTTGAAGCGTTTACAGGATGCTCAAGGCCGGCCACCTGAGGTGGCCGTTGCCTCAAATCCTGAAATCATCGAAAAGCTCTTGAGGAAGGAGATTGATCTAGCCTTTACCGAATGGTGGGACGATCGAAAAGGATATCAAGCCCGCCTTTGGCGGAAGGAAAAGCTGGTAATAATCGTATCCCCACAGCATAATTGGAGGACGCGAAAAACAATTGAAGCGGCAGAGTTATTTCAAGAGTCCCTCATTGGCGGAGAACGTGGAACCGGTACCGGATCCGTGCTCCGCGAGGCCTTCGGCCAAGCGGCAGAGCAATTCCCAATCTCATTCAATGTCGGGAGCACTGAGGCTGTGAAGCATGCAGTTCGAGCTGGTCTCGGCATTTCGATCGTGATGAGGAGCACTGTCCTCGATGAGCTCGCGTCGGGTAGGCTTTATGAGGTTTCTGTTGAGAATGTGGTTCTCGAAAAGTCTGTGTGGGCTGTACATCCCGTACATATGGAGGATGGTTCACCGGAAGCAATCGCGCTTAAGGTTATACTCGATGCGAGCGCCCCTCTGGGTGACCTAGAGCACGTCCACATTACTCGGGGTCATATCCGCAAGATTTGAAGTAGTTGGCGCATTCCTGCGGCTCGAACATGGTAACGGCCTGGCCGACCGCATCCTTTGGTATCGCCGCCTCAATTCCCGGAGTATCCCATACAAGGGGGACAAGATCGGGGACCGCCCGATTTTCGATGCGTAAGGTTCCCTGCTCCATGTCGCGAATATTCGGCCGTCAGACACATAGTTGGTTTCCATGGATCGTTTGTCATAAACGAGGGTTTTTGAGCATGCCATAGCGCATGCCGTCACGCCCCTTGAATGGCGCGATGGAATCTTCTCAAAACTGTTATAGAAACGGTTGTCGCAAAATGCTATGTGTCCAACGACTTTCAAGAACATTTGGATGGCTATGCGGGTCGGGTACGCCAGGGTCAGCACGATCGATCAAAATCCGGAGCTTCAGCTTGAGGCGCTGAGACGCGCCGGTTGCGAGAAGGTGTTTACCGAGCGCGGGTCAGGCGCTCGCGATGACCGCCCGGAATTGGGCCGAATTCTCTCCGACGTGCTTCGCACTGGTGACACGCTCGTTGTCTGGAAACTCGATCGGTTGGCGCGATCGCTAAAGAAGCTCATCGCGACGGCGGAAGAGTTGGAGCGCGCGAAGATCGGGCTCGTGTCCTTGACCGAGAGCATTGATACGACGACGCCGGGCGGCATGCTGACCTTCCATGTCTTCGGTGCGATCGCCCAGTTCGAACGTGCTCTGATCCGCGAACGCACGACGGCTGGACTGGTCGAGGCGCGGCAACGTGGCCGCAAGGGTGGCCGCCCGCCCGCGATGCGCCCGGGCGATATTGCCGCGGCGCGCGCCCTGATGAAGGAAGGCAGCATACCGGTACGCAATATTGCGCAGCGCATGGGGGTTTCTGTTGCAACCCTCTATCGTCATATCGGCAAGAAGGGTGGCTCTCCCAAAACAGTGGAATCCGAGGACGTCCATGGCTGAGCGGAGAAAGCGGCCGCCCGGAGAGGCTCTTGTCGATCTTCGACGCCGATTGTCGCTGCTTTCTCCCCGTGATCCAGGCCGTACCGAGATTGTTGCTCGTGCCGCCGATGCCTACGGCATCTCGATCTGGACCCTGTATCGGGCGCTGCGGGAGTTGAACCGCCCGAAATCCGTACGGCGCGCCGATCACGGAACCTCCCGGATCGCCCCGCAGCCGGAGATGGAAACCTATGCCGAAATCATCGCGGCCCTGAAGATCAGAACGGCGAACCGGAAGGGGCGGCATATCTCCACGGCGCGCGCCATCAAGCTGCTTGAGGAAGACGGCGTGGTGACGCCCGATGGCCTGGTCCGTGCACCGCCCGGCATCTTGAAACGCGCAACGGTCGATCGGCTGCTGCGTGTTTCCGGCCTGGATTATGCGCGCGTCACCCGCCCGGTGGCTGCCGTCCGATTCCAGGCGCGGCGTTCCAACGAACTCTGGCACTTCGACATGAGCCCGTCCGACCTGAAGCAGGTGGAAGCGCCGCTTTGGGTCGAGGAAGGGCGCGGCCGGCCGACGCTGATGCTGTTCTCCGTGGTCGATGATCGCTCCGGCGCGAGCTATCAGGAATACCGCTCCGTCTACGGCGAGGACGCGGAGTCCGCCTTGCGCTTTCTCTACAATGCCTTCGCCGCCAAGCCTGAACCGGAACTGCCGCTTCAGGGGATTCCAACGACCATCCATATGGATAACGGGCCGGTGAGCCGCTCGCGCGTTTTCCAGTCCGTCATGGGTAGCCTTGGTGTCCGGGTTCTCACGCATATGCCCCCGTCGGACAGCGAGCGGCGCACGCCGGCGCGAGCGAAAGGCAAGGTCGAGCGGCCGTTTCGCACGATCAAGGAAGTGCACGAGACCCTCTATCATTTCCACAAGCCGAAGGACGAAGAGGAAGCCAACCTTTGGCTCAGGCGCGCCTTGGTCACCTACAATAACGGCGACCATCGCACAGAGTCTCATGCACGCATCGAGGATTGGCTGCGGCATCTTCCTCCTGACGGGGTGCGGGCGATGTGCTCCTGGGAGCGGTTCTGCGCCTTTGCGCGCGAACCGGAACGACGGACGGTTGCTGGAGACGCGACCGTATCGGTCGAAGGCGCATCCTATGAGGTCGAGCCCGAACTTGCCGGCGAAACGGTGACCTTGCTCTGGGGCCTGTTCGATCAGGAACTGTTCGTCGAGCATGAGGGCAAGCGCTTCGGTCCATTCCAACCTTCGCGCGGGGCGGTTCCCCTCTTTCGCTATCGCAAATACCAGAAGAGCAAGCTCGAAGAGCGGCTCGACAAGGTGGTGCGCCTGGCAGACCAACTTGGGCTCCCCCGCGCCGCGGTCACCGGCGGGGATCGTCCATTGCCTTCGCTGCCCCCGACCACGGCTGGGCTGAGTGTACGGCGGACACCGTTTCCGGAACCCGCAATAGAGACCGCTTATCCAAATGGCCTCGCAGCCCGTGGGGCCATCGCCGACCAGCTCGGCCGGCCGATCGGCGCGATGAATGCCGGTGACCGCGCCTTCATCAATGAACTGCTTGGAGAAACACTCGACAAAAAGATGATCGCGGCCCGTATCCGCGAACGCTTCCAGGCGCGAAGAAAGGAAGAATGATGCTCGCTGACGTTCAATCCAGTTACGGCCTCGACCGGCCTTTCCAAGGGGCCGGCAACTTTGAGACCGAGCATCAGCGCACGATCATCCGCGAGGTGTGTGCGGCCGTCCAGACCGGTCGGCTTGTCGTGGTCTCCGGCCTGGTCGGTTCGGGGAAAACCCACCTTTTGCGCCGCATCGAGGCCGAACTCACCAAAGCCGGCAAGGTCGCACTCGCCAAATCGCTGGCGGTCGACAAGCGGCGCACTTCGCTGCCATCGCTCATTGAAGCCCTGTTCTACGACTTGTCTCCCGGCGATCGTGCGCAGGTCAAGATCCCCAAGCAGGCCGAGCGCCGGGAGCGCGACCTGCGCGACATCATGAAAAAAGGCAAACGGCCGATCGTCCTCGTGGTCGACGAGGCCCATGACCTGCACCACAAGACCTTAACCGGCCTGAAGCGACTGATGGAGGTGGTCGCCGACGCCGGCGTGCTCCTTTCCGTACTTCTTGTCGGGCATCCCCGGTTGCGCAATGATCTGCGCCGGCCGCAAATGGAGGAGATTGGCTACCGCACGACCATTTTTGACTACGAGGGGATCGGCTCCGCGCGCCGCGACTATGTTGCCTGGCTGCTTGGCGCCTGTGCGGCCGAAGGCGTAAAGGTTGGCGAACTCCTCGAGGAAGAAGCCATCGACCTCATCGCCGAACGTTTGCGCACGCCGCTTCAGATCGAGATGCATCTCACCCTCGCATTCGAGCAGGGCTTTCGCCTCGGCGCCAAGCCGGTTACCGCCGAAATCGTCGAGCAGGTCCTGTCCCGCGCCATCGACGATCTCGAACCGACGTTGACCCGAAATGGTTACGATGCGACGGCTCTGGTCACGCACCTCAATGCTCGGCCGTCGGATATCCGCGCCTTCCTGGCGGGCACCCTTGATCCCGAATATTCCCGTCAGCTGACCGAGCAACTACGACAGGCAGGCGTCCCGGTTTGACCATGCCGTCGCTGGCAATTAATCTGAGCACGTGGGGGATGTTTGCAAGCAGACCCGGATGTTTGCGAGCACATTGGCAGGGAGCGTGAGCACGACGCCCGCTCCATTGTCAGATAATTCGAGCAGAAAATGCCGATGTTTGCGAGCAGAGGCGCTTATGTTGGCAAGCCGCTACAGCTAGGAGGCGTCCAAACAACCCAATGAGACGCTCCGATGCTTCCCTGGACCAATCTTGATCGCGCGACCATCCCCGGTGACGCTGGCGAATTGCGCCTGAAGCAGCGCGGCAGCGAATTCTCGATCATGCTCGGCTCGACGGAGCTGATGAACAGCCGGCTGAGCGGCTCGGAAGAGGCACTTGCTGCGTTGAGTTGCGAGCGGATTGCGGGTCGCAAAAACCCCGGCATGCTCGTCGGCGGCCTCGGCATGGGGTTTACGCTGCGGGCCGCGCTGGCCCAGCTTCCTCAAGACGCCCGTGTCGTCGTCGCCGAACTCGTTCCCGCCGTCGTCGAATGGGCGCGCGGACCTTTGGCGGATCTCCACGGCGGCACGCTCGATGATCCCCGCGTCGATATCCATCTCGGCGACGTCGGCGCCCTTATTCGGTCGAAGAAGGCCGCATATGACGCGATTCTGCTCGATGTCGACAACGGCCCCGATGGACTGACGCGCGCGTCCAACGACAACCTCTATAGCCACGACGGTCTTCGGGCCGCCAAGACTGCCCTTCGGCCGAACGGCGTGCTCGCCCTCTGGTCGTCTGCGCCGGACCGCGCCTTTACCCGTCGCTTGCGCGAGGTCGGCTTTGCCACAGACGAAGTGAGCGTGCGCGCCAACGGCAAGAACGGCGCCCGCCATGTCTTGTGGATGGCGACCAAGCGCTAGCATCCCCCATAACACCCACCACAGTCTGGACAACGATTTGAAAAACTCTAGAAACAGCCAGCTTTCCGACCGCCGCACGGCCTCCGCCGAGGCAAAAGCGGCTTTGCTGAACGCCTACAAGGCCGCACGGGCATCCGACGAGCCGGCGCGAGCCGCGCGTCAGGCGGAACGCGCATCCATCACAGCTGCGCGGGAAGAGCGGCGGATCGAGCGCGCGCGCGTAAAACTGGAAGAGCAGGCGCGCGCCGAAGTGGAAGCGGCCGAACGAGAAGCGGCTGCCCAGGCTGCCGCAATCGCAGAAGCGGAAGAGCGCCAGAAATCGGAAGCTGAGCGCGTTGCACGCGTGATTGCAGACGAGGCCGCGCGAAAGGCCGCACGCGATCTGCGCTACGCAAACCGGAAAGCGCGTCAAAGATAGTCTCCGGGCAGGCACGGAACACTCCAAGAAGCCTACTTTTAAACCTGCATCAAATTGCCCCTCAAGTGACGGGGCACAACCGGAAACGCCATCTGCCGATGACCTCGTTGAACGCGACTGCCCCCAATGGCGCCGACCGTGAAAAAGCCTGGCTTAAAATCCTGTCCGGCTACCGCCAGCCCCATATGGGCCGAAGCGCGTTCGAACTGGCTGTGACCCTCATTCCGTTCGCCCTCCTTTGGGCTGGCGCCTGGGCCTCGATGCACTTCGGCTTTTGGCTGGGTATGATCCTCATCATTCCCGCGGCAGGATTTCTCTTGCGCCTCTTCATGCTGCAACATGATTGCGGCCATGGCTCCTTCTTCGGCCGGCGGCGCCTGGATGACTGGACGGGACGAGCAATCGGCGCGCTGACCCTAACGCCCTATGACTATTGGCGTCGCGCCCATGCGGAACACCATGCCTCGGCCGGGAACCTCGACGAGCGAGGTGTTGGTGACATCACGACACTCACTGTCGCGGAATATGAGAGGGCGACGCGCTGGCAACGGCTCAGCTACCGCCTCTACCGGCATCCCCTCGTCATGTTCGGCATCGGCCCCGCCTGGCTCTTTCTCGTCAAGCAAAGGCTGCCGTTCGGCATGATGCGGTCCGGAGCGCTGCCATGGGTTTCGACAATGGCGACGAATGCCGCGATCGCCGTCCTCGTCGCGCTGCTCGTCTGGGCGGTCGGCCTTGTTCCGTTCCTCGTAATCCACCTGCCGATCGTGCTCCTCGCGGGAGCGGCCGGTGTCTGGCTATTCTACGTTCAGCACCAGTTCGAAGACACCCATTGGTCGAGCCCTCCGGAATGGACGTTCCAATACGCGGCCCTGCATGGCGCCTCACACTACGATCTGCCCCGCCCCCTGCGCTGGATCACCGGCAATATCGGCTTGCACCATATCCACCACCTGTCGAGCCGCGTTCCGTTCTATCGGCTTCCGAAAGTTCTGCGCGACTATCCTGAACTGGGGGATCTTGGGCGCATCACGATCAGGGAAAGCCTCGGCTGCGTGAAGCTCATCCTGTGGGATGAAGCGTCGAAACAGTTGATTTCGCTGCAGGAAGCAAGGGCGCGCCGCATCGCCAAATAACGTTCACAGTACCGTCGGGCGAGTTTGCTCGACGGCACCGATTTGGCAGAGATCGGGCCCCGGCCGCTGATAGAAGCGTTGACTTCCTGACCTGGAAGGATGCCGATTTGGCCGAGCACGGGCTGCGCACGCTCGGCATTGGAGCCAGCCTCAGCGAGGCCACACCAGAATGAAGGCTTCGAGTGAGGAGCGCGATTTCGCCTCCCAACCGAACTGACCGCTACATGGACGAGGCGGCCAAGCCAATGCTTGGTTTTCCCGAGCGGCGGCCTCTCCGGCAAGCCGGGGGACTCTCCTCCTCGTGTAGTCACACACACAAATCACCAAACGCAAGATTGACCGGGCAAACCCGACCAGAGTCATCGAAAGTCAGTTGACAGCGGGAAAACCCTCTCCTACGCTGAACATGTATACAGGTATAGCTGTCTCTACCTGAGCAGGAGGGGGAATATCATGCTTCGATCTTATCTCACAGCAGCGCTTGCCGGCGCTGCCGCTCTCGCAGTCACGTCCCATGCGCAGGCTGGCCCGGTTTTCGACGAGGTCGTCTCGGGCGGCAAGCTCGTCTGCCTGGTCAGTCCGAGTGCGCCCGGCTTCTCCGTGCCGGATAGCAATGGCGTCTTCCAGGGTTTCAATGCCGATTTCTGCCGCATGGCGGCAGCGGCAATCCTCGGTGACGCGAGCAAGGCAGATATTCGCGGCATCGGCTTTTCCGACTCGCTGAAGAGCCTCGTTTCCCGGCAGGCACACATGGCGTCCCGCTCTGTCACCGAGACCGGCACGCGCTCGGCCGATCCCGGTCTCTCCTTCGTCGCAACGACTTTCTATGACGGCCAGGGCTTCATGGTGTCGAAGGCGCTTGGCGTAAAATCGGCCAAGGAATTGAAGGGCGCGACGATCTGCGCCGAGGACGGCTCGACGACGCTGCTCAACATCGCAGATTGGTTCGCCGCCGAGGGCATGGACTACAAGGTCGAGAACATTGCCGACAAGACAGCGCGCCTCCAGGCTTTCTTCGCCGGCAAATGCGACGCCTATGCTTCCGACATGACGGCGCTCGCCGCCGACCGGCGCCTCGCCAAGAATCCCGATGACTACGAGCTTCTGCCGGAGATAATCTCCGCCGAGCCGCTGACGCTGGTGACCCAACCGGACGACACGTTGCAAAAAGCCGTGCGCTGGGCGTTTCAGGTCATGCTGAACGCCGACGAACTCGGCATCAACTCGACGAATGTCGATGCCACCGTCGCCGATCTCGACAAGCAGCCAAAGGCCGTGCAGCGTCTCTTCGCCAAGGACGGTGCGACTGCCGACATGGCAGCAAAGATGAAACTGCCCGCCGACTGGGCCTATCAGTTGATCAAGCAGGTCGGCTCCTACGGCGAGGTGTTCGATCGCCATCTTGGCCCTGCGACCCCTTTCAATCTGAAGCGCGAGGGCAGTCAGAATGCGCCTGCCAGCAAAGGTGGCCTGATGTACGCCTATCCGATACGGTGAGGCTGACGGCCAGACGGAGGAGAGGCGGCGTGGCGGATGTTGACGATCCCATATCCATCCGCGCCACCGTCGATTGCCCCGGCGGCGGGCGTCTGGTGACCCTCGGCGCACCCGGCCTGACCATCGACCATCGGGGCAGTCCCTGGATCGATCCTCACGGCGTCGACGAAACGTTGGCGGCACTCGCCGCCCGCAAAGCCGCCCTCTTCCTCTTCCTGGCACGCGACAGCGATTGTCCGCCCCGCCTGCGGGCAATACTGCGCGAGAAGGTCAAACAAGCCGGTATGGCCTTTGCCGCACTGCCGATCGACGATTTTTCCGCACCCGGTGCGGCGTGGACGCGGGCGTGGCTGCGGCTGGAGACGCGGGTTTCAGCGCTGCTTGCTGAAGGGAGGGCCATTGCGCTCTGCTGCAGCTACGGCGCTGGACGGAGCGGCATGGCTGCCGCCCATATTCTCAACAGGCAGGGCCTTTCCGTCGAGGAAGCTCTGTCGACGATGCGCAAGGCTTTTCCGGAGTCGGTCGAAAGTCCTCTTCAGGAAGCCTGGCTGCATATTCACGACAACGGCCGCGCGGATGCGCGCCAAGCGAATGGAAAGGCAAAGGCGTGAGCTTACCGCAAATATCGAGATCCGGTCCGCCCCGTTCGGAAGATATGCTGCAGGAGCTGCGCTTCCGCATTTGCACCACCCATCCCGACACGCCGATGATGCTGCACGAGGGCAAGCTGGCGCAGGAATTCGGCGTCAGCCGCACGCCGATCCGCCAGGTCCTGCAACGGCTCTCCTTCGAGCATCTCCTCGAAACGCGTTCGGGCGTCGGCACGGTGGTGAGCACGCTTGATCCCGCCCAGCGCGACCTGCATTTCTCCATGCTGTCGGATATGCTGCGTCTTTGCACGCGCTGCTGCGTTCCGGCTTTCGCCATGTCTACCCGTATCCAGCTGGCCACGATCACCGAGCTTACGGCCAATCCGGGCGAGGCGCCGCTCGCAAGCTATTTCGCCATCCGCACCCAGTTCCTCGACCTCGTCTCCGGCCTGGTGCAGGACCCCATCGCCGCCGAGGCCCATGCCGCCCTGCACTGGCGGGTTATCCGCTGGCGCATGCAGGCAGCGCGCGAGGATATCGACGCTGCCTTCTCGGCGATGCGCGCAACCGTGGCGGCCGTTTCGGCGGCGCAGACGCCAACCGCCCTTCTTGCCGACCTTGCGGCGGAAACCACATGACCGAAACGCCCTTCCTGCGCCCTGTCCGGCTGCCGCAGGGCATTGCCGGCGAACTCTGGCTCGGCCCGATGCCCGGCCGGCGTCGCCCGTTCGGCGATGACATGGACGATCTACGGGCGCGAAACATCACCCGGATCGTCAGCCTCACCCCGCTTGCGGAGATCGAGGAGAAGGCGCCGTCCTATGCGATCGCCCTTGGCGGCGAAATAAACATCGCCATTGTTCGCTTCCCGATCGCAGATTTCGGCATTCCGGCAGATGAAGCTGCCCTCTTCGCACTCGCCGACGAGGCGGCGCAGCACCTATCGGGCGGCGGAAATGTCTTCGTGCATTGCGCGGCCGGTATCGGCCGCACTGGCACCTTTGCCATCTGCATCCTGCGAGCCCTCGGCCTCAAGACGGTGGAGGCCGCGGCCCTTGTCGCCAGCGCCGGGTCCGGACCGGAGACCGACGCGCAGAAGGCTTTGGTAGACCGGTTCCAAGCCCCCACCCGGCCACGCCAACCGGCAGAAACGAGCCCGTGAGCGTCCATGGACCAGAAGCTGCAAATCCCTCACGCTGCGCAGGACGGTCCACCCCGGACGCGGCCTGCCGTTTCCTGGCCCGATATCGGCGTCGGCCTTGCGATGCTCGCGGCCTTCGCCCTCATCGCCTACAACATCCATTCCAATATGATGGCAGCCGGCATTGAGCCGGGCTTCGCCTTCCTTATCCAGCAGGCCGGGTTCGACCTCAGCGAAACGCTCATTCCCTACGGCGCGAATGACAGCTATCTGCGTGCGATCCTCGCCGGCCTTGCCAACACCATCGTGGTCGCCGTGGCGAGCCTTGTCATCGCTTCCCTCGCGGGCCTGCTGCTCGGTCTTCTCAGCGTCAGCAAGGCACCTCTCGCGCGGCTGTTCGCACTCGCCTATGTTGAATTGTTCCGCAACCTGCCGAAGATCCTGGTCCTGCTGGTCATCTTCGTCGCCGCGGTGAACGGCCTGCCGGCCATCCGGCAGGCGCTGGTGCTCGGCCCCTTCACGATCTCCAACCGGGCAATCTATCTGCCCTGGCTTTCGGAGGATCCGCGCAACACCCTTTGGCTCGTCGCCTGCCTGTTGCTCGTTCCGCTCCTCGTCTGGCTGTGGATCCGCCGGGCCGCCCGCAGGCAGGCCCTTCTCGGCCGTCGCGCGCCCGTGCTGCCGATAGCCCTCACCCTTTCCGTCGCCGTGCCGGCGGTTCTCGCCGTCGCGCTTGGCGCGCCGCTCGGGCTATCCTGGCCGGCGTTGGAAGGCTTTTCGGTCAAGGGCGGTGTCGCCCTTTCCATCCAGTTCTGCACAGTGGCGGTCGCGCTCGGCCTTTATCATGGCGCCCAGATCGCCGAGGTGCTCCGCGGCGGCATCGAGACCGTTCCGCAGGGCCAGATCGAGGCGGCCGCGGCGCTCGGCCTCAAGGGCGGCCAGACGACCCGGCTCATCGTCGTGCCGCAGGTACTGCGAACCGTCGTTCCGCCCCTTAACAATCAGTTCGCCAATCTCCTGAAGAACACGTCGATCTCCATCGCCGTCGGCTATTCCGACCTCATGTCCGTCGCGGGCACAGCGATCAACCAGACCTTCCGGCCGCTGGAAACCATGCTGATCACCATGGCGATCTACCTGCTGCTCTGCCTTGCGCTCACCGGCGCGCTGAACCATTGGAGCGCGCGCATCCGCGCCCGGGAAGGACGAGGATCGCGATGAGCGTAGACATCCAGCCTGCTCTAAACGGCCGAGCCTCGACGTGGCTGCGAAGGCAGCTTTCCCGGCCAGGCTCCAGCCTCCTGTCGCTGGCAAGCGGCGGCCTCGCCCTCGTGATCCTCTGGATCATCATCGACTGGCTTGTGCTCGCCGCCGTGCCGCCTTTCGCCGACCCTGCCGCCTGCGCCGAAGCTGCCGGTGCCTGCTGGCCCTTCTGGGTCGAAAAATCCCGCTTCATCCTCTTCGGCACCTATCCGTTCGATGAGCAGTGGCGGCCGATGCTGGTCTCATTCCTGCTGCTTGGCCTCTCCATCGCTACCGGCCAGATGGCCGTCAGCGGGCGCTGGCTGGACATCCGCCTCTTTGCGGCGCTCTGGCTTGCCGGCATGGCCGCATCCTTCGTCCTGATGGGCGGCGGTGTGCTCGGCCTTGTTCCGGTCGATGCCAACAGATGGAACGGCCTGCCGATCCTTCTCATCCTCTCCACCATCGCGCTCGCCCTGGCACTACCGGTCGGCGTGCTGCTTGCGCTTGCCCGCTACCAGACGCGCCATCGGCTGCTGCACCGCGCCGCGGGCGCCTATGTCGAGATCATGCGCGGTGTGCCGATGGTGACGCTGCTCTTCGTTGGCGTCTTCGTGCTGCCGCTGACCCTGCCCAAGGGCATTGCGATCGACCCGATCGTGGCAGTGCTCATCGCGCTCGTCTTCTTCCATGCCGCTTATTTCGCCGAGGATGTGCGCAGCGGCCTGATGGCGTTGCCCGCAGGACAGCACGAGGCCGCCTCCTCGCTCGGCCTCGGCTTCTGGCAGACGGCCCGCCTCGTGCTTCTGCCACAGGCTATCGAGCGGGCGATGCCCGCCCTCGTCAACAGCACGATCGGCGCCTACAAGGACACCTCCCTCGTCGTGATCCTCGGCCTGCACGACCTCAGCGCCACCGCCCGCATGGCCTTCAGCGACGTTGCCTGGGGAAACCAGGCGCTGGAGGCCTACGTCTTCGTCGGCGCCTGGTTCCTGATCTCCTGCTCCTACCTCTCCTGGATCGGCCGGCGTCTCGCCGCGCGGGCAGCCAAGGGCCGAAGCCTCAAGGCCTCCCGTTGAAAGAGCCGGTGAACGAAACGGCCTGATGTGAGAGCGGCGGTGGAAAAGTCGGCCACGGTAGCGGCGGAATAGTCCAGCCGCGGGCGGAGTAAAAACCGGCCACCTATTTCCTTTCTGCCATGAATGCAGGAGGGACAGGGGATCTACACCGTGGAACTTTATTTGAGAGTTCGCCTGGCTGTTTCCGAAGGGATGACGCAACGTCAGGCAGCAAAGCATTTCAACATATCGCGCGACAGCGTAGCCAAGATGTTGGCCTATTCGACGCCACCTGGCTATCAGCGGCGATCACCGATCCGGCGGCCGAAGCTGGATGCGTTTGTGTCGACGATCGAGCATTGGCTCGACGAAGATCTGAAGGTGCCGCGCAAGCAGCGCCACACAGCCAAGCGGGTATTCGACCGCCTGCGCGATGAGTGCGGGTTTACCGGCGGCTACACGATCATCAAGGATTATATGCGCGAGCGAGATCAGCGCCGACAGGAGGTATTCGTGCCGCTGTCGCATCCGCCGGGCCATGCGCAGGCCGACTTTGGCGAGGCGATGGTGGTCATCGGCGGCGTGGAACAGAAGGCGCGCTTCTTTGTGCTGGATTTACCGCATAGTGACGGCTGCTATGTGCGGGCCTATCCGGCGGCCGTGGCCGAAGCCTGGGTCGATGGTCACATCCATGCATTTGTCTTTTTCGGGGCCGTGCCGAAGTCGATTGTCTACGACAACGACCGCTGCCTTGTCGCGAAGATCCTCCCCGACGGCACGCGCAAACGGGCAGCGCTGTTCAGTGGCTTCCTGTCCCACTACCTGATCCGGGATCGCTATGGCCGTCCTGGGAAGGGCAACGACAAAGGGAATGTCGAAGGGCTTGTCGGCTATGCCCGACGTAACTTCATGGTGCCGATCCCGCAGTTTCCAACATGGGATGCGTTCAACGCCTTTCTGGAAGAGCAGTGCCGAAAGCGCCAGAGCGACAAGCTGCGC
Source organism: Shinella sp. HY16 (assembly GCF_028534175.1). Classification (NCBI taxonomy): domain Bacteria; kingdom Pseudomonadati; phylum Pseudomonadota; class Alphaproteobacteria; order Hyphomicrobiales; family Rhizobiaceae; genus Shinella; species Shinella sp. HY16. Next base: position 564,045 of record NZ_JAHYXL010000002.1, on the reverse strand, counting down.
GGCGAGAGCGAGACAATCGGGGAACGATTGCAGCGGGATCTCGCGGCCATGCGCTCCTTGCCGGCGTCACCCTTCGATGCGTGCGATCAGGCCAGCGCTATTGTGACTGCCCAGTCGCTGGTGCGCTACAAGACCAACGACTATTCCGTCCCGGTCGCGTATGGCCATCAGGACGTCTGGGTCCGGGGCTATGTCGACAAAGTGGTGATCGGCTGCCGCGGCGAGATCATTGCCCGTCATCCGCGGTGCTGGGAACGCGAAGATGTCGTCTTCGATCCCGTCCATTACCTGCCGCTGATCGAGCAGAAGATCAACTCGCTGGATCAAGCAGCTCCGTTGCAGGGCTGGGATCTGCCGGAGGAGTTCGCGACGCTGCGCCGGCTGATGGAAGGCCGCATGGCCAAGCATGGGCGGCGGGAATACGTGCAAGTTCTCCGTCTTCTGGAGAGTTTCGACCTTGCGGACCTGCATGCGGCCGTTAAGCAGGCCATTCAGCTCGGCGCGATCGGCTTCGATGCGGTCAAACATCTGATCCTGTGCCGGGTCGAGCGCCGGCCACCGCGGTTGGACCTGACGATCTATCCCTACCTGCCAAGAGCGACGGTCGAGAAGACATCGGCGAAGGCGTATATGCGTCTCCTGTCGTCTGATGCGGGTGAAGCGGCATGAGCACCGAAGCACCCGACATCCTGCTTGCCCATTATCTCAAAACCCTCAAGCTGCCGACCTTCCAGCGCGAGCACCAGAAGCTGGCCCGGCTCTGCGCCACCGAAGGCGTCGATCATGTCGGATACCTCTTCCGGCTTGCCGAGCGGGAGACGATCGAGCGGGATCGCCGCAAGGTAGAACGCCGGATCAAGGCGGCCAAATTCCCGGTCGTCAAAAGCCTGGATAGCTTCGACTTCTCCGCCATACCCAAGCTCAACAAGATGCAGGTGCTGGAACTGGCGCGCTGCGAATGGATCGAGCGCCGTGAGAACGTCATCGCTCTCGGCCCCAGCGGAACCGGCAAGACGCACGTCGCGCTCGGCCTCGGCCTGGCCGCCTGCCAGAAGGGCTTGTCCGTCGGCTTCACCACAGCGGCGGCCCTGGTCAGCGAGATGATGGAGGCCCGAGACGAGCGGCGTCTGCTCCGGTTCCAGAAGCAGATGGCCGCCTACAAACTGCTGATCATCGACGAACTGGGGTTTGTGCCACTATCCAAAACTGGCGCGGAATTGCTGTTCGAGCTGATCTCGCAACGCTACGAGCGCGCAGCCACCCTGATCACCAGCAATCTTCCGTTTGACGAATGGACGGAAACCCTGGGATCTGAGCGCCTGACCGGCGCGCTGCTCGATCGCATCACCCACCACGTCAACATCCTTGAGATGAACGGCGACAGCTATCGTCTCGCCCAAAGCCGCGCCTGAAAGGCCGGCTGAAACTTCCAACAAAAAATCGCCGCGCCGGCCTGAGACCCCCGCTCGGGCTACGCCCTCCCGGCGGTCTCAGGCCGGCGCCACCGTGGCCGACTGTTGCTCCGCCCCGTGGCCGGTTTTTACTCCGCCGTTGACAGCGTCTACAAGTCTCGGTGCTATTTGTGATGAAAAGGAATGCCAGCATGCCAACGGCGGTTATCGCCCAGCCGATCAATGTGGCGAGCGGCCGGGCTCCTGCTGCCATATTCTGCGGCAGGCCGAAAACGCCCAATCCCACCATTGAACCGATGACGAGCGCCGTCAGCGCGCCCAGATGCAGCTTGGTTTGCTTTGTCGCCGAGGCGGCGGTGCTGGAGGCGGAGTGAACATCTGCGGCAGTCATGGCGGGTCTCCCGGCGTTCGAAAACACAGCCAAAGACTGCGCCTCCAACCCACAGGTTGCTTTGGCCGGCGTCAAAGCCTGTCACGGGGGAGAGGCTCATTCTCACCTGCATCCGCAACGCATGCGAACCCGCCAAGGAGAATGAGATGATGGCGCTTGTCTACGAAAGGTCCGGGACGGAAGACCTTCTCCCACGCGTCCGATACGAAAGCGCTCAAGGTGGTCATCGAGACGGACGCCGTGCGGGCGATCCCGGTCAGGGCGATGGACGAGCCTCTGCTGTCGGACGTCCTCCGGCATGTGACGCCGGAAGACCTGCGCTTCCGGTTCCTTGGCAGTGTGCGGGAGGTGAGCCATGAACGCTTGCTTGCCATGGCGCAGGTCGATCATGTCGCGACCGAGCACTTCCTCGCCTTCGCCGGCAGCAGCGGCGCGATTGTCGTGGCGGCGATGGTGGCCTGCAACCCGTCGATGACGAAGGCCGAGATGGCGATTTCCGTGCGCGCCGACGACAGGCACAGGGTGTCGGCTGGGAGATGCTGCGCCACGCAGCCCGCTATGCACAAAGTCGTGGCATCAGCACTCTGGAATCGCTGGAAAGACGGGAAAACCAAGAGGTTATCGAACGGGAACAGGGTTTCGTCACCGTCCCCTACCCCGACGATCCGACGCTTGTCCTCATCCGCAAGGATCTTCGCTCCACCTGAGCCCGGGTGCAGGGCTCACAGCGAGAATTCCTGGTCGAGGCGCGGCACGACGCTCGCCCAACCGAGCTCGCGCTCTATGCGCACACGCAAGGCTTCCGAGGCTTCGGCCTCCCCGTGCACGATGAAGACCTTGCGCGGCGGGTGCGGAGAACCGGAAAGCCAGCGCATCAGCTCATCGGCATCGGCATGGGCCGAGAGCATGTCGAGATGGGCGACCTCCGCATTGACCGGAAGCCAGACGCCATGGATCTTCAGTTCCTTCGCGCCGTCCTGAAGCGAGCGTCCCCGCGTGCCGGCGGCCTGGAAGCCGGCAAGCAGGATCGTATTGCGCGGATCGGGCGCGAAGGCTTTCAGATGATGCAGCACACGGCCGCCCGTCGCCATGCCGGAGGCGGAAATGACGATCTTCGGAACGCGGCTTGAGCTGATCGCCTTCGAGGCCTCGACGTCGTCGGTGTAGCGCGCGATGCCGAACACCTTCTTGCAGCTTTCGAGATCGAGCCGGTGATCCCTGGGATGCCGGCCCATGAGCCCGGTCGCATCGATGGCCATGGGGCTGTCGAGGAACACGGGGACGTCTCCAAGAGCCCCTGCCTGTTTCAGCCTCCAGAAATAATAGAGCAATTCCTGCGCGCGCCCGACAGCGAAGGCCGGGACGACGAGCGTTCCGCCACGTCTGATCGTGCGCTCCACGACCGCCCGCAGGGCATTTTCCGGGTCGGTCTTGTCGTGAATGCGGTTGCCGTAGGTGGATTCGACCATGATGTAGTCCGCCTCGACCGGCCGAGCGGGGTCCGGCATCAGCGGATCGCCGTAGCGGCCGATATCGCCGGAAAAGACGATCCTCTGGCCACCCCAGACCATTTCCACCCATGCAGCGCCGAGAATATGACCCGCGCGGTGGAAACGGAACCATGCTCCGTTGGAAAGCCGCACGGTCTGGTCGAATTCAACGGTCGAGAAGTGCTCCACGGCGTTCTGCGCATCATGGACCGTGTAGAGGGGGAGAGCCGGTTGGTGACGCGACAGCTTGTGCCGGTTGAGGAATTCCGCGTCCTTTTCCTGCAGATGGCCGCTGTCCATGAGGATCAGCTCGGCGACATCGCGGGTGGCGGACGTCGCGTAGATTTTGCCACGATAGCCCTCGCGCACCAGACGCGGCAGATATCCACAATGATCGAGATGCGCATGTGTCAGGATCACCGCATCGATATCACGCGGCGAGACTGGCAGGGGCGTCCAGTTGAGGTCACGCAGGTTCTTCAGACCCTGGAAAAGACCGCAGTCGATCAGGATGCGGTGTCCCCCGAGGGTGAGCAGATGCTTCGAGCCGGTGACGGTTCCCGCACCGCCGAGCGATTTCAGTGACAGCATAGTTCCCTCCCCTCACGGGTCGCTTCGCCCACGGATCGGCCTATTGCCGCGCATAGGGCCATTTCCAGTCGCGGATTTCTGGCATGTCCTCGCCGTGCTCGCGTACATAGGCATGATGCGCGTCGAGCTTCGCCTTCAGCCCGGCGACGAGATCCGGTTTCCGCTCGGCAAGGGCCGGCAAGCGTTGGATCGCCTCGATGGCGAGGTGGTAGCGGTCGAGCTTGTTCATCACCGCCATGTCGAAGGGCGTGGTCGTGGTGCCTTCCTCGACGAAGCCTCTGACGTGGAAATTCGTATGGTTGGCGCGTTTGTAGACCAGCCGGTGAATGAGATAGGGATAGCCGTGATGGGCGAAGACGACCGGCCGGTCACGGGTAAATATCCGGTCGAAATCCTCATCCAAAACGCCGTGCGGATGATGCTGCGGCGATTGCAACGCCATCAGGTCCACGACGTTGACGACGCGGATGCGCAAGTGTGGCAGCGCCAGGCGCAAAAGATCGACGGCGGCGAGCGTCTCCAGAGTGGGAACGTCGCCCGCGCAGGCCATCACGATGTCGGGCCCAAGTCCCTCCTCCGTGCCCGCCCAATCCCAGATGCCAAGCCCGGCCTCGCAATGGGAGGCCGCCTCGTCCATCGTTAGCCATTGCGGCGCCGGCTGCTTACCGGCCACGATGACGTTGATGCGGTTCCAGGTCTTAAGGCAATGGTCGCCGACCCACAGAAGCGTATTGGCATCCGGCGGCAGGTAGACGCGCACAATGTCCGATCCCTTGTTGGCGACGAGATCAATGAAACCGGGATCCTGGTGGGAAAAGCCGTTGTGGTCCTGCCGCCAGACATGGGAGGTGAGCAGATAGTTGAGCGAGGAAACCGGCTTGCGCCAGGGCAGTTCGCGCGCGACCTTCAGCCATTTGGCATGCTGATTGAACATCGAGTCGACGATGTGGATGAAAGCCTCGTAGCAGGAGAAGAAGCCGTGTCGGCCGGTGAGCAGGTAGCCCTCCAGCCAGCCCTGGCACAGATGCTCGCTGAGCACTTCCATGACACGGCCTTCCGGCGCGAGGTGATCGTCCGTCGGTAGCGTCTCGGCCATCCACACACGGTCCGTCGCCTCGAAGACGCTGGCGAGCCGGTTCGAGGCCGTCTCGTCCGGTCCGAAGATGCGGAAGTTGCGCTCCGCCGCGTTCAGCCGGATTACGTCACGCAGGTAGTCGCCGAGTACCTTCGTCGCCTGCTCCTCGGCCGCGCCGGGCCGCTCCACCGCGACCGCATAGGCAGCGATGTCGGGCGTGCGCAATTCCTTGCGAAGGATGCCGCCATTGGCGTGCGGACTGGCGCCCATGCGCCGCGCACCCGTCGGCGCCAGCGCCCGCAGCTCCGGCTTCAGGCGGCCATCCGCATCAAAGAGATCTTCGGGATCGTAGCTGCGCATCCAGGCTTCGAGGATGCCGCGGTGGGCGGCGTTCGTGCGGCACTCGGAGACGGGCACCTGATGCGAGCGCCAGTGGTTTTCGACCACTTTGCCATCCACCTCTTTCGGTCCCGTCCAGCCCTTCGGGCTGCGCAGCACGATCATCGGCCAGTGCGGGCGGCGGGCGGGTTCGCCCTTCGCCGCGGCCCGGATGGCCGCGATGCGGTCGAAGGCGGCGTCGAGCGCGGCTGCCATGTCCCGGTGCATGGCCTGCGGCTCGTGGCCCTCCACGAAGATCGGCTCGTAGCCGTAGCCGGTGAAGAGATGGGCCAGCTCCTCGTCCGGCAGGCGCGCCAGCACGGTCGGGTTGGCGATCTTGTAGCCGTTGAGATGGAGGATCGGCAGCACCGTGCCGTCGCTGACGGGGCTGAGGAACTTGTTGGAATGCCAGGCCGCAGCGAGCGGGCCTGTTTCGGCCTCACCGTCCCCCACCACGCAGGCGGCGACGAGATCCGGATTGTCGAAGGCCGCGCCATAGGCATGCACCAGCGCATAGCCAAGCTCGCCGCCCTCATGGATGGAGCCGGGGGTTTCCGGCGCCGCGTGGCTCGGAATGCCGCCGGGGAAGGAAAACTGCCGGAAGAGCTTCTTCAGTCCCGCTTCGTCCTCGCCGATTTCGGGATAGATTTCCGAATAGGTGCCTTCCAGATAGGTACTGGCCACCATGCCCGGCCCTCCGTGGCCGGGGCCGCAGATATAGAGGACATTGGCGTCGCGCGTCCGGATGATACGGTTGAGATGGGCATAGATGAAATTCAGGCCCGGCGTCGTGCCCCAGTGCCCAAGAAGGCGCGGCTTCACATGCTCCGCCTTCAGCGGCTCGCGCAGCAGCGGATTGTCCATCAGGTAGATCTGGCCTACCGAAAGATAGTTGGCCGCCCGCCAGTAGCGGTCGATCAGCGCGAAGTCTCCGGTGTCATGATCGTTCGCCATATCCGCTCTCCCTGTCCGCCCGCTCCGAGAGTTCAACGCCCGTGAAAGCCTGTTTGCTCCGAAGGCACAACGCTACTGCGGCAGCGCCCCACCGCCGGCGATACGCCCACAGGCCATATCGGTTATCGTGATGACACCCCGGCGTAATTCCTCAAGATTCGCAGCGAAGGATTTCTCGGCAAACTCGGTCTGGCAAACCAGCATCTTCAACGCATCGTCGCACTCGGCGAGGTTCTGGAAATGAGCACACTGATCCTGAAGCAGACGTGACGTCGTCCCCAGCCAATGCCAGTACATCGCCATTCCGATCCCGAAGCGTGTCAAAAGAAGTGGATCGGCGATGCTTGGGACGAAGGCCGCCGCAATTCGCTCTGCATTCATCGCGTTGCCCGCGGACATGACGAACTCCCGTCTCCCGTTCCAACATGATCTCATTCTAGACGGCTCCGCACAATGAAACTTGATCTGCGTCAACGGAGGGTGAGACTGTCCTGTATAGGGTGATGGATCGACAGATGACTTTCTACGCAACAAGACTTTCGACCAGATTCAGCCCGGCGATACCGCCTCTATCGTCCCGCTCGTCGGCCAAGACGATATAGACCTTTTCGCCGCCGCCGAGACCGCACAGGTCTCGCTCGACGGTATCGAGATCGTTCCCGTTGCGCACAGCCATGTCTATGCCATGGACATCCCGGCCTGCGACAAGCTGCTCATCGTCACCGACGCAGCGATCAACATCCAGCCGACGCTGAAGCACAAGCGGGACATCTGCCAGAACGCGGTCGATCTCCTGCGCCGGCTCGGCATGGAGAAGCCGAAAGTCACGGTGCTCACCGCCGTGGAGACCGTGAACCCCAAGATGCCGGCGACGGCTCGATACCGCGGCGCTGACCGTGATGGCCGCGCGCGGACAGATCACCGGCGCGAGCGTCGACGGACCGCTCGCCTTCGACAATGCCCTCAACTTGGACGCCGCCCGCACCAAGGGCATCGCCTCCCCGTCGCGGGCGAGGCCGACATCCTGCTCGTGCCGGATCCCGAAGCCGACAACATGCCGGCCAAGCAACTGATCTACTTCGCCGGCGCGACGGCGGCTGGGCTCTTGCCCGTGGCGCGTGTCCCCATAGTGCTGACGGGCCAGGGCGATCCGGTGTCGGCCCGCAGCGCCCCATCCGGTGGAGGGGTTGCCCGGATGAAGACCTTGCTGACCTTCAATGCTGGCTCCTCCACCATGAAGATCGGCCTGTTTGCGCTTCGCTCGGAAGCGCCCCTCCGGATCTCCCGGGGCATAATCGATTTCCGCCACGATCCGCTGACCTTGCAGGTAAGCGAGGGGGAGCAGCGGATCGAGGCCGCGCTGGATGCCCGGCCGAACCCGGATTTGAGCGGCATCCTGTCGGAGACCCTCGCCATCCCACGCACATTCCATGACCGGGGCATCAAGCGGCATGGCTTCCACGGCCTCTCCTACAAATATGTCGCCGGCGAACTCGCCCACCTCGCGCCGGAAAAGGCAGACGGCAGGGTTGTGGTCGCCCATCTTGGCAGCGGTGCGAGCCTGTGCGGCCTCGACAAGGGGACCAGCCGCGACACCAGCATGGGCTTTTCGACTCTCGGCGGTATTCCCATGGCGACGCGCTGCGGCGCTTGGCCCGGGCGTGCTGCTGCATCTCCTCGAGCAGGAGGGACTGGCGCTGCGCGAGATGGAAGACCTCCTCTACCACAAAATCGGGCTTCTCGGGGTTTCCGGCATCATGGGCACCCCTGCCGTGCTCGCCGCCATCGCAGTCTTCGTGGCCGCGCAGCTCGTCTTCACCTTCGCGCCGTTCCTGCACGAGCTTTTCGGCACGACTCCCATAGCCTTGCTCGACGGACTGCTCATCCTCGCCATCAGCGTGATCACGATGGCGGTGCTGGAATGCGAGAAGGCAGTGGTCCGAAAGGTATGGTCTGGAAGCGGGAATGGTGATGGGAGGAGCGGGTTGGCTGAAGCTTTAGAGCATTTCCGCCCGATTAGGCGATGCGTCAACTCCTTTGCCTTGCGTCAAGGTGCCGGGAACCAAAGGGGAAGAAAGTGGAATCAATCCGCGCACGAAGCGAAGGAGGAACTCCCGATGATGATCCGCGAAATGCCCCATAAAGAATGCGCAGCGACGATTGCGGCTCAGCGGCTGGCGCGACTGGTTTGCGCCGAAAACGACAGTCCTTACGTCGCCCCGATCTGCTATGCCTATTCGGTAACCCGGCTTTTTGCATTCTCGATGCCCGGCAAGAAACGTGACATCCTGCACGCCAATCCTCGCGATGAGCGAAACAAGCGAACTGTCGCACTGAGAACTCCAGCGGGGGTTTTAACCTCACATCATCGAAGAGCCCTGAGAGCATTGAGGATCACGGCCACGTCGATCGCCTCCTGAAGGATCGCACCTTCGACGGGCTGGAGATATCCGCATGCCGCCGCAACCATCGCCCCGACCGAAAGCGTCAGTCCCACAGATACACTCTGCAACGCGATCCGACGGCTTCGGCGCGCGATCGCAATTGCTTTGGCGAGCGGCGCAAGCTCATCGACAAGGAGCACCACACCGGCGGCCTCCGACGATGAGGCCGTGCCACGCGCACCCATGGCGACACCGATGTCGGCCGCCGCGAGTGCGGGCGCATCGTTGACGCCATCGCCCACCATCATTACCGGGCCATTGCCGGTCTCCTTCCTGACGGCCGCGACCTTGGCTTCCGGCGTCAGATCGCCAAGGACACTATCCATGCCAAGAGCCCGCCCCACGGACTCGGCGATCTCCCTGCGATCGCCGGACGCCAGCACGAGCTTTCGGACACCGGCGGCGCGGAGATCATCGAGAACCGGCAGCGCATCCATGCGGACCTGATCCTTCAGTACGATCATCCCCGCGAGCACTCCATCGATGGCGACGGCAACGGTCATCGAGGCGCGCATTTCGGGTGCGATCAATTCATGTGGATCGTCGCAGCCGGACGTGCGCTGCACGAAACCGCTCCCGCCGACAACAACCCGCCTTCCGTCGACATAGCCTTCGATGCCAGTGCCGGGCACTTCCCGCGCAGCCTCTGGCCTCGAAAGAGACAGACCTCTTTCGGCTGCCGCACGGACCAGCGCAGCGGCGACGACGTGGCCGGAAGCCTGATCGAGGCTTGCAGCCGCCTGCAGCACGGCTTCTACGGTAAAGGCTGATGTCGTCCTGATATCGACCACCGCTGCCTGCCCATGGGTGAGCGTACCGGTTTTGTCGAGAACCGCCGTCCGCACACGCGCCAGTAGTTCGAGCATGCCACCATTCTTCACAAGGACCCCGATACCCGCCGCCTTCGACATGCCGGAAATGATGGCGACGGGGACTGCAAGGATCAGGGGACAGGGCGTCGCGACAACAAGGACGGCGAGCGCGCGGATCGGATCCTGTGATAAGTACCAAGCAGCGCCCGCTATGATGAGGGTCAGGACCAGGAAGCCCATCGCGAAACGGTCAGCCATGCGGACCATGGGCGCCTTGCTCGCCTGCGCGGCCTCGACCAGCCGGACGATCCCGGCATAGGTGCTTTCGGCGGCCGTTCGGTAGGTGACAAGATCGAAGGCCGCACCCACACAGGTCGAGCCGCTGAGCGCCTCGGTTCCAGGTGGAGCGGGCTGCGGCAAAGGCTCTCCCGTCAAGGCCGCCATGTCCAGTGCGGAGCCTTCGCCGGAAACGATCCCGTCCACCGGCAGCACCTCGCCCTGTCGGATCAGCAGCCGGTCGCCTGGCTGTATCTGGGAGATCGCGACCTCCTCGAGCCCGGAAGGGCCGTAACGCATCGCAAAATGCGAGACGCGCCCCATCAGGGCCGTCATCTCCCGACGCGCGCGCCCTTCCGCAAAAGATTCCAGCAACTGGCCGCCCGCGTACATTAAGCCGACGACGTTTCCGGCAAGCGGCTCGCCAAACGCGATCGCTGCAGACATGGAAAGCGCCGCAACGATATCGAGCCCGACATCACCTCGGCGCAATGCACTGAAAACCTGTAGAAAAAGGCTGGTAAGGACGGCCAGCGTCGCCGCGCTCCAGACAAGATGAGCGTAGCGAGCGGCCTGCCACGACAAGACCAAGCCGATCACCAACCCACCAGCGGCGATTGCGACCAGGATCACGCTCGAATGTCGTTGCCAGAGGCTTTTGTCCGCTTGTGGCACGTTCCCTGCTCCTATCGCAGAATGCGAAGAGAGTAAGCCCAAAGACGGGCGCTCTCGCCTTGCGCAAGATCAATTCCTGGAGCGGCGATTTCTCTATACTGAAACAAGCAGCCACCGCGACTTGGCCGGCTGGTTCATACTTGGTGGTTCTGCAAATGGATACGCTCATAGCCAGATTGGGTCTCGCGCTATCGATCGGTCTTTTGGTCGGGCTCGAACGTGGCTGGCAGGAGCGGGAGGCACCCGAAGGCAGCAGAACCGCTGGCATGCGCACGTTCGGGATATCGGGACTTCTGGGCGGCGTTCTGGCAGTCCTCGCTCAAACCCTCAACTCTCCGGTGGTGTTTGCAATCGGTTTCCTGAGCTTCGCCGTCACGCTGGGCGTGTTCAAGCTGCGCGAGGCGCGTTCGGATTCCGATTATAGTGTCACCACCGTCATGGCGGGTCTCGGCGTTCTGGCGCTCGGCGGCCTGGCGGCCACCGGCGATGCGCAAGCAGCGGCAGCGGGAGGCGCAGCCCTTGCAGCCACGCTTGCAAGTCGGAACGTCCTGCATGGTTTCCTGAAGCGCTTAACCTGGATGGAACTGCGCTCTGCGTTGATGCTTGCCGTCATGACGGCGGTGGTCCTGCCGGTCCTGCCCGACGAGGCCATCGACCCATGGGGAGGGCTTAATCCTTGGAAGGTGTGGTTCTTCACCGTTCTGACCGCAAGCCTCTCGTTCCTCGGCTACATTGCCGTCAGGATTTTCGGAGCGAGCAAGGGCTTCGTGCTGAGCGCGATTGCCGGCTCCCTCGTCTCGTCCACGGCCGTCACCATGGTTCTGGCGCGAACCGCGAAACGCTCTTCCGATCCGCTGCCGCTTGCCGGCGCTGCGGCCCTCGGCGCAGCAGTGTCCATCCTGCGCGTAATGGGCCTGATCCTGCTGATCGATCCGGCAGCGATTGTTGCCATCGGCCCGGCCGCAACCATGGCAGCGGTCGTCTTCGCCGGGTCTGGGCTCGCAATTTTCTATTGGCGACAGGACAAGCCGTTCGCCGACGTACCGGCCAGCAATCCCTTCGAGATCGGTCCGCTCCTGATCTTCGCGACGATTTTCGCAGCAGCCGCCATTGCAAGCGCTGTTCTCGTCTCGCGCTTCGGTAGCTCCGGTCTTTTGGCCACGAGCGCATTGACAGGCACGGTCGATGTCGATGTCGCCGTGCTGGCCGCTCTGCAAGTGGGCCGGAGCGCCATGCCGATCGACGTCATCGGAGAGGCAATCCTTATCGCCATGACAACGAATGCCCTATGCCGTGCAGGCATCGCAACCGTCCTCGGACCATCGACCTTCAGCGGACCGTTCGCTGCCCTCACGATCATCGCCGGCGCGGCAGCGTTTGCCGTTCACACCATCATCACCGGCATGTAGCAAGCGCGCTCGATGGCGTGGCCGCCGGGCGCAGGAAGGGATGATCAGCCAATCGTCATTCGCCGAAGCACATTCGTCTTCCAATAAAACTGATGCGCCAACGCGCCGAGGACATGAAGGCCGACAACAGCCCACAGCACGGCCTTGAGAACATCGGCATGGAGGTCGCCTGCGCCCTCGAATCCGAGGTAGTACGCAGCGGCGCCAGTAACCGGCATTGCGATAAGAAGAAGGTAAAGGGTCCATTCGGAAACCTTCGCGACCAACTTGAATATCTGTGGCTCCTCAGATGGCGCCGCCGGCACGCCGTGGACCTGCCGGAGCAAAAGACGAGCCGCCACAAGAAGGAGGATCGCAATTCCGACATAGGCATGGATGTTGGCGCTTGCCACCTGTTCGGCGTTCGCCGCACCGGTTTGTTTGATGCTCCGGTTCCACGCATTCATGCCGTCCGGGAATAAAAGGTTGAAGAAGACGAACCCCGCTGTTAGCCAGTGCAAGACGCGCTGCGGAAGGGAAAACGAGAGCGATGCGGTCGTAGCCATGGACGTGGTTCGCCTTCTTGCGTGTGATGGCATCCAGGAGGATGCGGTTACTTCGTCACCGTCAGCATGGCGTGCATTCCCGCCTCGTAGTGGCCCTTGATGTTGCAGAGTAGCAGATAGGAACCCGGGGCAAGTTTCGCCTTCAGTTGCCCGTCCGTGCCGGGTTTGAGGTCCGATACCTCGCCGAGACTTTTCAACTGCTTCTCATCCACCCGGTGTTTGGAGGCAATCACATCGATCTTCTGATCGGCCGAGTTCAGCTTGACCAGGACCATTTCATGCTCCTCGGTCACCGCGTCGTTGTGCACCACGAATGTCGTTTCTCCGGCCTTTATCGTGGAACGGTCGAGCGTGAGCGTCATCGGACCGCCGCCTTCGCCACCCTCTATGACCTTGACGGTGTTCACTGCCCATGCGGGCGAGGTGATTGTGACGATGGCGAGCGCGGTGAGGATATTGCGACGGATGTTCATGTCAGCTTCCTTTTGGCTGGAACTCCATCGGGGAATAGGTCGTCATGCTGACAGGCGCCTGAACGACAACGAGAAACGCCAGTGGATCGGGATGAGCGTCCCATTGCAAAATGAGCATTGGGACGCTCCGGCTCTTACCGCACCATGAACACCGGCAAGTCACACTTATCGAGGATCGAAGCGGTGACACCCCCAAAGACACGTTCGCGCAGACGTGAATGGCCATAGGCCCCCATGACGATCATGTCGCAGCCGAGTTCGAGCGCATGCTGGCGAATGACGTCTTCCGTCGGCCGCTGGCCGCTCGCGATCTGCTCAACCACGACCTTTGCGCCATGGCGCGACAGGAACGCCGCCATGTCGGCGCCCGGCTCACCGCCATTCTCGAAGTAAGACGAATCCGGATCGACGACGACGAGACGGACTGTATCGGCGCCTTTCAGCATCTCGATAGCCGCCTTTGCGGCGCTGGCCGCTTGCGGACGCGAATTCCACGCCAGAAGGACGTTTTTCGGCTTCAGGGTGGCACGGCCTGTTTTCGGCACCAAGAGCAGAGGTGTACCGGCATTGAACGCCGTCGCCGCGATTGCAGCCTTGCGAAGCTCGATGTCTGAGCGGACACCTTCACCGGCAACGACCACGTCTGCATACATTGCCCGCGTGCCGATGTTGCTCTCGATAATGAAGCGATCGTCGTAAATGTGGTCGACATCGAACGATACGCCATCCTTCCTGCAGCGCTCATCAGCAATGCGTCGAGCATCGACTACCTCGTCGATTTCCCTTTGGCGCTCACTCAGCCATGCGGCCGCAGCCGGATAGTCGGCCCCGAACGGCGATATCGCGGTTCTCAGCGCCATGACGGAAAGATGCGCGTCTATTTCTGCCGTCAGCTCTACGGCCTTGTCGATATCTGCATCGGTATTTGTCGTGCCGATGAGCGAGAGTATGGTCCTGAACGACATTTCTGAGCTCCTTCACCGAAATGGTCATGCGATGAAGGAAAGATTGCTCTCGGCACCTGCAGTCCGCGATGATCTACGTCAAAATAGCATCCTGAACCTGTCCCGCTTGACCGGTGTCAACGCGCATGGCGCGCCCAGCGCTAGTTTAGCAGTATTTCCAACTGTCGGCGGAGGCGGGAGCCGTGAGCTATCGTAGCATTCTCGTGAACCTGGACATCGATCGACCAGTCAAGCCGATCACAAATGCCGCAACCGACCTGGCAGTGCAGGTGGGTGCACGGCTGATTGGTCTGTGCGCTGCGCAGGTATTCCCCTCTCCGTTTGCTTTGCAAACAACGAGCTACGCGGCAACCAGCGCGACACAGCGCATGTACAAGGACATCGAAAATCGCATAGAAGAGATCCATGCTGAGTTTCGTGCCCTGACGGCCGACAGGGTCGAGAGCGAGTGGCGCACAGAAATGAGCGGACCCACCGAGGCAATCGTTGAAGCTGCCCGCGCCGCTGATTTGATTGTCATGGCTGCAGGGGAAGGTGCGCAGTCTGGCGATTCCTACAGAACCGCTGACCCGGCGAGTGTCGTGCTGCACTCAGGCCGCCCCGTGCTTGTTGCGGGAAACGGAAGACATGCGATGCCGGTGAAAAAGATCGTGGTCTGCTGGAAGGACACACGCGAGGCGCGGCGTGCCGTGGCCGATGCCATTCCTTTGCTGTCCTTGGCCAAGGACGTGACCGTCGTTTCGGTCAGCTCCGAACCTGACACTTCGCTGCGAAAGAGCAATGCGGACGTTGTCTCGTACCTCGCCCACCACAACGTGAGAGCCAGATCCCATATCTCCAAAAGCGCGGATGAGACGATTGGCCTGTTGCAGTTTGTCGATCAGAGCGGTGCGGATCTCATAGTGTCGGGCGCATATGGACATAGTCGGCTGAGAGAGCTGGTATTTGGCGGGATCACCCGCTTTCTTCTCGATGAAAGCGGCCGGAATCGATTCATGTCGAGTTAAAAGGCATGGACCGAACCAGCTTGTTGCCGTACCGATCTCGGCCGCATGAAGAAGACTGCCTCGCTCCACGCCTCAACCTGCCGCCATGCGACCCGGTCGGGGACAGATAGTCTGGTCGCCTTCGACAATCCGACAAGCTATTCGGAAATAACAATGCGGGCGAAATGAGCCGCATCTCCGCGTATATCCGGGGCCGGCGCACCGTCTCGCCTTTCCGTGAGCCCGGCGGCTGAGGGCGCCTCACTGCCGCAGAAAAGCTCAAACAGCAATCCCATAACCGCCTCGGCGCGGCCATCGGCAATGGAATAGTAGATCTGACGCGATTCCCGGCGTGTTTTGACAAGGCCGGCCTGCCGAAGCTCCGCCAATTGCTGGGACAGCGCCGGCTGCTTGATGCCGAGCGCCTCTTGAATGTCACTGACCGAGCTTTCCTCGCGTGCGATCTGACATAGCAGCATGAGACGATTGGCGTTGCTGAACTGGCGCATGAAATCTGCCGCTTCCGGCGCCTTGGCGATCATCGTTTCCAGCGAAACGCTCGCTCCCCCACTCATGCCCGCCTCTCCCGATAATACCAGGCCTCTCCCTCACGCAGAGCGCAATCGTCCTCGTTGGCAAGGGGTACCTGCTCAAGAAGAGCCGCGCCCGGTCGCCACCCTTCGGGCGTCGAGGCGTCCTCGCGCTCTGCGGCTTGAAGGGCCGCAACGAGGCGCAGAAGCTCATCGACCGAGCGCCCTACATTCATCGGATACCAGACGACCGCACGCACGATGCCATCCGGGTCGATGACATAGGTCGCCCTGACGGTCGCGCTGCTTTGCGCGGTCCCGTCGATCATGCCGTAGGCCTGCGCGATCACCATAGCGCTGTCCTCCACGAGCGGGAACATGACCTTTACGCCGAAGCGCGCCTCGATGTCTCGTAGCCAGGCGATGTGGGAATAGAGACTATCCACGGAAAGCCCAAGCAGGGCGCAGTCAAGCTTCTCGAATTCCGGCGCCGCGCGCGCGAGCGCGATGAACTCGCTGGTGCAAACCGGCGTGAAGTCCGCGGGGTGCGAGAAGAACACCAGCCAGCGCCCGCGGAAGGCCGACAGCGTAACAGGACCTGCGGTGGACCGCGCGGCGAATCCGGGCGCAGTCTCGTCGATACGCGGCGGGCGGGCTGAGTGAGTGTTCGTTTCCGTCATGATCGCATTCCTGGGTGCAGGCCGAGCATCCGTGATAACGGCTGCCGATTTCGATTTCCACAAAATACATACTTGCATAATTACTGTAAATATGTATCTATTAGCCATTCTTTACGGAGAACACGAGCCATGCCAAGCACCGTTTCAGATCTCCCCCTCGATCGCGCCCGCGCCATCGTCGCAGCGGGCCTTGCGGATCCAGCAAAACGCCCTGTCGTAAAATCATTCTTCGATGAGCAGACCTACACGATCAGCCATGTCGTGCGCGACCCGCAGTCCAATGCCTGCGCCATCATCGACAGCGTGCTCGACTACGATCCGGCCTCGGGCCGCACCACGAGCGCTTCCGCCCAGGCGCTCATCGATTACATAAAATCCGAAAGTCTCGAAGTGCACTGGTTGCTCGAGACCCACGCCCATGCAGATCATCTTTCCGCGGCGCCGCTGCTGCAGGCCGAACTCGGCGGCCAACTTGCCATCGGACGCGAAATCGTCCGCGTGCAGCAGGTCTTCGGAAAGATCTTCAACGCCGGCACCGAATTCCAGCGGGACGGCAGCCAATTCGACCAGCTCTTCAACGACGGCGACCGCTTTTCGATCGGCAGTCTGGAGGCAACCGTGCTGCACGTCCCTGGCCACACCCCTGCCTGTCTAGCCTATGTCATCGGCGATGCGGTCTTCCCCGGCGATACGCTGTTCATGCCGGACTACGGTACAGCGCGCTGCGACTTCCCCGGCGGGGACGCACGCCAGCTCTACCGTTCGATCCAGCGCCTCATGAAGCTACCGGATAAAGCACGCATGTTCCTGTGCCACGACTACAAGGCGCCCGGCCGCGATCACTACGCCTGGGAGACCACAGTCGGCGCAGAACGGACCGGCAATGTCCATGTCCGCGAGGGTGTGAGCGAGGACGACTTCTACACGATGCGTACCGCGCGCGACGCGACGCTCGCCATGCCGAAGCTGATCCTGCCGTCCGTGCAGGTCAATATGCGCGGCGGCCAGCTTCCGCCCACCGAAGACAACGGCGTGCAGTATCTCAAGATCCCTCTAAACGTCCTGTGACCCCATGACCGACCTCAACATCCTCTGGCCACTTTCCGGCGGCCTGCTGATCGGCCTTTCGGCCGGCCTCTATCTGCTGACGACCGGACGCATCGCCGGGATTTCGGGCCTTGCGGCATCGGCCGCCGGCCTCACGGGAACCGGCATCAGCACACTGGGCCTTGGTTTCCTCGGCGGCATTCTGGCTGGCGCGGTACTTGCCTCGACCTTCCTCCGGCAAGCCGAGATCACCCTCACCGCATCGGCGCCGCTGCTCGTTGCCGCCGGCCTTCTCGTCGGCTTCGGCACGCGCCTCGGCTCCGGCTGCACGAGCGGTCACGGCGTCTGCGGCCTTGCACGCCTGTCGAAGCGCTCGCTGGTCGCCACATCGGTTTTCATGGCCGTCGCCGCCCTCACGGTTTTCGCCGTCCGCCACGTCTTTGGAGGCATTGTCTGATGTTCGCCAGAACCCTTGCTGCGATCCTGAGCGGCCTCCTCTTCGGCGCGGGGCTCGTCGTGTCGGACATGATCAATCCGGCCCGCGTCCTCGCCTTCCTTGATATTACCGGCGAGTGGGACCCCTCGCTCGCATTTGTCATGGGCGGTGCGCTCATCCCTTCCTCCTTCGCCTACCTGATCCGGAAGCGGCGACTTACGCCGGCCTTCGACGATCGGTTCTACGTTCCAGAACATGGCCGCGTGGATCGGGCGCTGATCGGCGGCGCGGTGCTGTTCGGACTTGGCTGGGGACTGGTCGGCCTTTGCCCCGGCCCCGCCATTGCGGTCCTGACGACGGGCCGCTGGGAAGCTGCCCTGTTCGTCGTCGCCATGTTTGCCGGCATGATCCTCTATCGCTTGACGGTCGGCCGACCCGCAGCGGTGATCCGATAATCCGCAAACAGTGTCATCGCCTTGCACGCTTTTCGACCACACCGAAACAAGACCGCCTAAACGCGCGGCGAAAGGTGCGCCATGCTTCTGGAACCCATTCAATACGGCCTCGGCGCGCTGTCTGGCGGAGTTGTCGGCTTTACTCTCGGCCTGTTCGGCGGGGGCGGCTCCATTCTCGCTGTGCCCCTTATGGTCTATATGGTCGGCGTTCCCAACCCGCATCTCGCCATTGGCACCAGCGCCTTTGCTGTCGCCGTGAACGCGTTTGCCAACCTTCTCGGCCATGCCCGCTTCGGCAATGTCAAATGGCGCTGCGCGGGTCTCTACAGCCTCGCTGGAATCATGGGCGCGTTTGTCGGCTCCTCCATCGGCAAGATGATTGATGGGCAGCACTTGCTGATCCTGTTCGCCTTACTGATGCTCGTCGTCGGTGCGTTGATGTTCATAAGGCGCGGCGAAGAGGGTGACCCGAATGCGCAATGTTCCCGCGAGAATGCCCCGAAGGTGATCGCTTTCGGCGGACTGACCGGAGCCTTTTCCGGCTTCTTCGGCATCGGCGGCGGCTTTCTCATCGTACCTGGCCTTATCGCCGCGACCGGCATGCCCATCCTCTTCGCCGTCGGCTCCTCTCTCCTCGCTGTCACCGTCTTCGGCCTGACGACATCCCTTAACTATGCCTATTCCGGCCTGGTTGACTGGGGACTCGCTATCGTCTTTATCGGTGGCGGCGTTGTCGGCGGCTTGTTGGGCGCCCTTGCCGCGCGCAAACTCGCAACCAGAAAGGGCGCGCTCAACACTGTCTTTGCGCTGCTCCTCTTCGTCGTGGCAGGATACATGCTCTTGAAAGCCTACGAGCAGTTGACCATCTGACCCGCGTTGCTTTCCGCACGTGCTACCAAGAGAGCTTTGAAAGGCAATGGCCGAGGTCTAAATCCGTCGATGACATGCATTTGAATTGAGGCCCGCGGGCTATGCTCGACCGTCGGCAAAACACATGACACAAGGCATTCCCTGACGGCCACGGTGCCCTGCACCTGAACCTGGAAACCGATGTACCTGACCTTGCGCTCCTCAAATTGCTCATGCTGAAGGCGGCTACATCCGCGATCTCGATCAGCTCCGGTTTCCGCGGCGACCTATTCTTCGCTACAGTTTTGACGGGTGCTCTGATCGGAAGGCTATTATCGTTAGCTGCGCCATATCTTGGACACGCCACCCTGAGCTCGCAGGCTACGCGGTAGTTGGCATGAGCTCACGCGCGGTCGCCGTCATCGGCGGGCCACGACGATGACATTCCTTGCCCTCGAGATCACGTGACTTCTCGACGACCGCCCTTGTGCTGGTCTCGGCTAACACCTCGCCCTTCATCGAGCGAATGTGTTCGGCTATTCGTTCGCCGCCTGGCGTTCCATCTGCGTGAGGGCGACGTGGGCGCCAGCTTGTCGAACGACAGGCGCCTCATGATCAGACCGCCCGGCCGACAAGCGCGCCAATGGCCGCCGTCGACGCCATGGCGACCGCGCCCCAGAAAACGACCCGGACAGTCGGCCGCCAGATGCCAGCACCGCCGGCACGCGCACCCATCGCGCCGAGGACGGCAAGCCCGATGAGACAGGCAACGGGCACAGCCCAGACGACCGTTCCCGACGGCGCCAGCAGGGCGACCGCCAGCGGCAGGACCGCACCCATCGCAAATGTCGCTGCCGATGTCAGTGCCGCCTGGACAGGCCGCGCCACTACGTGGCTCGACAGGCCGAGTTCGTCCCGTGCATGGGCTTCGTAGGCGTCCTTCGCCATCATTTGTTCGGCGACCTGGCGGGCAAGATCCGGCGCGACGCCGCGCTGCTCGTAGATTGCAGCGAGTTCTGCCAACTCCGCCTCCGGCTGGGTGGCCAGCTCGTGACGCTCACGCGCCATGTCGGCCTGTTCCGTATCGGCCTGGGAGCTGACGGAGACATATTCCCCCGCCGCCATCGACATCGCACCTGCCACCAGCCCGGCGACACCGGCGACGAGGATTTCCTGCGATGCCGCGGTCGCCGCCGCGACACCGACGATGAGGCTCGACGTCGAGATCAACCCGTCATTAGCACCCAGCACCGCTGCCCGGAGCCAGCCGATACGATCGATGAGATGATTTTCCTTGTGAACGGAACGCATGGCATCTCCGAATTTCAGCATATCGGCCGTGGCTGCAGGACTTCAGACGATATATTTAGAATTATTCTAAATAATTGCCATAGAGTCGGCAACACATCAACCTTCGCGACGCTTTCTTCCCGTCACCATGGCGCGCACGAGGTTTTCCCGGTGCTCGACGCTGGCAAGGACAACGCCGGCGATATGCAGGGCGACCAACCCCATGGTCGAATAGACGAGGACCTTGTGCGTATCCTCCACCCACGCGACGCCCCAATATGCATCCGTGGTCATCATATAGCCGGTGGTCACGATGCCCGACACCGCAACGAGCAGCAGGACGACCATGGCGCCCCCGGCCGGATTGTGGCCGAGATACCGCTTGGCGCGCAGGGCGAAGCTGTCGCGGAGGAACGCAAGTAACGTCGTGGGGGCGTAGAGGAAATTGGCGAAGCGGGCGTGATGCGACCCGACCAGCCCCCAGACCAGGCGCAGGGCGATCAGCCCGGCGATGGCATAGCCGGAGAGGATATGGGCCTTCTTCCATTCGTCGCCGGTGACAAAGGAAAAAACGAAGAGGCAGACCAGCGACCAGTGAAAGACCCGCACGAGCGGGTCCCACACCTTGACGCTTTCCCCCGCCCCATCGGTTCGGGAGAGCGGCGCCATCATTCAGCTCCTTCCGAGCCGACCGGTTCACCGGTTTCCGGGTTGAAGATCGTCTCGACCTTGGCGCCCTTGGCGTCGATCGCATAGACCTCGTAGCAGCCGTTCTCGACCTTCACCCGCCGGACATCAAGGCCCATCGCCTTGGCCTTGTCCTTCATGGCGTCCTCAGTCATCCATTTGTCCTTCGGCACGTTGCAGCCCTTGCCTTCATCTTCGGCGCGGGCCGCACCGGCGGCGAACAGGCCCAGAAGGGCGGTTGCGAGAAGGAATGTCTTCATGGAAATTCTCCTTGTGGCCGGCCGGAGCACCCTGCCCCGACGCTGAACGCACCATAGGCGACCGTGGCTGAGCGATGGCTGACGAGAAATGTCAGCAAAATTTCAGCCTCGGCGTGCTACGCTTCGATCATGCGTATCCTCCTTATGCCCATCGCTGCCCTTTCCCTTGCCGGGCTTCTTTCGGCAGGCGCGGTCGCCCATGCGGATGATGATGGCCACGACACGGATGGGCGCACCCTCGACGCCATCCAGGAGGCGGTAGAAAAGGGCGCGATCAAACCGTTTTCCGAGCTGCGCGAGATCGCCAGCCGGCGCGTCAAGGGCGATATCGTGCGCGTGGAGCCGCGCCGGAAACACGGGCGCTTCCTCTATAAATTCAAGGTTCTGTCGCCCGAGGGGCAGCTCGTCGAAATCGAGATGGATGCGGCGAGCGGCACGATCCTCGAAATCGAGAACGAATGATGCGCATCCTGCTCGTCGAAGACGACCGGCTGATCGCCCGCGACCTCACCGTCCATCTGCAGCGGGCGGGCTATGTCGTAGACCATGCCCGCGACGGTGAGGACGGCTGGTATCGCGGTGACAGCGAGGATTTCGCAGCCGCCATCCTCGATCTCGGTCTGCCCTCCATGGACGGCATGACGATCCTGAAACGCTGGCGCAAGGACGGGCGCCGCTTCCCCGTCCTCATCCTGACGGCGCGCGGCAACTGGGAAGAACGCGTGGAAGGCATCGATGCCGGGGCGGACGACTATCTCGCAAAGCCCTTCCAGATCGCGGAGGTCCTCGCCCGCCTGCGTGCCATCCTGCGCCGCTACGCCGGCGAGCCGAGCCCCGTGCTCAGCGCCGGCGCGCTGCATCTGGACCCGCGCAGCAAATCGGTGACGCTTCGGGACCAGCCGGTCGATCTGACGCCACTCGAATATCGCTGCCTGCATCATCTGCTTCAGAACCGCGAGCGCCATGTCAGCCAGCAGGAACTGACCGAACAGCTCTATGCCCAGGACTTCGACCGCGACAGCAATTCGGTGGAGGTGTTGATCGGCCGGCTGCGGCGCAAGCTGGGCAAGGCCTTCATCGAGACACGTCGCGGCTACGGCTACCGGATCGCCGCCGCATGAGATGGCCTATCTCCATTCGCAGCCGCCTCCTGCTGATTTCCGCGCTGACCGTGAGCCTCGCACTGACGCTGACCGTCACCCTGCTGGTCTCGCTTTTCTCCAGCAACATCCGCAATCGCATCGACGCGGAGTTGACCAGCCATATCAACACGCTGGCCGGCGCGCTGTCTTTTACCGCCGACGGCACGCTCCAGCGCCCGGAAAGCCCGCTCGACCAGCGCTTCGCTACGCCCTATGGCGGGCTATACTGGCAGATCGTCGACGATGTGCGGGGGCAGACCATCCGCTCGCTCTCGCTGTTCGACACGGCCCTCGGCCTGCCCGCCGACCAGCACGCTGAGGGCGCGGTCCATCGCTACCTGCTGCCCGGCCCAGCCGGAAGTTCGCTGATCGTCCTTGAGCGGCTGGTGCAGGTCGCCGCGCCGGAGGGGAAACGCGCGCTGCGCATCGCGGTCGCCATCGATGCGCGCACGCTGGAGGAGGCCAAGACGGCCTTCATCCGCGACATCATGCCGGCCGTCGCCGGGCTCGGCGCCTTTCTCGTCGTCGCGTCGATCCTGCAACTCACCCTCGGGCTGCGGCCGCTGGCAGCGTTGAACGAGGGGATCATGCGCATCCGCGAGCGGCGCGCCAGCCAGTTGACCGGCTCCTATCCCAGCGAATTCCAGAGCACCGTGGCGGCGGTCAACGCGCTTCTGGAAACGCAAGAGGCGATGATGGGCAAGGCAAGGAAGCGCGCGGCCGACCTCGCCCACGGCCTGCGCACGCCGCTGACGGTGCTCTCGAACGATGTCCTCACTCTGCGCGACAAGGGTGAGGCGGCGATGGCGGACGAACTGGAGCACCTGGCGTCCGTCATGCGCAGCCATGTGGAACGCGAACTGGCCCTTGCCCGCATCGCTGCCAGCGCGGACCTGCGCCGCTCAGATACCGACGTGGCCAAGATCGTCGGCGAACTCGTGCGCATCCTCAAACGCTCGCGCTCCGGTGAGCGCTTGAGGTTTGAGATCGACGGCCGGAGCACCGAAATCGCACCCATGGATCCTGCCGACTTTCGCGAACTCATCGGCAACCTCCTCGAAAATGCCGTCAAATGGGCGAAATCGGAGATCCACATCCGCTGGTGGCGCAATGAAGCCGGCCTGCATCTGGCGATCTCGGATGACGGTCCCGGCGTGCCGGAGCAGGAACTCGGCAATCTCACCCGCCGCGGTTGGCGTCTCGACACGGCATCACCCGGCTCCGGCCTCGGTCTCTCGATCGTCCGGGAGATCGTCGATGTCTATCGCATCGGCTTTGCGCTGCGGAACCGGAAAGCCGATAGCGGGCTGGAGGCAGAGCTTGTGTTTACGTGCACATAAGGACGCCAAGGTCCGAAGGGGTATTGGTACGTCAACGTGCCAGCGACGCCGCAACACTATTGAGCTATTATATCCACGCAGCGCACCATAAAGTACTCCTCCGACTACCTCCCCAACGGCAAATCCACCGAGAAAAACACCTGACATACCGGTTGAAACGCTCACCACTGCACCAACCTGCAAGACGCCGATTGTAGAGCTGCGAAGCGTGATGATTGCCAGCAGGGTTGCCAATGGCGCGTTTACCAAAATACCAAACACCCTGCGAGGGCGACGCCTGCTCGCCTCCCCTCCAGATACACTAGCGGCGATCATCGCGCTACCGACCAGCTTGGCAACAGCGCAGGCGCCTACGATCATCGTGGGCGGCATTCCTTATACCAGTAAACCGACGGCCATAGGCCCCAGTATGAAGTCGCTTTGGACTGTGCCACGCTCGGGGGTGCGACCGCGCCTATATCGACGTAGCGAGAAACAGATCAAATATATACTGTTTCGAGACGTGGACAGCACGCATGAAAATGGCTGAATATCACGCACGCCTGTGCAAGGGGTGAGCAATGCGGATATCAATCCATACGCTGGGTACACGAGGCGATGTTCAGCCCTACCTCGCACTTGCCAAGGGACTTGTCCAAAGTGGCCACGACGTTCAGCTTACCGCACCCGAGCAGTTCGCCTCGATGGCCTATGAACGTCGTGTGGCATTCGCTCCGCTGCCACGCGAATTTCTCGCCGTCCTCGAAAGTCCAGAAGCCAAGGCAATACTTGGACGATCCAGTGCCGGCTTCGGTGCAGGACTCAAGCTCCTGAAATTCTATCGCGAAATCGGCCGGCGACTGCTGGACGCAGAGTGGAATGCAGCGCGGGAATTCTCGCCTCAAGCGATCATATTTCATCCTAAGACCCTGGGCGCGCCGCACATTGCAGCAAAGCTCGAAATACCTCTCCTTTTAGCATCCCCCCTTCCAGGCTTTACGCCGACCACGGAGTTCCCCACTCCAGTTCTACCCGTCGCTTCTCTTGGTCCTTTCAACCGCTTGAGCCACGCGTTGATGATCCATGGGGGCAGTATCCTGTTCTCCAAGACGATCCGCGCATGGCGTGCCGAGGCGCTCGCGCTGCCCGATCGCAGGAAGGCCTCGCCACTGGCCGGAACGCTCTACGCGTACAGCTCGCATGTCCTGCCGAAGCCTTCTGATTGGGGTTCAGACATCATCGTTACGGGCTACTGGTTTCTCGAGACGAAGGACTGGAGTCCACCAGATACACTTGCTCAATTCCTCGCTGCCGGAGAGCCGCCAGTTTACGTCGGATTTGGCAGCATGCCGGGCTCCAGCCCGGAAAGATTGACGGGGCTCGTGCTGGAAGGGCTACGGCGTGCCGGCAAGCGCGGCCTCCTCGCCACGGCCGGTGGAGCACTGGCAACGAGCGCATCAAACGAATATGCCCATATGATCGCTGAAGCGCCTCATGACAGACTGCTCCCGTTCGTCAGCGCCACCCTGCATCATGGCGGCGCGGGAACCACTGGTGCTGCGCTGCGTGCCGGAAGGCCGACAGCAATCTGCCCATTCATCGGCGACCAGCCGTTCTGGGCACGACGCGCCAACGCCCTGGGGGTCGGCCCAAAACCGCTGGACAAGCGAACAATGACCGTCGACGATCTCGCCAGCGCCTTCATGGCGATGGATAACCCCGCCATGCGTTCGCGAGCAGCAGAGCTTGGGGCAGCGATTCGAGCAGAGAAAGGTGTCGAGCAGGCCGTTGACTTCATCAACGATCGCCTGTCCGAGCCGAGAACCACCGGCATTGGAAGATAGCAGCCGCCGCTGATCGATATCCTATCCGACGCCGCACCTCTGGACAAAGGCGCCCTCCTGACATGCTGAACGCACTGGCGTCAGGAGAAGCGGAAAACGCAAACGAACCCAGCATCATCCCTCATGGATCAGTAGCCTATGAGCAAATAGCTCTCATCTGTGCCGAACAGGGGCTGGACACCCAACAGTGGGGCTGTACGCCTCACGATCTCCTTGACCATTGGGGCCGCCGTGAACGATGCCAGCCGCCGCCCTTGTTCGCCTGTGAGCGGTGCATCGATGATCGTCAGGACCACATAGCGCGGGTCGTGCATAGGGAACCCACCGAGGAATGCATTGAAATTCAGGTCCGTGGCATATCTTCCGTTGATCACCTTGTCTGCGGTTCCAGTCTTTCCCCCAACGTGATAGCCCGGCACCTGGGCGCTGCGGCCAGAGCCCGTGAGGCCGTTCCAGTTGAAAAGATATCGCATCTCTGCGCTTGTCTCAGGTCGAAGAACCTGCTTCGTGGCAGGGGCACCTTCTTTCCGGTCGCGGGCGAGGAATGTCGGTGCAATCAATTTGCCTCCATTCAGGAGCGCCGCTGCGGCTACGGCCGTCTGCAATGGAGTGGTTGCCATGCCGTGTCCGTAGGAGATCGTTGCAGAATTGATCTTCTTCCAGATGCGAGGCTGTACAGGTGTCGCGATCTCTGGAAGCTCCGTCTCCATCTTCGTTAGAAGACCCAGCCTGGTGAGGAAGGCCTGATGTTCATCCATGCCGACCATGTCTGCTATCTTCACAGTGGCGATATTCGAGGAATATCGAAAGACCTCGGGTACCGTAAGTGGGCGGTTGCGGCCGTGGAAATCCTTGATCGTAAAGCCCCCCATTCTGAGCGGCCGCGAAGCATCGACGATTGAGTCGAGGTTGATCACACCGGCATCCAACCCCATAGCCAGCGTGAAGCTCTTGAATGTAGAGCCCATCTCGAACGTCGCATTGCTCATTCGGTTGAACCAGCCCTTCTCGTACTCCTTGTCGATCTTGCCGTTGGGCATCATCCTCGAAGGCTCATTCGGATTGTAGTCGGGCACAGAAGCCATTGCGAGGATCTCCCCCGTCGATATATCCAGGATAACGGCTCCTGCTGCTTCGGCCTGATAGGCGCTCATCGCTTCCTTGATCGTCTCGCGAACGATGCTTTGAACTCTGAGATCGATGGACAGACGAACCGGTTCGAGCCGCACATCATTCGTCATTCCCGCCGCTCTGAGATCGGCAAGGCCCTGGCGGTCAATATAGCGCTCCATACCCGCCAGGCCCCGGTTGTCGATATCGACGTGCCCCAATATATGGGATGCCGTTGCGCCACCCGGGTAGAGCCGGCCGACTTCCGGACGAAAGCCTATTCCGGGGATTCCGAGCGCCAGGATCGCGGCTTGCTGTCGGGGTGTCAGCTGTCGCTTCAGCCACTGGAACGCCGCCCCCGAACGAAGCTTGCGATGGGTGGCCTTCCAGTCGAGATTGGGAATAACCGCGGACAGCTTCTCTACAACCTCATCGGCATCAACGATTCTGCGAGGCTCGGCATAGAGGGATACGAGCCTGAGATCGGTTGCGAGAAGCTTTCCGTTGCGATCGACGATGTTCGGGCGAGACGCTACCGGTGAAACGATGCCTATCGGACCCGAGGAGACTGGTACCGCGAGCCCATAGTGAACCAAACGTGCGCCAATACCCAGATACGCCATCAGGAAGAGCGCGATCAGAACGCCAAGCCGCCGCTTCTTCATCGCCGCACAACTCCTGTGAGTGCGAGACCCGTGAGCGGTCACGATCGAGCGATCCCCGCGCAGAAGGAAATGAACTCGGCTTCGTCGCTTGAGGACGCTGGAAATGACGTTCATCCGGATGACTCCACCGCAAATCCTCCCATATACATCGTACCGATCCCAGCACGTCAGGAGGTGGAACCCCGCAAGGCAGGGTATGGACAGACACCCTTGTAGCCTCGCCGAGGGTTACCAGAAGGTTAAGATTGAGGTCCCGCTGCGTGTTGGCTAGCTTCAAATGCCGGCCACAAAAAAGTGATTGGAATGTTGAGCTGGAAGTAAGCGGCACGCCGAAATCGTTGGGGTGGGTGTTGGTCCACGAAGTCTATCAGTGTCCAAAAATTGGCTCTGGCGCAAACCTGATAATATCACATCACTCCGATATTGAGTGCCTCACGCAGATCAAATTTCCTGCGACCGTTCATCCGCTGTTGGTTTCCACGCGGAACTGAGGCGGCCAATGCTCAATTCCCGCGCGGCAATGCCAGCGACTGTCGGCACCGCTGTTGAATTGCTCTTAAAGGGATGTGAGCCCGCCTCGACCCCGCACTTTGAATAGAGCTAACGTTCTGCAGCTCCTCAGCGGGGATCTCCTCCTCGGATACCAATGCGCGGTCGTTGCGCGCGGCAGTGTATGCCGAAATCTATCGAAAGGCTGTGCGCGGCAAGCGTTCCTCATAATTGACGGCGGAACGAAGTAAAGTGGAAGAGTCGAGGATCGCACGGACCCACCTTCGCGCCACTGTCCATGCACCCTCCGAACCGGTTTCGTTTCCAAACCTGGCAGCTACATGCCGAACATGCGCATCGCCCACCACGCCAGACGCAGCGGCCAGTCGCCACGTCATCTTCGGGAATGGGGCCGTGACCACGCGCGCAGGTCCACCTACGCGCATCAGCGATCAAAATGGTGGGGGCACGACATTGGCCCGTTCACATGGATCGCGGGCCGGTGATTGATCGATAACGATCAAATTCCGAACTACTTGGCCACCCGCACATACCTGGCATCCAAGGACATTGACGACCGCTTGCGTGCGGTCAGATCATTAGGCTCCGCTTGACAAGATCGAAAAAGATCATAAAAAGATTGTATTCGATCATGAAAGCTGGGAGGGCTTCCGATGAGCGAAACTCTTTCTGAGAATGAACTCAAATCCGCCGCCGTTCGTCAGGCGCGCCTGCTTGAGCATTTGCGCGTCGAGGTTTTTGCCGACGCCCAGAAACTCAAAGACGTCTTGGACGTATCCATCGCCACGATCCGCCGCGATCTCAACGAGCTTGAAGCGCGCGGCCTGTTGAAGCGCATGCATGGTGGCGCTGCCATCATCAATCAGACAACGCGCGACTACAGCACGCCGGTGCGCGAGGGCACGAATATCGAGGAGAAGGCGCGCATCGGTGCCGCGGCTGCCGAACTCGTCGTCGAGGGCGACGCTGTGATGATCGACAGCGGCACGACGACGCTTCAGGCCGCAAAGCACCTGGCGGCACGCCAGTCTCTCACCTTCGTGACCAACGGCACCGATATTCTCACCGAATTGGCCGCCAGCGGCGCACGGGATATCCACTTTATCGGCGGACAATATATTGAGCTCAACCGATCGCTAGGCGGTCCGATGGCAGTGGAAGCCGTACGGCGCTTCAGCGTCGACAAGGCGATCCTGAGCGTGACGGCCGTCGATCTGGATCGCGGGCTGATCGCGACGGCGACTCCGCAGATCAGCTCCGTTCAGCAGGCAATGATCGAGATCGCGCGCACAGTCATCGTCGTTGCAGACCATTCCAAATTCCAGCGCAGCGCGCTCTCTGTGATCGCGCCGCTGCAGAAGATCGATCACATCGTCACCAACGAGGCGACGCGACCGCTGACGCGATCCCTGCCGGGCGATCTGCGGTCCAAATTCATCTTCGTTTGAGGTGCCGGCAGGCTTGCCGGGCGGGGAGGGAAATTTTGACAGGAATATCGGTCAACAACCTTGTGAAGGACTGGGGCGCGTTCCGGGCGGTGGACGACGTGAGCTTCTCGACCAGCGAAGCCGAATTCGTCGCCCTGCTCGGCCCGTCGGGCTGCGGCAAATCCACGACACTTCGGCTGATTGCCGGGCTCGATACGGTGACGTCTGGCACGATTTCGATAACCGGACGCGATGTCACGGCGCTGGCGCCCGCCAAGCGCAATCTTTCCATGGTTTTCCAGTCCTACGCGCTGTTCCCGCATCTGAACGTTGCCGATAATATCCTGTTCGGCCTTTCCGTGCGCGGCGTCGCCAAGGCCGAACAGCAAAAGCGCTTGCAGCACACGGTAGAGCTTCTCGGGCTCGGCCATCTGCTCGACCGACGGCCGAGCCAGATGTCAGGCGGCCAGCAGCAGCGCGTGGCGCTTGGCCGCGCGCTGATCTCGCAGACGCCGCTCTGCCTGCTCGACGAACCGCTTTCCAACCTCGATGCGAAACTGCGCGCGGGGATGCGCAGCGAAATCCGCGCGCTACAAAAGCGCCTCGGCATCACCATGGTCTATGTCACGCACGACCAGACCGAGGCAATGAGCATGGCTGACCGCGTGATCCTGCTCAACAAGGGCGGCGTGGAACAAGCCGGTGCGCCGGGCGATCTCTACGAGAAGCCGGCTTCGATCTTCGTCGCCCAGTTCATCGGCACACCCCCGATGAACATCCTCGATCTCGC
This sequence comes from Shinella sp. HY16, assembly GCF_028534175.1. NCBI lineage: Bacteria > Pseudomonadati > Pseudomonadota > Alphaproteobacteria > Hyphomicrobiales > Rhizobiaceae > Shinella > Shinella sp. HY16. The sequence continues at coordinate 534,128 of NZ_JAHYXL010000002.1, read as the reverse complement.
CGGCGGCCCCGACGGTTCGGTCATCGCCGGCGGCACGCGTCCGGTCGCCGACGCCGCGCACGAGGGCCTGCACCTCGGCATCCGGCCCGAGCATTTGCGCCTTGTCGAGAACGGCGAGCCGGCAACCGTCCAGTCGAGCGAGTATTTCGGCGCCGACACAATCCTGGCCTGCCGCGTCGGCAACCAGCTTCTTCAGGTGCGCGTGCCCGGCCGCCCAGGCCTTGCCGATGGCGCGGCGGTACACCTCGCCTGGGATCCCATGGCGACGCATTTCTTCGACAGATCGAGCGGAGCAAGGCGCGACGACGTCACCCGACTGAACAGCTTCTAGAGGAGGATGGAACCATGCTTTTGAGCAAACGAAATGCCCTGAAACTGGCTGCGGCCGGCTTCTCCTACATCGCGCTTACTGCGGGAATGGCGTTGGCCGACACCAAGATCGATTTCTACTATCCGGTACAGGTCGGCGGCCCCGTCACCAAAGTGGTCGATGGCTACGTGCAGAAGTTCATGGAGGCCAATCCCGGCATCACCGTCGCTCCGATCTACGCCGGCAACTACAATGACACGACGACCAAGGCGCTGACCGCCGCCAAGGCCGGTACGCCGCCCGCTGTCGCCGTACTGCTGGCCACCGACGTCTACACACTGATCGACGAGGACGTGATCGACCCGATCGACGATTTCATCAAGACCGCCGAGGACAAGGCCTGGCTGGCCGGTTTCATGCCGGCCTATCTCAAGAGCGCGCAGACCGAAGACCATCTCTGGTCCGTGCCGTTCCAGCGCTCGACCGCGGTGATGTACTACAACAAGCAGGCCTTCAAGGACGCCGGCCTCGATCCGGAAAAATACCCGACGACCTGGGACGAGATGGTCGCCGCCGGCAAGGCGGTCACGGCCAAGGATGCGGCTGGCCAGGTGACGCGCTGGGGCGTCGGCATCGCCGGCAATGTCGGCTCGGCCCAGTGGCTGTTCGGCGCGCTGGTCGCCCAGAACGGCGGCACGCTGGTCAACGAGGCGGGCACCGAGACCTACCTGACCGACCCGAAGGTCGTCGAGGCCCTGCAATATTGGGTGGATCTCTCGACGAAGGATGCGATACACCCGCCGGGCATCTTCGAATGGGGCACGGCGCCGGCCGATTTCCTCGCCGGCCGCGTCGCCATGATCTGGCACACGACGGGCAACCTCGCCAATATCCGCAAGAACGCCACCTTCGACTTCGGCATCGCCCCTTTCCCGGGGCATCCGACGCCCGCCTCCGTGCTTGGCGGCGGCAATCTCTATATCTTCAAGGATGCCTCGGATGAGGAAAAGGCCGCCGCCTACAAGTTCATCCAGTTCCTGACTTCCGACGAAATTCTCGCCGACTGGGCCGTGCAGACGGGCTATGTCGCACCGCGCGACGGCTCCTGGGAAACCGAGACGATGAAGAAATACGTCGCGGAAGCACCGCAGGCGCTGGTGGCGCTCAAGCAGATCCCCGCCTCCGTGCCGGAATTTTCGACCCATGAGAACGCCCGCGCGACCAAAATCCTCAACGACGCCCTGGCGGCGGCGCTGACGGGCAACAAGACGGCGGAAGCAGCGCTCGCCGAGGCGCAGGACCAGATCGACCGCATCCTGAAGCCTTACCGCTAGGGCACATCCTGCCGGGCGCGGCCGATCAGGCCGCGTCCCTCCGCTTGAGGCCGACAACCGTCGACAGGTCTAAGATGAACAAGTCCCGAAATCTCATCTACGGAAGCTTGCTGCTCTTGCCGGCGGCGGTTCTCCTGTGGGTCTTCACCTATCAGCCCATCCTGGCAACGCTCTACCACAGCTTCTTCTCGACGCCGAAGGGCCGCCGCGCCGCCGTCTTCGTGGGCGTCGACCACTATACCCGCATGATCGAGGACCCGGTCTTCTGGCAGGCGCTGACGAACAACATCGTCTATGCCGCCGCCACGATCCCGGCCTCAATGGCGCTGGCGCTTGCCATGGCGCTCTTCGTCAACAACCGGATCCACGGCCAGGGCCTGGTGCGCATGGCCTACTTCACGCCAACCGTGTTGCCGATGGTCGCCGTCGCGAATATCTGGCTGTTCTTCTATGCGCCGAGCTATGGGCCGGTCGACCAGCTGCTCGGCCTTGTCGGCCTCGGCCACAACAACCTGCTCGGCACGCCCTCCACGGCGCTGTGGGCGCTGATCGTCATCACGATCTGGAAGGAGGCCGGCTTCTTCATGATCTTCTACCTCGCCGCGCTCCAGCAGATCTCGCCGACGCTGATCGAGGCGGCACGCCTCGAGGGGGCGACCCCGCTGCAGACTTTCCGCCGCGTCACCGCGCCGCTCATCATGCCCACCACGCTTTTTGTGCTGGTCAATGCGCTGATCGGCGCCTTCCGCCTTGTCGACCATGTCATTGCGCTCACCAAGGGCGGGCCGGACAATGCGACGACGCTGCTGCTCTTCTACATCTACGAGACGGGCTTCCAATACTGGGATACCGGCTACGCCGCAGCGCTCACCGTCTTCCTGCTGACGGTCCTCGCCCTCATCGCCCTCTTCCAGTTCGGCTATCTCGACAAGAAGGTTCACTATCGATGAGCACGTCGACCCAAGCTCCCTCCAGCACTGTCACGACACTTGGCGCCTGGTTCCTCGCCTTCCTCTGGGTATCCCCCATGCTGTTCGCCCTTTGGGCGGCCTTCCATCCCGCGACGGGATCGAGCACCTTCGATCTTTTCGCGCCGCTGACGCTGGAGAATTTCCGTGAAGTGCTGTCGGCCGCGCCCTTCCCGCGCTACTTCCTCAATACCTTCCTGCTGGTGACGCTCATTCTCGCCTCGCAGATCGTCGTGTGCACGCTCGCCGCCTATGCCTTCGTCTGCTTCCCGTTCCGCGGCTCGGAGGTGCTGTTCCTGCTGGTGCTGGTGCAGCTGATGATCATGCCGGAGATCCTGCTGGTCGAGAACTACCGCACGCTCGCAGCCCTTGGCCTTCGCGATACCATCCTCGGCATGGGCCTGCCCTATCTCGCCTCGGCCTTCGGCATCTTCCTCTTCCGGCAGACGTTCAAGAGCGTGCCGAAGGAGCTGGAGGAGGCCGCGCGGCTGGAAGGCGCGAATGCGCTTCAGGTTCTGCTGCGTGTCTTCGTGCCGCTGGCCAAGCCGACCTATGTCGCCTTCGGCCTCGTCACCGTCAGCTACCACTGGAACAACTTCCTCTGGCCGCTCGTCGTGACGAATTCCGTCGAAACCCGTCCCATCACGGTGGGCCTGCAGGTTTTCGCGACGGTCGAGCAGGGTGTCGACTGGGCGCGTGTGACGGCAGCGACGCTGCTTTCCGTCGCGCCGCTCCTTCTCGCCTTCATCATTTTCCAGCGTCAGTTCGTCCAGAGCTTTATGCGCGCCGGCATCCGCTGAGCGGGCAGGAAAGGAATTCACCCGGTGCTGATCGCCCATATTTCCGATTTCCATGTCTTTTCCGACAAGCCGGAAACCCCTCTGGTGCGGCTCGATGCCGAGCGCGTCGCGCGTCGCGTCGTGGCAGATCTTGCCGCCTTCGCGCCCAGACTCGATGCCATTGCCCTCACCGGCGACCTCACCGATGGCGGTTCGGCACAGGACTATGCACTGCTGCAGGATATCCTTGCGCCTCTTTCCATGCCGGTCTTCGTGGTGCCCGGCAATCATGACAGGAGGTATGCCCTGCGCGCGGCCTTCGCCGACCGCTTGCCCTTCTCCGATAGTTCGTATCTCAACTACGAGACCCGCATCGGCGGCCTCAAGGTTCTTGCGCTCGACACACTGATCGAGGGGCGCGGCGATGGCGCACTTGTCCCGGAAAGCCTTGTCTGGTTGGCGGAAAGGCTGCCGGCCGGCGGCACGGAGCCGGCGCTCGTGCTGCTGCATCATCCGCCCTTCCCTTCCGGCATCCAGTCACTCGACAAGGCTGCATTGACCGCAGGACGCAGTGAGATCGCACGGTTGGTACGAGAGTATCGTGGACCGCTCACTATTCTGGCCGGCCACATCCACCGCCCTTTTCAAGCCACCTGGAACGGTGCCCATTGCGCCGTTGCCGGCAGCCCCGCCTTCCAGATGGCGCTCTACCTTACGCCGACGCCGCATGAACCCAGCCTCGTCAGCGAGCCCTACGCCTACTACGTCTACCGTTTCGAGGACGGCAACGTCGCCGTTCACACCCGTTATGTCTACCTGGACGATTGAAGGAATTCCGTTTTGAACAATGATTATGCGCGCGTGCAATCCATCGCCAAGGAAGCCGGTGAGATCGCGCTGAACCATTTCCGCAGCCTTTCCACGCTGAGTGTCGAGGCCAAGGGGCCGCTCGACCTCGTCACGGCGGCGGATCGAGATGTCGAACAATTCATCTGCGACGCGCTGGCGAAAGCCTTCCCTGAGGATGGGGTTTTCGGCGAGGAGGGTGCGGCTGTCGCCAGCCACTCGGGCCGCACCTGGGTCATCGATCCCATCGACGGCACGTTCAATTTCGTGCGCGGCAGCGACGGTTGGGGCATTTCCATCGGTCTGTTCGATAAGGGGTGGCCGGTCTTCGGCGTCGTCAACACGCCGGTGCGCGGCGAGATTTTCTCCGGTGGCGGCGGATTGCCTGCCGCGGTGAACGGCAAGCCGCTCTCCCCTCTGCGCCCCTTTGAGCGCGCCAGCGCGGCCCTCGGCGTGGGCATTCATCCAAGCGTCCCCAATGACGAGGCGCTCCGCGTGCTCGACCAGGTGATGAACGACCTCAATGTGGCGTTCCGCATCACCGGCTCGTCCGTCATTTCGCTGATCGACGTCGCCAAGGGCGCAGTTGACGGCTATCTCGGCCGCTCCATCCCGTGCTGGGACATTGTCGGCATGCTCCCTGCTCTTGAGACGATGGGCGTCACAACCACGATCGACTGGGCAACAGCTGGCCTTTCCGGCAAGCTGGACTTCGTGTGCGGCACACCGGAAACGGTCACCCTCGCAAGGAGCGTGGGTTAGAAAGCATCCGTTCTTTGTCTTGAAAGGATATGAACCACGGGCATGCTAATGTTTGAAGACATTCTCACGATGCCATTGTAGAAATTGAGGGTGCGGGCGCTCATGGATACCTACCGGCGAGATCGCCTTTCCAGTCTTGTTGATGAGGCCCTGGATACTGTCACGATCGTTTGCATGGCGTGAGACTAGGATATCAAGATCGTCTGACAAGCCGATAAGGCCTCGATCGAACATCCAGTGTGCAGTTCCGGAGAGCGCAATGCCGTTCGACAGGATATCTGGTCCTTTCGCTTCGACCGGGCGGATATGGGCAGCATCGACCTCCGCGCGCCCACCGCCGTTGACCAGCTTCAAGCCTGTTATCGCACATCGCTTGTCGTAGGCTTGCAAAATCAAGCGGCGAAATAGACGGTCGCGAACGATACGTGACGAGAGCTGCGCGACACGCGCCCTCTCCTGTTCCAAAATAAAGGGAGCCTGGGGACCGTCCGAAAACCCATCCGGCTCCCACGTCTCAGTCGCTTCTCCGGACCGCGGCAACTCGGGTTGATCTTCCGCCAGTCCGATGGAGAGGACGCGATTAAAATCCGCTGCGGAGATTGGCCGGACCGCGGCCTGCGCTCGTCCCGAGATCCGTCCCTCTTCGTTCAGAACTCCGCGTTCGATCACGCCGTCTGGACCACTGAAGGGAACGGGGTTGACGAAATCGAGGTAGCTGCCAGTTTCGATCAGAGCCAGATGCATTCCGTGCGCTTTGGGATCCGGAATGGCCCGCGAAACTTTGGCGATCGCGAAATATCCGCGAGTCGCTGCCACTTTGCGGGGCTCATAGTAGATAATCCAGTCTCCCACGCAGGCCTGAACACGACCGAGATACTGGCTCGGAAACTGATATTGCTCAGCCGGGCTGTCGTCATAGATCGAATCTGTGCGATGAATGAAAATCCCGAATCCCATACTCGATCTCTACCATGGTGACTGCGCTTCAAACCAGGGAGACCGGTGATTTTGCACGCCCCAGGCGGCGGGCTTTACGTGCGTTGTTCAAAAGATCAACAAAATCCCACCTCGATCGAAACCCAGCTCGACCTCAGAAAGGAATTCATCCTACGACAAAGCCGGCATTTTGCCGACACGTTCGTTGATGCCGGTGTCAGTGGCTCGTCATTCGAGACGAGGCCGGGCCTTCAGGCAGCATTGGCCAAGTCCAATGGAGGTGCATACGCAGTTTTTCTCCGCCTCACCTTCGATCGCCTGTCTCGCGATCTGGAACACAGCGCCCGTATCCTCAAGATCCTGCAGTTTCATGATTTCGATCTCTGGACGGTCCACGTGCCGCCGCGGTGTCATCAGCCGCACATGAGCATCCATACGCTCGAGAACCTTTGCCGGAACAACCTCGCGTTCCGGCAGCGACCACCAGTGATCGTCCACGCGTTCGATCGTGTCGACCACTGTCCCGAGAACTGCAGCTTCCGGCAATCGTGCACGGTTGGCAAAAGCTTTCCAGCGCTGCGCATTCAACGCCTTGAAAGGACGCTCGCCGCCGAGCGACAGAGCCATTGCATCTGCCTGGATATATGGGATTGTCGAGAGCACGTCATAGACAGACGCGAGTTGCGGTTTGTCACCTGCCTCGCGATAGATCAACGACCCGTTTTTCGGGTGCATGTCACCATTGCCGGTCAACGCAGCCAGAGCCAGCCGCCGGACAAACTCCAGTGCGGCAGGCGGCGACACGGCAACGTTCAAGGCGGCAGCGAAATCATGCTAGGCCGCTCCTTCATATTTCCGGGAAGGATAGACGCCGAACACTTGTGCGAAATCCTCGACATGGATCCGCTGGCTACCAAGACCACGATCAAGGCGTTTGACGAGCAGGACTTTGCCGTCCGACAGCATCTCGAACGCCTTTGGAATTCCTTCGAACCCCGATTGCTCTACACGTTCCCGTTCCGGCACCTCCATGCCGATGGCTTCTGCCAAAGCAAGATTGGCATATTCGTTTTCCGACACGCCAGGAAATGAGGTCGACGGAAACTTGGCGATATACGAACCCTGCTCGTCGCCAAGTGGCAATGTCAGCCTGCCGCCTTGCCTGTACTCTAGATAACCGAAAGCGTCTTCTGCACTCCAGCGAGCGAAAACCGGGCTTTCGGTTTTGAAACGGGTAGATCGTCAAGATGCACCACCGTTCCCTCGCTCGGCACAACGCGGATGGCGCCCCGCAGGTCCGCCCCGAGTGCGATAGGCAGATCGAAATCGTTCCCGGCGCGAACGCTGCCGGCGTGGTGCTTTTCCATTGCCTCGCGCAATTTGTCCTCTGGGAGGAGATTGGCAAAGAACGCCGGTAGAGCACGGGCAACTGGTTTGGGGTCCTTACGCAATCCGCCTGTGGCTGCGCGGAAAGACAGGCTGAGCACCGGAAAGCCGCCGGTGGCGCGATAGCTCTCCTCGAAGCTGAAGGCGTTGAAATCACCCGGCGTCCGAACGATCGTGCCGACCTTGAAATCGTTCAGCAGCACATCACGCGACGAGATGGACTCGGATCGGAGGAAGCTTCAGACATTCTCATCCTCGTCCGGATGAGCGAGGAATGCCGGGAGATCGTCGATATCATCCTGGGGCCGTAGCAGCGCATCAACGGCCGGAACCATCGCCTGCGGTACAAGCATCAATTCAAGCCCGAGAGCGCGCGCGATGTTGATCAGTGTCGTTGTGGGCGCGGCACTGCTTCCGGCTTCTATCTCACGATAGCGGGGACGCGATACACCCGCCATGTTGGCAACCTGCTCCTGTGTCAGTTGCCGGCCTTTACGCGTCGCCATCAGCAACTGCCCGATTTCCAGCAAGAATTCTGACGCATGCTGTGCCACCCTATCTACCCGTCCGTTCTTCGCGGAGTAAGGCGAGCTGCCTCAAACATTTTAGGCTCGGTCAATACGAAAGACATAAATACGTACAATTACTTCATAATTGACCCGTTTACGTATCACACATGCCATTCTCTAAATGGCCGCGCCACAACCTAAACGCGCCCGGCGGACCGAAAGTGTTTCCAGTGAACATGGGGCCCCGGAAACACTCGAAATCACTCATGAGAGTGCCATTCCGGCCCAAGCAGAACCGGCCTGCCTTGACAGATGCAAATTAATTTCTAAACTTTAGAAAATAATTGGTGGAGGGGCATGCATGGGGCTGCATCACGGACAGATTCTCCGTATTCTGCGCGATGAGGGACCACAATCGCGCGCAATTCTCGCACGCCGCAGCAAGCTGTCTGCTACCACGCTTACACATGTGACAGCCCAACTTCTCAATGAGGGCGACGTTGCCGAAGAGGAGCCCGTGGGAAGCAGCGGCGTGGGGCGGCCGGGTCAGGCGATCCGGCTCCTGCCCGATGCGAGACATGTTGCCGGCGTGCATGTCGGCGCGGGGCTCGTGCAACTCGCTATCACCAATCTCATGGGCGCGCCCAAGGCCGCGGCGTCTTTCGACTTCGACCTGCCTCTCGCATCACCCGAAGCAATACTCGCGCGCATTGCCGGCGAAATCCGGACACTTCAGGCGTCGAGCGGCATCGAACGCATTCTCGGCGTCGGCCTTGGCGTGCCGGGTCCTGTCGATACCGACCAACGCACCATACTAACGTCGATCAATACCGGATGGTGCAACGTGCCCCTGGCCGACATGCTGCAACAACAGACCGGCCTGCCGGTGATCCTGGAGCACAATGTCACCGCAATGGCGATCGCGGAAGCGCGCTTCGGTCTGGGTCGCAAGGTGCCAGGCACGCTGTTCGTCTATCTGCGGTCCGGGCTTGGTGCCGGGCTGGTGATAGACGGCATGCCGTTCCGGCCAGGCGGCCATGGCGCCGTCGAACTCGGTCACATCCAGATTTCCAACGATGGGCCGCGCTGCAGCTGCGGCAATCACGGCTGTCTCGAATGCTACCTGAACGAGCGCGTTCTGACGCAATCCCTGGGCCTGGAGGGCCCGGCGCCGACTGACCTGCTGGCAAGGATGGAAAAGACTGCTGGCTGGGTGCCGGTACTCAACCGCCTGACGGATTCGCTGGCCATCGCGATCACGCTGCTGACGCCGGACCTGATCGTATTCGGTGGTCATCTTGGTGAAGCCCCCGAGAGCCTGTTCGCGCATCTACGCCAACACCTGCCGCCGCGCGTGATGCCGCATATGCGCGACATCCTCCGGTTCGAGCGAACCAGCTTCGGGGCGCAGCCCGGTGCTTTCGGCGGCGCCGCCGTGGCCCTGGATCACTTCTTTTATTCTGGAGACCGCCATTGAGCTCCGTGACGACAAAAAACGAGGCGGGCGTCACCAGGAGTGCCTCAGCCGGGAAGCTGGGTCCACTCGCACTCAATCTGACCGCCTTCGCGATCGGCTTAATCATCTGGTGGGCAATCACCCAAGCCAAACTGGTCGTTTTGCCAGGGCCCGCGCAAGTGGCGGAGCGCGCGGTCACGCTGCTCGCCAACGGCCAGTTGCTGCTCGATATCGTCTCCAGCCTCCGGCGCGTTCTGACTGGCTTCCTGCTCGGGGTCGCGCTCGCCGTTCCCGTCGGCTTCCTGATGGGATGGTACAGCGTCGCCCGGGCTCTGATCGAACCCTATGTCCAGTTCTTCCGCATGATCCCGCCGCTGGCGATCATTCCGCTGGCCATCGTAACCATGGGCATCGATGAAGCGCCGAAAATCTTCGTCATTTTCCTAGCCTCCTTCCTGTCCTGTGTGGTCGCCACCTATCAGGGAGTGATCAGCGCCGATCGGACGTTGATCAATGCGGCGCGCGTGCTCGGCGCGAAGGATGGAGTGATCTTCTGGCGCGTGGTCATTCCCGCCTCGATGCCCTTCATCATGGTCGGGGTACGGATCGGCCTAGGCTCCTCCTGGGCAACGGTTGTCGCCGCCGAGCTCATCGCGGCGCAGTCCGGACTGGGCTTCCGCATGCAGCAGGCACAACTCTACTACGAACTACCCACCATTTTCGTCAGCCTAATCACCATCGGCATCCTCGGCCTTGTCATGGACCGCCTCGTCCAAGCGGCGGAACGGCGCCTCACCCAGTGGCAGGAGCGCGTCCAATGACCCCTATCAACAGCGAACCGAAGATCTCGTTCCAGAACGTCACCCGTCGTTTCGGCCAGGGCAGCAACGCGTTCCTCGCCCTCGACCGGCTCAATCTCGACATCGCCGACGGCGAATTCGTCACCGTCGTCGGCCCGTCCGGCTGCGGCAAGTCGACAGCCATGAACATCGCCGCCGGCTTGACGGACGTGTCTGACGGACGCGTGCTCGTCGATGGCAAGCCGGTTAATGGACCGGGGCCGGAGCGTGGCGTCATCTTTCAGCAATACGCCCTGTTCCCCTGGCTCACGGTTCGCGAGAATGTCGAGTTCGGCCTCAGGATCAAGGGCCTGCCCTCGGCCGCGCGCAAGACGATCGCCGATCGCTTCATCGACCTCGTCGGCCTCAAGGATTTCGCGGACGCCCTGCCGAAAACACTGTCCGGCGGCATGAAGCAGCGTTGCGCCATTGCGCGCGCCTATGCCGCCAACCCGACGATCCTGCTCATGGACGAACCTTTCGGCGCACTCGATGCATTGACCCGCGTCAACATGCAGGACCAGTTGCTGGACACGTGGAGCCGGGAGCGGCGCACCGTCGTCTTCATCACTCATGATGTCGACGAAGCGGTCTATCTTGCCAACCGCGTCATCGTCATGGCTTCGAGGCCCGGCCGTCTGCACAAGATCATTCCTGTCGACCTGCCCTATCCACGCACGGAAGAAATTCGACTGTCGCCGGAGTTCGCCGAGATCCGCAATCAGGTTTGGTATGCGGTCTACCACCAGAACAGCCAAGCCAAATCAACGTCATGACAAGGAGGAGAAAATCATGACCTTTACCAGACGCAAGCTTCTCGGCGCAGTCGCCGCAGGCGCCATCGCGAGCCCCTTCCTCGGCCTTTCGGCAAGATCCGCCCGCGCCGACGCCAAACCAGTACGCGTCGGCTATATCGCCGACTATTTCGGCACCAGTCTCACGGCGATCGCCAGTGACCAAGGCCTGTGGGCAAAGCATGGCCTGGAGCCGGACCTCAAGGTCTTCACCAATGGCCCGATCCAGATCCAGGCGCTCGGCGCCGGCAGCCTCGATTTCGGTTATGTCGGTCCCGGCGCATTGTGGTTGCCTGCCACCGGCAAGGCCAAGCTCGTGGCCATGAACGCACTCGGCCTGTCGGATCGCGTCATCGCCCAACGGGGCATCAATTCCATGGCCGATCTCAAGGGCAAGAAGATCGGCGTTCCCGAGGGCACGTCTGGCGATATGTTACTGCGCCTCGCACTCGCCAAGGCCGGCATGACGCTGTCCGACGTCGAAGTCGTCAAAATGGACCCGCCTACCGTGGTCTCGGCCTTCGCCTCCCGGCAGATCGACGGCGCGGGCATCTGGTATCCGCTGGTCGGCGTCATCAAGAACACGCTGCCAGATCTGGTGGAAGTCGCCAAGAGCAGCGATTTCTATCCACAGAACTCGTTCCCGTCCGCGTTCGTCGCTCGCAACGAGGTTGTTACCGAGGACGTCGATCTGGTCAAGCGCTTCATCGCCACGATGAAGGAAGCCAACGACTTCCGTGCTGCCGACGTGCCGCGCTCCGTCGACATCACGGCAAGCTTCCTTGGCGCGCCAGTGGACCCACTCCGCACCGAAAGCACGAACGGCAAGTTCCTCACTTCGGCCGAACTGGCCGCTGCGAGCAAGGACGGCACTGTCGAGGGCTGGCTGAAAGGCCTCAACGAACAGTTCGTCGCCTTCGGCAAGATCGAGAACCCGCTCGATCCGAAAGACTATTACATGGCCGATCTTTACGCCGGCAACTAAGGCCAATCGACCGGCGCGGACACCCGCGCCGGCCCTCTTTCATCGAGATGAGAATGTCCAAGAAGCCCAATATCCTGTTCATCATGTCGGACGACCACGCCGCGCGGGCGATTTCCGCCTATGGCTCGGGTCTCAACAGCACCCCCAATCTCGACCGCATCGCCGACGAGGGCATGCGCCTCGACCGCTGCTACGTGACGAACTCTATCTGCACGCCGAGCCGGGCCGCTATTCTGACCGGAACCTACAATCATGTGAACACGGTGACGACGCTCGATACGCATATCGACAATCGCCAGCCCAACGTGGCCAAGCACCTGCGCGCCGGCGGCTACCAGACCGCAATCTTCGGCAAATGGCATCTCGGCGAAGGCAAGGCGCACGAGCCGACGGGCTTCGACGAATGGTCGGTCGTACCCGGCCAGGGCGACTATTTCGACCCCGTTATGATCGACCGTGACGGATCGCACCTCGAGCAAGGTTACGCGACCGACATTATCACCGACAAGTGCCTCGACTTCCTGGGCAATCGTGACCCCGACAAGCCCTTCTTCCTCATGTGCCACCACAAGGCACCGCATCGCAGCTTCGAACCGCATCCGCGCCATCGGCACCTTTATGCGGATGGCGCGCTGCCGGTGCCTGAGACCTTCTCCGACGACTATGCCAACCGCGCGACGGCGGCTGCGGCGGCCAAGATGCGCATCCGCTCCGACATGACCTACAAGGATCTCGGCCTCGTCCAGCCGGAAGGCGGCGAGGAGGTCGGCACGTTGCTTTTGGGTGGATGGACCCAGCGCAAGGTGCCTGAAATCAGGGAGGGAGAGGAGCTGCGCCTGATCGATGGCCTCACGGGCGAGAACTTCGTCTTCACCGATCCGCAGGAACTGGCTCTGTTCAAATATCAGCGCTACATGATGCGTTACCTGCAGACCATCGCCGCCGTCGACGAGAATGTCGGCCGTCTGCTTGATTATCTCGATGCACAAGGCCTGCGCGACAACACCATCGTCATCTACACGTCCGACCAGGGTTTCTTCCTCGGCGAACACGGCTGGTTCGACAAGCGCTTCATGTACGAGGAATCGCTGCAGATGCCCTTCCTCATCCGTTATCCCGACGGGATCGAAGCCGGCGCACGCGCGGCGCATATCACGACCAATGTGGATTTTGCGGCGACATTTCTCGACTATGCGGGCCTGCCTGTTCCGAGCTACATGCAGGGAACAAGCATGCGGCCGATCCTGGAGCAGACAGCGGACGAGAATGACAAGGGTCTCGCCTACCATCGCTATTGGATGCACAAGGACGAATTCCACAACGCCTTCGCACATTACGGCGTGCGTGACGAGCGCTACAAGCTCATCTACTGGTACAACGATCCGCTCGACCAGCTCGGCGCCTTTGCCGGCGACGAGCCGCCCGAATGGGAGCTTTTCGATTGCGAAAAGGATCCATTCGAGCTTTCCAATTGTGCCAGCGATCCGGCTTATGCCAAGGTCTTCGAACGTATGCTGGCGAAACTGGATGCGCGAATGGCGGAGATCGGAGATATTCCTGAACATGTGAGCGCCGATGTACTGGCTGGCCTCAGAAGGGCAGCCTGACCGTTGAGTTGCTGCTCCGATATTGGCGAACGTCGCAAGGGATCTGCACATGATCCACGGGAACCGGCAACCCCGCGGGCCATGGCGGCATGCATGCAAGTCGTGCGCATACGCTTCCCGGCCGCCAACAGCCATGTCGGAACCGACCGTCCGGTCATCCCTGACGACGGGGAAGGTCCTCGCCGGGCCGTGAAGCTCGGTGCTTTCGAGCTCGAAGCGACAACGGTAACCAATGCACGCTTCGCCGAGTTCATCGCTGCGACGGGCCACGTCACCGAAGCGGAGAGGTTCGGCTGGGCACCGGTGTTCCGCGGCCTGCTGCCAGAGGGGTTGGGCCACGCGCCAGTCGGTGCGCAAATCCCCTGGTGGCTTCGCATCGACGGTGCCAACTGGCGGTCGCCGGAAGGGCCCGGCAGCACAATCCACGCCCGCACCCATCATCCCGCCGTGCAGGTTTCCTGGAATGACGCCATGGCCTTCGCCGCCTGGTGCGGCGGCCGCCTGCCGACCGAGGCAGAATGGGAACATGCCGCTCGCGGCGGCGCGGCAGACCCACGTTTCCCATGGGGTGACGATGAACCCAGCGATCAGGCGGTGTTCTGCAACATATGGCAGGGCCGTTTCCCCGAGCAGAATACATGCGCGGACGGTTTTTTTGGAACATCCCCTGCTGATGCGTTTTCACCGAACGGCGCCGGGCTCTATGGCATGGCGGGCAATGTCTGGGAATGGACTGCCGATTCCTTTCGCATCCGCTCGCTCGGGAAGCTTGCGCGGCAGCGCAATGAGCAGGCCAGCCGCAACCGTGACAAGGTGGTGAAGGGCGGGTCGTTCCTTTGCCACAAGAGCTACTGCTATCGCTACCGGATTGCTGCGCGCTCGTCGATGAGCCCGGACTCATCGACGAGCCACACCGGGTTTCGCATCTGCTACGATTCCGACATATGACAAGCGATGCGGTGAGGTCATCCCACGCGCTGGCGTGGCAGGGGCGGTGATCACCTCAGCAAAATCGGCACGATCCCAAGCCCAAGCCAGACTGTTCGCGACGGTGATGAAGGCAGCGCATGCGACTTCACGCCGAATGCACATGGTGAAGCCTTCAATTGGATAGGCTAGTCGCTAGGTTTGCGCTCTGATCCGCCGAGTTCCAACGACAAATGGACGATCGCCCGGGGGCACAGCGCCCGCCGGCGTCCGTGATGGCCAGCCCTATCTACCGCTCCACTCGTACCCGGGTTATCAGGATTGCTCCATCAAGCCTGAAGGTGATCTAGAATGAGACACGAAATCATTGAAATTCCTATCATTTCAGAGGCCATTCGCCGCTTGGGTGCGCCGACCACGGTCCTGACCCGGGTGGACGGTCTTCTCTACACCTGCGGAATGCCGCCGATCGACATCGGGACCGGTGAGATCGTCAGGGGCGACATAGCAACGCAGACCCAAGCCTGCATGGAAGCCCTTTCCTTTACGTTGCGTCACGCGGGCTCTTCACTCGACAATGTCTTCAAATCATTAGTCTTTATTACCGACAACGATTTCGCAGCGGATATGAATGCTGTCTATCGCGAGTATTTTCCGCATGGTTTTCCAGCCCGAAGCTGCGTGACCATCCGCCCCTGGACGCATTTCGATATCGAAATCGAATGCATAGCAACCACAGGATAATCCACGGAAAATGTCGGGCCTGCTCATAAGCGGACGCAATGCTTGCCATTGAGTTTGGCTATTTGCGTTACAGACTCTCCTGTCTGCCTAATATGCCCAGAACGAACACAACATAAGAGGGTGTTATGAAACTGGGCATATTGAATATTTCCCGTGGTCTCGCTGCGACAGTTATAGCGGGCGTTATTAGCCTTTCCGCACATTCGGCCGCCATGGCCGAGACGACGATCCGCCTCGGTCATGTGCTGGCCGATACGCATAGCTGGCATGTGGCCTCTACCGACTTCGCCAAGGACGTTGCGGAAAAGACGCAAGGCCGCGTCAAGATCGAGATTTTCCCCTCCGGCCAGCTGGGTACGGAGAAAGAAGTGATCGAGGGCATGCAGATCGGCACCATCCAAGGCGGCCTGATCGGCAGTGGTTCCTTCCAGTTCGTCGAGCCGAAATTCGGCATCATCGAAATGCCCTATGCCTGGACCAGCCGCGAGCAAGCTTTTGCAGCGCTTGACGGCAAGCTTGGAACCGCGCTTTCCGACCTGCTGCGGCCGAAAGGCATCGAAGTTCTCGCCTGGTGGGAGAACGGTTTCCGCAACATCACCAACAGCAAGCATCCGATTGCCAAGCCCGCCGATCTCGCCGGCATCAAGATCCGCGTGACACCGGACAAGGTTCGATTGGCAACCTTCGAGCTTCTTGGCGCACAGCCCGCACCGCTCGCTTTCGGCGAGCTCTATTCGGCTCTCCAGCAAGGCGTGTTCGACGCGCAGGAAAACCCGCTGTCGATCATCGATGCGTCGTCATTCTATGAAGTGCAGAAATATGTCTCGATGACCGGCCACATCTGGGGCGCGGCCTGCCTGACGGTGTCGAGCATGACCTGGGCGCAGATTTCTCCCGAAGATCAGGCCATCGTCAAGGAAGCCGCAGTCAAATGGGGCAACGCCCAGCGGCAAATGGTTGCCGACAACGAGGTAGCACTCATCGAAAAGCTGAAGTCCAAGGGCATGGCGTTCAACGAGGTCGACAAGGCCGCCTTCGTAGAGGCGCTGAAGCCGATCTGGGACAACGAGAAGGGCGTTTTCGGTCCCGAATTGCTCGCCATCATGGATAGCTATCGCAAGTAAAGGCGATCCCCTTTGTCCTGCCTGCCTCCCGCGGGCAGGACAAAGTCGTTTCCATCCAAGTCTTCCCACATATCAGCGAGATTTCCATGCAGGATGCATCGAACCCGCCACGGATAGCTGCCGCAATAGACCGGACTGCCGGGGCCGCCGGCGGCTTGGCTATCGCTACCTTCACCGGCATCATCGTCTACGTCGTCATCTGCCGCTATGCCTTCTCCTTCACACCACGCTGGTCGGAGGAGATTCCGCGCCTGCTGCTGGTGTGGGCAACGTTCATCGGCGCGATCTCCGCCTTCATCCGCAAGACGCATCTCTGTGCCGGACTGACCGACCTGATCGTCGCACCCGGCCGCTTCCGCGTTTTCCTCGACAGGCTCGCACGCCTGGCCTCCTTCCTGTTCCTGATCGTCGTCTTCTGGTCCGGCTGGAAAATGACATCCCTCACCTGGTCGCATGAGACGACGGTTCTCAGCTGGCCCGCCGGTCTTGTCTATCTGGCCCTGCCGGTCACCGCGGTCTTCGCCTTCGTCGCCCTGCTGGCCCTGGAACTGCGCAAATGAGCCTCGCCCTTATCGTTCTTTTCGTCGTCTTCGTCCTTCTGCTGCTGATCGACGCACCGATCGTGATCGCGCTCGCGCTGTCCTCGGTCGCCTATCTGCTTGTCGGGGACGCACTGCCAGTGATGGTCGTCGCGCAGCGCATGGTCGCCGGTATCGACAGCTTCACCCTGCTTGCGATCCCACTGTTCCTGCTTGCCGGCCTGCTGATGGTTCATGGCGGGCTCGCGCCCCGAATCGTCAATCTCTGCGCAGCTGTTGTCGGACAGCGCACGGGGGGGCTTGCCATCGTCATGATCGCCGCCTGCATGATGTTCGGTTCGCTTTCAGGCTCGGGCGTCGCGGATGTGGTCGCCATCGGCTCCATGCTGCTGCCGGCCATGAAGGAGCGTGGCTATCATCCCGGCTTTTCTGCCGCTGGCCTCGGCTGTGCAGGCTCGCTCGGCACGGTCATTCCGCCTTCCATCGTGCTGATCGTCTACGGTACCGCGACCGGCACATCCATCGGCCAGCTTTTCATCCATTCGATCGGCCCCGGCATCCTGCTCGGCCTCGGCTTGATGGTCGTGGCTTGGTGGATTTCGCGCAAGAACGGCTGGAAGGGCGGCGAACCTTTCAGCTGGGCCCGTCTGGGAACGGCACTGCGCGAATCCATCCTTGCCCTGCTGGCGCCGGTCATCATCGTCGGCGGTATCCGCTTCGGCATCTTCACGCCGACGGAAGCAGCCGGTGTCGGCGTCGCCTATGCGCTGCTGGTCGGGATGCTGGTCTATCGCCGCCTGACATTCGCCAAGGTCTTCAGCCTGCTGCGCGACACCACCGAAATGACGGGCTCGATCCTGATCGTTATCGCCGCCGCCTCGGTATTCGGCTGGATTCTGACAGTCGAGCAGGTCCCCCAGCTTGTCGTTAACGGCATCACCGGAGCAACTGAAAGCGCCACGGTAGCCCTGATCCTGATGATGATGGCCGTTCTGGTGCTCGGCACCTTCATGGAATCCATCGCCATTATTCTGATCCTCGCGCCCGTCTTCCTGCCGGTCCTGCGGGCCTTCGAAATCGATCCGGTCTATTTCGGCGTGCTCCTGACCATCAACCTGGCGATCGGTGCCAACACGCCGCCCCTCGGCATCGACCTGATGGCTGCCTGCCGCACCGGAGGCATCCCGATGTCGGCGTCCTTCCGCTACCTGCTGCCGTTCATCGGCGTGATGACCTTCATCATGTTCCTTCTCGTTCTCTTCCCGGGGCTGATGAGCGTGCTGTCATTCGGCATGTAACCGGCTCCCAACTACCGCATCTGAAAGGTGAACCCATGACGTTCGCACCCGATACCCGTGTCGATATAGATCGCTTCTGGTCGACCATCGAAGGATCTGCCGAAATCGGTCAGGGACGGCCAGGCGGCCTTGCCCGCCTAACGCTGACGGATGACGATCGCCGCATGCGCGACCTGTTCATCAACTGGTGCCGGGACGCCGGTCTGAGCGTTGAGATCGACGAACTCGGCAATATCTTCGGCCGACGGGAAGGGTACGATCCCTCGCTGCCGCCGGTGCTGATCGGTAGCCATCTCGACACTCAGATCAACGGTGGCCGCTTTGACGGCATTGCCGGTGTGCTTGCGGGCCTTGAGGTCGTGCGAACGCTGAACGATGCCGGCCATGTCACACGGCGGCCCATCGTCGTCGTGGACTGGACGAATGAGGAAGGCGCGCGTTTTTCGCCGCCCATGGTGGCGTCTGGCTGTTTCGTTGGAGCCTATGACGTAGATTGGGTACACAATCTGGTCTCCGACGACGGCGCGCGCTTCGGGGCCGAGTTGGAGCGCATCGGCTACAACGGCAACAAGCCTTGCCGTGCGGGCGAGATCGACGCCTATTATGAACTCCACATCGAGCAAGGGCCGCTCCTTGACCTCGAAGGCCGTGATGTCGGCGTGGTGACGGGCGGCTATCCTAGCTACGGCATGCGCGTTCGTTTCACGGGTAAGACGGCGCATACCGGCCCGACACCGATGGACCTGCGCCGCAATGCGCTGATCGCGGGTGCCCGTTGGTTGACCGCCGTCGACGACATCGGCTGGGACTACGCCGTCGGCGATGGGAAGGCGACCGGCGCTCGGCTGGCGGCCTGGCCGAACAAGCCGGGCATCCTTTCCGACACCGCCCAGGCGATCTGCGACGTGCGCCATCCCGATCCGGCAACAGCCCGGGTTATGGCTGAGAAAATGCGCCGCGCCGTTTACGAAAGCGCCGCAAGGGCGGGGTGCGAAGCAGTGATCGAAGACGAATGGTTCTGGGGCGGCGATATCTTCGACCGCGATATGGTGAGCGGCATTCGGGACGAGGCAGTGCGGATGGGTTACGACTGGCGCGATATCCAGTCCCAGGCGGGCCACGACGCCTATTTCCTCGCCCGCCACTGCTCGACGGCGATGATCTTCACCCCTTGCAAGGGCGGAATCACGCACAACAACGAGGAAGATTGCACCCGCAGCGATCTAGAGCCGGGCCTTAACGTGCTGCTGCACGCGGTCGTGGCGCGTGCCGATCGCTGATTGTGCGGACCAGTCCGGACATGCTCAATGCATGTCCGGATAAAGGGCGCGCAGCTCTTTGACCAGATCGAGGAAATGTCGTTCGGCGCGGGAATATTCGCCTTCCGGGTGGGTAACCAGAAAAACATCCGCGCCCAGAGGATAGTCCTTGATCTCCAGAGGCCAGAGGTGGCCGTTCGCGACTTCGTCATGCACGGCGGTTAGCGGAAGGATGCCGATTCCAAGACCGGCCACGATCATTCGCCGGACTTCCTCCAGATTGGGGCTTTGGCCACTCATGCGTTCGCCCAGTCCGAGGCTCTGGCTGAGCACCGACATGGGTTCCAATCCCATGCCTTCACTGGCGCAGGTGAAGGAGACGAAGGATTCCTGCCGCAACTCCCGCTTCTCGACCTCCTTGCGACCGAAAAAGGCGTGTTCGGCTCCGCAATAGATGCTGAATTCTTCACGAAACAGCAGTTCACACGTCAGGTTGAAGACGGGCCGCGATAACAGGCAAAATCCGATGCCACACTTTTCCGCGTTGATGCGCTTGATCGTCTCCTGGCTATTCTGCACCTCGATGACCCACGTCACGGATGGATAGCGCTGATGATAGAGCCGCAGCGCCTCGTTGATCAGCGGTGATTCCAGATTGGAGATGATCTGGATGCGGACTTCGCCGAATTCCTCGACCGTCTTATCCTGCGTCAACTGACCGATGCGCTCGACAGCATCGAAAATCTCGCCGCATTCCTCGAAAACCTTCTGCCCACGGGCCGTCAACTCGAACCGGCGGCTGTCGCGCAGAACGAGCTGGCAGGCCATTTGCTCTTCAAGCCGCTGGAGCGCCTGGCTAACGGAGGGCTGGCTCATGTTGAGCCGCGCCGCCGCGCGCGTAAGGCTTCGCTCCTTGGCAATCATGAAGAACGACCGTAGGAGATTGAGATTGAGGTCTGTCAGCATCGATCAACCCTACCGCTTCGACCGACGCCCGGCAACCGGATCTCCTGAAGGAACAGGCCAACCATAGCGAGGCAAAAAGTCAGCCCTGCGCCATCTTCCAGCGGCGCATTTCGGCCGAGCCCCTCTATAACCGCTGGTAGATCGGTGACGAGGCCAGCAGGGCTTCGTGGCTGCCGCCGTCCAGAAGCACAATCCGATCTGCAGCCACGATAGAAGGAAGATCGTGGGCAATGACGAAAAGGGCCGATACAGCGCGCTGGATCGCCTCTTCGTTTTCCGGATCGAGCGCCGACGTCGCCTCATCGAGAACGACGATCGGCGCGTCCTTCAGGATCGCCCGGGCGATGCAGATCCGCTGGCGCTCACCGCCGGAAAGCCGCGCACCGAGTGGACCCACCCGGGTCTGGTAACCGAGTTCGAAACCCATGATCGCGTCGTGAACGGCAGCGGCTCTGACGACGGCCTCCACCTCCGCATCGGATGCCACCGGCCTGCCGACGCGGATGTTGTCCGCAATGGTTTCATCAAACAGCAGGGTCTCTTGGAAGACCGGGGCGATCATTGCGGCGAGCGCCCGGCTGTCGATAGCGCGGATATCCTGGCCGCCGACCAGGATTCGTCCGCAGTCCGGCTTCTAAAACCGCATGAGGAGTTGCATGCAGATATTTCTTCCGCTGCCATTGGCACCGATGAGGACCGTCATGTCTACCTGCGGCCTTTCAGCGTGATTGCCGGCGCCTGCGCCCTGGCTTCGGCCATGCTGCCTTCCTTCGAAACCATTTCCCCTCGTCCATATACTGTGCAAAACACCCGTGAATCGACCGCCTGGATGCGCGCCCTGCCCGCTTTGGTCCGCAGTCGGGCTCTGTTCCCCATCCTGATGGTCGGGCTTGGCGCCTCCGTCTTCACAGGCCTGATGACCTTCCAGACATCGCTCATCCGTGGGACCACGCTGGAGGCGGGGACCTATTTCGGCGCCTATGCCATAACGGTCGTTGGTTACGCTTCTTCCTGGCACCAACGCTGACAAAGGCGGATTCGAACCGCATAGCGGTGCTTCTCTTGGTGATGATGTCACTTGGCGTCGGTCTGGCCTTCGGCTTTACGGCCGGTGTTCTTGTTCAGCTGGCCTCAGCGACCACGCTCGGCCTCGGCTATGGGCTGGCGTATTCGATCATTCAGGCCCAAACAGTCAACGATGCGCCATCGCCGCTTCGTTCGGCGGCCCTCACATGGTTCGTCATTGCGTATTTCATTGGTATTTTCGGGTTTCCCATGCTCGGCGGCTGGCTAATCGTGCTATTGGCAACCAGTGGTTTCTCGTCGTCGTTCTGTCTCTCGCTCTTGCCGAACTGGCGCTTGCTCTCATCCGTCTTGCCGGAAAACAGAAAAAAGTCGCGTCGGCGGCTCAATGACATTGTAGGAGGATTTCACCGTGACCAACTTTTCCATTCGCCCGGTTCGCGCCGATGACAGATCGCAATGGGACACGCTCTATCAGGGCTATGCCGACTTCTACAAAGTGACCCAGACACCTGAAATGCGGGAAACGGTCTGGTCCTGGCTGCTCGACGAGACAAAGGAATCCCGCGGACTTCTGGCCGTCAGCCCTGACGGGAAAGTGCTTGGACTTACCCACTTCCGCCCCTTCGCTCGCCCGCTTTCGGCCACAACCGGCTGCTTCCTAGACGACCTTTTCGTCTCTTCGGACGCGCGTGGGCTCGGCGTCGCCGACGCCTTGATCGAAGCGGTACGCGGCGTTGCGGCCGAAAACGGCTGGTCGGTGGTGCGCTGGATTACGGCGGAAAACAACTACCGGGGCCGCAATGTCTATGACCGCATGGCCAGCAAGACGAACTGGGTGACCTACGACATAAAGCTATAGCCCCGCGGCACTGCACTTTCCTGCACATGCCGGCCCGGTCTGCACGGTGAAGCTCTTGATGGGAAGCGAACCATCAGCCCGCCAAGTCTGGCCCACACCGGTCCGCTCCTACCCTGAAATCGCGACCCCATTTGCATCGAAAACATGCAGCTTGTCCGCCGCCGGCTGCATTCCCACGATATCGCCCGCTGCCAGGTTGCTTTCATCTGGTGCCGAAAGAGTGATCGGATCATTCAGACCTGGTGTTTCAACGTAGGCGTAGGTCTGCGCGCCAAGACGCTCGATCAACTCGACACGACCACGGATTCCCCCCTGTTCCGGCGGAACAATCGTCAGATGCTCTGGACGGATGCCGGCAGTGGTCGCTCCCGAGGCGCTCCAGGGACGCGTGTTCTGCACAGGCACCCCATGCACAACAAGGTGTCCATCTTCCACCGAAGCTGGCAGGAAGTTCATGGCGGGGGCGCCGATGAAGCCGGCGACGAAGATGTTGGCGGGACGCTCGTAGAGTTCCATCGGCGCGCCGACCTGCTCTATCCTGCCCTTGTTGAAGACGACGATGCGGTCGGCGAGTGTCATGGCCTCGGTCTGGTCGTGCGTCACATAGATCATCGTGGCGCCGAGGCGCGCATGGAGACGCGCGATCTCAAGCCGCATCTGCACGCGCAGCGCCGCATCGAGGTTCGACAGCGGCTCGTCGAACAGAAAGATCTTCGGCTGTCGGATGATCGCACGGCCGATGGCGACACGCTGGCGCTGGCCGCCGGACAGTTCACGGGGGACCCGTTCGAGCAAGGGACCGATCTGCAGCGTGTTCGCGACGTCGCCCACCCGCCGGGAAATCTCCGCCTTCGGCAGCCCGGAAAGCTTCAGGCCAAAGCCGATGTTTTCCGCGACCGTCATATGCGGGAACAGGGCATAGGACTGGAAGACCATGGCGATTTCGCGCTTGGCCGGCGCCGTGGTCGTGACGTCACGGCCGGCAATGCCGATCGTGCCGTCCGTCACATCCTCGAGGCCGGCGATCATGCGCAGCATGGTGGATTTTCCGCAGCCCGAGGGGCCGACGAAGACGACGAACTCTCCTTCCGCGACATCGAGATCGACCCCGCGGATGACCTCCAGCGCGCCATAGGTTTTGCGGATCGAGCGAAGTGCAAGCTGTGTCATGATCAACCCTTTACCGCGCCCATGGTCATGCCCTTGATGAAGTAGCGCTGGAAAAACAGAAAAACGAGAAGCGTGGGCAGGCTGGCGACGAGCGAGAGCGCGCCCTGCACGCCCCAGGCGACGGAATACTGGCCCTTGAGATTGACGATGCCGATCATGATCGTCCGCTTGTCGTCGGACTGGGTGAAGATCAGCGGCCAGAGGAAATCGTTCCAGATCCAGGTGAACTGCAGCGTCGCGAGCACCGCAAGCGCCGGCAGGCTGAGCGGCAATACGACGCGGGTCAGCACCTGCCACTCGCTGGCGCCCTCCAGGATCGCCGCCTCACGGAGCGCCGTCGGCACGGTGGAGAAGAAGTTGCGCATCAGGAGCGTGCAGATCGGGATGCCGAGCGCAGTGTGGACGATGAAGACCGGCCAGAGCGTATCGATTAGCCCCATGCCGTTGAACAGGCGGAAGAGCGGAACGAGGATGACCTGCGGCGGGAAAAACATGCCCGCGACGAGGACGAGGAACAGCATGTTGGAGCCGCGGAAGGGCAGCTTGGCAAAGACATAGCCGGCCAGCACGCCGAGCGCTGTCGAGGCCAAAGTGCCCGGGACCGTGACCAGCAGCGTATTGAGGAAGTAGCGGTGCACTGCGGGATTCGACAGCACTTCGACGAAGTTGCCGAGATAGAGCGCCGTGGGGAACGACCAGAGGCTGCCGAGCGCGATCTCGCGCGTCGTCTTGATCGAGGCGAGCAGCACGCCGAGCGTCGGCAGCAGGAAGAGAACCGAGAGCGCAAGAAGCATGGCGAAGATCGCTCCGCGCCAGGGATCGAAGCGGCGGACGGCGGAAGGATTAGCCATAGATGCGATCCACCTTCTTGAGCTGGCGGAAGTAGATACCGATGATCGTCAGCGCGATCAGGAACAGCACGACGGAAATGGCGCTGCCATAGCCCATCAGGTATTTGCGGAAGGATTCGTTGTACATGTGCATGGCAAGCGTATCGGAACTGTTGAACGGCCCACCACCGGTCATGATGTAGAGGATGTCGAAGCCCTTGAGCGAGTTGATCACCGAAAGGGCGATGACGACGACGGTGGACGGGGTGAGCAGCGGCAGGACGACGAAGACGATGCGCTGCCAGAGTTTCGCCCCCTCGATCTCACAGACTTCCAGGAGGTCTTCCGGAATGGCCGTCAGGCCGGCGAGGTAGATCACCATGGAAAGGCCGGTCTGCTGCCAGGACCAGGCGAGGATCACCGATCCAAGCGCCGTATCGGGCTTGGCAAGCCAGGCATAGCGCATCTTCTCCCCGGTGACGTTGGAAAGCATGGTGTTGAGCAGGCCCCAGTCCGGCTGGTAGATCCAGATCCAGATCTGCCCGACGATGACGGCCGAAAGGCAGATCGGCAGGTAGAACACCGTCTTGAAGGCTCGCCCGCCCGGAACCTTTCCGTCGAGCAGCAGTGCAAGACCGAGGCCGAACAGCGTCGGTACCACGATCGCGGCGACCATCCAGATCGTCGTGTTGATCGCCGCATTCATAAACAGCTTGTCGGTGAAGATTTTGGCGAAGTTGTCGAGGCCCACGAAGTCGTAGTTCGAGTCGAAACCGTTCCAGTTCGTCACGCTGTAGAAGAACGAACTGAACAACGGCCAGATCACGAAGACGGCAAAGACGGACAATGGCGGTGCCAGAAGCGCAACGCGCCAGACGGTGTTGTGCCGCTCCATCAGAATTCCTTTCCGGTAAACCGCGGCCCACCTTGGGCCGCGGTCTTCATTCCTGTTGTTTGGCCTACTGCTTGAATGCCGTCTTGGCATCCACAGCCACGGCCTTCAGGATCTCATCCAGCTTGGACGGATCGTCGACGAAGCGCGTAAACATGGAAAGACCGACTTCGGCAACGGGCGGCGTGGTGGCGAGGTCGTAGTTGAAGGCGAAGGCCTCAGCCTCGGCAACGGTCTTCGCCGCGCTCTGCATGACGACATTGTAGGTCTTCGGGTCAACATTGACATTTGCGGACAGCGCGCCCTGCGCTTCGGCCCATTTCGCCTGCACATCGGCGTTCGACATCATAAAGGCGAGGAATTTCTCCGCACCTTCAGGATTGGCGGCGTTGGCGGAGATCACCAGACCATCGACCGGGCCGACGGCGGCATTCGCGACGCCGTCCTTGATCTTCGGGAAGGGGAAGAAATCGTAGTCCTGCCCGGGAACGAGGCCGACGCCATTCCAGTAGCCGGTGATCCAGGTGCCCATCAGGGTCATCGCCGCATCGCCACGGGCCACCTTGTCGGCAGCATCCGTCCAGTCGTCGGCATTGGCGTTCTCGACGAAGAAGCCCTGATCAAGAAGCTCCTTCCAGAGCGTCATGGCTGCGACGACTTCCGGGTCGTCATAGGACGCCTCGCCCTTCATCAGCTTGGCACGATAATCGGGGCCAGCAGTGCGCAGCAGCAGGTAATCAAACCAGAACTGCGCCGGCCAACGGTTCTTGGAGCCGAGTGCGATGGGGGCGATGCCCTTTTCCTTCAGGGTCTTGCCAAGCGCAGTGAACTCGTCCCAAGTCGCGGGCAGCTTCGTCACGCCGGCATCGGCGAGCACCTTCTTGTTATAGAACAGGCCGGCATAGTGATAGTTGAACGGCACAAGGAAACGCTTGCCGTCATAGAGCGTCGCGCTGTCGGCGATGGGCTTGGCGACCACACTGTCCAGCTTCTCGCTCGTCCACACGCCGTCGATCGGACGCAGGCTGTTGGACTTCACGATGAAATCGACGCGGGCACCGGCCCAGTAGCTGAAGACATCCGGAAGGCTGTGGCCCGCTGCCCGCACGAGGATGTCGGTCTTGAAGTCCTCATGACCAACAGGACTTTCCTTTATCTTGATACCGGTCGCCTGCTGGAACTTTTCGACCTGCTCGTTGAATGCCTTCAAGCCGAGCTCGCCCGTGAAATAGTGGCTGATGGTGACTTCGCCGGACTGGGCGAAGGCGGGGCCGGCCACGCCCGCTGCAGACGCCAGGAGCGCTGCAAGCATGAGCGAGCGCCGCGTAATGGAAAACATAGGAACCTCCCGTAGAGTTTGCGATTGTTAAACTTATTACCTCGCAAAACCAGAATTCGGCAAATTTGTTGCCTATGTCAACACAAAAGTATTGCATTACGCAACAAAACGGGCAATTCATCCATTTATCGGCGGCCGTCGCTGATTTAGTTGCCACATGCTGTACTTGTGTTTAGCATGACGCAAATAGACGGCACCCCGAAGGAGTTTTAAACGATGCGCCTCTTGCAATCTCTCACGCGCGGCCTCGAAGCCCTCGACTTTCTCGCAGCAAGCCGCGAGCCCGCCCGGCTGACCGACGTCGCCGAAGCCTTGGGCGTGGACAAGTCGAATGCATCGCATCTCATGAAAACCCTGGTCGCCGCCGGCTATGCGACGCAAGATTCGACACGCCGCTACCAGCCGACCGACAAGATCACGCGCCATGCGACCATCGGCCATTCGCTCATAGATATCATCGCCGTGAAAGAAGCCTGGCGTCCGATACTTGAACGGTTCGTCGCCGAGACCGGAGAATGCGCGCATATGGCCGTGCTCGTCGGCAGCCGCGTCTGGTATATCGACAAGATCGACTCCTCCCTGCCGCTGAAGGTCGACCACCCCATCGGCGCTCTTGCACCGCTTCATTGCACGGCGCTCGGCAAGGCGTTCCTCGCCTTCGGCGATGCGCAGGTCGATGGCCCCTTCCCCTCCTTCACGCCGCGCACGCTGACAACACGCCGCGCCCTCGACGACGAGATCGCCCGCACCCGTGCGCGCGGCTACTCCATCGACAACGAGGAATTCGCGCCCGGCATCCGCTGCGTCGCGCGCCCGATCTACGACAATCAGGGTCGCATGATCGCCGCCGTCGGCGTTTCCGGCCCTTCCGTTCGCGTGACCGACGAGCGCCTCGCTGAGCTCGGCCACATCGTCACAACCGTTTCCATACCTGCATCACAGAAAGGCCCATTGCATGAGCACCAACCCGATTAGGGTCGCCATTGTCGGCACCGGTCGTATCTCCGATCTTCATGCGATCGAGTATCTTCGGAATCCGGCAAGCCGCATCGTCGCGCTTTGCGACCGGGATTCAGCCCTGGCCGAGGCCAAGGCGGGGGAATGGGGACTTGCGGATGTCGCGATCGAAACCGATCTCGATGCCATTCTTGCGCGGCCCGATGTCGATCTGGTGGAAATCCTCCTGCCGCATCACCTGCATCTTGGCGCCGCGCTGAAGGCAATGGACGCCGGCAAGATCATCTCGCTGCAGAAGCCGATGTGCGTCTCGCTTGAGGAGGCAGACCAGCTCGTTGCCGCCGCCGAAGCCTATGACCGACCGGTCAAGATCTTCGAGAACTTCATCTTCTATCCGCCGGTCCTCAAGGCGCGCGACCTTATCGACCAGGGCGCGATCGGCACGCCGCTCTCCATCCGCATCAAGTCCAATCCGGCGCGCAGCGCCACCGCCTGGGACGTGCCGGCCGCCGCCAATGCCTGGCGCCAGAAGCAGGATCAGGCCGGCGGCGGGCCGCTGGTCTTCGACGACGGCCATCACAAGTTCGCGCTGGCCTGGCACTTCATGGGCGAGCCGGATGAGGTCCATGCCTTCATCGGCGACACCGAAGGCCCCGGCGGCATCCGTTTCGACGCCCAGTCGCAGATCTCCTTCCGCTTCCCCGGCAACCGTATCGGCAATCTCGAAATCGTCTATTCGCCCGAAATGGAACTGGCGACGAAACACTACGCCCAGGACGACCGCGTCGAAATCACCGGCACCAAGGGTGTCATCTGGATCAATGGCGGCCACGGGCGCCTCGCCGACGTTCCGCCGGTCGTGCTCTACAGCGACGGCAAGCTGACGGAATTCAACGATATCCCGACCGGGTGGGAGCAGAGCTTTGTCCTGTCGACCCGGCACTACATCGACGCCATCGGAACCGGCGCGGCCCCCGTGCTGACACCGCGACAGGCGCGCGAGATTCTGCGTTTCGCGCTGGCCGCCGAGGAATCCGCGCGCATCGGCCGCCCTGTAGATCTGCGGAACGGGAGGTCGGCATGACGCTTCCTCCGTTTCCCGATGGTCCGACGCACACCGCCGCCGACCGTGCCGCGTGGCTGCGCACCGCCGGCGGCCTGAAGGCCGCGATAGATGCGGACCGTCTCAGCGCACCGGTGACGATGCCGCTGGTCGAGGCGCTGGTTCTCGGCCTGATGCGTCAGGGCATCACCAAATATCTCGCGATCTTCGGCCATGGCAGCACCGCGCTCGCCGATGTCCTCGACACCTACGAGGCCGAGGGTCTGGTGCGCTGCTGGCAGTTCCGCAACGAGGTGGAGATGGCCCATGCCGGCACGGCGCTGTCCTGGGTCTATGGCGAGGTCGGCGCCGTCGTCACCTCGATCGGCCCGGGCGCCTTCCAGGCCATGGCCGCATCGCTTGCCGCCTCGTCCAACGGCGTCGGCCTCTATCACCTCTATGGTGACGAGACGACACAGGGCGAAGGCTACAATATGCAGCAGGTGCCGAAACCGGCACAGGGCGTTTTTGCCCAAATCACCTCCCTTATGGGAAGCGCCTATACGCTGCATACTCCGGGCGCGCTGCGGGATGGACTGCGCAAAGGCGCAACCTGCGTTTTCCACCCGTGGCGCCCCGGCCCCTTCTACATGAACCTGCCGCTCAACACACAGCCCGCCCCGGTGACGCTGCGCCTCGACGCCCTGCCTGACCGGCCAGTCTTCCCTGCGCTTGCCCCCGCCGACGACAGCCCGCTGCGGGCCGCGGCGGATGCCATTCGCGCGGCGGGCAAGGTCGCGATCAAGCTCGGCGGCGGCAGCCGCACGGCCGCGGATGCCGTGCGGAAGCTCACTGAGGCAGCGGGCGCGCTCGTCGTCTCCAGCCCCGGCGCCAGCGGCGTCCTGCCGGCCAATCATCCACAGAACATGTGCGTCGGCGGCTCCAAGGGATCGATCAGCGGCAACTGGGCGATGGAGGAAGCCGAACTCCTCGTCGTCATCGGCAGCCGCGCCGTCTGCCAGGCGGATTGCTCCGGCATCGGCTGGCCGAAGGTGCGCCATGTCGTCAACATCAATGCCGACCCCATCGACGTGCAGCACTACAACAACACGATCGCGCTTACGGGCGATGCCTCCGTCGTCGCCGGCCGGCTGGCCGGGATGCTGGCAGGCGACAAACCCGATCCACGCAAGACGGCATGGCTGGACGCGGGCCGCGCCAAGCGCGCCGAATGGGACGGCTTCCTCACCCGACAGGCAGGCTCGCCGCCGCTCTTTGATATGGTCTGGCAAAAGCCGGTACTCACCCAGCCGCGCGTCATCCGGCTCGCCGCCGATTTCTGCCGCCGGCACGGCGCGCTGAAATTCTTCGATGCCGGCGACGTACAGGCAAATGGCTTCCAGATCGTCGAGGACCAGGCGCCCTTCGAAACGTTCACCGAGACCGGCGCGTCCTATATGGGCTTTGCCGTCAGCGCGCTGCTGGCCTCCGGCATCGCCGACAAGGGCCGCTACGGCATCGCCTTCACCGGCGACGGCTCCTTCATGATGAACCCGCAGGTGCTGATCGACGGTGTCGAGCATGGCGTGCACGGCACGATCCTGCTCCTGGACAACCGGCGCATGGCCGCCATCAGCCATCTGCAACACGCCCAATACGGCCGCGACTTCCGCACCAATGACGGTGTCGCCGTCGACTATGTGGCGCTGGCCGGCGCGGTGAGCGGTGTTCGCGCCCTCTCCGGCGGCGAGGACGAGACAAGCCTTATGGCCGCGCTTGAGGAGGCGCATGTCTGGCCAGGTCTCAGCCTTGTGCACGTTCCCGTCTATTTCGGCGAGGACCCCGCCGTCGGCCTCGGCGCCTATGGCCAATGGAACGTCGGCAACTGGGTCGACGACGTCCAGCGCCAATATGCCCGCACCCTGATCTGAGAGAACGACCATGTATGAACAATTCGGACTGCTGATCGACGGTCAGTGGCGCGCCGCGCGCCGCGGGCAGACCCGCCCCGTCATCGATCCCGTCGATGAAGAGATCATCGGCCATCTGCCCTCGGCGGACACCGCCGACCTCGACGAGGTTCTGGCCGCCCTCGCCCGCGAGGCTCCCCGCTGGGGCAAGGTTTCCGGATGGGAGCGCAGCGGTCTCCTCCGCCGCATCGCCACGGAAATGCGCGCGCTTTCCGACCGCGCCGCGCGCGACATGTCCGCCGAAACCGGCAAGCCCATCGCGGAGGCCGCGGGCGAATGGAACGCCGCCATCGACCAGTTCGACTGGTATGCCGACGAGGCACGCCGCATCTTCGGCCATGTCCTCGACGGACGCGATCCCGATGTGCGCCTCAATGTGCGCTTCGATCCGGTCGGCCCGGTCGCCGCCTTCACCGCCTGGAATTTCCCGGCCCTGCTGCCGGCGCGCAAGATTGCCGCCTCGCTCGCCGCCGGCTGCCCGGTCGTCATCAAGCCCTCGGAGGAAGCGCCCTCCAGCACCTTCCACATCGCTGCCGCGGCGATCAAGGCCGGCCTACCCGCCGGCGTGCTGAACGTGGTCAGCGGCAAGTCCTCCGACATTTCCGCCTACCTGATCGCCTCGCCGGTGATCCGCAAGGTCTCGCTCACCGGCTCCGTGCCCGTCGGCAAGCTGATCCTCAAGCAGTGCGCCGACACGGTGAAGAAGGTGTCGATGGAACTCGGAGGCCATGCACCGGTTCTGGTGCTTGCCGATGCCGATCCGGTCGCGGCCGCGACGGCCTGCGCCCGGGCGAAGTTTCGCAATGCCGGCCAGGTCTGCATCTCGCCGAGCCGGTTCTATGTGCACGATTCCATTTACGAACCCTTCGCCCGGACCATGGCGAACCTTGCCAACAATCTCAGGATCGGTCGGGGCAGCGACGACGGCGTTGAGATGGGACCTATGGCAAATGCCCGCGGCCGAGAGCGCATCGCCGGCATGGTCGCCGACGCCCTGAGCAAGGGAGCAACCCTATTGGCCGGCGGCGAGATCCCCGCCGACCGCAATCGCGGCTTCTTCTATCGCCCGACGGTTCTCGGCAATGTGCCGGACGACGCCTCGATCATGACGGAAGAGCCGTTCGGCCCCGTCGCTCCGGTCGCCCGCTTCTCGGGTTTGGACGACGCCATCAGGCGTGCCAACGATGTGCCCTTCGGCCTTGCCGGCTACGTCTTCTCGCGCTCGCTCGACGGCGCAAACAGGGCGGCGGAAGCGCTCGAAGTCGGCATGGTCGGGATCAACGACATGCTGCTTGCCGCAGCCGAAATCCCCTTCGGCGGCATCAAGGAAAGCGGCATGGGCCGCGAGGGCGGCCAGCTCGGGATCTTCGACTATCTCGAGGCCAAATACATCAAGACGCGGCTCGCATAAGGAGAATACCATGTGTGACGACAACAATTCCGACAAGGAAAAGGGTTTTTCGCGCGGCCTGACCAACTACGGCGACCGGGGATTCAGCCTCTATCTGCGCCGCTCCTTCGCCAGCTCGATGGGCTACAGCCGCCAGATGCTCGACCGGCCCATTGTCGGCATCGCCCACTCGGCGAGTGGCTTCAACAACTGTCACCGGCATTTTCCCGAGATGATCGAGGCGGTGAAGCGCGGCGTCCTCGCCGCTGGCGCCCTGCCCGTCGAATTTCCGACCATCTCGCTCGGAGAAGTCTTCCTCAGCCCCACGAGCCTCAAGTTCCGCAACCTCATGTCCATGGACGTCGAGGAGATGACCCGCGCCCAACCGATGGACTCGGTGGTGCTGCTCGGCGGCTGCGACAAGACTGTCCCTGCCCAGCTGATGGGCGCGGCCTCCGCAGGCCTCCCCTCGATCCAGCTCGTCGCCGGTCCCATGTCGACCAGCCGGCATCGTGGCGAAC
This sequence comes from Shinella sp. HY16, assembly GCF_028534175.1. Taxonomy (NCBI): domain Bacteria; kingdom Pseudomonadati; phylum Pseudomonadota; class Alphaproteobacteria; order Hyphomicrobiales; family Rhizobiaceae; genus Shinella; species Shinella sp. HY16. The sequence goes on along the minus strand of NZ_JAHYXL010000002.1, from coordinate 501,764 downwards.
GCCTCGGCGCCTGCACCGACTGCCGCCGCTTCTGGCAGCGCTATCGCGCGGGCGATGTCGACGACCAGGGTATCGATGAAGTCGAAAAACGCCTCGCCTCGACCAGCGGCACCTGCGCGGTGATGGGAACCGCCAGCACCATGGCCTCGCTTGCCGAAGCCATCGGCATGATGCCCGCAAATTCCGCAGCGATCCCTGCGGTTGACGCAGATCGCTTGCGCATGGCGGAGGAAACCGGCCGCATCGCCGTCTCGCTGATCGGCTCGGACAAGACGCCGAAGACGATCATCACGGAAAAGGCGCTGGAAAACGGCATGCGCATCCTGATGGCGATCGGCGGCTCGACCAACGCCATCATCCATCTCGCCGCCATCGCCGGCCGCCTCGGGTTGAAGATCGATCTGCGACGCATGAACGAAATCAGCGACACGACACCGGTGCTCGTTGACCTCAAGCCGACCGGGAGCGCCTATATGGAGGACCTGCACGCCGCCGGCGGCGTCCCCGCCGTCATGCGCGAACTGAAGCATCTCCTCCATCTCGACTGCGAGACGATCACCGGCGAGACCATCGGCGACCGCATCGCGGCGGTCGATCCCTGGGTCGACCGGACTGTCGTCAAATCCGTCGACGATCCCATTCGCGAGAATGGCGGCCTGCTCGCCGTCTTCGGCAACATGGCCCCGCGCGGCGCCATCATCAAGCGCTCGGCCGCCGACCCAAATCTCTTCGAGAAGACCGGCCGCGCCGTCGTCTTCACCTCGCTGCAGGATCTTGCCAACCGTATCGACGATCCCGACCTCGACGTGACGGCGGACGACTTCCTCGTCCTCCAGAATGCCGGCCCGCTCAGCGATGCCGCCATGCCGGAGGCAGGCTACATCCCGATCCCCGCCAAGCTCGCGCGCGCCGGCGTCAAGGACATGGTCCGCATCTCCGACGCCCGCATGAGCGGCACCGCCTACGGCACCATCGTGCTCCACGTTGCCCCGGACGCCGCCTCCGGCGGCCCGATCGGCTTCATCCGCAACGGCGACAGGATTGCGCTCAGCGTCAAAGACCACGCAATCCGTCTCCTCGTCTCCGATGAGGAACTGGAAACGCGGCAAGCCGAACATCAAATCGAGAAACGCCCTGCGCCCCGCGGCTACGACATGCTCTACCGCGATCACGTGCTGCAGGCGGACGAGGGCTGCGACTTCGACTTCCTGCAAAGCGCGCCAGAATCCTGATCTGAAGGCGGCTGGTCCGCCGAGGTTTCACCGGGCGGCTGTGCAAAGCATTAAGACGTGACAGCAGAGGCAGGCAGTGAATGACGCCGAGTGATTGCCCCTGGGTTGTTTATCGATCGTATCAATCGGATGCTGTGCAATAAAATGCGGACACTCCTTCGTGGCGGAAAACCGGCATCACCCAACCGTTTCGGATAAAGCCAACAGCCCTACATCCCCAAGCAAGACCAAGGAGCCGGATGAAAGGAGGATCCGCCTACTCTTTAAACAACCTCTCCGGATCGTAGACTGGCCGACCCTGTAAAAGCGTTGCCATGACTTTCGCCTTCGCAATCTCTCTGATCGGGATAGAAAGGATATCGCGGTCGATCACGACCAGGTCGGCCAGTTTACCGACCTCCAGCGATCCGGTGGTCTTGTCCTGGCGCAGCAATCGCGCGGGGTTGATTGTCATCCATTCAATAGCGGTGGCAACGTCCGCAGCTCCGTTGTCCTTTCGCATGACTGCAGCCTGGATCTTGATGAGGGGCGACAGTTCGTCGGCGTCGAAGTCACTGCTCATCACCACCTCAGCGCCCGATGCCGCTAGTGCGCGTGCCGGCATCAGATGCTCTGCGCGCTGGCCGATGAAGCCGCGGATGAATTGAATGTACTCAGCGTCGATCGAGCTGGGAGCAAGTTGGAAATCAGCGACAACGCCCAACTGCTTGAACCTGCCGTAGTCGGCTTTGTCAACGAGATAGAGATGTGTAAGGCGATGCGGGCCCGGCTGTGGGTCAGATTGTTCGATCGCATCAAGGGCGAGGCGTGCACCGCGGTCGCCGGTGACATGGAAGTGCAATTGAAAGCCCGCTTTCGACAGCGCGCTGGAGTAGCGGTTCAAGGTAGAAACATCAAAATACAGAAAGCCACTATCGAAGCCGTGGTCAATGCCCGCACCTTTCCTGTAGGGCTGCATCACTGACCCGGTACGTTGTTCGAGAATGCCGTCAACGTAGATTTTCGCCTGATTGAACCGCAGTAAGCTACTTGCGTCGTTGGAATAGAGCTTGCGAAGCGCGGCCATCTGCTCGTCAAAAGCCAGATCCGGGTATATATAGAGGGCGTTCGACGCACGCACAGTCAGGGTGTCCTGCGCCACGGCCTTCCGCCAAACCTCGACATGGCCCTGAGGCCAGAAACCACCCGCATCGCTGACCGACGTGATCCCGTTTTCTGCCAGTGTTTCCAACGTTGGCAGCAGGCTTTCATAGGCAAACTCAATATTCTCCGCGGTCGCGGGAAAGGCCAGGTTGCGTAGCCGCTGCTGGGCGTTTTCCAGAACGATCCCATTCGGCTTGCCCGTTTTTTTGTTGCGCAAGATGATGCCACCGGACGGATTCACATCCGTCACATCATAGCCCGCAGCACGCATCGCGGCAGAGTTTGCCCAGGCCCCATGCCCGATGTCGTCAAGGATCAGAACCGGCCTGTCCGGTGATATTTCGTCAAGCAGGGCAATAGGGTTGTCATCCTGATCAAGCAGATTTGTCATGCTCACACCCGACCCGAGCACCCAATCCTTCTTGCTCGAGGCCATACAGTCCTCGACCGTGGCCAGAGTGTTTCCGAGCGTATCGAATGGCTCGAACGAGCAGAGGATTTCGTTTACCCCGGCTTCGATCAAGTGCATGTGGGCATCCTGAAACCCCGGCAGCACCGACATTCCGCGCAGATCAACGACCCTGGCCTGCTTTCCGGCAGCCGCCAACGCCTCCTCCTCGGTTCCGACTGCGAGAATGACACCGTTGTCATCTACGGCGATCGCCTGGGCGGACGCCCTGCTGGGGTTCACGGTATGGATCTTGGCATTGGTCACGACCACCGGCGCCGCCCAAATCACCGAAGGCATACAGACGCTCGCGACAAGGACCATTGCGAAAACGGTTCTCATATCGATACGGCTCATCCGGTATTCCCCAGTGTTGAAAGGTCAAGGTAGGGCATCGTCCGGATTTTCCAATGACAAACCATTTGAACATACTAATGTTCGCCTCCAGCAGGGAACAGGGAGGCAGAAAAATGGGAGAATGGTTGGAGCGGAACTTCGAGAAGATCAGCGCAGTCGGAGCAATTGCAACAGCCCTTGCGGCACTGGTCGCGCTGATCGTTGTCCCGCTTCAGATCCGTTCTGCAGATATTATCCAGCGCGACCAGACCGCGCGGGAAATATACCGTGAATTCCTGAGCCTGACGGTTCAGAAGCCGGAGCTGGCCAGTGGTCGCTACTGCGCGATGAAGGACGAAAACCAGCGCATCGCCTACGAGGGTTACGTGGACTATTTGTTCTACACTGCCGAGCAGATGATTGAATCAGACCCAGAGTGGAAGGGGCCGATGGCATCTTACTTCAATGATCACCTTGAGTTCATTTTCCAACGCGCGAACCGGGAGCGCTTCACCCAGAGTGTCGCTGCAATCGCCGCGGGGCTTCAATCGCAGTGTTCGAAGATTGAGAGCTGCACATTCGAGTAAACCGGTTGCGTTACCGGAAGCTATCCGATCGGCCATTCTGACAAACCCCACTGTTGATTTCCGGCAGGGTTTGATCCGGCTTCCATTTGGCACGGCTCCACTTTGCACCTTCCAAAAATGTTTAGCAAAATTCGATACTTAGCTTCATGGTGAATTGCAGCAAAACAAGAATCCAGCTCAAAATCTGCTGACAATCGACAGTACGGGCTTTGATATCGCCCGGTGCACTATCGCTCGGCTGACGGGATCGATGAACCTGCAAGGGATCATTCGCGGGAAGCCCATCCGCATGACGGTACCGGCCAAGTCGTCACTACGCCTAATACGCAGTCCGATACAGTACCAACGCATCCGCTTCATTCAATGGTGCCGGATTGTTAGCGAGAAGTCGGGTCTGCCGCATCGCGTCTGCAGCAAGTGTTGGGAGCATGTCTTCCGCCACCCCAGCATCCCGCAGCCGGCGCGGTACGCCGGAAGCATCCATGAGGCCGAGCATTCGACCGAGAAAGCAACGGGCGCGGTCCATCTCACTGTCAGCGCCCGTAAGATCCGCCCCCACAGGCACGGCCAGCCGCGCATAAAGTGGCGCCGCTGCCTTCAGGTTGAAATCGAGTACGGGCCCGAGCATCAGCGCGTTGGCAAGGCCGTGGGGAATGTGACAGCGGCCACCCAGAGGATAGGCCAGTGCATGGACTGCCGCCACCGGTGCATTCGCAAAAGCTTGCCCAGCCAGCGTCGCGCCCAGAAGCATGGCCTCCCGCCCCGTGCGATCGCTGCCGTTGTGGCATGCGGCAACCAGATGGGTGGAGAGAAGCCGCAGCGCCTCGCAGGCCAGAAGGTCGGATATGGGGTTCTTCTTGTGCCGGGAGGTATAGGCTTCGATCGCATGCACCATGGCATCGATGCCAGTCGCAGCGGTGTGCAATGGCGGCAAACCGCAGGTAAGCGCCCCGTCGAGCAGGACCCGGTCGGCATAGAGCTGGTCGGCGACCACGCCCATCTTCGTTGTCTCGCCGGTGGTCAGGATCGTGATGTTTGTCACCTCCGATCCCGTGCCGGCCGTGGTCGGAACCTGCACGAGCGGCAGACGCCCGCCCTCGACGTTGCCGATGCCGTAGAGGCTCGCAAGGCTTTGCCCGGAACGGATGAGAACGGCGGCCAGCTTTGCCACGTCCATGGACGAGCCACCGCCGAAGCCGAGCACGATGTCGACATGCGCTGCCCTGGCGCGTGCGACGCAATCGAGAAGGACGCTTTCGGGCGGGTCGGCAACGACGGCGCCAAACAGGGTCACGGCAAAGCCGTTCGCCCGGAGTGAGGCAGCCGCGGCGTCCAGCACGCCCGAGGCCGTGAGGCCGGCATCCGTGACGAGCAAGAGGTTGCGCTCGGCAAACCAGGCGCCCAGCCTCTCTCCGAGGCGGGCCGCCCCGCCCCATTCGACGGTAAGGCTCGGAACGGTGTTGAATTCAAACGACTGCATCGGATCAGGCCGCCAGATAGCCGCCGTCGACGGGCACGATGGCGCCGTGGACATAGGACGCGTCGTCCGACAGGAGGAAGGCCACCACCCGGGCGATCTCCACCGTGGCGGCCCACCGTCCGATGGGAATGCGGGCATCGATCCGGGCGCGCCGTGCCGCATCCGCCCGCGCCCCTTCCGAAATGCGTGTCTCCACCCAGCCCGGCGCCACCGCATTGACGCGGATGCCGCTTGCTCCCCAGGCCACGGCCAGCGAGCGCGTCAGCGCCGCGACAGCCCCCTTGCTGGTCCCATAGCCAGGCGCGACGGGGTTGCCGAACCAGCTCCACATCGAAGCGATGTTGACGACCGAACCGCTGCCGCGCTGGAGCGCGTCACGGGCCGCCGTGCACGAGGAAAGGACGCCTGTGACGTTCACCGCCATGACCTTCTCGAAGACCGCCGGATCCCACTCCTTGCCATACTGGATGGTTCCCGCGCAGGTCACGAGCCCGCCGAGCGTTTCGAACCCTTCGAAGACACGGGCAAGGGAGGCCGGATCGGTGACGTCGCAATCGACGAAGCGGGCTGCGTCGGGAAACCCGTTCTCCCGCTCCAGCCCCGCAGCCGTCACCTGCCAGCCACGCTCGAGAAGCACATGGGTGGTCGCCAGCCCGATACCGGTCCCTCCGCCGGTAACCACCACGTTTCTTGTCTCTCCCATCGTCAGTTCCTTTCGTCGAGGCTCCGCATCGCGCGCATGAGATCGCCGGCATCGAGTTTTCGATAGTAGTTCGGGGCATAGGGCGCGGCCAGCGCGACCTCCGCCATACGCTGGAAATCGGCCTCCGCGGTAATGCCGAATGCCTTGAAGCTGGTGGGCAGGCCTATGCGGCGGAAGAAATCGGCAAGCGCGCAGATCTCCTCCGCGCTGCCCTGCCCGGCGGCAAGCTGGGTCAGTGTTCCAAGCGCAACCATTTCGCCATGCAGGAGGCCGCCCAGCGCCGGCATGATCGAAAGCCCGCGCACCATGGCATGGGCGATTGAAAGGCCGCCGCTTTCAAAAGCCAGGCCGCTCAGAAGCACCGCCGCCTCGACGACACGCTCGAAAGCCGCGTCGGGCTCGACTGCCGCCATCGCGGCCTGGCTGTCGGCCAGAAGGATCTCCTGAGCGCGCGAGACGATCGCCTGTGTTAGTTCCGTCGGCCGGCCCGAGAAAAAATTGAGCCCGCCGCCGGCAAGCGCGCCCGCAAGCTCGTAGGGCTTCGACATCGCATCACCGATGCCGGCGGCAAGGAACCGGCGCGGCGCGCCGGCGATGACGGCGGTATCGACCAGCACCAGAACGGGGTTGGTCTTCATGCGGCGCACGCCCTCGACGGCATGTTCCGGCGTGTAGACGACGGCGATATGGCTGGTCGGGCTGTCGTTGGAGGCGATCGTCGGCACGATAGCGACCGGAAGGTCGCGCTCGATCGCCGCCCCCTTTGCCGTGTCGATCGCCTTGCCGCCGCCGATTCCGATGAGGAGCCGGGCATCGCCCGCCTCCTCCGCGCGTGCGATAATTTCCGCCGCGGTGCATTCACCGCCGAACTCCATGAGGCGGGCACCGGGCAGCTGGCGGATTATGCGTTCACCGAGAAGGCTGCGTGCAACCGGATCGATGACCACGGCCACCGGGCCACCCCCGACGATCGCCACCTCCTGCGCCAGCCGGTCGATGGCGCCCGGCCCCTGCACGTAGCGCAGCGGCGCGCCCAAAATACGCATGGTCACGGCATCATCCTTTCACGGCGCCGGCCGTCAGGCCTTGTACAAAGTAGCGCGACAGCGCCAGGAAGGCGGCAAAGAGCGGCAGGGCGATCAGCGTCGAGCCGGCCATGACGTCGCCCCAGCGCAGATCGAAGGCGCCAATCATCGAGGCAAGGCCCAGCGGCACGGTCTTGTTGGCGTCCGAGCCGATCATGACAAGTGCGAAGGTATAGTCCGTCCATGAGAGCAGGAAGGCGAAGATCGCGACCGTCACGAGGCCGGGAACCGAGAGCGGCAGCACCACCCGCAGAAACGCGCCGAGCCGGGTGCAGCCATCGACCATCGCCGCTTCCTCCAGTTCGAAGGGCATCGTCTTGAAGAAACCCCAGAGGAACCAGACCCCGAGCGGCATGGTGATCGTCAGGTGCGAGATGACCAGCGAGAGCAAGGTATCGTTGAGCCCGATCAGCGAGAACATCGAATAGAGCGGAATGGCAAGCAGCAGCGGCGGGAACATGTAGGCATAGAGCATGCCGGCGATGATCATCTGTTTGCCGCGGATGCGCTGGCGCGTGACGCCGTAGGCGATCATCACGGACAGGACCATCGTCAGTGCCACCGTGGTCACGGCAACGATCAGACTGTTGAGGAATTGCCGCGGATAGTCGGTCTGCGCCAGGAGGCTGGTATAGTATTCCAGCGTCCAGCGCTGCGGCACCAGCGACGGGTTCATCAGCATTTCCTGCGTGGGGCGCAGGGAGGAGACGATCATCCAGTAGATCGGGAAGGCGCTGTAGACCGCGAGAACGATCGCCGCGAAGTAGAGCCCCACACGGCCGGCGATCCGCCGGGGTCGGATTTGCCCGCTCATTTGCCTTGCTCCATCGGGAATACGCGGAAGTAGATCGCCACGGCGACCATGAGGACGAAGAAGGAAAGCGTCGCGATGGCTGCCCCGCTCCCAATATCATAGAGTGCGAAGGCCTCCCGATAGGACAGGACCGGCAGATGCTCTGTGGCCCCCAACGGCCCGCCGCCCGTCGCCAGCCAGACGACGTCGAATTTGTTGAACATCCAAACGCCGCGCAGGAGGATGATGACCGTCAGGATCGGCCGCAGCGAGGGCAGCGTGACGTGGAAGAACTGCCGGATAGGTCCGGCGCCATCGACGCGCGCCGCCTCGTAGAGCTGGGTCGGCACCGTCTGCAGGCCGGCAAGGAAGGTCGTGGTGACGAAGGGCGTCCACAGCCAGACCGAGATCAGGATGACGGAGACCATCGAGGCCGTTTCCGTTTCGAACCAATAGATCGGCGGCAGGCCCCAGTCGTCCATCAGGATCGTCACGATACCGAGCGAGCCGTCCACCATCCACTTGAATACCAGCACCGCGACGACCGTCGGCAACAGATAGGGCAGGAAGGCAAGCCCCCGCAGAAGCGAGCGACCGATGAAATTCTGGTTCAAGAGCAGCGCGAAACCGATGCCGAGAACCACCTGCAGCACGATCGCAAGCCCGGCATAGACGATGCCGTTCCACAGCGCGTTCCAGAACGCGGCGCTCGCCAGAACCTCGCCGTATTTTGCGAAGCCGACCCAGACCGGATCGGCCGTCAGCGACGGCATGTCGTAGAAGCTGAGGGATACCGCGTAAAACGCGGGGCCGACGATCAACAAGAGGGTCGCAAGGACCCCGATGCCGAGAAAGCCAGGCAGCAGCCAGCGGGTCATTCGAAAACTCCTGTGGGAACGGGCCAGGGGAGGAGCGCACCCTCCCCTGGCGTCTCGTCACTTGATGACGTCGCGCATCTTGGCTGCGGCCTGCGCTACGGCTTCGGCTGAGTCCATTCCGCGCAGGATCTTGTTCTGCAGCATTTCCGGCATGACGAAGGATTCGAACACCTTGCCCGGCCTGACGTCCGGCCTGGGTCCCTGCGTGTCGATCGAAGTCAGGATGACCGATCCGTCGGTGACCAGGTTGCGCATCTGGTCGATCTCCGCACTGAACTGCTTGATCAGTGCATTGTCACGCCAGCGCTGGTCATCGTAGATGTCGAGCCGGGCCGGCTGGAAGTGCACCGGGGCCGTGTGCAGGAAGTCGACCATGCGGTCGGTCGTCAGCCAGCGCATGAATTCCATGGCATTGCCGGTATTGTCCGTCTTCAGTACGACCCAGCCGTCATAGCCGTGGCTGACTGCCGTCTGCTTTCCGGCGCTATCCATGTAGGGCATGATGCCGAGACGCCCGCCCATGTCGGGATTGTCCCGCGCCGCCGCCTCGTAGACGCGGCCCGCATAGGCGCCATGCGCCACCGTGCCGGCGACGAGGTTCGACAGGACGTCCGAATAGCCGGCCTGGAGCGCGCCGGGCGGCATGGTGGCGTAGAGCCGCGCCATGAAGTCGAGATAGGCGGCGGCTTTCGGCTTCATCTCGTCATTGTCGATGATGACGTTCCACTGGTCGTCGAAGAGCTTGACGCCCTCAGCCCACAGGAAAGCGAACGACATCCAGTTGGCGGCGCCGTTGGAGCCGATCGGGAAGAGGCATCCCTTCTGGCGACCCTCCACCAGCGCCTCGCAATTGCCGGCAAAGGCGTCCCAGGTCTTCGGTACCGAGAGGCCCTTCGCCTCGTAGAGGTCCTTGCGGTAGTAGACGAGCGCGAGGTTGTAGTCGAAGGGATACCAGTAGACCTTGCCGTCGATGGGGAAGAGGATGTTGTTGCCCCATTTGAACTCGTCGGTGAGCTCGTTCAGCGGCACGATCTGCTCCTCTTCAGCCAGGAGAAGAACCTGCCCGATGAAGCCGACATTGGCGACGTCATAGGGCGTGCCGGATCGGATGCCGTTGGTGATCTTCGTGAACGCCTCGTCGAGCGGCACCGAATCGACGATGACTTCGACACCGGTCTTTTCCTGGTACTCCGCAGCCATCTTGGCGAAGAAGGCGAGCGTATCCTTGCCCGTCTCGCAGTTCAGGAAGCGGATGGGGCGTTTTTCCTGCGCGCGCAGTGCAGGCGCAGCCAGCCCCGACAGCGCAAGGCCCATGCCGATGGCGCCAGCGCCCTTGAGAGCCTGCCGCCTGGTCCACACGCCACCCTTCGTCTTTTCGTATGTCATGTCTTCTCCTCCCATGATCCGCTCTCTGTGCGGACGCTCCCAATGCGTTGGCCGTTATCGGCCGGTGGAAAGCCTTTCGCCGCTTTCGCGGTCGAAGAGATGGATCGCCGCCTCTGGTACGATGATCCTCATGCTGCTGCCGAGCGCCACGTCGTCGCGGCGGCCGGTCATGACGCGCAGGCGACGCCCTGCCAGCTCGCCGATGAACAGGGTCTGCGAACCGAGCTGCTCGATGCCCCGGATGGTGAACGGCAGGCCCTCCCCGGCCGGCACGATCGCTTCCGGCCGCATGCCGACCGTCACGCGCCCCTCCCGGCGCGTGAGGCCCTGCGGAGCAGGAATCGAAACGCCCTCGCCGAGCACCAGCCGCCCGTCGGATAAATCCGCATCGACAAGATTCATCTCAGGCGAGCCGATGAAACCGGCGACGAAGGCATTGGCCGGACGGTCATAGACCTCCAGCGGCGAACCGATCTGCTGCACCCAGCCGTCCCGCATGATGACGATGCGGTCCGCAAGCGTCATCGCCTCGGTCTGGTCGTGCGTGACATAGATCATCGCCTTTCCGATGCGCCTTTGCAGCAGGGCGATCTCCTCGCGCATGCGCGAGCGCAGCTTGGCATCGAGATTGGACAGCGGCTCGTCGAGCAGGAAAACGGCGGGATCGCGCACCAGCGCACGGCCGAGCGCCACGCGTTGCATCTGGCCGCCCGAAAGCTGGCCGGGCTTGCGCTCGAGCAGATGCGTGATGTCCAGCATTTCGGCTGCCGCATCCACCCGCTTCGTGATCTCGCTCGTGTCGGTGCCCCGCATCTTCAGGCCGAAGGACATGTTCCCCCGGATCGTCTTGTGCGGGTAGAGCGCGTAGTTCTGGAAGACCATCGCGATGTCGCGATCCTTGGGTTCCAGCGCCGTGACATTGCGCCCGCCGATATGCAGCTCGCCGTCGCTGATCGTCTCGAGGCCCGCGACCATGCGCAGCGTGGTCGACTTGCCGCAACCCGAGGGTCCGAGCAACACGATCAACTCGCCCTTGGCGATTTCCAGATCGACGCCCTCCACCGCGACCACTGGGCCATAGGTCTTGCGCAGCTTGCGCAGACTGACTTCCGCCATCACTTCGCCTCCCTGATTGCCCGGACCGTCTCGTGATTGATCGGGGTCAGTGCCTCCTTTGCCGCCCGGAAACGGGCAAAGCCGGCATCGTAGACCCCGGCGATGCCAGCGGTCGGGGTCAGGGTCTCGGCCACCCGGATGACTCGGGCCGCGTCCACCGTATCCGCGAAGACACCGATGCCAATGCCGGCGATAAGGGCCGCACCGTAGGACGCATCGCCTTCCGCCGGCACCTCGATCGTGAGGCCCGTAACGTCGGCAATGATCTGGCGCCACAGGGCGCTGCGCGTGCCGCCGCCGACGAGGCGCGCGGTGTCGAAACCCATGCCACGGGCGTGCAGCACCGTCAGGCAATCACGCAACGTGTAGGCGATGCCTTCGTAGAGCGCGCGGCAGATGTGCGGCGCCCCGTGCTGGAAGCCGAGCCCAACGAAAGAGGCCCGCAGATCCGGATCCCAATAAGGGCTCCGCTCGCCGTTGAGATAGGGATGGAAGAGCAAGCCTTCTGATCCCGCGGGAGCCTCCTGCGCCTTTTTGTCCATGCCGTCGAAGCCGATCTCCGCAAACAGCGCGTCGCGCAGCCAGCGATGGGCGGAAGCGCAGGAATTGGTGCCGAGGATGGCGTAGTGATGGCCCGGAACGAGGTGCGGATAGTGGATGACGTCATCGGAGAAGACCGGCGCGGCGGTGAGCGTCGACACCGTGCCCGCCGTCGCCAGCTTCAGCGCGCCGATGCCCGATCGGGTCATGCCGGCCGCATAGGTTTCCGCATTGGTATCGGAGGTGCCGCAGACGACGGACGTGCCCTTCTTGAGCCCTGTCTGCGCGGCAGCCGCAGCCGTCACGGTTCCGGTCGTCGCCGTCGATCCGACGATCTGCGGCAGCACGCCAGGCTCCAGCCCGGCCATCGCGCACAGTTCCGTCGACCAGCGGTCGCGCTGCGCATCGGCCAGCATCAGGCCCCAGGCATCCGTGAGGTCCGTCGCGTCGCTACCGTCGAGACGGCGGCGCAGCCAGTCCTTGGCGGGCAGCAGGCGGCGGATGCGGGCATGAACCTCCGGCTCTTCCTCCCGCAGCCAGGCGAGCTGCGGCAGGGTCCAGGTCGGGCTGACCCGGTTACCGGAGAGTTCGAGGATGCGCGGGCCACGAGCGGCCCTTTCCCGCGCGACCTGCGGGCCGGAGCGCTGGTCGTTCCACATGATGGCCGGGCGCAGGGTCCGGCCCACCTCGTCCTCTAGGACATGGGTATGGGCGCCCGCGGTCACCGAGACGGCTGCGACGCGGCCGGGATCGATGCCAGCGTGCCAGATCTTCTGAAGCGATTCCACCAGGGCGGACCACCAGCCTTCCGGGTCCTGTTCGCTGAAGCCGGGTTTCGGCGTCAGCGTTTCCACGGCAACGGAGGCCGTGGCAAGGACCTTCCCGTCACCGGAAATGACCGTCGACTTGAGCGATCCTGCGCCGAGGTCGACCCCGAGCAAGAGGATGTCAGACATTGGCACCCCTGTCGCGGTAGGGATCGACGGCGCCGGGCCGCGGTGGGAAGCCGAGCTTGCCGGGATTGAACAGGTTCTGCGGATCGACGGAAGCCTTGATGCTGCGCAGGAGATCCATCCCGACGCCATGCTCGCCATCCATCCACGGCCCGCGGAAGAGGCCGCTACCATGATGATGCGCAATGGAGCCGCCATGGGCCAAGGTTTCGCCGGTCGCGATTTCCCACATCTTCTGGTGCAGCGTCAGCGCCGCATCCTGGTCCATGGGTGGCAGGCGCAGCGTCATGTACTGGCAGACGCCTTCCGGGTAGACATGCGACCAGTGCGCGCTGAAATGCGCGTTCGGCAGCACTTCCGCCACAATGCGCGCGGCGATCGTGTCGTAGAGCGCGGCCGTATTGCTCCAATTTACGGTCACCTCGATCGTGTCGTTGTAATAGCCGCGATCAAGCCATTGCTTGGTGATCGAGTGGTAGCGCTTGGCGCGCCATTCGTCGAAGGGACGCGTTTCTGTCTCAACCGCATCGACGTCCTGCGCAAAGCCGCGCACGAGCGCTGCTTCGGCGGCCACGATGGCCGGCTCACCGCAGACGACGATGTTGGCCATCACCGGGCGGGTCCGATAGGCATCGATGCCCTCGGTGCGCAACGCAGTTTCCTTTTCATCGTAGAGACGGACGATCCGCGGATGAAGACCCGCCTGCATGATGCGCTTGGCAAGCCCCAGCGCGGCACCCCGGTCCGGCAGGGCCAGCACCATCACCTCTTCGGCTACCGGCAGCGTCCAGATGCGCATGGTCAGTTCCGTGATGACGGCGAGCGTGCCTTCGCTACCCACGATGACATCGAGCACGGAAGGACCGGAGGCACGCTTGGGCAGCGGGCGGACTTCCAGCACGCGCCCGTCGGGCATGACGGCCTTCAGGCCGACAACAATGTTCTCGATCTTACCGAAGCGGCTCGATTCCTGTCCGCCGCCACGGCAGGCGGCCCAGCCGCCGACCGTCGAAATAGTGAGGGACTGCGGCAGGTGGCCAGACGTGTACCCTTCGGCATTCAGCGCATCTTCGAAGGCCTCGCCGTTCATGCCGGCTTCGACCGTGACGAGGTTGTTCTCGCGATCGATGCCGAGGATACGGTTCATGCGCTGCATGTCGAGCATCAGTTCCTCGCCGAGCGGGATGATCCCGCCGAGAACGCCGGAGCCGCTGCCGTAGGGAATGAGCGGCTTGTCGACTTCGCCGGCCTTGCGGACGATCGCCGACACCTGCTCGGTGCTGGCCGGGCGCAACACCAGAGCGGGCAGCGTGCCAACCAACGCGCCTTCTCGCGCACGGAAGTTCGCATAGGGCAGACGGTCATGGGCGTAGCCGGCACGCGCGGCCTCGTCCACCAGGACGTTTTCTGCGCCGATCAGCTCCGAAAGCTCGGAGACGAGATCACGTTCTTTCAACGGTTTTTCCTCCTCTATGCCCTGCGAAATCTTCAATCTCGCCTTGGACAAACGTTTGCTCAAGCAATAAACAAGCTATTTCGCGCAGGATGTCAACCCTGACGCCGGATTTTTCAAAGAGCAGCCACAGAGGCGCGGATAATGAGTTCGTCGGGGGGAAGAAGAAGGCTGCCTGCGGATTGCGTGCCGTTGGGCTCCACCCCCTGGATGAGATCGATTAACCGACGCGCGGCAACTCGCCCCATCTCTTGCGACGGCAACGCGACCGTCGTCACCTGCGGATAGACGACCCGCGCGAGCAGGTCATCATGCATGGTGATAACCGACACCTCCTCGGGTACGCGGACATCCCGTTCATGCAGCCGCGCGATGGTGGCAGCTGCCGTTAGCAGCGTCGCTGCGTGGATCGCCGTCACTCCGATGGCAAGAAGTTTGTCCACGGCCGCCGGCACCGCATCAGGGCTATAGCCCGCCTGCGCTATGAGATGATCGCCATGATCGAGCCCTGCTGCGGCCATCGCTTCCTCCCACCCGCGCCGGCGCATGTCGCCGTTGAAGCGCCCAAGCCGACCGGCAAGATGCCCGATACGGCGGTGTCCCATCGCGATAAGGTGTTCCACCCCCATGCGCGCTGCGCGCCGCGTGTCGATGGCGACACAGTTCTCGTCGCCGGGCAAGTGCCGGTTAAGGACGACATGCGGCAGGTCCGTACTGTTCAAAACTTGGCGCAACCGGTTGTCATCGTCAAAGCTCGCGATGATGACGCCTTCGATGATGCTGGAGCGCGAAATATCGGAGATAATCTCCCGCCCGTCTCCCTTGTCGTAGGAAACGAGCAGAGCAAAGCCTCTGCTGCGCGCCTCGATCTCCGCCCCGATGATAGCGGAGGCGAAGATCGGGTTTTCGATCTGCGGCACCACCATGAGCACGGTCGAGGACTTTGCTGTCTTCAGGGCGCGCGCTACGGGATTTCCGTGATAGCCAAGACGTTCGGCTGTTTCGAGAATACGGGTGCGTGTCTCCTCAGAGACACGCCCCTTGTTCTGCAGCACACGTGAAATAGTCGAGACATCCACGCCCGTCGCGGCCGCTACGTCACGCAAGGTGACCGACGAGTTCTTGTTGTTCATGCAATCCTCCTGCGCCCATCTAAAAGCCAATAGGCCGATAAGGAAACGGCATTAAATCGCTTTACTCGGAAACTATCCAGTTCGACGGCAAAGACATTCGAACCGACGTACCCCGTCGCTCCCAAACCGCTCCGCACAAGCTTCACCGGCTGCGGGCATGGGCCAGACCTGGCTGGAACGACCGGTTTGGGAATTGCAAGGAAATACAACTTACCTCCACTTTGCTCTCATCTTGCCCGCTCTGGCCACCTCTGACATTTTTTGCAAACCCGCAGGCCTGCAGCGGCGTAAAATGCTCAAGCCCCATCCCCCTCCAGGCGTATATTGCGAGCGGCGCCAAGGATCGCTGCGTGGCACGAGATCGCGTTTGCATTTGCCATCGAAGGGCCGCCGCCGCCCAAAAGAGGAGCAACGAAGCTGGTGAGAAAGCAGAAGGAGTGGCAAGCCATGTTGCGGGCTTTCGTCACGGGACTAGCGGCAGACTGTGGCACGCTTGAGCACCACCGTGGCTCCTGTCACAATGAAAAGTACGGCAACCAGCGTCATAGGAATTAAGCGTGCTGGGTACATGCTTCCTCCATGAAACCGGTCTGGAAAGGAGCGTCAGGCGAACCTGACGCACCCGGAGCAGGAGCCGCAGACGGTTGTCAAAAGATTAACGACGGCGCTGTTTCCAGCCTTGAATCTTGTGGGGGCGTGCGGGTTTTTCGGGTTCGCGAAAACGCGCCCTCCAGGATATCGGCGTCCTGCCTGGCCCATCCACCGGCAACAAATGCTCCTGAGGCGGCTATAGTCCCCGCAGCATTTCGATGATGGCGGAGAAGTCCCGGCCGCCGTTCCCTTCTTTTTCGAAAGCCTCGTACAAGTTCGAGGCGGCGGCACCCAAGGGTGTCGCAGCACCACACGCATCCGCAACCTGCTGGGAGAGCCGCAGGTCCTTCAGCATCAAATCGGTTGCAAAGCCGGGCTTGTACGCGCTGTTGGCGGGCGAGGATGGAACGGGACCGGGAACAGGGCAATAGGAGGTCAGTGACCAACATTGGCCGGAAGACGCCGAAGCCACGTCGAACAGGGCCTGATGGGAAAGACCGAGCCTTTCTCCCAGTGCGAAGGCCTCACTGACGGCGATCATGGAAATGCCGAGGACCATGTTGTTGCAGATCTTCGCGGCCTGACCGGCGCCATCGGCCCCGCAATGCACGATCCTCTTACCCATCACTTCCAGCAACGGTCTGGCGCGGGCGAAGGCTTCGAGCGAGCCGCCGGCCATGAAGGTGAGCGTGCCGGCGGCCGCCCCGCCGGTACCGCCGGAAACCGGTGCGTCCAGCGAAGGGCAACCCACCGCCCGGGCGATACCGTGTACCCTGCGCGCACTCTCCACATCCACTGTCGAGCAATCGACCTGAAGGGTTTCGGCGGGAACCAGCCCCGCCAACTTCTCCCAAACGGCAACGACATGCTCGCCCTTCGGCAGCATGGTGATCACGACCTCCGCCCCGCTGACGGCCTCACCCAGGGTGGTGAAGGTCTTGACACCGGCCTGTGCGGCAGCGGCGCGCGAGGTTTCGGAAAGGTCATACCCGGAAACACTGTGCCCGGCCTTGACAAGATTTGTGGCCATTGGACCGCCCATATTGCCCAACCCGATGAAAGCGACATGAGGCATGCTGATCGTCCTTCGTACAGATCTTTCGAATTGCGGGCACGGATATGAGCAACCGAAGCGCACCTGCCCGGAATTTGGGGGGGATCACCGCTCCGCCAGGATCATGGCTGCTGCCTTCTCCGCGATCATGATCGTCGGAGAATTGGTGTTGCCGGAAGTGATGCGCGGCATGACGGAGGCATCGGCGATACGAAGCCGGCCAAACGCCCGCAGCTTCAGCTGCGGATCCACGACGCTTTCCGGATCGGCCCCCATGCGGCAGGTGCCGGTCGGATGGAAGATCGTCGTGCCAATGTCACCCGCCGCTTTTTCAAGATCCGCGTCGGTCTCGAAGGAGGGGCCGGGTTTGTGTTCGATCGGATTGAAGCGGGCGAAGGACGGCTGCTGCACGATATGGCGCGTCAGGCGGATTGCGTTGACGGCCACGTCGCGGTCGCTTTGCTCGCTGAGATAGTTCGGGCGGATTTGCGGCTGCAGGGCAAAGTCCGGGCCTTTCACATGAACCGAGCCACGGCTGTCGGGGCGCAAGTTGCACACGCTCGCCGTCATCGCCGGGAAGGGATGGACGCCCTCGCCAAACTTCTCGAGCGACACCGGCTGGATGTGATACTGCAGGTCGGGCGTCTCCTTGTCCGGCCCCGAACGGGTGAAGATGCCGAGCTGACTCGGCGCCATCGCCATGGGGCCGGAGCGCCTCACCAGATATTCGAGCCCAATCGACGCCTTGCCGAGCAGCGTGCTGGCTTTCTCGTTCAGCGTCGGCACGCCGGTGACTTTGTAGACCAGCCGAAGCTGGAGATGGTCCTGCAGGTTCTCACCGACGCCGCCCACATCCTTTGCGACCTCGATGCCCGCGTTCTTGAGGACCTCGCCGCGACCGATGCCGGAGAGTTCAAGAAGATGGGGGGAGCCGATCGCGCCAGCGCTCAGCACGGTCTCGCGGGCGGCATAGGCCTTCTTGACGACCCCCTCGTGCTGGAACTCGACGCCCTTGACCTCGCCACCTTCAACGATCAGGCGCCGCGCATGCGCCTTGGTGAGAACGGTCAGATTGGACCGGGCACGTGCCGGTTTGAGGAAGGCCTTGGAGGTGTTCCAGCGGATGCCCGAGCGCTGGTTGACGTCGAAATAGCCGGATCCTTCATTGTCGCCGCGGTTGAAATCCTCGGTCTCGGGTATGCCGGCTTCGCTCGCAGCCTTCTGGAAAGCATCCAGCACCGCCCAGCGCACGCGCGCCTTTTCCACGCGCCATTCGCCGCCGCCGCCATGCATGTCGCTCGGGCCCTTATAGAAATCCTCCGACTTGCGGAAATGCGGCAACACATCGTCCCAGCCCCATCCAGTGCAGCCAAGCTGGCGCCACAGGTCGTAATCGCGCGCCTGACCACGCATGTAGATCATGCCGTTGATCGAGGAGCACCCACCGAGCACCTTTCCGCGTGGATAGTTCAGCGCCCGACCGTTGAGGCCCGGCTCCATGTCGGTGGAAAAGCACCAGTCCGTGCGCGGGTTGTTGATACAATAGAGATAACCGACCGGGATGTGGATCCAGTGATAGTTGTCGCTTCCACCGGCCTCCAGCAGCAGCACGCGATGGCTGCGATCCGCCGACAACCGGTTGGCGAGGATACAGCCAGCGCTACCGGCACCCACGATGATGTAGTCGAACTGTTCCATGTCGAACTCCAAGCAGACCCCGTCCAGCGTGCCGCCCAGGCGCCGCGGGGTAATGTCTCCGTTTCCTTTTCGTGGGGCCGGTCTCCAGCACCCTGCCGCTGAGGGGCGTCTAGAAGCCGAGCTTCCTGCCCAGCCGCGAGGCGTAGAACTCCCCCACGATGCCGCGACGGAAGAGCAGAACACAGGCCATGAAGACGATGCCGGTGACGATTGTGACCGGAACATCGGAGGTGGCGAGGTAGTTCTGCAGCGTGACGACCAGACCGGCGCCGACGACCGGCCCGATCATCGTGCCAATGCCGCCGAGCAGCGTCATCAGGATCACTTCGCCGGACATCTGCCAGCCAACGTCGGTAAGCGTGGCGAACTGAAACACCAGAGCCTTGAGGCCACCGGCAAGCCCCGTAAGCGCCGCTGACATGACGAAAGCCCCGAGCTTGTAGTTGCGAACCGAATAGCCGAGCGAGATCGCGCGCTGCTCGTTCTCCCGGATCGACTTCAAGATCATGCCGAAAGGCGAGTTGATGAAGCGCCAGATGATGGCCATGCCGAACAGGAAGACGACGAGGACGAAGTAATACATGCTGGTTGGACGGTTGAGGTCGATCAGGCCGAACAGATGGCCGCGCGGCACCGACTGGATACCATCCTCACCATGCGTGAAGGCTGCCTGCAGGCAGAAGAAGTAGAACATCTGCCCGAGCGCCAACGTGATCATCGCAAAATAGATGCCCTGCCGGCGGATGGCGAAGAACCCCACCACCAGGCCGAGCAACGCTGCGCCCACAACACCGATGAGAATACCGGCCTCTGGGGTGACGCCCCACTCCTTCACCGCGTATGCGGTGAAGTAGGCCGCACCACCAAAGAAGGTGGCGTGGCCGAAGGAGAGCAATCCGGTATAGCCGAGCAGCAAATTGAAGGCACAGGCAAACAGCGCGAAGCACAGGAGCTTCATCAGGAAGATCGGGTAGAGGAACAGCGGGGCTGCAGCCAGGCAGCCAACCGCCACGACCAGCAATCCCACCTGGATCATCGAAGCACTACGCTCCGACCGGGCATTCGTCGTCATTTTTTCAGAAAGCTCCACCATGTCACGCATCCCTTCCGAACAGGCCGGCGGGCCGCAACAGAAGCACGATCGCCATAATTACGAAGATAACGATGTTGGAGGCTTCCGGGTAGAAGACCTTGGTCAGGCCCTCGGCGATGCCAAGCATATAGCCCGTGATGATCGCTCCCATGATGGACCCCATGCCGCCGACGACGACCACCGCGAAGACGACGATGATCAGGTTCGTGCCCATCAACGGCGAGACCTGGTAGACCGGCGCCGCCAGCACGCCGGCAAAGGCGGCAAGCCCCGCGCCGAGCGCATAGGTAAAGGTCAGGAGCAGCGGCACGTTGACGCCGAAAGCCTGTACAAGGACGGGGTTTTCCGTCGCTGCGCGCAGGTAGGAACCGAGTTTGGTCTTCTCGATTAGAAGCCAGGTTCCAAGGCAGGCGAGCAGCGAAACGACGACGACCCAGCCGCGATAGTTCGGCAGGAACATGAAACCGAGGTTGGTGCCGCCCGCAAGCAATGGCGGCGCCGCGTAGGGCTGGCCGGACGCGCCGTAGAGATAGCGGAACGTCCCCTCGATCGTCAGCGCCAGACCGAAAGTGAAGAGCAGACCATAGAGCGGATCGAGATTGTAAAGTCGGCTCAGCATGGTGCGTTCGATGACCGCACCGAGAAGCCCGACGATGACGGGTGCGAGAAGCAGGGCGGCCCAGTAGCTGATTGCAAAATACTGCAGCAGCAGGAATGCGACGAAGGCGCCCAGCATGTATTGCGCCCCGTGGGCGAAGTTGATCACGCGAAGCAGGCCGAAGATGACGGCGAGCCCGAGGCTCAGCAGCGCATAGAACGAACCGTTGATCAGGCCGATCAGCAACTGACCCAGGAGCGCCTGCACCGGAATTCCGAAAATCATGGTCATGGCGCGGTCAGACCCCCAGGACTTTGTGAAGCATCGGCATCCGGTCGGGCAGTTCCGACACCGGGAAATCCGCCACCATCTGGCCGTGGTCCATCAGGTAGAAGCGGTCGGCGATCTTGCTCGCGAAACGGAAGTTCTGCTCGACCAACAACACGGTCATGCCCCGCTCCTTCAGCGTCTTCAGCACGTCGCCGATGCGCTGCACGATAACCGGGGCCAAACCCTCCGTCGGCTCATCGAGAAGGAGCATCTTCACGCCTGTGCGCAGGATGCGGGCCATCGCCAGCATCTGCTGCTCGCCGCCGGACAGCTTGGTACCGGGACTGGTGCGGCGTTCGGCAAGGTTCGGGAAGAGGCCATAGATTTCGTCGAGCGACATCCCGCCCTTGGCGACGACCGGCGGCAGCATGAGGTTTTCCTCCACTGTCAGCGTCGCGAAGATACCACGCTCTTCCGGCACGAAGCCGATGCCGGCATGCGCCGTCCTGTGCAGCGGCACGGCCATCATGTCTTTGCCGTCGAAACGGATCTGGCCCTTTCGCTCGCGCAGGATGCCGACGATCGTGCGCAGCGTTGTCGATTTCCCCACGCCGTTGCGGCCGAGGATGGTAATCATCTCCCCTTCGCCCACCGTCATGTCGACGCCATGGAGTACGTGGCTCTCGCCATACCAGCTGTTGAGGCCCTTGACCTCCAGCAACGGTCTCATCTCAAGCCTCCTCCGTACCCATGTAGGCGACGCGGACCTGCTCATTCCGGCTGACGGTTGCATAGTCGCCCTCAGCCAGAATCTCGCCCCGCTGAAGCACGGTGACGTGATGGCAGATATTGGCCACGACCTTGAGGTTGTGCTCGACCATCAGGATGGCGCGATCCCTGGAAAGTGCGGTGATGAGGCTGGCGATGACGCCGACATCTTCCTGCCCCATCCCGGCCATCGGCTCATCCAGCAGCAGCACCTTCGGGTCGAGCGCCAGCGTGGTGGCGATCTCCAGCGCGCGTTTGCGGCCGTAGGACAGGTCGGCAGCGACACCGTTGCGCCATCTGTCGAGACCGACCATGGAAATCAGCTCGTCGGCGCGGGCGTTCAGGCAGTTCAGCGACGCCATCGGCTTCCAGAACTGTGTGGCGAGGTTGTTCGGCCGCTGCAGCGCCACGCGGACATTGTCCAGCACCGTCAGGTGCGGAAAGACCGCGGAAATCTGAAAGGACCGAACGAGACCCATGCGGGCGACCTTGTCCGGCGGCATGTTCGTGATGTCCGTCCCAAGCAGCGCAATCGTGCCTGCCGTCGGCTGAAGGAACTTCGTCAGGAGGTTGAAGACAGTCGTCTTGCCCGCGCCGTTCGGTCCGATCAGGGCGTGAACGCGGGCATGATGGACATCGAGATCGACGTTCTTCACCGCAGAGAAGCCACCGAAGTCTCGCCGAAGGCCGCGGGCGGAAAGCACCACCCGCGGATCCGGCTGCGTCTGTCGTTCAGACATAGCCATGCTTGCGTCCAGACCTACTGGCTTACCAGATCGCAGCCGCTCTTGGCCGGATCGATGAAAGCGTCCTTGCCGGGAATGGTCGCCAGCACCTTGAAGTAATCCCAATCGACATTGCTTTCGCCCGGCTTCTTCACCTCGAGCAGGTACATGTCGTGGATCATCCGGCCGTTCGCTGCAACCGTGCCATTCTTGGCGAAGACGTCGTTGACGGGCATTTCGTGCAGCGCCTTGGAAACCGCATCGGCCTCATCCGTGCCTGCCTTGTCGATCGCCTTGAGGTACTGGGTGACGGCGGAATACGTGCCCGCCTGCACCATGTTCGGCATGCGGCCGGTACGGTCGAAGAAGCGCTTGCCGAACTTTGCCGACTCCTCGTCGCGGTTCCAGTAGAAACCCTCGGTGAGCGTCAGGCCCTGGGCCGCTTCCAGGCCGAGGCCATGGACTTCGGCGAGCGTGAAGAGAAGTGCCGCAAGGCGCTGGCCGCCGGCGACGATGCCGAATTCGGCTGCCTGCTTGATGGCGTTGGCCGTGTCGAGGCCGGCATTGGCAAGGCCGATGACTTTGGCGCCGGACGACTGGGCCTGGAGGAGGAACGACGAATAGTCGGTCGTGGCGAGCGGGTGGCGGACCGAGCCTGCGACCGTGCCGCCGTTCTCCTTGACGAAGTTCGACGTGTTCTCCTCCAGCGAGTAGCCGAAGGCATAGTCGGCCGTCAGGAAGAACCAGCTGTCGCCGCCCTGCTTCACAAGCGCGCCGCCGGTACCGACCGCCAGCGAATGGGTGTCATAGGCCCAATGGAAACCGTAGGGGCTGCACTGCTTGCCGGTCAACTCGGTCGTTGCCGCACCGGTATTGATGGTGATCTTCTTCTTTTCCTTGGAAAGCGCCTGTACCGCGAGACCGACCGACGAAGACGTCAGCTCCATGATGCTGTCGACCTGTTCGGTGTCGTACCATTGGCGGGCGATGTTGGAGGCGATGTCGGCCTTGTTCTGATGGTCGGCGGTGACGACCTCGACCGGTGCGCCGGCCGCCTTGCCGCCGTAGTCCTCGACGGCCATCTTCGCCGCCTCGTAAGACCACTTTCCACCGAAATCCGCATAGACCCCGGACTGGTCGTTGAGAATGCCGATCTTGACCTTGCCGTCGGATACATCGGCAGCAATAGCAGCCGTACCCATCGAGAGCAGGATGGCTGTGGACGCAATAAGACTGTTACGCATGTATCTCCTCCCCGAGATCAAAAAATGCCGATCTGTTCAAAAATTGGCCGACTGTTCTCCCGACAGCGACCCTCCCACCGCTAGTTTCCCAAAAAACCCGATTGACGCAAGGTTCGTCTGAAATTAATTGCAAACAGGGTCTGTTCATTTTTGAACAGAAGGGACATTCATGTCGGCGTATCCGCAGTTCACCTGGGACGATCTGATGTACTTCCTGGCGGTCGCCCGGACGGGGCAGTTGTCGACGGCTGCACGACAGCTAAGGACGAGTCACGCCACGGTGTCACGCCGCATCGACCGACTGGAATTCGCACTGAAGGTGAAGTTGTTCGAGCGCAATCCGCGCGGTTACGTCCTGACCTCGATGGGCCAGCGCTTTGTCGATACGGCCGAAAAAATCGAGGCGGAGACCGACAGGCTCCAGGCGGAAGTTTCCGGAGGTGCCACCGCCCAGCGCGGCGTGATCCGCATGAGCGCACCGGAAGGCTTCGCCAACTTCTTTCTGACCCATCGGCTGCATGATTTTGCGGCCAGCCATCCGAACCTCGCGCTCGAACTGGTGACGATCCAGCAGATCATGTCGCTCTCGCGCAAGGAAGCGGACCTCGCCGTTTCGCTCGATCCGCCGAAAGCCGGCCCCTATGATTGCGAGAAGATCGCCGACTACAGCCTGCATGTATACGGCTCCCGCCGCTACATCGAAGAGAATGGCCCGGTTCAAAACCGCGACGAGTTGCTCCAGCATCCCTTCATCGGTTACATCGAGGACATGATCTTCGCACCGGGCCTCGACTATCTCGGCGACGTGCATCCCGGCATCAAGGCGCGCTTTCAGAGCTCCAGCATCTTCGCTCAGTTGACGGCAACCCGGAACGGTCTCGGCCTTTGCATCCTGCCGCATTTCGTCGCCAAGCAGCATCCCGAGCTCCAGATCGTCCTTGCCGACGAGGTTGAGCTTCGCCGCACCTACTGGCTGATCTGCCACCACGACCTGCGCAACGTGCCGCGGGTGAAAATGGTGATCGACTTTCTCTTCCGGATCGCCCGCTCGAACATATCTTCTTTCCTGCGGGAGCTCGACGACGACGTCTATCGGTAAGGCCGTTTGCCCCCGGGGTCCCTCGTCCGTGGGAGTGCAAGCGGCTACCGCGTCACAAATGGCAGGCCTGTAAACAACCGCGAGACACAAGATCCTTTCCTTCGGGATCTGAGGGACGATCCCAATGCGCTAGATTGCCAGATATCGATTGCGCAACTCCCTATCGGCGGGAACGTCACGCGCGGAGCCGACATCGACGGTCCGCCCATGGCGATGATTACCGCCCTGTCGGCAAGCTCCAGAGCAACGGCGCAAGGCCGGAGGCGAAGGCGATTTCCGGGAGAACGCGGACGAAAGCGGCGGCAGCTATCAGCAAGGCCGCCCCATGGGCCTGCCACGGCAGGTCCAGGAGATCGCGGCCCGTGTGCCGCAGGCCCGCGATGATCAGCACGGCCATCACCGCGCAACCGAGCGCCCCGACCGACAGCATGTGCAGGCCCGCGACAGGCGGAAGATCAAGGCCGAGCCGCGTTGCACCGAGCACGAGGAAACCGGCACCTGCGAAGGCGTTGCCGAACGCCAGCACGGCCACCTCGGTCTTGAAGGCGGGCTGGCCGATGAACCATTCCGCCAGCCGGTCGAGGAACGCCGCGCCCGCCGCCAGCGCTAGCCAGGCCGAGACGCCACTGTCGGGAGTGACAAGCACCGAGGCCATATAGAGCAAGGTCATCGCCGCCGCCGCGTGGCGTCGCCCGGGATGCGGCCTGTAAACGAGAGGCTTGCAACGGAGCCATCCTTCCTGCTTGGCCATCGTTATGATCACATCATAGAAATTGCCCGCCGTCAGAGAAGATAGATCGAATCCCGGATCGGTATCGAATTTGGCGAAGACGACGGGTTCGGCTGCGCATGCTGCAGTGCTGTCATCTCCCTTGATGACAATGCGGCAGCTCATTGGGGCGTCGATATCGCCGACCTGGGCCGTGGCTGCCAAAGTCGTGAAGAGCACAAAAGGGGCGGGAGGGTTGCCGGAAAGGTCACGCTGCCAAAAGGAAAAGACTTGCCGCGATCAATAGCAGGCCAGCAACCAGCGGCGTACGCGCATTGGCGCGCATGGCTACGACTTCATCCAGTTGCTCGCCCTCGGCCAAGCGATCGAGTGCCTCCTTGCGGAAACGGACTGAACCGCTCTGGCCATTTGTTTCATTGCCCACAATTTTGGACCTAAAATCCGTTGATCTGCGAACGCCCGCCGGTGTCTATGCGCGGGAAGCTTCCAATTCGCCGCTACGCTCGTCGGCCAAAAGAGTCAAGCATGGCATTCAACCAAATCTGGCGGCATCTGGGGCCGTCCTACAAGCGTTTCACACGGATGAGCGGTGATGGTTTCGTCGCGACACCGCAGCGCCTACAAGGTATGGCAGCGGAATGTGGTGCCGTAGCACTTGCCATGCTCATGGCGCACTATGGCCGGGACATCCCACTCGATGTCCTTCGGCGCCGAATCTGCTCCCCGCTGGCGGGGTCGACGTTGCGGAACCTCCGCGATGCGGCACGAGAGGAAGGCTTCTCAGCGACAGCCCGGCGGATCGACCTCGACGGCTTGGTCAATGTACCGCTCCCCGCAATCGTACATCTGCGCTTCCTTCATTTCGCAGTGCTCGAGGCTGTGTCTAAGGTCGGCGTTCGCCTTAACGATCCCGCTGAAGGGGTAGTTGAGTTGGATATGCTTGAATTTTCGCGCCAGTTCACCGGCATCGTCCTCACCATCGCATCAAATGAGCCGCGCGAAGCCGAGCGGACACACCTGATCCAATGGGACAATACGCGCGGCGGACCTGTCTGTCTTCCTGCAACGCTCCTTGCGGTTGGCGCACTCGCAGCCCCGCTAGCCCTCACCACAGGACAGGTCGGCTTGACGTTCGTCTCCGTCCTGTTTTTGCTTGCCGGGGACGGCTTAGCCATGCAGCGAACCCGCGTTGCTGCTCGCAGCAGGGCCGAGCGACATGCTGCAAGTCTCGAGGAACATGTGAAGCGCTGGCCTGCCCAAGACATGGTCCTGTCGGGACGGTACCGGCTCGATGCAATGCTGTCCGCCATTGGGGCCCTCACCGATCCGCTCACACAGCGAAACGTCATATTCCTGCCCGCGCTTGCCGCCTGTTTGGCGGTACCGCCCTTCCTTGCGAGCCTCTTGGGCCTAGCACAAAGCCTGCTGCTGCTTGCGGCATGCAGCTTTTTCATCGCCACATCCAACGGGCGGGGACAACGGCACGCCAAGAGAGGCGATTTGGAGGCCGAACCCGGCCTTCTTACAGCAATGCTGTTCGCGCCAGCTGCCCGTTGGCGCCTTGGGGCTGGCCCGCAGGCGATGTTCGTCCGCCTCTCCGGCCTGTCAACACAGACGGAAAAGCCCCTCTTTACTGCCGTCGAGAAAAACCAACGCCGTACACTTCTCTTTTTGATTGCGGTTGCGGCCAGTCTTGCGCCGGCTTTCGCCGCGAGCGGCGACAGGACACTTGCGATGCTGTGGTGCGGCCTCATGGCCATCTGGCTATGCTTTCGCCTTGTTGATGGGTTGGCAAGCAAGCGGGCGGCCGAGGCCACCTTCGCTCGTCTTTCCGACACCCCTCCGGATGGTTTGATTGGCGCACCGACCGGTGCGCGGGCGTCCGACCGGCTCCACGCCCTCGAATTTCGCGGCGTAAGCTGGCGGCCGTTCGAGCGGTCCGAGAGTGTATTCGGGCCTATCAGTTTCCAGTTTCCCCCCGGCGGATTGCTTGCTGTGGAAGGCCGCTCAGGTAGCGGCCATAGCCTCCTGTGCCGCTTGAGTAGTGGCCTCCTCTCGCCATCCGAAGGTCAAGTTTTGGTGTACGGTCATCAATGTTGCGGACCACAGGCGGGAATCATCCTTCTTGACGGCGAGGAGCCGATGCCACGGGGAAGCGTGCGACGTTTCTTGGCCGTCGAAAGCGACATGGAGAAAAATAGAACACTCGAACTAGTGGAACTGGCCGGAGCGCTTGCGCCACGCGGGGGGCTTGACCTCTATCTCACCGCCGGCGCGCCGGAGCTCAGCGGCGGCCAGAGGGCACGGTTGCAACTCGCGCGCGCCCTTCTTGCCCAGCCCCGCCTTCTCGTCATCGACGGGATGCTTGATTCGGTCGAGGCGGAGCTTGCCGAGCGCATTCTTGCGCGCCTGCACAAATCCGGCCTGACAATGGTGGTCTCGTCTTTGCGCCACCTGCCGATGGAGCTAACCAGCCATCGTGTGGCGCTTGGTTCAGCGGAAACATCGCCATGAGCGGGCGTTATTGGCGACGACGCATCCGACCGCTGGCGGGACATTGGCGCGGCGAAGACATTGGCCCAGTTCTTACCGGCGAAACCGAGGACGACGAGCATATCCATCAGCCGGGAACGACAGGATATCGCCGGCTTGCAGACATGGCGTGCGGCGACTTGAAAATATATGCCTTTGCCGAACGGGGACAGGCTTTGCGGCCTCGCCCGCCGTGGCTGGCCGCGCTCATGCAGGCCGGTTGGCTGGCACCGGGCGGCGCCCTTTGGCTTTGGCAAGCGGACACCTCAAACTGGGCCGGCTTACTCCGGCCCCTTTTCTTCGCCTTTGGGCTTTTCTTTCTCGCCTATGCCGGCCAAACCATCGCCCTGCGCAACATTCGCGATGCCCGCATAGCGATCCGTCACCGCTCTTGGGACAGGTTGCTTTCCTCGCCTGGCGACCGCCGCGCGCATGCGGACCGGCGGGAAAGCCGTGCCAATCACGCAGAATTGGTCTGCTTCTGTGCACGGATGGACTTGCAAGCTTGGCTACCGACGGGCCTGATTGCGCTCCTTGCACTTTCCCTCACGGCAGGGCCGGCGGGTACGATTGCATCGTTGCTCGTCGCAACAGTCCTCGCTGTCGCCGCCGCGATTTGCGACGGGCTGAGCATGGAGCATGGCGTGAGGATGCATGAGCGGGCGGAGGCTGCGCTACGGCGCGCAGGTCCACTCAAATATGCTCCGTGGTCCATCGGATACGGCCAGCTCGATGGGCGACTGCAGAAGGCGCGAAGCTTTTTGGCGGACCGGGTCAGCCGTCTGCACCGGCAATCCGCATTTGATGATGTTGCCCGCAGCATCGATCTTGCAGGGCTGACCTTGACGCCGCTCGCTGCCTACGCCTCGGCATCGGCAAGCAGTCGCCCTTTGGCGGCACTTTTCGCCCTTGCACTCGGCAAGGCTGCGATATCAGTTGCGAGGGCAGCGCTGCGGCTGCGAACCGCTGCCACGCCAACGGTTGCATGCCGAGCTCGCACCGGCGCGGCAGATGAACCTTCGCCCTTCATCAGCCTGGAGGCAAGAGCCGTAACCCACGCCCACGGCACCGGCGCGCCTCTGTTTCAACCCGTCTCCTTTTGGCTGAGGCCAGGAGAGGTTCTGGCACTCACCGGTCCGTCGGGGATCGGCAAATCCACGCTGATGCGCATTCTGATGGGCCTGGAAGAACCGCGGGCAGGCCGACTGCTACTGAATGGCACGCCTCTCAACGGCGCGCGCGTGCAAGCTTGGCGCGTTTCTGCCGCATGCGTCATGCAAGACGAGCGCAATGAACCCGGCACGATTTCCGCTGTGATCGGCGCAGGACTTGACGATATGTCGCCGGTCGCCATAGAGGCAGCAGCCCTGGCCGCCCACGTTCATGAGGAGATCTCGGCCCTGCCCATGGGCTATCTTACCTTGATGATCGAAGGCGCTATGCCGCGAGCGCTCAGCTCCCGCATTGCAATCGCGCGCTGTTTTGCTGCCCGCCCCAGGATCCTTTTTCTCGATGAAACGCTATCCTGCCTCGACACCGACACAGCCGCGCGGATCCTCGCCAATGCCCGCGCTCAAAATATTGCCGTCGTCATGATCTCACATCGGCCGGACGTATTGGCGCTAGCCGATCAGACTGTCGCGATCGGCGCCCCAGAGAAAGTGAACGTGGAGTAGAGGTGTCGATCGTGAAAATCTGCGAACTCCCCGGCGTACCGATCGAGAAACGCCGCCATACCTGGATGTTCCGGTCCTGTGTTGTAGCGCCAGCGCCCCGTTGGGCCGAAGGCGGCATGGTGCCGGCGACAGACCTCCACAAGAAGTGGCATCAATGCCCCCGCGCTGGTCGAGAGGCCCCGGTTGTATAGGCTGCAGAACCAAACCTCGCCCGGCCCGCTATTCTGCACCACCATCCAGCCGTCAAGGTTCATGTTGCGGTACATGAGCAGTGAGAGCTGCTGATTAACGTTTACGAGCGGGTCAAACGGACGCCAGCGACCCGGGACGCCCTCGGCTTCGAGAAGCCCATCGATCTCGGCCCGCTCGCTAGCCGTCACAGCGCCGAACTCGCGAAATTCAATGCCCGGACGGACGGTCATGCGTTCCATGCGGCGGCTGTCGGACCAGACTTTCGTCTGCTGTGCATTCGCGGAAATGCGGACGCAATCCAGCGCCGGCGTGCTCCAGCCAAGCGACGCGAGGAGCCTGGAAAGGGGCTCGGCGCCCGGCAAGCTATCCGACCAGAAAGCCGCCAGTTTGCCGGATCCGGCAGTGCAATAGATTTTCTGTGCCTGTCGCATTAACGCGCGCGCAACACCTTTTCTACGCCACACCGAAGCTGTAAAGACCGACAGAAGCCGTCTGCCGCCCTCGTCACTCTCGCGCCACAGCGCCAGTCCGCACAGTTCCGTTCCCTGAAACGCGACAAAAATGTCGTGGCCCGGCGCACCGTCCAACAACTGCCGATACGCCGGAAATGTCATTCGCTGCGCTTCCGCGCCGACAATAGCATTCCGTCTTTCGACGGTGAATGGATGAGTATTCGGGGTGAGCATTCCCGTTTTCCGCTTTTTTTGACCGGTATCCGCAAACTCTGTCGCGGATACCCGCAGGTTCACCATCCGGCCTTTTCAAGAGGCCGGAGTTTTTTAGCGGCCGAAGCCCGAACCCTTGACGATTTCCTTCATGCTCGGACGCGCCGGATAACCGCCCGAAACCATATCGAGTGCGGCATCGGGAAGCTCGTCATTGACGATGGTCTTAACGTCCTGGCTCTTGATCTTCTTGTCACTCATGTCTGTTCCTTTCGGCCCTGATCGTACAGGGCGGTTGGTTGCGAACCGTCGGTTCCGGAACCGCGCGGTCTTTTTCATTCGGCGCCAATGCCAGAGAAAAAAGCCCGCAGTTATCCCTCCGTCGATCAAACGAGACTCATTCTCGCCAGCGATCGCCGGAAAGTTACTGTTCAAAACCTGCGGTTTTTTGCTTTTCCTCTGGACAGAGGAGGTAGAATTCTCCCGGCCCGCGTTCAAGAATATTCGTTGAAGCTCCCAGATTTGGTCTGTCACGGAGCGGCCAACACCTCTTCGCCGGCAAGGTCCTGGAAGCAGCCACCGGCCCGGGCGAGTTCGTTGAAGGTCCCGGTTTCAACCACCTTGCCCCGATCGAGCACGATAATGCAGTCGGCCTGGCGAATGGTGGACAGGCGATGGGCGATGACAATGCGTGTCGCGTTCAAACCGGTCAGCGTTTCGGCCAGCCTGGCCTGCGTACAATTGTCGAGCGCACTTGTTGCTTCGTCGAGCAGGAGGATCTTCGGTTTGTTTATCAAGGCTCGAGCAATCAAAATACGCTGGCGCTGACCACCGGAAAGCGTGCTGCCGCCATCAGCCAGTATGGTATGCAGACCCATCGGCATGGCGGCCAGATCCTCCTCCAAGCCTGCAAGTCGGGCAGCGCACAGGACCTCCTGTGGTCCACAGTCGGAGGCACCGACAATGTTGTCGTAGATCGAACCTGCCGATAGCATGCCGTTCTGCAGTACGACGCCCGTTTGGCGGCGTATGAAGCGGGGCTCCAATCCATGGACAGGAATGCCGTCAAAGAGAATTTCGCCGCTTTCCAACGTTTCGAAACCAAGCATCAGCCGGAGGAGCGTCGACTTTCCACTGCCAGACGAGCCGACGATCGCCACGAACTGCCCGCGACCCACATTGAAGCTCACGTCCTGCAAGATCGGAGGGCCATCCGCGTGATAGCGGAAGTTGACATTGCGGAAAGCGATATTGCCTTCAAGATCAAGGCCATGCTGGGCGGGACGTATGCCTTCCTCCGGCTTCGCCTCGAGCACCGGCCGGGTGCGTTCCAGCAAGGGCGCGACCGCCATAAGGCCGGAGATTGCGCCGATGCCGGCACGCATGGCAGCTGTCAACTGACCGAACGCCGTCGCAAAGCCCGCAAATGCCGCGACGGTCAACACTGTCGGCGCATCGTCGCTGTCCGCCGGGGCCGCAAGTGCGTCGAGGATCGCCTTCTTTTCATCGACATCGGCCAGCCATATCACAGCACCGTAGATCAGAAGCAAGCAAAGCCAGGGCATCGAAACCTGCAAAACGCTCTGCCACGCCCTGTAGAGCCTTGCCCGCATGAAGGCCTGCCGCTGCCGGGCGCTCTTCCATGCCCATTGGGTCAGCGCGCGTTTTTCGGCATCGGCCCCACGCAGTCGCACGATGCCGAACAGCAGTTGCAGAACGAACCCCTGCACCACGCCACGCGCCGCGACCTGTCGACGCTCTTCCAGAAGCTGCTGCCAGGAGAGCACCATCGAGACCAGCGCAAGCAAGCTTGCAGCCGAAACGCCGATCAGCGCAAGACGCCAATCGATAAGGAACAGCACCAGGGCGCTGACCAGGATCCCGAGTACGCCGAATAGGCCGGAAAGCATGCTGCCAGTAACCATTTGCCGCGCCTCCTGCAGGCTCAGCACGCGCTCGGCGAGGTCGCCGGTGGTGAACCGTTTAAAGAACCCGACGGGAAGGCGCAGAAGCCGATGGAAAATGGCGGCCTGCAGGGTTGCGTCTAGGCGGGATTCGATGCGCGCCACCGCGAAGGTCCGAACCAGATCGAAGGCCGTTTGCCCAAAGGCGATCGCCACAAGGCCGATCAGGATTTGCCAGAGATTGACCCGGTCGCCCGATGGGATCACGTGCTCGAACAGCAGGGTCGCCGCGACAGGCAGCACCAACACCGCAAGGCTCGCCATAACCGCCATCGCCAACATGCGCAGCACGTCCATGCTCGCGCCGCGAAGACCGAAGCGCAAAAGGCCGCCAAGTGTTGCGGGCGCATCGGGTAGCACGGGGTAGACCTGGATTGCTGCGGAGCGTACCCGCGCTGCGATGCGCGCGTTCGCCCGAGCGAATGTGCCGCCGGCAACGATTTTCCAGCCACCCTGTGCGGCGGGAACCAACGCGGCCGGCGTGCCGTCCTCCAGTTCGGCCAGCATTGGCAATCCGTCATAGCGCCACCAGTCCACCGCTAGCTCCACCGGGCGATAAGCAATGCCCGCCCGCCGCAGCAAGACCGGCGCTTCGACCCAGGGATCGTGGGCCGCCAGATCGCGCAATGTTTCCGTAGATATCGGATGGCCGGCCGCCTTCATGGCAGTAGCAATCGCCGTAACCAGAGGCGTGCTGACCACTTCGCTGCCGCTACCTTCGCCAGCGAAAAGCTCGAATAGCGCCAACGTCAATCCGGCATCGGCAAGTTTTTCGCGCTGCGTGGTTGGTGACGGTCGCTGCGTCATGGCGCATTCTCCCGCACCAGGGAGGCATACTCACCCTTAAGCGCAAGGAGTTCCGCGTGGTTGCCGCGCTCGACGACCCGTCCGGCCTTCATGACGATTATTTCGTCGCAATCGCGAACAGTCGCGATGCGATGGGCGATAACGATGCAGGAACATCCCCTCCGGCGCAGGCTCTCACCGATCTTCTTTTCCGTGACCGTATCCAGCGCCGAGGTCGCCTCGTCGAGGATGAGTATCTGCGGATTGCCACCAAGTGCCCGAGCAATTTCCAGACGCTGGCGTTGCCCGCCGCTGAAGTTGCCGCCGTTCTCGTCGACCGCTGCAAACAACCGCCCTTTGCGCGAAAGGATATCATCCAGCACCGCCGCATCGGCCAGCGCCTGCGTGATCGTTCCTTCGGATACGCCGTCGTTCCAGAGTGTCAGATTATCGTGAACCGTTCCTTCGAACAGGAAGATGTCCTGGTCGACATAGCCGCACAGCGCCGCGCGCCGTGCGGCGGGAATGGCCATAAGATCAACGCCACCAAGCTTGAGCGAACCACCCCACGGCTCCAGAAGCCCGGCGAGCAGGCGGCCCGCGGTGGTCTTGCCGCTGCCAGAGCCGCCAACAATCGCGATCCGCGACCCAGGCCTCAGTACCAGCGAGAGACCTTCTATCAGTGGTGGATCCAGCGGACTGTACCCGAAGCTCAGGTCTTCTGCTTCAATCACGCAATCCTTCGGAGCGCGCGCCTCGACCGCTGCCGCAAACGCCGGTGCCCGCATTACGTCGTCAGCCCGCTCCAGATCCGCACGTACCTGCTGGATCTGTCCTGCTAGCGCCAACAAGCCTGCGATCGGAGCAGAAAAACTCACAGCTAGGGCCTGGAACGCAATCAGCGTACCGGGCGTCGCTGCCCCGTCCATCACTCGGAGTCCGCCCACGCCAAGGACAAGAGCGCCGGCCAGCGCCTGCATCAGTGCGGGAACGGCCGCCAGCACCGCATCAATATGCCCCTGATCGCTGCGCAGGCCGAGGAGCCGCGCCTGATGCCCGGCCCAGCGCCGGAAGGTTTCGTTTTCGAGACCGGAAGCCTTCACCGTTTCCAAGCTGCGAATAGGCCCGATGGTAGCCGCCACTAGCTTACCGGCTGCTGCCACCTGCTGACGGGCATTGATTCCTTGTCGTCGGATGGCTTCACGCAACACCAGCGCATAGACGCTCTGAATGGCAATGAGCAGTGCCGCCAATACCGGATCGAGGGCGAGCATGATCGCCGCGTAAGCCACAATGCTTGCGAGGTTGAAGACATGCGTCGCCAGTTCCCCGGAAAGCAAGTTCGCGAGCCGCTCGTTGGCGTCGAGCCGGCTAGCAAGCTCCCCCGCATGACGTTGCGTGTAGAAGCTGATCGGCAGGCGCAGCATGTGCCAAAGCTGCCGGGTCGTCGGCAGGAAGGCGAGTCGCGTTTCCAGTTTCATTAGAAGGA
This sequence comes from Shinella sp. HY16, assembly GCF_028534175.1. Lineage (NCBI taxonomy): Bacteria > Pseudomonadati > Pseudomonadota > Alphaproteobacteria > Hyphomicrobiales > Rhizobiaceae > Shinella > Shinella sp. HY16. The sequence goes on along the minus strand of NZ_JAHYXL010000002.1, from coordinate 467,324 downwards.
GTTGCTGGAACAAAGCGACAGCAGCCTGGAACAGGATAACGCCGAAGAGCAGCAGGCAGAACGGCAGGAGCCAGTCCTTTTGTTGGCCGATCAGAATGTCGTCGATGAAGCTTCGGGAAAGCACCGGTAACACGACGCCCGGCACGACGAGAAAAAGTGAGGCCGCCAGAATGGAGAACAGGGCCGGTCGCGTTCCTCTCAACCGCTCACCGAGCGACGACAGCGGCGACATCCTCTTTCCACCGGGGCAAAACCGCTCGCCCTTCCGGAATGTCAGCGCGACGCCGGTAAAGCTTCCAGCGAGTTCCCGCATCGATATCGTCCGCCGCCCCTCGGCCGGGTCGACGATCGTGGCGACACCACCTGCAATGCGCTCCAGAACAACAAAATGGTTGAACTCCCAGTGCAGGATAGCTGGTCCCTCGATATCGCATAGCTCTCCAGGCTCGGCACGCAGCCCCCGCGCTTCCAGCCCGGCCCAGCGTGCGACACGCAACAGGTTGCTGGCCTTGGTGCCGTCGCGTGAAACGCCGGCCCGGATGCGCAATTCGTCGAGGCCTATATGCCGGCCGTGCCAGGCCAGCACTGTGGCGAGGCAGGCGACGCCGCATTCGGCGTGCTCGATCTGCAAAATCGTCGGGACCGGTCGTCTCGACGCCGGGAACAGGCGCCCCATGTCAGGTCCCAGTCAACGTGCGCAGGAACGGCAGGAGAAAATCGATGGGCGCGCGTTCCTCGATCGTCACCTTGCCCGTGCCGATTGCCCCTTGCCCCGGCGGCTCGTCCGGGCCATGGCCGCCGCGCCAGAGATAGCCTCCGGGCGTGTCTGGATCTGCCGCCAGCTCGACAACCGCCACGAAGGGCGTTCCTTTTGCCGAAAAGCGCGAAACTAGTCCGTCGTTGCGCAAAGTTGCAAACATGCCCTCACGGGTTGCCGGAAAGTCCGAAACGGAAACCACAGTGCCCTGGAGCGTACCCCATTGCTCGCGCGGGAGGCCGGCGATCTCGATATTGACAGGCATTCCCTGCCGCACGCGCTTGCCGCTCGCGGGCGGCAGATAGAGTTGCATCTGAAGCGGGCCGGTACCTGTGGCGACGCTCGCAACGGGTGTTCCGGCCGCCACCTGCGCCCCTGAAGGAGCCTTCCATTCGATCAATCGGCCCCCAGCAGGAGCGACCACTTTACCGAAATCATCCAGCTTTTGGCGCAATTGGTCGCGGTCGGCGGTCTCTCGCAACAAATCCTGCCGCAAATCCTGCAATCGCCGCAATCTCTCAGCATGAGCTGTGATCAACGCAGCATCAAGTTCAAGAAGGGCTGCACGCGTCGAGGACAAGGCTTGATTGGCCTCTTCCACCGCTTCCCGGGTTTGCTGCAGTTTCGTGGTCGTGACGGCCCCCGCACTCGCCAGCTTCTCCTGCCGGGTAAGTTGGGCGAGGTAGGTGTCGCGCCGCCGGACGGAATCCACCATCTTCTCCCGATAGGCAGCACGGAGAGCTCCAGCGTTCGCCTTTCGCGCGGCAAGCACCCGATCCTCATTCTCTTCCACCGCTTTCAGGTTGTCCCGCAACCGCTCCACCCGCTGCGACGCCGCCTCAAAACTCAGGCGCACATCCGGCTGATCGATACGAGCGAGCACGGCGTCAGCCGCAACAGCTTCACCGACGCGACTTGCAGTCGTCACAAGCGTCCCCGACACTAGCGCCGCAGCGTCTATGATCTGTCCGCCCGCCAACAGCAGGATGCCCTGGCCCTCGACGCGAGCGGGAATACGCCCGACAAGGCCCCACACTGCGAACAGGAGGAAAAGCAGAAGCATGGCAAAAAGTCCGACCCGACCGGCGGTGGTGTTGATACGCACCGCCTCTTCCAAGCGCTCAGGCGAAAAATTCCGCTCCAGCGCTTCCTTGCGGAAAAGCCCCTCATCCAGTGCACTCATCCACCCTGCTCCGAGACAATGTTCCCCACGCGATTAAAGCAGTCGAGTGCGCGGGCGAAGATGCACCCCTCACATTCAAGGGCCAAATCTGGGAGTATTGATCCGCTCTTCCATTACAAGCCGGTCGGCCGCGGCCTCCGTCCTCTCGCACAGCCTCACTGCGATCGCCCGCCTGACCCCACAGTCGGCACCGTTGCCAAAGAAAAATGAAAGGCCTCATCGAGAGCCGAGAACTTTTGCGCCTGCCACCACAAATAGTCTTCGAGGAAATGTCGGGAGAGCCAAAGGACCTTGTGCCCACGGCGCCCTTCCCAGCCGAGGCAAGCTTGCTCCTGTGCCCGTTTGAACATTCGTTTGATGTTGGTGGCGGAGATCCCATACTGCATCGCCAACGAATGAACATTGACGGGACCAACGACCACTCTGCCATCTACGGCCGTAAAATCCGAGATCTCGAACATGAACTCGTGGATAATCATCCCGCCGAATTCCGAGGCAAGGAAATGGCTGATACTATCAGGCGGGTAACGCCAAATAGGATTGGCGATCAGCGCTGCGGCCGCGTGTGGCTGCGCAGTGCGGAAGATCAGCGGATTTTCCGCACAGTCAGCGACTCGGTTGCCGCCATCCATTCGGTCCAGCCCACTCATGTGCCCCATGAACCAGCCGCGCATGGCCGCGTCGCTTGCCGGGGTTGTCCCAAGGCTTCGTATCCGCCTGTCATGCCGCGAAGGAATTTCCTGCAGAAACTTGTAGGCGAGCAACTCCTTGAGAAAGGCATCCGCGGTGTTCCGGCTCGCAACTCCGATCGACGTAACCGACTCGATAAAGCGGCTTGCATGAAGCCCGACGGCATCATTGCCTGTCGCCCTCTGCATGCACAGGGCGTACATGGATTGCGTCATGAACCACTTTCGGTGAGAAGCCTTAAGGCGCGCCAAGCGGGGCGTCTCCCGATGAATTTTGATGAGGTGAGCGGCAAGTTGTCTGTCGACGGCAGGGAAATCCGGATGGTGGAAAATTGCCTCCGCGGTCATCCAACAGGAGCCGGGCGCATTGGATAGCGCATCCTTGTCTAACAGCTCAGCCATGGGAACATCTAAAGTATAATATCAAAGTATGCCGTTTCCACGATGGATAGAGTTTATATGTTAATTAATTATTCTCGACACGTTGGAATACCGAGTATCCGTTCCACTGCACCTTCCAACTCGCGGCAGATTGTACCGAACTCCGCTACGGGTAGCGTCGCCTTAATTAGACGCAGTCGCAGCGAGAATTTGCATACCGAGACTCAGGCAGCGATCGACCACGCTGTTGCGCGCCCGGTAGAGATGGTATGGGGGCGAAGCTGGCGGTGATCGGCGGCCGTCCGATGTTTGCGATGAAAGTTGAAGAAATTGGCGATCTGACCGTGGGCGAAAACGAAACGTTGGCATTGCCGCGCTGACTACAAGCGCATCATGCGCCGTTCTAGGGTCGAGCCTCAATTGCGGGTCCACCAAGTGATAGCGGCAGCGATACAGACGGCTGACAGGAAGATGTCGGCGCGTTTGTCGTAGTGTGTGGCGATGCGGCGGAAGTCCTTCAGACGGCAGAACATGCGCTCGATGCGATTTCGGCCGCGATAGGCGTCGCGGTCTTAGGCGTGCGGGTTCTTGCGGGTCGGATTGGGTGGAATGACGGGCCCGGTTCCCCGCTCGGCGAGCCAGTCGCGTAGGCTTGCTGCATCATAGGCGCGGTCGGCCAGCAGCTTGTGGCTGGGGCAGCGGATGGCGAGCAGCGCCTTGGTGCCGGCGAGATCGTGGGCGTTCCCGGGTGTCAGGGCGAAGGCGACGGGGCGGCCGCAATCATCGCTCAGCGCGTGGATTTTGGTCGTGCGCCCACCGCGCGAAGTGCCAATGGCGTGATGACAAGCCCCCTTTTGCGCCCGCTGCCGAGCGATGGGCCTTGATGTGCGTTGAATTCACCGAGCCGGTGAACACGCCGCTCGATCCGGTCAGGGCGTAGAAGATCCGCTCCCGCACACCCTGGCGGCTCCATCGGTTCCAGCGATTGTAGATCGTGGTGCAGGGTCCATAGACCACTGGACAGTCCTTCCAGCGTCCGCCAGAGCGCAACATGTGCATGTTTCCCGAGATTTCCCGGCGGTCATCCACTCATCGCGCTCCACGCCGGCCGCTCGGCAGATGCGGTTGGATCGCCTCCCACTCCGCATCCCAAAACCAATAAACGTCCCGCTTCCTTGCCATCCGAAAACATCCGGATCACAGGGAATCAGACACTCACATCATCAGCAACCCAAATTGAGTATCGAGCCTAGTCGATAGCGACGATGTCTTCATCGAGCTGATACCAGTCATGACGACGCCTAGACCAGAAGATCGAGGCAGGTCGCGGGAAATCTGGTTCACCAAAACAGCCGATTGAGATCACGCGCTTGTCTTCAATGACCTCGGCTTCCATGTAGATGAGTGTTCCGCAGTTCGGGCAGAACACTTGGTCCATCCACCTGCCGGTGTCCGTGATGCGCCGAAACCGGCGCTTGTCGCCTTCGTCAAAGACAATCGCCTGTTTGCTGTAGAGGGCGCGATAGGCAAACGCCGACCCGGTTGCCTTCTGGCACTCCAGGCATGCACAGGCATAGACCCGCTCCGGCGCTCCCCGAACTTTCAACCGGAAACTGCCGCAAGTACACGTGGCGGTGTGCGTCTCCGTTCCGGAATCTGCAGCTGTCATTGCGAAACCATGTAGCTTGCGAGCATTGCGAAGTCGTCGTTGCCGTGCCCGTTTGCTATCGCTGCAGCAAAGTAGCTATCGAACGCATCTGTGATCGCCGGGTTCAGGCCACGTTCCGCAACAATGTGTCTCAGATGTTGGAACGCGGTATTGTGAGCTGCAATTGTTGCTAGAGTTGCCTCATCGCCCCGGTCGCGGCCGTCTCGCACCCGACTGAGCAAGTCCACTTCGGCGCCGTCGATCACCGGGCGGAAGAGTTTGAGAGAGGCGGCGTAGTCGTCCAACGCGATGCCCTCGGCCCGAGCGATGGTCGTCGCTTGAAGCGTGCCGAACAACGTGCCCCACAATTGCGCAAGGAGGGCGCCATCGAGTGCCGATGCGACACCGAAGTCCTCGCCGACGAAAGCGGACTTGCCGCCTAGCGCCGCAAACACGGCTTCGTATTTTTCGTAGCGGTCGCGCGCGCCGCTGTAGAGGATTTGAGTTTCCACTCCACCGATGAAGTCAGGAGTCGCCATGATCGCTCCATCGAGATAGTCGATCCCTTTGACCGTCGCCCACGCACCGGTGTCACGCGCTGTCTTGGGCGAACCGGAGGTGAGTTGCACCAGCAGCCGGCCTTTAAGGGCTTCGGTGACCTCTGGCCGTTGAAACAAAGCGTCGCTTGCGACGTAGTCCAACAAATTGACCATAACGATATCCGCGGCCGCGACAGCGGCTTCTGGTGTGCGCTCCGGCCGTGCTCCGAATGCCGCCAGGGCTTGGGCTTTTTCCGCCGTTCTGTTCCAGACATGGACTGTGCGCCCGGTCCTGCACAGTGCCGCGACAAGCGCCGTCCCCATTCGGCCAGCGCCGAGGAAGCCTATTGTAGTCATTGAATTCAAGCTCCATCTTCAAATAGTGTTGCTTGATAGGCTGGCCCGAAGGACCTGGTAAATTACGCACTTTCGAGTAACTGGTTACTTTGAAGTAGGGAGATATGGATGAAGCGCTTACCTGATGACGACTGCGGTTTCGCAAGCGCGCTCAATGTGATCGGTGGAAAATGGAAAATGGAGATACTCTGGGAGATCACTATGGCACCGCGCCGTTTCGGCGAGCTTAGAAGAATCCTGCCTGGTGTCAGCGAGAAGATGCTTGCGCAACAGCTTCGGGAAATGGAAGCGGACGATCTCATCTGCCGGCAAGTTTTTCCAGGTAAGGTCCAACGGGTGGAATATTCTACGACCGATTTCGGCCGCAGCTTAAACCAGGCCGTTGCGGTCATGTCGCACTGGGGCAAAGCGTATGAGATCCGGATGGCGGAAAAAGCCGGCCGCGACACGCGTGTGCGCTTAGCGCTATCGGCTTAACCGAGCAATGTCTTTACACCCAGGCGCTGCCAACTGATTGGATTGCCGGCTCCTATTTACACACTGCAACACGGGCCGCGTCGTCGTTTTGCCTATTGGCCGTTCAACGTCATCCTCGAAGTCTCAGGCGCGCCTGCGTTCAGAGACGCGACAAAGTCCCGAAGCATGGGCACCCTGCGTGGACGGAAACTCTCCTCTGTCATGCGGATATCGGCGACGCGGTCGATGCGGAACTTGCGAAAACCCTGCCTGAGGCAGCACCAGGCAAGCAGCACCAACACCCGCTCCAAATAGACGATCGCCAGCGGCAGTATCTTTCGGTCCGTCCGCTGCTGGTCCGCGTCCACATAGGCGATCACCACCGCACGCTCCAGCCAGCAGGCTTCGCGCAGAAGGCCGACATTGGCGACAGGCGGGTCCCGGCGCTCGAAGCGATAGACCTGTGAAGCGGCATGCAATGCCTGGCGCTGCAGCCTGTCGGGCAGTGTCGCCGTTATCTTCGAAAGCACGGCACCTGCTGCGGCCGCGAGATCTGGCTCGCCCATGTGCCGCACCTCGGCAAGGCCGAGCACCAGGGCTTCGAGTTCAAGCCGTGTGAATGTTTGTGGCGGCAAGGCGATGTCCTCCGTCAGCCGGTAGCCGAAACCGCGCTCGCCATCGATGACGGCGCCTGCAGCGCGCAGGCTGTCGATGTCGCGGTAGAGCGAGCGCAGCGACACGCCGGTCTCGTCGGCAAGGCGGGCGGCCGTTACCGGAGAGGGGAGAGTGCGCAGCGCCTGGAGCAGGCGGAACAGACGATCACTACGAGCCATGACTTTGGAGGATAGAGGAAGCCTACTGACGAAAACTGGCAGTTGGCCGACTGTATAAGATCGGCATTCGCAAACGCAACCGAGGATCCAGATTATGCTGACACTCTTTCACGCCCCGCGCTCGCGCTCTTCGCGCATCATCACCCTGCTTCGCGAACTCAACGCCCTCGACAAGGTGGCGATCGAGATCGTCGATATCACGCGCGGCGATGGCAGCGGCCGCAAGGATCCGAAGAACCCGCATCCGGAAGGCAAGGTGCCGCTGCTCGTGCATGACGGCGTCGTCATCTGGGAGAGCATCGCGATCATACAGTACCTGACAGATCTCTTCCCGGAAACGAAGCTGGCACCAGTTGCTGGCGACCCACAGCGCGGCCGGTATCTGAGCTGGCTCGCCTGGTATGCCGGCGTCGTTGAGCCGGTGCTGATCACGCACGCTGCCGGGCTTTCACATCCCTATCTGGATTTTACATTCCGAGGCCCAGCGGAGCTGGCGAAGCATCTTGAAGGCGCGCTCAAGGATAGCCCCTATCTGATGGGGGACCGATACACAGCTGTCGATCTGTTGTTGCAATCGCCCTTTGCCTGGTACCCCGCGGCGACGCCGGACAGCGATGTGGTCAAGGCCTGGATCGAGCGGTGCGGCACGCGGCCCTCGCTACAATGGACGACCGACTTCGATACCCGCACCGCGGCTGCGGCTTGATCGCTGACCATGGCCGCTCCTGCGGGGCGGCCTATTTTCGCTTGAGATTGACCTCGCTCGTCACCACCAGCTTTCTCGATACAAGATCGAAACATGCAGGTCACGTTGAGCGACGGGTAGGTCTCCGCGGCAAGACCTTGTGGGATTGCGCCCACCAGGCGCGAAATCGCACTCCGCTATCAGCAAGCATCGGGCCGATTCCAATCAGCCGAGCGTACGAATTGTCAATCTTGATTATTGCGCAGTGGTCTGAGCGAAGCGCCATGGATGCGGGGATCATTCTGGCCGCCATTGCAGGAAGTGATCCGAGGGACCCGACGGCGGCGGCCCAGCCAGTGCCGGATTTCGCTTCCGCTTCGCGCGGCGGGATCAGCGGTCTGCGGATAGGCTTTGATCCACAGTGGAACAACAAGGACGTGGAACCTCAGACACAGGCCGCTCGCGCCGCTGCCTCGGACGTTTTTTCCGATCTTGGCGCGCACATGGTCGATATCAGGCTCACGGACGTGAGCCAGGCCGTTGCCGATTGGGTGCCTAACTGCGCTGTGGAGGCGGCAGCCGTTCACGAGCAGGACTTTGCTGCGAACAAAGACTTGTACGGACCTATCCTTGCCGGCGTCATTGAAATGGGCAAATCCGTCTCGCAGGCTGAGTATCAGCAGATCCTTCTGCGGCGCGCGATTTTCTGCCGTGACGTCGAAGCTCTGTTTGCGACGGTCGATCTGATCCTGACCCCGGTTCAACCATTCGCTCCGCTGACGCTCGCCGTCATCGCGACTCTTGGTGAGCAGCCGGATCTGATCGCCAGACTGCAGCGCTATACTGCCCCTCGATATGAGCGGCCATCCGGCGCTGACTTTCCCTGCCGGTGTCGCGAAGGACGGGATGCCGATCGGCCTTCAATTGCTGGCCGGTCTGCTCCAGGAATTGACCCTGCTGCGCGCCGGAGCGACCTTCCAGGAGCATACGGCTTGGTACCAGCGACACCCAGGAAATGGTTGAGGGCGAGGAACGATCATGAACGCTCACCACCAGCGCCAGGGCGTCTTCTACGGATGGGTCGTTGTCGCCGCGACGTTTACACGAGCGTCGCGATCGGCACGCTGATCGGCCCAAGCCTTACCGGCTTTATCTGCGACGCCAGCAACAATTGTTTCCCTGCCATTGCGCCAGGTGGAAGTGTCAATACGGTGGCCACGCCTGTGGCGATCGTGACAAACGGGCTTGCACGTGGGAGGAGTGGACCGAGATCAACCGGGACGAACGCATGAAGGATGAATCTGGAGCATCGACCGCGCCCGCTTCCGTTGACGGGGAAGCCGACGACACCCGCAGTGCGACTCTTCTCAAAAAGATCGTCGAGGAACTTGGCTTGCGATCCGAGCTACAGACTGTCCCAATCGGCTCAGGACAGAACTCCATCGCCTATGAATTGGACAGAAAGATTCTCCGATTGCCGCGTCATGCGGGCGCCGAGCGCGATCTGGTGCGCGAAGCGGCGGCGCTTCGTGCGCTACGGCCGCGCCTTCCCGTGCCAGTTCCGGACCTCGCACTCCACAGCATCGATGGCCAGCTTGTTTCGCTGCACCCCAAGATCATTGGGGAGCCGCTGGCGGATCTGTCGGGGCTGACGGAACGCGCGCAGGGGGCCTTGGCGGCGGACCTTGCTGCGTTTCTGGGTGCGCTACATTCTATTCCGATAGCACACCTTGAGGTGCAGCCGGCCGAGGCGCTGTCATCGGAATGGGGTCGGCTTCTTTCTCAATGCGAAGCGACCGCTTTCCCGCTGCTTCCGCCGAAGGTGGCCACCGGTCTGAGAAAGAGCTTTTCCGATTTCCTGACGACCTGCGACGACCTTCCACGTTGCATCATTCACGGAGATTTCGGGAGTGGCAACATACTCGTAGAGCACGGCAGGCTTTCAGGGGTGATCGACTTTTCGGGTTGCGGTCCCGGTGATCCGGCTTACGATTTCGCCAGCCTCGCGGCGGGATTTGGTGACCGGTTCGTCGATCGAGTGCTTGATCCCTTCCCGTTGGACAAGGCAGCAAAGGACCGCATACGGTTCTATCGAATGACGTTCCCGCTCCTCGACATTCTCTACGGTGTCGAAAACGGTGACCCGGGGACACTCCGCGCCGGCGTGGGCGCCCTCGCTGTGTAGGCCGATAGGCCCGACCTGGTGGCACAACAACGCCGTGGAAGGCGCGCTCTGTTGTTACCGGGCAGCATCCAGGATCGCTTGCAGTCGTAGAGACCGCGGACGGCAATCCGTCGAATGAATGTCTGCCGCTATCAAACAGTAAGCTGTCGCGTGCAAAGGCAGGCGGTCGCCAATCTTGCTAAGTTGGGCGGCAATTTCTTGAAGGAGGTCGGATGTTGATTACGGGATGGCCCGCCCTTCCGAGGACATCGAGTATGATGATCCGTCGTTGAAGGAAGAGGAGCCGATCCATGACGATTTCAATCTTGGGCACCGATATAGGCAAGAATAGCTGCAGCGTTGTAGGAGTGGATGAGAAAGTGTTGCAGAAAATTTGCCTTTATTTGTCATGTTTTTCAAGGTGCTTTTTCGCACGTTTTTTGGCATTGGGACGCCACCGCGCCCTAGCCAAACTTCCTCCGTTGCCGCAGTTTTGGCCAGAGGATCAGCCCGCTCACAAGAACAAGGTTCACGATGTTCCAGAGGAAGCCATGCAGGAAGGCCAGGCGGTAGGATCCGGTCGCGTCGAAGATGTAGCCTGCGGCAAGCCCTCCGCAGGCCATGCCGAGCACCGTCGCCATCAGCACCAGGCTGATGCGGACACCCGCTTCGCGCGGCGGCAGGAACTGTCGAATGATCACCGCATACATCGGCACGATCCCGCCCTGGAAGAGCCCGAACAGCCCGGAGATCACATACAGCGAGGATTGGCTGTTGAAAAACAGGTAGAGCAGCAGCGCCACGGCTTGCATGGAGGAGCCGAGGATGAGCATCGGGCCGGCGCCGATCCGGTCCGCGACCACGCCGGAGGCAAGGCGGCTGACGACACCGAGGCCGAGCATTAGTGAAACGATCTGCGTGCCGACGGCAACGCCATAGCCGAGGTCACCACAATAGGCGACGATATGGACCTGCGGCATCGACATCGCCATACAGCAGGCAAAGCCCGCGACGACGAGAATGCCCTGCAGCACGTTCGGCTTGAGGCCGAGTTCGCTGCGCGCCGTTTCGGTCGCAGCCTCCGCCTCTGCAAAGGCAGCGGTCTCCAGGCGTCGCTTGAGCAAAAGACCGATCGGCACCATGACCAGAGGGATGAACAGACCGATGCCGATATGGGTGGCGCGCCAGCCCTGCGTTGCCTGAAAATGCTCGATGAGCAGCGGCCAAACGGCACCGGAAAGATAGCTGCCCGAAGCGGCGAAGGTGACGGCGAGCGCCCGCCGCTTGCAAAACCAGTGGGAAAGGTCGGAGATCAGCGGCGAGAAACCGGCAGCGGAGCCGAGGCCGATCACGGCGGAAATCGCGGCGAACTGCCAGATATTGTTGGTGAAGGCCGCCGCCACATAGCCGACGCCCAACAGAGCAGCGCCAATCAGCACAGGCGCCACGATGCCCACCCGATCGGCAAGCCGCCCCATCGCCACACCGCCCAGGGCGAAACCGAGCATGGTGGATGTATAGGGCAAGGAGGCACCGCCACGCAGCGTATCGAATTCCAGCTGGAGGGTGGGCAGCACCACCACGACGGACCAGTTGCCGACACAGGCGACAGTGCCGAGAACAAGTGTAAGCGCCAGCCGCAGCCAAGCATAGCCTGAATCGACACCGCCAGCTTGAGGAGTATTAAGCGCGCTCATTCCGTGTCCGAACCTGCCATGCCTGCCTGTCTGCATTGCAGATTGCACACTATGTTCCTTCGGTGACGTCAAGAGGCAGGGGCGTCATTTCACCCATTCCGCGGAAGATCAGCGGGCCGACGCAATTCGGCAGGATGTGCCGGAAGATCGTATAGGCTTCTGAATCGCCCGTGACCCAGGAGCCGCGATATATCCTTCCCCCGCAGTGACAGCATGGTTCCCCTAGCGACACGCGCAACCGAGGGCGTATCGCCGCCGTCAATCACGCTCTGGCTGCGCATGCCAGCTGCCAGCGGAGATGGGCACAATCAGCAAGCAGGGTTGCAATTGCCGCCCACCCATCGCCGTCGTGCCATGCTAGCGCTTCATCAATCTCGTTTGTGGTTTCAGGTTGTTTCTCGGGCGGGCGCGCGTCGTCGTTCTCCCGCGATTGTCACAGCAGGAATCAATCTTGACTCTCTGCCGAGCCATGGCACTTTGCCCGGATGAAGAGGGCATCGGAAAACCGCTACGCCATTCGCAAGGACGGCACGGGCCTGTGGGCGGTCTATGACATTTTCACGGGGATGACGGCGGAGGTAAACGGGGAGCCGCAAGACGGGCTGGGAGTAGAGCAAGCCGATAGCCTGGTTGACCTGTTGAATGCCGAATATATTGCCAGGCGCAAGGGGATGACACATTGAGGAGCATTATTGCCGTCGCCTGCATCTTGATTGCCACCACATCACTTGCGAGCTGCGCCGGGCGTCAATGCAGCGATTGGCCGGGGACATGCATCATTCAGTGATGGTGGGCCCAAGGGTACGACGTATCGAATAGCTAGGCACGGCGTGCATGAAGGACATCTTCGAATGGATACCTGAGAACGGCTTGGAGCCGTGGTTCGAAACGAACCCCTATCAACCCAGGCGCTTGGTGCCAATCGTTCCCTAGGGGCGCCGCTCTCTCTGGACCCTCATGGCAGGGATGGCTTCTGCTATACCTCTCGTGCTGCTGCTGGCCCATTTTGACCCCCACTACTTGGTGGTACTGGCCGCGATCCTCTTGGTTGAGGTCGGTTTTCCGGTATGGTTTCTCTGGAGGATACGAGGGCGGGTTAGGGAGACGACATAGGGCGGGCGCTACCGATATGCCATAGGCCCATGGTATTCTTGCCGCCCGTGGTAAAGTCGGCGCTCTACAAGATCAAGCGGTACCTAGCTTGACTTTGTGCCGTTCGATAGGCTCCCCGGATGTGCGGTTCTCTTCTATCGCCATGCTTATGAAGTAACACAGCAGGGCGTTCTCCTGCTGTACGGCCAAAAGTTTCGCCATTGTGAGAAGATGCCCAATTTCCTGCCTTGCGTTCTGCATATCCGTCCGCTCCAGCGTTGCAAGAATATCTGCAAATGCAACCAGAACGGTGAACCCGCTTGATTAACGAAAACTTAATGTACCTGCTTCCCCCAAATAATTTCTCTACATCGCTGGCAGTCGATAAGCCTTTCCCCTACGGAGCTTGGGCGAGCTCCGACACGGCTGGATTGAGAGAACCGAGCTTGCCGGGGGGGTGTTGCTCTTTGGTTGGCATGGGGGGAAGGTTGGGCGCAATCACAAGCCGCACTGACGCACTGGAGCCCCGCTTCCCGGTCCCAGGCGGGTGAAGTGGCGAAGGCTTTGGCTCTTAAGGGATTTCAGTATGGATGTTCGCGCTCGCCTCCGCCGGATGATAAAAAACGAGCAATCGATACTCGACCTACAGCAAAACGGCATTCGTGGCATCGGCACGGAGCAGACGGCGGCGTACGAAATCGAGAGCGATGCTATTGCCGAGGCGAAGCGTCGGGTCGCCATGTATGAAATGCTCCTGGCCGATCTCGAGAAGCTATAGGCAGTGTTGCGACCTGGAGGCACAGCACATTGATGCGGCCGCGCTTGATCTGTAGAACGCCATCAGCCCTCTCAGCTTCCCTATAGGTTTAGCGGGTCAGAGTGTGGCATGCGGCAGAAACCCGGATGCCACGCTCGCAGGCCAACGAACGGCTCAACTGTAGCTGCAGGAATCCTGCTAAAGCAGGAACAAAACAGGGCAGGCGTTCTTCTCACCCTGAAGATATGGAGAAACGCATATGGAAAGCCTTGTGACGCCTGCCCTCTTGCTACCCGCAGGAATATCACTCGGGTTAGTCGCTTTCCATCTCGCTGCTGGCGGTCCGGAGGTCGTTCGTCCTTTGCTTTCTTCGCGCGAGCTGCCGCCTGAGGTAGTTTATACGCTCTATCTCTGCTGGCATATCGTCACAATCGTTCTGATCGCTTCTCTCCTGGTTTATGCAGCCGCAGCGATCGATTCAGGATTTCGTCCTTACGCGCTTGCTGCCACCGTGATTGCTGGCGCCGTTTCCCTCTTGAGTTTTGTAGTTGTGGTTTGGAAGCGGCAAAAGCATCGGGAAATGCCCCAGTGGGCAGTGTTTCTTTTGCTGGCACTTGCCGGGATGTGGGCATTAAGCTGAGTTCTTTCGTGACCCCCCATTACTCTGCCGCCTGGACCAGGCATTTCCAATCGATGCAATAGGCAGTGCTCACACGACTTCAAGGCGCAGTCGCCCGCTCAGATTTCGGGGCTTGCGAACTTGCGGATCCGCCTTTGGTAGTAAGGCCCTACATGCCGCCTTCTTTGGCGAGTGTATCAACGGTTGCAATGGTCGGCTGAGAGCGAGTCGAGAAAAGCGCAATACTCAGCACGGACCCGAATATAGCGAGGAAAGTCGCGAGCAGGCAGAAACCGATGAGGTTGTTTGTTCGCTTCATAGCAGCACGCCAATCAAAAGGGAGCCAGCGAAAGACGGGATGGTGCTCGGTCCTGCCCTGGATCGTCTGGGGTCTGGATCCTCTGTGTAAGCGTTACCCTGGCGTTCGGCGACAACCTTCATGGCGGCGTAAACAACCATTGGCTGCCAGCCAGCTTGAATGATGGCATCGACAAGCTCGCGCACCGGAAGCTCTATGGCCGCTTCGCAAGTAATTTGTGAATCTACGTCGCTCATCGCTTGGCCCGGGGACGGTATAGAGGTCGTCATAGCGTTCTCCATAATCAGGATATCGCAACGGCTCCGGCAGTCATTGTGTTCCCAACATCAAGCAGGCGCCGGGCTTCAATCAGCCAAAGCTAACATTGCCTTTCTCCAGAGTGCCGTTTCCTCGCGGGAGTGACATTTCTCACTCCACCCTGTTCCTTGGGTATGGAAGGAGCGTTCTAAGTGCATGTGTCTAGGGAACATCGCGCCCGCATCTTTGTTTTCAATAAATCACGAAAACACGGGAGGAGGAGATGTTTCAGGCATCCCTCGGAGGCGGCTTCGGCGCGCAGGAATATGGGCTGCAAGCCTCAATTCGGGCCGCGGTCGCTTATGATGACGTTTGCTGTGAATACAAGGTCGAACTGGCGTTCGAGCCTCAGGCCATCATCGTTCACGGCCGGGTTCCGCCGGATGTAGCGCGCCGCGCCCGGGAAATTATCATCGCCGTCGCTGGCCCTGTTCCTGTCTGGGATCGGACGTTCTGGATATAATTGGAAAAGGATTCGTAGTCCGCGCCGTGACGGTTAGAAGGCGCGGTTGCCCTGGAGGGCCACTTGCCGCGAGCGACTGGCCGTGCATGGTCGCGGTATCGAACAAGTATTGAATCAGGGTGTTCCGCGCTAAGATCACTTCGTATCGCTGGCCGAACAGGAACAATGCGTTCATGCGGCTGTTCCTCAGGTTCGAGGAGACCGCTATGGCCCACGCCCCGGAAGACCCGAAGAAGCCCTTGGAAGTCCCGCCGGAAGATTCGCCAGACTCTTTGCCCGACATCCCGGAGCGTCCGATTGAAGAACCAGGGCCTGATGTCGTACCCGAGGAGGCGCCCGACATTACGCCTGCACCGGGTGAGGAGGTGCCAGCAAAAATGTGATGCCAAGCAGCCCTTCGAATGCAGGGAGAAAACAGCCCTAGTATGCTTTCCCGAGATCCGGCTCCAAATAGAGGCGCGAACGATTTTTGAGGAATCATGATGGAAGATGCAAACGAAGCCGCCCATCAGCGATGCGATCAATCCGTCCTGGCCGAATTGATCGCCGTAGGATGCGCCCCGGACAATTCCAGATACCTCCATGTTGTCGGGCCCACGTTGGTTTGATCAGTGTTTTGAAGTCGACCCGGAGCATACTGTTGGTTTTGCTAGCAGCTTTAATCAGGTGTTCGATATCGGATTGGCGAAAAGAGAATCTTGATTAAGCTATCTGGTGCGCGAGTCCTGTTCGCAAACGCCAATTGTAGCGCTTGGCAAAATTCCTCGACGCCGATAGGCGACCACATTTGTCCCGACTACCATCTTAGTTCGAAGTACCATCCGGCGTAACAGTATGGGTTTCACCGCCAGTACCCAACTCCGGGGTGGGATATCGATCTGTGGGGACGGTCTGCGTGGCGCCCGGTATTTAGTTGTCTATCGTGCCTTGTGTCGGGTTCACAGGAGATCGTCGCCGTCTGCTGCGTATTCTCGGGTCTCGGGTCAAGGTAGTTACCCCAGAGCTCAACCGCAGCCCAAACCATGACAACCAGCGCTAGGCTGGTGCCGAGCACCGCTAGTACTAGGAAGCCGCGGCCACTTTGACGGGCCTCCACTGCGGACCGGCCTTTCCATCACTGATGTTGGCTGGCGTGACGGCAATCTCCTCGACAAGAGCGGTCTCGGCGTCGGCGCCGACATGCGCCTTGAAGCCATGGACCACTGGTCGATCCTTGTGTTTGACCCAGCAACCCTCCCCCTCCTCTTTGCTTGCCGAAGCAGCAACCGTCGCATCGACGAGTGTGTCGGCATTCACCCGAATTGCCTTTGCCTTAAGCTGGCCGGTGATCGTGTCAAACAGGGATTTGTCCAAACCATAGGCGGACAAGGCTCCGGCGAAAGCGAACGAAGGCGGTGCGCTCTGGCGTTTGCCGCGGCCCTGGAGCAGCCGCAGAACCAACGGAAGGAAGCACGATCATCCAGAGCTTCAGCCCGTTTCACGTCCGACAGGTCGTACCTGATTGACACAGGGCGGTTACGCCGCCTCCAATTCCACCCGCTGGTAGCGCTCTTCCAGGAGAGAGAACAACCGGTCATGATCGACTTCCGTCATGACAAGGCAGTTCGGTGCCCGTCCTGCAAGCTCCCGCTCGGTCACGCTGACGACGCTTTGGCCGATTGCGAGCGTCGATACGCAATCCACCTCGACGAAGCCTTCGACGCCGGAGAAGATCTCCGGCTCGATGAGATAGGCAATGACGCAGGGGTCGTGCAGGCAGGGGTCGCCCGCACCGTAGGCGTTCAGCATGTCGGCAATGGTGCTGCCGATGCTGCCAAGGCGCTTCAACCGTTCCGTCCGTTCCTGTGTGATGATCGCCTTGTGCGTGACATCGAGGCCGAACATGACCATCGGGATGCCAGACGCCATGACCGCCTGGGCGGCGTGGGGATCGAAATAGAAATTGAACTCCGCGCGTTCCTTGATGTTGCCCGGGCAGAAGGCGGCACCGCCCATAAAGACAATGCGCTTGATCAGCGGCGCTATGCCGGGATCGATCGAGAGCGCCACCGCTATATTCGTCATCGGGCCAAGCACAGCCAGGGTCACATCGCCCGGCGCAGCACGAACCTGATCGATGATGAACTGGACGGCGGTGCGCGCAGCCGGCGTCGAGGCGGGCTTCGGCAAACCGATATCGCCCAGTCCATCCATGCCATGCACGGTGACACCGGCGCGGGCCGGGTAGAGGAGCGGGCGCCCGCAACCCTGGAAGACGGGAATATCCGTCCGGTTGGCAAGCTCGCAGATCAGCCGGGCATTGGCCTCCGTCTTTTCGAGGGGGATATTGCCGGCAACCGCTGTGATGCCGAGGATCTCGACTTCGCTCGACCCGAAGGCCAGCAGGATAGCGGCCGCATCGTCAACGCCAGGGTCGCAATCAATGATAATACGTTCGGTCATTCAACGCTCTTTCGTATAAGGTAGGCCGCCGGCCTTGGGGGGGATGGCGCGGCCCATGAAGCCGGCCAGCAGAACCACCGTAAGGACATAGGGGAGAGACTGGACGATCTGTGTCGAAAGCTCCGGCCCCAACCCAAAATCGAAGGCCTGGAAGCGGATCGAGAGAGCTTCCAGGAAGCCGAAGAGAAGGCAGGCGAAAAGGACGGGGACGGGACGCCATTTGGCGAAGATCAATGCCGCCAGCGCCATGTAGCCCTTCCCCGCCGACATTTCCCGGACAAAGCCCGCGGACTGGGCAACTGACAGATAAGCTCCTGCAATGCCGCACAGGATCGCACCGCAAAGCAGGGCCCTGTAGCGAAGCCAATCGACGGAAATCCCGGCCGTATCGACGGCCGCAGGGTTTTCACCGACGGCGCGCAGGCGAAGGCCGAACCGCGTGTGGTGGAACACCCACCATGTCACGGGCACCGCGGCGAAAGCGGCATAGACAAGGATGTTATAGCCGGAAATCAGATCAGCATAGATCGTACCGATGACGGGAACCGAGCGCATTTCTTCAGCAAATGGAAACACGATCGTGGGGAACCGCGCGCCCGGCTGCAGCTGCGGCGTCCTGCCGCCAAGCGCAAACCACCCTACCGCCAGAAGGACGGTCAGTCCGGACGAGATGAAGTTGATCGCGACCCCGGAGATTATCTGGTTGCCGTGATGCGTCACGGAGGCGAAGCCGTGAACAAGACTGAGAAGCACGGCAACGAGGATCGCGAAGAACAACCCCGCCCAGGCGGAATCAAACTGGTAGGCTGCTGCGGCGGCGGCAAAAGCCGCAAACAGCATTTTTCCCTCAAGACCGATATCCCAAACGCCCGAACGTTCGGAGAAGAGACCGGCCAGCCCACACAGAATGAGCGGCACGGACAGACGAAGCGTAGAACCCAGGAGAAGAATGACCGTGGACATGAACTCCTGCATCGCTCAGACCTCCGGCTTCGAGAAACGAAGGAGATCGACCAGGGAATAGACCGAACTCCGGAACATCAGGCTCAAGGCCCCGGCAAAGAGAATGACGAGCCCCTGGATGAGCATGATGAGCTCGCGCGTGATGTTCGGCATCCAGAAGGAGATTTCCGCACCACCCTGATAGAGGACGCCGAAAAGAACCGACGCGACCATGATCCCGACCGGGTGGCCGCGGCCCATCAGGGCGACAGCGACCCCGACCAGGCCGATGCCTGCCGGGAAATCGAGCTGCAGCTTGCCGAGATCGCCCATCAGGATATTGATGCCGGCGAGCCCCGCGAGAGCCCCGGATATCAGCATGCAGACGATGGTGATCTTGACGTAGCTGATGCCTGCATTGCGGGCTGCCGCCGGATTTGCACCCGTCGCCCTGATCTCGAAACCCAGCTTCGTCTTCCAGATAAGCACCCAGACGAAAACCGCCGCGGCGATGGCGATGAACAGGCTGACATTCAGCGGCGCGGTTCCGATATTGACGGGCAGGACGTCGCCCAGCTTCGGCACAAGGCCACCGCTATCGAAGAGGCGCGTCTGCGGCGCCATGCTGCCCGGTTCCTTGATCACGTTGACGAGCACGTAGATCATGATCGACGAGGCTATGAAGTTGAACATGATTGTCGTGATGACGAGATGGCTGCCGCGCTTGGCCTGGAGATAGGCAGGAATGAATGCCCATGCGGCGCCAAACAACATTCCGGCTGCGGCCGCCGGCACAAGCGTCACATACCAGGGGACGACGCGGTCGAGCGCCAGGCAGACAAGCGCAATGCCGAGACCGCCGAGATAGGCCTGCCCCTCGGCACCGATCGTGAAAAGCCCGGCATGGGACGCTACCGCCACTGCAAGCCCGGTAAACATGAAGCTGGTGGCAAAGTAGAGCGTGAAGCCGATCCCTTCGCCCGAGCCCAGCGCACCGCTGACGAGATAGCCCACCGCCTCCAGTGGGTTCTGCCCAACGAAGAGCACCACCAGCCCCGATATAAGCAGGGCGACGGCGACATTCATGAGCGGCAGGACCGCGAAATCGACGATCTGCTTTATGTTGAGAACGCTGGCCACCTAGGCTCTCCCTTGATCTTCTTGCGTGACACCGGCCATGAGCAGTCCCAGTTCGCGCTCCGAGGCATCCGGGCTCGCTTCCCCGACAATCGCACCATCGAACATGACGAGGATGCGGTCGGAGAGCGCTCTGATCTCATCGAGTTCCACGGACACGAGAAGGATCGCCTTGTTCTGCTCGCGCAACTCGATCAGCCTGCGATGGATGAATTCGATGGCACCGATATCGACACCCCGTGTCGGCTGGCCGACCAGCAACATTTCGGGATCGTGCTCGATCTCGCGCGCCAGCACGATCTTCTGCTGGTTCCCGCCTGAAAAGAGCGAGGTGCGAAGATCGGGATTGGGCGGACGTATGTCGTAGTCGGAAATGTAATCCTGCGCGTAGTGCTGGAGCTGCGACCGCTTCAGCATCGGGTTCGTGCCGAATTCCGGGCGCCGATGATAGCCGAGACTCGCATTCTCCCGCAGCGGGAACGACAGGATGAGACCGATGGCATGTCTGTCCTCGGGCACATGGGCGACCCCAGCTGCACGGCGCTTGAACGGGTCGGCGGCAATCTCCTTGCCGTTGAGAAGGACCGTACCGGAATCCGGCACACGGTTGCCCGCCAGCGCCTCAAGAAGCTCTGTCTGGCCATTGCCGGCAACCCCCGCAATGCCGACAATTTCCCCGGCACGGACTGAAAGCGAGACGTCCTTGACCATACGCACGCCGCGCTGATCGCGAACGTTCAGTCCCTTCACGTCGAAGACAACCTGTCCCGGCCTGGAAGGTGATTTGTCGACACGCAGCAGGACCCGCCGGCCGACCATAAGCTCCGCGAGGCTCTCCTTGGTGATGGTTGCAGTCGGGGCGGTGGCGATCAGCTCGCCACGCCGCATCACCGACACCGTGTCCGTCGCATCCATGATCTCGCGCAGCTTGTGCGTGATGAGGATGACGCTCTTGCCCTCATCGCGAAGCCGCCGAAGGATCCGGAACAGATGATCGGCCTCGCTTGGCGTCAGCACACCCGTCGGCTCGTCAAGGATCAGGATTCTCGCCTGGCGATAGAGTGCTTTCAGGATTTCCACACGCTGCTGGACGCCGACGGGAAGGTCTTCCGTGATCGCCTCGAGATCGACCTGCAGCTCGTATTCCCTTGCAAGGCGCTGAAGTTCGAGGCGCGCCTTACGCCGGCTGGAGGGCAGAAAGGGGCCCTCTTCCGCACCGAGGACAATGTTCTCCAGAACCGTGAAGTTCTCGACGAGCTTGAAATGCTGGTGGACCATGCCGATGCCATGGGCGATCGCCGCACGGCTGTCGGGAATCCCGACGTCCTTGCCATCGATGCGGATCGTACCGGAATCGGCCTGATAGAAGCCGTAGAGAATGGACATCAGGGTCGACTTCCCGGCGCCATTCTCGCCGACGATGCCATGAATGCTGCCGGTCTTGACCGAAAGGGTCACATCCTTGTTCGCAACGACCGAGCCAAAGCTCTTGCCGATACCGATGAGCTCCAGAACATTCTGCGCGGAGCTGATTTCTGCCTTCATGACTCCCTCCAGACGGCCTCGACCGGGCGAGCGCCGAGGCGCCCGCCCATTGCCCCTTAAAGGGGGCACTTGTCGTCCGACATGTAGTCGTGGACCTTGAGGGTGCCGGCGGCGATGTCTTCCTTCGCCTTCTTGGCCGCAGCCTCGACATCCCCAGTGATCAGGCCGCGGTTGTGCTCGTCCAGCGCCCAGTCGACACCGTTTTCCGCCAGCCCCAGCGAGTGCACCCCGCCAGTGAACTTGCCGTCCTTGGCATCCTTCAACGCGTTGTAGACCGCAACATCGACGCGCTTGACCATGGAGGTCAGCATGACGCCGGGATGCATGTAGTTCTGGTTGGAATCGACGCCGATCGCGAACTTTCCGGCATCCGCAACCTTCTGGAGGACACCGATACCCGTTCCGCCGGCCGCAGCGAAGATCACATCCGCCCCCTGCCCCATCTGAGACGCCGCGATTTCGCCGCCCTTGACCGGGTCGTTGAAGGCAGCATTCGTCGTGCCGGTCATGTTGCGGATGATGTTCGTCGCACCACCGGCGGCCGCGCCCTGCGCATAGCCGCAGCCGAACTTGCGGATGATCGGGATATCCATACCGCCGATGAAGCCCACCGCCTTGCTCTTGGAGGAAAGCGCCGCGATCAGGCCGACCACATAGGAGCCCTGCTCTTCCTTGAAGGTGATGGAGCGAACATTGGGCAAATCCACAACATCGTCGAGCATCACGAAATCAGTGTCGGGGAACTCCCTGGCGACCTTGGCCAACTGGTCCTTGTAGCCAAAATTCGTGACGATGACCGGGCTGAAGCCCCGGCTTGCGAAGTTGCGAATCCCCTGCTCCGCCTGGGAGTCCGCCTGCGCTTCGAAATCGCGGTAGCTGGAGCCGGTGTCCGCCTTGAACTTTTCCGCACCTGTATAGGCCATCTCGTTGAACGACTTGTCGAACTTGCCACTCGTTCCGTAGACGATGGCCGGATTGAAGTCGGCAGCGGTCGCGCCGGTCGTCATTGCCGCCAATGCGACTGTCACCATCAGATGTTTCAGCATTGTCATTCCCCTCCCTGGAGGCCGGAGCATGCAGCACCGGCGAGGCTGATCGTAATGTCTATACAAATGACGACCAGGATATCTGTTGTCAATCAGATTCTGGTCGTTTTCGCTTTAGTTAAACGTGTACCTAAGCGTAGGTAAACGTGTACTTTGATAAAACCCGCCTCGTCAAGGCCTCCTAAAGCGCGCGCTAAACAACCTTGTCTGGAACGGGAAAACGGCACGATTTCGCATTCGCCGCGGCCTGCACGGCGCCACCTCGGAACGGCTCCTGAACGCCGTCTCGATCTCCTGTACTTTCAGCTATGTCGTGGTCCGGCTGACGACCGTGGGCATGATCGTTATGGCATCGCCCTTGCGGTCCGGATTGTCGAGGAAATCGATGAGGGCATTGGTGGCAACGCGCCCGGAATGTGCAATGCGCCTGTCCACCGTCGAGAGCGGATGCTCAAGCAGCGGAGAGAGGTAGATGTTGTCGAAGCCGATTACCGCGCAATCTTCCGGCACGCGCCTGCCGCGCTCACGCAATGCCACCATCGCACCAATCGCCAGCATGTCGTTCATGCAGCAGATCGCGGAGAAATCGGTGCGATCAAGCAGATCCAGTGTCGCCTGATGGCCAAACCGATGCTGGAATTCCTTGCAGCGGATCAGTTCCGCATCGAAGGGGATGCCGGCCTCGGCCAGCGCATCCTTGTAGCCCGAAAGGCGGATCTGCGTGTTCGACCGATGCGGCGCGCCGCTCAGGAAGGCGATGCGGGTATGACCTTTCTCGATCAGATGGCGTGTCGCCTGCAATGCGCCGCACCGATAGTCCGTATCGACCGTCGCTACGAGCCCCTCCACCGGACCGATCTCCCGGTCCATGCAGACAAAAGGGATACGAAGGGCATCGAGAAGCTCTGTATCGGGAATGACGTCGCTGGCAGCAAGCAGCACCCCATCCACACGATGCCCGCCGAAGGAGGTCAGGTGTGCCGTCTCGATTTCCGCTATGCCCTCGGAATTGCAAACGAGAGTCGTATAGCCGCGCAGGCGGGCCGCATCGTCGCACGCCCTCACCAGTTCGGTGAAATATGGATTGAGGATATCAGGAACGATGATGCCGATGACATGCGATTTGCGCGTAACGAGCGAACGCGCCAGCGAATTCGGCGTGTAGTTCAGCTCCCGCGCAAGCGACAGCACTTTCTGGCGTGTCTCGTCCCCGATCACCGAATCCTTCCGGTTCAGGACCTTCGACACCGTTGCCGTCGAAACGCCGGCCTGC
This sequence comes from Shinella sp. HY16, assembly GCF_028534175.1. Lineage (NCBI taxonomy): Bacteria > Pseudomonadati > Pseudomonadota > Alphaproteobacteria > Hyphomicrobiales > Rhizobiaceae > Shinella > Shinella sp. HY16. The sequence continues at coordinate 444,003 of NZ_JAHYXL010000002.1, read as the reverse complement.
CTAGCAATGTCCTTGATCGTAACTGCCACGTGCCCCACCGCTGCCGGCCTATCGCATCCGCCATCGACGAATCCAGACACCCCGTCTAGCCCGCGACCGGCTTGAATGTCCAGCCGCAGGAGCGGCGACTGCGCTGGCAGGAACCGAAATGCTGGAGGCCGGTCCATCGCCGTCAGCAAGACGAAGGCGAGCTTCCGGAAGAGCCCGTGCTTCCACAGCCAGCGACCTATTGAGACAGGAACGCAACCTGGATCGCTGCGAGATTGGCGCACATCACGCTGGCGACATCGGCGGCCGCTGCCCCGGCAGTCGAAAGCCGGAGCGACCCAAGCTCCTTCGCGACCTTTGAAAGCCCAGGCTCCGGCTCCACATGAAGCGACACGCCTGGCACACCATTATCCTTCAGCCAGATTGTCACCACGTCCCGGGGACGCAAGCAGCATTTGAAAAGATGGAGGCGACCGCGCGAGGCGATGGAGCGCTATTCCACGAACACCCGGCCGTCGGAAAGCTTGCGAGCGGTACGCAGGAACGAGCACTCGCCCAATCCTCCGGGAGCCTTACCGTCCAGCCGCAGGAGAATTTCCATATTGCCGCTCGGGTGCTCGACGGCAACTGTCTTGGCGTCCCCTTCTGGCAGCACGGCAAGGGCGGCGGCAGGGCTTTCGGGGAACATGCAGGCCGTTGCCACGCTAAGTGCGCCGAACACTCCGATGGACGCATGAACGCGGTGGGGAATGAAGCTGCGCGTCATGATGGCTCCGCCACCCGTCGGCGGAGCGACGAGCGTCATCTTGGGTACGGACTTCTTTTCGACATCGCCGAGATTCATCAAGGGACCTGCGGCGAGCCGGATGCGTTCGATACGTGCTTTGGCGTCCACGTTCGCCTCCAGTTCCTCGCGGCTTTCATAGCCCGTCAGGCCGAAATCCGCGGCACGCATCACGACGACGGGCATGCCGTTGTCGATCAGCGTGCAGGTGACGCCGTCGATTTCCGTCGCGGCCGAGCCGGTCGGCAAAAGGGCCCCACAGCTCGAACCGGCGGCATCCGTGAAGGCAAGGTAGACGGGTGCCGACGATCCCGGCACGCCGTCGATGCGCGCGTCGCCGGCATAGACGGGCCGGCCGGCCTTCGTGCGGATGCGCGCCACGGCGGATTGCGCCGTGTTCTCCATGTAGATGTGAACGGTGGTTTCACCTTCGTCGGCCTGCACCAACCCGCGCTCGACGGCAAAGGCGCCGACGCCGGCGAGGATGTTGCCGCAGTTCTGGCTGTCGCTGACGAGCGGCTGGTCGACAAAGACCTGAAGGAACAGGAAATCGACATCGAAGCCCGGCCGCGCCGAGGCCCGCACTACGGCCACCTTGCTGGTCAGGGGATCCGCACCGCCGATGCCGTCGATCTGGCGGGGATCGGGCGAACCCATAATGCGCAGAAGCAGCCGATCGCGCTCCGCCGGGTCCGAAGGCAGGTCATCGGCAAGGAAGTAGGCCCCCTTCGACGTGCCGCCTCTCATCATCATGCAGGGGATGCCATCCGCCGTCATGTCCGTTTCTCCTATCGGTCGAGGGCATCTCCAGCCGGAGCGGCACCGCTTCGGCGTCGGAGAATGCGGTAAAAATCAAGGAACCGGAGCACGCCCGGTCAGGGAAGCGGCAGCTCCAGCAGCTTGCCGAACAAGCCCCAGGCGATCAGCCAGAAGCCGCCCCCCGTCGCAACCGCCCGCACCAACGGCTTTTCACCGGGGAAAAGCAGTGTCGCAACGCCTGTGCCAATGCCGAGACAAAGGGCGAGCCCGATCCAGTTCGCGCTGAGCACCGCTGCGACGAAGAGGCCGAGCAAACCTGTCACGCGCGCTATGTCGATCCGCTCGCTCGCCCCGCCGAGATCCACGCCGCGCAACACCTGCACGAGATAGACCGCCGAGACGACAAGACCGAAGATAGACACCTGCATCGGCAGCGAACCCGGCCCGACATCGCCCCGCGAATGGCCGGCCGGAAGCGCAAGGCTCATGAAGAGAAAGCCCGCATTCCACGCCAGTGACACACAAGCGGCCACGAGGTTCTGCCAGAAGTGCCGGCGGGGCGCCTCTCCCCCCGATGCGGGGGAGAGGTTCGAGCCCGGAACAACCGAAGCCTGGTTGGTCATTGGGCGTATCCGTTCGCCTTGAGGAATTCGAGCTGGTTGGCGAGATCGCTTTCCGCGCGCTTGGTGAATTCCTCCTCCTTCCAGTCGGGGCTATCCTGGAATTGTTCGGTCTGGAACTTCTTCCAGTCCTCGGAGGCCGTAACCTTGTCCACGGCCGCCTGGATCGTATCGACGACGTCATCCGGCGTTCCGGCCTTCACGGCGATACCGCGCCAGACCGCCCCCTCGATGTCGTAGCCGAGCTCCTTGAAAGTCGGCACGTCGGGCAGGAAGTCACTGCGCTTCTCGGTGGAGATGCCCAGAAGCTTGATGTCGCCGCTCTTGACCTGCGCCAGGCCGGTCGAGGGGGTCATCATCGCCGCGTCGATGTGTTTGCCAAGCAGGGCGAGCGTCACCTTGCCGGAAGCGTCGTGCGGGATCCAGCCACTCTCGAAGCCGCCCGCCTTCATCAGCTGGTAGAGCATGTACTGGTGGAAGCCGCCGGGCGCATGGCCGCCGACCTTCAGCCCGTTCGGATTGTCCTTCATGTGCTTCACGAAGTCGCCGACCGACCTGTAGGGACTATCGGACAATACGGCCAGCGAGGACGGCTCAGACTGCATGGCGCGCAGCATGCGGAAGTCCTTGAGTTCGAAGGGAATGAGTCCCTGGGCGATGCCGAAGGTCAGCGTTCCCGTAAAGACGAGGATGTTGTAACCGTCCGCCGGCTGGGTCATGATCTGGGACACGCCGACGGCACCGCTGCCGCCCGGCCGGTTGTCGACCTTCACGGTCCAGCCGGACTCCTTTTCCAGGAGTTCGGCAAGCTTGCGGCCATAGGTATCGAGCGCCCCTCCAGCGCCCGCCCAGACCACCAGTGTCACGGACTTTTCCGGGAAGCCGGCGGCGGCGGCAGGGCCCGGCAGGGCGACGCTCGAAAGCGCAAGCGCCAGTCCAAGAGCAGCCCCTGCCATGCGCGTGCCGAATGTTCTTCTGTTGATCGTCATGTCTTCTCCTCCAGTTTGTTGAGTATCTAGCGCAAGGCGCCGTTTGCGGTTTCGTCGAGCCGGCGCATGCGGCGTGCCTGGAGCCGGCGCCACAGCGGTGTCAGCAGGCTGACGAGGCTGAGAACGAGGAACAGCAGGCTGACGGGATCAGTGATGAAAATCGTGTAATCGCCCTGCGAGGACACCAACGCGGTCCGGTAGTTCGATTCCACGAGATAGCCGAGCACCATGGCAAGGATGATCGGTGCGACAGGGAAGCGCAGCTTCTTCATGAGGTAGCCGACGACGCCGAAGCCGAGCATCAGATAGACATCGAACATCAGGTTGCGGATGGCGAAGGCACCGAGCACGGCAAAGGCCATGATGCCGACGGCGATCACCGCATCCGGCAGGCGCATCACCCGCGCCATCAGGGGCAGAAACAGCGAGCCCGCGGCATACTGCACCAGCGATGCGATGATCGTGCCAAAGAGGATCGCATAGACCAGCGACGGCGCTTCGGTGAAGAGCTGGGGTCCCGGATGCAGGCCATGCATGATCAGCGCACCGACCATGATGGCGGTCGTGGGTGAACCCGGCACACCGAGTGCGAGCAGCGGAACGAGCGCACCGCCGACCGTCGCGTTGTTGGAGGCTTCCGGGGCAGCAATGCCGTTGGCCGAGCCATGGCCATATTCCTCCGGGTGCGGATCGCGCGCCCGGGCATAGTCCCGCGCCACCCAGCAGGCGATGTTGCCGCCGACGCCGGGCAGGATGCCGAGCAGGGTGCCGATGATCGAGCCCGACAGCATGGAGCGCCAGGTCTCCTTCCAGAGCGCGCCCGACATGAAGACATGACCGACCTTGTCCTTGATGATGGGCGCTGCGGCAACGCGGCTCTCGATCATGACGAGCGCCTCAGAGACGGCAAAGAGGCCGATGAGCGCGGCAAGGAAGGGGACGCCTTCGTAGAGCTCGAACAGGCCGAAGGTGAAACGCGGCGTGCCGGCAATGGGATCGATCCCGATTGTCGCCAGTGCAAGCCCGAAAGCGGCGCAGACCAGGCCCTTCACCAGCGAACCACCGGACAGGGCTGCCACCGAGGTGAGGCCAAACACGCCGACGGCGAAGTAGCCCGCCGGGCCGAACTTCAGGGCGAGCGAGGCAAGCGGCATGGCCAGCAGCAGCAGGGCCAGCCCACCAAAGACACCCCCCACGGTCGATGCGGTCAGCGAGATCGAGATCGCCTCGTTGGCCTTGCCCTTGCGCGCCATGGCATAACCATCGATGGCGGTCGCGGCCGCCGCCGCCGTTCCGGGTGTCGAAAGAAGGATTGCGCTGATCGACCCGCCATATTCGGCCGAGGTGTAGAGCGAGATCATCATCAGCATGCTCAGCTCTGGGCCGAGATTGTAGGTGAAGGGGATGAGGAGGCTGAGCCCGATCGACGGGCCGAGGCCCGGCAGGGCGCCGATCACGATTCCGAGCAGAGCGCCGACGATGAGGACCGCCAGACCCGAAAAGCTGAAGATGACGCCGAGCGACTGGAGAATACCGTCCATCTCAGAGATCCTTTGCCACGCGGCGCGCCATCACCGGCACGAAACCGCGGTATCCGTCGGCCACGGCAAGGCCCTGGTCCTTCATCGCCGCATGGGCGGCGGCGATGGTCTTGCAGGCGGCCCGTGACATGGAAGCCTCCAGGCCGAACGATTCGATCGTCTCGGCCGCTTCGGTCATCTCGGTCACGCGGCGCGCGCCGTGCTCGAAGGTTCGCGATAGGTAGTAGTCCGCCACCTGTCGCCAGTCGAGCCCGGGAAAGGTTTCCTGCACGGAATCAAGGATGCGCTCGGTCACGCCCGCCCGCTCCGCGGAGGATAGCGCTTCGATCAACAGCGCTTCCACGCCCTTGATCATGACCGAGCGAATCATCTTCAGCGACGAGGCCTGGCCCGGCGTCTCGCCGACGACCTCCAGATTCATGCCGAGCGCGTTCAGCCGTTCAGCCGCCTCGCCCGCCCGTGCGCCGGCGACGAGGATCGGCACCTTCTCGGCATAGGGAGGGACGCGAGCCATGACGGCCCCTTCGACGAAGCTTCCCCGGCCGATCGCGATTTCCCCGGCGGCAAGCGCCTTGGTGTCGGGGCCCACCGAATTGAGATCGATGAAGATCGCCCGTTCGGAGAGATGCGGTGCTGCCGAAGCGGCGACGGCCCGTGTCGCAGAGCCGACGACGAGCGACAGGACGACATCCGCCGTGGCAATGCCCGCGATGTCGGCAAGCGGCTCCACACCGCGCTGCGCGGCCCGGTCAAGCAGGCCGGCGGACGCCGCCGGATCTGCAAAGCGCAGATCATAGGCTGCAAGCTTTGCAGCCTTGCGACCAGCAAGGCCGCCGGCGATGGATTGCGCCGCCTCGCCGAAGCCGATGAAAGCAATCGTGGTCATTCGTCCTCCCTTGCGGAAAAAGGTTCCTCCCCCTTTCCCGGCTTCGATCAATCGAGGTAGGTCAGCCCCTTGGCCGCCAACGCCTCGCGCATCCTGTAGATGTCGAGCCCGAGTTCACCGGCAGCGAGCCGCACGCGTGTCTGCTGCTCCTTGTCGAGCCGCGCTCGCGAGGCCTGAAGCGCCGCCTCCGCCCCGGCCTTCGGAACGATCATCACCCCGTCGTCATCAGCGATGACGACGTCGCCGGGCGCGATCGCGGCACCGGCGCAGACGATCGGAACGTTGACGGAGCCCAGCGTCGCCTTGACCGTGCCTTGCGCAGACACGAACCGCGACCAGACGGGAAAGCCCATCGCCTCAAGCTCCGCAACATCGCGAACACCGGCCTCGATCACCAGGCCGCGCACACCGCGCACCTGAAGCGAGGTTGCGAGCAGTTCGCCGAAATAGCCGGCATCGCAGGGCGAGGTCGGGGCAACGACGAGAATGTCGCCCTCCCGGCACTGCTCCACAGCGACATGAATCATCCAGTTGTCCGCCGGTGGAATGGAGACCGTCACCGCCGTACCCGCAATGCGCGCGCCGCGCCAGATCGGACGCATATGGGACTGCATCAGGCCGATGCGCCCCATGGCCTCGTGCACCGTCGCCACGCCGCATGCCGCAAGACCGTCGACGATGTCGAGCGGTGCACGCTCGATGTTGCGATAGACCACGCTCATGCCAGCGCTCCATGACCGAGCGTGCCCGTCACATGCGGAAACACCGCTTCATAAGCCTCGCCATGGACAATCTTGTGATCCGAATTGCGTGAAGCCTGCACGCCGCGCTGCAGGGCAACCCGGGTATAATATTCCCAGAGGTGCTCCTGCCCCTCCATGCACTTGATTGCTGCCAGTTTCCTCTCCCAGTCCGCACTGATATCCAGCAGGAAATTGGGCTTCCAGTTGCACTGTTCGGGCTGGTGCGGCTCGAAGAGGTAGACGGGCGGCGCGCCAAGCACCGGCACCTCGGGCTTGTGGCCATGCGCCTGCGCGATGACCCGCGCGTGCTGGGCGAACTCGGTCGCCATCGGATGGTCGAAATTGTACGGGTCCTGCCGGGAATGCGTCAGCATGAACTCCGGTCGGAGCGCACGATAGAGATCGACAAGCCGATCGAAGGCTTCCGGCGTGACCTGCATCGGATAGTCCCCGAGATCGTAGAACTGAATATCATGGACACCGAGGGCCCGCGCGGCGTTTTCCGCCTCGCGGCGGCGGTCCGCCTTAACGGCTTCGAGCGTCATGCCGGGCTTGCGCCAAAGCTTTGCCGACTCGCCCCTTTCCCCGAACGACAGGCAGACGACAGTGATGTCGTAGCCCTGCCTTGCGTGCGCCGCGATCGCGCCACCGGCCCTCCAGACGAAATCCGCCGAGTGTGCGCTGACGACGAGTCCGGTCTTGTTCTGCATATCCATGCTCCTCAAATTTTCGAGGCAACACTGGCATCGATCGTATCCCAAGTGCTAATACGAAAGCTGTGCCGTGTTATAGCTTTTTGCGAATCTGATTCTAGAGATTGCATGATCGCCACCGACCTCAACCTCCGCCACTTGCGCGTCTTCATGCAGGTCTGCGAGATGGGCAGCCTCAACCGTGCCGCTGCGCAGCTGAACGTCTCCCAGCCGTCTGTCACGGTGGCGCTGGCCGGCATCGAGGCCCGCTTTGGCGCACGGCTCCTCGACCGCTATGCCGCCGGCAGCCAGCCGACGCCGGCTGGCACGGTGCTGCTCGCCCGATTGCGCCGCATGGATGACCAGCTCACTGCCGCCCTCGGTCAGGCGCTCGGCGCCAGTTCACAGCGCGACCCGGCCCTGATCTCCAAGGCGCTGGTGCGCATCGGCTTTCGCCAGATCGAGGCGCTGATCGCGCTTTCCGGCAGCGGCTCCATAACGGAAGCCGCCCGCAGCGGCGGCAGCTCGCCGACCGCGCTGCACCGGATCCTCCACGAATTGCAGGCGAATGTCGGAAAGACGATCTTCGTGCGGGGTCCGAGCGGCGTGGCGCCGAACGCGGTCGGGCACAGGCTTGCCATGCGGTGGCGCGTGGCACTGACCGAACTCGAACAGGCCGTTGACGAACTGCGGGAACTCGAAGGCCGTATGGAGGGGCGCATCAAGATCGCAAGCCTGCCGCTTGCTCGCACCTTGCTGCTCGCCCGCGCGATCAACCCGCTGCTGGCAGCCTATCCCAATGCTCGGATCGAGATCGCCGACGGCTCCTATGAACTCCTCTCCCAGCAATTGCGCATCGGCGCGAGCGACATTCTCATCGGCGCGCTGCGCTCGGGAAGCGATCTTGCCGGCCTGAGGACGGAGGCACTGTTCGACGATCCCTATGCAATCGTCGGCCGGCCGGGTCACCCGCTCCTCGCAGGTGGCGCGACGGGCGCCTCACTCGACGATCTCGCAAAACAGGAATGGGTGGCCCAGCGGCCGGGTACACCCATCCGCGCGGCCTTCGATGCCCTGTTCGAAGGTTCGTCCGCGCCGCCGCGCGCCAGCATCGAAACCAGTTCGCTCGTCCTGACCCGCGCCATCATCCTGGAAAGCGATCGCCTGTCCATGCTCTCCCGCCGGCAGATTGCCATCGAGGAACGCGAAAACCTGTTGAGCCTCATCCCCGTCGCAGAAGATGTGCGCGCACGGCTCGGCATGCGCACCATCGGCATCACGATGCGTGAAAACTGGCTGCCAAGCGGGCTGCAATCCCGCTTTCTCGAGCATCTAAGACGCCAGCCGAGTTTCCCCGATTTTTGAGATCAGAGAGGCGATGCCGGCTCGGCTATCCCCTCACTCACGGTCCATCGTTTTTCGCGATGCGAACTGCCTCCAGGAAGGCCAGGATGATCGGGCTGGAACCGTTCTGCGTGCGGTAGGCGATGCGATGCATCGAGGAAAAATCGAAGCTCGCCGGCTTCAACGCGCGAAGACGGCCCTCCTTCACCCAGGGCGCGGCAAAGTGGCAGGGCAGGAAACCGATGAAATGGCCCGACAGGAGCATCATGGCCTGCCCCTCCATTTCCACCACCGACGCGCTCGCGCGCGGATGGCCGACCAGATAGAGATCGTCGAAGTAGCGGTAGCGCCGAACGGAGAAACGGCTGTTCTCGATATCACGCAGGTCGATGTCGCTGTCCTTCTTGCCAAAGAGCGGATGCTTCGCCCCGCAATAGAGCGAATGGGGCTCCGACGTGAAGTCGATATAGGTGACGCTCGGGGCTTTCTGGGAAAACGGGCCGATCGCAACGTCGAGCTCGCCATCGGCAACCATCTGCTCCAGCTCCGAAGGCGTTCCAAGCGTCAGCTCGATGAAGACATCCGCACCACCCGCCAGCAGGCGGTCGATGGCGCGATGCAGCCCAAGCTGCTCGCTCGTATAGATCCCGTCGGAAGCCCCGACCCGTAGCCGCCCCGAGAGATTTCCCGTGGCGGAACTGACGCGCAGCGTGAAATTGTCGAGGTCGAGGAACAGTTTCTGCGCCGCATCATAGGTCGCCTGGCCGATCTCCGTCAGCCGGAACTGCTGTTTCCCGCGAAAGCACAACTGCGCGCCAATGCGCTTTTCCAGCTCCGCGAGATGGGTGCTCAGCGTGGATTGCGAGAGGTTGAGCGCGATCTGCGCATCGGCAAAGCCCCGCGCATCGGCAAGGGCGACGAAGACCCGCAGCAGGCGGATATCGATATTGTCGAGCCGGCGCATTGCAAATACTCATACATCGGTAATTTTCAATGCAACATTGCAAACAATTTGATTTACTTCAATGCATGAAATGGCAAATCTGCCCCCATAACAAACAAGGGGATCGACAATGAACGCCATCTTCAAGCTGGCTGCAGCCACAGCCATGTCTCTTACGACTGTATCGGCGGCCCACAGTGCCGAGCAAATCAGGATACTCACGCCCACCTGGCTCGGCTTTGCCCCTGTGCATGTCGCCATCAAGAACGAGTGCTTTGCCAAGCGCAATCTCGACGTCACCATCCGCTTCGAAGACGACCTTGCCAATGTGATGGCCGCCATGACCCGGGGGGACATCGAGGTCCAGATGCGCTCGGTCGGCGAATATCAGGGGCGCCCGCGCGACAAGGACACGCCTGGCATCATCATCGGTATTATTGACGAATCCGTCGGAAGCGACGGCATCATTGCCGATGACAAGATCAAGACCGTCGCCGACCTCAAGGGCAAGACGATCGCTGCCGAACCCAACATCCCGGCGCGGCTGCTCCTGCAGATGGCCTTGCGGGAAGCCGGGCTGTCGCTCGCCGACCTCAGCCTCAAGGATATCGCCTCGGCGGACACCGCGGCGGTCTTTGCCGATGACAGCATCGCCGCCGTCGCCACCTACGAGCCGTTCATGTCGCAGGCGATCGCAAATTCCAGCCGCCCCGGCGCCAAGCAGTTCCTGACCTCCAAGGACTATCCCGGCCTGATCGTCGACGCGATCATCGCCCGCAACGACGATCTCAAGGCCTCACCCGAGAAGTACGCGGCCTTCCTCGCCTGCATCTACGAAGCCGTCGATTTCATCCACGCCGAACCGCAGCAGTTCGCGGAAATGGTGGCTCCCGAGTTCGGGCTGACACCCGATGAGGTGACCGGCATCGTGAAGGGCAGCCTCGCCTACACGACCCTGGCACAGGCCCGGGACTATATGGGCACCGGCGGCACGCTCGGCAAACTCGGCACCGTCTTCGATACCGTCATGGACCTGAACCTGGAGAACGGCGCAGCCGACAACAAGCTCGTGGCAAGCGAGCAGATCGACAACTCGATCATCAGCACACTGCCCGCCACTCCGTAACGCTCCGGAAACCGGAAGGCCTTTACTCGGCGCCTGCCAAGGTGCCGAGGCCCCTTCTCTTTGCCCTGGTTTGCCCATGTTCAAGAACCTTTTCGTCTTCAGAGGCCGGGCCACGCCGTTCGTGGAAGCACTCGTCGGAGCCGCCGCGGCCATTCTGCTGCTGGCCATCTGGGAGATTGCCGCCCGAACCGGACTGATCAGCCCGCAGTTTCTCCCCGCGCCAAGCCGCGTCTTCACGGCCCTGTGGAGCATGTTCACGCAGCAGTCGCTGCTCTATCACACCGGGGTCTCCGCCGCCCGGGTCTGGGGCGCCTTCCTGATTGCGGCCGTGATGGCCATTCCGATCGGCATCCTGATGAGCAGCTACCGGATCGTCGGCGCCGCCCTCGAACCGATCGTCGACTTCATCCGATACCTGCCGGTCCCAGCCCTCGTACCATTGTCGATCATCTGGTTCGGCGTCGGCGAGCCGACCAAGATCTTCCTCCTGTGGCTGGGCACCTTCTTCCAGCTCGTTCTCTTCGTCGCCGATGACATGCGCCGCGTGCCGAACGAGTTCGTCGAGGTCGCAAGGACGCTCGGTGCGAACTCCCGCCACGTCATGACCGATGTCGCGCTGCGCGCCATGGCGCCGTCGCTGGTCGACAACCTGCGCATCACCCTCGGCTGGTGCTGGACCTATCTCATCATCGCGGAGATCGTCGCCGCCGATTCCGGCATAGGTTACGTCATCTGGTCTGCGCGTCGGTTCGTCAAAACACCGGAGGTCATTGCGGGGGTCGTCGTCATCGGCCTGATCGGGCTCATCACCGACCAGCTGCTGCGCCTCGCGCACCGGCGCCTGTTCCGTTACCTGTGAGGCCGACCATGCAAGACTACCTTCAGTTCGACAACATCACGAAGGTCTTCGGGCCGGTCAACGTCGTCAGCCGTACGAGCCTTGCCATCGAGCGCACCCAGTTCGTCGTCTTCCTCGGCCCGTCGGGCTGCGGCAAGACGACCCTGATGCGCATGGCCGGCGGCCTCGATACCCCGACGGAAGGCTGTGTGCGGCTGGATCGGGAGATCATCGACAAACCCGACCGGCGGCGCGGCATGGTGTTCCAGTCCTATTCCTCCTTTCCCTGGTTGACGGTCGAAGGCAACATCGAGTTCGGCATGCGCTACAGGACGGATCTCACGAAAGAGGAAAAGACGGCCCGCACCCGGCACTATCTTCGCCTCGTCGGCCTCGAGGATTTCGCCGGCGCCTACCCGAACCGCATTTCCGGTGGCATGCGGCAGCGGGTGGCGATCGCACGGTCCCTTGCCGCTGGATCCGACGTGCTGCTGATGGACGAACCGTTCGGCGCGCTCGACGCCCTGACACGCGAGCGACTGCAGGTGGAGCTCCGGCGGATCCACAGCCGCGAGAAGAAGACAATCATCTTCGTGACGCACGATGTGGAAGAGGCCGTCTTCCTGGCCGACCGCATCATCGTGTTCTCGCGCCGCCCTGCCCGGGTGGTCGCGGATATCGATGTCGCCGCTAGGCTCGGCACCGATCGTACGCTCGAATCCCGCGAATTGCCCGAATTCTTCGCGCTGCGGAACCACGTTCTCCACCTCATTCGCAACGAAACGGGAGACATGATGTGAACCTTTCATTCCAGGGAAAAACCGTGCTCGTCACGGGGGCGAGCCGCGGCATCGGCCTGGGTGTCGCCAGGGGGTTTGCCGCCCTTGGCGGTGACGTCCACATTCTTGCCGACGACGACGGCGTGTTCGGCGCGGCAAAGGAACTCGGCGCCCGGCCCTACAAGGTCGACATCACCGACGGCGATGCCGTGCAGGACGCCTTGTCGACCATTCCGCGCATCGATGTCCTCATCAACAATGCCGGCTTCGAGCGCATGACGCCGCTCGTCTCGGAGAGCGAGCGTGTTGAGGAGGTCTTCCGACGGATCATCGAGATCAATATCATCGGAACCAGCACGGTAACCCGCCGGTCGATCGCCCGCATGCGGCCGGGCAGTACGATCGTCAACACGGCATCGATCTGGGGGCGCGTCGCCGAGGCGCAGTTCGATGCATATGTGGCCTCCAAGCACGCCATCATCGGCCTCACGAAAACCTGGGCGAAGGAACTCGGCCCGCTCGGCATCCGAGTCAATGCGGTCTGCCCCGGCTGGGTGCGCACGGAAGCATCCATGCGGTCGCTCAGCCTGATGGCTGCCGCGCGCGGCACGAACGAGGCGGGTCTTCTGGCGGACATTGTCGCCGGTCAGGCCCTCGCAGGCCTGATGGAACCCGACGACCTGCAGGAGGCCTATCTGTTCCTCGCTTCGGAACGCGCCACCAACATCACGGGTCAATCCCTGGGGGTAGACCGGGGAGAGGTGCCATGGTGAAACCGCTTGCAGGAAAGAAAGCGATCGTCACGGGCGCAGCCAGCGGCATCGGAAAAGCGGCGGCGATCGCATTGAAGGAGGCCGGAGCCGAAATCATCGGCCTCGACCGCGCGACACCGAGCCTCGATCTGGAGATATTGCGCTGCGACCTGACCGTCGAGGCGGAGGTCATCGACGCGGTCTCGCGCGCTGCCGCCCGGCTCGGCGGCCTCGATATTGTCGTCAACAATGCCGGCATCATCGAGGAGGTCCCGCTCGCGGACATGTCCGCAGAGCACGCTGACAGGATGTATGCCGTCAATGTCCGCGGCGCGATCTTCGTCGCGCGCGAAGCCCTTCCCCATCTGCCGGCGGGCGGCAGGATCATCAACATCGTCTCGGAACTGGCCTATCTCGGACGCGCGAACGCCTCGATGTACTGCGCGACGAAGGCCGCTCTGCTGGCGTTGACCCGATCCTGGGCCCGCGAGCTGGCTCCGCGCATCCTCGTCAACGCCATAGCCCCCGGCCCGACCGATACGCCGCTTCTCGATTTCGAGAACATGAGCATGGATATGAAAGCCGCCGAGACCGCCAATCCGCTCGGCCGGATCGGGCACCCCGAGGAGGTGGCGGCGAGCGTCATCTTCCTCGCGGGCCCCGGGGCGACCTTGTTTACCGGACAGTGCCTGGGGGCAAACTGTGGCGCGGTGATGCTGTGAAGGAGAGCACAATGAAGAATTCCGTATTCTGGGGCGAAATAACATGGGCCGAAATCGCCGAGAAGGTCGCCTCCGGCGCACCTGTCTTTCTGCCGCTCGGCGCGACGGAGCAGCACGGCCGACACATGGCCGTGAATGTCGACGTCGTGCTGCCGACGGCGATCTGCGAACGCGTCGCCCGGGCCGTTGGCGGCATCGTGCTGCCGACCATTCCCTACGGCAATCGCTCGCAGCCACGCTCGGGTGGCGGCCCCGCCTTTCCCGGCACGCTCAATCTTACCGCCAACACGTTCTCGCTCGTCGTCAGGGACGTGATCACCGAACTCTACCGGCAGAACATCCGGCGCATCGTCGTCCTCAACGGCCACTACGAGAATATCTGGCCGTCCGTCGAGGGGATCGAGCTGGCGCTCGACGCCATCGGCCGCGAAAAGGCCAGTGACCTCACGATCCTGCGTATGGACCATTGGGAACTGGCACAGCCTGCGACCATCGACAGGATCTTCCCGGACGGCTATCCCGGCATCGAGCTCGAACATGCAAGCGTGATCGAAACCTCGATGATGCTGGCGGTCCGCCCCGACCTCGTCGATCTTGACCGGGCGCTGCATGATGGTCCCGCGGCCTTCAAACCCTATGACCGGTACCCGAAGCCTGCCGAGGAAGTGCCGCCATCCGGGGTACTGTCCCTGACTGCCGGATCGTCGGCCGAGAAGGGCGAATGGTTGCTCGCCGACTGCGAAAGCCGGATCGTCGACATCCTGCGCCAAGAGTTCAACTAGGAAACCGCCATGCAGAACGCCTTCCACCAACCCGTCGATGCGGCGAAGGTACCACGCTTCGCCGGCCATTCGACCTTTATGCGCCTGCCGGCGGTCGAGACCGCCGTGGGCCTCGACATCGCGCTTGTCGGCATTCCCTGGGACGGCGGCACGACGAACCGCGCCGGCGCCCGCCATGGCCCCCGGGAGGTGCGCAGCGCCTCAAGCCTGATGCGCAGCACCCATCACGCCTCGAAGACCCAGCCCTTCACAATCGCCAACATCGCCGATGTCGGCGATCTGCCGATCAACCCCATCGACCTCATGGATGCGCTGAAGCTGATCGAAGGCGGCATGCGCACCGTCATCGAGGCCGGTGCGCTGCCGCTTGCCGTGGGGGGCGACCATCTCACGACGCTGCCCGTCCTGCGCGCCGTTGCCGCGTCCGGACCGGTGGGCCTTATCCATTTCGATGCCCATTCCGACACCAACGACACCTATTTCGGTGACAATCCCTATACGCACGGCACCCCCTTCCGCCGAGCCATCGAGGAAAGCCTCATCGATCCGCGCCGCACCGTGCAGATCGGCATCCGCGGCTCGATCTATGCCCCCGACGAACACGACTGGGCGGTGAAGCAGGGTATCCGCATCATCTATATGGAGGAGTTCGTCGAACGCGGCGTCGCTGCGGTGATGGCGGAGGCCCGCCAGATCGTCGGGGATGCGCCGACTTATGTCACGTTCGACATCGATTCCATCGATCCGTCGATGGCACCGGGCACCGGCACGCCGGAGCTCGGCGGCTTTTCGACCCGGGAGGCGCAGCACCTCGTGCGTCTGCTCGAGGGCGTAAACATCGTCGGCGCGGACGTGGTCGAAGTCGCCCCGCCCTTCGACCTGGCCGGGATGACGTCGCTTGCCGGTGCGACGATCATGTTCGAGCTTCTGTGCGTCATGGCGCGCCTCGTGGCGCGCAGGAGGGCAGGAGGCCGGGCGTGATCGTGCGTTTCCGGCCAGCCACACAAACGGGCGGTGCGCGACAGGCTCTGGACCATCGCCTGTTTCCGGGGCGAGAACCCCCGGCCTAGTTGATGCGCAGACCCGTTGCGGTATCGAACAGGTGGATGGCCTCCATGTTCGGCCGCACATGGATCGTCTCACCGACGCGGATCGGTGTGTTGCGCGGAAATTCGACGGTCAGCATGCGCGCTTCGCCGATTTCCACATAGCCGTAGGTCTGGCTTCCCAGCCGCTCGGCAACGGCAAGCTCACCGCTGAACCAGGCCTCCTCCGGCGGACAGGCGACAAGGTCCTCCGGGCGAATGCCGAAAACGACCTCGCTGGCGGGCATCGGCTGTCCCCCCATGCCTGCCAGCGACAGGGTGCGCTCCTTCAGGCGCAGCGCGCTGCCACTGCCGTCAGCAACGATCGTGGCCGGCAGGGTGTTCATGGTCGGGCTGCCGATGAAGCGCGCGACAAACAGGCTTGCCGGGCGATGATAGAGTTCGAGCGGCGGGCCGATCTGCTCGATCCTGCCGGCATTCAGCACGACGATGCGGTCGGCCAGCGTCATCGCCTCCACCTGGTCGTGGGTCACGTAGACGGTCGTCGCCTTCATACGGTTATGCAGCTTGGCGATTTCCAGGCGCATCTCGACGCGCAGCGCCGCATCGAGATTGGAGAGCGGCTCATCGAAGAGGAAGGCCGAGGGTTCGCGTACGATGGCCCGGCCCATGGCAACGCGCTGGCGCTGGCCGCCTGAGAGCTGCGCCGGCCGCCGTTCGAGGAAGGGCTGGATCTTCAAGATGTCGGCGGCATGCGATACCCGGCGGTCGATCGTCTCGTCAGCCGTGCCGCGCATCTTCAGGCCGAAGGCCATGTTCTCGCGTACGCTCATATGCGGATAGAGTGCGTAATCCTGAAACACCATGGCGATGTCGCGGTCGGACGGCGGCAGCGCGTTCACCACCTTGCCGCCAATATCGAGAATGCCGCCGGAAATCTCCTCCAGGCCTGCAATCATGCGCAGGAGCGTGGACTTGCCACAGCCGGAGGGGCCGACGAGGACCAGGAACTCGCCGCTTGCAATGTCGATGTCGACATCGTGGATGACTTGCAGCGTGCCATAGGTTTTCCGGATCTGCCTCAATGCGATTGCCGTCACGGTTTTCTCCTCCAAAAGGTCAACTCGACCCTTGACCTTCATTATCGATATCAATATCAATAATGATAGCAGTGACGATTGGCAACTCCGAGAGCCCGCCGATGACGTATTTTTCTACAGCCCCGAATGCCCGCAGCCCGGCCAAGCCCGCAAAGTCGGCCGCCACCTTCAATGCACTGAAGCGCGACATCATGCTGGGCGTGCTTCCAGCTGGGGCAGCGTTGACCGAGCTGGATCTGGCAGCTCATTTCGCCTGCAGCCAAGGCACTGTGCGCGAGGCCTTGCTGCAACTGCAGGAAGAGGGCCTGGTTCGCCGGCAGGGTCATCGCGGCACGCAGGTCTCCGAATGCACGGAGGCAGAGGCCGTCGAAATGTTCCGCGTGCGCCTGCAGGTCGAGTGCAGCGGCATCGTCCGGACACTCCAGGCACCCAGCCGCACGCTGGTCGGCGATCTCAAGGCGCTCTTTGCCGAAATGCTCGACGCCGCCAAGGTGGGCGACGAGCTGGAACTGGCCTCCTTCGACCGGGATTTCCATCGCCGCATCTTCCAGGATGCGCAGCTTCCGGCGCTCGATCCGATCCTGCATCGCTGCCTGGTGCACAATCACCGCTTCAAGATCTCGCGCAGCATCACCCCGCGCGATCTGGTGGCGACCGCCCAGCGGCACGGCTCGATCATCGAGGCGATCGAGAGCGGTGACGTGGCAAGGGCAAGCGCCGCCTTGCGCCACCACATCGCAACGATCGTCGATCTCGGCCCCGACGTCTTTCCGGACGCGACCCAATGAGCGCGATGCCGAACCCGTCGCAGCTGTCGCCGGAGATGGCGGCGCTGCTTGCGCGCGTCGCCGCTGAAACCGGGCCGCTGGTCGATCCGACGACCCTTCCGCCCGCCGAAGGCCGCGCACTTTCGGAAGAAGGCAACCGGCGCTGGAATGTCGACCTGCCCGCCATGGCGGCGATCGGTGAAGCCTTCGTCGCTGATGACGCAGACCTCGGCACGGGGCGGGTACGCCTCAAGGTGCTGGTGCCTCCGGGTGCAGGCACCGGCGCGATCATCTTCGTACATGGCGGTGGTTTCGCCTTCTGCAGCCCGGAGACACACGAGCGTTGCGCCCGCGTCCTCGCGCTGGAATCCGGCTTGCCGGTGCTGCTGCCGGAGTATCGCCTGGCGCCCGAACATCCCTATCCCGCGGGCCTGATGGATGTCATCGCCACGATCCGCCGCGCCTTCGTAGCCTCGGCGCCGTTTGGCGTGGTGGCCGGCCCGCTCATCGTGTCCGGCGATTCTGCGGGCGCCAATCTCGCATTGGCCGCCCTGCTGCACGAAGCGAAGAACGGACGCCAGCCAGTTGCCGGCGCTCTTCTCTTCTACGGCACCTATGCCGGTGATTTCCGCACCGAATCCTACCGGGATTTCGAGAACGGACCAGGACTGACGACGGCGAAGATGCAGCGCTACTGGCATTGGTATGTCGGCGATCGCGACGCCTCGGCCGATCCGCTCGCCTGTCCCCTGCTCGCCTCGGACGAGGCGCTTGCGGCCCTGCCACCGCTCCACCTGATGGCAGCAGGGGTCGACCCCCTGCTGTCCGACAGCATCGCACTGCACGAGCGCCTGAAGCATCTCGAACGCGAGGAAACGCTGACGGTGGTGCCGGGCGTTACGCACGGTTTTCTGCAGAACACGCTCGATCTTGCCGCCGCGCGGGAGGCGCTTCGGGCGGCAGGATCGGATGCCCGGCGTATGGCCGGTGCAAACTGAATTCGATTTTCAAAGGAGGAGACAATGAAAATCTGGAAGACACTGGCCGTAAGTGCCGCATTCGCAACGTCGCTGCTGGCGAGCACCGCATCGGCGGAAACCGTTCGTTTCTGGTATCACTTCGACAATCCGGAAAATCCGATGGCGGATCTTGTCGCGAAGTTCGAGGCTGCCAATCCGGGCATCGAGATCGAAGCGGAAAACGTTCCGTGGAACAGCTACTACGACAATCTCTACACCGCGCTCGTTGGCGGCAATGCGCCGGATGCCGCAATGGTGAAGCTCTTCGCCCAGCCGCGCCTGCTTGAAATGGGCGCGCTGGAGCCGCTGGGCGCGAAGATCGACGGCTGGGCCGGCAAGGCCGACCTGCTCGACAACCTTCTCGAGCTCAACAAGGGGCCGGACGGCCAGCAATACTACCTGCCCATCCAGTATGTCGTGCTCTATCTCTACTATCGCGCCGACCTGTTCGAAGCCGCCGGCCTGACACCACCGAAGACCTGTGACGAATTCCGCGATGCGGCCATCAAGCTCACCAAGGCACCGACGACCTACGGCTTCGGCCTGCGCGGCGGCAAGGGCGGGTGGGACCAGTGGGGCGCCTTCGTCCTGTCGCAGGGTG
Organism: Shinella sp. HY16; assembly: GCF_028534175.1. NCBI lineage: Bacteria > Pseudomonadati > Pseudomonadota > Alphaproteobacteria > Hyphomicrobiales > Rhizobiaceae > Shinella > Shinella sp. HY16. Next base: position 425,182 of record NZ_JAHYXL010000002.1, on the reverse strand, counting down.
CCAAGCTCGAGCCGGGTGGCCTGACGACACCGCAGGCGATCGCCGCCAACCAGTGGCTGATCGACCTCTTCCAGAAGGACAAGGTCATTCCTGCGTCCGCGCCGAACGACGGCTTCCAGGAAATCACCGCGGCCTTCAAGAACGGCACGACGGCCATGACCATCCATCACGTCGGCTCGTCGAACGACATGGTCAAGGCGCTCGGCGACAAGGTCTCGGCCGTTCCGGTGCCGGAATGCGGCGGTGGCCACTGGACCTCCTATGGCGATGAATCCCTGGCGATCTTCTCTTCCTCCGAAGTGAAGGATGCTGCCTGGAAGTGGATCTCCTTCCTTGCCGAGGGCGAGAACAACGTCGCCTTCAACAAGGCGACCGGCCAGATGACCGTAACCAAGAGCGGTTCGGCCAACTGGACGCTGCATGAGCGCCGCTTCGTCGACGCCACCGTACAGTCCCTGCCCTTCGCCCATGTGCTGCCGCAGAACACCGCAACGTCGGAATTCGTCAACACGGCCTGGCAGACGGCCATGCAGCAGGCGCTGACCGGACAGATCACCTCCGAACAGATGATGCAGCAGCTCGAAGCCCTCTTCGCGCAGCAATGATCTTCCCTGGAGCGGGCGGACCTCCATCCGCTCCACCTTCCCATCCGCCCCGCCCGAACACCAGGGCGGATGGGATCTTTTGATTGCCAACGGCCGGGAACGACCGAATGACCGCGACAACCGCCCCCCTATCGACTGCCGTGACCATCCCCACGCCGTGGAGCGTGCGGCTGATGCCCTACATGCTGCTGGCGCCGGCAGTGCTCGTCACGCTCTTCATCGTCTTCTTCCCGATGGTGCAGGCGGTCTTCACCAGCCTCTACGACCTCATCCTCTGGAAGCCGAATGCCAGCCGCTTCGTCGGCTTCGGCAACTATGCGAAGCTCTTCGCCGATCCCGTCTTCTGGACCGCGCTCGGCAACACCGCGATCTGGATCGGCCTGACGGTTCCGCTCCAGATGGGCCTTGGCCTGCTGACGGCACTGCTGCTCAACCGGGAATTCCCCTGGCGAGGGCTGGCACGTGCGCTCATCATCATTCCCTGGGCCCTGCCGAGCGTCGTGATCGCGTTGATGTGGCGCTGGATCTACGATCCCAACACCGGCGTGCTGAACGATATCCTGCTCTACCTCTCCGTCGTGCAGTCTGCCGTGCCATGGCTTGCCGATCCCAACCTTGCACTCTATGCCATCATCGCGACGCTGACCTGGCAGGGCTTCCCCTTCTTCGCGGTCATGATCCTTGCCGGCCTTCAGGGCATTCCGAAAAGCCACTACGAGGCCGCCTCGATCGACGGCGCCTCGGTCTGGCGGCAGTTCGTGCACATCACGTTGCCCGGCATCGCGCCGGTGCTGGCAACGGCAGGGCTGCTCCGTGTCATCTGGGTCGCCAATTCCATGGACGTGATCTTCGTCATGACCGGCGGCGGACCGGGTTATGCCACGCACACCCTGCCGCTCTACGCCTTCGTTCGTGCCCGCCAAAACCTCGATTTCGGCTACGGCACGACGATCGCCGTCACCTTCACCATCCTTCTCGGCGCAATCGTCGCCGTCTATCTCGCCCGGACCATGCGGGAGGTCGAACGATGAACAAGCCCTCCACACTCCGCCGCATCCTGACGACCGACCTGCCGGTGCTCGTCATCGTTCTCTTCGCCATGGCGCCGTTTGCCTGGATGGTGCTGACCTCGCTGACGCCGACCGAAACGCTGAACGCGACCGGCGTCTCCGTCTCGCCCGCCGGCTGGAGCCTCGACAACTACGTGCGCCTGCTCCGGCAGACCTCATTCCTCGGCAACATGCTCGACAGCCTCATCATCGCCTGCGGCACCGTCGTGCTCGGTCTTGCCGTGGCGGTAACGGCGGCCTACGCCTTCTCGCGCTTCCGCTTCGCAGGCCGCAAGCTCTTGATGCTGCAATTCCTGCTCATCAACATGTTCCCGATCGTGCTGCTCATCCTGCCGCTCTTCGTGCTGATGCGCAAAGCCGGCATCCTCGATACGCATTTCGGGCTCATCCTTGCCAATGCGACGGTCGCCATTCCCTTCGCCGTCTGGATGCTGACGAGCTATATCGGGGCGATCCCGAAGAGCCTTGACGAGGCAGCGATGATCGACGGCTGCTCGCGGCTGACGGCGCTGCGCCGCGTCGTCCTGCCGCTCACCATGCCCGGTATCATCTCCACCGGCATCTACATCTTCATCACCGCCTGGAACGAGTATCTCTACGCCCTGACACTGGGCGGCAAGAACGTGCGGCCTGTCACCGTGGCGATCCAGACGCTGATTGGCGAATACCAGATCGAATGGGGCCTGCTTGCTGCCGGCGCCGTCGTCGGCGCCATGCCGGCCACCCTGCTTTTCCTTCTCGTGCAACGCCGCCTCATCGGTGGGCTGACCCAGGGCGCGGTGAAGGGCTGATTGCGAATGAAAGAGGACTGACCATGAACCCCGTCGGGTTGATCTCCATGCAATATGCGCGGCCCTTTTCGGCTGAACACTTCCCGCTGTTTTCCGAGATGCGAAGGCTCGGCTACGATTTCGTTGAACTTCTCGTGCCCGAACCCGGCGAACTCGACCTCGCCGAGACGCGGCGCGCCCTGGATGCCGCCGGGCTCTCCGTCGTGCTCGCCGCCCGTGTCAATCTCCAGCGCAACCTCTCCTCGGACGATCCCGCCGCCCACCGTGCCGGCATCGATTATCTGAAATATGCGGCCGATTGCGCCGCCGCACTCGGGGCCACCATCGTCGGCGGCCCGCTCACCGGCAATCCGCTGGTCTTTGCCGGCCGCCCGCCGCAGCCGGTGGACGAGGCGGAGCGCCTCGCCCGCAAGGCGCGCTGCGTCGCCGGCCTGAAGGAGGCGGGAGACCATGCAGCCAGGCTCGGCGTCATCCTTGCCGTCGAACCGCTCAACCGCTTCGAGAGCGACGTGCTCTGCACCACGCAGCAGGCAATCGAGCTGCTCGACGCCGTCGATCATCCCGCCATCCAGCTTATGCTCGATACGTTCCACATGCACATGGAAGAAGCCTCGATCGCCGAGGCGATCCGGCTCGGCGGCAAGCGGGTCGTCCATTTCCAGGCCAACGAGAACCACCGCGGTTTCCCGGGAACGGGCGCCACGGACTGGGTTGCGGTGTTTCGTGCGCTGCATGAGATCGGCTATCGGGGGCCCGTGTCGCTCGAACCCTTCCGCCGCAACGACGACCGCTTCGGCGTCCCCTTCGCACAGTGGCGGCCGCCGCACGAGGACGAAAGCGAACGCCTCGCCGCCAGCTGCGAATTCATCAAATCCCACATCCTGCTTACGGAACATCGTCGATGACACTCAAGATCGGTTGGATCGGCTGCGGCATTCATGCCACCCAGATGCTGCTTCCGCAGCTCGTTCGCCATGACGTGCAGGTGACTGCGCTCTGCGATATCGACGGCGACAGGCTCGCTGCCGCCGGACGGCAGTTTGGCGTGTCAAACCTCACAAACGATGCGGAGGCCCTCATCCGCCGCACCGATATCGACGCCGTCGGCATGGCCGTCGGGCCGGACCAGCACCTCATGTTCGGCAAGATGGCGCTGGAACGGGGTCTGCCCGTCTTCATGGAGAAGCCGCCATCCGGAAGCGCTGCGGGCGCCCGCGAACTGCTCGCCGCTTCGGAAAAATCCGGCAAGCCACTGCTTCTCGGCTTCATGAAGCGCTATTCGGCCGGCAACAAGATCGCGGCGAACATCCTGCGCTCCGGCCGCTTCGGCCCCGTCTACGGTCTCACCGGCTACTACATGACGGCACCCGGCTACTTCGCCGGCAATGTCGATTACACCGGCTTCTTCCTGCATCACTGCGTACACTACATGGACCTCGTCTCCTTCCTCGTCTCGCCGGTCACGAAGCTGACGGCGCGCAAGGTCGAGAAGGATCGCGGCAAGGTGCTCTTCCACGTGCATTTCGACTTCGAATGCGGCGCGATCGGCACGGTCGCCATGGGCACGGCGCAGTCACGCGGTGCGCCGGTCGAGCGGCTTGAAATCATGGGCGATCACCAGCGCATCGAGGTGGACAATGTCATCGACGTGCGCTGGAACCGAAACCCGCCCTTCAAGATCGACGACCCTGCCGGAACACTCGACGATGCGGTCGACACGCTGACCTGGAAGCCGAATTTTACCGCGGCCGCCAACGAGGACCCGAAAGGCTACCATTCGCTGCTCGCCGACGTCATCCCGGCGCTTGCCGGCCGGCAAACGTCGGCACCGACGATCCGCGAAGGCGTGATCGCCATGGAGCGGCTGGAAACGCTACGCCGCGAACTTGCACTGTGAGGGTCGGACAGGTGATCCAGACATCCGTCATCCAGTTCGGAACAAGCCGGTTCCTGCAGGCCCATGCCGACCTGTTCCTGTCAGAGGCAGAGCCGAAGCGGGCGATCACCGTGGTGCAGACATCCGGCGATGCGGCCCGCAGCCACCGGCTTGCCGCGCTCGCCGCACCGGAGGGCTATCCGGTGCGGATCCGAGGCCTCAAGGACGGCCGCGCCGTCGATGAAACAACGACCGTCACCTCCGTCCGACGCGGCCTGTCCGCGGCGAACGATTGGCCGGAAGTGGCGCGGGTCTTCGTCAAGGAGGCAGCTTTCGTCCTCTCCAACACCGGTGATGCCGGTTACCAGGGTCAGCCGGAGGATGCCGCGGCTGCCTATCATCCGGCCATGAGTTTCCCCGCGAAACTCTTCCACCTGCTTGCCGCGCGCCATGCCGCGGGCGGCGCGCCGATCATCGTGCTGCCGATGGAGCTGGTCGTCGACAACGGCAAGGTGCTGAAGGCTGCCGTGCTGGCAGTCGCGCGCCGGCAGACGAGCGATGCCGGGTTGCTGTCCTATATCGAAAACGACGTGGTCTGGGCGAGCAGCCTCGTCGATCGTATCGTGTCCGAGCCCATCGAACCGGCCGGTGCGGTCGCAGAACCCTATGCGCTCTGGGCGATCGAGAAGGGACCGGGCGTCGTCGCGCCCTGCACCCATCCGGCCATCCAATTGGTCGACGATCTCAAAGAGATCGAGCGGCTGAAGCTGCATATTCTCAATCTCGGCCACACGGTTCTCGTCGATATTTGGCAGCGGCAAGGCGGCGCCGGCGATCCGATCGTGCGTGAATTCATCGCCCGGCCCCAGGTCGAGGAGGCACTGATGGCAATCTACCGGCAGGAGGTGTTGCCCGTCTTCGCCCGGCTGCCGGGCGGCGAAGGGGCCGAAGACTATCTCGCCGTCACCCTCGAACGTTTCGCCAATCCCTTCCTCAACCACAGGCTCGCCGACATCGCACAGAACCACGCCCGGAAGGTCGAGCGGCGTATCGGCGCCTTTCTCGATCTCGCCAGGCCTTTCGGCCTGCCCCTACCGCACCTCGCCGCGATTGTGGCGGAAGCCGACCGTCCCGACGACCCTGCCAGCTTCAAATAGGGAGATGATATCCGCAGGCGGCGGCATGACCGGATACACGACCTTGCCCACCCGTCAGAAATTGCTCTGCAGGCGATAGCGCGAACCTGGATAGAGCAGCCGCACGGACGTGACCACCTGATCATGCGACCAGGTGCGGCGGCGGATGAGGATGCAGGGTTCAAAACGGGCAATCGCCAAGACCTTGCACTCCCAGGGCTGCGGCAGAACAGCCTCGATGAATTGCTCCGTCCTGGCGATGGGAGCGATCTTGGTGAGGAACGCGTTGGGCGTCGTCGCCGCGAAATCCTGTTCGAGATAGTCCGGTGCAATGGCCGGATTGACGAAGCGGTCCTCAAGCTGGATCGGCACGTCATCTTCGTGATGCACCATGACCGAATGGAAGCACTGCATTCCAACGCCCAGTTCCAGCGCCGCCGCCAGCTCGTAGCCGCAGGTCTCGCTCTGAGCGAGGATCAGCTCGGTGCGATGAACCGAGCCGCGCTCCAGGATCTCATCGGCAATGTTGCGCACACCAAGCGCCGGAGCGCTGCGCTTCTTCGGCGCAACGAAGGAGCCCTTGCCCTGCACACGGGTAATCACGCCTTCATTGGCCAGTTCACGAAGCGCCCGGTTCGCCGTCATGCGGCTGACGCCGAGCGTTTCCACCAGCTCGTTCTCCGAGGGAATGCGATGATTGACCGGCCACTCTCCGGTTTCGATGCGCGTCCGGATCTCGGCCTTCATGCGCTCGTAGATCGGCGCGCCGCGATCCTTCGTATCCCTTGCCACAAGGCCGGTTTCCTCGTTCAACATCGCCACGGCACTCCGTATTTCAATCAGAACCTGCTTACAGACCATATGCAATTAAAGTAAGCGCGCCTTCTGATTCTTGTCACGTACTTGTCCACCAGAAGCATCAACTTGCATATACAACTTTGCCTTCCACGGTGTTTTTCACGATACAGCTTCAGGCAAAAAGCCCCACAAAGCAAGCATTGTGGGACACAAGCCGGAGGGTAGGCATCTGGAGTCCCAGAATCGCAAGAGTTCTATAATTCCTAAATCTCCCTGCTTGGAGCAATTTTGAATCCCAATGACGCCAATCAGCGCAAGAATCGCAATATCACGCTGATAGATCGATCTTACGGCGACAAAAAATGTCGCTTATAGGCACACCCCGTAATGCATCGAGCGAGATAGTTGTCTACTAAGTTGTATAGTGAACTTTGCCAACGGCTCTGCTTGGCATGACCGGCCACGGGAGCGGCTTCGACAAATCTGGTTTTCAACGTCACATCATCAAAACAGGGGAACTGACATGCTGAATTCCAAACTGAAATGTGCACTTCTTGCCGCCGCGGCGCTGTTCGGCGGCTCTGCCGGCACGGCGCATGCCTCCTATTGCGGCGATGGCAATACCGTCACCTTTGCGGGTATCGACTGGGAGAGCGGCGCCTTCATCACTGAAGTCATGAAGGAAATCCTCGCCAAGGGCTACGATTGCAAGGTCGACTCCATCCCCGGCAACTCAGTGACGCTGGAACAGGCCACCGCCAACAACGACGTACAGATCTTCGCCGAAGAATGGATCGGCCGTTCCGACGTCTGGAACAAGGCGGCTGCCGCCGGCCAGGTGAAGTCGGTCGGCAAGACCTTCGTCGGCGCGGCCGAGGGCTGGTTCGTGCCGGAATATCTCGTGAAGGGCGACGGCGCCAAGGCGCCGGACCTCAAGAGCGTCGCGCAGCTTTCCGACCCGAAATTCGTCGAACTGTTCAAGGATCCGGAAGAGCCAGCAAAGGGCCGCTTCCTCAACTGCCCGTCGGGCTGGACCTGCGAGGGCGTCAACACGGCCAAGCTCGAAGCCTACAAGCTCGGCGAGAGCTATGTGAATTTCCGCCCCGGCACGGGTACCGCGCTCGACGCAGCGATTGCCGCCGCCTATCTCCAGCAGGAGTCGATGCTCTTCTACTACTGGAGCCCGACAGCGATCATGGGCAAGTACAAGCTCGTCCAGCTCGAGGAGCCGGCTTATAGTGAAGCCTGCTGGAAGGAGCTGACCAGCACCGACGGCAAGCGCGATGCGGGCTGCGCCTTCCCCTCCGTCGAGGTGGCCTACGGCGTCAACAGCACCTTTGCCGGTGCAGCGCCTGAAATCATGGAAATCCTCGAAAAGGCGACCTTCCCGCTGGAAGAGGTCAATGCGAGCCTCGCCTACATGACCGACCAGAAGGTGGATGCTGCCGCGGCTGCCAAGAACTTCCTGCAGACCAAGGCCGACGTCTGGGGCGGCTGGGTCTCGGCAGACGCCAAGGCGCGCATCGAGGCCGCCGTCAAGTAACCCGCGAGAACCGCGCGCCGGCCTTCCGGCGCGCGGTCTTTCCCGTCAGGACAGGACCGGCCGCCGGATGGCGTCGCCGCGCGCGAGGATTTCACCGATGTTTCCCGAAGCCTTCCATATCTCCATCCGTGGCCCCATCAACGATTTCGTTCAGTCGCTGGTGGTGAACTACGGGTTCGTCTTCAAGGCGATCTCGCAAACCCTTCTCCAGGCCATCCTCTTCGTGGAATGGATCCTGCGCGGCCTGCCCTGGTGGGCTGTCTTCATCATCTTCCTGGCGCTCGCCTGGTTCGCATCGAAGAAGATCTCGCTCGTCATCACCGTTGCCGTCATGCTCTTCACCGTCGGTGCGCTCGGGCTCTGGGACCTGACGATGCAGACCTTGGCACTCATGCTGATCGCCAGCCTCATCTCCGTCGCCATCGGCGTGCCCATGGGCATCTGGCTGGCCAAGAGCGAGCTGATGCGGCGCATCACCCTGCCGGTGCTCGATGTCATGCAGACCATGCCGAGCTTCGTCTATCTCATTCCGGCGATCATGCTCTTCGGCCTCGGCAAGGTACCGGCGGTGCTCGCCACCATCATCTACGCCGTGCCACCGCTCATCCGCCTCACCGACCTCGGCATCCGCCAGGTGGACGGCGAAGTCGTGGAAGCGGCGACCGCTTTCGGCGGCAGTCCGCCGCAGATCCTCTTCGGCGTCGAACTGCCGCTTGCCACCCCGACCATCATGGCCGGCCTCAACCAGACGATCATGATGGCGCTCTCCATGGTCGTCGTCGCCTCGATGATCGGCGCGCGCGGCCTCGGCGAACAGGTGCTGAACGGCATCCAGACGCTTGACGTCGGCAAGGGGTTGGAAGCTGGCCTCGGCATCGTCATCCTCGCGATCGTGCTCGATCGCATCACGCAGGGGTTCGGCCAGATGAGCCGGAAGGAGCGCGGCAATGACTGACATCAAGATCCGCAACGTTTCCAAGATCTTCGGCGGCAACTGGGAGACGGCCCTCGCGATGACCCAGCAGGGCGCCGACAAGGGCGAGGTGCTGGCCAAAACCGGCTGCAGCGTCGGCCTCGACAATGTCAGCCTCGATATCGCGGGCGGCCGCATCTTCGTCATCATGGGCCTGTCGGGCTCCGGCAAATCGACGCTGGTGCGCCACATCAACCGGCTGATCGAGCCGACCAGCGGCGAGATCATCGTCGACGGCAGCAATGTGCTCGACCTCAAGCCGAAGGAGCTGCGCGATTTCCGCAATCGCCGCGTCAGCATGGTGTTCCAGAATTTCGGCCTGATGCCGCACCGCACGGTGTTGCAGAATGTCGTCTACGGCCAGCGCGTGCGCGGGCTCACCAAGGTGGACGCCAAGCCGATCGGCATGAAGTGGATCGAGACCGTAGGCCTTGCCGGCTACGAGAACAAGTTCCCGCACCAGCTTTCCGGCGGCATGAAGCAGCGTGTTGGCCTTGCCCGGGCGCTCGCCGCCGACACCGACGTCATCCTGATGGACGAGGCCTTTTCCGCGCTCGACCCGCTGATCCGCGCCGACATGCAGGACCAGTTGCTCCAGCTTGAAAAGAACCTGCACAAGACCATCGTCTTCATCACCCATGATCTCGACGAGGCCTTGCGCATCGGCGCGCAGATCGCGATCCTGAAGGACGGCAAGCTGGTGCAGGTCGGAACCCCGAGCGAGATCCTCAACAGCCCCGCCAATGACTATGTCGCCCGCTTCGTGCAGCGCCGCGCCGGCGCAGGAGAGGCCCAGCATGCCTGAGACGATCGTTCTCGATCGCCCCCTCACCTGGCAAGAGATCGCCGCCGTCGCAAAGGGCGCGGCGCTCTCTCTGTCAGACAAGACCTGGACGCGCATCGCCAATGCGCGCGCCATCGTCGACGCGCTCGTCGAAAGGCGGGTGCGCGGCTATGGCATCAATACCGGCGTCGGTGCGCTCTGCGACGTCATCGTCGATATTCCCGAGCAGCGGGCACTCTCGCGCAACATCCTCTTCAGCCATGCCTGCGGCGTCGGCGAACCGCTTGGCCGCGAAGAGACCCGCGCCGTGATGGCCGCCCAGATCGCCAATTTCGCGCTCGGCTATTCCGGCGTGCGGTTGGAGACGGTGACGACGCTGCTGGCGCTGCTGAACGCCGATATCCTGCCCGTCATTCCCTCGAAGGGCTCGGTCGGCTATCTCACCCACGCCGCTGCCATCGGTCTCGTCCTGATCGGCGATGGCGAGGCGCGCCACGGAACGGAAACGATCACCGGCAGGCAGGCGCTCGAAGCGCTCGGCATCGTGCCGCTGGTGCTGGAGGCGAAGGAAGGCCTCAGCCTCGTCAACGGCACACCCTGCGCTACCGGCCTCGCGAGCCTCGCGCTTGCCCGCGCGACCCATCTTGCCGACTGGGCAGACGCCGCCGCGGCGATGACCTATGAAAATCTCGGTGCGCAAGCCGACCCCTTTGCGGCCCGCCCCCTCACGCTGCGCACCTCACCCGGCCTTCAGACCGTGGGCGAAAACCTGCGCCGCCTGCTTACCGGCAGCCGCCTGCTCGCGCACGCGGCGGGCTCACGCACACAGGATCCGCTCAGCTTGCGCGCGGTGCCGCAGGTGCATGGCGCGGTGCGTGACAGCATCGCGCAAAACGCCGCAGTGGTGGACCGGGAACTATCCAGCGTCACCGACAACCCCGTTGTCGCCGGCTCGCGCGAGGCGCCGGAAGTCCATTCGCAAGCCCATGCGGTCGGCGCCGCACTCGGCCTTGCCATGGACGCACTCGGCATCGCCGCAGCCGAGCTTGCGGCCATTTCCGAACGGCGCATCGACCGGCTCGTCAACCCGCTCGTCAGCGGGCTGCCTGCCTTCCTCGCGGATGGCAGCGGCGTCGCCTCAGGCTTCATGATCATCCAGTATACGGCTGCCGCCCTTGTCGCGGAAAACCGCCGCCTTGCCGCCCCCGCCAGCCTCGACGGCGGTATCACGTCGGCCCTGCAGGAAGATATCCTGACCCATGCCACCCCGGCCGCCGACAAGGCGCTCGCCATCATCGCCAATCTCGAAACCGTGCTTGCCATCGAAGTCATGGCCGCCGCCCAGGCCTACGACATGCGTCCTGGTCTGAGCGACAAGGCTTCCGGTACGCATGGCCTCTATGAACGGATACGCGGGATCGTGCCCATCTATCGGGATGACCGGCCGCTCAATGGTCTCCTCGCCATGACGCGGGAGTTCATCAGCACGAACGCGACCTGACACCAAAACCGCCTTGCGGTCGGTATGAAGCGATTGGCGGGCGTGTCCGTCCGGGCCAGTGCGGCAAGGGCGTACAACAAGGTGCCCACCGGCTGCTAGAACCTGTAGCCGACGATCGCCATGAACGACGGCTGCAGTTCTCGTTCAACAATCGGGCTATCCGCAGCATCGCCCAGCAAGGCGCCCATGCCAACTTCACCCCGCATAAGCCAGTTTTCCGTTGCCATATATGTCGCGGATACCGAGAAGTCGACGCGTTTCAGAGACGCCTGGGGCTTGAACGCACGCAAACCCGATGCCGCCGATTGCGCAGCCGTCACGCCGAAATAGGACTGCATGTGCTCCTCGTTGGCAACCGTGGCGGAAATGCCCGCCGATACGAAGAAACGGTCGGTTACGGGCGCGGTATATTCGGCACCGAATTTGCCGATAAGGCTCTCGCTCCCCCCGACCGTCTGATCGACCTCCGCATAGAGCTCCAGCGCCTCCCACCGGTAGGTGGCCTTTGCCCCGATGGTCGCGGCAAAGTCGATGTCGCCGAGGCCCTTCAGCCGGTCACCATCGTCTTCGTCACGCCCCATTTCATAGCCGACCTTACCGGCCAGCGAGAAGCCCTGATGCGTGAAAGCGGTGACGGAAATCCCGCGGGGATCAAGCGTTAGCCAGTCGCCGTAGGTGAAGATGACCGCCGGCAGAGGGCTGACCTTGAAGTCCCGGCTCCCCTCATATTCGGGAGCGTACAGCGCACCTGCGCCAACGATCAGGCTCCACACAGCTCCGTCCGCCGATGAGGGCTCGAACCGCGCCGGGTCGAACGCGGGTTCGGCAACGCTCTCTGATGCGGCGTCAGCTGCATGGCTTCCCGATGGTACGACCAACGGTATCAGCACCGCGCCGACTGCGAAAAGGAGCTTGAGTGTCTGATTGGCTTTTTTATCGGGCTGCATACCTGCTCCACACCATTGATCGCGCCGCGCCACAGAGAAACCGGCGCGGCGCTCGACACCTCCTTGTCCCTCCAAGGGAGCCCCCTTGGGTGTGTTGTTTTGTTGCGGTTTGTTACGGGGAAGGGTTGTTCACGCCGACAGGAGACAAGACGCCTGCTCCGGATGCAGGAATGTGTGCGTTGTAATAAATCTTAACACAACCGAGCGGTTTGGGCGCACAAGCGGCCACACTGCTGTCCCTGATCGTCTTTAGCCTTCGCCGCAGTCCCCTCCGGAGAAAGGCCGGTGAAACACGGGAAGCCTTGTTTAATCCTACCACAGTAACATTGCCGCAACGGCAACCGACACCCCGCCGGTGTCGGCTTTCACCCCATTGAAATCGCCAGGGAGACGTTCGTGAATAGCGCGAAAAGAAGCCCGCACATCCTCATCGTCGAGGATGATACGGAGATCGGCCGGCTGCTGATGGAAACCATGGTGGAAAACGGTATGCAGGCCACGACGGCGGATGACGGACACGCGATGTTCGCGCTGTTGCGACGGCAGGCATTCGACCTTGTCATTCTCGACGTCATGCTTCCTGGTGAAGACGGCATCAGCCTTTGCCGGCGATTGCGTGCGGACAAGACGATCCCCATCATTCTGCTGACCGCGCTGGGCGAAGAGGTGGACCGGATCGTCGGGCTGGAGGTCGGAGCCGACGACTACATCACGAAGCCCTTCAGTCCGCGGGAGGTCGTAGCCCGAATCCGAAGCATTTTGCGTCGTGCCTCTTACGGGCCGGCGGCAGGTGATCGTCAGCTACCGCTGCGCTTCGACGGCTGGCGCATCGACCCTATACGCCGTCAGGTGCATGACCCTGCGAACACGCGGGTTGCCCTTACAACCACCGAATTCGACCTCCTGCTCGCCTTCTGCCGAAATCCCGGTCGCGTCATAACACGCGAGGAACTCTTGACCCTCACGCATTCCGGACTTGCCGGCCCCATCGAACGCAGTGTCGACGTGCACATTCGCAGACTGCGGCAGAAGATCGAAGTCGACGCGTCCGATCCCGTTCTTTTAAGGACGGTCCGGCTTGGCGGCTACCTTTTTACCGCCGCCGTCGAGGAGGCGTGATGCGCTTTCCAGGCTTCGGTACGAGGACGATCCGCGGGCAACTCATGCTGGTCGTGATCCTTGCCATCGGCTCCGTCATCGTGGCCGGACAGGTAATCGAACGGATCAAAACCTTCGACTACGCTGATGCGGTGGACGTCGATCTCGTCGGTCAAAGGGCCTTGACCCTCGCCCTTCTGCTCGACGGCGCCGACGATGCCCAAAGGAAGCGCATCCTTGCGCGTTCGGCCGAGGTCGGCATCGAAATCGACATCGTGCCGCGCGACGCGCTGGAGCGCATTGCAGGCCCGGACGGGTTTCGTTCGAAAATCGGCTCGTTTCTGGCATACCTCTTCCCGCCGGACGGGAACTTGCCCGATGGATCGAAGATGATGCTGGTCGGGCGCAAGCCGATGCTGTCGCTCCCCATCAACGACAAAGAATTTCTCCTGTACAAGTCGTTCCCGGACAGCGTTCTGACGACGGACATCACGGGGCGCATCGTGTATTACTCCCTGGCGCTGGCGATTTTGGGGGTGCTCTTTTCCATTTTCGCCGTGCGGTTTCTGACCGCACCGCTCAAGGCGATCTCAAGCGAGATCCGCGATACCGACGCGTTCCTTTCCCGCTCCACCCTTGTGCCGGAAACCGGCAGCCTCGAGATCAAGGATCTGGCGCGGGCGCTCAATGAGCTCCGGACCCGCATCCACGAGATGATACGCAACCGGACAGGAATGTTGCGGAGCGTAAGCCATGACCTGCGCACGCCGTTGACCCGGGTGCGCCTTCGGGCAGAACGGATCGGGGATGCGGCGATCCGCGACCAGATCCTCGCGGATGTCGAACAGATCAATACCCTGATCGACATCACCCTGGACTACCTTCGCGACGATCGCGACAGGGAGGCGCGCGAACGCACTGACGTCGCCAGCATCATGCAGTCCATCTGCGCCAATTTCACGGACATGGGCGCCCATATCAGGTATGCAGGTCCGCCCAGACTGGTCTGGCACTGCAAGCCCATGGCACTTTCGCGGGCGATCACGAACCTCTGTGAAAACGGCATCAAGTTCGGCGGCGAGGTCACGATGAGCCTGAAGTCCACTGACCAATACCTCAGCATCGGCATCCAGGATCGTGGCCCCGGCATTCCCGAGCAGTTTGCGACACAGGTGCTCGAACCCTTCTTCCAGATGGATCCTGCCCGTACGGGCAATACCAAGGCGAGAGGTTTCGGTCTTGGGCTTTCCATTGTCGACGAGATCGTCCGTGATCACGGCGGCCAACTGGAATTCGAGAACACCGCGCCTCGTGGACTATCGGTACGGATCATCCTCCCGAAGGCCTCATCGCGCACGTCGGATTGACCCGAAAACCGCCCGAACCTCTCCGGATCACTGCATGCCGGTGTCCTCCGGCGGGCAACGACAGGTCCCGGCGATACGCACGCGGGTTCACTCCAAAGTTTTCGCCTCTCCTCGCAACCGCCAAACTCCGTTGCCAAGCACTTCACGCGGCCTCGGCGCCCTCTAGCAGCACCATTTTTCTTTCTAGAACGCTGGTTTTTCAGATGTTTTCGGGTGCTCGCCCGGTTTCAATCCACCCCTAAATCCACCCTTTTGCGCTCGCTTAGCGCCTGTCCAACTCCCGTAAGCATCGCGCTGTTGTGGAAGCGTCAGCTCGGATGTTTTACGGGCTCGATGAGGGCTAGTAACGCGGGCAAGCCCATTTTAATATGAGCAACCCCGCGTAACGGTTGAATAGTTCGGATTTAGCCCCACCTTGAGGTTTTGCCTCAACTTGAGCCTAAACGTCCTGATAGCCGCCTGTTCTCAGGTTAGTTTGATGTGAGTTTGATGAACTGGGGGGGGGCTTCAGGGGCGTCCCCCGACGCTCCGCCTTGTTCAAGACAGCCTCGCGGCCGTCAACCTGGCTCTGGGTAAGCGACGTGCCGAAGTTGCCGGACGCGCGAGCGCGCACCGATGCAAAGAATGCGCTGCGGTTCATGGCGTTGTCCTTTGTGAGGGGAACGAAAGGATTGCTTAGTGAATTAACCTGCTGCGGCCGTTCCCATACGCGGCCTGCGTGAAGGACCCGGTTGAGCGCACGAGGGCGCTCCCGGGTCTGGATCTCGGAATGGAAGGCGCCGCTGTGACTGCGAGGTGCCGATCTAGCCAAGCGCGGCCACTGGAAGGGTGTCGGAGCAAACTTGACCGTGGAGCGTATAGCTCACGCTCTCGGTCCTCACCTGAGGATATCCCCGCCGAGAGAAAGCCGGGGCCTGGTAGTCTGGAGCATGCCGGGTCTCGGCGCCTATCGCATCCGCGACGGGTCTCAACTACGGGATATCATCGGGATGATCCAAATTGGTGCTGTTCAGCAGCCAACATTGGGCAGATAGATTGACGGGCTGGCTGCACTTCCCGCCAGCATGAGACCCGGTTGAGTTCCCGGGGGTGTTCCCGGGTCTCGCACATCAATCCCAGCAGCCCTGGATGTTGATTGCTTCGAGCGCCGCGAGATCCGGCGCAGCAAGGATGAGAGCCGCGACGTCCGCCTCTCGATTGAAACACTCGTCGATATGCTGCACACCAGCCGCCTTTATCGCCCGCAATGTCACCTGGTCGATGTCGATGTGGACGCCCGGCGCCGATTATAAATTCCCTTCAGGGGAGCAACATCTCCGGCTTTGGGTTCCCCGGCACGTTCACTCTATCTTTTCCACCTGCCCCGCTTCGGCGGGGCGTTTTTCTAAGCTACGAGTTGGAACTTCATAGGCGGCGCACGGTTACCTGTGCGCCTCCGCGACGGTCCCTCGTGGGGGTCTTGGGTGGGGCGGGCTTTCTAACTCAGCGGATGGCCCGCCTCTTTCTCTCCCGATAGAAACCTTCTGATTTTGAGGAAGTTGTTGCCGCGAGAGGTGTCCATGCCGCGATTTTTCTTTCACATTCGAGACAGCGATAGCTTTGAGATCGATCCGGAAGGGGTTGAATTCGATAGCGTCGAAGACGCCATCGTCGACGCTAAAGCAGCAGCCAGGGAAATGATGGCCGAGATGCTGCGCACCGGTCAGCCGCTCGATGGGCAGCGTTTTGAAATAGCCGACGAGCGCGGACGGGTGATTGAAATCCTCCCCTTCCGCTCGGTGTTGAATCTGCAGTAGCCCATCTCTCATGGCGGGTCTCCCCCTCGCTTATCGAGATCCGCCAGCAGCATTTCATACATGGCGATCCGGCGCCTTGCCTCGGCAGTAGCATCGTTCTCGCAACTCAGCGTCTTTTCAGTACCGCCGCCTCGAATGCCGTTTTGCTGCAAGTCGAGTATCGCTTGCTCGTTTTTTATCATCCGATGGAGACGGGAGCGAACATCCATACTGTCCTCAAAACCAATGCCATGCCATCCAGAAGCAGGCGTAGGCCGCTATGCCGATGACAAAGCAAAGCGCGATTTGTCGAGCCATGACGCAACGCCCCTCTGGTTCGATAAAGCAGGATGCAACGGAAGGGCGCAAGAGCCGAGCGAAGGGGCTACGTTAAGCGCACGCGGTTGCCGCCGGTATATTCGATATGCCTCTCGTATTCGAGGAAGTCGAGCGCGCTGACAATCTGCTGCTCGGTAAAGCCTGCAGCCACAAGGGTAGGTCCGACAAGATAGAGGGCGATCGGGTTATCAAGCGTGCATCCCGCGGCAATCAGTTCGGCGAGGACGGCTTGCTTGCAGCGTTGATGGGTGGTCTGGTTCACGTCTTCCATCGTCAGCTCCTAATGACCGCCCTGTCCCGTACGCGTCGATGCCCGGCGCGCTTTGTACGGAGATCAAAATGTTCCGCATAACTGACGGCCAATGTGATTATGGAATGTTCTATGACCGAGAGGTAGCCGAAAGAATCGCGCAGGAGTTCCGTCGAGAGGGATTTGACGTGGATATTCGAGCGCTCGGCGATGGCGACGAGGAAGACTGACAGGCTTGGCCGGCCCTGTTAATTCCCCGCATTAGCAGGGCCCGCCGGCCGTGCGCTCAGCGAGTAGGAGCATACGGGTTTCTGCCGTACGCCCCACTTGTTTTACTCGTTCGGGGCCATAGTTACGCCCTTACCGCGCAATTGAGCGTTGGCTTAAGGAGTTGGGGCTTTGGCTACATCGGTTCTCGTCAGCATCTTGATTACCTTCCTCGTAATCGTGCTGGTCCTCTATCTCATCGGGCGGCTGCCTCTCGATGGACGTGCAAAGCAGATCGCGCAGGTTGTCGTCATCATCATCGGCATTGTCGCGCTGCTAAAGTACATCGCCGTCTTTTAGGAACTGACGCGGGACGGCACAGTGCCATTGAGTGCGAGCCGTCCCGTCAACTCAGCCAGAATGTTCGATCCCAAACTGGAACAGCGCCTGCAATTTCTATGATGACGAGTCGTACACGCCGCGCCACATCGGGCGGCACGCGGCCGAGAATTATGATTGCCTGGGGTTCGAAGACCAGCTCAATTTTGTGCTGAGAGCAAAGCTCGTCATATGCGATAGCCGCTTTGATTGACGCGCGCAGGCCATAATCTTGCGCGCCGAAACCCGCTCCGAGAGATGCTTGAAACATCTCGCCCTCCATGTTTTCGAGATTTATTGAAAACAAAGATATGCCCGCGATGTTCCATCGTCGGGAAGGAACAAGTAGCCGGGGCCCGGGTTGGTAAAAGTGGCCGATGCGGCTATGGTCTCCCCCGAGCCAACCATCGTTGTAGGGGTCCCAGTCTAGGCCGTACTGGGGGTCGTTTCCGGCACTTCGACGACCCCTTTTCCATTAATTGATCCTGAGGCACCATAATGGAAAACAGATCACGCGTTGCTATTGGGCGCCGGGTTTCCACGGTCCTGGCGATAGCGGCGATTTTGTTCCTTGCTTTCATGGCACTTCTGGGAGCGCTTACCCTCATGTGAGCCGACTTAGAGGCGGTCAGGCTCTCAATGTGGCCCGCTCATGACAAAACGGCACGATTTTGAAAGCGAGCCTGCGATCCTGACCGCTACCGTCCTGCCGCCTTCCCCAATTTTGCAAGCAAGGAAGGCTCTGCGCAGAAGCGAGCGGGCGTCGCCTCTGAATTTCGAAATATGAGATTGCGCCTGCAAGGAAATCTGGTCCCTGCTTTTTCCTTGCATTAGCGGGGCCGCCGCCCGCGGCTTGCCATTCATCGCTCAGCGAGTGCGGCACACGGGTTTCTGCCGCATGCCACACTCTGACCCGCTAAACCTATAGGGAAGCTGAGAGGGCTGATGGCGTTCTACAGATCAAGCGTGGCCCGATCAATTCGCCACCCATGACGGTCGAGGCTACGCCAGGAACTTGGACCATCTCCATGTCGAGATTTCCATGATCTACGAAAACCTCTTTCACATCCACATCACTTATGTTCGTCGAACCCGGTAGCGATAAAGCTCCAGGTCTACATTCGCGAACCTTTTCAGTTCCGACAGCTCTCGCTTCGCAATTCCGATCAACTGCGCATCAGTGGAGCTCACATCCAACCCAAAGAAAGGAAAGAGCGCGATGAGGGGATGACTCTCCTCACCTCCAAAAACATGTACGAGTACCATCTTAAACATATTGCGTCCTCGCCGGACTTGCCGCGTTCCTGAACCTAAGTCCGCCCCGGTTAGCGACGACCCCACCTTCTATCTTGTTTTCGAAGATGGCGGTCGCCGCCCCCCCCCAAAAAAGACGAGTGCCGCTGACACCGGAGGACCACAGGGAAAGCGTTAGGCGTCGTAGTGTCGGCGCAGATATCTGAGTTCGATCACCTCTGTAGCGTCGTCAATGCGATATCCGCAGACGATAGATCGAAGAGGATACATGACGAGCGTTTGCTCGCAGATTGTGAAGGCGGATGTTGTGTCGATACCCAAGAGTTCAACGGGAAAGAGCCGGGTGTTTCCCATCTTATCAATGGTCTCGATCACCACGCGCGCCGTCCTAAGGTAGGAACGGGCGTCATGCGCGACTACTGAAATCAATCGACTTGGAGCCGACTTGCAGCCGGACAGCAAAATTGGGAAACCATCGGGCAGCACAGATGAATGCTCTATACGCATTGGCTTCACGCTCAGTTGGGGCGGAAGCCTTTCGACCCTCAGCGACAGCGCCCGTTTCACAAGCCGTCGATAAGAACCTATACTCTTTTTACCCACACACGTCGAATCTTGAATTTGCTTCGCTATATTTTAGTAATCGGGTGGGGTTCTATAAAATCATCGCCCAGTTTTCAGCATTGAGCTTTGGCAGGCATCACAACAGATAGAGAATACACTCGCTCCGTCTTTCGGAGGCAGGAGGGTGGTAGTGGTGTTTACTTGCGAGGACATTGGTCGCGAACGCTGGCTGCTCTTGGATTTACGTCATTTTGGCAACTGATCGTATGACGTTGGCACACCGTCCCGGCTGAAGCGAACTACGATACTGGCTCCTACGGCTGGCCGTATGCTGCACCCGTTTTGGGTGCAGGAGGAGTTCTTTCTCCACTGCGATCGACCACTCCGGCCATAAAACGCCTCAGCACCGAACGAGACTGTTCTGCCAACGGGCCTGAGAGCGGCGTCAGTCTCGCGGTTACATACCCTGCTTTGTGTAACATCTGTTTGAGAACGCGGTTGCTGGCCGGATTGAAATCAACGTTTCGTATGGCGGAAGACATCTTGTCCTCCTTTCTTTGGGGGTTAAGGCTCGACCCGACCGATAGTCGGCCGCCCATCAGCTTCTCGCTGCCGTTTCGCATCCAAGGTAAGGACGCGGAAGATTTCTTCGTATGAAACCTGGAGACGCTGGCGCGTTCCCGTAGGGACTGAAATCGGTGGTATCTCTAGATGAGTAGCCACCCTCTTATAGGCAGGAAAGCTTAGTCCTTCGATAAGCTCTTCGCCAATCACAAGTCGATAAGTCCCAGCTTCTTGCGGCTCTACGAGCGCATCAAGGTGGAACGGATGGGTAAATGTGATTTCAGTTTCCGTCGATCTCATGCAAAGCCCACCTTGAACACCTGTAGCGTTCGCCTGCTCTTCGTGGGCGACGCTATACATGCGAATCTTGCGGGCTGCGGGGAGAAAGGGGTAGGGACCCCTCTCCCTCCTGAGTCGCGCGAGTGACTTGATATTTTGCAACTTCAGCATCACCACAGCCACCCCTCTGTCAGGAGGTAGACAATCATGAGCAAGCTAGCAGCAACGGCACATTGCGACGCGACCGCGGTAACGTGATATCGGTTTTGCCGGCGTGTAAACAGGGAAGACATTTCGTCCTCCTCTCAGATGGGGCCAGGGTAGTCAGCCCTCACACAGCAGCGCCCGTTTCGATGGCTACTGAAGGTTTAACCCTGCGCCTTCATCGCCGCGTTAGCAAGCAATCAAATAAGGCCATTTGTAGCTTGGAGTAGTCGGCTACTATGGGATGGCAGCGGTGAACAGGTTGTCCAGCTCTCGTTTAGCGGCAGACGCAAGCGTTTCGATTTCCGCGCCGCGCCAGTGAGGCACGCTTAGCCGACCGCTGGCAAACGCCCTGATCTGATCCTGTTCCTTCTGCGGGAGGCGAGCCAGCAGTTGCCTTACAACAAGAGTTATTGCGGCTATCTCGCCAGCCTGCTGAATTGACATCTCATTCATCTCGGCTCCTCCATTTGGAATGGCCGCGATGCGAAGCTAGCGCTGCGAGCAGGCCACACGCAACCAAGTCTGCATGGTGCAGAAAGTTCCGCATCATCCAACGGAAAACCCTACTTCGTCGGCCTCACTGACCTGCGAAACCACTCTAGGCTTCGACGGAGCGTCCAGCCACTCAATCCATTTTCCTCGCTCTTCGATTGTGTCAAAGAACCGCAAGAGTTTGTAACCCCCATCGGTTGTTTCCAACATCTCGCCAAGAGACGCAAGTTCCAAGGGCAACGTCACCTCATTGCCGTCGAAGCGTACAAAGTAAATGCTCTCGGCCGAGAGCTGCACGACTGGCCCGGTTCGATGCGTCGGACGAATACCTTGCACACCCCCCTGGCACGGATTGACCCCTGCTTCGGCAAATAACGGCGAAATCCAAAGGCTCCTCGAAAAAAAAATAACCCGCGCTACCGCTTTGAAAATGAGGGAGTTTAGCAAAAATAAAATGCTGCCTCGGGGTATTGGCAAAAATAAAAACTTGCTTGTGCTGCGGAAAAACCTATCTTTAGCCCATCGAACTTTGCTTGTGACCTTTTGTCTATCGCCCCAGTGGCTCGGTCAGATCTCCTCTCATCGTCGATCTACATGGTTCGTCAATCCGACGACATCAACAACGATTGAAAGGAAATCGTTATGAACACAGGCACTGTAAAGTGGTTCAACAGCACCAAGGGCTTTGGCTTTATCGCACCCGACAACGGTGCAACAGACGTTTTCGTGCACATTTCCGCCATCGAACGCGCGGGCCTCAACTCTCTCGTTGAGGGCCAAAAGGTAAGCTACGATGTCGTGCAGGACCGAAAGTCTGGCAAGAGCTCGGCTGACAATCTGCGCGCAGCATAAGGAATTGTCGTCTCTCTGACGCTGACCACGGATGTACTGGCAGCGCCGATGACGAACGACAGGAAGAGGTCGGGGTGATGCCCGGCCTTTTTGTTTTCAACCACACGCTACGCGAGGACCTGGTCATGAGCCAGACAGTTTATGCCGTTGGCGACATGGTGAAGCTCAAGCCTGATCTATTCCGCCGCGCGGAAGGCAACCGACCCTGCCGAATTGTAGGTGTCCGGCCGTCAGACCGCGGGGAGATCCAGTACCGAGTCCGCCTTGGCGACGAGAAGTTTGAACGCCGCATCCTTGCGAGCGATATCGAGGAACAGGAAAGCGCAACAGCGCGGCCGGCGCCTGCTCCGCGAGGTTCTGAAAGCAACAAAGAGCCTTGGTTCAAAGCTTCGAGCATCCGGATCAGGAAGTAATCAGATCATAACAGCGGCATCGACCGCTATCGGAAGGAAATATCTTGCAGGTTCTCGTACGGGACAACAATGTCGATCAGGCCCTTCGCGTTCTGAAAAAGAAGATGCAGCGGGAAGGCCTCTTCCGCGAAATGAAGGCACGGAGCGCCTTCGAAAAGCCTTCGGAAAAGCGAGTGCGCGAGAAGGCGGAAGCCGTGCGGCGTGCCCGCAAGCTGGCACGCAAGAAAGCGCAACGTGAAGGATTGATTCCCGCGCCAAAGAAGAAGCCGGCCATTGGCCGGCGCTAACGGAAGCTCGGAATTACCCCGAAGGAGGTGACGAATGATGGCTACAAAACAGCAGTTCTTCAAACCCACGAAGGCAAGCGCGGAGCAGAAGTCGGAAGCGACCACTTTCGTTGCGAGAGGAATTATCGAGCAGGAAGCACAGGCACGCGAAATCAAAACCGAAAAGCTCCGTGCGCTTCGTTTAGCGCAAGAGGCTGTTGCCACGCCTGCACTGACGCCACAACGTAAGCGACAGGAAAAGCAAATCCGGCGGAGAGCGGTTGGTAGATAACCGATCATCCGAAGACGAGCTCGGCACCTCTCCCGCTACGAACATCATGGAACGAAAAGTGGGCGCCACTCACTCCTCGAGAGCAACCGGCACCAGGCGCCTAGATTGATAGGGGCCCTTTCAAACCACGGCTCCAAGCCGCTCTCAGGTATCCACTTGAAGAAGTCTTTCATGCACCGCCGCGCCTAGCCACTCAGCATGTCGTCCCCTTAAGGCTACCATCACTGAATGATGCATGCCCCGGCCAATCGCAGCCTTGCGCTCAGCGCTCCACTCGCGCCGACGGCCGCTGCCCGTGAAAACCTCGAACCGGCGCGCCGGCTCTTCGGATCGCCGCGCTTCAGGGTCACTGCGCCCTGGCTGAGAAGGTCGGCAAGCGCCTGAGTGGCGGTTTAGCCCCTGACACGTTCGGTCCCACATTTGGACCGACTGTCTTCGACTGGTGGGCAACGCCTTGCTGCTCTTTTTACGCAATTTGAGGCGTTAAAAACTCGCGCTATGCGTGAATTATTCTTGTTCCGATGCAGAAACTTAGTACCGTTGAGGGAGATTCGGCAACCGATTAGCCGGCGCGCTTCTTAATCAAATCCACCGAAAACGGGAGTTAACCTCGTGAAATGGCCAACTGTTCAGCCAGCGGGAAGCTTGCAGAGGGGGACATTCAATACCCCCGATCATATCCAGGATATGTCCCGGCGGATGCATCAAGAGATTTCTCGGGGAACATTCAATCTGTTTCCAACACAGAATGCTCCCTCGGGAAACAGAGGCCAACGAACGAACCCACTCGGAGCATTCCAGTCGGGCGATAAAAAGCTGGGGCGGCAAAACTATGATGTTCGCTTCAACGTCCACATCTGCAAATACATAATACTTAGCTGGGGCAGAAACGCCTACACTAGCGATACGAAGAAGGGGGGCGCCCCGATAGCCGTATCATATCAGGGGCAGCTTCTGTCGGTCTCGTGCCACATCGACATTACGACGCCCCGGGACAACATGCTTTGGCATGGGATCGAAGGCCCACACGTTGTCATAGAGGGCTACAAGTTGCCCAACGGCACCCACCCTCACAGATATTTCAAGCCCAGAAGTTCAACTTTTGAGATTACGCCTAATGATTTGTTCAAGCTATACATTTGGGAGCGAGACAACAATGCGGGCAGAGCGATGAACGATCCCGCGAGAACGTGGCCTGACTGGTTGCTAGAGCGCCTAGGAAGAGGGTGTATCACCGGCTGAACGCTCTCAACGTGGCAGCTCAAATTATGGACTGAGGAGCGAGAGGGCGTGCGCTGCCTGCTCGACGCGAATTCCCTCGGGATTGCAGCTCGCTTCATCCTATCTGCCTCAAGTTCGTATCAGTGAACATGATGAGGTCGAATGCTTCCTGGTCTGCGATACCAGACTCTGCCGGGTCGGCTTCCAGATCATATTCAGGCCGGCCGTTGATGATTGAGGGCCGTACCGACAAAGATGGTTCTTCATCGGCGCCGTCTTCAAGGTCGCAATCACCGTCCATCATGTCGAGAAGCGAAATCATCTTCTCGATGCATCGCTCCAGTTCGGAGCGGCGGAAACGTTCGATTGCCGCGCTCTTCATTATTCGCGCTCCTCGGCAAGAGTTTCCACCAGCGCCCTTAGTTTCGGCTCGACCTGGCTGGCCCAGCGATCCGTGCCAACCAGTAGTATGATAGCCAACTCCCTTGCTGTTGCTGGCTGGCTGCCCTCTATCTGGTCCTGTAGAGCTTGGCACTCGGCAAGGAGAGGCTCGGCGTCCTCGTCTGCGATGGGCAAGGATGCAAGGCGCTCGGCCTCGCACCAACGCCGGAACAGCTATTCAATGGTTGTGGGCATAGCTGCGCCGGCTACCGGAACGGCTTCGTTCGGCATGATCGTATCTCCAGCATGAATTTGAGGATGTCGGAACGGCTTCTGGCGGCACCGCGTCAATGGTTATCGCATGGCCCGTGATGCCGCTGCGCCTCTCTATCAGGCCGGGCGTGAACGCCTTGCAGCTCGCCAGCTTGCCGACAGCGCGACCGACCTTTCCGCCTTCCGCCGCTCCCTTGAAGATCCGGCCGCCGACCTGGTTTCCGGTTCACAGCCCACCACCTTCCAGGCAACAGGCGACATGGGGGTTGGTGGTCTTGAGCGCGGTATCCAGACGAAACGGCCCGAGGCATTCCAGCAGCGTCGCGTTGATCAGAATTCGGCAAGGCTTGCCGCCCTTGAAGGTGTCCAGCGCGACGGCTCTCCTGAAAAGGTGGCTGATGCCGCTCGCCAGATTGTGCAGGCCGTCAGCGAACGTGCGCAGGCCGCCTATGACGACGTGGTGGCACGATCGACGGCCAACGTGGATGAAGCCGTTTCCGACCCACCCCTCAATCCACCCTTCGTCGTGAGATTGAGTGATAGGCGATAAAAATCCATGATCTGGAACGCATCATGAACGGCGCGGAAGGTCAATAGCTCTGATAGGCAGTGATCGGAGATAAATTACTCTGACATTCCAATTGGATGCCCTTCTGCGGACTGGGAAAGACGAGGCTTGCAGCCAGGCCGCCGCCAACCGCGTCTCCCAAGCCAACCGATCCGCCATGGGTCGACATGACCTGGCTGACAATGGCAAGTCCCATACCGGTTCCCTCGCAGCGGACGACGAAGCCGGCCATCAGCGTCTGCTCGCCACGCCGCCATCGTCCTGTCCCTTCCCCTCCCTGGCCAAAACCGCGCAACCGGGGAGCGATGAAGGAGCGTCGTCGCCGGACGGGCGAAGGCGATGCATCGGAGGTCGGACAATCCCGGGCCTACGGGCCGCCGTGCGAATCGCCGCCTTCGATGGCGCCGACGTGCCGCAGCGAAACAGCGGCAAGAACCGCAAGAATGGCGACGCCTGCGGCACTAAACATCGCCGCATTGCTGAACCCTGCCGTGAATGCGGCCTGTGCCGTCTCCATGAGGCCAGGCGGCAGTTCCGAAGCGACCGACATCGCCGCCCACAGGCTGTCACCAACGGCCCTGTGGGCCTCCGCGCCGAGCCCCTCCGGTATTCGACCGGTCATGGCCTGACGATAGATAGCGGTTGCAAGGCTGCCAAGCACCGCAATACCGAGCGATATGCCGAGATCCTGCACCGTCTCGGACATCGCCGAAGCCGAGCCGGCTTTTTCCACGGGAGCCGAGCCGACCACCAGATCCGTGCCTAGCGCCGCAATCGTGCCGAGCCCGAGATAGGCAAGCGAAAATCCGGCGACGACGATGACGACACCGCAAGTGCTTGTATCGATCCGGGTCAGCAACAGGTACCCCACCACCGACAGTCCCAGGGCACCCGCCACGACGAAGCCGGGGCGAACGCGCCGCGCGATCAGGGGCGCCGCGACGCCGGCAGCGACCATGGCAAGGGCTGGAGGCCCCATCCAGAGACCGGCGACGAGCGGAGAAAAACCGGCAACGAGCTGCAGGTACTGGGTAACCAGCAGCATCGTGCCGCCAACCGCGACAAGGCCGAACAGCAGCACGACCAGCGCCACGCTGAAAGCCCGACTTGAAAACAGGCTGATGTCGAGCAGCGGATCGGCAAGCCGACGCTGCCGGCGCACGAACAGCACGGCAAAGGCGAGCCCCACCGCAATCGCCCCGATCGGCTGCACCCCAAGATCATCCTTGGCAAACTGCTTGATGCCGTAGATCACCGGCAGCATGGCGGCGAGCGAAAGGCCGACGCTTGCAAGGTCCAGCCTGCCGGCCCGTGGTGCCCGATATTCCGGCAGAAGGGCGGGCGCCAGCACGACCAAAAGGCCGACAATCGGGACGGCCAGGAGAAACGCGGCGCCCCACCAGAAATACGCCAGGAGCACGCCACCCACTACCGGCCCGAGCGCCATGCCGAGCGCAAACATCGTCGCCCATATGCCAAAGCCGAGCGCACGCTGCCTCGGGTCGGCAAACATGTTCGTGATGAGGGCCAGCGTCGAGGGCATCAATGTTGCACCGGCCATTCCCAGCAGGCCCCGTGCGACAATCAGCATGGTGGCGCTCGTGGAGAAGGCCGCGAGTATCGAGGCAAGCGCGAAGGCGGCTGCGCCGATCATCAGGAGTTTGCGACGCCCGATGCGGTCACCGAGCGTTCCCATGGTGATCAGAAAACCCGCTATCAGGAAGCCGTAGGCATCCATGATCCAGAGAGCCTGCGTGCTGGTCGGCTGCAGATCAGCGGCGAGCGCCGGAAGTGCCAGATGAAGAAGGGTAAGATCGAGGCCGAGCAGGATGGTGGGCAGAGCAAGCAGCGCAAGCCCCAGCCAATCGCGGATACTGGCTGTTGCGGGCGGCGGAGGCAGCCCGGCAGTCAGGGTTCCAGAGGGCGGAAGATCAAGTTCGTCGTGAG
This sequence comes from Shinella sp. HY16, assembly GCF_028534175.1. Taxonomy (NCBI): domain Bacteria; kingdom Pseudomonadati; phylum Pseudomonadota; class Alphaproteobacteria; order Hyphomicrobiales; family Rhizobiaceae; genus Shinella; species Shinella sp. HY16. The sequence continues at coordinate 398,171 of NZ_JAHYXL010000002.1, read as the reverse complement.
AAGTCATGCTGCCTCCTTGTTGCAGGCAGACTTTCCAGGCATGATCATCCTGTTACAATATTGGAAATTATCCTGTTACTGAAGGCAACAGTCTTGTCGACCCGCTCATTTGCACGCACGCGAACCGACCTTTCCGACTTCCTGATGCGTCACCGGACAAAGCTGACGCCAGCCGATGCCGGCCTGCCCGCGACGGGCCAGCGCCGGACGCCCGGCCTCCGGCGCGAGGAAGTGGCTGCGCTCGCGGGGGTGGGGCTCACCTGGTACACCTGGTTCGAGCAGGGGCGCGACATCCAGGTCTCCGAGAGTTTCCTGCTCAAGGTGTCGAAAGCGCTGAAACTCGACGACGCCGAGTGCAGCCATCTCTTCCTGCTCGCACACCGGCGCCCACCGCCACCGGAAGCCTATCAATGGCCGTCCGTCGGCTCGCTCGTTCAGACATTGCTGGACGATCTTGTCATGCGGCCCGCCTATGTGGTCAACCTTCGCTGGGATGTTGTTGCCTGGAACCGCGCGGCCGACGATTTGTTCAGCTTCACATCCCGCGAGCGGCCCGCCCGCAATGTCATGCGCCTCCTCTTTGCCGACCCGCAATTCCGCCACCGCCTCCCCGAATGGCGCGCCGAGGCGCCGAGACTTCTCACGCAGTTTCGCTATGACCTTGCGGGAGCGCCCGACGATCCCGCGATGCTGGGCCTTGTCGATGAACTGAAGCGCCTCTCACCGGATTTCCGCCGTTGGTTCGAGCAGCCGAGCTTGGAAAACTACGCCCGCGGTATCGGCACCCTGTTGGATCGAGACGGAGCCACTCTCCGCTTCCTGCATGAGATGCTTACCGTGGACGAGTACCGACACCTGAGGATGGTCGTCTATTTTCTGCAGTAGCGCCGACCGCCCCTGCCCGCCGATCGCGTTGGAGCGGCCGTGGGATCCGGCCGATCATGCGGCAGGGGCGGACGGAAAGGCGTCAGGTTCGGGGCTTTGGCTTCCCGCGGGCAATGGCGAGGATCACGGCCGCAGCTATGGTGGCGGCTGCAAGATTGTATGTCATTCCGCTCACGAAGGCGGAAGCGTAGAGCTGCGCCGAGCCGCCAGCTCCAAGGGCCGCGCCGAAAAGCATACCGACAACCGCCACTCCAAGGGCAGCACCAACCTGCTGGAGCGTCGCAACGACACCCGAGGCCATGCCGGCCTGGCGTTCCTCGACAAAACCGAGCACGAGATTGAGAAGCGGCGTCATGATGAGCCCCTGGGCCGCGCCAACCAGGATCAGCATCGGGATCAGATGCGCGACGACGAGGTCGATCGCTGCGACCCAGACCTGGGCGATCAGGATGCCAAGCGACAGGGCGTAGAGCAGCGCGCCCGCTGCGATCGCCGATGGGCCGAAGCGGGCGACAAGGCGCGGCGCGACCAGCGATGCCACGACGAAGCCGACGCTGCACGGCACGAAGGCACTGCCCGCCTCGAGGGGGCTCAAGCCAAATCCGGTCTGGGCCAGAAGGGCAAAACACAGGAAGAAAGACGAGGAGGTCGAATAGATCAGGACCACCAGCAGCCCGCCCCGGGCAAAGCGCGGCTGGCGCATGAGCGTCATATCGACCAGCGCTTCGAAACCCGCCTGGCGCCGGCGTTCCTGCTGCAGGTAGAATGCGGCGGCCAGCACGACAGCACAGGCCATCGACGCAAAGGCCCAGAGCGGCCACCCGTGAGCCGGCCCTTCGATCAGCGGCACGAGCAGAAGCGTGAGTCCCAGGCTCACGAGGACGACACCCTGCCAATCGACCGCCGGACGCTCCTGTGCCCGGGTCTCGGGAATGAACCGCGCCATCGCGGTGGCAAAAAGACCTATGGGAATATTGATGAGGAAAATGGTGCGCCAGCCGAGGTCGAAGAGATTGGCTTCGACAAGAAACCCGCCCATGACCTGACCCGCGATGGCCGCAAGACCCAAGGTCATGCCGAGGAGCCCGAAGGCCCGGCGACTGTCATTCGCAGAAAAATTCACCCGGATCGATGCGTAGACCTGCGGAAACAGGAGGGCTGCGGTCAATCCCTGCGCTATCCGCGCGCCGATGAGGGTCTCCACATTGGGCGCCAGCCCGCAAAGTGCTGAGGCGAGCGTGAACCCTGCCATGCCGAGGACGAAAAGCCGCCGTCGTCCATTGATATCCCCCAGCCGCCCGCCCGTGATCAGGAGCACTCCGAAGGCGAGTTCGTAGCCGGCGATGATGAATCCGATCTGCGGCAGGCTTGCACCGAGACTGGCCTGCATGCTCGGGATCGCAACATTGACCACAAAGAGATCGAAGATCGTTACGAAACCGGCAAGCAGGAGAATGGACAGGCCCAGCCATGGTGGACCGGCGGCAATGCCGTCTCCCCGGCTTTGAAAGGGTCGGGGGGTATGGGTATCGGAACTCATCTTGCGTCCTCATGTTACTGACGCAACAGCCATGCCCGAGCATTGACACCCGTACAATTTAACTCATTATGCTATTACTTTTAGTGGCGGCAGAGATGCGTACGTTCGAACGAACCCGGCCTGAACTGGCAGATTTCCTGCGCGCGCAGCGCGAACGCCTGACACCGGCGGATGTCGGCCTGCCCGCCGGCAGACGACGGCGCACGCCCGGCCTGCGACGCGAGGAGGTGGCCGCCCTCGCCGGCGTCGGACTTAGCTGGTACACATGGCTTGAACAGGGGCGAGACATCGGCGTCTCCGCCGGCTTTCTCGACAATCTCGCGCGCGTTCTCAAACTCGATGCGGCCGAGCGGCGACACCTCTTTTTGCTTGCCCAGGAACGTCCGCCGGCGGAACCCGGCAAGACATGGTGTACCGTGCCTTCTCTGGTGGGCCGCCTGATGGACGACCTTTCGCCGCACGCCGCCTATGTGCTCAATCTTCGCTGGGACGTCCTTGCCTATAACCGAGCCGCCGACGACCTGTTCGGCTTCACTCACCAGGCCTCTCCCCGTCGCAACCTTCTATGGATGCTGTTCTGCGACCAGAATCTCCGTGATGTTCTGGTGGATTGGCAAAGCCAGGCGCAAACCATGCTGGCGAGCTTTCGACGGGATTTCGCAGGCGCACGCGACGATGCGGATATGCGCGCGCTGGTCGCGGAGCTGGAAACCATCTCGCCGGAATTCAAGGCGTTGTGGCAGAACCCCGATGTTCATATGCCCTGCACTGGCACGCGCGCGATCCGCGTCGAGGGCCACCCCGTGACCTTCGAGCACACCTCCCTGACCATCGATGGCGGGCGGCACCTGCGGCTCGTGGTGCATGCTGTCCTTACCGGCCCGGCCGCCGATGAAGGACCTGAGGGTTCCGTACCGTAGCCACAACAAGGATCGGCCTCGCCTCGGCCGCGTCCAATGCGCTAGCGAGGGGTGGAGCACTCCACCTGCATTGCTGCGAGCCCGTTGTCAGCACCGGCTTCAGAACTCAACGGGCACCCGCACGCACGCGACCAAATTGTCGAGGGCAGCATTGTTGCCAATCTCGACGCCCCCCAACATTCCTTCGCCAAAAAAGGAAACCACCTGCACGGTTACCTTGACCCTTGTCGTATCGGCACTGGCCTCAAGTTCCGTCGTGATCAAGCTCGACATCAGTGTCCGCCCTCCGGTTTCAACAGTTTCACTGCTGACCACGAGCCTGTCCGGCACAATCGAGATATAGGTCGTGCGCCCGGTATATTGCGGATTTTCCTTTGAACCACAGCGGAACTGGTCCTCACCGCCCTCGCGAAAGTCGGCTTCATCATAGACGAATGCGGCATCGTTGGACGGCGCACTCCATGTCGCACGGACAGCAGGGTCCGCAAATGCCGCAAACACGCGCTCCACCGGAGCCTCGCACCGCCGTTCGAAAACGAACGTCTTGTGCAAGATCTCATTCCCCTGTCGCTGCTCCATTGGTCACTCCGAAATTTCAGCACATCAAACTGATTGCAAAACGCAATTGGTTTCATCTACCAAAACTGATTGTGGTTTGCAATCAGTGCAACAGCACGTGCGACTTCCGGAATAGGCTGCAACCCAGCTGGAGCCCTTTGGCGCGCCTGTCGGGGGGACAGCAATCCTCATTTCCGGGGGAAGGGGCACATTCACCCCCACAGGATCGCTCATGAATGCCTCAGCCTGTTGCCCATGGCCGGCTTGAGAAGCACCGGTTCACCGTCAAAGCTAGCGACCACTCCTGCCGACCATTGCCATGATGGTCTCATTGAGTTCGTCCTGTGCCTGCTGCACCGTGATCTCCCCGCACGCAGCGGCATGGGATAGGCCGTCGGCGGCGCCAAGCATCCCCCAGAAGCCAGCAGGATCGACACCCGCCGTCCCCAGGAACGGGGCCAACACCTTTCGGCATTTCTCGATGAACACGAGTTGATACTCGCGCTTGACGGCCTCCAGTTCGGGGGAGCCGGCAAGGCCGGCCAGAAGGCCGGGAATCTCGCGACCTTGCGCCAGCACACATTCGACATAGGACGAGGCGATGACCCTTGCGAGCCCCTCCAATGTCGGCACGCTGGCGGCAATGGCGGCATCGATCAGCGCCGTCTGGCGTTCGTCGAAATCCTGGTAAAGCGCCGTCAACAGGCCGTTCCGGGTGCCGAAATGGTCGTAGATCACCGGCTTCGTCACACCGGATTCATTGGCCATACGTGGCAGGGTCAGCGCGTCGGTCCCCTCCTCGCGGGCCAGTCGCCACGCGACGCCCAGAAGCTGGCGGTGCCGCTCGTCACGGCTGAGGCGGACCCGTTTCGCAGTGGAGCTGGCATTCGCGGGAGTGCTTGACATCACTATATACCTTAAGTAACTTACTAAAAGTATATAACAGAAACCCCTTCATATGCAACCACCAAGCCGGCCGGGAGCCGGCGGCGGAAGCGGCGCGCGCCTGTGCACCGTTTGTAGAGGATCCATGCCCAATGAGTGATATGACACTACCGGAATCCACCAATCGAAACGCATGGCTTGGCCTCCTTGCTGTGCTACCGCTTGTGCTGCTCGTCGCCATGGACGGCTCGATACTTTATCTGGCGATGCCACATTTGACGTCCGCCCTTACGCCATCGGCCGACCAGGCACTCTGGATTCTCGACATCTACGGGTTTGTCGTCGGGTCCCTGCTGATCGCCTTCGGGAATATCGGCGACCGCTACGGCCGGCTCAGGCTCATCATGACCGGCGCGATCGTCTTCGGCGCAGGATCGCTCGGGGCGAGCTATGCGCAATCGCCGCTTGGCCTGATCATCGCAAGGGCGCTGATGGGACTGGGGGGCGCTACACTGCTGCCTTCGGGCCTGGCAATCGTCAGCGCCCTGTTTCCGGATGCACGCCAGCGCGCGCAGGCCATCGGAATCTTCGCCGCGACATTCGCCGCAGGTTTCGCCATCGGCCCCCTCATCGGCGGCATGTTGCTCAGGCACTTCGAATGGAACATCGTATTCCTGATCAATATCCCGGTTGTCCTCGCCTTCCTGATTGCCGCACCGATACTGCTGCGCGAAGTCCGCTCGACGACCGGCGGGCGCATTGACCTGCCGAGCCTTCTGCTGTCGTTTGCAGGTATCCTGCTGTTCACCTGGTCGCTCAAGACCGCCGCCGCCGACGGCTTCACGCTCAAACAATCCATCGTCGGGATCATCGGCATCCTTTCCGTCGCACTGTTCCTCCGCCGCCAGACGAAAATCAGCGATCCACTGGTCGACCTCGACCTGTTTCGCGACCGCATATTCTCGATCGCCATCCTGACCGGCCTCCTGTCCCTCGTCGTATGGTCCGCTGCCAGCTACCTGTCAGGCATCTATCTGCAGGCGGTGCTCGGCTTCGACGTCTTCACAACCGCGCTGCTGACGCTGCCTGGAGCCGTCGTGCTCACCGCAACCTGCGTCGGCACTGCCCGTGTGGTGGAATGGGTCGGTCGCAGGACCGCCCTTGTGGCAACCCTGCTGCTCATCAGCGCCGGCGTCTTCCTCTTGCTGCTCACGAGCACGCAGACCGGCGTCGCTGCCTTCCTTGCCTCAACCATGATCGCGGGCATCGGATTCGGCCTGTCGTTCAGCCTCGTGGCCGAAGTCGCGGTCTCTGCCGTACCGGCCGAGCGCGCTGGCGCTGCCGGATCTCTTGCCGAGACCAGCAATGAACTGGGCAATGCGTTGGGCATCTCGCTTCTGGGGTCACTGGCGACTTTGAGCTTCCGCCTTCTCGGCCCGGGCGTTGCCGGCACGTTGAGTGAAACCCTCGATCATGCCGGCGTCACCCCCGAGGCCACCGCACAAGCCAAGGAGGCTTTCCTGACCGGCTTGCACATGGCGGTTGGCGCCGGGGGGCTGATGACACTCACGCTCGGCATCGTCGCATGGCTCTGGCTGCCGAGAAAACTGCCGGAATGAGAGAACGACGACAGCCCTCGACAGGCGATGTTCCGGCACCCGGGCCGTCGGCTTTCGCAGAACATTTGCGGCAGTAGTCCGGACAGACACGCGGTGGCCGTTTGGAGACCGATAGCCTCACCGGTCTTGGCGACCGCACACATATTGCGCGGCCTGATGTGAACCTCGAAACGCACATCCAGGACATTGTGAACCTGATCGCGTTCGAGAATCTCGCAGACGTCGTCCTCGTTGGATGGAGCTACGGCGGCATGGTTGTCACCGGTGTTGCCGACCGCATCCCCGAGAAGCTGGCCCATGCCGTCTTCCTGGATGCGGAAGTGCCGGAGGACGGGCAATCCCTGTTCGACCTCAATGGCCAAGATTTTCGAAACGAGATGGAAGCCTGGGCGCATAGCCATGGCGAAGGGTGGCGCACATCATTCGGATCAGCGGACGAGATGGATGAAGGAGAGCGCCCGTGGATTTCCGATGACCTCTTGCGCCGCTGGTACGTCGAAAAACTTGCGGCCAGCCCGCAGCCGATCGAGACCTTCCGGCAGCCCGTTCGCCTCCTCAACTCCGAAGCATGCATGCTTCCACGAACGTTCTTTCGTTTCCCGGTTGACGGGGACGCATTCGCCTCGCTCTTTGCGCCGATCGAGGAGCGTTTCCGTTCCCGTGCGGGATGGACCTATGTCGAGATCGAGACCAACCATTGCGGTCCGTTGGTCGCCCCGGAACTGGTGGCCGGCGCACTGATGAGTGTCTCCGCGGCAGCCCAGACGAAAAGCCCGCTGCCGAATGGCGGCCAAATTCAAGCGCTTTGAGCCACTGATAGCAAACCGCCCAGGAGCCTTCATGGACGAGATTCTTCGGCCTGAGTGCTTGCCAAGGCGCCGGCTTGCCGGCCCTCACCACGCAAGACACAGATGGCGTTGAACCTCCCCCTTCACACACCCATCTCCGGTTCACTGCCGTAGACGATGACTGCCTGCAGCGATGGCCCCCCGTCGCGCGTTCGCAACCGTCCGGATTGGAAGGGCGCTCCCCGAAAGGGTCGAGCGCCCTTCGTCAATTCGGGCAACCTCTCACGGTCCGCAAGAATTCTCGAAGTGCCTAGTCGGCATCGGCCCGGCCGAGCCGTCTTAACAGAATTGGACGCCCGGCTCCCCCCGGAACCAAACAGAGAGGAAATGCGACATGTCTTCCAGATGGATGAAACGCCTTCGCGCCGCTGCGGCGGGCCTGCTGCTGATTGCCCCGACCTTTGCGCAGGCAGACAGCCCGCCGCTGACACCGGAAAAGATGCGCGAGGACCTGACCTATCTGAAGGAGACATGGGCGCCGCAAGACAGAAGCTTCAACGACAGCCAGAGGAGCGATTTCAACCGACTTGTCGATGAAACCGCCGCGGCCGCTGAGCATCTGACTCCGGAAGAATTCGCGCTCCACGTCATGCGCGCCGTCGCGGTCGCACGCAACGGACACACGAATGCCAATGCCGCGAAACTGCTCGGCCCGGACATCCCGGTCCGGGTGTGGCTGTTTGCCGACGGGCTCCGTGTCGTCAAGACCCATCCGGATTTCGCGCGGCTGCTCGGCGCACGCATCGATGGGATCGGTGCCCTCACCACACAGGAGGCGCTTGACGCACTTCGGGTCTATCTCCCCGGTACGGACCAGCGGATCCGCTTTCTCTCCCCGGGATATCTGGTCACGCCCAGCGTCCTCAAGCAAATTGGCGCGATTAAGGATACGGCCGCCGTGCCTTTGACCGTTCAGCTTGCCGACGGCCGTTCGGAAACGGTCACGCTTGCGCCCACAGGGGACGAAGACCCGGGCGACGAACGCAAGACAAACCTCAACAGGGGCTACGGCGTGCTCAAACCGGACGAGGCCAGTCTTTCGCGCCGATGGAACCACCTTCTCGATGACCGCAGCGATCTCCCTGCCGTCTACAGCAAGCGCAGCGATCTGCAGACCCAGTTCCTGGATGAGGCCCGCAAAATCCTCTACATCCGCAGCGACGTGGTCAGAAGCATGGACGATACCGCCCTGTCGGACAAATTCGCCGGCCTCTTCCACGAGAAAATCCTTCCGGTCCAGCCAAAGCACATGGTCGTCGACCTGCGCTTCAACCCGGGTGGGGACCTCTTCAACACGATCCTGTTTTCCCAGGCCTTGCCACGACTTGTCCCGCGCGACGGGCGGGTCTTCGTGCTCGTGGGCAGGGCAACCTTCTCCGCCGCCATTTCCACGGCAGCAATGCTGAAGGGATCGGGCGGCGACAAGGTCACGCTGATCGGAGAGGAGATGGGAGATGCCAGCCGGTTCTGGGCAGAAGGCAAACATCTCGAGCTGCCGAACTCCGGCCTTGCGGTTCGTTACAGCCCGGAATTCCATGACTACGAGACAGGATGCTTCGAGCTCGGCGAGTGCTACTGGGCTACGGTCGCCTTTGGCCCCCGCGGCATTTCCATCGCACCGGAGATCACGGTCGATCTGACCTACGAAGCCTATGCCGAGGGGCGGGATCCAGCGCTGGAGAAGGTCCTGGATCTCATTCGCAACCCCTGATCCCCGTTGACGGGACCTTGGCTCGGATGGCGGACGTCGGAACACCCGGCGCCCACCATTCGTAGATTTCAACCGGGCTCTTCGATTGCTTTGCCGAGCGAAGGGTGACGGCGCCCGAGAGCAAGCTTCCGCACGACAACATAGAAGACCGGCGTCAGCAGGAGGCCGAAAAGCGTGACGCCGAGCATGCCGGCAAAGACCGCAATGCCCATGGCGTGGCGCATCTCGGCACCGGCGCCGGTCGCGACGACAAGCGGGACGACGCCGGCGATGAAGGCGAGCGAGGTCATCAGGATCGGCCGCAGGCGCAGACGCGCCGCTTCAAGCACGGCCGTCAACGGATCGGCACCCTCCTCTTCCTTCGCCCGGGCAAACTCCACGATCAGGATCGCGTTCTTGGCCGCGAGGCCGACGAGAACGACAAAGCCGATCTGCGTGAAGATGTTGTTGTCACTGTCGCTGAGCCAGACGCCGGCGATTGCCGAGAGCAACGCCATCGGCGCAATCAACAGGACCGCGAAGGGTAGCGACCAGCTGTTGTATTGTGCTGCGAGGATCAGGAATGCGAGCAGCACGGAAAGCGGAAAGACATACATGGCGGTGTTTCCGGCCAGCTTTTCCTGATAGGCGAGCTCCGTCCATTCGAAGGCCATCCCGGGCGGCAGGGTTTCCGACGCGATACGTTCCATGGCCGCGGTCGCCTGTCCAGACGAATAGCCAAGCGCCGGGCTGCCACTGATATCGGCCGATGGAAACCCGTTGTAGTGCATGACCCGGTCGGGACCTGCGCTTTGCCTGATCGTCAGCAGCGCTGACAGCGGGATCATGTCGCCCGCCGCATTGCGGACCTTCAGGCGGCCTATATCCTCGGGCTGCATGCGGAATGGTGCGTCGGCCTGGACCAGAACACGGTAAGTGCGGCCGAACCGATTGAAGTCGTTCACATAGAGCGAGCCGAGATTGACCTGCAGCGTCTCGAAGATCGTGTTGAGCGGAACACCCTGCGCCTTGGCCTTCACCCGGTCGATATCGACTTGCACCTGCGGCGCATTCACCTGGAAGCTTGCGAGCATGCCGGCAAGTTCGGGTGTCTGCATCGCCTTGGCCATGAGCGCGCCCTGCGCCTGCGCGAGCGCCTCGAAACCGAGCCCCGACCGATCTTCGATCTGGATCTTGAAACCACCCGTCGAGCCGAGGCCCGGAACCGGTGGCGGTGGGAAGATCCCAGCGAAACCATCCGGAATCCCGGAGAACTTGCCCATCAGCCGGCCGGCAATGGCAAAGGCGGAGAGGGACGGGTCCTTCCGCTCATCGAACGGCTTGAGCATCGTGAACATGACCGCCGCATTGGGGATATTGACCATGCCGTTGACCGAGAGGCCCGGAAAGGCGACGACGCTCTCGACGCCCGGCTCGGAAAGTGCAATCTCCGACATCATCTTCACGACGGCTTCGGTGCGGTCGAGCGAAGCGCCGGTGGGAAGCTGGGCGATGCCGACAAGGAAGTACTTGTCCTGCGCCGGGACGAAGCCGTTGGGTACCGTCTGGAAACCGACCCATGTCATGCCGACGAGGCCCGCATAGACGAGCAGGACGAGCGCGCTGAGCCGCACGGCGCGGCGGACCGACCAGACGTAGGCATTCGAGGCGCTGTCGAAGAAGCGGTTGAACAACCGGAAGAACCAGCCGAACAGCCCGTCGATCACGCGGGTCAGGAGATCGCGTTTTGCCCCGTCGTGGTGCGGCGTCAGCAGCACGCCCGCGAGCGCCGGGGAAAGGGTGAGGGAGTTGATCGCCGACAGGATGGTCGAGATCGCAATGGTCAGTGCGAACTGCCGATAGAATTCGCCCTGCAGGCCGGAGAGAAAGGCCGAGGGAATGAACACGGCCGACAGGACCGACGTAATGGCGATGATCGGCCCGGTCACCTCGTCCATGGCCTTGCGCGCTGCCTCCTTCGGCGTTTCGCCAAGCGCGATGTGGCGTTCCACGTTCTCGACGACCACGATGGCGTCATCGACGACGATGCCGATCGACAGCACGAGGCCGAACAGCGAAAGCGTGTTCAGTGAAAAGCCGAACAGGTAGAGGAAGGCGAAGGTGCCGACCAGGGATACCGGCACGGCGACCAGCGGGATGATCGAGGCGCGCCAGCTCTGAAGGAACAGCAGGACCACGATGACGACCAGGACGATGGCCTCGAGCAGCGTCACCACCACGGCCTCCAGGGAAGCCTTGACGAAGACGGTCGGGTCGTAGGCGATGCGATATTCCAGTCCTTCGGGAAAACCCTTCTGCAGCTCTTCCATGGTGCTGCGGATGGCGGCGGAGACGTCAAGTGCATTCGCCCCGGGGCTCTGGATGACCTGCATCGCCAGTGCCGGTTTGCCGTTCAGAAGGCTGCGCAGCGCGTAGGCGTCCGCGCCGAGTTCGATCCGCGCGACATCGCGCAAGCGGGTGATCTGACCCTCCGACCCCGTCTTGACGATGATATCGCCGAACTGCTCTTCATTCGAGAGCCTGCCGAGCGTATTGACGGCGACCTGAAACGCCGCCGAGGCTTCAGGCTGCTGGCCGACCGAGCCGGCGGCCACCTGAACATTCTGCTCGTGGATGGAACCGATGACGTCGCTCGCCGTCAGGCCGCGGGCGGCCACCTTGGCAGGATCAAGCCAGATCCGCATCGAATATTCGCCGGCGCCCCAGACCAGGACATCGCCGACTCCCGGCAACCGAGCCAACTGGTCACGCACCTGCAGGGTCGCGAAATTCGACAGGTAGAGCGGATCATAGCGATCGTCAGGCGAAACGAGATGCACGACCATCAGGATATCGGGCGAGATCTTCTGCGTCACGACACCGATGCGCTGAACCTCCTGCGGCAGGCGCGGCAGCGCGCGGGAAACGCGGTTCTGCACCTGGATCTGCGCCATGTCCGGGTCGGTGCCCTGTTGGAAGGTCACCGTCAGCGTCATGCGTCCGTCGGTCGCGGCCTGAGAGCTCATGTAGAGCATGTTCTCGACGCCATTGATCACCTGTTCCAATGGCGCGGCGACCGTTTCGGCGATCACCTCGGGGTTGGCGCCCGGATAGCTGGCGGTGACCTGCACGGTTGGCGGGGTCACCTGCGGATACTCGCTCAAGGGCAGCTTCAGCAGTGTCAGTCCGCCGCCGATCAGCATCAGGACGGAGAGAACAACCGCGAAAATGGGGCGGTCGACGAAGAAACGCGGGATGTTCATTGACCTGCCTCCTGCAAGGCAGTTTCGGCACGTTTATCGTCGGCTGACTGGCCCGGCAGCATGGAGACCATCTGCGGAACGACCTGCATGCCCGGGCGGACCAGCCCCTTCACGATGATCCTTTCTGCCGGGTCGAGGCCTGCCGAAACGACGCGCAGGCCGGCGATCATCGGCCCGGATTCGATAGGGCGGTATTCGACCTTGTCGCCGGCTCCGAGAACCAGGACGTAGCGGCGCCCCTGGTCGACCCCAATCGCCTGGTCGTCGACGAGCACGGTCTGCGCCGGTTCGGCAGTCACCAGCCTGACGCGCGCGAAGAGCCCGGGCGTCAGGTGGCGATCAGGATCTTTCAGGATGGCCCGGGCGCGGATCGTTCCGGTGCCGCGATCGACCCGGTTGCCGAGGAAGTCGAGTTCACCCGCATAGGGGAAGCCGGTATCGGTCATCAGCCCCACCTGCACTGGCAGCGTGCCGGTTCCGGATGACCGCGCCTGCGCGACAAAACCGAGATAGGTGGCCTCGTCGATATCGAAATAGACATGAAGCAGATCGGTCGAGACGATCGTGGTGAGAAGCGTCGCCGCTGCAGCATTTCCACCGGCAACGAGATTGCCTTGCGTGACGAGCACCCGGTCCACCCGCCCTGCAACCGGCGCAGTGACGCGCGTGAAGGACAGGTCGAGTTCCGCAGCAGCGACGGCGGCCCTGGCGATTTCGACCTCGGCCGCGCGTTGGCGGCGGATGGCCTGCGCATCATCGAGCATCTTGCGCGGCACCGTGCCCTTCGGCGCAAGGGCTTCGGCGCGCTTGAAATCCACCTCGGCCTGATCCAGCAGGGCCCCGGCTTGCTGCAGTTGGGCCCTGGCCGAATTGAGGGTGACTGTGAAGGGTCTCGGGTCGATCTGGAAGAGGAGCTCGCCCGGACGCACGAGACGACCCTCGGGAACCGTGACAACATCGATCGCGCCACCGACACGCGGACGAAGCTCCACGATCTCGGCCGCTTCGAGATAGCCGGTGAACTCGGCAGACGGCGCGACCTTGCGCGTGATGACCTCGGCAACGGGCACCTGCGGCAAGGGCATTTCTACCGGCAGGGCCGCGGCCTCGGACGCACCGGTCGAAAGCGCAAGCGCCATGAGATTTCCGGCATAGGGGCCGACATCATCGCGATAGACGAAGGCAAGGGTGCCCGCGGCTATGGCGACGCCGGCAAGAAGCAGGGTTGAGGAGGCCTTGTTGCTCATTCTCGTTCACTTTCACAAGGGCACCACACTCCGGACCAACGGAGGCGATGACGGTCATTTTTGGCAACGCTGCGGTTTCCAACGATGGAAAGGTCAAGGCCCCGGGGAATTTTTCGGCGGGGTGGTCAATCGTGATGGTGCGCGTGGTGGCCAGCTCCATGCCCCGCACCGCACGCCGTCTGGGAACACGAACATCAGCCCAGCCGAAAGCAGCTGCGCTGCGGCGTTCCGCACGCGGCCTGGCGATCCCAACTCGGAATTGTTCTTTCCGGCGCAAGAACCGTCTTGACCTTACAAGCGCTGGAAGCCGCAGCCTGACGGCAATCCTGTTCGACCCGACCGCCGTTCTGGTCGCCGGCCAGAGAGGAAACGACACCGTGTTTGAAGAAAGGCAAGAGCATGACGGAAAGCAGCACGCCGCATATCGTCCTCTATACAACCCCGGACTGTCCGGACTGCCATGCACTCAGGCTCTGGCTCTCCCACAATGGCGTTGCCTATGAGGAGCGCGATCTCACCGGCCGCAAGGGTGCCGACCCGGATGACGGGCCTTGCCCGGACGCATCGCCCTGTACCGGGCGAGCAAGGAACGACCAATGACAGCCAGAACCGTCGATATCCGCCAGGCGCGGGGCCGTCTTGACGTAGAGGACGGACAGACCATTCTCGGTGCCGCACTCGCCGCCGGCATTTCCTATCCGCACGGCTGCAAGTCCGGCCGCTGCGGTTCCTGCAAGTCACGCCTGATCGAGGGGACGGTGGAGCTGCTCCCGCATTCCCGTTTTGCGCTCACCGACGAAGAGAAGGCCGATGGCCTGATCCTCGCGTGTCGCGCGCTGCCGCTGGCCGACGCCGCTGTCGCCTGGCTGGGCAGCGACGATGACGTCGAGCCTTCCCGACACCTGCAGGCAACCGTGACAGGCCTCGATGATCTTACGCATGATATAAAGCGGGTCCGGATCGTGCCTGCGGACGGCTCTTCCCTGTCGTTCACCGCAGGTCAGTACGCACAGCTCGGTTTCACCGGCATGCCTTCGCGCAGCTACTCCATGGCCAACCGTCCCGGACAGAGCAGCCTCGAATTCCACATCCGCCGCGTTCCGGGCGGCGTCACGTCGGAGCATGTGCACAGCAGACTGAAGCCGGGAGACCCGGTAACGCTCGAATGCCCGCTGGGTTCGTCCTACCTGCGCCAGCATCATTCCAACCCGATCTTGTGCATCGCGGGCGGCTCTGGACTTGCGCCGGTCAATTCGATCGTTGAAACCGCCCTCGCCCACGGCATGAAGCAGCCAATTCATGTCTATTTCGGTGCACGAAGCGAGCGCGACCTCTATCTTCTCGACCACCTCGACGCCCTCGTCAGGCGACACGGCAATCTTACCTTCACAGCCGTACTGTCGGAGGCGCATTCGGCACGATACCGGCACGGCTTCGTGACCCGCGCCGTCGCCGAGGACTTTTCCAACCTTGATGGCTGGAAGACCTATGTCGCAGGCCCGCCGCCGATGGTCGATGCCGCAATGGCGGTGGCGTTTGCCCGCGGACTGCGCCGTGAAGATATGCACGCCGACGTCTTCTTTACGCCGGAAACGCAGACGGACGCAGTGCTCCAGCCGGTAAAATGAGATAAACCGCCGTCACCTGTCATTCATGACAGGTGACGGCGGTTCGACGATGTTCCGATCACTTGCCGCGTGCGGCAAGCCATGCCTTCATCATGGCGATTTCGCCTTCCTGGGCCTTGATGACCTCCTCGGCGAGTTTGCGGACCTCGGGATCCTTGCCGTATTCGAGCGCGACCTTCGCCATATCGATCGCACCCTGGTGGTGCGGGATCATGCCGCGCATGAAGTCAACATCGGCATCCCCGGTGTAGTCCGCCATCATGCCCTTCATCATGGCGTCCATGGCCATCGTATAGGCCTTCGTCGACGGACTGTCCGCGGCCGGCATCTCCATGCCGGACATATCGTGCCCCTGCATGGCATCGCCCGTCTTCATCTGGCTTTGGGCGATCGCAAGGCCTGCGCTGATGGCAAGGGCGCCTGCGATGAAGATCGGCGTGAGCTTGTTCATGATACTGCTCCTGTTCAGCCCGCAGTTGCCGGATATCCGGCCTCTTCGAGAACCTGCTGAAGGGTCGCGAGGTTTGCACTCGTCTCGATCTTGACGCTGCGCGCAGCAGGGTCGGTCTCGACCCTGGCATTCGGATCGACGGACTGGATTGCCCGGGTGACGGATTTGGCGCAGCCGCCGCAGGTCATGCTCTCGATCTTGAGTTCCATGAGAAATCTCCTTTGTTGGGTCTCATGCCACTCAAGGTGGGGCTTCCAACGATAGGAAGGTCAAGGGCGTCGATCTGAAAAATCTGCTATTGACCTTCCCATCGCTGGAAGCCCCATCTTCCATCCGAACCTGATTTTCGGAACGAGAAAGGAGGCGGCTATGAATGCCCCCGTTCGAACAACAGATCTGTCCGGGACGCTATCGATACCGATCGAGGGGATGACCTGCGCGTCCTGCGTCGGCCGGGTCGAAAAGGCCCTCAAGGCGGTCCCCGGGGTTGCCGACGCGGTTGTCAATCTGGCGACCGAAAAGGCGAGCGTCACCACCAGCCTGCCGGTCGATCATGCAAGGCTGGTCGGCGCAGTCGAGAAAGCCGGCTATACGGTTCCGGCGAGCTTCTCCACGCCGGCCGCAGCATCACTTGAGGTGGCGATCGAGGGCATGACCTGCGCATCCTGCGTGGGGCGGGTCGAAAAGGCAATCAAGGCCATTCCCGGCGTCACCAATGCCGTCGTCAACCTTGCGACCGAGAAGGCGACCGTTCAGGGAACAGCCGCTGCAACGGCCATCGTGGCAGCAATTGAAAACGCCGGCTACGACGCCAAACTGATCGCGGCGGCAACCGAGGCAGAAACGGAGGACCATGCCGAAAAAAAAGAAGCGGAACGCCGTGAGCTGGCGCGCGACTTCACCATCGCGGCAATTCTGACGGCACCGGTCTTCATCCTGGAAATGGGATCGCACCTCATACCGGGCGCCCATGAGCTGATTGCCGCGACGATCGGCATGCAGAACAGCTGGTATCTCCAGTTCGTCCTCACCACGCTGGTGCTGTTCGTGCCGGGTATCCGCTTCTATGACAAGGGATTGCCCGCCCTCTGGCGCCTTGCGCCCGACATGAACTCGCTGGTCGCCGTCGGCTCGCTTGCCGCCTATGGCTATTCGCTGGTCGCGACCTTCGCCCCGGCCTTCCTGCCGGCAGAAACGGTCAACGTCTATTTCGAGGCGGCCGCGGTCATCGTGACCCTGATCCTGCTCGGAAGGCTGCTTGAAGCCCGGGCCAAGGGGCGCACATCCGAGGCGATCAAGCGCCTTGTCGGCCTCCAGGCGAAGATGGCGCGTGTGCGCAGAAACGGCAAGACGGTGGAACTGCCGATCGACACGGTCGCATCCGGCGATATCGTCGAGGTTCGCCCCGGCGAGCGCGTGCCAGTCGATGGCGAGGTCGTCGAGGGGGAAAGCTACGTCGACGAATCGATGATCACCGGCGAACCGATCCCGGTTTTCAAGACGAACGGCAGTCCGGTCGTGGCGGGGACCGTGAACCAGAAGGGCGCCTTCGCAATCCGCGCCACGGCGGTTGGCGGCAACACGGTGCTTTCGCAGATCATCCGCATGGTCGAAGAGGCACAGGGCTCCAAGCTGCCGATCCAGGCGATCGTCGACAAGGTGACCATGTGGTTCGTGCCGGCGGTCTTCGCTGTCGCCGCCCTCACCTTCGCCGCGTGGTTCTATTTCGGCCCGTCGCCCGCCCTCACCTTCGCGCTGGTCAATGCCGTCGCCGTCCTGATCATCGCCTGCCCCTGCGCGATGGGCCTGGCGACGCCGACCTCGATCATGGTGGGGACCGGCCGCGGAGCCGAGCTCGGCGTGCTTTTCCGCAAGGGCGAGGCGCTTCAGTTGCTGAAGGACGCAACCGTCGTCGCCGTCGACAAGACTGGCACGCTGACCGAGGGAAAGCCGGCTCTCACCGATCTGGAACTGGCCGTCGGCTTCGTGCGGGCGGATGTTCTCGGACTGGTCGCCGCCGTGGAAGCAAAATCGGAGCATCCGATCGCCCGTGCGATCGTGGATGCAGCTGCGGCGGAAAATATCGTTCTCCCCGTCATGACGGGCTTTGAATCCGTAACGGGTTTCGGCGTGAGGGCCACGGTCGACGGCAGGCCCGTCGAGGTCGGCGCCGACCGGTACATGGTCGAGCTCGGTCATGATGTTGCGGCGTTCTCCGGCATTGCCGAACGTCTCGGCAATGAGGGCAAATCACCGCTCTATGCCGCAATCGACGGCAGGCTGGCGGCAATCATTGCTGTCGCCGACCCGATCAAAGAGACGACACCCGCTGCCATCAAGGCCCTGCACGATCTCGGCCTCAAGGTCGCGATGATCACCGGCGACAACGCGCGCACCGCCAAGGCCATCGCGGCGCGTCTGGGGATCGACGAGGTCGTGGCCGAAGTGCTGCCCGACGGCAAGGTCACCGCGGTTCGCCGTCTCAAGGCCGAGCATGGGAAGGTCGCCTTCGTCGGAGACGGCATCAACGATGCTCCGGCCCTGGCCGAAGCGGATGTCGGCCTTGCCATCGGCACGGGCACGGACATTGCCATCGAGGCGGCCGACGTGGTGCTGATGTCGGGCAGCCTGCAGGGTGTACCGAACGCCATCGCCCTTTCCAAGGCGACAATCGGCAACATCCGGCAGAACCTGTTCTGGGCTTTCGCCTACAACACGGCCCTGATCCCGGTTGCCGCCGGCCTGCTCTATCCGGCCTACGGCATTCTGCTGTCGCCTGTCTTCGCTGCCGGCGCCATGGCCCTGTCGAGCGTCTTCGTGCTTGGCAACGCCCTCCGGCTCAAGACCTTCACGGCCCCACGCTGACGAAAACCGACGACCGGTCCCATGTGAAGGATCGGTCGTCGTCGTTTACGGGAGAAAATGCATGAACATTGGACAAGCTTCCAAGGCATCGGGTGTCTCGGCCAAGATGATCCGCTACTACGAGCAGACCGGCCTCATCCCTGCGGCCGGCCGCCGGGCTTCCGGCTACCGCGATTACTCGGACAATGACGTGCATATGCTGCGCTTCATCCGACGTTCGCGCGACCTCGGTTTCTCCGTGGCCGAGATCGGCGATCTTCTCGGCCTGTGGCGGGACGAGACACGGCAGAGCGCCGAGGTGAAACGCCTCGCACAAGGCCATATCGACGAATTGGAGAAGAAGATCGCGGACCTGCAGGACATGGCCCAGACGCTCAAGGTGCTGGTCAACGCCTGCCACGGCGACCACCGCCCGCACTGCCCGATCCTCCAGCGCCTCGAAACAGACCGGGAAGGCGAGGACTTTTCCGTTCGCCGGCGTTCGGGCGCCATTGCACGCAACACGCAGTAGGGGCGACAAGGGCCGCTTGCGGAGACCATCTCGAAGCGGCCCTCCTTATGCGGACAAAGTGTTCTCATCCGGATGAAGCGTGGTTGCCGAACCGCGCGATCAGCTGCGCAGCATTCGAGCGACCCGACACGATTGCTTTCGGTAGCCGCCGGATGCCAAATCCTGTGATCACTATCGAGACAGGATATCCAATGCCGCCCGGTGGATTTCCTCATTGGCCGCCATCAACACAGTGCTGTATCGAGACGCGTCGGCAAGTGGCCGCCCCTCCCAATCGGTCACGACCCCGCCCGCCGCCTTTATGATGGGCAGCTGCGGAAGGATGTCATAGTCGAAGACGTTGCTTTCGACGAGAAGGTCGATCCCGCCGAGGGCCAGGAGGCCGGCGGCGTAACAATCGTGTGAAAAGCGACTGAAGCGGACCCTTGCCGCAAGGGCTTCGAAACGCTCGCGACCCGCACAGCCGAACTGCTCGGGGGCAGACGTGTAGAGGATCGCTTCCTCGAGCCGCGTTCTGTCGAGGGTGCGGATCGGCTCACCGTTGAGTGTGGCCACGGCGTCCACACCAAGCCAGCGTTCGCCGGTGATCGGCTGGTTGATCAGGCCAAGAACAGGCTTGCCCCGGTGAAGCAGTGCAACCTGCGTGCCGAAGGCGAACGAGCCAGAGAGGAAAGATTTCGTCCCGTCGATCGGGTCGAGCACCCAAACCCAATCCGCATCGGCCCGGCAGATACCGAATTCCTCGCCTCTTATGCCGTGCTCGGGACATTCCGCCTCGATCATCCGACGCATGACCGTTTCCGCATCGCGGTCGGCGATGGTGACGGGGCTGGCATCGGCCTTCGCATCGACGGCGATCCGCCTGCGGAACCAGGGACGGATCGCTTCTGCAGCGGCGTCCGCCATCGCATGGGCAAGCGCCAGGAAGGCTGGCGGGCAGGTGGTCTGGGCGTTCATCCCTCGGTCCTTTCGGCTTCCTGCGCGATATCGTCGAGCATGGTACGGATCGTCTTTATCTGCCGGTGGGCGGCGGCTGTCTCGCGGACGAGACGCGCCGCAAGATCCCCCGGCCCAAGATCGGTGAAGCTCGCCGTCCGGGCGGGAATGAAGGGGTCCGGCCCATCGGAAGGCCGGCGCAGTGCCGGGGCGAAATACCCCTCCTCCTCCTCCAGGCCGAAGGCGAGGACCTGCGGGCGATCCTTGCCGAGCAGGAGCAGATCCACGAACATCGCCTGCATCGGCAGATGCCCCGCGCCCGACACGCAGGCCAGATGCGCCCAGCCACCGCGGTCAGGCTTGACCAGGCAATCCTTGACATGAACCTCGGTGATCTCTGGCGCCTGGATTGCGAGCGCCGCCATCGGCAGCTCGAAGGCATTGATCATGTTGCCGAAATCGAAAAGCAGGCTGAGGCGCGGATTGGCGACAGCACCAATGATTTGGACGAGTTCTTGCGATTTCAAATCCTCATGCTGCTCCAGCGTATAACGCAGCCGGCTTGCCGGATCGAAAGCCGCGAGACGCCGGAGATCGGCAATCGTCCAGGCGATGATCTGCGACACCCGTCCCTCGTAGCGCGGATAGCAGCGCAGGGAAGTCGCACCCGTGGCAAGCGCGATACGCACAGCATCGGCAAGGCCGCTCTCCTCTGTCGTGCTGGTCTCGACATGGAGTTCCAGCGCGCGGGCCTTCAGGTGCCTGGCGAAGGTGGCGAGCGCGTCGTCATCCATGCGGGCGAGGCTGGCCTGTTCCCCATCATCGACATGCAGCTTGAGACCGGGAAGGCGATGCGCCGCGGCAAAGTCCGCAAGGTGCAGCGGCGTCATGCCGCCGAAGCGCATGTTGAGGTGAAAGGCATAGGCATGGGCAAAGAGCGGAGCAGAGCGCGCCCGCATGGCAAGCCGGGCGCGACATGCCGATGGCATCGCGGCCACCTTTTTCCGCCAGTCCGGACGTGTTTCGTCGCCCCATGGCATTTCCGTCACGATGACGTTCCCTCCGCAAGGATCGTTGTGCTCCATACTTCAGGCCGCCAGCACCAGAAGATCGCGATCCGAGATGCTGACCTTAACGAGCGCACCCACGGCCGGCGGCGGCCGGTCCGGCTGGTTGAACATATCAAGGGAGACCAGCTGGCCCCCGACGTCCACGCGGACACGGATCACCGAACCGAGGAAATGCACCTCGGCAATGCAGCCGGAAAGCACGATACCGTGTCCCTCGGCGTGCCCGAGCGCCACTGTCTCCGGCCGCAGCGCCAGGCGGATGCGCTCACCGTTACAGGCGGACAACGACCGGTTCAGCACGACGGGCACGTCGCCAATGCGCACCCTGCCGCTCGCAGCCTCGACCACATCGGCATCGACGAGATTGAGCGTGCCGACGAACTCCGCCACGAACCGCGTCGTCGGGCGGTTGTAGATGTCGAAAGGCGTGCCAACCTGATCGGCAATGCCCTGATGCATGACGACGATGCGGTCCGATATGGAGAGCGCTTCCTCTTGGTCATGCGTGACGAAGATGGTGGTGATGCCGAGATCCTGCTGGATACGGCGGATTTCTTCTCGCAGGCTGACACGGATCTTTGCGTCAAGCGCCGAGAGCGGCTCGTCGAGCAGCAGCACCTGCGGGCTCGGTGCCAGCGCACGGGCAAGCGCCACGCGTTGCTGCTGGCCACCGGAGAGTTGGTAGGGGTAGCGGTCGCCGAGCCGCGGCAATCCGATCAACTCCAGCATTTCGCCGACGCGCCGTGCGATCGCCGCCTTGTCTTCTCCCGCCACCTTGAGGCCGAAGCCGATATTGTCGGCAACGGTCAGGTTGGGAAAGAGGGCATAGGCCTGGAAGACCATGCCGATCTTGCGCCGGTTGGCCGGAAGGCCCGTGACGTCGCGCCCGTCGATGCGGATTGCGCCCGATGTCGGCGTCTCGAAGCCGGCGACCATGCGCAGCACCGTCGTCTTGCCGCAGCCGGAAGGGCCGAGGAAGGAGACGAATTCGCCCTTTTCGATGCCGAGGGTGAAGTCTTTCACGACGTGCAGTGCGCCGAAAGACTTTTTCAGGTGGTGAATGTCGAGAAAGGCCATGGTCAGCGCCTCGCGGTGGAAAATTTGGAAAAGCGGGTAACGAGTTGGATCAGCCCCATACAGGCCCAGGTGATGGCGAAGGCGACGACGGCGAGCGCGGAAGGCTCGTAGGCCCGGTTGCCGCCCATCCAGACCATGTAGGGGCCGAAGGTGTTGACGTTCAGCAGCGCTGCGAAGACGTATTCGCCGATGACGATCGCGAAGGTCAGGAAAGCGCCCGACAGCACCGAGACGAAAACGTTCGGCAGGATGACGACGGCAAGGATGCGCGCCCAGCCGGACCCGAGCGACTGCGCCGCCTCGGTGAGGCTGGCGATGTCGATGGTGCGCAGGCCCGTGTCGACCGAGCGGTACATGTAGGGCAGCGCCAGCGTCGCATAGCCGAAGAGCAACAGCAGGTTGGTACCCCACCAAGTTCCCGTCAACGGCAGGATCGAGGAGGTGTTGTAGATGCGGATGTAGCCAAAGACGATGACGATGGGCGGAATGACCAGCGGCAGGAGCGTGATGAACTCGATGACGGGCCGAAGGCCGGGAAGCCTGAGCCGTACGAAATAGGCCGTCGGCACAACCAGCAGAATGCCGAGCACGATGGTCAGCAGGGCCAGCACGACCGAATAGAGGAAGGTCTGCTGGAACTGCGGGTCGGAAAGCACGATCCGATAGGCTTCCAAGCTGTATTCGCCGCGCTTCATGCGCATCGAGAAATCGACCATGCCGGCGAGCGGCAGCAGGAAATAGACGCCGCCAAGTACAACGGCAATCAAAGACCAGAAGCGTTTTCCCGTCATTTGACCCACCGTTCGGCACGCATGCGCAAGAGGATGTAGATGCCGTTGGCGATCGCGGTGAGCAGGATCATCCCGAAGGCAATGGCATAGCCGAGATGCGGATCGTTGAGCACGTCGCCACGGATCTGCGCAAAGAGCACGATGGGCGCGATGGACAACGAGGAACCGGTGAGCGCGATGGCGGTGGCGACCGCACCGAAGGCATTGGCGAAGAGCAGCGCGAGCGTGCCGAGCAGCGACGGCCACAGCACCGGCAGCGCCACCATCCGCCAGTACTGCGCACCGGTCGCCCCGAGGCTTTCGGCCGCCTCGCGCCATTCGCGGCGCAGGCCCTCCAGCGCGGGCGTGATGATCAGCACCATCAGTGGGATCTGGAAATAGAGATACGTCAGTGCCAGCCCGAGGAACGAAACGATGTTGAAGCCGGAGCCGTAGAGATTGATGCCGAACCAGTTGCGCAGCAGCATCGTCACGAAGCCGAGGCGGCCGAGCGTGGCGATGAAGGCGAAGGCAAGCGGCACGCCGGCGAAGTTCGAAGCGACGCCCGAAAAGGTGAGAATGCCGTTGCGAAGCCAGCGCGGCAGGTCACCGAGCGTGATGGCAGCGGCAACAAGGAAGCCGAAAAGGCAGCCCAGCGCCGCCGTCAGCAGGCTGAGTTCGATGGAGATCCAGAAGGCCGACCGGATGGAAGGCGACAGGAGCTTGCCGAGATTGTCCAGCGTCACGTGCCCTTCAGGATTGCGGAAGGCGCCGATGACGATGTTAAGCGTCGGCAGGATCAGGAACAGTGTGGCGAAGAGGAAGAACGGGGCAACCCCGAGCCAGTTGAGAAGCTGCCGCGGCCGCAAGGCCGCCGGCAGAGAAGCGGCGCTTGTCGTCATCGGATTGTTTCCTGGGAACAGTGGGTCCGAAGGCTCTGCGGGAAGCCTCCGGACAGGCACGGACTTACTTCACGTTGGCGCCGACCACCTTGTCCCAGCCTTCGACAATGGCGCTCTTGTTGGCATCGAGCGCCTCGACGGTCGGGAAGATCGCCTTTTCATAGGCTTCTGCCGGCGGCAGCTTGTCGAGCAGGTCCTGCGGGAATTTTCCGGCCTTCAGCATGGCGTTGAAGCGTGCCGGGTGACAGTAGCCCTTCAGCCAACCGGTCTGGCCCTCGTCAGAATAAAGATATTCCATCCAGAGCTTTGCCGCATTCGGATGCGGTGCATAGGCCGAGATCGCCTGTACGTAGACACCAGCGACCACACCGGTGGCCGGCACGATGACATCCATCGGCGGATTGCCGTTCAGCGCGTCCCGCCAGGAGAGCAGGTTGTAGTCCCAGGCGGCGATGATCGGCGTCTGGCCCTGGGCGATGGTGCCGGCCTTGCCGAGAACCGGCACGAAATTGCCGGCCTTGTTCAGCTCCGCGAAGAGTTCCAGACCTTTGGCTCCGGAATCGGCGCCCGGCTGCGCACCGCGCGAAATGCCCGCCGACATCAGCGCCAGAATCGCCTGCGCCGAGGAGCGTGGGTCGCCGGTGAGGGCGACGGAACCGGAATATTCCGGCTTGGTGAGGTCGGCCCAGTCGGCCGGTGGGGTCTGGATCAGGTCCTTGTTGATGCCGAAGGCCATGACGCCGTAGTAGTCGCCATACCAATAGCCATCCGCATCCTTGATGTTGTCGGGGATTTCGTCCCAGGTCGCCACCTTGTAGGGCTGCAGCAGGCCTTCCTTCGTAGCGGCGGGCGCAAAGGCAAGGCCGAGATCGACGACATCCGGCGCCTGCGAGCCCGTATTGCCCTTGTTGGAACGGATCGCCTCCAGCTCGTCGGCCGTGCCAGCATCGGGGTTCAGTTCGTTGACGGTGATGCCGGGATATTTCGCCTTGAAACCTTCGATAACCTCGCCGTAGTTGCACCAGTCGTGCGGCAGGGCAATGACCGTCAACATGCCTTCCTTCGTGGCAGCATCGACGAGATCCTGCGGCGCCTCTGCACGGGCAAGGCCCGGCAGCGCGGCGGCAATGGCAAGCGTGGAAACGAAAGCCGAGCGGGCGGCATGGGATAGGCGCGTCGTCATGAAGTCCTCCTGTTTGCCGTCTGCGACGGCTGGTGAGCATTGGCTGCCGGTCGGCATCTGCATCCGGCCGCGATCACGGTCCGGGCATTCCGGTTCCCCCGCACTCTGTCTGCGTCCTTCGGGGCTGCATCGGTGCGTTTCGTGTAGGCAGAGCATGTAACAATTGGACAACAATCAAACGTCCATTATTGTGCATTCAACTGTACCAATTTGGAGGTTAGCCTTGGCCAAGCAGCTCGAAGGTCCGATCCTGCCCTTCCTTCGTCTGGACACCGGCATCGCCCTGCCGAAATTCCGGCAGGTACAGGACCAGCTGCGCACGGCCATCCTGCAGGGGCACCTGCGTGCCGGCACGCGCCTGCCGGCAAGCCGCATCCTTGCCGAGGAGCTCGGCCTGTCGCGTCAGACCCTCGTGCGGGTGCTGGAGAACCTGAAGGCCGAGGGATATCTGGAGGCGCGGCAAGGGGCCGGCACCTTTGTCTCAGCCGCCCTGCCGCGCCGACCGGCAAAAGCGCGGTTTGCGGAGACCGGGGACGACGTACCGCCGAGGCTGTCGCGGATCGGCGTCCTGTCGCACGGGGTTTCGGCAGAGATCGGCCGCGTGGAGCCAAAACCGTTCCTGCCCAACCAGCCGGCGCTCGACCGGTTTCCGTTCGCCATCTGGCGTAAATGCTGGAATACGGTTGTCCGCGGCGGCAGGGCGGGCATGGGTTATGGCGATGTCGCGGGAGAACTGGTCCTGCGTCAGCGGATCGCTGAGTATCTCGCCTTGCACCGGCGCGATCCATGTGACCCGGAGCAGATCGTCATCACGCCCGGCGGGCACGCCGCCTTCACGCTCGCCGTACTGGCATTGGCCGATCCCGGCGACGGTATCTGGTTCGAAGACCCCGGCCCCGTCACCACCTCAAACCTCTTGCGCACACTTGGCCTCAACCTCTGCCTTGCCGATGTCGATGCCGACGGCATGGATGTCGCGGACGCCATGGTGCGTTATCCCGACGCACGGCTCGCCTTCGTCATGCCCTCGCGCCATCACCCGCTCGGCGTTACGCTTTCCCTGCCCCGCCGCCTCGCTCTTCTTGAATGGGCACGGGCAAACGAGGCTTGGATCATCGAAGACGATTACGACAGCGAGTTCCGCTACGATGGCGCACCGCTGCCTTCGATGCGCTCCATAGACAGCCACGGAAGGGTGATCTACGCGGGCAGTTTCAGCAAGGCGCTCTATCCCGGTATCCGTGTCGGCTATCTCGTCTTGCCGCCGGCGCTGGTTGGAACCTTCCGCAATCTTTCGGGCCTGATCCATCGCAGCGTGCCTGTCGAGACGCAGCTCGCTCTCGCAGAGTTCATCGGTGGCGGCCATTTCGCGAGCCACCTGCGCCGTATGCGCAGCCTCTATGCCGAGCGCCGCAACGCGTTTTTCGATGCCGGACGAACAGCCCTTGCCGGGCTTGCCGCTATCGATTGTTCCGACAGCGGACTGAATGCTCTGGTTTGGCTCGCGAACGGGCGCGAAGACCGGGCCGCGCAGCACGCCGTACTGGAGGCCGGCCTGCAATGCTACCCGCTTTCAGACTACACTATCGCGACCACGCGCCCCGGCGCCCTGATCCTTGGCTACGCCAACGTGCCGGCGGAACGGATGAAAACCTATTCCCACGTTCTTGCTGAGGCCCTGTCCCGGCCGTGACACCGTGCGATGCTACGAGCGAGTACTATGACGTCGAAGAGGCAAAGGTGGAGGGCATATCGTCTTCGGCCGCTATTGCCGGCCCACTATACGTTGTCTTCGGCCGCATCGAACCCCGGACAGCTCCACCTTGCAAAGGCGAGGCGCACCACGCGCTGAAAGGGGGCATGAGAGATCGGGCATGAAGTGAGACTTGCGAATATCGTCAATGGGTTATCCTTCGCAAGGAGGTCGCAGCAAAGCGTGCCTGCTCCCATATTGCTCTCGACGAGCGACACAAGATCGTACCCTTCGAATGGCCTACAGCGTGTAAGGCGGCACGCGTGCCCCGCGATATCAGGATCCACTACGAAGCTCGCCTTGCGCCGTCAGACCCCTCACCGGAGCTTAAGGCCCGCTCTTCTTGCAAAAAAGAACCGGTGCCAGAGGCACCGGTCAAACCACAGAGGAAGGATCACTCTGCAGGGGAACTTATGCCGAGTTCAGGATATCCAGCGCTGCAGCGTGCAGCCCGGCCGAGGCGGCGGCGATGATGGCGCCACCCTTTTCTGCCGGTCCACCCGTCCAATCGCTCACAACGCCGCCGGCCTGCTCGATGATCGGGATGAGGGCGACAATGTCGTAGGGTTGCAGGCCCGCCTCCACCACAAGGTCGATCCCTCCGGCGGCGAGCATGCAATAGGCATAACAATCCGTGCCGTAGCGCGACAGGCAGACCTG
This sequence comes from Shinella sp. HY16, assembly GCF_028534175.1. Lineage (NCBI taxonomy): Bacteria > Pseudomonadati > Pseudomonadota > Alphaproteobacteria > Hyphomicrobiales > Rhizobiaceae > Shinella > Shinella sp. HY16. The sequence goes on along the minus strand of NZ_JAHYXL010000002.1, from coordinate 370,910 downwards.
CCGTTCCAGCCGTTCGAAGGCGGCCCTCTGCCGAGGTTCGAAGATCGCGGGCGTGGTGGTGCAGAGCGTCGCCTCAGCGAGGCTTTTGGTAGCACGCGTGGAAAGCCGGGCCTTGCCGTGCGGTCCCTCATAGTGCGCGCCTTGCCCAGTGGCGTAAAACAGTTCGCCGATGAAGGGTTGCACCATCACGCCGGCGATGGCGTCGCCATGGTCCGTCAGGCCGACAAGCGTGCCCCAGAGCGGGATGCCGGAAATGAAGGAGCGCGTCCCGTCGATCGGATCGATCACCCAGACATGCCGGTTGTCCGCACCCTCCGCGCCAAATTCCTCGCCGAGAATGCCGTGGTCCGGAAATTCGGCACGGATCAGCGCGCGGATCGCCTTTTCCGTTTCGCGGTCAGCCTCCGTCACGGGGTCGAAACCGCCCGCCAGCTTGTTGGCGACGAGGCCCGGCTGGCGGAAGCGCGGCAGGGTTTCCCGCGCGGCGACCGCGGCGATCCGGTGCATGAAATCGGCGGAAATCATCGTGTCCCCTTCCTCAGACGGCCTTCAGCCATTCCGGCCAGCGTGGATCGCTCATCACGAAACGCGCCCGCATATGCTTCCAGGAACCGTATTTGAAGAAATCGAAATCGAGGCGGGAGATCCGGTTCTGCACCATGGCCCAGGTCGACCACTTGAGATCGACCAGCGCCTTGAACAGCGAGACCCGCGCGAAAAGCGCCGGATCGAGGCGACCGTAATAGGCCTCGATCATCTCCGCCTCCACCTCGGGCGAAAAACACATTTCGCCGAACCACAGGGCCAGTTCGGCGGCCCGGTCGTTGGTCGAGGCATATTCGAAATCGACCAGCAGGACGCGCTGGTCGGCATGCAGCAAAAAGTTGCCGGCGAGCGTGTCGTTCATGCAAGGGGCAAGATCGAGGCCGGAAGCCTCCAAAGCCTGCCGCGCCTCGCGATAGCGCGCATTGAGCCAGCCGAAATCGCCGGGGAATTCGCCGCCGAGCGCAAGGGCCTGCTCGAAATGCTCGTCAATCATGTCGAAGGTCGTCTTGCGCTGGGCGAGCGGCGCGCTGTCGTTGAAGGCCTTCAGCGCACGAAGGCCATTCGAGCGCACGACCGGATCGAGGAAATCGGCATTGGTGGAGGTGCGCAGCCCCTCGACGAATTCGCTGACCTCGACGCCGGTTTCCGGAAAGAAATCGATGATGCGCGCGCCGACGCCGGCGGCATGCGCCTTGCGGCCCGCCTCGTTCGCCGTCCGGCGGTCGATGAACATTTCCGTGCCTTCGCCGGGAATCTTGACGAAGAAACTGTGCGGTGCGCCGCTGACAAACACCTGCCAGTTCGGATTGCTGATGCCGCCCGGCACCGGCTCGTAGGAAACCGTCCGGTCCCGCCAGTCCGCGACGGCGAGGATCGCCGTTTCGATCGCCCGTTCCGCCGACGATGTGCCTTCACCCAAGCTGCGCCGCATCGGCTCCCCCCGTCAAACCTGTTTCAGCCATGTTTCGAAGCGCGGTCCCTCGATCACGGTGCGCGCCCGCAAAAGCCGCCATTCGGCATATTTGAAGAACTCCACCTGTTTCCGCGGCGAGCGAGCGGCGCTGATGAAACCCCAGAGCGCCCACATCAGGTCATCCGCCGCGCCATAGAGGCGGGCGCGGGCGAGCACCTGCGCATCCGGCCTTCCGGTCGCGATCTCGATCGCCAGCAGCGCCTCGCCGTCGAAGGGCAGCAGTTCGGCGAGCACGGTGCCAAGATCGTGCGCGGGATCGGCCTGGCGCGCCCATTCGAAATCGACCAGCCGGATGGTATTTCCAGGCCCCACCATGACATTCGACGACACGCCGTCGGCATGGCAGGGCACGGTATCGACACCGGCAGCGGCGATCGCGGCGGCGACACGCTCGACCGCCGCCAAGACGGTGCGGACCGGCGCGGGCAGGATGACACCGCCTGCCAGTTCTCGATAGGCGGCGACGAGATCGAAAACGCTGCGCGTCTCCTCAAGCGGCGCTGCCTTCTGAAAGGCACGTTTTGCGGCGAGCAGGTTTTCGAGAACCGCGGGACGGCGCAGCACATCCATATGCCCCCAGGCCCATTCCTCGCCGAGCGCCTCGAAGACGAGAACGCCGCGAGCGGGATCGGCATGCAGCAGCCGGGGCGCGATGCCGAGGTCGCCAGCTTTGCGGCTCGCCTCCGCAACATGCTCCAGCGCGATGAAATCGGCCATGTCCGCGTGCCGGTGCTTGACGAAGACCGGCGGCCGGCCCGGCGCCGTGGCAAAGGTGCAGATATTCTCGACCGCCCGGTGAATGGGCGAGACGACGCCGCCGATCGGCGGGGAAAACGTTGCGCCGGAAAGGCCGGCAGCGGCGAGCGCCTCATCGTTCAGCATGAAAATCCCCCTCGGCAAGGCGGCGCAGGACGGCGGTCAGCACAGCGAGGCCGGCCTCGACATCCTCAGGATGGGTCAACTCTTCCGGATGGTGCGCGATACCGTCGACGCTTGGAACGAAGATCAGAGCGGACGGAACGCCGCTGTTTTGCAGCGCCACGGCGTCGTGCCCCGCCACCGAACGCAGGGTCAGCGGCTCGAAACCGCAGGCGCGCGCCGCCTCCCGGGTGATCGCCATCAGCCCGATGTCCATGCCGGCCGGTTCCCGCAGCGTATCGGCAATGATTTCCAGCCGTGTGCCCGTCTCGGCCGCGGCCTTTTCGAAGGCCGCGAGGGCCGCCTGCCCGGCCCTATCAAGTTCGGCGACATCGAGACCGCGCAACTCGAACCAGACGGTGGCGCGCTCCACCACCACGTTCGGCGAGTTCGGCTCGATGACGAGGCGCGCGGCGGAACGGTGGAGATGGGGATGGCTTGCGGCGATGAGCGCTTCGAAGGCGGCAATGCCCTGCGCGGCGGCGAGAAGCGCATCGCGCCGGTCCGCCATCGGCGTCGGGCCGGTATGGGCGGCGCGGCCGATCCAGCGGACCGTCATCTTGCGGGCGGCCCAGGTGCCCTCGATAACACCGATGCGGCGGCCGGCCGCCGTCAGGATGCGGCCCTGTTCGACATGCAGTTCGACATAGGCTTTTGGACGGGGCGGAACGCCTCCCGTTTCGCCGTCGATGCCGATCGCGGCGAGCGCATCGCTGAGCGTGATGCCGACACCATCTGTGAGGGCAAGCGCTTCACGCAGCGGCAGAGCACCGGAGAAGACGCCGCTGCCGGTGAGGCTCGGCTGGTAGCGCGCGCCCTCCTCGTTCGTCCAGTTGACGACGGCGAGGTTGTGGCGCGGGCGGAAACGGTCGGCCTGCACTTCGGTATGGAGATCAAGTGCTGCGCTACCGGCAGCGAGCACGCCGAGCGTGCCGTCGAAGCGGCCACCGCGCGGCTGCGTGTCGAGGTGCGAGCCGGCAAAAATCCACGCGGCGTTTTCGCCCGCCCAGTCGAAACAGGCAAACTGGTTGCCCACCGCATCCTGCGCCAGGCGCGCGCCGCCGCGGGCCATCCAGTCGGCAAAGATCGCGCGGGCCGCGCCATCCTCGGCGCTCGCCGCAAGCCGCGTCACGCCTTCACCCGCGCGTGCACCGACGGCGGATATGTGATCGAAGATCGCCGTCAGGCTGGCGGCGGTTTTTTGCGCGGCGCTATCCATGGATGACCTCCAGCTCTTCCGCCTCCAAAGCGCGGGCAATCGTGTCCGGCGGGCGTCGGTCGGTGACGAGCGTTTGGACACGGGCGAAGGGGGCGGTGATGACGTTGCCGACCTTGCCGAACTTCGAATGGTCCGACAGCATGACGCTGTGCGAGGTTTGCTTCAGCAGCACCTGGCGGATGCGCGCCTCGTCCTCCTCGTAATCCATGAAACCGTAATCCGCATTGATGGCGCCGGCGCCCATGAAGACCATGTCGAAATGGAACTGCTGGATGTAGGAGATGGTGTCGTAGCCGACGAGATCCTGCTCCACCGGGCGCATGCTGCCCGGCGTCATCTGCACATGCACGCCAAAATGCTCGCAGGCCGCCTGCGCGATGCGCAGCGAATTGGTGTAGAGCCGGAGCTTCTTGAAGCCGACGAGGCGGCGGGCGAGCGCCAACGTCGTCGTGCCCGTGTCGAGGAAGATGACGCAATCGTCGTTGATGAGGCTGCGCGCCAGACCCGCCACCTCGTCCTTTTCGAGGGCGTTGAGCTTGATCCGCTCGGTGATCGGCGTATCGGCGGTGCGGCCCGCGGGAATGGCGCCGCCATGCACCCGCCGCACGGCGCCCTCGGCCTCCAGATCCTTCAGGTCGCGCCGGATGGTTTCGCCGGAAACGCCGAATTCCGCCGAAAGCTCGAGCACGCTGACGCGCTGGTCGCGGTCGAGGCGCTCCAGGATGACCTCCTTGCGGATCTCACTCGACATGCACGGTTTCCTCCTCATGCGGCGCCTCGTGCCGGTGCAGGCAGGCGGCGTAGTTTTCGCCGGCCAGCGCGAGCAGCGGCGGATCGGTTTTCTGGCAGTCGTCTTGCGCGCGCGGGCAGCGCGAGCGGAACGAACAGCCGAGGGGCAGGTCGATGGGGCTCGGCGGCTCGCCGTCGAGCAGGTAGCGGGGACGCGGGAAACGGTTGTGCTCCAGCGTCGGCATGGCGCTCAGGAGCGCCCGCGTATAGGGGTGGTGCGGGTGTTCGAAGAGAGTCGTATTGTCAGCCAATTCCACGATGCGCCCGAGATACATGACGGCGATACGGTGGCACATCCGGCGTACGAGCGCGAGATCGTGCGAGATGAACACATAGGAAAATCCGTGGCTCGCCTGGAGCCGGTTGAAGAGGTCGAGAAGCTCGGCCTGCTCCACCTGGTCGAGCGCAGACAGCGTCTCGTCGAGGATGAGCAGGCGCGGTTTCAACACCAGCGCGCGGGCGATGTTGATGCGCTGGCGCTGGCCGGCGCTGAGGCCGACCGGCAGCCGGTCGGCAAGTTCGAGGTCGAGCCCCACCTCGGCCATCGCCTCCTGCGCCCGCCGCGCCGCCTCCGCCCGGCCGACGCCGTGGATCAGCAGCGGCTCCTCGATCATGCGCTGGAGCGGCATGCCCGACGGCAGCGAGCCGTAGGGGTCCTGCAACAGGAGCTGGAAGGAGCGCCGCATCTCCGTCAGCGAGCGGGCGGAGAGATGCGAAAGGTCCTTGCCGAGGAAGGCGATGCGGCCGCTGTCCGGCTGTTCCAGCCAGGCGAGAAGCCGCGTCAGGGTGGATTTGCCGCAGCCGCTTTCGCCGACGATGCCAAACTTCTCGCCGGCCTTCACGGTGAAGGAGACGTCGCGCACCGCCTTCACCTCGTTATAGGCGTTGAACGAGCCGCGCCGGCGCACGAGATAGGTGCGCATGACGTTGTCGACCGTCAGCACCGCCTCGCCCTGCCGCGAGGCCGGCGCCGCCACATCCTTCCAGATCGGCGGAATGCGTGAGATGAGGGTGCGCGTGTAGGATTGCCGGGGGCTCGCGGCCAGCTCCGCCGTGCGCCCCTCCTCGACGATGCGGCCGCGCTGCATGACCAGCGTGCGCTCGGCGATCTGTGCCACGACAGGCAGCGAGGAGGAGATGAAGAGGAAGGCGGTGTCGAGGTTTTGCCGCAGGCCGTCGATGAGGCGGATGATCTGTGCGGCGACGGTCACGTCGAGCGGCTGGGTGATGTTGTCGGCGATGACGAGCGCGGGATCGGAGATCAGCGCATCGACGATCATGACGCGCTGCATCATGCCGCCGGAGAACTGGAACGGCGCCTCGTGGAACCGCGCCCCCGGCGAGGGGATGCGCACGCGGCCGAAGAGGTCGAGCACCTTTTCCCGTGCCTCCGCCCGGCCGGTCCCGGGCCGCACAGAGCGCAGCTTTTCGACGATCTGCTGGCCGATCGGCAGGCGCGGATCGAGCGAGCCCATCGGATTGGCGCCGATAAAGCCGATGCGGTTGCCGCGGATGGCCGAAAGGCCGCGCGGCGGAAGGGCGAGGATATCCTTGCCCTCGAAGACGACCGTGCCGGCGGTGATTTCCAGCGGCGGCGACACCGCCCGCACCAGCGCCCGGGCGAGCACCGACTTGCCGGAGCCCGCCTCGCCGACGAGGCCGAGCACCTCGCCCGGCTCCAGCGAAAAGCTGACGTCGTCGACGATGCGCCGGTTGCGACCTTCGCGCTGGAGATCGACGCTGAGATGGGAGACGGCGAGAATGGGGTCGGTCATCAGGCCTCTCCTCGCAGAACCGCGTTGCGGGCACGCTCCAGGGCGGAGCCCATCAGGTTGAGGCAGGTGAGCGAAACCAGCATGAAGAGCCCCGGCATGGTGGCGATCCACCAGGCGTTCAGCAGGTATTTCCGCGCGTCGGCGATGACATTGCCGAAGGTCGGCGTCGGCGGCTGCACGCCGAGGCCGAGGAAGCCGAGGATGGATTCGAAGATCATCATGCGGGCGATATCGAGCACCGCGACGAAAGCGATCGGCGGCAGCACGACGGGCGCGACGAAGAGCAGCATGATCCTGAGATCCGAGGCGCCGAGCACCCGTTCGCCGAGCACGTAGCCGCGGTTGCGCTCGCCGAGCGCCACCGAGCGGGCGACGCGGGCATAGAGCGGCCAGCCGGAAAGGCCGAGCACGAGGATGATCGCCGGCACTGTCGGACGCGAGACGCCCAAAATGGTGATGGCGAGGATGATCATGGGGATCGAGAGCTGCGCATCGGTGAGGCGCATGATGATGGCATCCGCCCAGCCGCCGCGAAAGCCGGCGTAGAGGCCGAGGCTGCACCCGACGACGAACATCAGGACAACGGTGGTGACGCCAATGAGCAGCGAGTAACGCAGGCCGACGAGACAGCGCATCAGCACGTCGCGGCCGAGCTGGTCGGTGCCGAGCACATAGGGCCATTGCCAGCCCTCCGACGGGAACGGCGGCAGCAGCTTGGAGCCGTAGGCGATCTTGACCGGATCGATCGGGCTCACCAGCGGCAGCAGGATGGCAAGGCCAATCAGCAGGCCGAAGCCGACAAGGCCGATGCGGAAATCCGTGCGCGCGGCGGCGATCTGCAGCATGCGGCGGGTGGGAGTGGTGCCGCGTTTGGCGAGAGGGCGCACAGCGGCGCTTTGCTGGACGATATCGGTCACGTCAGTACTCCAGCCTCGGATCGATGGTCATGGCGATGAGATCGACCAGGATGTTGATGACCACGAACATCACGGAAATGAAGATCGCAATGCCCTGGATCAGCGGAAAATCGCGTTGCAGCACGGCGTTGATCGTCAGGAGGCCGAGGCCTGGATAATCGAAGATGAATTCGATGACGAGCACGCCGCCGAGCAGCATGCCGAGCTGCACGCCGATGAGGTTGATGAGCGGAATGGCGGAATTGCCGAGCGCGTGCGAAAAGATCGTGCGGCTGCGGGAAAGGCCGCGGATCGGCGCGAGCTGGATGAAATCCTCGCGCATCACCTGCGCCACCGAGACGGTGAGCGTGCGCAGGATGAAGGGCACGATCTCCACCGCCAGCACGATGGCCGGCAGGATCGTGTAGCTGAAGCCGCGATAGCCGATGGCCGGCAGCAGCTTCAGTTTGACCGAGAGGAACAGCGTCAGCACGATGCCGAGCCAGAAATTCGGCGTCGACACGCAGAGCGAGCCGAGCACCAGCGCCAGCTTGTCCGGCCAGCGTCCGGGATAGAGCCCGCCCGCTGTGCCGAGCGGCACGGCGACCAGCAGCGCGATGGCGAGCGCGACCGCCGCCAATTGGAGCGTCATCGGCAGGGTGGCGAGGACAAGGTCCAGCACCTTGGCGCGCTCTTCGCGCGTCGCATCGTCGAAGGAGGCGCCGCCAAGGCTCGCCCCGCTCTTCGGCCGCACGAAGGACGTGCCGAGATCGCCGGTGACGAGGTCGCCGAGATAGGAGACGAACTGCACCGGTATCGGCCGGTCGAGGCCGAGTTCCTTGGCCTTCATGGCCACCACCTCGTCGGGCGCCATGCCGCCGACGATGAGGCGCGCCGGATCGCCCGGCACCACGCGCAGCAGCGTGAAGATGATGAAGGTAACGAGCAGGATGATGAGGCTCCCCTGCAGGAGCCGTCTCAACAGGAACGACAGGACGAACATGCGTCTCCCCTTGCGCCGATCGGGATGGAGCGGCCGCCAAATATTGGCGGCCGCCGCGTGCCATCAGGCGAGGCTGGCCTTGTTGGCGTCCATCATACCATTCGGGTAGAAGTACATGCCCTCCACCCCTTCGCGCATGGCGTGGATGAAGACAGAGGTGAACAGCGAGAGCGCCGGCACCTTCTCCGCCAGCATCGGCATCACCTCAGTCTGGATCACCGCCTTGCGCGCGGCCGGATCGAGCGTATTGCGCTCCTTGTCGAGCACCGCATCCAGATCCTTGTCCTCGATGCCGGTAATGCGCTTCGAGGAGGAATGGAAATGGGTGCGCAGCACGAGGTCCGGCTCGGGCGAACCCGTTGACCAGCCGCAGTCGATCATGTGGCCCGGCCCGCCGCCCGGCCGGTCGTAGAGCCGCTCGTTCCAGGCGGCGACCTCCATGACGTTCAGCTTTACCGGAAAGCCCTGTTCCTGAAGCATGGCGGTGATGACCTCGCCATATTCCTTGGTCTTCGGGTAGAAGCCGACCGAGGTGATGTATTCGAGTTCCGGCAGGCCCTCGCCTTTCGGGAAGCCGGCCTCGGCCAGCAGCCGCTGGCACTCTTCCGGATTGTATTCCGGATAGTTCGGCGTATCGACGTAACCGAACTTCACCGGCGAGATCCAGGCCTTGGAGGCATGGCCGGAGACGCCCAAAATGTCGAGCAGCACGGCGCGGTCGATGGCGTGGGCGGCGGCCTTGCGTAGGCGCGGATCGTTGAAGGGCGGCTTGGAGCAGCGGAACCAGAGATATTTGTTCTCGACCGAGACCGCCTTGTTCAGCTTGAAACCGCCGGTGTCCTCGATGGTCTGGACCTGTTCGGCCTCCAGGCGCTCGATGAGGTCGGCCTCGCCGTTGAGCAATGCCAGCGTGCGGGTGGTCGCATCGCCGACGAAGCTGAAATTGATGCCCGGCAGGGTCGGCTTGCCGAGATAGAAGCCGTCGAAGGCTTCGAGCACCGTCGTGTTGCCCTCCTGGCGCGCGAACTTGAAGGCGCCGGTGCCGTTCGGCCGGGCGGACAGCGTTTTCGGATCAGCGACGTCCTTGGCCGACAGGATCGGCAGGAAGGCCGAGAGGAACCAGAAGAGGCTTGCCGGATAACCGCCCTTCTCCGTCTTGATGCGGGCGACATGATCACTCACCACCTCGACCTCGCAGGGACCGGGATACCAGGCGGCGGGACGATCCGGCTGGCTGGCATATTCGAAGGTCGCCTTCACGTCCTCGGCGGTGAAGGGTTTGCCGTCATGGAAGGTCACGCCCTCGCGCAGCGTGAATTCCAGCGTGTGCTCGTCGACGAGCTTCATGTCGGTCGCCAGCTCCATCACCAGCTCGTCCGGATTGTCCGGCCGCATCGGCGCGCGCGTGAGGTAGCCGAAGACAAAGCTCTCCAAGTTGATCTGGGCGAGCGTCGTATGGGAGGACGGATCCCAGTTGCCGGTGAGGTTTTCCGCCGACATGAAATTGAGGACCTTGCCCTCGGCGGCATTCGCCGGGTCGACGAAAAAGGCAGTGTTGAGGACCGGCAGGCCGATGGCAAGGCCAGCGAGCGCCGAGCTTCTTAGGAATGCTCTCCTGTTGAATTCCATGACGATATCTCCGCAGTTGGATTGCTGGCTGTTCCCCGCCCCGCTTTGTCGCCAGCAACGACAAGCGGAGGTATTTTATTATGGAAAAGGTGGTCTTCGGCCTGCTGGCAGAACGCCATGACAAGCGCATCGGCATGCCGCCGGCCGACGACCTGCAGGCCGACCGGCAGGCCGTTTACCGTCAGGCCCGCCGGCAGCGAGGCCGCCGGGTTGCCCGAGAGGTTGAAGGGATAGGTAAAGGGCGTCCAGCCCGTCCAGGCGAGCACCTCGGAGGGGGACGAAACTCCTTCCGGCGCCTCACGGTCGGCGGCAAACGGCTCGACCGGCACGGTGGGCAGGAGCAGGAGGTCGATGTCCTCGAAAAGCGCATGCACGCTGCCGGCAAAGTCGGCGCGGGCCTTGGCCGCCGAGAGATAGTCGGCGAGATCATAGCGGGCGGAGGCCTCGACGAGGCCGCGGAAACCGCTGCCGAATGCCGAGAGATCCGCCTCGGCGCCATAGGCAACGCCGCGGCCGGCGACCCACAGCGTCTCGAAAATGCGGATCGGGTCCTGCCAGTCAAGCGAAACGGGGCGGATATCGAGGTCGAGCGCGCCAGAGAGCGTCGCCACCGCCTCCCTGATGACGCGGTCCACGTCGGGCACAACGGCAAAGCCGAACAGGCTCGGCGCAAAACCCACACGTAGCGCGCGGATCGGGCGTGGATCGGTGTAGTCGGCGCCGTCATCCGGCAGGGCCTGATGGTCGCGCGGGTCCGGACCCTTGGCGATGTTGAACAGCAACGCGCTGTCCCTGGCCGAAACGCTCATCGGGCCGGCGTGGGAGAGCATTTCCGTCGCGCTCCACGGCCAGGTCGGCACGCGTCCCAGCGAGCCCTTCATGGCAAAAACGCCACAGAAGGCCGCCGGGATGCGCACGGAACCGCCGCCGTCCGATCCCAAGGTGAAAGGCACCATGCGGGCGGCGAGCGCAGCGCCAGACCCCGAAGAGGAGCCGCCGCTCGTCAGTTCGGGGTTCCAGGGATTGCGGGTCGGCCCGTAGAATTCGGAATGGCCCGAACCGGACCAGCCCATCTCCGTCGTCGTCGTCTTGCCGATCATGATCGATCCGGCGTCGATCATGCGCTGGACGATCGGCGCCGTCGCCTTGGGAGCGAAACTTTTGTAGGCGGCCGAACCGCGCTGGCAGAGCCGGTCCGCCACGAAGAAGAGGTCTTTCACCCCCATGGGAATGCCATGCAGCGGACCGCGCAGATGGCCTTGCGCCGCTTCGCGGTCGCAGGCCCGCGCTTCCTCCAGCGCCTCCTCCTCGAAGACCTGGCTGAAGGCGTTGACGACAGGGTTCAGCCGCCGGATGCGCGCCAGGCATTCCCGCACCAGCGCCTCGGATGTGAGGCTGCTAGAAGCAATTGCCGACCTGAGCGCAAGAACCGAAAAATCCACGACCTTCATCTCCCGTTATGTGGATTTATGTTGGTTTTGTGGAAATTGTCAATACACACAAAATCAACAAATCACATATTGAGAAGCATGAAGAACCGTAGGACGGTCGTGCATGAGAACCGCTCTCCCAGCACCGTTGGTTGTCGCCTGCCAATGCCCGAGGGGCCAATACCGAGACCCGTCAATGGGTCACATACATGCCCAGCAAGGAGGCAAGCACCAAGCCGCGCTTGTCATTTCTGGACCAAAATAACGAGAACGGCGAAGCAAGTCGCTTCGGCGTAAAAAATAGGGAAAAGAAAGAGATACAACGTTCCTACAGCTTAGGAATCGCAACGTGGAGGATGCTTCCGCTCCCGAGCGTCATACCGGATGAATGGACCACTTCTCGAACCTATGCAACCCGCCCGATTCGCCGTCGTGAATGCGAATCTCACAGCTCCTTCGACCTGTCGACGAGTTCGGCCTGCTGGATGGCCGGCACGGTGCTCGTGCCGTTCTGGTCGAAGGCCATCAGGAAAAATCCCGCTGGGCGAGACGCGCGTTTAACCATTCGATGTTCTCCTCCGGCTCCTCGAACGGCAGGCTGAGATCGAAGAAGCGCACATTCGCCCGATAGGAGACGCTGCTCTAGTCGATCATGACCTCGGTGAAGACCGTATCTATGGTGAGGTCGTCGTCGACGAGGGTGCCGAGGTTTTCAGCGCCCGGAAACGTGCCGGTCGCGCAATGGCCGATCCGGTAGCTTTCCGCATTGCGCGCCGACCAGGCGAAGGACACCTCGCCGTAGGGCCGGTCGAGCGTGCGGTACATGCGGAAGAACTCGATGCTGGTCACCGGCTGCACCACGGTCAGCGTCGCCTCCCACGTCCAGGTCATCGGCTGGGGCGTCTGCCAGATACCGCTGAGGCGGTAGAAGCCGTTCTGCCGCACCTCCTCCGGCATCGAGCCGCGCAGCGGTACGTCCGTCGCCGGCTCGGAGATCTTTTGCACGATGGTGCGACGCTTGGTGAGCGTTCCCTTGAAGGCCCATCGGCCGCCAAGCTCCCAGGAGAGATGCGCCCGCTCGCCGAGCGCCGCGGCCTTCGGCGTCATGGTCAGGTCCATCACCGGCATCACCACGGTGATGTCGATCGAATCCTTCTTGACCAGCTTGCCGTCCTTGTAGAGCGAGACCGTATAGACCATGAGGGCATCGCGGCCAGCGAGCCCTCGGGCAGGTTGAGGCTCGCATCCTCCCCGTCGCTCGTCAGCGTGTGGGTGGTGCCGTATTCGACATAGGACAGCTCGATCCGGTCGCAGCCGAGCACCGACCAGCTGAGCCGGCTCTCCTCGCCGCAGAACAGCGACGGCGGCCAGGCCATGAAGCTGCGGATCTGCGGCTCGGGGATCTGGCGGTAGAGCGTCAGCGTCTCGTAGCCGGGATCGTAGCCGTCGATGCCTTAATAGAGCACGTAGACCTGCGTGGCGAAGGGCGGCAGGCTGGTGTTGAGATCGGAAATGTGCAGCATCAGCGCGCCGCCCTTGCCGATCAGTTCGCGGTTGTCGGGGTTCGGCCGTATCGCACTGACGAGGCTGTCGGCGTCGGGGCCGGAAACCGTCCAGCCGTGTTTCGCATCGCTCGCCGGCACAACCTCGATGTCTCCAACCAGCGCCACCGCCGTCAGGGCTGTCGTGCCGGTGAACGTCTCCTCCTCGCCGGGTTCGACCCAGACGGCGGGGAAGACCAGCGTGAAGCCCGGCATGCTGTCCGCCGCCCGCGCCGAAAGCAGCGGCTTGTCCTTGTCCCGGTTGCGGATGGTGACGGTAAGCTCGTTGGGGATGAGATAGTCGCGGCCGACCGAGGTGAGCACTGTGCCCGGCGAAATGGCGAAGGAGAGCACGTTCGAGAGCTGCCGCTTCGGATCGGGCTCGACCGGCTTGTCGGCGAGGATCATGTAGCCGTCGACCGTTTTCGAAGCGACGGCACTGGCGCCGCTCCGGAAATCCTTGAACAGGACCTGCATATGTTTCAGACCGAGGGTCTTCTGAGCCGCTACGGCGGCGATGCCTATCGGGCCTCTTCATCCCGGTTTCCGACTGGCGTCAACCAATTCGGAACCCTTGGCGCCTGCTCCATAAGCACCCAGCAGGCCGCGTTGCGCGAGATTGCGCATCAGATGGGACGCAGCGAAGGTCCAGGGCGCGCATTCGTCGGAAAGCCTCACCCGATTGACCAGGGAGCCGAGCCGGTCGTTGGAGATGGTGACCGTATCGCCGATCTTGTGGGTAAACCCCTGACCGGCCACGTCGCGGTCCTCGACGGGTGCAAACAATGTGCCGAGAAAGAGCATGAAGCCATCCGGATATTGATGGTGAGCGCCAATCGTCTGGGCGACGAGATCGAGCGGGTCCCGGCTGATCTCTTGCATGGAGCTGTGCCCGGTCAGTACGTAACCGTCCTCACCCTCGACCCGCAGATGAAGAACGGCATTGCGCACGTCCTCGATGGAGTAGGTTTCATCGAAAAGACGGATGAACGGTCCGATGGAGCAGGAGGCGTTGTTGTCCTTGGCCTTGCCGAGAAGCAGCGCGGAGCGGCCTTCGACATCGCGCAGGTTGACGTCGTTGCCGAGCGTGGCACCCCGCACCCGGCCCCGGCTGTCGACGGCGAGCACGACCTCCGGCTCCGGGTTGTTCCACGACGATATCGGGTGCAGCCCGACCTCCGCGCCATGGCCGACCGACGACAGCACCTGCGCCTTGGTGAAGACCTCGGCATCCGGGCCGATGCCCACCTCAAGATATTGCGACCAGAGCCCTTCCTCGACGAGGGCCACCTTGACTTTCATCGCCTGGTTCGAGCCCGCCTTGAGATCCCGAAGGCTGGCACCGACCAGGGCCGCCACCCGATCTCGGATCGCTGCCGCACGCGCAGGATCCCCGGCAGCCCGTTCCTCGATCACCCGCTCGATCATGGAGCGGGCGAAGGTCACGCCGCAGGCCTTGACCGCTTGCAGGTCGCAGGGCGCGAGAAGTCGTGCCGCATCCTTTTGCCCGGATGCGGCGAGGACCTCTTCCAGGCGGCCGATCCGGGAGCCGGTCTCAGCCCGCACGAAGCCGACGGGGTCGTCCAATTCGAGCAGGTCCCGCATGGTCGGTGCGGTGCTGGAGGTGATGTCGACCAACACTCCCTCCCGCAGCACGACAAGGGAGGGGCCGGCCACGGCGGGAAGCCACACGCGGCCGACGAAGGTGCCTTGCAGATCGAGTTCCATATCGTCACCCGTCAATAATCGACGACCCGACCGTCGTTCGGATCGGCCCAGCGCGTGTTCGGCACGACGGAGAACCAGCCCTCGCGCGAGGGATCGCGATCATAGGGGTAGCCGCCCAGCGTCTTGTAGAGGTCGGCATACTTGCCGAGCTTGTCGCGGTCGATCTCCACGCCGAGCCCCGGCGCCGACGGCACCTTGATCGCGCCGTTCTCATAGCGCATCGGCCCACCGACGATGATGTCGTCCACAAGCTGATGATAATGCGCATCCGCATGGAAGACGAGGTTCGGCACGACCGCGCCGAGATGCAGCATGGTGGCAAGCTGGATACCGAGTTCGCCCGAAGAATGCACGGCGATACCGAGCTGGAAGGTTTCGCAGACGCCCGCGGCCTTCACACAGGGCCGGATGCCACCCCAGAAGGTCGTGTCGAGCAGGATGACATCGACCGCCGGGTTGAGGATGTTGGCGGCGAGCTGCTCGAAATTGACGACGACCGTGTTGGTGGCAAGCGGCATCGTCGTGTTTTCGCGCACGCGGCGCATGCCGTTAAGGCCCCAGGTCGGATCCTCGTAGTAGTCGTTGTTGAGATCCTCGATACCCTTGCCGAAGCGGATCGCCTCCTCCACGCTGAAGGCGGCATTGGGATCGTAGCGCACGCTGTCCGGCCCAAGCGCCTTTGCCCAGGCGCGATAAACCTCCAGCTCGTAGCCAGGTGGGAAGACGCCGCTCTTCAATTTGTGCGAGGTGAAGCCACATTTTTCCTTGAGAGCCAGCGTCTGCTCGATGAGCTGGTCGGCAGTGCGTGTCTCGCCCTCACCGGTCTCCTTGTTGGGCAGGCGGAAGAACATGTAGCTGGCGAAAGGCACCCTCTCGCGCATCTTGCCGCCGAGCAGGTCATAGACCGGCACACCAAGGAATTTGCCCATGATGTCGAGACAGGCGAATTCGATGGCCGCATGCATCTGCGTGCGGTTGTTGTAGAGGCTGGCGGTCGGATTGCAGATCATGAAGCGGAGATTTTCCAGCTCGAACGGATCATGCCCGACGAGATAGGATTTGAGTGCCCGAAAGGCCGCCTCCGCGCTCTCCCCACCCCCGCCCATCTCGCCGAGGCCGACGATGCCCACATCGGTCTCCACCTCGACGATGGTGCGCACAAAGCGCCCCCAATGCGCCCCGTTGGAATGGCGCAGCGGCGCTTCCAGCGGAACAGTGACGGTCGTGGCGCGGATATCGGTGATTTTCGGTCGCTTCATGGAAGGCTCCAATGCGGTCTGTCTGTTGCAAATGGCCGGGCCAAACGCCCGGCTAGCTGATCATCCGGGTCATCTCGTCCACGCTGATATCCCTGGCCGGCAGGTCGGCGATCTTCTCGCCCCGCGCCATCGCGACGATGCGGTCGGAAATCGGGTGGATGTGATGCAGGTTGTGGCTGATGAAGATCGAGGTTACGCCGAGGCCCTTCAGTTCCACGACATGGTCCAGCACCTTGTTGGTCTCCTTGACCGAAAGGTGGTTGGTCGGCTCGTCAAGGATCAGCACCTTCGAACGGAAATGCATGGCGCGCGCGATCGCTACCCCCTGGCGCTGGCCGCCTGACAGCGCCTTCACCGGCGTGTCGGCACCGCGCAGATGCAGGCCGACGCCGCGCAGGCCCTCCATGGCTTCCCGCGCCATCTTCTCCCGGTCGACGATGCCGAAGCCGGGCCGCCCGAACTTTAGTGGTTCGCGACCGATGAAAAAGTTCTGCGCGATCGACATTTCCGGCACCATGGCGGTGTACTGGTAGATGGTCTCGATGCCGAGCCCCATCGCCACCTCAGGGCCGGTGATGGAGACGCTGCGGCCTTCGATGAGGATGTCCCCCTTGTCCTGCGTATGCACGCCGGACAGGATCTTGATCAGCGTGGACTTGCCGGCGCCGTTGTCGCCGACGAGGCCGATCACCTCGCCGCGCGCGGCATGGAAATCGACATTCTTCAGGGCATGCACGGCGCCGTACCATTTTTGCAGGCCAACGCATTTAATGATCGGCTCTTCGGCCGGATTGACGGCAGTGCTCATGGCCTTACCCCTTCATGCCTTCGGCCTTCAGCCGGGTCTGCGTGTTGAGGACGACCGCCACCACGATCATGGCGCCGACGGCGAACATGAACCAATTGGCATTGACGCCGCTGAGGATGAGAATGTTCTCGATCATGGCGATGAGCAGCGTGCCAACGACCGCGCCGAGGATGGAGCCGACCCCACCGGTCAGCGCCACACCGCCAATGACGGCCGCGGCGATCGCCTGCATTTCAAGACCGGTGCCGAGGTTCGGCACGATCACCTTGACGCGAAAACTCTGGATGATGCCGGCAAGGCCGGCGAGCGTGGCGCAGAGCATGAAGCAGACCATCTTCACCCGCTCGGTCTTGATGCCCATGTCGCGCGCCGCCTGCGGATGGCCGCCGGTCGCAAAGATCCAGTGGCCGAAATCCATGCGGCGCAGCACGAAGCCGAGAACGAGCGCAATGGCGATCATGTAGAGCAGCGAGACGCGTGGCGTGACAAGCCCGAGGTCGAGCCGCCCGACAAGCCAGGACACGTCGAGTTCGCGCGGGAACACCGGCGGGAAACCGCCAGCCAGCACGATGGCAAGACTGCGGGCCATGAACAGCATGCCGAGCGTCGCGATGAAGGAGGGAATCTTGAGCTTTAGCGTGATCAGGCCGTTGGCAAGGCCGATCAACGCCGCCAGCGTAAGGCCGATCAGGATGGCCGCCGCCGTCGGCCAACCGGCCTGCATCAGGAGCACCGTCACCATCGGCGACAGGCCGAAGACCGAGCCGACGGAGAGGTCGAACTCCCCGGCAATGATCAGGATCGTGATGCCCATCGCGACAATCGCCAGCTCGGGGATCGGCTGCAAGTAGACGGTCATGTTGCCGGTCGTGAGAAACCGGTCGTTGATGATGCTGAAGGTCACGAACAGGGCGAGGAAGATCAGCAGCGCTGCCATTTCCGGCCGCGCCATCAGGCTGCGGATATTGGGTTTCATCGTGTCAGGCCTTTGAAGGGCCCTCCCGCGCCTTGGCGGAAGGGCTGGGAAACGGTGGGCTTAGCGGACACCCATCGACATGAACTTTTCGACCTGCTCCAGATCCTTCGGCTCGACCACCGCCTTGCCTGTATTGACGTCGAACGCGCTGAGACCGAACTTCTTCATCATCGCGAGCTGGAGGATCGGCAGGTAGCCCTGGTAGTAGGGTTGCTGGTCGATGGTGATGTCGACATAGCCCTTCTTCATCTCATCAAGCACAACGGGCACCAGATCGAAGGTCGCCATGTGCAGCTGGCCGGGCTTGATGCCGAGGTCGCGCAGGCATTCGCCGGCGCCCGCGCCCCAGAAGCCGGCATCGACATAGGCATTGGTCTCCGGCTTGCCCTGCACATACTGGCAGATGCGCGAGGCGGTGACCGAGATGTCGTTGGAGCTGTCGATCACCTCATAGCTGATCTGCCGGTTCGGCTCGGCGGCCTTGGCCTCGTCCAAGAATTTCTTGGCGCCCCCGATACGTGCTTCCGCCCAGCTTTCACCGGGCCGCGACAGGCCGAGCAGCGCGTGGATGGGCTGGTCGGCCGGTATCTTCGCGTGGAGCCCCTTCATCAGCACGTAGCCCGCCTCGAAAAGATCCTGCCCCACGAAAGCGTTGCGTGCATTGCCGGCGGCGCCCTGGCTGTCATCGACATTGGCCGTGATGACGGGAATCCCCTTGTCGACCGCCTTCTTGATCGTCTCGTCGTAGAGGTCGTCGTTGACGATGACGGTGACGATGCCGTCGACACCCTGTTCAACGACGGTGTCGAGGTTCTGCAGGTGTTTTTGCAGGTCGCCGTTCGGCGTGGTGAAGATGAGCTGGCAATCCGCCTCGAACTGCGCACAGGCATCGTCCATGCCCTTCTTGATCGATTGCCAGAAGCTGTTGTCGATGCCGGTCTGTGTCAGATAGACGAATTTCGGCTTCTCCTGAGCCACAGCTCCGCCGGCTGTGGTCAGCGCAGCACCCAGAGCCAATGCGGCCAGCGATGTCTTCAGCATGTCATTCCCTCCCATGATCTTCGCTTGCGCTCTCTATCGAGATGCGAGCCGCGGAGCGCGTGGCGCGGCTGGCCGTTTTTCAGTCAGGCGCTACTTCGCCTCGCCCAGCACGCGAAGAATTTCGTAGCAGGCGCCGAAAGGGTGATAGTCGGTCTTGCCCGGCGGGCTCTTGATGTCGCTCTGTCTCTCGCCTTCGGGCGAAAGGATGCGGAACCAGCAGCCGTAATCGTGATCGACGAGATGCCGCCAGCTGTAGCGCCAGAGGCGTTCGTAATCCTGCCAGTAGCGCTCCGCGCCGGTGCGCGCGGCAAGGCCCGCGGCAGCGGCCACCGTCTCGCAATGGACCCAGTGGTACTTGTCGAGATCGTAGAGCTTGCTATCCGGGCCGTAGCTGTAGTGCAGGCCACCGAATTCGAGATCGGCGCTTTTGGCCAGCGCCGTCTCGTAGAGCAGGATGGCCTTGGGCAGGATCCAGTCCCGCGGGCGATACCGTTCGAGGATCAGGAGCAGCTTGGTCCATTCCGTCATATGGCCGGGCAGGTAGCCGTAGGGACGGAACAGGTGCTTGGGATCGTCCTTGTTGTAGTCCCAGTCGATCGACCAGTCCTGGCGATAGTGCTCCCAGACGACACCCTGCGCACCCGCGGCAAGCTCGACGCAGATGCGACGGGCGAGCGTCTCGGCACGGTCGAGATAGCGGGTCTCGCCCGTCGCCTCGTAGGCCGCCAGCATGGCCTCGGTCATGTGCATGTTGGCATTCTGGCCGCGATAGGGCGAAACCCTCTGCCAATCACGGCCGATCTCGTCCCTGTAGAGTTCGCGGTCCGCTTCCCAGAAGCGGCGTTCGAGAAGATCCCAGGTCTGCGAGACCTTCTCCGCCATGCCTGCAACGCCCGCTTTCGCCGCCGCGGCATAGGCAAGCAGCACAAAGGCGTGGCCATAACAATGTTTGGTCGTATCGACGGCCTCGCGGCCATGCATCAACCAGAAATAGCCACCGTGGTCGGGGTCGCGATGCACCTCGTCGAGATATTTGATGCCATGAGCGGCAGCCTCGGCGAAATCCGGCCGCTGGAAGAGCACGGCGGCCGTCGCATAGTTGAAGATGAAGCGCGTGGTGGAGACCAGGTGCTGCGTCTTGTGATCGGTGATGAAACCGTCGTCGCGATATTCGTTGTAGTAACCGCCGTCCTCCCTGTTCAGGCAGATCGGATGGTAGAAATCCATGATCTCGCGCATGTGGGCGAGGAGGAACGTCTTCGAGCGGAAATCGGGAAACGGTTTCATGGGGGAGCCTCCGATCAGTCTGGAATGATGATGCCGAGTTTCGAAAGCACCCCGCCGTCGATCTTGACGTCGGCGCCGGTGATGAAGCGGGCCTTGTCGCTGGCAAGGAAGGCGACGAGATCGGCGACCTCGGCCGGTTTTCCAACACGGCCGAGCGGGTGGCCCCGCCCCCAGGCGTCGAGCGTCGCCTCGGCCGTGCCGTCGCCTTTCCAGATGTCCGCCGCCCAGCGCAGCATCGGCGTGTCGATCGAGGCAGGGCAAACGGCGTTCACCGTGATGTTGTCAGGGGCATGGTCGAGCGCCATGGCGCGCACCAGCGCGTTGATGGCACCCTTGCTCGCCGTATAGGCGGCGACACCCGCCTGCGAGGCATAGGCCTGCACCGAGGAGATGACGACGATCGCCCCGCCGCCGCGCTTCTGCATTTCAGGAATGGCGAACTTCGCAGCAAGAAAGATACCCTTGAGGTTGATGTCGAGCACGTCATCCCAAACGTCCTCAGGTGTATCGACCACCGTGCCGTAGCGCTGGATGCCGGCGCAGCAGGCAAGTACGTCGACGCCGCCGTGACGTGCGACCGCTGCCGAGATCGCTGCCGCCATGGCATCCTTGCTGCGCACATCGCCGACGAAACCCGCGGCCCTGTCGCCGATCGCCGCCACGGCCTCGTCGACCGAGGCCTTGTCGTTCGCGACGATCAGCACCTTGCCGCCGCCTGCCGCGAAACGATGGGCGCATGCGAGCCCCATGCCGAGGCTACCACCGGTCACGACGATGCTCTTGCCGTCAAATTCACTCATCATGCTTTCTCCGCAACGGACGGTTTTTGGGCAGGCGCCCCGAATTTCGGCTCGGCGAGGCCACGGCCGACACCCTCGACGGCGAAAAGCCCACCTTCCAGCGGATGCGCCTCGAGATGGTCGGCCGACATGGTGAAACGCGCCGAGGTGACATAGAGGGTGGATAGGTCCGGCCCGCCGAAAGTGCAGCTCGTCGGCCAGCCCGCGGGCAGCTCCACGAGACCGACGAGGCCGCCTTGCCCGTCGAAACCGGCGACCGCCGCACCGCCCGCAACGCGGCAGTTCCACAGCCGGTCCTCGGCATCCAGGCAGGACCCATCCGGAAAACCGCGCGAAAATCCGGCTGCAAGGGTTCGCCGGTTGGTGAGGGTCCCCGTCGCGACGTCACAATCGAAGAGGTAGATCTCGTTCGCCAACGTATCGGCGAAGAAGAAGCGGCTATCCTGTGTCCAGGCCATCGTGTTGGTGATGCCGTATTCGTTCGGTGTCAGCCGCGCGACATGGCCGCCGACATCGATGCGGTAAATAGCACCGGCATTGCGGTCCATATTCTTGAGCGAACCGTCGGGGTGGAGGTTGCTCTGCATGGTCGACACCCAGAAGGCGCCATCCGGCGCGACACGCCCCTCGTTAAGGCGGTTGTCCGGCAGATCCGGCTCGGGCACCGCGAACTCTTCGAAAGCGCCACCGGGCTGCCAAAGGCAAACCGAGCGGCGAAGGCCGACGATGAAACCGCCATCCGCCCGCATACCGATGGAGGTCACGAAATCGGGTGTCGGCCAGATATCATGGCGGCCGCTTGCCGGTTCGAGCCGATGGATGCGCCGGCCGACGATATCGACCCAATAGAGGGCGCTCTCCTCGCCCGACCAGATGATGCTCTCGCCGACGATATCTTTTGCATCGAGAAGCAGGCAAGCCGAGGTCTTCATGGCAGCACCACCGATTTGATCGACGATGGATCATCGCTCGCCTTGGCCAGCGCCGCCGCGGTCTCCTCCAGGCCGAAACGGTCCGTGATGACGGATTTCAGATCCACGAGTCCGCTTGAAGCAAGGGCGATCGCTCTCGGATACATGCCGGCATAGCGGAAGACGCCATGGATCGAGAGCTCCCGCTCCATGGCAGGCCAGAAATCCACCGAGGCGACACCCGTCGGATTGATGCCGACCAGTGCAAGCCCGCCGCGTGGACGGATGCGCGGCAAGGCGCGCGTCACCGCCGTCGGCGCCCCGCTGCATTCGATCACGGCATCGACTTCGGCGATCGCCTCATAGGCCGGATCGGCAGCCGCATCATGTGCGGTAAAGCGCGGGAAACGCGAGACAAGGCCGATACGCGCCGGATTGATATCGGAAAGGACGATGCGCGTCGCTCCGCGCGCGGCCGCCGCCTGCCCCGCCAGCAGGCCGATCGGCCCGGCGCCGATGATCAGGACCGAGCTGCCCGGCTTGAGGTCGAGCCGTTCCGTCGCCCATAGCCCGACCGCCAGCGGCTCGATCAGCGCCGCTTCCTCGAAGGACAGGCTGTCGGGAATGGCAAAGGTGAAATCGGCCGGATTGACGACCCGCCGCGCAAAGGCACCGTGATAGGGTGGCGTCGCCATGAAGACCACGTCGCGGCAGAGATTGTAGGCGCCGGACCAGCACTGTTCGCAATGGCCGCAGGGCCGCTGCGGCTCGAGCGTCACGCGATCGCCGGGCGCAAGATGCGTGACCGCGCCACCTGTCGCAACGACCGTGCCAGCGGCCTCATGTCCAAGCACGATCGGCCGATCGCAGACGAGGTTGCCGATGCGCCCGTGGCGGAAATAGTGCACATCCGACCCGCACACGCCGACGGCTGAGATCTCCACCACGACGTCGTTCGGCCCTGCCGCCGGCTCTGGCCAATCCTGCAACTCGACGTGGTTGGGCGACAGGAGGACGGCCGCACGGTTTGGTCTGGTTAAGATCGCGGTCATGCCCGTCCCCGCATACGCTTGATGCTGATGATGTTGACCATGACGGCAACGAGGATGACCACGCCGCGCACGATGCCTTGTGCGAAGGGGTCGACGCCCATCAGGACGAGGCCGTTGACAAGGGCGGCGATGAAGATGACGCCGAGCAGCGTGCCGAGCATGGTGCCACGTCCGCCGAAGAGGCTGGTTCCGCCCACCACGACAGCCGCGATGATGTCGAATTCCAGGCCGGAGGCGGCGCCGCTGTTGCCGGAGCCGAGGCGGCTCGCCATCAGGATTCCCGTCAGCGCGGCCAGCGCGCCGGTAATGGCGAAGACGAGGATGCGCACCCGCGCCACGGGAATGGCGGAAAGGCGCGCAGCCTCCGCATTGCCGCCGACCGCATAGACGCTGCGGCCGAAGACCGTGCGCGTCGCCACGAAGCTGAAGACGGCAAAGAGGACGAGCATGATAACCGCCGGCGTCGGGATGCCGAGAAGCCAGCCCGCACCGAGGCGCTGGAAGCTGAAATCCATGATGACGATCGGCACGGCATCCGACATGACCTGTGCGGTGCCGCGCAAGCCCAGCCACAGTGCCAGCGTGACGATGAAGCTCGGCACGTCCAGAAAGGCGCGCAGCACGCCGGTGAAGCAGCCGATCAGCGCGCCGAGCACGATGACCACCAGTGCTGCGACCGCAAGCGGTACGCCCGATTGCGCCAGCGAGGCGAGAAGTACGCCGGCAAACGCGACGTGCGGACCGACGGAAATGTCGATCTCGCCGCTGATCAGCACCAGTGTCATGCCCCAGGCGATGATGCCGACGAAGGCGGCATCGCGCAGGATGTTGAGCTGGTTGGGCAGCGTCATGAAATTCGAGGCAAAAGCCGTAAGAAAAGCATAGAGCACGAGGATGGCGACGAGCAGGCCAATCTCGTTGGCGCGCCCGCTCAGGAAGTGGCGCAGGTCGAACTTCTGGTAGAGTTCGGATTGAGTATGGGCCATTTTCAATGCACTCCCTGTTCGCCCGTCGTCAGTTCGGTCAGCGTCTCCGTGCGGATCGCCGACCCCTCCACCGCTCCCGTGATGCTGCCGCTCCGCAGGATGAGGACACGGTCGCAGACCTCGCAGAACTCCTCGATCTCGCCGGAGACGAAGACCACCGCGAGGCCATCCGCAGCAGCGTCCCGCATCAACTGGTAGATCTGCCGCTTGGCGCCGATATCGACGCCGCGCGTCGGCTCATCGAGCAGCAGGATGCGCGGCGCAGCATTCAGCGCCTTGCCGATGACGACCTTCTGCTGGTTGCCACCGCTGAGATTGCCGAGCGGTTCACCGGGGTGCGCCAGTT
Source organism: Shinella sp. HY16 (assembly GCF_028534175.1). NCBI lineage: Bacteria > Pseudomonadati > Pseudomonadota > Alphaproteobacteria > Hyphomicrobiales > Rhizobiaceae > Shinella > Shinella sp. HY16. The sequence continues at coordinate 346,997 of NZ_JAHYXL010000002.1, read as the reverse complement.
TGATACCAAGCGCGCGGATCGACGCGGCGACCTTCCCGCGCATCGCGACGCGGTCGATCACGCCGCCGCGCGAGACCGACCGCCAGCTCGCCATGACGAGGTTCTCGTCGATGCCGAGCATCATCACCGCCCCCTCGCCGCGGCGATCCTCCGGCGTCATGAAGATGCCGTTCGCCCGCGCCTCGCGCAGGCTTGCAGGCTGGAAGGCGCTGCCATCAAGCGTCATGGAGCCACCCTGGGTGGCGCGCAGCCCCGCAATCGCCTGCAACAGCTCCGTGCGGCCGGAGCCAAGCACACCGGCAATGCCGAGCACTTCGCCCGCCCGGATCTCGAAGCTTGCATCCTGGATGCGCGGTGCGACGTGGAGGCCCTGGATGGCGAGCAGCGGGCGGCGTACACCAGACGCGTCGGCGAGGCGCGGAGCTCCGCCCTCGCCCTGCGCGCCACCCAGCAGCATTTCGACGATCTGACGGTTCGAAACATCGGCGACCGGCGCGGTCGCGATGTGGCGGCCGTCACGCATGATGGTGACGGACTGCGCCACCTTGCGGATCTCATCCATCCGGTGAGAGATGTAGACGATGCTCGTGCCCTGTTCGGCAAGCTGCCGCACCACGCGGATCAGCGTCTCCGCCTCCTGGGCGACGAGCGAACTGGTCGGTTCATCGAGGATGAGCAGCCGGGCCCCCTGGCTGAGGGCGCGCGCGATCTCGACGAGCTGGCGCTCTGCAACGGATAGGCGCGCGACCGGTTGGCGTGGATCGAGATGAAGGCCAAGCACCGCCAGCGCGTCATGCGCCTCGCGCTGCATCCCGCGCCAATCGATGCGCCCGCCCTGCTTGGGCCACCGGCCGAGAAAGACGTTTTCAGCGATGGAAAGCTCAGGCACCACGCTCAATTCCTGATGCACGGTGGCGATGCCGGCCCGGATACCGTCCATCGGCGTCCGCAGCACAAGGGCCTTGCCGTCCATCACAATCGCCCCCTCGTCCGGTCGCTCGACACCCGCCAGAATTTTCACGAGTGTCGATTTGCCCGCTCCGTTCTTGCCGAGCAGGGCGCGGACCTCGCCACGCGCCATGGCGAAGTCCACATCCCGCAAGGCAACGACGCCGGGATACGCCTTGGATATGCCGCGCATATGAACGAGCGGTTCGACCATGGGGACCATGCCACTGACTGCGTTGATGAAAAGGGAAGGCCACAGCAAGCCGCGCCCCTCCCGAGAGGAAACCGGCTGGTTTCAGGGGATGCCGTCGGGCCGCGCTTCCAGCCAGGCTTTCACCTTGTCCGGATCGGCGGACAGGAACATCTCCGTCGGCACGATGGTGAGATAGGTGTCGATCGCCTCGCCCTTGATGGCCTTCAGCGCCATGAGCACGGAATCCTTGCCCATCTGCTGCGGCTGCTGGCCATTGGTGGCAATCAGCGTTTCAGGGGCGTTGACGAGATACTGCGCGAGCTGGACGCTGATATCGTTGCCAAACACCACGGCCTGCCCCTCGCGACCGGAGGCCATGATGCCCTGGATGGCGCCGATCGTGCCGTTGTCAGTGGTCGCAAACATGGCATTAATCGCCGTGTCGCCGGTCAACATGGTCGTCGCCGTCTCGGTCGACTTGCCCGGTTCGAAGCCCGCCTGGTCGGCCGCCCATTCGACACCCGGCACCTTCTCCTCGACCGCCTTCTTGAAGCCGGCCTTGCGCTGAACGCAGGCCTCGTAGACGTCGCAGTTCAGGATGCCGAAGCGCGGCTTGTCGACGCCCTTGCCCTTGAAATAGTCGCCGGCGACGAGGCCGACATCATAACCGAGCTTGTACTGGTCGGTCGTCACCAGCGCCTTGACATACTTCTTCGCATCCTCGTCGTTCACGCAGGTATTGTAGCAGATCACCGGAATACCGGCCTCCGCTGCCTGTTTCACGACAGGCACGGAGGCCGTGGCCGACACCGGAGACATGATGATGGCCTTGACCTTCGAGGCGATCAGCGTGGAAGCGAACTGTGCCTCCTTGGCCGCATCCCCTTGGGAATTCTGGCCAAGCAGACGCACGCTCTCATCGCCGGCGCCCGCTTCGATGCCCTTCTTGATGCCGCCATAGAAACCTTGCGCATCGAGATAGAGCGCGCCGATCGTCACCTCCTCGGCACTCGCCGCTCCCGCCATGAAGACCGCCAGCGCGGTCGATGCAATGACCCGCAAAGCAGCGGGCCGCAGCCTGTCACGAATTGTCATCGATATCCTCCCAGATGTCTTTGCATTCTTGTATGCAAGATTTTAAACCTGGTCAAGCTTCGACGTTTGGATGAGTAGAAAATGATTATTTTTCAGGCTATCCTGCAATCAAGGGAGAGTTGCATGCAAAAAAACAAAAGGCCTTTCACCCATGGCGCGTGATACGAAAATCTCGGCGGCGGAGCATTGTTACCGCACGCTTTCGCGCAAAATCATCGGACTGGAGCTGAAGCCGAACGAGCCGATCGGTGAACACGCGATGGCCGAGTTGCTGGGCGTCAGCCGGACGCCCGTCCGCGAGGCCCTGTCCCGGCTTTCCGCGGAAGGACTGGTCGATCTCAGATCCCGGGCCGGCGTCGTGGTCGCACCGATCCGCATGGACGCAGTACGGACGGCGCAATTCGTCCGCGAGCAGCTCGAACTTGCGATCGTGGCGGAAGCAGCCCGGCAATCGAACCGGCGCATCCTGCTCGGCATCCGCCAGGCGATCGAGGAACAGGAGCTTGCCATTCAGGAAGACAATCCGGATCTGTTCTTCGAATGCGACGAGCGCATGCATGCGCTCTACTGCAGCCTGGCCGGGCGCGACGGCGTCTGGGGGTTCATTTCTGATGCGAAGAAGCACATGGATCGCGTCCGCCGCCTGTCGGTGCAGGCCGGACAGCTCGACCAGCTCGTGCAGGACCATCAGGATATGCTGGAGGCCGTGACGGGCGGCGACATGGATCGTGCCCAGGAGGTGATGAAACTCCACCTGCGGCGGGTCATGCTGGATCTCGGCGAGCTCTCCCGTCGGTTCTCATCCTACTTCGAGCCGGAAACTGTACGCACGACGGAATAGGCGGGAAAAAGCGAACGCCCGGATCCATCCCGCCAGGGCGACGATCACCGCCTTGACAGAATGGTCCGGGGAGGCTGTGTCAGGCGATGCCGCCGTGAACCACACGATGGATGTTCGACAGGATGTGCGCGGGATCCACGGCCTGAAAGATGCTGCGCCCGTAGACGATGCCCCTTGCACCGGCCTGCATATAGGCGTCGACATCGGCAAGGGTATCAACCTCCTTGTCGCGCGGCGTCCCGCCGCGGATGCAGACCAGTACATTCACCGATCCAACGACGACTTCGAGATCAGCAATCTCCAGCGGGGAATCGATCTTCAGAACGCTGACGCCAAGTTCGGCCGCAAGCCGCGCGGCGTGCAATATATCCCGCGTCTTTCGAACCGTGTGCCCCTGATCATCGACCACAAGCGCCTCGACGATCACCGGATAGCCAATCTGGCGGCAGATACGGGTGATCTCGGCTAGGTGCGCACGGTGATCCGCGACCCGCGCCGCATCCGGCTCGTTCACGAGGAAGAAACACGTCACCGCATCCGCACCGGAGCGGGCGATCTCATCGGCATTGCAGTTGCATATTTATCTATGGTCTCAATCTATGGGTCTCAATGATTCGGAGGTCGTGGATGGCAGGTGCATCGATCGAGACGACGCTTGAGCTTTGGGCATCATTGTTGCGTGACGTGAAGGCTCGTATGCACGGACTGTTTACGTAGGAGCGAGTTGCAGCATCTGCGAACCTTTTCCTGGACGGTTTGCTGAGTGTCGAGCGGCGTAAGACAGGTTGGATGCGCGCTGAGGCGGCCGGTGATCCCGGTCCATGGCGGCAATAAGCCGTTCTGGGTCGCGGGCGTTGGGACGCGGACGCACTTCGCGGCATCGTGCGTTGGTGCACGTCAATATCCAGGTTCGGCAGGCAAGATAACGAACTGCCAGATCGGAGCGTTCGCCGCCTGTGTGTCCGTTCGCGGTCATGCCTTTATCGATCGAGCCCTGTACCTGCCCAAGAGCTGGACTGGCGATCCGGCAAGGCTTGCAGCAACTCACGTTCCTGAGGCTATAGCCTTCGCTACCAAGCCAGGCCTGGCTGTCGATATGATACGGCGTGCGATGGCAGCCGATGTGCCGTTTTCATGGGTGGCCGAAGATGCGGTGTATGGCGTCGGGGACGTCGAAGGGACCCTGCGCCGAGCCTGCAAAAGCTACGTTCTTGGGGTTAAATCGGACCACTATTTCGGCTCCTGGTCGGGCAAGCCTCCGGTGGCCGGCACAGCGCAGGAGATCGCCCGTGATCTCGATCCAAGTGCATCGCAGCGTCTCTCCGCCGGTGAGGGCACCAAAGGCGCGCGGCTTCATGACTGGGCCTATTGCGAACTCGCTGATCTCGATGCCGACGAATATACCGAGACGAAATCGGGGCTTTGGGCCCGTGGGCTCCTGATCCGGCGCAATACTAGCGACGGTGATCTCGCATTCATTACCACCTGGTGCCTGGACGGGACCGGCATCCAGACACTCGTTTCCGTTAAAGGCCATCGCCGGGCGATCGAAGACAGCTTCGAGACCGCCAAGAACGAGCTCGGCCCCGATCACAACGAAACCCGGTCATGTCACGGCTGGCATCATCACGCCTCCCTCGTCATGCTCGCCTTCGTCATAATGGCGGTGATCCGATGCCGCACCAATGACGTGACGCCCCCCAAAAAGACTGCGGATGCCGACCATCAGGATTTGATCCGCTGGTCAATCCAGGAAGTCCGGCGCATCGCCATCAGACTCGCCCAGCGTCGTATACCCCCCGCCTACGTCATCGCATGGTCATGCTGGAGACGCGCTCATCAGGCGGTCGCGCGACGAGCGCATCTGAACACTAAAATGCAACTGTAATGCATCTAGACCTATCAGCTTGGTGATGCTTGCAAATAAAGCATGCTGCCAAAATATAGCTCGGTGGCTCGGAACGCCCCGCCAAAACGCTTGCATTGAACAACGACGTCGATCGATGCTCTCAGCAAGTTCAAGATTTCGGTGCGCTCAATATCTCGACCTGCATCTGACTCTTTTATCAGGAGCGTCAGCTGTTCGAAGGCGAGCGCGACGGAATCGGCATGGACAGTCGTAATGGAACCAGGATGGCCGGAGTTGACGTTTCGAACATAATAGAAGGCGGTTCCGTCGCGAAGTTCCTGCAAGAGGATGCGGTCGGGACGCATGCGGAGGCTGGATTCCAAAAGTTCTTTGGGCCCTGCATGGGACAGTCCTTGTTGGTCTTTCGAATAGAACAGTCGCACATGATTGGGTTGTGGGATGAGGAGTTCCGGCGTGTCCTCTATCGAAATGATCCGCTCATCGTCCGGAATGTGTTTTATCAAGGCCTTAGAGAGCGTTGTCTTCGCGGATCCCGTCGCTCCCGAAATTATGATGTTCTTCCGGGAAACCACCGCCTGTCGCAAGAACTCCTTGACCTGACCATTGCGGTAGAGACTGCGCAATTCACTATCGTCACTTGGCGCATCCGCCTCGGCGGTTCGGGTACCTGCGAAGAATTGTCTTTTCTCCAGATCGTCGAGTGTAAAGTCGACGGAGGACGGCTTGCGGATCGTGAGGCTGACCGTGCCTTTCGACGTTGCAGGAGGGATGACAATCTGGATGCGCTCATCTCCCGGAAGAGTCGCGGACAGGATCGGCCGACGTTCGTCGATGGACTGGTGGGAAAAGCTGGCGACGGCCCGGGCAAGGCGCATGAGTTTGTCGAAGGTAAGCTCCTGAAGATCATGGGTCCGCCAACCACCGGGTCCTTCCGTCAGCACCTGCCCGGGCCGATTGACGATCACCTCATAGAGTGAGGTATCCTGCAGGAACACCGAAATCGGTTTCAGCAACTCACGAACAACCGCCGCATCCTGAGCTTCCGTCATCGCCCTGCCTACTTCGTTACTAGCTTCGAGTCGGGCGCGAAATTCCCCAGCACCGCTCGATCGAGAATGCGGTTCCTCGGCTCTGTCACACGCAGGCGATAGATCCCGGAGAAGTCCAGATCGCGAGCGACAAAAATGGAGACGAGCTCGCCCTGGTGCTTGTTCAGCGTTGGCGCGATGTTGATGGATTGCTCGACGGCGATCGCGGCAGCCTGCTGCCCCGCGCTGGTCGTGTTTTGCGCATCGACGTCACTATCCTGAACCCGGCTGTTCGCGTAGGTCGTCGCATCGCCGACGATGGAGAGAAGCAGGGCACTGCCGAACCGTTCCCACCAATGGGTGTCGACATAGCCGTCGATGCCGGCGCGGCCGAGCGCATCGGTCGCGGGAGACGCAAGCGTGACGATCACCCCCTTCGGCGTTTTGGCGCGGTTCCATAGGACGAACAGTCGCTTCTGCCCCCGTTGCAGCCCGCCTCGATATTCACCCACGACCTGGGTGCCCTTCTCCATGAGGACGACCCTGCCGTTGTCAGAGAGAACGTCTCGATTGATCACGCAGCTGCTGAATCCGGGTTGGTCAGACGCGAGCGCGGTTTCGAGCACGCAGGGGATCGACGTCCCCATTGCGACGATGAAGTCACGATTGCCAAGCGTCCCAGCGCGTGATCCTTCGAGTTTCGTCGGCCGCAGCAGTCCGTCGAAGCGCTGCTGATCGCTATTCTCTTGGTTCTGGCTCATCATGTTGCCGTCGAGGGGCAGGAAATTGCTGTTCGCGCTCGTCTCCGAGCTATCCCCCTCCCGGCGTTGCGTGGCATTCTTCTGGCTGCCGCTGAAGGCCATGACCGGCGCGCGACGGGCGGAGTCGAGCAATTCATCCTTCGCCTCGGCAACAGGTTCCACAACCGGCGTCGGGAGCTTCACTTCCGGGACCGTCTGCTCCGGCTCGGCCTTCTCCTTCGCTGCCTCGAATGGTGTTGTTTGACGGATGACAATGCGTTCCGGCTGTGCGCTGTCGTCTTTGGCCTTTTTCCCGCTTGTCGACCAGAGGGCGAATCCGACGAATGCCACGACCGCGAGCGCCACCGCACCTCGCTTCAGGACGGGACTGTTGTCGATGCGCCGGCCTGTGACCGTTTCGGCCCGCTCACCGGGAATGCGGGTTTCATCTTCCTGGGCCATAGCCTCCCCTTCCCTACTGATCGGCGCCATCGGTCTTCACGATGCGTTCGACCGACGGCGAGGTCGTGTTGGTGTCCGGATTGATGCCGACGCGGTCGTAGGCCTCGTTGAAGACGCACAGCACGTCCTTGCCCCGACGCAGGATGAACTTGCGGCTGATTGCGTGCACCATCACAAGGTTGCCATCGACGGATTTCGGAACCAGGCTCTCGGAGCCATCGGAGTTTTCCATGTAGATGGCGGGCATTTCCTGATTGCCGACGAAAGCAAAGGTCGTGACCTTGCCGTTGTCATAAACGCTCTGCGGTTCAAGGGCCTGGGCACCCTGTGCCGAATAGCGCCAGTTGCGCGGCCCATAGGCTTCATGAAGCGCAAGCACATTGTCGGCTTCCTTCGCCTGGTTCGCGAGCGCGCGGGCCGAGGCCTGCCGCCGGCGCTGTTCGGCCTCGTCACCGGGATAGCGGAACTTGACATAGAAGTAGGTGTTCTGCCCGACCTCAACGGAGCCGTCGCGGACCGTGAGCTCCATCTGATAGCTGCGCGTCGAGCCGTCCCGGCGCGTCGTCACCACGGAAATGTTCGTGACCGGCTGATGCTCGCGTGGCTTCAGGAACAGGATGTTGCCGGCCGGCGCCACCTCCCAGGCGACGCTGTTGCCGAGCGCAACATGGGCGATCTCCTCATCGGCTGCGAACTCGACCTGCACGGAGGAGCGCAGTGTGCCGATAATCCTGATGATATTATAGGGCTGGTAGTTCACGAACCTGACACGACTATCCTGTGATGCGCCGCGTGGGATATCGAGTGCAAAAGACGTGGAGGCGGACCCCATAAGGAGAGCCGCGGCGACGATGATCTTGCAATTCAATTGATAGCCTCCGGATCGGCGCGGTATTCGCTAACCGCGAAACCAAGTGGGTTCACCAGCCGGTCCGTCGATGACATCGGGGCATTGGCATAGGAATAGGTGAGGGTCGCGACCCAATGGGACGTGCGAACCTCGTCTCCTCGGGTGACGGTCCGCATGTAGCGAACCGAGATCACGTTTTGATTGATCAGTGAGATCGAGGCGATGTTGATCCTTGCCGTTGCGGCGCGGCTGTACGTGTTCTGCGGGGATTCCGGATTGCTCCCGCGATAGATGGCGGAGAACCGGGCCTGCTCGGCTTGCGTTGACAGCAGCGCGATCGTGCGGAAGTTCTCCTTTGCCTCGCTCCAGACGTAGCCTTCGCGCGCGCGAACATATTTAGCCGCGAAATATTTGGTCACGGCCTCGTCATAGGTTCCGGCCGTGGAAGTCAGCGCAGACACCACATCGACGATGCCCGTCGAATTATCAACGCGCACGACGAAGGGCTCTACGGTCTTCAACGGCGTAAGGCCAGCGACCGCGAAGACGGAAACGCCTGCGATGACGCCGGCGGCGATGGCAATCGACCAGGCGATCCGGTTCGACCGCTCGATCTGCATCATTCGATCCTGATCGAACCGCCGGGCCTTTTCGAAGTAGCTCTTGAGGTTATCTGTCGAAACCATGCCGTCACCCCGCGCAACGGCGTTGGGAGCCGTCGATATCAAGGTGGGCGAATGCGGTCGGTTCCGTGCCCTCCTCAGCATAAGGCGTGGCCGAGGTTGACGGTCGCCGATCCGACTGCTGTGACTTCAACTTGCTGTCACCTTCCCATTCCCACATCGCCCGATTCAACGGCCGGCGAGAATAGCCGTCGCATTTGGGGAGCGAATAGGTCAGCGAAGCGCACCCTCCGAGTGCAACAAGTATGGCAAGAAGTACGGTGGTCTTGATCATATGACGGGCCTTTTCTTATTATTGAGCGGCGCTCATGCACCGACGCTTCTCGAGCCGAACGCACTGCCGGCGAGGCGCGCGGCGCGGCCAACCATCCGACCTGCGGAGCGAGTCCCCTTGGCGAGCACGCCCTCATGCGCATCGCGTGCGGCGCCGTGGCCGTAGGCCAGCGACGCGCCGCCGGACGCCAGCGCGGAAGCGATCGTCGGCAGCTGGTAGAACACATACAGGGCAGCAATGCCGATGGCGCAAAGTGCGATCGGCCGCATAAGGACGTCAGTATAGGCATCGATCGCCGTGAAGGTGGAATCGAGGCAGGAGATCAGCAACGCGCCGACAGCCACGACGAGGACCTGAAGGATCGCGAAGTTGGCGAGCTGGCCAATCCAGGCCTCGGTGAAGCGCCGCGTCGACTGGAACATAGCCAGTGCGATGAAAATCGGCCCGATGGCCAGCACGATGGCAAGGGCCAGCCGAGCATAGAGCGAGACGACGTAGCCGATACCGGCGACCAGAAAACTGACACCGATCACCATCATGCCGCCGACACCCGTGACGATGTCGACCGGCCATGACGCGCGTGACCAGATGTCGGTTGCCGAAGCCTGGCCCTTGTCGAGCAGACTATCGAATGTGCTGGCGCTGGGCGTCGTGCCGGTGTTCAAAGCCTTTGCGATCTCACGCGGCAGGATATCGAAGAAGACGTTCGTGACATAGGTCTGGTACTCGCCGCCGTTTTTTACGAGCAGGACAATGATCGCGAGCTTGATCGCCCGGAAAGCAAATTCCAGAACCGGTTCCTGCACGGAGCCGCGCAGCACAAGATAACCGTACAGAATGACGTAAAGCGTCACGGCTGCCGTTAGCGGGCCGGTCACCCATTCGGCAATGTTCGACGTCCCCTCGGAGACAAACATTTCCAACGGGCGCTTGAACTGTCCGTCGATGAACTCGAACACCTGATACATGGGTTTCAGCCTCCCAACGCCTTGCGCATCTTTTCAAGGCGGAGCTTCCCGTCGGCCGCTTCCGCGTTCTGGCAATTGGCAGAGCCGCGCAGTTCGCCCGGATTGTTACGGCACTCCGCCATGATCCGGGACAGCAGTGCTTCGTCGGCGGTCAGTTGGTCGACGGAATAGGACTGCTCGGAGCAGGCCGCGAGGAGAAGGAGCACGGCAAGAAAGGGAGATCGCCTCATTGCAGCGCCGCCTTCATCGCATCCATGCGCTGGCGCCAGTCCTCGGCCTTGCGCTGTTCATCGACCTGGTTCTGCGCCTGCTGCACCATGCGCAGACCTTCCATCCGCAGCACGTCGGTCTGGAGAAACGCCTGCTCGGCCTGCAACCGCGCCTGCAGGTCGGCGATGTCCTTGGCATCGCTTGCCGTCGAAATCTTTTCACGAAGCTGGTCGATCCCGTCGATGCGCTTGGTGGCAGCGTCGTAAATCTGCTGTCCGAGGCTCATCTGACCCGCGTTTTTGTTCTGTACGCGCGCGAGTTCCTTGGCGTAGAAATCGTCGGCGTCGGTACGATAGATGGAGTTCCCTTCCAGGAACTTCGAGGCGGAGTCCTTGAACACGCCTGTTCCATCGCCCTTGAGCAGCCCCTCGATGGCGGCGAAATCCGATGGAAGCGCCTTGCGGATCGCCGGGTCGTTGAGCACGCTCGCGACGTCAGCCATGTCGGTCAGCTTGTTGAGGGAACCGTAGAGCTCTTGGGCCTGCTCGATCTGCTTGTGCAAGGCCTCCAACTGGTCATTCAAGCGCGCGATGCTCTCGATGTGTTTTAGGATTGCCGTCTGGTCAATGACCGGAATCCCCTGCCCCGACGCGCCGCCGGCGGAAAGGACAAGCACTGCCGCGAGCGCCGCGCCATGAAGTCTGTAGGATGCCATCAGCTTGCGCTCCTTCTTGCCTGGAAAACGGGAAGCCAGTCTTTTGGATCGTTGCCGACTTCACCGCGGATCGCGTCGAGCAGCTCGACATTGGCCGTACGGCCGGAGAGGATCGCGAGTTCGTCGTCGAAGCCGTTGAGATTCAGTTCGGCGACGACGCTGTTATGTCCCTGCTTCAACACAAACCGCCGGCTCTCGACGGAGAGTTCGCGGGCGATCAATTCGTATTCGCGTTCCGTGAGCTTGAACCCCTCCACATAGTCGGCACGGTTGCCGCGGGAGTTTGGCAGAAAGATCTGCGTCGGGCATTGCTCGATGATCGTGTGCGCGATCGGCGATATCAGTGCGTCGCGCAGGCTCTGCGTGGCGAACAGCATAAGCCCGTTCTGCTTGCGGATCGTCTTCAGCTTGTTCTGTGCGAGGTCGCGGAAGCCCTCGTCCTGCAATGCTTTCCAGAATTCGTCGATGACGATGATGATCCGGCGACCGTCGATCAGCTGCTCCACGCGATGAAAGAGGTACGCCATCAGCGGGGTGCGAATTTCCTCATTGTCGAGGAAGTCCGTCATGTCGTAGCCGATGAACTTACCGTTGCCTCCCAAATCGCCGAAACCGATATTCTCGATGACATTGTCGAAGACCCAGCCGAGCGGCCCGCCCCTTTCCCAGCGCCGCAGCCTCGCCGCAATCCCCTCCAGGTCCGTGTTGTTGAGGAAGGTCCGCAGGGCGCCGATCGTCCGTTGCTCTGTCGGCAGATCGGCAAGTCCGTCGACGGCGCCGGCGATATCGCGAAGTTCGGTGACGCTCAGCTCCCTCGTGCCGGACCCGACAAGCTTTCCGACCCAACGGGTCAGAAAGACCTTGTTCTCCGGTGTGAGGTCGAGGGCCTTGAGGGGAGCGCAGCCAGTGGGAGTGCCATTCTTGAGGGGGAGATAGGTGCCACCGGCGGCGCGGACATAAAGGTCCGCGCCGCGGTCCTTGTCGAAGAACACGACGTGCGGATCGTGTTTTTCGAGCTGCGACAGCATGAAGTTGACGATCACGGTTTTGCCGGCGCCGGATGGGCCGCACATTAAGGTGTTGCCGAGATCACCGTGGTGGAGGTTGAAGTAGTAGGGCGAGCCTGACGCCGTCTTGAGCAACGCGACAGCCGGTCCCCATTCGTTGCCGTCCTTCTGCCCGATGGGATAGGAGTGGAAGGGTGAAAGGGCCGCGAAGTTGCGGGAGGTTATCGCGCCGGATCGGGCGCGGTAGCGGAAGTTGCCCGGCAACTGTGCCCACCAGGCGGACTCGAGACCGAGATCCTCGCGCGCCACGACCGCCCCGCCGTTGGTCAGGCTGGCACGGGCCTTGGCGAGATTGTCCGTCAATTCCTTGACCGAGGCGGCGAAGACGGCGAGCGTCAGGTGATGCTCGCCGAGCACGAACCGGTTCGATTCCAGATCGTCCATGGCGTCATCGAGCTCGCCGATCTGCGAAGCCGCCTTGTCGCCGCTGCTGACCAACTGGTTCTGCTTGCGGCCCATGATGACCCGAGCGTCCGCCTTCGAAGCGAAGCAGAAGGATTGCGAGAGGATCAGTTCGAAGGGACTGGTCAGTACGCCATCCAGCATTCCCGTCCTGGTGCGGGCGGGATATTCCTTGATGCTCAACATGCCGGCAAAACGGCTTTCCGCCTCATGGCGGATTTCGATCGTCTCGCGTCCGATGATGACGCGGTCGGAGTAGATGGCCGAGGAAATCCGCCCCTCGGTTAACGGGACCGGCTCGCGCCGGCCGCCGACCAATTTGTGAAGCACCTCGCTCGGCTCGGAAAATAGCAGTCCATCATGATTGTAGAGAGAGAGCACGCGTGGCTCGAAGCGATTCAAGCCGGCAGTAACGTCGACGAGTTTGTCCTGAAGCTGCTTCAGCGCCTCCTCGTCCAATTCGATGCCGGCACGGCTTCGCTGCCGCAGTCGAGATAGCAGCTTCGCGGCCTTGTCCGCCGGATCGCGCGCCGGCGACCAGAGGACGGTCAGGTACAGATCGTTGCGGAACAGATCCTCGCGGACCATACGCTCGCGGTACTTTTCGTTGAGCGCGGCCGAAAAAGATGTTGCGAACGTTCCGTCCGGATAATCACGATCGCGACGCCGAATGAGATGAGTCCACAAGGCAAGCCGTTCATCCGCGATGTTGCGATAGAGCGTGTTCAGATCGCGATGCAGCGCGTTGAGGTCGAGGACATCGGCAGTCTCGAAGGACACGCCTTCCAGCGCCACCATGACCATCAGCGTACGGGAGTCGAGTGCGATCGTCGTTTCGTCGACATGTCGCACATAGGGAATAAAGGTTTCCGGCGTGAGTTCGCGCGACTTGAGCGTGGCGACGCTAGGCATATCCGAGATCCCTTTCGTCAAAGCGGCGGACGAGCTTCAGCGGCGAAAGCGTAGCTCCGCCCCAATAGCCGCCGTTCCGGGTCCGGCCGCGCGTCTCCACCCAGGCCACCAGGATCCGGAACATGTTGTGGTCGTGTTTGACCAGAGCCCGAAAGACGAAATGGAAGACGACGCCGACGAGCGCATAGGCGACCGAGCCGGCCGCGAGGTAGAAGATCGTGGTCGCCATGACGTTGATGCCCATGGCCTCCATCGTGACGCCCGCGATCATCGCCGGGCGTGTGCAAGCGATGAACAGAGTGTCTTCCTCGAGTTCGGGTCGCGGGGCGGCCATCTGGTCAGCTCCCGATGATCGTGCTGACGAGTTCTGAGGAGCCGGCGATCACGCCGATGCCGACGATCCAGTAGCCGGCGCGGCGTAGGTCCATGTAACCGAACATCCAGGCGAGCGCGATCAGGATAACGGCGATGGTGGCGAACAACCTGAAGATGTTGCCCTGCAAAAGGTCGACGACGTTCTGTAGGATCGTCTCGATGCCGGCGGCCTGCGCAAAAGCCGGTTCGACCAGCATCGCCACCACAGCGAGTGCCATCGAAGACGAGGCCGCAAATGCGCGGATACGGGAACTGAAAGTCATTCACTCTGCTCCAATTGATTGTTCTGAAACACCAGGACGGAAGAACCGCGCCGGCTGTTGAAAACGTCCCATGTGGGCGTTGAAGCGATGGCAGTAGTCTTCTGCTCGGAGTTCTCCGACGCCACTTCTGCGACCACATCGACGGGGCTGGAGCCGACAGGATCGTCATTCCCCCTCCCTTCCCCCGTATCCGTGATCGTCAGCCGGGCGATGGTAGGACCAAGCCGTTTGATTTCGCGGCGAACCTGATCGTCGTAGTTCACCATTGCGCCCACCGATGGATCGGCACGGCCATAGTAGGACTGGAGCATCACCTGCTCCGCCCTGGCAGGATCTGCGCCGGCCTTGACGGCCAGACGGTAATACCCGTCCAGCAGCGTGGCCGTGGCTTGCAGGTTCAGGCAAGGATCGAAGGCGTCGGAAATGGAGAGCTTCAGCTTTTGAAGCTCTTCGACCCCGATGCCGCCGAGACCGAGTTGAATATCGTGATGTTCGGCCACCAGCGATGTGGCGATCTCGATAGCCTTAGCCTTCGATGCCGGCTGTGTCTTGAGCGGTTGGCCGCTGTTGATGCGAATGTTGAACGGCGCGAACCGACTTTCGAGACTGACGACGCCAGCCAGTGTTTCGGACGCAACAAAGGGTGCACAGGTCTGCGCAAAGTCGACGAAAACGATGGGCATGTTTAGAACCAGACCCTCTGCTTGCCGACGCCGTCGATCGTCACATCGATGTATCGCGGTTTCTCACGGACCAGTGGGCGGTTCAGGGTGTAGGCCATGCACTGGTACCGGCCATCAATTTGCTGCCAGCGTGGCGAGATCGCGGAGCCATTGCTCCCGCCGGCATTGTCCGGGTCCCGGTGGCAAAGACTGTCGCTCACCGGCTGCATCGACGTCGACACGCAGGTTCCGTCACGCCCGGTCGGGCCATAGCCCGCTGACAGACGATAGCCGTCGTTGCAATAGTAGGGTTCGTATCGAGGGCGGGAACTTTGGAAGCCAATGCCGCTGCAGGTCGGGAAGGAACGGCCCTTTGCGAGCCATCTCCAGAGCTTCTGGATAGGCGGCCGGCACTCGGCGTATTGTGTCGGGCCACCGGGATTGGATAGGCACAGGATAACCTGGCAACCCCATTCATCGGCACGCGCACTTCGTTCGGAACTCAGATATATTGATCCGAACCCTAACGCCGCTATGACCGTTCGAAAGAAAAGGCTCTTCATGCCCCCCTACCCTCCGATTGAAATTTCGTTGAACTGGATGCGAAGAATCGTCTCGCCCTAACGTTCATACTGAACATTTATTGGATAGTTAAATCGATGGCAAGCAAATTGAGTGACCGATGGCAAACACAAGCATTGTCTGTCTTCGCGGTGCGTGAAATCCTCGACAAACCGCTAGAAGATGAGAGCGCGCAATCGCGCATCAAACAAATCGGAATGATCAACATCCTCTATATGATGCACCAGGCACATGAGAGACTAACCCTCTCAAAGATCATACAATTTACAGGAATGACGCGCGGCGGCGTCATTGAAACCATTGACTTTCTGGTCAAGCGTGGGGTCCTGACAGAGACGCTCGGGAAAAACTCCATGGGTCGAGGGACAGCCCGGCAATTTGAGTTCGCTGCTCAGGTGTTTGAGGCGATGCGTTCTGCCGCGGTGACTGAAAATGGCTGATTTTACTTATCATATTTTTTAAGATACGGCGGCTGGGGTCGACGACCCCGACTTCGGACCGAGTAACTAATTCCTGAATGGAAACCCGGTGTACGTTCCGAAATATCCGACTCAGACATTTTGCAAGCTGAAGCGCGTCTCTGTTGATTGTCAGCAGATTTCGAGCCAGGCCTTCATTTCGCTGCAACCCGCTATCAGGCCGAAATAACGCATTGTGCGCAACCGTTTAGGCGGTGAAAAATGGAGTGGTGCCAAGTGGAAACACGGATCAAACCCTGCCGAAAATCAACACCACAGAAGATTCATCGCGAGTTGGGAAACCCGCGAGCCGCAATCATCAAGGTGCCATATCACTCTAGCAGGAAGATGGTATCGGCGTTCACAGCTGGTTCTGCGATCCCAGCGCACCGTGGCAAAAAGGCGCCGTGGAGAATGCCAACAAGCACATTCGCCGTTTCATGCCCGGCGACACCAATCTGGCAACCGTATCACGGTGCGATCTCAACCAACTCGCCCGCCACCTGAACGATCAACCTCGAAGGTGCCTCGGTTGCAGGACGCCGACCGAGGTATTCATGGCTCATTTGCTAGAAGCGGGATGATCCCCTACCCTCAATACCGACATGATGCACTTAACCGCCTTAATGCATTGCGCCGGACGTTTTGGCGACGAGAGGCGAGGCTTTTGCTGGCTGCCCGCCACTACGGGCAAGTTTTTCCAGTCGCTGGAGTTTATCCGTCGCGATGGAAGGCGGGGTTTTCAGGTTGAGGTCGAGGGGTTCGTTTTTGGGGCGTCAGCGCCCCGTCGGCTATGTCACGAGCCGCGGGTGCGATCCAGGACGATGCGCAGGATGCGCTGATCGGGGCAGGATGTCGGCAAGTGCAGGCGGATCTGGGTTTTCATCTCGACCACCCGCGCGGCAATCTTGATGACCCGGGCAGCGCGGATCGTCGATGCAGCGCGCCCGACGGTCGGCCACATGTAGCCGCTTGCCCACCGCAGCCAGGGCCAGAACACCACTGTCGCACGACAGCATGCCGCCATCAAAACGCGCGACGACGGGCTTGCCGCCGACTGATGACAAACCGGGCAGCGCTAGCGTAGGATCATTCATGGCGGATGTGGTCTCCGGAAACGACACGGATCGGCTTAAGCAACCAAATCCTACGTCATTTCAACGGTTTTAACCACATCCGCCAACCCCTCATGAATTCTTCGGGTTAGGTTTACTTCTCCAGCTAGCTTCTCCAAAAAGTGTGGGCATGGATCAGTGTGTGGATAGCAGACAGAACGACCGCCTACCCTGGTTCGCCATGGCTAGGCGGCCACAGAAACAGCGATTGCGAACTATCGCGTGACCAAGTCCGCGCCAAACCATTTCAGACTGATCGCCTTCAGCGTGCCGTCCCCCGCAATAGCCTGAATGGCACCGTTGAACTTATCCGCCAAAGCCGCGTCCTCTTTTCTAAGGCCTATCCCGACCCCCGGTCCGAACAGTCCGCCCGAGATGCGCGGTCCGTAAAGATGAGCCGACCTTCCATCATTGGATTCCAAGAATGCCTTCCAAACGGAAAAATCCGCTAAGCCACCATCGATCCGACCAGCTACGAGGTCAAGATTGAGGTTGTCCTGTTTGTCGTAGGTGCGTAGCTCGACAGTATCGCCAAAATAATCTCTGACGAATGCTTCAGCGTTTGTGGAGCCTTGTACACCGATTGAACGCCCTTTCAGGTTTGCTTTCAGGTCCGCCAAGACGCGCTTGCTTGCGTCTGTCTCTGTCGTCAGATCAAGCTTCGACGTGCTCTCCACCGCCGGCAGGTCGAGGGATTTTGAAACAACGAAGTAGTTGGAGGTCAACGCATAGGGCTGCGAGAAGGAAATGACCCGCTTGCGCTTTTCGGTTATCGACATTCCTGCCATGATGGCGTCGTATTTTCCTACCGTTAGAGCGGGAATAATCCCATCCCAGGCTTGGGTCACAAACTCGCATTTGAGATTTGCCCTTGCGCACAACGCTAGGCCGACATCAACGTCATAGCCAACTGGCTGCCCGGACGCATCGACCGAGTTCCAGGGCGGGAAAGCCCCCTCCGTGGCAATTCTGATCGTCCTCACCTCCTCAGCCCGGGCCATTCCGGCCAAAAGGCCTAGAATTACAACAGCAGTTGTGAATTTCAGGATATTCATATGACTCCCCCTTCTGGGATTTCGATGCGGTCTCAGGTGTAGATCCTCGGTATGTGATCGCGCAGGCCCGCATAGATGCCGACGACATCTGTCCCCCAAAGCGCGGCAATTTCTTCCTGCGTGATGACTTCGTCGCCCTGCCTGCCGAGCAGTACGACCTTGTCACCGAAGCGGGCATCGGGAGCGTTCGAGAGATCTATTCGCACATGTTCGAGATGAGCCGGCGGCAAGAGACGGGCTCGCGTTCCGCCCACGAGCGCTTCGGCACCAGGCGGAACTTGCCTAGGCAGGCCGTCCCCCCAGCCCATGCCGAGAACACCGAGCTTCATCCCCGACCGAAAACCTGGAAGGTCCGGGATCGGGCCAAGGGACGCATCGAGGTGTTTAACGGCGACGATGGTGGTGCAAATCGTTTTTAGGGCTGGTTGCAACACGGCACGGCGAACAGGTGCATGACTTTCCGGTAGTCCAAAAAAAAGTGCACCCGGATCGACAGCGTCCATGTCCATTTCCGGATAGGCGAGGACGCCCTCCGTGCTCGACATCATGGCGACGACGGGTCGCTCTCCACACACCTCAGCCTCGGCGAGGATCGCCCGCATCCGGTGAAGTTGTATCCTCGCATCGGATGGTATTGAGGTTGGAAGTTCGCTCATGTGCGCATAGATTCCATCGACCTGCACGTCGGAATACGCGTTCGCCGCGGCAAGCAGTCGGCCCGCCTCCTGTGGCGATGCGCCCGCGCGGAAAAAGCCCAAGTCGGCCTTGATGAACACATGGGTTTTTGTCATCGCCGCGCGCCAACGCTCCAGTTCATCGATACTGGAGACGCTTACCGTGAGGTCGAGCTCTTCGATCATCATCCCTGCCGCTGGCAAGGCTCCGGGGTATAGAAGGATGCGCTGATCAGCCCCCATCCTTCGGATCGCCATGGCGTCGAGAAGCGACGCTACCGCGAACCCGTCAACCCCCTCCGCCGCCAGCATACGCGCGACCGGGCCGGCACCACATCCGTATGCATTCCGCTTCAGACAAGCGTAAATGCTGACATTCTTAGGCAGGACCGATCGAAGTTCGCGATAATTGTGCCTGATTGCCCCCAGGTCGATTTCGTACCAGCTTCCTCGCAGGAGGGCCGCCTCTGCACAACCGAGGTCATAACTTTCATTGAAAGGCGACAGGAGAGCGGTCATCGCGCCACCTTCTCGATTGCGTAACCCTCCGAAGGCGGGATGTTCTTACGGTTGTCGTTCTCTGCACGAGCGCGACTTTGGTGACTGGCGATACCTCGCTCCAACCGCCCAAAAAGATGCACGACCACGAATGTGATCCCCAGATAGATCAACGCCGCCGAAATAAAGACCTCATATGGCGAGAAGGTCTGCGCAACGATCCTTCGCGCTGTGCCCGTCAGCTCCATCATCGTGATGGTGCTGGCGAGCGAACTCGCCTTCAGCATCAACACCACTTCGTTTGCATAGGCCGGCAACGAGATACGAAAGGCGACAGGTAAAACAATCCGCCTGGTCCGAAGCGCGTAAGACATCCCCAGCGCCTTCGCCGCTTCGACCTCACCTCGCGGCACGGCACGTATGCCACCGCGCAGGATTTCGGTCGTATATGCTGCATGGTTAAGGGAAAACGCGATCAGCGCGCACCACCAAGGCTCCCGCAAGACCGGCCAGACAAAACTCGCGCGGATCCACTCGATTTGGCTCGCGCCGTAGTAGATGAGAAAAATCTGAACGAGGAGCGGTGTTCCTCGAAATGCAAACGTATAGAGCAGGACGGGGCGCGATAGCCCGGTAGACCCTGACGCGCGCATTAGCGAAAGTGGAAGTGCGATGACGAGACCAAGCAGAACGGAAGCTGCTGTGAGCTGGACGGTCAGGAGCGCCCCGTCGAGCAGAAGGGGCAGAACGTCGAGAATAAGGTACCATTCCATGTCGATTTCTCAATCTGCGACGCGGACGCCGCGATTTGCGCGCCGCTCAAGTAAAGTCAGCCCAGCCAGCGATACGGAGGTGAATGAGAGGTAGAGGCCGGCAGCGACGGTGTAGAAGGTGAGTGGATCGTGGGTTGCGCCCGCTGCAACACCGGTCTTGCGCATTAAGTCCTCAAGCCCCACTACGGAGATGAGAGCAGTGTCCTTCAGCAGCGTGAGCCAAAGGTTTCCTATGCCTGGCAATGCGTACCGCCACATCTGGGGGAAGATCACCAATCGCCACGTATGCATCTTTGACAAGCCGAGCGCATGCGCCGCTTCGATCTGACCGGTCGGCACCGCACGGATTGCTGCCCTGAAGACTTCGGTCGCGTAGGCGCCGAAGACGATAGTCAGTGCAAAGACGCCGGCAGCGAAAGCATCGACTTCGACGTAGCGGCCGAACACCGCGGTCATCGCAACCGTACCGCCAAAGTATAGAATAAGGATGATGAGGAGTTCGGGGACACCGCGAATGATCGTGGTGTAGACGTCCGCCAATCGCCTGAGGGTCTGGGAGCGGCCGAGTTTTGCCATCGCACCGCAAAGACCGACACCAATCCCCAGAACCAGACTGGTTGCTGCTACGCGCAACGTCGTGATCGCCCCGGCGGCGATCTGGTCGCCGAAACCTTGCAGCTCGATCATTGATGCAGCTCCCTTTCTTGGGCCGAGAGGAACTGCTTCAGTCGGAATGACGCAGGATTACGAAACACCGTTTCCGGTGCACCCTCCTCTTCGATCCCCCCCTGGTGGAGAAAGACAATGCGGTTCGAGACCTGCCGCGCGAAGCCGAGCTCATGCGTAACAATGAGCATTGTCCGGCCTTCATCCGCGAGCGAGCGGATTACCTTCAACACCTCGCCAACGAGTTCAGGATCCAGCGCCGATGTCGGCTCGTCGAAAAGGAGGATTTCAGGTTCCATCGCCAGAGCGCGTGCGATAGCGACGCGTTGCTGCTGGCCACCGGAAAGGTGAGCTGGATAGGCGTGCCGCTTGTCGGCAAGGCCAACTTTTGAAAGAAGTTCCTCCGCGCGTAGCCGCGCTTCGGCTTTAGCTATTCCCCGAACATGGATCGGTGCCTCAACCATGTTCTCCAGGACTGTCATGTGAGACCACAGATTGAAGCTCTGGAAGACCATCCCGAGCTTGCAACGCAACGCATTGATCTCTCGTTGCGCTACGATGCCTGAGCGTGCGTTGATATGGCGTCCGCCGACCCAGATCTCGCCTTCGCTCGGCTCTTCCAGAAAGTTCAGGCACCGAAGAAGCGTGCTTTTCCCCGATCCGCTGCTTCCGAGGATTGAGATGACGTCGCCGCGTTCCGCTGTGAAGGACACCCCTTTAATGACTTCGAGCGGACCGAAGCGCTTCTTCAACTCCACGACGCGCAGAGCAGGTCCTTGCTTCGTGGTATTGTCACGAGCGTGATCGTAATTTGATGGTTGGTTCACTAGCAATCCCTCGGCTTGTCGTCTGCCGAGGATGCGACACTGGCCCAAGTGGGGCTTGCAGCGAATTGACGTGTCTGCGAAATCTTATCGAAAAATCATTCGACTGATTTATTTAGCGACGAGCCGCGAAAATCTTGAGGTGTCGTGCCCGTCTCGCGCCGGAACGTGTTGGCGAAATGGCTTGAGCTGGAGAAGCCGCACAGGAGCGCCACTTCGGTGATCGGCATCGCGGAAAGGCGAAGGTACTCCTTTGCCCGCTCGACCCGCCGCCGGACGATGAAGGCATGGGGCGGGCATCCGAGTGTTTGCTTGAAGGCTCGGCAAAAATGCGGAATGCTCAACCCTGCGAGAGCAGCCAGCTGACCCAACGACAGATCGGAAGAAAGATCGCCATCGATTTTCTCGATGACACGGTTCAGGTTTGTCGCCGCCAACCCGCCCTTTCGGGTCGTTGCGACATATTTCTGGCGGCGGAACAGCTGCGCAAACATCGTGGCCACGTAGCTTTCCACGACCATGGTACTGAGTGGATTTTGATCTCCGATCTCCTCGCCGATACCGCGCGCGGCGTTCATAATGATCGTATCCTCGCAACCAAGGTCAGGTGAAAGGGTCGGAAGCATGCTCGTCGCCATTCGAGAAAAGACGTCGGTCACAAAGACCGGATCGATTGTGATTGAAAGGTAAGCCGCCGTGGAAGCACCTTCCTCCCATCCTTTCCAGTCACACCCGGCTGGAATGAAGAGAACGGCTCCGGGCCGGCGGGAGACGAAGCCGGTCCGTTTTTCGTCAAGGAAGTGTTCGCCACGTTCGGAGTTGCCTTTCAGGTTTAGGAGGATCAGGTGCCGATCCGACTTGACCGCGATCTCTTCCGCTTCAAGGCCAGTGCGGCGGACGAGATCAGCCTGTACGTGGCGCCAAGTCCTGTGGTCATGGACAATCGTTTGGCAACTGCCGGTCTTGAATTTGGGGGCGGGAGATGTAACCTGAACTCTCATCGGCCCCGTTCCCACTGCGAGAGGGTTAGAGATGGCTGGCCATACTTGAATGATGACGTGATCCTGAACGGGAGCGCGCTATGCTGGTCCGGAAAAAGCAGTATTTGAAGCCTGCAGGCACGTGAACACACGTTCCGCTGTTTACGTGGGTGTCGCATCGAACATCTCCGAAAGAGAGTTTGTCGCGGTACGTCCCCGCGAAACTCACTAAACCTCCCAATGATCGGGGAGTGGAAACTGTCCGTGACAGCCCTGTGGCCTTTAGCTCCGGGGAACCTGGACATACGCCACAGGCTCCCCGACCTCGAAAGGTCAAGGAGTGTGATGCTGAAACGACCAGCATCAGTCGCACGGAGGGGTTTCCAGCCCCGAGGCAGCACGTACTGCCTCACATTCAGAAATAGAGGAAGCGCATTAATTTCGCTAGAGACATGTGGTGAAAAATTGTGTGCTGGGCCGATATCCTGGCACCATAGTTGAATTGCGGCATAAATTTCTAGGCGGCAGGACCGGCCGCAAGCGGTGAGATCGTCACGCTGATCAATTGGACAACATCGGGGGCATGCTGCATGCGAAAACACTTAATTAGGGTCATCGGCCAGGATCGCGCTCCACGTCGATATTCGTTCCGTTTCTGCAAAACAGGATGAGAACCACCATGCCGAACGCAAGGATGACGGCATAGGCGAGAAATAGCGTCGACGGTTTGACATCGTCGGCGATCACCGAAACGATCGAGAAGAGGACAACACCCAAGAGAACGCCCACGCTGTGGAGCAGGCCCTTTGCGCGGCCAAGCGCGGTACTCGGGACGGCCGACTGGATCATGACTTCGACGGCAACCCTGCCGAGATTGTATAAGGCTCCCAGGATCGCGAATGCCAAGAGGGCAAAGGGCGGGTCCAGTGCTTTGATCACCGCGAAGGACACCGCACTAGACCCGAGAATGACGTATTGCAGGACCGTTAACTTCGTCGCTCGAACGAGAGGTATCAGCAGCAAAGCACCAAGGATCGATCCTGCCGACCAAGAACTCTCAAGCTGGCCGAAATCGACCGCATTTCCACCGTGTTCATCAAACACGAAACTAGGCCCGATAACGCTGATCAACATCCCTCCGGTATAGAGTAGCGCGTAGACGACACTCAGACAGAGGAACTGAGAATCGATGACCGGCGAGCTCTCCATCGCGCCCCCGGCACGCTCGGAGGGCCCTCTCTCATGCCGAACAACACGCATGATGATTGCCGAAAAGGCAAACCCAATGGAAACAGCACCGAAAGTGACCACCGAGCTTGCCCCATGCAAGAGAGCCCCAACGAGCACGGCCGCAGCGAGACTTCCAGACTGCATCAAGAAAAAGGTCATCGAGTTCGCAGTCGCCAGCGATAGTCTCGCACTGATCGACGGAATCATGGATTGGGATGCCGTCAGCGCGATCCGATCGCAGGTTGCAAAGAGTACGGCAGACAGCCCGATGGCCCACAGCACGCTTGTCACCATCAGAACCGCGCCCAACACGATAGCGGCGACAACACGGACAGTCTCCGCGATGACATAAAGAATGCGCCGATCGAAACGATCGGCCAGCCAACCGGCAAGCGGACTGGTAACGAGTTCGGTCAGACTAATAATAGTGAAGAATCCCGCGACTGCGGCGCTGCCCTGTCCGGAGACGATAAGGACCCAAGCACATGCTATGTGGTAGCCATTTCGGCCGATAGCGGATGCAAACGTGCTTGCCAAAAACCAGTTAAACGAACGCGCGTAGCGAACGCGGGGGGCGGGCGCTTCCATCGTTCTCGGTCGGGGCATATGGATACTTCACAGTTGGAGACCCATCTGCAATAGGCATCTTTAGGCCCCTTCGCTTTAAGAATCAGGCCTGGTTATCAAAATCGTGCCAAAAACTATTCAAGTGCATCAACTGCGCCATCTTCGGCGGAACTCCAGCGGCCCCGTTCCATAGACTCTCTTGAAGGCGTAGGTGAAGTGGCTGGAACTTGCGAACCCGCATTCGAACGCGACTTCTGTGGCGGAAAGCTCAGTCGTACGAAGAAGATCAACGGAGCGTTCCAATCGACGCGTTGTGACAAACGAATGCGGTGACTTTCCCGTCGACTGCTTGAAAGCACGGAAGAAGTGGCGGCGGCTTACCCCGATTTCTCCTGCCATCTCATCCAGGTTCGGCGGATTGCCGAGCCGGTTCTCGATGATGGCAACAACGCGTTTAAGGTCGAAGGGCGAAAGCCCGCCCTTTGCCGGTTCGTTCCCCAAGCCATTGAGCCGAACCATCTGGACGAAAAGCTGAATAGCTTGGCTTTCCACCATGACGACGCTGATCGGATCGGGATTTTTCAGTTCAGCCGCTATTCGCTGTAGGCAGGCCTCTATCACCGTATCTCGAAAGCCTATTGCCGGTCGCAAACACGTGACATTTTCAGCTCCGATTGCGCGATCAATGAAGGCAGTGTCGATGGAAACGAATAGATAGGACCCCGTAGTGTCGCCCTCGTCCCATCCGCTCCATTTGCTACGCGCAGGAAGGAAGGCCACGGAACCAGGCCGGCGCGGGGTGAATGCTACCCGTCGTCCTTCAACGAAGTCCTCACCCGCTCGCGCCTCGCCTTGAAGGTTGACTATAAAGGAATGCTGCTCGGCCGACACATTTGTCTCCTGGCGGGCCAGTCCGGTTCGCTTCACGATATCAGCGCGCACGGCGCCCCAATCAAGATGTTGGTGAACAAGACTGCTGTGGTCCGAGCGACGGACTTCCCCGGGGTCGAAATCACGCGTTTCCGTCAATAGCGTTCATGTCCCACATCAATAAGGTTCTGCCGCCATATAAGTTCAGCTGTAGTTGCAAACAATCCCGGGAGAACCCAAGGTTGGCCGATGATGGCACTTTTGTGAAAAAACGGCATGCCGATGAAAGCGCGTCACAAAGCACAAGCCTACCTCTTACCCGCGGCATCGCTTGAAGCTGGTCTTCATTAAGTCAGCAGAACCGTTGTGGAATTTGGTCCGCCTGGTTTGCGGAGCCGCACCCTTATGTTCATATGATTAGGTGTATTGCGATGCAGGATTTTGACGACTTCTTCAGTGAATGCGATCGTGGCCCCCGGCTTAATCAGTTGGCTGGCTTCTTTACAGAAACCGCTGCCGGGAAAAACGGCATGCCAATTCGCAAGCCAATCGTTGACACGCGGCTATTCCCCAACGACACGCTGCTTCACCGCTTTGTCGATCTCCACGCGCGCCGACAAGGGTTCTTCGACCAGCACTACCATAGCAGCATCCCGTACCGTCTTGAGGAGGAATGCCGTATGGCTCACGCCCTCTTCCGATACGCGCAGCTCAGCCCTACCGATGTACTGCTCTATAGCCTCGGGACGGCCGAAGGTACGATGGCTCGCACCCTGTCGGAATTGAGCAACGGAAAAATTCAATCGCTGTCCTGCAGCCCGAACGAGGAGAACTTCAAGTGCTTCATGGCATTCGGCGAACCATCCAATGCAAACTTCTTCCTCGGGCCATTCCACCGGCTTTCAAAGGATCACCTTCGGTCCGACGAGAAGCTTAGACACTTTGCAGACGGGTTCGATTTCATTCTGGAAGACACGACCTTCCAAATGTACTCGCCGAACCGCAATAAACAGATCGAATTCGTTGCTCACCACTTGAAGAGCGATGGAATCCTTCTCCTTCTCGAGAAATTCCGCGCGTCAAACCCGCGCGACTACCAGACGCGTGAGTCGCAAAAGGATCTCGGGTTTAAAACCCGTTTCTTCCCGGCCGAGGAGATCGAGAGAAAGACCAAAGATGTGCTGACCACAATGCACAACAGCGAGGTGACCCTGGCCGAAATGGCCAACGCGGTCTACGCCCAGTTCAAACATTGCGTCATCACCTGGAACAGCGGCAACTTCTACGGCCTTGCAGCCAGCAACAGCCAGGAAAACCTGTGGCGCTATCTGTCGTTGATGGTCGAACCCGCAATCCCGGCGGAATACGTCTACGAGCCGCAACCCTATACGGAACTTTCAAAGGCGGCGGACGGCTGACGATAACCACCACCGTCAGAACGCAATCTCTTCCTGTGTGCTTGGCGGGCGGGATCACCCCTCGTCCGGCGCTACTCTGAATGCGGAGGCCGGCCGTGAAAAAACCTGAGAACCAATTCATCGCCGAGACATTCGTTTCTGTCGCGGATGCAAAATGCGTTGTCGACCAACTCTGCGCGCGATGCTGCGCCTATTGCCTATCGATCGGCGAAGACGGCGTTGATCGGCTCCTCGCCTTTGAAGACGTCCGCGCAACCCTACGCCCCGCCGGCGGCGGCCTCCTGATGCGTGTTGAAGGCAGGAATCTGGTCCTGTTCTACGGCGTCCGCATGCTGTTGCAAGGGCAGCTCGAAACCGTCGCTACCATTGCGACCACCGCTGTCGAATGGCAGCCATTGAGGGGCAGCCGAGCCTGATCGGCGGCGGGAGGAGGCCCGACTTGTCCCGCAGTTTGCCGGCTATCGCTCAGGGCATCAAGAGGATGCTGCCGCTTGAGCGGCCAGACTCCATTCTAACATGGGCCGCGGCGACCTCGTCCAATCGGTATTTTGAGTCGACCTGCGAGACGATACCGGCTTCGATATCACGAAGGGCTGCAATTGCCGTCTCCCGGTGGCGGCCAACATCCGCGCACCAGGCCATGATGCTCGGATGCGCAAGAAACTTTCCAGGCCGCAGATTCTCGACGGCGACGGGCGGGATCGGGCCGGCGGCCTGGCCGATGGTCACCACCACGCCGAAGGGCCGGACGGAATGGATGCTCTTAAGCAGCACATCGCCGCCGATACCATCATAGACGACATCGACACCGTTCCCCTCGGTAAATGCCTTCACCCCCGAGACGAGATCGGCATCCCGACCGACGATAAGATGATTGGCGCCAGCGGCCCGCGCGAGCACAGCCTTCTCCTCAGAACCGACGGTCCCGATCACGACGGCGCCTCGCGCCTTTGCGCCGCGTGTCAGGATCGACCCGAGCCCGCCGGCGGCCGCGTGAACCAGCACCACATCTCCAGCTTTGACCATGAAGGTCTTTTCCAGAAGCATGTGCGCCGTCATGGCCTTGAGGAGAGAACTGGCGGCGGTTTTCATGGAGATGCTATCGGGTAGTTTGACGACCCGCTTGGTCTCAATGATCCTCAACGAGGCATAGGCGCCGACCGGTGGGCCGGCATAGGCCACGCGATCGCCCGCCCGGAAGTCCGAAACACCGGAACCGACCGCCTAGACAACGCCCGCCGCTTCCGCGCCGATCACCGCAGGATAGGTCGGTAAGGGGTAGATACCCTTGCGGTGATAGACATCGAGGAAATTCGTGCCGATGGCCTGGTGATGGATGAGGATTCGGCCCTCTCCCGGTTCGGAAACGGATTGCTCCCGGATTTCGAAGCGCCCATGCTCACCGGGCGAAACGAGCAATACGATTTTGTCTGTCATGAACCCATCTCCTTCTTGGAGACACTCTGCCCTGTAGCCCGCTGATCATAAATTCCCTATTCTCACCCAATGACTGGGAAAGAATTCACACAACTGAATTGGGACGATCTGCGGCATTTCATGGCGGTGGCGCAGGCAGGAACATTTCTCGGCGCAGCAAAACGTCTCGGCATCGAGCACGCAACGGTTAGGCGGCGTATTGTGGCGCTCGAAACGAGGCTCGGGCGAAAGCTTATCGATCGTCGTGGCCGAAAGATCGTCCTGACATCCGACGGTGATAAGGTTGCCGAACTCGCTGCCCCGATTGCTCTGCAGGCAGCGAGTATCGAGCAGTTGGGGCGGACCAGCTCAAGCGAACTCCAGGGCGATATCCGTATCAGCGCGCCGCCGGCGCTTTCCAACATGCTGCTTGCCAGGCCCATCGTCGACCTTCGCCGCCAACATCCGGGCATTCAGATCACTCTCGTCGGCGAAAAGCGCTTTGCCTCGCTGAACCGGCGCGAAGCGGATGTCGCCGTCCGTCTATCCCGTCCCGAGGAAGGCGAATACGCGATCATCAAAGTCGGCGCGATCAGCTTCGACTTTTATGCCGCAGAAGAATACCTGGCCTCGACGTCCCCTGAAGACTGGTCGTTCATCGGCTATGACGAGTCGATGAAGGCTGCGCCGCAGCACACCCGCCTGATTGAGTTTGCGGCGGGCCGCCCGATCGCCCTTCGCTCTTCCATGATGGAATTCCAGGCCGCGGCCGCGTTGACCGGCGGGGGTGTCGTCATGCTGCCGGATTTCGCGGTGGAGGGCATGGAAGGCCTTCAGCGCATTGAAAGCGGGTCGCCCCTGACGCGGGAGATCTGGCTCGTCGTTCACTCCGAGATCAAGGATGTCCCCGCTGTGCGCGCTGTTGTGGAGGCGCTGAAGCAGGCATTCCGCCGCTAGACAATATCATGCGCAGTACGGGCAAAAAAATGGGCCATCGGAAACCGTGGCCCATGAAGTGTGGAGATATGAACCTCCAGAGGGGAACAGCTGATGCGGCGGCAATGGGAGGAGAAAACCGCGATGTGCATCAACTGCGAGCATAATGCCCGTTTCCTGGGCGGATGAATATCATCCATTGTGCAATGCAGCTATGCAATTCTCCAGGTGCGACCAGACTTAGCGCCGCATCGTCAACTGACTTGTGCGCGAAACCTCCCGGTTTTGTCGGACGGTCTTCTCCTGCAGCACGCGCGCCTGCTCATGGACTTGTTGCAATGATGCCGCCTGTTCGCGCGTTGCGCCGAGCGATGAGGCGAGCCGCGCGACATTTCCCCCCTTCAGATCTACCTTATCTCCTGGCGATAGACGTCTGTTGATCGCAAGCGTCATCGTCTCAAGCTCACGACGAAGCGACGGTTCGCTGTTCAGGTGACGAACTTGATCCTGACCGTCACTCCTCAAGATCTCCGTCAGCTCAGGTGACGGCGCCGGTATTTCCACGCGCTGCCGCGCCTGCACCTCTCGATGCTGGGTCACGATCTGATGGCGCTCGAAATCCACTGCATGTCCGTAATCCGCGAGCGCCGCCGCAAGCTGCGGCGCATGGGCTTCGGCAGCCTCACGCGCGGGACTTGGGCCGTGCAACCAACCTTTCCCCTCCCCGGCCATGTCCCCGAGACGCCCCTCGCGGACATCCTCGCCGGCGGCCGCACCACTTCGAGCATCACGAATGCTCGCAACCGTCGATGTCACCGCTTGGCTATTGCCGAAGACGAGACGTGACAGGGTTTCGATCTCGGCGCGCTTGTCGGCGAGGCGTGCGGAACCGTGCAGCCTGTCGGCAATTTCATTCTCGGTCAGGTCGGGCAGATCCCGCCCCGGCACGAGGACATTGGAGCGTCTGGTGCTTTGATCTACATCCCACCTTGCACCCAGACTGCGCTCGTTATCAGCGATACCGCGCGCAAACTCCTCGGCCGCGCGCCGGCGCCCGGCGTCAAGCCGCTCATGCCGCGCGGCCTCCTCCATGATTTCGTCCATCATGGCCTTTGCCCGCGCCCGGTTATCGAGATCGCCGGTTCGCAGGCGCAGGTTATCCAGCATCGCGCGGAAGGGTTCACCGCGTTGGTCGACGATCGAGGCAGCGATCGCGGTGCGCTCGGCAAGCGCCATGTTCAGTTCCAGGCGCTGGCGGGTGCGGGCGACCGCCGCCGCGAAGCCGGGCTCCACGATATCCGACATGGCAGCGCTCGCGGACATGCGTCCGGATGCGACGTCATTTGCCGCCCGAGCCAGCGTTTTGCGCATGCCGGCAGTCTTCAGCCAGGAATCCACGACCTTCGCCATACGGGACAACCGGTCCGTCCGACCGAACACCTCGCGGTCGATGGCGACCTGGTTGAGCTGGACGTCGAAGTGCTCCGCCAGCCGCCGGCGCTCCCCATTCGGCGTTTCGACCGAGAGGTCGGCCGGCAGGCGATGCGCGGCCGGAAACTCCTGGTTCCCGTGCTTGTCCTGGACCATCGCGCGTGTTGCGACGATCGTACTGTCATCGGGCAAGAGGCCAAGGTCGCGGGCGGTTTCGACGAGTTTCAATACCATGTAACTCTGGGACAGCCGCCCTAGTGCATGCGCCTCGATGTTGCCAATCGGGCGGCGCTCGGCATCGCGCAACGCATTGTCGTAGAGCTCGACGAACATGCCGAGTGCGTCAGCGCGCGTCTGGAAAATCGATCGCCCGCGCCGTGATCCATCATCGCCATCCGCCTCACGCCGCTGCGCGAGCAAATGGTTGACGTCCTCTACGGCTCGTGTCCTGGCGGCCGCTATGCGGTCCTCGGGCGCATGCCGTTCCTCCATGCGGCCGAGAACATGGCTCCAATCATCAGAAAAACGCTGCAACTCGCCGCGCGTCATCGGTCTTGTCTGCTCCCGTTCGAGGGCGCCCCCGCCTCTGGGGCGCGCATCCAACCGGCCGAGCCTCGCTCATTGTCGTAGAGGATAGTGCCACCGCGCGTTCGAAGCTGGACACGGTCGACGAGGTTTTCCGTCTCGACCTTCTCGAGGCTGACGCGCAATCCGGTGACAGCGGCATCGTGAACGTGCGGCGGCGGAATGCGCGCCGCGTCGCCGGCCTGCAGCATCTCCTCGAAGCGATAGTCGTTGTCCTGCCAGCTTAGCCGTGGATTGACGGCAACCGCTCGCGCCTCGATATCGTAGCCACCGGCGCGCTCCACGCCGATGACGCGGGCGACATTCTCCGGTGTGCGCATCGTCGTCTCGAACACGATATTGACCTTCCGCTCCACGGCGGCCGCCAGC
This sequence comes from Shinella sp. HY16, assembly GCF_028534175.1. NCBI lineage: Bacteria > Pseudomonadati > Pseudomonadota > Alphaproteobacteria > Hyphomicrobiales > Rhizobiaceae > Shinella > Shinella sp. HY16. Next base: position 315,992 of record NZ_JAHYXL010000002.1, on the reverse strand, counting down.
GACTTTTCCGTCCAGCGCCCGGCATCGGCCTGGGTAAACTGCGACGCGGTTTCCGCATCCTGCTTCTGGAATGCGAGGAACTGCGGATGATAGAATCGGAGATCGTCACCGACGATGCGGATCGTCGGCCCCGTTTGATCGAGTTCCGTCTGGCTTGCGATCAGAACCGCCGTCTTAACGGCCCCCGGGTGGCCGCCGAGCAGGATCATCCGCAGCCGCCCCGCCGGCTTCATCGCCTCTGGCAGATAGTCGGGAAGGATGTCCTTGCGGAAAATGCTCTCATTCCTCTCCGGCGAGAGCGGGCCGGATGCCTGATCGTCCGCCATGATCAGAACTCCGCCCAGAACCGGGCGTCGTCCTTCACGCGTGCCCCCCAGAGCGCGATGACGTCCTCGACAGAATCGCGATCGGCGACGGTGATCCTCTGCTGCAGGGCAATCAGCTCACGCCGCCGAGACCGAAGCGCTTCGGCGGCGTCAGGATCCGATCCTTCGAGCTCATAGACACGCGCCGTGACGATGGCACGCGCCTGGTTGAGGATTTCGATGGCGATCTCGGCGCGGACGATCGCGTCGTATGGGGCTTCCTGTTCCGTCATGTTCTTCTCCTTTTCCACATCGTCGAAAGATTCACCGGATGACGCCCCGGCCGCGGTCGATCGCCCGGCGCTGGCGTTCCGCGACTATCTGCTGGCTGTTGCCCATGCGGACTGTCTGCTGCAATATTTTCAGGCGCTCCTGCATCGCCTCGAATGGACGGCGCTGCGCTGGCGACACGCGGTTGATCACGTCCTTCTCACCGCGCAGGATCGCGTCGCGGCCGAACCGCAGATCGAGCGATCGGCTGACACCGGCAAATTCTTCCCAGATACGAGGATCGAGCGACCCGGCTGCGACATTGAGCTTGGCGTCCTTCTTCTTCATTGCCGCCGCAAGCTCGCGCAATGCTTCGTCGGCCGCCGGCGACAGGCCCGGAATTGCCGCGCTCATCCGTTGGCGCTCTTCTGTAATTGTCTGGGTCACTGTCGAGAGGGCTGTGGCATAGGACGCGCCCAGCGACCGGACGCGGCTCTCCGCATCGGGCACTGCCTGTAGCGCGTCTTTTCGTTCGCGGCCGACAGCGAGCAATCTGTCCAAGATGCGATCGGACCCGCGCAGAGCACCATAGGCCGCGGGATCGTTGGCAACGGCCGCTGCGATCCGCTCGCCCGAAATGCCCTTGACGATCAGGCTCTCGATCTTGTCGACGGCGCCGGCGGGATCGCGCCAGATGCGTCCGGCCGTATCGACAAGGGCTGCGCGATTGTGGCCGTAGTGGGCAACCTCGGGCGCCCTCACCCGCGCCTCGTCTTCGACCGAGGTCTTGAACTCCGTCACGGCGGCGAGCATTGGCAACACGGCACTCGTCTCCTTCTCCGGCTCGACGCTGGCGCCGCCAACCACCTTTGAGCGGTCCTTCTTTTCGGCAAGATGCTGCTCCTCGGCAAAGCGGCGCACGACCTTGAAGAGCCGCGCCAGTTTCTCGCGTCGATCGGAAGCAAGATCGTCCGGCATGCGCTCGACCATGTTGTGCTCGGCAACAGCATCGGCCCTCTCCGTGAAGGCGGACCATCCGAAGCGCCCTGTCAGCGCCTCGTTGACCGCCTTCACCTCCTGGACCAGCAAACGGTCCTCGACGGCATAGGCGAAAGCAGTCTTGTAAGCGTCGGGTCCGCCGCGCTCTCGGACCGCCTCGATTTCGACAAGACGCGCCATGGCCGGTTTCGAGAGCGCGGGAATGGACAGGGACATATGCCCACGCCTCTGTTCCTCGCGAATGCCGAACCGCGCTGCCTGTCTGCGGAATTCCGTCGCATGCCACCGGGCGAGCGGCAGCAGGTCCGACAGGGCCGCCATCGCTGCATTCCGTTCGTCCCGCGCGGCGCGACCGTCCACCAGATGCTCCGCCCCCTGCAGGCGGCCTAGACGCTGAGGCGTCGCGGCAAGATCTTCCGCAAGGCGGCGCGGCTCCATGCCTGCATTCGACGCCAGCACGTTCAGCCTGGCCAGCGCGCCGTCAGGGTCGCGATAGATTTTCTCCAGAACCGGGCGAAGAATGACCTCCCGCTCCTTCCATCGATCCGAGGCCAGTTGCGCCCGGCGGGCTTCCTCCTCGATGCTACGGGCAAATCGCGTCGTCGGCGGAATAAGGTATGGTCGATCCTCGGGAATTCGCGGCGCGACGGTTTCCGAACGCTCCTCATTGTAGGAGACTCTCTTCTCCCGTTCGATCGTGAAGCCGAGCGCCACGCTGGCGCGCTCCCAGAGCTTCGCCACCTGTTCCCGCTTTTCCGCAAGCCAGGCCAACCGCCGCCCGGCCCCCTCCTCCATCCCGGCCGCGACCTCGGCAACCAAGTCGATACCGCGGCGCCGGGCAAAATCGCGGGCATGCGCCTGGTAGCCAGCCTCGCTCTCGAAATCGAGCGTCGTGGTCTTCGCGCCCGAACGGCCGAGACGCTCGACCATCTGCTTGAACAAGTCCGGCCGATGGTTTTCGCGCTCGATCCGTTCCTGGCGAGCATCGGCCGATTCCTTCAGCTCTGCCGTCCAGACATTGCGGTGAACTTCGCGTTTCTCCGTTCGCTTCTCGCCCGTCTCCGGATCGGTGACGCTTACATCGACCTTGACGGTCTCAACGCCATCCTTGCGGAGCGTGACCGTGTCGCCTTCCGAAACGCCGCCCTTCTCCAACGCCTTCGGCAGACTGACACCCCAGACACGATGGACCGTTCCGTCATCCGTGCGGACATCGGCATAGGGGCTTTCATCCGCATCCTCATCTTCCGGCCGGAACTTCGCCTCGCCCGTCTCCACTAACTCACCGGTGACGCCGGCGGCGTGATCGGCGCGCGGCTTTCGTCCCCATTCCGGCTTCGGCTCGAAATCCTCGCGCGCCGCATAGAGCGTTGCCTGATCGCGATGGCGAGTCATCGACACATAGGTCAGGTGCTGGTCCATCATGCCGGTGGCGAGCACGAAGGTCCGGTCGACAGTGGCGCCCTGCGATTTGTGGATTGTCGCGGCATAGCCGTGGTCGATGTTGCGGTAGCTTTCCTCGCTGATGACGAGGTCGCGACCATTGTCGAGGCGAACCGAGAGCAACGGACCGCCACGCAGATCGCCGGTCGCAACGACCGTTCCGAGCATGCCGTTCTTCACATATTGCGGGCCGAGGCGGCGCGCCCTTGGTTCGAGGAAGCGAGCATTTTCGAGGGAGATGATGCGATCGCCGGCGGCAAACTCCCTGATACCTCGCTCCGTCCGGAATTCGCGTGCGGCGGTCAGCGCGCCTGCAGCATTCATCACGCCGCGCAGCGATTCATTCAGACGCTTCACATCCTCATTGGTGTGGGCAAGCACCAGCATCTCGTCGCCCCGCAGCCGGCCGTCGTGACCTGCCGCGCGCGACCGTGCGATGACCTGCTCGCGCGCCGCGCTCCAATCCGCCACGATCCGCTCGACGACTTCGACGCGCTGCTCGGTCTCGACGATCCGGCCTCGCTGGGCATAGGCATCCAGCCCCTCCTCGACCTTGCCACGCGCGAAGAGACGCGAGGCATCGCGCGCCCAAGCTTCTTGCTGCCGGCGGACACCGGCAAGTTCGGCGGACCCGATCCGCTCCGATATCGCCCGGAAAGCGGCACCCGCCTGGATCGGCTGAAGCTGCATGGCGTCGCCGACCAGGACCGCCTTCGCGCCAGCGTTCTCGACCGCCTTCAACATACGCGCCATCTGCTGCGAGGGCACCATGCCGGCCTCATCGATAACGAAGACATTGCCGCGTTCCAGGAGATCGCGCCCGTTCTCCCAGGCCAATTCCCACGATGCGAGCGTCCGCGACTTGATGCCGGAGCTGTCCTCCAGCCCTTCGGCCGCCTTGCCCGCAAGGGCTGCACCAAACACGCGATGACCCTCGCCTTCCCAGGCAACTCGCGCGGCGGCAAGCAGCGTCGACTTACCCGCCCCTGCAAGCCCGACGATAGCCGCGATCGCACTGTCACCAGTGACGTGACGGACGGCGTCGACCTGCTCCTGTTCGAGCTTGAAGGATTTTTCCGGATCGGCGGTTTCGACCTGACGCACGGCTGCGGCAACCTTCGCTTCCGCGATACCGAAACCGGTTCGCTTCGACAGGACTTCCGCCGACTGCGCCATGTCATATTCGATGCGCAGGATCTCGCGCGTGGTGAAGATTGCCGGCTCCGCCACCTTGCCGGTCTGGCGGTCCACCTGCTGCGGCTTCAACAGAACCAGATCGTCGGACGCCATCAGACGTGCGCGAATGTTTGCGAAATCCTCGGGGTCATCGACATAGCGATGCAGCGCTTTGGCAATATCCTTCTCGTCGAAGGTAGACCGTTCGTTGGCGAGTTGCTTCAGCAGAAGCGCGGGTTCGGCGAGCAGCCGGTCGGCCATGTCCTGCCGCCGCGCCAGATCGGCCGGCGCGAAATACATCTCGACGCCCTTGCGCGCGAGCGCGGCTTTTTCCGGGCCGAGATGTTTCTGGGCAATGCCATCGAGGCCCTGCTCGGCATAGGAGCGCCCGTCCAGACGGATGTCATGGCCGGCGAGCGCAAGGTGCCGATTGGCCGTTTCCGCCCAACCGATCTTCCAGGCCTTTATCGTCTCCTTGTCGCCGGCCCAGAGCTTGTAGACGATCTTGCCGTTCGGCCGGTCCGGCGTGACGACGCGCAGCGGCTCACCGTCTTCGCCGAGCACCGGCACCTTCTTCGGCCCGAAACCCTCGTCCGTCAGGGGTCGCAGCGCCGTCATCAGATGGATGTGGGGATTGCCGTCCTTATCGTGATAGACCCAGTCGGCGATCATGCCTTGCGAGGTCAGATTGCCCCGGACGAATTCCTGCACGAGGGCGATGTTCTCCGCCCGCGTCAGCTCCTCGGGGAGCGCAATGATCAACTCGCGGGCAAGCTGTGCGTCCGCTCGCACCTCGAAGGCCTCCACGGCATTCCACAGCGCCTCGCTCGCGCCCGCGACGCTCTTTCTTTCGATCGCGATCCGCAGCCAGGCCGGAACCTTGTCCGGTAGCGCCAGCTCCTCATGCTTCAATTCGGCCGCGCCGCCGCGATAGCTGAAGGAGGTGCCGGCCTGTTCGTCCATCATGCGAGCGCGATGACGGTAAGCGGCGGCCGAGACGATGCTGCGTCCCGCTCCCCTGCTGATTACCTGCGCTCTGACGAACATGATCGCCACTGCCGTCTCCTGATCTCCCAAGCACGTCGCGCCAGCGACGTATATTGCGCCCTCAAACCGATCGGACCTCAGGTCCGATGCCGCTTTTCCGGAAGACGGCCCAGGCCGGAATTCCGGCATCGACATTTTGGGGACTTGCGCAAGGTAGCGCATTTTACTATCGTTTTCTAGTCAGTATAAATAAACAACAGCGATATTGCTTGAAGAGAGGGAACCGGGTAAATGGCCGCCAAGTCGTCAATTCTGGATATCGATACGCAGATCGAGAAGCTTCGAGAGCGTCGAAAAACGCTGATAGTTAAATCAGCTGATCGCTTCTCCCGCGCGGCAATGAAGTCGGGTCTGGCGGAGATGGAGATCGACGACGAGGAGGTCGATCGCATCGTCGAAGAGATCGCCGCGCGATTTCGCAAAGCGGAGAAGAAAGGGGCTGGTGACGCAGCTGCTTCGCCGCGTGGACAGCCAGGTGGCGGGGCTGGAGCGACGACGGAGATTCCTCATGACGGCTGATCGCAAGAAGGAAACTCGCGAGAAATTCCTGCTGGGCGGGATCGTCGTCCGGGCCGGACTGTCGAAGGTCGACCGGGCGTTTCTGCTCGGCGGGCTCATCGAACTGGCGCGCGTCGGGTCCGGTTCGCCGGAATATCGTCGGCTGCGGGATGTCGGCGAGGAAGCCTTCAAGGCTCCCGTGCTCGATGGCGGCCGACCGATGCTGGAGGCAGCCGAATGACGACGATGGCCAAACCACATCCAAGCCTCTTGCTCGTCATGGTGCCGATCGTCGTCACGGCCTTCGCTGTCTATGTCGTTGGATGGCGATGGCCGTCGCTCGCCGTCGGCATGTCGGAGAAAACGGCATACTGGTTCTTGCGCGCCGAGCCGCTGCCGGCGTTTTTGCTCGGGCCGCTCGCCGGTCTTTTAACCGTCTGGGCATTGCCACTTCATCTGCGAAGGCCGATTGCCGTGGCGAGCCTCCTCAGCTTTCTGATCGTTGCAGGCTTCTACGGCCTGCGGGAATTCGCGCGGCTTTCGCCTTTCGTGAAGAGCGGCGTGCTGTCCTGGGATGGGGCGCTTTCCTATCTCGATAGGATCGCAGTGGGCGCGGGCATTGTCGGCTTCATTGCGGTAGCGGTCTCGGCGCGCATCTCAACGGTCGTGCCCGAACAGGTGAAGCGCGCCAAGCGCGGGATCTTCGGCGGCGCGAACTGGCTATCGATGGCCGCGGCCGGAAAACTCTTCCCACCCGATGGCGAGATCGTCATCGGCGAACGTTATCGGGTCGACAAGGACACCGTCTGCGATGTGCCTTTCGATCCCTATGATCGGTCGACATGGGGCAAGGGCGGAACCGCGCCGCTCCTCACCTACAAGCTGAACTTCGACTCCACCCATATGCTGTTCTTCTCGGGCTCAGGCGGGTTCAAGACCGTGAGCAACGTGGTCCCGACCACATTGCTTTACAGCGGCCCACTGATCTGCCTCGATCCTTCCACCGAGATCGCGCCGATGGTGGTGGAGCATCGCACCCGTGCACTCGGCCGGAAGGTCATGGTGCTCGATCCCATGAACCCGGTCATGGGATTCAATGTGCTCAATTTCATCGAAACGTCGCGCAAGAAGGAAGAGGATATCGTCGGTGTCGCGCATATGTTGCTGTCGGAGAGCGTGCGCATCGACACATCCACCGGCTCCTATTTCCAGAACCAGGCGCACAATCTTCTAACGGGCCTGCTCGCCCATGTCATGCTGTCGCCGGAATACGAGGGGCGTCGCAATCTGCGCAGCTTGCGGCAGATCGTTTCCGAGCCGGAGCCCTCCGTGCTCGCCATGCTCCGCGACATTCAGGAGCATTCCACCTCCGCCTTCATCCGCGAAACCTTGGGCGTCTTCACCAACATGACCGAGCAGACGTTCTCGGGCGTCTACTCGACGGCATCGAAGGATACGCAGTGGCTGTCCCTCGATGGATATGCCGCGCTCGTTTGCGGCAACGCCTTCAAGCCGAGCGATCTCGTTAGCGGCGAGAAGGACGTTTTCCTGAACCTGCCTGGTGACATCCTGCAGTCCTATCCTGGCATCGGCCGTGTGATCATAGGCGCACTGCTCAAGGCGATGGTTCAGGCCGACGGCGGGTTCACGCGACGTGCGCTTTTCATGCTCGACGAGGTGGACCTACTCGGCTACATGCGGGCGCTCGAGGAAGCGCGCGATCGCGGCCGCAAGCATGGCATCACCATGATGCTGCTCTACCAATCGGTCGGCCAATTGGAGCATCACTTCGGCAAGAACGGTGCGACATCGTGGATTGAGGGATGTGCTTTTGCGAGCTATGCCGCCATCAAGTCGATTGAAACGGCAAAGAACGTTTCGGCGTTGTGCGGCGTGATGACCATAGAGGTCAAAGGAGATTCGCGTGACGTCAGCTTCGCCACGAAGAACAGCTCGCCGCGAAAGTCAGAAAACATCTCCTATCAAGCGCGACCGTTGATCCTGCCGCATGAGGTCACGCAGACCATGCGCCAGGATGAGCAGATCATCATCGTTCAGGGCCGTAGCCCGATCCGGTGCGGGCGCGCGATGTATTTCCGTCGGAAAGACATGAACAAGGCGGCGAAGCCCAATCGATTTGCCAAGCGTTATCGCTGATCACAACAACGCACCGGTGCGCCGGTTCGGAACTGCGTTATCGACCGAGAGGGCGATAGCGCTCAGCCGGGTCCGTTTCGCCCGGAGGTGTGATCCAGTCGACGAACTTCGAATACACCATGGAAACGCCGACGAAGCCGGCGGCCATCAGGAGGAAAACCCAAAATGGCATTCCGTTGGCTGCCTCGGGTTTGACGAAAGCGACGAAGGCGACCAGCGGCACGATGAGGCCGCCCAGCATCAGCACGTTGACGACCGGCCGGAGCAGGGAGAGGACGGAATAGGCGAGACACCCGGCGCAATAGAGCACGCCGCGGACGATTGTGATGGCCAGCGTGGCGATCAATAGAACGGCGTGTCGCAGCAAACGAAGCAGCGGGTTGCTTTTCGCAGCCTGTGCACTCGCTTCGTCGATGGGTTGCTCTTCGATCTCATCATGCCGACATCCTCACGCTGTAAGGGCGCGGCAAGCAAAGATCGGCGGGGAGCGTGAGGGACAACCCCTTGCGGCGAGGCGGCCGGTCGATCCGGCCGTTTCGCCCCGCTAGAGTGAGCGTCACCGAAGGCCGGGCCGGCTCGGGGGAGCCACTTTAGAAGATAAGCGCCTGTTATCGTTGAGCAATCCGATGAGAGGGGCTTTCTTCGCCAGAAATCCTCCCCGCTTTTGAAGTCCGCTACATCTGAATGTGGAGTCGAACTCAATGCGTCCGCTTCGCCGCAGCAGCTAGGCCGACGACATCAACCTGATCTCGGCTCGCCTCTCCCGCTTCGTCCTTTTCTTGTATCTCCCGTTCTGCCTGGAGCCAGTGCCCAAGCGATCGGCCATCCAACGACCCTTCGCACTGCCAGAGTTCGAAGGCTCGCTCCTTGATGCGTCTCTCGCGTTCGTCGTCCATGATCAGCCGAGCCCAAAGAAGGACAGGACGGCGATCACGACTACGACCAGACCGACAAGATAGATAATATTATTCATAATGCGTCTCCTTTTCTGTTCGGGGTCAAACGTGCCCGCCGCCGTTCTTGTTCCCGTCGACTGGAACCACCGCGATCCGTAGTCGTTCCTCATGCCCCACAGGAGGACGCACAATGGCAATTGAGAACGCACCGACGGAGAAGGGCAAGGAAGGCGCCCGTGGCCTCCACAAGGCCGCACGAGCCGAAGAGCGCGAGGTTGAAGCTGAAAAGGGATCGGAGCTCGCAAAGGGCGCGGATCGCGTTGAGGAGCGCTCCAGGAGCTCTGACGGCAAGAGTGCTGGCGAGAAGCAGCGTTAAGTCGATGGGGCCGCCCGGCAGCTGCCGGGCGGCCCTCTCAATGCGACTCACCAGGTCTGGCGCTTGTACCAGTCGTCAACGTCCTGCGTCGCACGATCCTTTTCGTAGCCGTAGCGCTCCTGGATCTTGCCCTCGAGCTGGTCGCGCTTACCTTCGATGACGTCCAGATCGTCGTCAGTGAGTTTACCCCACTGCTCCTTGATCTTGCCCTTGACCTGCTTCCAGTTTCCTTCGACACGGTTCCAGTCCATCTTGCTCTCCTCATTTAGGATAGTGATGGATAGGAAACGCGCAGCCGGCGGGATTGATCCCTGATCAAGCATTCATTAATGGCGGCGTAGAGGGGCCGGAGCGGTGCCAAAGAGGCGAAAGCGCCTGTACGGGCATTCCTGCCTCAAGGCACGCCGAGACGAATGCCTCGCGTGCAACCGTCGCCGGCGTCCGGAGCTGAAGGGCGGCACGGCATCTTTCACAGGCACGCTTGTAGCGATCGCCGGAGCGTAGTGGCCATTCATTTTCTAGGAAGTCGAGAGCGTCATGGACGCCTTGGAACAAACGGCTCGTCCCATTCGTGAACGTGACGGAGATAGGGGTCGCAAAGTAGATTTCTGCCAGCATCGATAATCCTCCTTCCAAAAGCTACCCTGGCGCCGAACGATATCGAAATCGCGTGTGGATTTTTCAAGGGTGCCGTTGGCTGCCGTACGAACTGCGATCCGGATCAAAGGTTCCGCGCGGCCGAGACGAATAAGAATGACCTAAATAAGAGAAGCGCTAGATGATCCGCTCGACTTGCAATTGTCGCATTGCGAGAGCACACTTCCTCGTACTGGCAGCCGATTATCAGGGCGCTGCTGTCGGCTGTGAGGTGGCACCTTTCGCCCCGAACGAGAAAGGGAGTTCGCTATGGATCTCCCAAAAACCTTATCTCAGGCAGGAATATTCGAACCCGACGATCTCGCGATCATGCGAGATGTAATTGCGCGCTTGAAAAAGAATATGGACCGCGACCTCGATGCGGTTGCTCTTACTGTCATCCGGCTCTTTCAGGAAGAGCCGGGCGACGCTGAGCACCTTTGGAAACGCTGTCAGCCCCTCGTGGGCTGACGCATTGGGAGTTTAGGGTTGGCGCGGGAATGGGCCGACCCGATAGCCGCCGACCTTGTGCCGGCTGCGGAATTGCTCCTTGGGAAGAGGCGGTAGCCGTCACTCGTCCGGTGGCGCAACACCGCCCTCTACAATACGAACCCCGTCCGGAGAGATGAACTCCGCGAACCGCCACCCGCCGTTCTCGTCCGGAGCACCTTGCTCAAGTGCCGCCTGAATAGCATCCATTGTAGATTTTTTTGCGTCGGCGCCGTTTTCGATCCGGGTGACCGTGTTTGCGGTAACTCCGGCCCGCTCTGCTAGCTCCCGAACGCCCCACCCAAGGCCAGCCCGCGCCATCTTCATGGTAGTTGCGCGCATCATTTTTTGTACCTCGTCACAATCAATGTTAACACTGTACAAATACAGTACGACAAACGCAACAGGAAGGACCACCAGCAATGGCCACCATGACGCACGACACAATTACGGACAGAAGGCTCGAACCGCGCAGGCTGCGTCCGAGAAGACAACCGCCGCACTTCCCCTATGACCGGGCCGGCGCCACCGAGATTCCACGCATGACAGCTCTCGCTGAACAACTGCAGCCCATCATGCTCGAACTGCAGCCCATGCCCGATGAGGCTATGGACGGCATCAACCACGCACATACGGCCGTCGTGCAGGCGCTCGCCGTCGCGCCGGTCACTAAGTCCAGTGAGCTTGCCGATAAGCTGCGTGTGCTCGCCTACCTCGTCGAGAGCGACAAGGGCGGTGTGCTGAACCTCGAGACCCTGATGCTGCAGGCCGTACTGCACGACCTCGGCGCATTCCGGATCCGCGAGGCGATCGCTGAAGGGTTCGGCATCGTCGAAACGATTTATGGCGATCTGCTCCAATTGCGGGCTGGCTACTACGCCAAGATCGATCGACCCAACTAAAATTTCCTGCCAGCCGTTTCCGCATGTTCCGGCCGGCCTTTGCCGGTGGCGCTTTGTAGCTGCCCCGGCCCTTTATTCGTAGACACCGGGGAGCGACCAGCACCACCTGCGACCACACCAGCAGGGGCGCTCCCGCACGGTCTTTGGCCGGTCGATCGCCATGCGAAAACCTTGAAACATCCGCCGGCTCAGCCGCCCGCCCCGTAAGAGACGGGCGGTTTTGTGTTTGTGAGGCCGTGACAAACTTCCCACGGTGGGAGGTCCATGCGCATCACTAGAGAGGTCGGAGACAAATTGCCAAGTATTGGCAATTTGGGGGCCACCGCCCTCTACGCACTCGCCGCCCCTCCACGCCCGAACCTGTTTGCGCCATCCCCTTGATTTCCCATCATAACTCAAAATTGCGTCACGAGGTCTCCCCAGTTTTGGGGACATCCCTCGACAACCCTGCATCGCGGTGCGACACTCAGCACGCGTTGCTTGGGAGGCTTTCATGGCTAAATGGATCGTTCTCGCAGTCGGGCTGCTACTCATGGCTAATGGCTTCTACACACGGACCTATGACTTCCCGAACGAAACGCCTGTCAGATTTTGCTTCAACATGGATTACGTCGGCATCGATGGCTGCTTTCATAACGCCGCTGTCCCAACGCTAATGGCTTGGGTTCCGTTCTTGATCGGCGTCGGACTTGTTATCTGGTCAATCTTCCGGGCGATGGGAAGTTCCCGCCAGCGCAGTGATGCTCGGTGATTCTCGTCCAATGACCAGGTCACGTAAGAAAGTCCCCATCACCGGCATCACGACCGCAGACAGCGACAAGGCGTTCAAGAAGCGCGAACATCGCCGCGAGCGATCCGCGGTACGCGACGCCCTGGCCACCGGTTCGGAGCCGCCACACCCGAAAGGGTTCGGTGATCCGTGGGATGGCGACAAGGACGGGAAGCGTTACGTGACGGGCGATCAAGCAACCGTCTTGCGGAAATGAGGCGCCGCCCCTCGATATCCCTGGTAAATCATGTCCGCCAAGCCCATCCTCATCTACCGCCTCACGCCAGCCCAGATCGACCTCATCGATCGCTTGGCCTCCAGCGACGACGTCCATATGGACAGACTCGCCTACCCGGACTTGGTGGCGTATCAGGAATTGGAGAAACTCGGTTTCGTCGAAATGCGCGTTGAGCCCCGAAAGAAGATCAAGATTGCGATCACCGCCCAAGGGCGTCAGGTGCGAGCTGCCAGGTACATCTCCAGCAAGCCGGTCGTTCGCCTTACTGGACCGCAATTCCTTGCAATGTGCCTCCTCGCTGAAAGGCCGCGGTCCTACAACGATATCCCCGCCTCCATGAAAGACACTGTGCGCCGACTGCGGCTGCGCGGCTGGGCAACCGTGGAGGAGGATGCCGAGGGGCGGTTCTGGACCGCGTTGTCTGCTGAAGGATGGGAGATTGTGGATCTGCTGGACTAGGAACGCCTCGTATTGCCATGACGCAGATCAAACAACAGTGCCCTCAAAACGTGTATCTTTGGGCCTTACCACCGTGGGACCGGGAATGCGCGATTTGTCGGTTGATGTCTTTGCCGCCGGGGAGAAGCGTCTCCTGGCGATCGTTCCAGTGAAGGTTCGGGCTTCGGGCCAAGGCGGTCAGCCGGCAAGCGACGCCGAAATAATCGCAGAAGCAATGTGCGCCCTCCGCGAAACTCGGCGATTTTCGAACAGGGAAATCGAATCGTTCCGCTACAAGATTAATAGGACTACGCCTGCGGCCGGTGACCCAGCCGATACCGACGCCCGGACAGATGCGGTGGTGAATTTGCCCAAAGAACGTGAGCCGGACGAGGTTTATAGTCAGCGGCCTGCCCCCCACGCGGATCATGATGTTCATCGGGATCGATGAGGGCGGGCCGACTGGCCGGAGTAACATCGGTCCCCGAATACCCCCTCAGGCGCCGTCCGATTTTCCCCAGCCCAACTTACGGCACAGCTCTTCACCCGCGCCGATCGCTTCCTTTTGGGTCTTAAAGGGGCCGGCCAAGTAGTGCGACATGCCGCGGAATTCGACTAGGACGCCCTTATTCAGCACGTCATAGACAATGTGCATTCCAATCTCATACTTCATCAAATCACCTCCTACCCTCACTACGGCCGGCGGCGTAATCGGATCAAATCAATCAGCTCGTTAACCCAATGAATTGAGGTTAATCAGGAAGAAAATGGGGCCTCTCCCGGCTTCACCTTGACCCCTCCTGAAATGAGAACACAATAGGAACAAAGCCCGCCGAGCGGACACTATTCCTATGAGGTGACGCATGTCGACCAAAGCCGCCCCACAACAAAAAGTAGACGCCGTCATTGAGGAAGACGCTGTCGCGCTGTTTCTCGACTGGCTGCCAGAGAGGCGTGCCCATGGATACCGGGTGAAGCGCGTTGAGGCACTGGCGCGAGGTGATGTTCGTCGATGATGGGATTGGGGAGGCGGGCGTGAGGCGAAGCCTCGGGTCGGAGCGCCGGTCGATCCGGCGCATCGGCCCCATCGTCCAAGGCAAAAGCCTCCCTCAGTGGAGAGGCTCGGCGTCTTCGGCGGCGATGGGCGCGGCCAGTTCGGCGCGGGCCTGTTCCAGCTCGGCCTCGATCTGAGCGCGCTCGGCGGGGTCGCAGTGGTTCGCTTCGCGGCGCAGTTCTTCGATGTGGTTTTCGAGGGTCATCGTCATCGTCGTCATCTCCTTGATGATGTGAAAGATGACGCCCGGGGTCGTGAGGGTCGGGCCGGGTCAAGGATCGCCGCAGGCGACCGGCGGAGCCGGCGAGCGGAGGAACCAATTTTCTGACGGCGCCCTTCAGGGCGGCGGCTGAAAATTGGAGGTGCCGCGAAGTGCTTGAGGCGGCGCGGGCGTCACGGCATGATTGGCGTTCTGAGCAGACAGACCTTCCTCTCGTGGGGCACCCGTCAGGTGGGGATGCGGTTCGACGCCCGTTTTCGCGTCTTTGTCGCTAAAGCCGCTGAACTGGCCTGACGATGCCGGCCCCGATTGCTCGGGGCCGCTCGCTCATCGTTCAGTTCGGGTTGTTCCAGAGGATGACCTTCTTGGTCGGATCGCCGCCCGGAGCCTGGGCTACGTTTCCGAAGATCACGCCGATCTCGGGGGCTTCCAGTTTGACGGAGAGGTATTCCTCGCCGGTCTGGCGGGCCGTGCGAGCCCACGCGGCGCCGATCTCGAAACCCGTCTTGCGGTGGATGACGCGGAAGTCGGGGGCTTCTTCGCTCGACTTCTGGGCATTCGGGACGATGGCGATCGGGGCGTTGACCCGGATGGTGGCGAAGACGCCTTCGAGGATGCCGTCGTTCTTCTGGGTCAGGGTTGCGATCGTGGTGGCCATGGTGCTGTCTCCTTCGGTTCCATCGGGACCGTTCCCGATGGCGGCAAAGGAGAGGGCTGATCTGCTGCGGTCAGCTCGGCGGAAAATTTTGCAAAATTCGATTTGCCGCCAAAGCGGACAAACCGAAATCGAATTTTGCAAAAATTTCTGTCGAGTCTTACCCCTTCAGGGGTTGGCCGCAAAAGCAGGCAGTCCTCTACAAAGTCGGCATCAATGGGAACGGGCCGGATGGAACCGGAGCCGATGCCTGCCGTGGCGTCCCGACTTGCAGCCTCTCCGCCAGAGTCCAGTCCTGCTCGTGGATGCGCCTTTGCCTGTCGGTCTGCCGGCCATTACCTTCGCCGCTCTTCCCGCACGACCACCCCGCGAGGGCGCTCCGGGGTGCCGACGTCATCGCAAGCGCCCGGCGTTCGACGGCGTGGCTTGGGACTGGGGTGAGACGTGCAGCGGGTCCGATATGCCGCGTCTCGACCCGGATGGAGGTCTTCGAGACAGGCATTATCTTCCGCATCGGTCCAGGCCAGCGCCCCGGCCGCGAAGACGGCACGAAGACGATCTTTCTGGACACGACACCGGAGAGGCCGAGCGGACTGGCCGCGCAAGGGGCCGGCTTCCTTACGGGCGGCGGGAAGCCACCGGGATCATCGCGGCAAACGTCGGCGTGCTGTCGGCCGGCCGCGGGCGGGCACGACGTCCGCCGAACCGTCGCGTCATCGCCCATTGGCGAGATGGCGTTCCTCGTCGGTCATGCGCGCCTCGATCCGCCCCACGAGATCCCGGCCGGCGTTGCGCAGCATCTCCTGCCAATCGGAAACTTTTCGAAGCGTGAACTTCGCGCTGCGCATCGTGTCGTAGACGACGCAGGGCGAGCCGGCCGCCGCAAGGCGCAGCATGTTGAGGCAGGTTCCCGGCGAAGCGCCATCTCAGACCATCAGCCCGTAATCGGCGCGCCACGCCATCTCGCGGTCTTTCTCGGCATGGAAGGCGTAGCCATGCGCGCCTCCCGGCGCGGGCCGGTGATAGACCGCCCAGTCGCCGAGATTGTTGGGCGGCTCGCTGCCGGCATGGAAGACGCCGACATGCTCATAGCCATAGCCGGCGAGCAGGCTCTGCGCCTCCGCCTCGGCTCCGGGCGCATCGCCAACCAACACGCCATGCTCGGCGGCGATCATCGCACCGATGCGCGCGATCACCGGTTCCGGCAGTTCGAATATGTCGCGTGATCCGCCTACAAATATCATCGCCATGGTCGCTCTCCTTTTTCTACCAAAAGGCCTCCCCCTCCCGGCCCACCTCTCCCTCTAGGCCAGCGCATCGTCTCGAAGGAGCGGAACGGCGAAGCAGTTCCGCGGGCCGGCAGCACTAGGCCGATGTCAAATATTGACATTGAGGTGCTGGTGCGGGAAAATCCGCCTCGACAATTCCAACCGGGAGGGCGCTGCCATGACCAGCAGCCTGCATGTAAGTTTGCCCGATGAAATGCGCGCCTTCGTCGACATGCGCGCAAACGGCAAGAACCAGTACACGACGCCGAGTGAATATGTGCGCGCGCTGATCCGCGAAGACATGGCGCGCGAGGAAGACCGCCGTTATGCAGTTCGCTCCTTGCTGAAAGCGGAGGAAGAGTTCCGGCGCGGGCAGGTGCGGCCCCTGTCCGCCCTGGATGCCGTCGACGCGGAACTGGACGAAGAGCTGCGGTAGTGGCTCCCCACATCCTTATCCTGCCGACGGCGTTGGAAAACTACCGTCTGGCGATCCGCGAGACGGCGCGGATCTGGTCGCCGCAGCAGGCGAAAGCCTATGGACGCCTGCTTCGGAAAGGCTTCGAGGAGATCCCTGAAGCCTATGCCCGTGTGCGCATGAAGAAGGACGAGCGGGTGGGCCATTCCCTGTTCCGCCTCCACAAGATCGAGCATCACTATGCTGCCTATATCGTGGTGGAAGACGCGACCTTTGTCGTCGCCGCCGTTCTTCACGAACGGATGGACATTCCCGCGCAGCTGCGCATCGTCGAACGATTGACGGACCGCGAATACGAGGCCCTGATGGGGCACCCTCGCCCGAAACTTTAAAGCCGCTTCGACGCCAGGCTGAATGCCCGTCGGAAGGAGCCTGAAGAGAGAGAGAGAGAGAGAGAGAGAGAGAGAGAGAGAAAGGGCGCTCACGCGCCCTCTCCCTTCAGTTCCCAGACGGTGATACCGAAGCGGCGGGCCTTGTCGCGCAGGTTTTCGGTGATCCCCGAGCCGGGGAAGATGATGACGCCGGCCGGCATCATGGAGAGCATCTCGTCGTTGCGGCGGAACGGGGCGGCCTTCGCGTGTTTGCTCCAGTTTGGCTTGAAGGCGATCTGAGTGACACCGCGAGATTCGGCCCAGCCCCCGCCGCGATGCGTTCAGCGGGCAACGTAAACTTAACGGAACGTGGAGCTTGATTGGCGATGAAGAGGCATGACAAACCGTGATCCGCTCTACCGCCGCCACCGCTTTCCTGCTGAAATCATCGCCCACGCGGTGTGGCTCTATTTCCGCTTGTTTCGTCACCGTTAAATTTACGATGCCGTCGATAGGCCTCTCGTCGATCGTGGCCCGTGAATTGTACTTCGGGGCGCATAAGAGTGCGAAGGTCCAGCACAATCTGGAAACCCTACGCTTGCTGTTTGCGGATTTTCCGATCCTTGATTTCGATCAGCGCGACGCCTTTACAGCTGGGGAGGTCCGGGCAGTTCTCGCGGTAAAGGGAACCCCGATCGGCCCCTACAACGCCTTGATCGCCGGCCAGGCCAAGGCCCGCGGCCTGGTGCTGGTCACCAACAATCTCGACGAGTTCAACCGGGTGGACGGCCTGCGTGTGGAAGACTGGTCCGTCGATCAAGGGGCGCCCAGCTAAAATCGGCATCGACGGCGCGAACCTGCTGCAATTGACGTGCGCAATGTGCAACGCTGGCCTGCGCACAAAGGGACTTCTGCAGGGCGGAAGCGATTGGCATATTGAGCCCATGAGGTTCGCACCTCCTCCCGCGAGCCTCACAGCGCCGGCGATCCACTCCTCCTCCCGGGATCGCTTGCATCGGATCGGCGGCACTCCTCCTCCCAGTCGCCGGTCACAGTTTGAGAAGCCTGCCGCACCTCCTCCCGCGGCAGGCTTTTCTGTTTCCGGTTGTCGATTGGGGTTGGCAGGCGCAGCCATTGGCAGCCTGAACTCAGTCCAGCCTGCTGACGTGGCGGCTGGACGTGCGCGCACCTGCAAAGGCTGTTGCGATCTTCATCATGAACGTCTTGCTGAACCGGCCGATGGTGTTGCCATGGAACTGGTCAGGTCGCAGGGTCCGAGCAGGTGAAGAATGGAACACCGTAGAGGGGCACGTTCTGATCTTCGGAAACGAAATGCGCATCCCGGCGAGCGCCTGCGCCAGGAGGAGGTGATCGAACGGATCGCGATGATGAACCGGCAGTCCCGCCAGCGCAACCAAATGGGCGTCGGAAATATCGAGGCGCTGAAACCCTTGGCCCGGGAGAATGCCGAGAATCTCCTCGATGTCCGCATCGAGCTTGCCGATGCGCAGCTTCACGGTGATCTCCCAGAGCGAAACGGCACTGACAAGAACGTCGTTCGCGGGATCGCCGATCAGGCCGCGGGCGCGACCGCCCAGCTTCTCGTCGTCATTCAACCACCACAGCAGCGTGTGGGTATCGAGCAGAAGCCTCACGCTCCGTCTTCCATCGCCTTCAAGACGTCCGCAGGCAGACTGTCAAAATCATCGGCAAGCTTGATTTTGCCGCGCAAAGCACCCGGCTTGCGGATTGCAACATCGGAGGACGGCGGTCCAATCTCCGCAACTACCTTGTAATGGGACGTCAGGACAAAGCGCTGCCCTTCTTCGACCTGCCGCAGGAAGGATGTCAGGTTGCCGCGAAACTCCCGCACGCCGACGCGCCGCGGAGACGATGTGATGTGTCGAGGTTCAGCCATTGCGTCGCTCCATTTCCGAGGAAATGTGTACACAATTCCTCGAAAATGCAAGGCTTGAGATTTGCCAGCAGGAGGAAAACGGCGCTCACGCGCCGTCTCCTTGCAGATCCCAGACGGTGATGCCGAAGCGGCGGGCCTTGTCGCGAAGGTTTTCGGTGATGCCGGAGCCCGGGAAGATGATGACGCCGGCCGGCATCACGGAGAGCATATCGTCGTTTCGGCGGAACGGGGCGGCTTTCGCGTGCTTGCTCCAGTTCGGCTTGAAGGCGACCTGCGTCACGCCGCGGGATTCGGCCCAGCACGCCGCGATGCGTTCAGCGCCCTTCGGCGAGCCACCGTGCAGCAGCACCATGTCGGCGTGCCGGGCGAGCGCCTTGTCGAGTGCGGCCCAGATCCGGTCATGATCGTTGTAGTCCAGGCCGCCCCCGAAGGCGATCTTGGTACCGGCCGGGATCAGAATCTCGGTCTCGGCGCGGCGGCGGGCGGAAAGGAAGTCCCTGCTATCGATCATCGCCGCGGTCATGTTGGCGTGATTGACCTTGGAGCCGGTGCGCGGCCGCCATGTCGAACCGGTCTGCGCCTCGAAGAGGTCAGAGGCGAAATCGCGCATGAACTCGAAGGTGTTGCGGCGCTCGAGGAGCGTGATGCCCTCCATGATGTGCCGTTCGAGCTCGACGCTCTTGACCTCCGAACCGTCCTGCTCACGCTGCCCGTTTCGCTGGGCGTCCTCGTTGCGCTGCAGCTCGCGCTGGATACGCTCCCCCGCACGGTGGAAGAGATTGACGGTCGACCAGAGCATATCTTCGAGATCGGGTTCGAGCCGGGTGTCACCCAGCATCTCTACGAACGCATCGAACATCGCGGTCAGTGCAGACTGGACGACCACCTCCTCCGGCAAGGGGCGCGGGTCCGGCTCGTCCTGGAAGGGACGATAACCATAGACCTGCATCTCGTAGATGATCCGGTCGGTCGGGGACGATGCGTGGTGGAGGTCGGTAGCGGCGTCGATGGGAAGCTGGACGTTCATGATGGTCTCCGTCGGTTGGGGCCGCGCCTCTCGCGGCCTGACGCCGATCCCTTCCATCCGGCGAGCGGACCGGAACCGCGGCGCTCGCGCCGCGGCCCAGCGCAGCGCCGGGCCGCCGGGGACAGGTTTTTTGCTCCGCGAGGAGCGCCGGCTCCGCCGGCGCGGGGAAAAAACCGGGCCTCCGGCGGTTGGAGGCCCGAACGCCTGATGGTAAGGGTCGCCTCTCGGCAGGCCCGCAGGCGCGCGCTTCTCCGTGCGGCGACCGGCATGGCCGCCCTCCCCTCCGACGCTCCCGCCCCGCCGCATCTCCCCATCACGGCCTCATCACGACGGCAGGAAGACGGTTGCGTCCTCCGGGGCGAGTTGTGCCCGGAGACTGGCGATGAGCCGGCTCGGGTCCAGCCGCAGATCGTCGTTGAAGTCGCCGAGATCAGGGGCGAGCACCAGCGGCAGGATCCCGCGAGCCTGCGCCCGGCGGCTCAATCTCTCGATGCCGTTCCGGCCGGCGGCATCCGCGTCGGCGGCAATGTAGAGGCGCATGCATTCAGGCGGCGGCTCGAAGGCCGCGAGGTGATGGGCGCTCAGTGCCGAGGCCATCGACATGGCGGGCATGACGTGCGACAGCGACAGGATGCTTTCGAGACCTTCGCCCGCGGCCATGACAGGCACGGGACCGCAGACAGGAAAGGCGAAGCGAACCGCATTGCCGAGCAGGCCGCCAAGCGCGCGGCGCGGATCGTCGACCAGCGCCTTGCCGCCACCGTCGGGGTCGAGCCAGGTGCGATGGACGCCGGAAATCGTGCCGCCGGGATCGGTCACGGCCGCGATCAGCGCGGGGAAGCTGCTCGTCCGGCCCGTCACGAGATCGCGATAGTAGCAGGACGGATGATAGCGAAGCGCGGGGTGCAGGGATGCGCGCAGGATACCGCGCTTGCGCAGATAGCTGTCCGCCAAAGTCCCCGCCAGCGGCTGCGACATGCGAAACAGGCGCTGCGCGCGCTCATCTGCCGGTCTGTCGACCGGCGGATCGGTTCGATCGTCGCCCCTGCGGGACGCCGCCGGATCGGGACGGGGCTCGTTAAGGAAACGCCGAGCTTCGTCGGTAACGTCGCGGAAATCGACCAGCCCGCAGGTCTCGCGCACGAGATCGAGCAGGTCGCCATATTCAGCCGTTGCGGCATCGGCCCAGCGCCCGGCACGTGGACCGGACAGATGGACGTAGAGCGACTTGCCCTTGCTGTTGGCGGTGTCGCCGACGATCCAGTAATTGCCGGCCCTGCGGCCGGCGGAGAGGTAATGCCGGCAGACCGCCTCGGCATCGCGCGCGAGACGGTTCGCCAGTTCGGAAGCTGAGAGCATGGCGGTCCTCCTTCACTGCCGGCTGACGACATCGAGCAAGCGATGACGCTGCATCAGGCACGAAAGGATCGCAGCACCGTCATCGGTGACCGGAATGAAAAAGCGCAGCTTCCATGCGATCATCTCCGAGAACAGCCCGATGGAGCGCAACCAGTCGCGCATCCCGTCCGTGAAGCCGGTCAGTTCGACGCGGTTGTTGTTCATGACCCGGACGCGGCGCACCGTCATCTCGCCGGCAAGGCTGATGATGGAGGAGCCATCGACCACCGATTTCCACGCCTGCTCCGGGTTGAGCACATCGCTCCGGTCGATCCCGAAATTGTTGCACAGCCGTGAAAGGCCGGCCGGCGCGATCACCCGGCCGACGATGCGCTCGCCATCTTCGATTTGCAGGCGGTAGACCCGGCAATAGTCCTGCGGCAGGAGTTTCCAGATCGGCAACAACAACCCGCTGACGACATGCAGCGTCGACGTCGAGAACTCGGGAACGCTGGCCACTTCGGCATTCCAGGCCGCGGCGAAGATCCGTTCGTCCGCCTCCTCCCAGTTCGTCTCTTCGAGATGGCTGATCTCGAAGCGCAGTTCGTCCATCGGCCGGATCAGTGCCACGCGCGGCTGGAGCGAGCCGTCTTCGAGCATGATCGAGCGTGTCGGGGCCATGACTGCGGCGCGTTCGGACTTCCCGTTGATCATCAGCTTCGCACGCGGGTCCTGCGCCACCAGACGGAGGGCATCCTCGATGAGCATCGGTCGATTGCGGTCCATGCGCTCGATCGTCAGGAGGTGCGACTGCGCGCCCGTGACCGGATGGGTGTAGACGAGCTTGCGACCCTTGAGCGTCATGCGATCGGCAGTCAGCGTTTCCAGGCCCTTGTCGTAGACGCCGGCGGCGATCGCCCCCTCTATACGGGCAGCCAGCAGTTCCTCGAAGGACTCGAAAAGGAGGTTTTGCATGGCGATGGTTAGCGCCAACATCCGATTGAGGAAGGTATGGATCGGCGGCAATTCATCCCTCAACCCACCATCCTCGTCTGAAAGGGAAAGCCCGGTCATCGCCTCGAAGGTCTCCAGCGAGCAGCCCGCGACCGCGCCGCTATGGACGCGCCTGTAGAATTGCCGCAGCGCATCGCGCGCGTATTGGGATTCGAGGTTATCCTCACTCCTGAACATGCCCTGACCACCGGTCTGGCGCTGGCCGCGGGTGATCGCGCCGAGCGTGTCGAGCCGCCGGGCGATCGTCGACAAAAAGCGGCGCTCTGCCTTGACGTCCGTCGCGACCATCCGGAAGCGCGGCGGCTGGGCCTGGTTGGTGCGATGGCTGCGCCCGAGGCCCTGGATCGCCACATCGGCGCGCCAGCCGGCTTCGAGCAGGTTGTGCAGGCGCTGGCGCTGGTTCTTCGCGCCGAGATCGGCATGGTAGGAGCGCCCGGTTCCACCGGCTTCCGAGAAGATCAGGATCGGCTTCTGGTCGTCCATGAACGCGCGCGTTTCGTCGAGATTGGCGCTGCCAGGACGGCTCTCGACGGCAAAGCGTGCAAAGGCACCATCACCATCCCGGCGAACGATACGACGGGAGCGCCCGGTGATTTCGGCGACCTTCTCCGTCCCGAAATGCTGGACGATTTGGTCGAGTGCGGTCGGGATAGCCGGCAGGCTGCCGAGTTTTTCGAGCAATTCGTCACGACGGGCAGCGGCCTCGCGGCAAAGGACGGCATTGCCGTCGGCGTCATAGACCGGCCGGGATAAAAGCGTGCCTTCGCTGTCCGTGTATTCCTCGAAGAGCTGGGTCGGGAAGGAGTTCATCAGGTACTCCGCGACGATCTCGCGCGGGGTGACGTCGACCTGAATGTCGTTCCATTCCTCTGTCGGGATTTCCGCAAGCCGCCGTTCGGTTATCGCTTGTCCCGTCGAGATCAGCTGGACGATGGCGGCATGGCCGTCCGCAACGTCCTGGTTGATCGTGCCGATCAGCGTCGGCGTCTTCATCGATGTCAGGAGGTGATTGAAGAAACGCTGCTTCGTGCTCTCGAAGGCGGAACGCGCCGCGGCTTTGGCGTTCTTATTGAGCGTGCCGGTCGGCGAGGTGATGCTGCAAGCTTCCAACGCCTGATCCAGACGATTGTGGATCACCTGATAAGCCTCGGCATAGGAGTCGTAGATGCGGACTTGCTCTTCGGTCAGCGTATGCTGGAGAAACTCATATTCAACGCCCTCGAACGACAACGAGCGGGAGGCATAGAGGCCCATCGCCTTGAGGTCGCGGGCGAGCACCTCCATGGTCGCAACGCCGCCATCCTCGATAGCGGCGATGAATTCGCTGCGGGTCGCGAAGGGGAAGTCGGTGCTGCCCCAAAGACCGAGCCGCTCCGCATAGGCGAGCGACTCGACCTCGGATGCCCCGGTTGCCGAGACATAGACGACGCGTGCATCGGGCAAGGCGCGCTGAAGGCGAAGGCCGGCGCGGCCCTGCTGCGAGGCGGCCTTGTCGCCACGGTCGGACTTGCCGCCGGCGGCATTGGCCATGGAATGCCCCTCATCGAAGATGACGACGCCATCGAAGATCCTGGCTTCATCGACCACGCCATCATGATCCTCGCCCTCGCAGAGCCAGTCGACGATCTGCTGGACGCGGGAGCGCTTGCCCTCGCGTTCGTCCGTGCGGAGCGTCGCGAAGGTCACGAACAGGATGCCCTCATCCAGCTTGATCGGCTTGCCCTGCCGGAAGCGCGACAGAGGCGTGACCAGCAGCTTCTCCT
Source organism: Shinella sp. HY16 (assembly GCF_028534175.1). Taxonomy (NCBI): domain Bacteria; kingdom Pseudomonadati; phylum Pseudomonadota; class Alphaproteobacteria; order Hyphomicrobiales; family Rhizobiaceae; genus Shinella; species Shinella sp. HY16. The sequence continues at coordinate 292,310 of NZ_JAHYXL010000002.1, read as the reverse complement.
GACCAAGCGCGCTCCAGTCACGTTGGGCATCCTCGATCAGGGTCTCAGACTTGGAGATCCATACGTGCCGCCGGCGTCCCTTCAGCCAATTGTCGAGAATGATGCCCGCGGCCTGCCGACCCTTCCCGGCTCCCGTGCCGTCGCCCAAAAACCAGCCACGGCGATATCGCACCGCGCCTTCGGTTTCCGGGGTGACGGCCGTCAGATTGTCGAAGGAGGCATCGACTTTCCAAGAACCGGCGAGATGGCCCAAATGGGCTTCGCCGGCATAGATCACGCTTTCGAGCTGGGCGTCCGAAAGATCGCCGGCGGTGATCACGTTCCTGGGGAGATGGGGCCGGTAGCTCGGCTTGGGCGGGGCAACCGACGCCATGGCGACGGACTCGACCAGCTTGTCAGGATGCGGCTTGGCGTCCGGGATGTGGATCGCCCGGAGCTCGTAGGGTTCGTAGATGCCATCGGCGGCATCCAGCCGCGTCGACGGCGGCGCGTCTCGTAGCTCGTAGGCGAGTTCGACGATCTCGTCATGGGTAGGCGCGGGGGCCAATGACGCCCGGTTCGGTGAGCGGGGAGAGAGCGCGGGGCTCGGCCGCAATCCCGTGACGGCGGCGGGACGTAGCGTCTCGGCGGCCTTGCGGGCAGCCATTTTCGCGGCGCAGGCGCGAAGAAGGCCGTTGGACAGCGCGCCTATGGAGTTCGCTGCGGTCGACGGCGAGCGCGGCGGCAGGCCGGAGATCCAGGACAGCAATGTGGTGAGATCGGGTGCGACACCCGTGCTTGCGACCAGCTTCGTCGGATCGGCAGCCGCAATCTTGTCGATGACTGTCAGGCGGGTTTCCATCGTCGTGCCGTGGCGGGCGAAGACGCTGCCGGCGATCGCTGCGCTGAACGCGACCGTGCCGCGCTCCTGCAAGCGAATGAAGGCGTCACGCCACTTCGGGGTGTCGGGAGAAAGGCTGGAGCCGGTGATGGCGATAAGGCGGCCACCCGGAGCAAGACGGGCGAAAGCCGAGGTGAGATGCCGCCATGCTGCATCGGTCATACGGCCCTCGACATGCACCCCGGCGGAGAACGGTGGGTTCATCAACACGACGGTGGGGCGAGCGGCGCGATCGAGATAGTCGTCGATATGGGCCGCGTCGTGGTGCGTGACCGGTGCTCCGGGAAACAGATGCTCAAGGAGGGAATGGCGGACCGGAGCGTATTCGTTGAGTATAAGGCGCGCGCGGGCGATCTCGCCGAAGATCGCCATGAGGCCGGTCCCGGCGGAAGGTTCGAGGACGACGTCATCCGCCATGATGCCGGCGGCCCGGGCCGCGACATAGCCGAGCGGTACGGGCGTGGAAAACTGCTGGAGCCTCTGGCCTTCCTCGGATCGGCACGTGTGTGTCGGAATGAGCGCGGCGAGCCTGGTCAGGATGGAAAGGGCCGCCGCGGGTGTATTCGTCCGGGTTGAAATGGCCGAGCCGAACTTGCGAAGGAAAAGAACCTGGGCCGCTTCGGCCGCCTCGTAGGCGTCCTTCCACGACCAGTAACCTTCGGCATCCGAGCCGCCGAATTCAGTGGTAAGGATGGCACGCAGATGGCCGGATGTGATCGTATCGCCAGATTCGAGAAGCGGCAGGAGCACACCTCCGGCCGCAAGGATGCCGCTCGCACGGCTGCGTTCTTCTGGCGAGCGCGGCGCAACGGCGATCGCGTTCGCGCCGCGGGAGGATAAAGCGTTCATGGGAAACCTCATCGAGAGCGGGAAAGAGCCGGCCGCCGGGGCGCTCTCCAATCCCGCCAGGCCACCCCTTTCCGGCCTCTCTCTCCCTCTCGGCGGCAGAGGCGGCGGCGTCCGGCCTTCAGCCGGGCGCGAGCTTGAGGTTTCCGAAAGCCCCGACGCCGGCGACCGAGACTTCGTGCAGGACGGCGTTGCGGCCGGCGGCGATCCATGCGGCCGCCTGCTCAGCGGATAGCTCATGCACATGAACAAGGTTGCGCTCGACGGCCGCGCGCTGGCGTTCGAACGCTTCCCCGTCCTCGAAGGCGTAGAGCGTGTCGCCCGGGCCGTCCCAGAAGACGATGGCGAATCGGGTCGGCTCGACGACTTCCGAACGAAAGTTCAGGAAGACTGGCGTTGCGGCGTAGGGCAAGGCGAGGATGAACAGGCTCATGTTGCTCTCCTGAATGCAGAAAGGCCGATGCTCCTTTCGGAGCACCGGCCTGATTGGGAGGATGGAAGGTGAAATGCTGGCTCCACCTGCGGCTATCGGGTCGAGACGACGGAAACCGCCTCGACGAAAAGATCGTCGATATCGACGAAGAGATGCGTCAGAATTCGGCCGTCAACGGCAACACACTCGTTGATCCAGTTCCGGTCGAGCTTAGAGTGTCGGCCGAAGCTGTCAGCCAGCACATCCGCGCACGCCTACGGGATCTTCTGAGGCGCGGTCTGCGGATGTCGATATGCCGTCCTGCTTGAGTTCCGTTGAGGGATCGATGGAATCTTCGGTTCCGATCAGACGCCAAAGAGCGCGCGCCGCGGGGTCGTCGCACTGCGGCGCGCCAGTGTCGAATCCAACGTCATAGTATCCGGCTGAGGATCGATCAAACAAAGTGCCCAAGCGATCATAGACCTGCGATTTCCTTGCGATATCGGCGAGTTCGGTTGGAACCGTCTTCGCGATGTGAGCGTCGGCGAGCGCACGCAAAGCGGCCTGGGTGCGCAAAAGGCGATTGCCGTGGATCCAGGCAAGGGCTGCATAGAACCGCTGCATCGGCGTGTTGGTCGAGCGTTCTGCTAAGCTGGCTTCGATCTCGCACTCCATTTCGTCCGCCAAACCGCGTAGTTTCGTGGAAATGGAGGGGACCGGCTCAGGGGCGGTATCGGTTTCTTCTTTGTCGTCCGGGCCTGCGGGCTCGGCAAATCGTTCGGCCGCGGCACGATTCTTGAATGCGAAACCGCCCGGCATGCTTTTCCAGGGACGGGAGTACCATCCACCCTGCTTGCGCGCCTGAATTCGGAGTGCGTCGAATTCGGGGCGGTCGGCTTGGTCGCCAATAGCGCAAATGAAGATTGGGATGCCCCTCGAACTGTGCATATGCTCCTCAATGGTGAAGCGAGGGCGAGTCCTGAGTACGTTTGTCGCGATCTGCTGCATTGTTGAGTTCCTTTTTTAAGGAGGGGAATGCGAGAAGACCCGCTGTGCATCGGTACAAAATCCGGCGGCCGGACAGCGGGACCGGAGATGCGAAGCATCTCGCGGTTGTGAGGCGTCGAAGTCGGAAGGCATTGACGAGCTCGCGCCGGTCGAGCCGATGCTCTGCGAGCATCGAGCGCTAGAAGCGCTTGCGCGCGAAGCGGAAGGCAGGACCGTGCCGGATCCTGCGATCGAGTTCGCAGGCGGCGGCGCGCACGATGGCGCGCCAGTTCGCATCCGCGCAGATGCGAAGGCGTGGGTAGCCAGGATCATTCACGGCGATATTCCGTGGAGCGCGAGGGGATAAGCCCAAGCGACCGTGCACTCTCTCCACCTCAGCCGGGCCGCCCGGCCCGCAGCCGCCCTCTCCCTCGCGTCCAGATCTAGAGGGAGGAGCCCCGGCGCCGGATTATCCGAACTGGCGACAGGACGCAGTGAAGGTGTAGGCATTGGCCTCGATGGTCTCGTCGACCATTTCGTCGGAGGTCAGCGCGTTGTATTCGTTCTCGAGCTGGCGATAGAGCCATCGGGCGAGATCGCGAAGAGCCTCGATGACCGTATCCTCAGCGTCAGCGGTCATGTCCTGATAGTTGAGACTTTCTCTCCTGACGGAGATCGCCATGCAATATTCGTGATAGTAGTTCCCGCGATGGCTGACATCGGCCCAAAGCTGGTAGAAGTTGCGGTGCTGGATTGCCTGCAGGCCGTCGGCAATCCCATGCAGCGTCGTACCCTTCGGCGCATAGTCCCGGATCGCACTGGGCGCTCCCTTTCGATAGGAATAGAGTGCCTGGAAAGACGCACCGTCTCCCTGAGACCAGAAACCCGTGAAATGTATTCTTGGCTCATCCCGTGTGCCGCCGCCAACAAGATGAACCGGCGACGTTTTAAGGCGAACGCCAAGGCATTCACATATTCGGCCGAAATCCTCGAAGACAAACTCGTACCACTCATAGTCAAAGCCGCCCTCTCGATACCAGGCGCGAGCGGTCTCCCTTGCTCTTACCGACAATTCCTCGAATTTGTAGACCGTGGTTTCAATGACTTCGGACATACGAACTTCCTGAATTACAGAAGCCCCGCGCGGGGCCGGGCTCGAGGGGAGTGGACAATGCCGGCGATTGCCAGCGGCTGGAATGGATGGCGGCCCGAAAGGGGCAGCGGAGAAACTTCTCCCAGCGGTGTGCGGCCGCGCAACAGCGCCAATCTCTTTCCCGCGGGACGTTCCTGCATGCGGACGGTCGCGCCGCGTCCATCATTCGGCCGATCAGATAAGCCTACGATGGAAGTTTTACTATACGGATTTTTGATAGTATAACGCAACCACGCCGCGCAGGATTGGGACCGAGATGGGGAGAGCGACAGTGCGAACATTCACGATCGGCGATGCGGTATACTCGGAAAATTCCCCGGAATTCCGCGCGCTTCTTCCGCGAGCCTATGAAGAGCGGCTCCGCCCGATGTGCATGTGCAGGCAGCCGGCTGTTGCGATGTACATCGCCCGAACGGACGACCAGTATCTTGTAAAACGCATGCCGCTAACCGGACGCGAGCACGATCCGGCCTGTCCTTCCTATGAACCGCCATATGAGCTTTCCGGCCTCGGGCCGCTCATCGGCAGCGCCATCCAGATCGACGCCAGCGGCAAAGCCGACCTGAAGCTCGATTTTTCCCTGACGAAACGGGGGCCCCGCGCTGCGGACGGTACGGCGGCGGAACAGTCGGAACCAGCTATTCGCAGCGAGCCGCGCAAGCTGTCGCTCAAGGCGATGCTTCACTATCTCTGGGAGGCGGGCGAGCTGACCGAATGGCGTTCTGTCTGGGCCGGACGGCGCGGCTGGGGCCGTGTGCGCATCAGCTTGATCAACGCGGCGTCGCAAATGACGGCAAGAGGTGGATCACTCAGCGACATGCTGTATGTGCCGGAGGTCTACCAGGCAGACGACAAGGACGGCATCGCCGCCCGGCGCGCCACCGCGCTGAAACCCGTGCAGGCTGCTGGTTCGGGACCGCGCAAGCTGATGATGATCGTCGCCGAGGTGAAGGAGTTTTCACCGGCCCGCGAGGGACAGAGAATCGTAGTGCGGCACATGCCGTTCCCCCTGATGATCGAGGATCGGGCCTGGCGGCGGCTGGCAGCCCGCTACGAAACAGAACTCGAATTGTGGCGCTCCAGCGAGACGTTCCACCTGATCGTCATCGCCACCTTCGGCATCTCGACCTCCGGCATCACATCGGTCGAGGAGATCGCGTTGATGGTGGTGAACGAGCACTGGCTGCCCTTCGAGGACATCAATGAATTGCGCCTGCTGGAGAAGCTCAGCCATCTCAAGAGGAAGAGCGTGAAGGGCCTGCGCTTCAACCTTCCGCGCGATGCGCCGATCGTGTCGGTGACGTTGCCGGAACAAAAGCCAGCGCCGGTGGCAATGTTCATCGTGCCGGCAAGCGCTGGCGACGACTACGAGCACGCACTTGCCGACATGATCGAAACGAGACCCGAGATCACACCTTGGGTCTGGCGTGTCGGGGATGGCGAAATCCCCCGGATTCCCTGATCGTGGACTTCACGACGCAGGCCGTTGACACGCTCCCGCGAATAAGAGCAGCTGATGGAAGACAGCCATCTGCCACATTCAGCCGGAACATCAGGAAGCCTGAGAAAAAGCCTTTCGTCGTCGAGTTCAAGAATCGGCAGCGCCTCCCCCGGAAAGAAACGCCGATCTGAGGGCGTATCGACCTGAAGGCCGCCAGCGACGTGGTCGAGGTCGAACAGATGGGCACCGAAGCTGTGTCGATGATCCACGGGCAGACGCCGGAATCCGAGGCGACGCCGGCCCCCGGCCGGGATCAGCGCCTGATCGCGTCATAGACTGGCGAAGTCCATGCATCAGGATTTTCGCGCGAGACGGTTCTCGCCGGAGAGTGCTTCAGCCGCAACGTCACGTCGGCGGCCAGCGACCGACGCCATGACGGTCTCGAGAAATTCCTCGGGTTCGCCATCCCGATGCGGCCCGTATTCAGACCAGTCCAACGCACCGACGACAGCGGGAATGAAATCGAAGGTAAATCCGCCTTCCTCCAAAGCATCCGAGAGAGCGGTGTACGTTTGCTCTGCAAGAGGTCCGATCGCCAGGACATGAGCCCGCATCGCCAGCCAGCCGGTCGCGTCCCACAATTCGGACATGCGGACAACGCCATCGGGAACCGGACGGCGATCCTCGTGAAGTCCGCGGAAGTAAAGCATGGGCTCCCAGATGCAGAGAGCCGTCTCCATCTCGCCGACGGTGAAAGACCGAGGGGCGACAACCGGGGCACCGTCTCGCAACGAAGGCGGCGAGACCGGGGGCATCAGCGCACGATCCTGCAAACGGAACCGGTTCAGCAGATCCGCGCTGGTCGCGTGATGGATGCCCTTGCCGGTGATGAGGGACACGCTGGCGCCATAGGTCTCCAGCCGCTGCGAAGGATGATTCATCCATTGGATCACCGTGACCTCCGCCAGGCTCGGCGAGCGCGCAACAATATCATGCACGATGAACGGCCACGGGAATACGCTCAGATCAATATCCGCACCGACGTCATCACCGTCTGGCGACGTCGGCAATAGCGCGAGAATGCGGCCGCCAATGAAGGCATTGAGTGCGCTGTCTGCCTGTGGCGCCGAGGCGCCAAAGGCGTCTAGCAGCGCCCGCCGTTTCACATTGATCGGGTTGACCGGGCCGACGTCGGTGTACAGGACAAGCCCGGCTTCGCTCTCGCTGCATTCGAGAACGTGGGTCAGCACGAGCTTTTCGAGCGGCGTGATATCGGCAAGCGGGATTGGCGGATAGGCGTAGATTCGGGTTTCGAGATTGGCCATGAGACTGCCTTTCAGTCGATACAAAAAATCCGGCACGGTGGCCGGGTCGATGGGAAGAACGCGCGCTTCGTTGATGAGGGCTACGTCGCTGCGTGCGACGTGGCGGCTGCCGATGCCGGCGCGCCGTCGGGCGGGGAGAAGCCTTCGACCGCGATCTTGCGATGGTCGATCCTGATCAGGAACGCTCCTTCGCGATGCACGCGCCAAACCAACTCGCGTTCGACGACACGCACGATCGCGTTCAATTCTGCAGCGTGGGCCGTTTCCAGCAAAGCGATGCTCAGATCCTCTGCTTCGTCGGAAAACCACCGCTCTTGCTGCTCGTCGGAGCCGGCTTCCGCATCGTCCGAGGGAGAATAAAGCGCATCGACAAGGAAGGCCGTCAGCCCCGACGGGGTGATAGCCGACCGCTCGGTGACGAGAATCTCCACCTCGTCCAAAGCACCATGATCAGGTCTCTGGACAATCAGGTCGGTCTCCAGCACCCATTCCGTCTCTTCCGAGCCCGAAACGTCCAGAACGACTTGCAGGCGATCCGGCCGCGCGTTTGCGCCGAAGAGATCGAAGGGTTCTCTTTCTTCGGTCGCGCCGTCAATCTCCATCCTGTAGGATCTGATCTGGATACAGGGCAGCGCGTCGTACCAGCCGTGTCCGGTAAACGCGTCATGCGGTTCGAAGTGCGCCGGAGCACGGTCCAATCGCGCGATTGCACGGGCAAACGTCTGCTCCTTGAGCGGACCTTCGCCTTCGTAGATAAACGCCTCGCTCTCGACCGGCTCCGGCGCGAGAACAACAATCCTGTCCGTGTCCGCGCACGAAGGCGTAAATGGTCGCAGGAGCGGGACGGCCGCTTTCAGGTCGATGCCAAGCGTCCGGCCGAAGTGGTAGTCCTTGAACTTCAAGCTGTGCGCACCGCCGGCTGCGACCATGCGAAAATGAAGGCGCGTGATCTCTTCGAGGAGCTCGACAAACATCGCATCGCGCACGACATCTTTGCGGGCCGGAAGCACGAGCTTGAGATGGGCACAATCTACCACGTCGATGCGCGCGAAATAGCTGCGATGCCAGGATTGCTGAAGCTCAGGCAAAGGAATCTTCAGCGTCACGCCATGGAAATTGGCGTTGTCATCGTGGTAGCGGGAGACATCCCGGCCAAAGACGCCGATCCGAATTCCTTGCCATTCCTCGATGTGATCCGCGCCGTCGAGGAAGTCCGAGGACGGCATTTCCTCGCCATTGAAAATGACGGGAACAGGGAAAAAGCGAGCAGCACGGCGGACCGCAGTCGCAAAATACTCACCCTTCTTTTCCGGGAAGATCACGGTCAAGCCGTGATGGCCATCTGGACCGGCGTCGACCGTGACCGGTTCCTTGCCCGTGAAAGGCATCCGGTGTCGCCGCGATGGTCCAGGCCTGGCCGGTGCCTTGCTGGCCGGCGACGATCATCGCTCCGCGATTGGCAAGGGAAAAGAAGCCCATGCCGGCAGCGTCTTCGGACAGAGACAGAGACTTCGACCATTCGCTCCGTCCGAGAGAAAAGAGCGAGCGGGGGTCGGCGAGGCCCGCGTCGTCATCGGCGATGCGGATTGCCTGCCCGAACCGCGGATCGTCGATCTGGTCGATCAAGATCTTCGTAGCACCGGCGCGCCGTGCGTTCTGGAGGAGTTCGTTGAGAATATCGTCGATCGAGGCGTTGAAAAGGCGGCCGCCTTTTCGATAGCCTCCGCGGCGACCTGTGCGTGAAAGGAAAAGCTGGTCATTCTGAGTTCTCCATAATGGCGAACACCCGGCACAATGGCCGGGCGCTGATGAGATCAAGGGGCAATTGGGGGAGCGGAATCTGGTCAGGCCGCACTTTCGAGCAGCTTGCGCGCTTTCCCCTCCAGTTCCAGGCGCGTGTCCTGATGCGCTTTTCCGCGCGCGAGGGCAGTGATGCCCTGAACGAAATCGAAAATCGATTCCGGCGGGCGGCCCTCCTCGGCAAGCACCGTGTCGATGATCTTGCCGGTTTCCGCCTTCGGGAAACCACGCTTGCGCAGGAAACTGGACCGGTCCTCTTCGTTGCGGGCGACTATTCTCTCGCGGGCGGCACGAATACCGTTGATGAAGGGCGCGGGCGATGAGTTTGCGAAATTCATCAGTGCCGGAGCGGCCTCGTGCGCGAAGCGCTTTGCGGCGAATTTCGAGTGCCGAATGGTGATTTCCTCGAAATTTTCGCAGCCCCAGAGGTTCCGATTCATACACACGGCACGCAGATAGAAGCTGGCGATTCCGAGCGTTTTCGACCCGACCTCCGAATTCCAGGCATAGAATCCGCGGAAATAGAGATCCGGCTCACCATTTGGCAGTCGACCGGCCTCGATGGGGTGCGTATCGTCCACCAAAAACAGGAAGACGTCCCTGTCACTGGCGTAGAGCGTCGTCGTGTCTTTGGTCACGTCGACGAAAGGATTGTGCGTCATGGTCGACCAGTCGAGGACGCCAGGCACCTTCCAGATCGTGTCGCCGGTCCCATTGCCGGCAATGCTCATCACCGCCGCGACAAGTTCTTTATCCCAGATGCGCCCGTATTCGGGGCCGGTCACGGCGCGCAACTCGACCCGCCCGTCGTCCATCTCCAGGGTCTTGACCCGTTCGGCGCTGTGGTTCAGCAGCCCGTGCTGAAGATTGATCGCGGCAAGCGGCGCGGGAAGCTGGCGCATGTAGCTCGCCGGCGCGCCGACAAGGCTGCACAATTGGCCATAGCTCCAATGGGTCGGCGCCAGGGGCACACGGCTGCCGGGAACGACAAGGGAAAGGCGCTCGGCGTTGTCGCGTGTCGCCTCGACGCGGATGTCCGCGCTCTCGACGGTGCGGACACGGGCGCGTTCCGTGCGCTCGCTGACCGCGCGGTGGAGGTCGGAGAGCGAGAGGTAACGCTCGTCATCCGGCCGCGAAAACCACTCGGACGATACACGGCCGATGCGCTCGCCGCGCGAGATGTCGACCTTGAAGCCGGACGATACGGCGGGCGAGCTGGAAATCATGGTATTCATAAGTCGTCTCCTGAAAGATAAAATCCCGGCGTGATGGCCGGGTTGGTGGAAAGAAAAGGGATGAAGCTCAGCGCGCTGGCGCGGGGTGGATGCGGTCGTCGTCAAACTCGACATTTTCGATGACGGGTTCCGTTCCCTCCGCTGTAACGCGATCGATATAGATGATGGTGCCTTCACGCCGTTGATCGATCTCGATGTGTTCCGGCTGATCGGATGCCTCCATGGCCACCGTGGCGGCTGCCTTGGCTTTCTCGATCGCCTCGGCATCGCTATCGGCCTCGAGAGTGAACCCGTCATAGGCGCTCAGCCAGAATCCGATTTTGACTTTGTATTGCGTCATAGCCGCTCCCCCTCGGCAGGATCGTCAGGATCGCGAGCGCCTGAGAGGATCGCCTCGCCGCGCGCGACGGCAGAGATGGCACGCTCGATCCAGTCGTCCGATGCCGCCCGGCCGGCCTTGAGGTCAGCGAGGAGAAGCTTCAGCAACCCAAGCAGGATTTCGAAGTGCCTGACCTTTCGCTCGGTCGTTTCCGAAAAGTGGGAGGGAATAGGGATTGCCTGACCGGAATAGGCGACATCGACCCCGTTCCATATGCCGGACACGTATGTCTCGCCGGCATCTTCGTAGCTCAGCTTCTCGCCAGACCAGTCATCGTCCTCGATGGCCTGCCGGCAGGCGAGCGCAGCGGTGTCGGCCTGGTAGGTGCGATGACGGTAGGCTGGCAAGCGGTAGCTTGTCTCAATGGTGTAGTCAGGCATCTCAAGCTCCTGAAACGAAAGAGCCCGGTCGCCGCTCTCGCGCCAACCGGGCTGGTGAAGTGTGAAACGATCTTTGAGTCTCAACTCACTGCGGAACGCCCGCGACCTCAGTCGTGCGAGTGGGCTTCAGTCGATTGCCTGGAAGATCTCCGAGGCCTCGGGATGATCCGCCGAATAGGCGTAGAGACGCTCATAGCCTTCGACGAGTCGATCGGACTGAAACTGGAATGACAGGTGCGAGAAGGCGAACATCGTGGCGATGATCCCGGCCGCCTCGGCGGAGACCTCGCCCTGGAAGCAGGTTACATCGCCGGTTATCCGGAAACGTGTCCGGGATCTGGGCGCGAGGAAAAGCGGCTTGCTCTCGTGCTCGTAGAAGTCCCAGGAACCGCCACGATAGTCGAGAGGGCTAAGCCTTTCCATCCAGGCATAGACGGCATTCTCGGCGACGATCAGGTGCGAAGGGCCGAAGAGGATTGGCAGGAAATCCTGACGGGCTGCGTCAGGGACGATCACCGCGCACGGGGTATCGTTCAACATCACGCCACCCTCCCTTCGACAATATCCGCGCAGATTTCCTCGACGCAAACCTTCTCGAGCCGGATATTGATGTGACCGCTCTCTTCGACCCAACGACGGGCGTCGGCCATGTTTGCGGCAAGGTAGAGCAGGATGCTGTGGGCGCCGTATTCCTGAAGGACACGAACTTCGCCGGCGAGGGGGCGACGGACAATCTCGAACGAAAGATCGCTATCGAGTGGGAAGGCTTCGCAGGCGGCGATCGCAGCATCGAGGTCCATTTGAAACTCGCCCGGTAGGAGCGAAATCGCGCCTGCCGTCGACCAGATGATGCTGGAACGAGGCGGCGTGCATCGCACGAGCCAACCGGCACCATTGCATTTCTTCCAGGCGGCGAGAGCATCGGCGTCCTCGTCGGATGGCCGCGGAACCGAATTGCGAAAGGAGATCATTGCGCCGATCGGCGCGCGTTCGTAGATGGTCAGGGCGGACATGTTCGTCTCCGAATTTCGAGAAACAGAAAGGCCCGGCGCGACGTCCGGGCCCTGGATCGATCGTTGGTGGTCCGAGGATTTATTCCGCGGCTTCGAGATGCCCGTCCTGATCGTCGTCAGCGTCGGCCGCAGTCTGCTCGCCATCCAGCTCCTCGGTCAGGAAGGCCGGCAGCACGACGTCGCCGGCTTCGACGGCCTTGTCATCGACGGTCACCGCATCGTTCGTCTCGGCAGTCCCAACCTCCTCAGCGACTTCGTCGGCGGGATAGCGCAACACTTCGGGGAGCCATCCGCTACCGTCGAGCAGCCGGGCCGCTTCGCGCGCCATGTCCTGCTTCTTCAGGTGATCGATAAGCTGGACCGACTGATCGCCCTTTGCTTCGCGAACGGCCTGCAGGATGTGCGCCTTGGTCACGCGGCCCAGATAGTTCTCGACCGTCGGCGTCCAGCCCGCACCCACCATGCCGAACCCGATCGTCTTGGCCAGCTGCACGGCATGCTGGTTTTCCCTGGTCCGGCGGTTCCATTGCTGGATCGTGGCGTTCAGCGACGTCGACGCGCAATGCGCAAACAGCGCCATCCGGCTGTCATGATCGAGGGCGATCAGATAGGCCCAAACCGCATCGGCGTCGCCAGGGAGATCGTGTCCCCAGTTCTCCTGGCGCTGTTCGATCTCCTTCGCCCAGACCGTGTCGGAAAGGCCCTGCGTCTTGGTCGAGACCGAATGCTGCACCGTGATTTCCAGGCAAGATGCCGTGCGGAAGTGATAGAAGGTGTTCAGCACGAGCAGGTGCAGCACGGTGATGAAGGCCATCATCGGCTCATTGGCGAGCGCATTCCTGAGCGCAAGCGTGCGGGCGGCGGTCAGGTCCTCGATGAGGCGTTCAGACAGCGGCCGGATCTTGCCGTCGTCCTCGTCCGGTTCCTCGACACCAACGGGCTTGCCGTTGATCGTCACACCACCACCTTCCGCGGCGGCCTCGTCGCCATCATCGCCATCGTCACCATCCTGCTCGTCGCTATCGCCTTCTTCCGCCTCGACGACGGGTTCGTCTTCCGGCCGGACGAAGCCGCGCTCGATTCTGACTTCGCCGTTGCCGGCCAGCGAGATGAAGGCGCCGCCGCGAGCGACATCCTCGGGATCGAGGATAAAGGGTCGCTCCTTCAGCGCCGTCAGCTGGGCGCCGAGATCCTCGAGATGCGCTTCCGTCTCCGCCGAATAGTCGTCGGCAGCTTCGTATTCTGCGTTGAGCTTTTCGAATTCTGCCGTCAGGGCGTCATGAAGCGTCAGCTCCTCCTCGGTGAGCTCCGGCTGCTTTCCGTAAAAGCGGCGAAGGCCGGCTGCGTGGCCGAAATGGAAGTCGATGGCGGAGTCGACCCACTTCCAGCCCTCGTCGGTCTTCAGCGCTTCGGTATCAGCCGTCAGCTTCTCCAATACGAGCTGTTCGAGCAGCGCCGGATCCTGGAGCCATCCGCCGTTGTCCTGCTCGAAGAGATCACGCATGACAATGCCGCCGGCGGCCTCATAGGCTTCGATGCCGACATAGACCGCACGGCGATCGCTCGCGCGGATCGCCGTTTCGGTGAGCAGCCGGCGGATATAAAAGGGGTCGGTGTTTTGCGTGCGCGAAACCGTCTCCCAGACCTGCTCCTGCCGGGCATGATCCTCGGTGATCGAAAACGCCATGACTTGGCCGAGTTTCATCTGGTCATCGCCATAGAGTTCGAGCAGGCGCGGCGACACCGAGGCCAGGCGGAGGCGCTGCTTCACCGTTGCAACCGAGATGTGGAAGCGAGCGGCGATCTCCTCCTCGTCGAGCCCCTGCTCGCGCAAAACCATCATCGCGCGAAACTCGTCCAGCGGATGAAGTTCGGTGCGCTTGACGTTTTCGGCGAGCGAATCCTCGGCTTCGAGCGTTGCGCCTTCGCTAACGATGCAGGGAACGCCCGTGGTCTTCGTCAGTTGCTTCCGATCGACCAGCAGCTTCAGCGCACGGTAACGACGGCCGCCGGCAGGAATGCGATAGATGCCGGTCTCCTTGCCCTCGGCGTCGCGTTCCGCGCGCACGTTGATGCTGGTCAGCAGCCCGCGGCGAGCGATGTCGTCGGCAAGTTCCTCGATAGAGACGCCGGCCTTGGTCTTGCGCACGTTCTGCTGGCTGAGGACGAGCTTGTTGAAGGGGATATCGCGCCCGACGTTGAGCGCGATTTTCTGAATGGCCTGTGCCATGTCAATTCTCCGCGGCGGACCGGCCGGAGCCTCTCTCCAGCCACCTCAATCCGCCACGAACGCCCCTTCCCCCCTCTCCCTTTTTTGCCGGCCCGCCACCCTCACCGTCTGCCACCAGCGCCCACGTCGCTCCTGGCGTCTCGCATGGACCTGTTCAGCCAGATCGCCATCTGCTGCCGCGTGATGGCGGTCGGCGCATGGATTTCCGTTATCGACGCACTGGCTGTCCTTGCCGCCCGAAACGCCGATGGCGGCGGTTGCGCCTTGCTCAAGACGTGCTGAAATCGAATGAAGGATGGAGATCGACGGGAAAGCGCGGGCAATCGATATCACATGCTACGTCTTTGGGTGCAATTCGTTGACGCGCGCATCCACATTCGGATTGTGACGCATGGTGCGGATCCATGGCGAGCAACCGGAGCCTCTGTCCAGCTCTCAACACGCCTCCGCCCCTCTCTCCCTCTTCCGTCGCCGCTCCCCTTTCCCATTCCCGACGCCCGCGCCATCGGCACGGTTCGGAAAATGGCGTGTTACGCACGGGGCTATTGAGGATATGAAAATAGGATATTATGATATCCTCAAAAGGATATGCTCCATGCCGCTCTATATCAAAGACCCCGAGGTCGACCGGCTCACGCAAGAGCTTATCAGCATCACCAAATCCAGCAAGGTCGATGCGGTCAAAGATGCTCTGAAACACGAGATTGCAAGACGCCGTGCCGCTTTGCCGCTCCGTGACCGGCTTGCAAAGTCCCTTGCCATGGCCCGCGAAGCTGGACCCTTTGCACCCGGGGATCACAAACGGGAAACCGATGAGATGTGGGGCGAAGACTGATGCTCTTTATTGATGCCTCCGTTGTCGTGGCGATTCTCTCCGAGGAAGAAGATGCCGCTGCCTTGATCGATCGGCTTGAGCACGACGGCGGCCCCTACTACGTCTCGGCCGTCGTGCGCATGGAGGCGACCTTGTCACTTGCGCGTCGGCTTTCTGAGGCTTCTGGACGAGACAAACCGGCTACCTCCGAAATGATGGGAAACGCACGTCGCCTTGTCGAGCAGTTCATAGCCGACCTGGACTGCAAGGAAGCAATGATTTCCGATGACGTGGGCACCATGGCCCTCGATGCCGCGCAGCAGTTCGGTAAGATCCTAAACCATCCTGCCAAGTTGAACATGGGCGACTGTTTCACCTACGCCTGCGCACGGGCTTATCGAGCTCGAATTGCCTACAAGGGCGACGATTTCACCTACACCGATCTTGGCTGGCACAACCATTAGGCTGGAGGCGTACCCCAGCCAAAGATGAGGTTCGCCGCCTCCACAAACTACATCGGCTAATGAGAATTCCGGCCTTCACCTTCATCCGGTTGATTAGGAGGTCGGGGCACAAAGATACCACCCGCCGCCGCTTTCGGCCGCTCCGCGACGTCCTCGCCTCCATCGATCGCCTGCTGGAGAAGTCCATTGAGAACATGCTAGGGTCCGGACCCAATAATTAGCTTTCCTTGAGCGCTGGGGCATGATTCATTGCCGCGACGAAAGGGCGGTGAGATGTCTGATTTCTTTTGGTTTTCCGATGCGCAGTGGGAACGGATCGAACCGCTCCTGCCAACGGATGTGCGGGGCAAGCCGCGCGTGGACGATCGTCGCGTGTTGAGCGGAATCGTCCACGCGCTGCGATGCGGTGGACGCTGGGCGGACTGCGCCGACGTCTATGGACCGAAGAAGACGCTCTACAATCGCTTCGTTCGCTGGTCCGAGCGCGGCATCTGGGAAGGCATCTTCAGCGCACTCGCCGGAGCCGAGGATGCGCCGGACAGATTGTTCATCGATAGTAGCTGCATCAAGGTCCACCGCTGCGCAGGCGGCGGAAAAGGGGGGCCATGGCTCATGGTATCGGCCGCACGAAAGGCGGACGGAACACCAAGCTCCATGCCGTCTGCGACGCGAAAGGTCGCCCTCACGTCCTGCTCCTGACGCCCGGCAACGTCCATGACTGCAAGGTGGCGAGGCTGTGTATCGAAGCCCTGCCGCCCACCGCGCAGCTCGTCGCGGACAAGGGCTATGACAGCCAGGCTCTGCGCGAGTGGCTCGACGAGCGCGGTACCGAGGCTGTGATCCCGCCACGTCGAAATCGCAAGGTCCAGTACGAGTACGACCGCGCCGTTTACAAGCAGCGCAACGTCATCGAGCGTATGTTCTGCCGTCTCAAGGACTGGCGTCGCCTCGCCACCCGCTTCGATCGCAACATCAAAAACTTCATGGGTGCCGTCGCTCTCGCCGCAGCCGTCATCTGGTGGCTCTAGTGAGTCCGGACCCTAAGAGGTTTACGCAGATTGCTTGCGTAGCTCCGGGCGACATCAAATAGCAGCGGCGGCATGTTCCTTAATTGCAGCCCGTGCTGATGCTGACCGATTAAGGCAGGATTGGCGGGGGACGGTTGAACCAATCCCGTCAACGAGATTAAGGATCATTAGATCCGTTCGGCGAGGAACTCAATGAATGCGCGGACCCGACGGATCGGATATGTGGCACGGGGGAAGAGAATTTGAAGGGCTGATTCAGAGGGTGGGGCAAATTCTTTCAACAGTTCAACTAGTGAGCCGTCTTCTAGGTTTTCCCGCACATCCCAAATCGATTTGAGGGCAATACCACGCCCTGCAAGGCACCACCGTCTTATCTGGGCGCCCGAATTGGCGATACGGTTTCCAGATACGCTTAACTCACATATCTGCTTACCAATGCGGAAAGACCACTCACGGTCCACGGCCTGCCCGAACTGCATGACGAGGCAATTGTGGTTGACGAGGTCATCCGGGTGCCGAGGTGTACCGTGTAGTTCAGTATAGGATGGCGCCGCGCAAATGACCCGGCGGTTGTCGCCGAGCTTCCTGATCATCAGGCTACTGTCCTTCAGGGCGCCGAAGCGTATCGCCAGGTCAAGCCCCTGTCCGACGATATCGACATAGCCATCAGACAACACCAGTTCGACGGTGACATCCGGGTGCAAGTCCATGAACTCGTCGATCAAGGGAACGATCCGGTTTTCGCCGAGATCGATTGGCGCGCTCAGACGGATCACGCCTGATAGCTGGTTAATTCCTAGCTTTACTTGCGTTTCAAGATCGTCGGCCTCCGCAACGAGCGTTCGGGCGCGTTCAAGCACCAACCGGCCTGCATCGGTCAAGCTTATGGAACGCGTAGTTCGATTGAGAAGCGTTGCGCCGTAATACGCCTCGAGACCAGCCAATCTGTCTGAGGCCGTTGCAGCCGACAGCCCGAAATCTCGACCGGCGGATGCGACACCCCGCTTTTCCACAATACGGATGAAAAACGCCAAGCTGTCCAATCGATCCATTATCCGAATATGCCGGATAATATTATCGAAATCTACTCAATTATCTTGGTTCTGCCGCTTCGCTATTTCTTCGA
The DNA here is from genome assembly GCF_028534175.1 of Shinella sp. HY16. Taxonomy (NCBI): domain Bacteria; kingdom Pseudomonadati; phylum Pseudomonadota; class Alphaproteobacteria; order Hyphomicrobiales; family Rhizobiaceae; genus Shinella; species Shinella sp. HY16. Next base: position 274,797 of record NZ_JAHYXL010000002.1, on the reverse strand, counting down.
GCGAAAGGACGGCACCTCATGCAATTCGACCATCTCACCATCCGCACTCGCGATCTCGACGCCAGCAAGACGTTTTTCGAACAGGTGCTCGACCTCTCTGAGGGTCAGCGCCCGGCGATTATCCAGCGCATTCCGGGTTACTGGCTTTTCGACGGCGACCGGCCACTCGTGCATCTCATCGGAACAGTGCGCGGAGACCCCGGGCGCGCCGCAGAAGCGATTGATCACGTCGGCATTCGGCCCGACGGCTCCTACCACGATTTCCGCGCCCGCCTCGAACGGCTCGGCATTCCTTATTCGCTGATGGACGTGGCCGAGCTGCAGGAGCGCCGGGTCTTCTTCCACACCCCCGGCGGACCGCTCCTCGAAGCCGTTTTCGACGAGCCGGTACCCTCCCAACACAGTTCAAAGGACCAATCCCGATGACATTCACAGACACGTCCGTCTCCGTCGTCGTCGGCGGAGCTACCGGCATTGGCCGCGCGGTTGCCGAGGCGCTGAAAGCCCGCCCCGGCCGGGTCGAAATCGCTGGTCGCCGCAACAGCATCGACATCTCCGACGAAGCCTCGGTGGCGGCATACTTCAAGCAAGTCGGCCCGGTCGATCATGTGGTGGTCACCGCGGGGTCGAGCGCACCGGGTGGGGGCGTCACCCGGGTGGACCTCGGCGCGGCGAAAGCCGCCTTCGACGTCAAGTTCTGGGGATCGGTGATCGTCGCCCGTGAGGCCGCGAAACACATCCGCCCGGGCGGGACCATCACGCTCACTTCCGGGTTCCTCGCCCGCCGCACCGTTCCCGGTGCCTTCGTCAAGACGGCGATGAACGCCGCGCTCGAGGCGACGGCCAAGATGCTGGCGAAAGAGCTGGCGCCAATCCGGGTCAACATCGTCAGCCCTGGCCTGACCAGGACCGAAGCCTATTCCGGGATGGACGAAGCCGCGCGCGAACAGATGTTCGCAGGCGCCGCCGAACGCCTGCCCGCTGGCCGTGTGGCCGAGGCCGCCGACGTGGCCGCCGGCCATCTCTTTGTCATAGACAATCCCTCTGTCACCGGTGCCGTCATCGACATCGATGGCGGTGCGCTGATCAACTGAAGGACCAGAGGCATGTCACTCACCTCCAAGCTGCCGCTGCAGGTATGGATCCTGACACTGGCGGCCTTCGCCATCGGAACGGCTGAATTCGTCATTGCCGGCATATTGACCCAAGTTGCCGATGGACTGGGCATCACCGAAGGTCAAGCCGGTAATCTCATTACCGCCTACGCGCTCGCGATCGTCATCGGCGGTCCCATCTTGACCTTGTGGCTGGCGCGCTTTGGCAAGCGCAGGGTTCTAATCGGTCTGATGGTCTTGTTCGTTATCGCGAACCTGATCACGGCGCTGACGAGCGACTACAATGTCATTCTGTTGAGCCGCGTACTCGCCGGACTGACCCAGGGGCCGTTCTATGGCATCGGCGCCGTCGTCGCGACGCGACTGGTCGGCAAGGAACTGGAAGGTCAGGCGGTCGGCCAGATGTTCGCCGGGCTGACGCTCGCCAATGTGCTCGGCGTTCCGGGCGGTGCGTGGATCGGGAACCTCTATGGCTGGCAGGTTCCCTTCATGGTGGTGGCAGGGCTCGGCGTGCTGACGGCGATTGCGATCATGCTGGTCATCCCGCGCCAGGGTGCCGATGCGCCGCAAAGCGTGCGTAACCAGATCGGCGCTTTCCGCGACCGCAATCTCCTGGCGAGCTTGCTGATTACCGTTCTCGGCTGGGTCGGCTTCATGACTTTCTACGGATACATCGCCCCCGTTGCCGAACATGTGGCGGGCTTCAAGCGCTCGTCGTTGACCTGGCTGCTGGTCATCGTCGGCTTTGGCCTCGTCATCGGCAACAGCCTGGGAGGCAAGTCGGCCGATACCAATCTGCGCCGCGCCCTGATCGGATGGCCCGCCGCGACGATCGCCGCTCTGATCGTCATTGGCCTGGTCGCGCCGTTCAAGTGGCCCTTCGTCGTTGCGGCCTTCGTTTTCGGCATCGTCTCGTTTGCCAATGTCGCACCGATGCAGATGCGGGTCATGAAGTTCGGGAGTGCTGCGCCCGAACTCGCCGCGACCGCGAACATCTCGGCCTTCAACATCGCCAATGCACTTGGCGGCTTGATCGGCGGGGCTGTGATCGACAGCAGCTTCGGCGCCGCCGCTATTCCCTTCGCCGCCGCGATCGTACCGGTGATCGGCCTCCTCTTCATCCTCAGCCAGGAACACAAGCCCGCTCCTGTCGCCTGCAACGCCTGACCGAAAGGACTACCACAATGACTTCCTCTCTCTTCGAACCCTTCACCATCGGAACTCTGAACCTTCGAAACCGGATCGTCATGGCGCCGATGACCCGCTCGCGCTCGACCCAGCCGGGAGATGTGCCGAATGCGATGATGGCCGAATACTACGCGCAGCGCTACTCGGCCGGCGTGATCATCACCGAAGCCACCCAGATCTCTCCCGAGGGCAAGGGCTATTCCTTCACCCCGGGCATTCACTCCGACGAACAGGTCGCGGGCTGGACGCTGGTGACGAACGCGGTTCACGCCGCGGGCGGCCGGATCGTGCTGCAGCTCTGGCATGTCGGGCGGATGAGCCATGAGAGCTTCCATCCCGACGGCAAACCGGTCGCCCCTTCCGCCATCGCGCCGGGTGCGCAGGTGTGGATCGCCGATCCCGAGACCGGAGAAGGCGGCATGGTCGATTGCCCGACGCCACGTGGCCTGTCGACGCAGGAAATCGCGCGGGTCATCGACGATTACGGCAAGGCGGCGGAGAACGCCAAGGCGGCCGGTTTCGACGGGGTCGAGATCCACGCCGCAAATGGCTACCTGATCGACGAATTCCTGCGAGCGTCGTCGAACCATCGCACCGATGGATATGGCGGTAGCGTCGAAAACCGCATCCGCTTCGCGGTTGAGGTGGCCGAGACGGTGAGCAAGGTCATGGGGGCCGATCGCACCGGCATCCGGTTCTCGCCCTTCATCACGCAGCGCGGCATGGACGACCCGGAAGCGCCCGCCACCATCCTGACCCTCGCGAAAGAACTCGACCGGATCGGCCTTGCCTATATCCATCTCGCCGAGGCCGACTGGGACGATGCTCCGGAAACGCCACGCGACTTCCGGGTGGCGCTGCGTTCCGTCTTCTCCGGCAAGGTGATCGTCGCCGGCGGATACGACAAGGACAAGGCCGCGGCAATCATTGCCGACGGCCTCGCCGATGCGGTCGCTTTCGGCCGCCCCTTCATCGCCAATCCCGATCTGCCGCGCCGCTTCGCCGAAGGACTGACGCTGGCAGGGTTCGACGGGGCAACACTCTTCGGTGGCGATGCCGGAGGCTATACTTCCTATCCGGTCCACGGGGTCGCAGCATGACCGCACCGCTGACAGATCGGGAAATCGCGCAAGCCCGCGTGAACGACCGGATCGGCACAAATCTGGTGCTCGATACCGGGGCCATGCGCATCTGGCATCTGCGTCTGGCTCCGGGTCAGACCTTGCCCACGCATCGCCACGACCGGTCGTATTTCTGGACGGTGCTGACCGATGGGCGAGGCAGGTCTCGCTTCGACGACGGCCGTATCGCCAACATCAACTACCGCGCCGGCGACACGAAGCACTTCGATGATCTGAGTGCCGAAAACGGCTTCGTTCACGACCTCACCAACATCGGCGACGACGAACTCGTCTTCGTCACGGTCGAATTCGATGAAAAATAGAGGAAACTATCATGAAGACCATTTTTGCTGCCACAGCTGCGGCCACCACGCTCTTGGGCGTCATGTCGGCATCCGCCGATGAGTTCAACCTGACCAGCCCGGACTTGGCCGCCGGCGCGAGCATCGGCGCAAGCCAATATGCCAATGCGTTCGGTTGCTCCGGGGAAAATGCGCGCCCGGCACTGGCCTGGTCCGGCGCAACCAAAGGCACCAAGGGTTTTGCCGTGACCCTTTATGACAAGGACGCCCCGACCGGCAGCGGCTTATGGCACTGGGTTGTCACCGGCATTGCGGCTTCCGCAACCGGGATCGATGCCCAGGAACTGCCGGAGGGCGCGAAAGTCGGCATGAACGATGCAGGCGTCAAACAGTTCATCGGCCCATGCCCGCCTGTGGGCCGCCAGCATACCTAAGAGTACTCCGTCTATGCGCTGGATACCGACACGACACGCTGGGCGCACCGAACGATGCGACGGGCGCGCTGACGGGCTTCTTCCTCTGGCAGCACACGCTCGCCAAGGCGACGCTCGATTTCACCGCAGGTCCGCGCAAATAGCCAGCCGAATTACACATACACGAAAGGGAAGCACACCATGAAAGCCGTTGCACTCACCAAGTATCTCCAAGTTGACGATCCGGAGTCGTTTCTGGATGTCGAACTCGACACCCCTGAACCGACAGGGCGCGACATCCTGGTCGAGGTCAAAGCGATTTCGGTGACCCGGTCGATACAAAGATCCGCGCGCCCAAGGACAAGATCGAATAGACGCCGGGCGTGATCGGCTGGGACGCCAGCGGCGTGGTTGCCCGATGTCGAACCATTCCTTCGGCCGGCGAGCTTGCTCGCTTTCGAACTCGTCAGCCACGATCTGATCATCAGCGTCTCGTGCAAGCGAACCGGGCCGACATGTGCTGCTGCAAGAAGGTTGTGTTTTAGCACCAGCATCTGCTATTTGATCGCCTACGCGCCCTAGAGCGCCACATAGCTTCATGATCTGAGATATCTTCATGCGCTCGCAGCAACGCAACTTTGTCGTTGAATTCAAGTCCCGATCCCGGCAGAACAAGTCAAAGCCCACCTCTATATGGGGCGATACTGACCTGAAAGCCGTTGCACGTCAGGTCGAAGATCAGTCGGCGCACCTGTTTAAACGGTTCGAGGAAGCCGAACTGAAGAACGATACTCTTTTGCCAACCGATACGCTGCCTCACTTATCCGCTGCGGCGGCGATTGAATGTCCCGCCGATTTATTGGAGGGCAATGCGCCAGAGGTCGCCACAATATCAATCGCGCATGGCCCCGTAGACGCCCCTGTTGTTGAAACGCATCAGGCGAGTGAGCCCACTTTCATCGAGGCTTCCAAGGTTACAGCAAGAAGGAGAGCGATCCGACAGAAGCAGGCAAAGCGCTCTGCCGGCTTGCCCTCAGAACCGATGGATACATCAAGTTCAATTGCCGAACTTGCCGACCTAGAGGCGGAAAACAAGCGCTTGAAGGCATTGCTTCGCGAGCATCTGCTTGCAAGCAACAGGCGCCTCAAGGAAATGCTTCTACGCTTTTCGTGACACGGTTACGGATGCTCCCAGCCTCACGGCCCGCCGAAACGTGAAAGCAAGGCGCGCAGTTGCGCATTCTGGTGCCGCAGCTTCTCAGTTAACTTACGGGTCAAGGCGCGTATTTCTTCATCGACACCGGCAACCTCGATCTGAAATGGGTCGGCCTGTTGCCTTTCCGGTATGTCACGGCTCATCGGCCGCATTGTCATTCCGGTTGCGTCCTTGGCAGGGCTTCGTTTTCTTCGGTTGCCTTGCTTGGGCCTCGGTCTTGATGTTCTTAAGGGCGCCTCTTGCTCAAGTCCGTTCGAAGGTTTGTCTACGGGGGCGCCGACGAATTGGCGTTCCGCAGGCGCTCTTGGCCGATCATCGGGGACAGCATCCGAACCTGGAGCGCTGCCACTATCGATCAGGCTGACTAAAGGTGGAGAGGCACCTTTACCCTCAGGCGTCTCATCTGGTGCCAGTACCGGGATATATGGCGGCGCCTCTGGCGCGTCCGAAGTATCTGCCGATGATGTAGCGCCGTCAACCTTGACCGAAACCTGTTCTTCGGCCGCTTGACGCCTCGAAATCAGACTACTGATGATCTTCCAGGGTGACTTCATTGTGTTTCAACCTCGAGTGGGATCGCAACATGACGTCGCAAATCTCCCCTCCGGCTCACAGGTTGAGCCAGAAGCACACAGGGAATCTCTTTGAGCGGCCGAGCTGTTCCCCGTCGCGATTTTCGCCTCTTAGGCGATGCCCAGCCGCTTGCGCAGGTCCGTGTTTTCCGAGCGGAGCTTTTCAGCAAGAGACTGGCGAAGACGCTTGTTTTCTTCTTCCAACTGCAACAGTTCTGCCATCTCATCCATCGCCGACGCAGGCGCGATTGCGGCAGCAGCTTTGGTGGGTTTTCCAGGAGTGCGCCCTCGCTTGGCCTTGACCGGAGCCGGCTTGCTTACAGGAGCTGCCGAGTTGCCGGCTTTAGGACCACGCTTCTTGCGTTCCTTGACGGCCGCTTCCCCTTTGGGTGCTTCCTCAATCGCTGTTGCTTCAGCGATGGCTTTCGCGCGACGCGGTGCACGTGTTTTTTTCGCTACAGGCGCCACAGCATCAACCGATGCCACCTCGGATACTTCTGCCATATTCGTTTCGTCAGCCATAGTCGATCTCCCTCAAGCACACCATCCTTGTCCACCGCACGGAACGTCGTGTCAATACATTCCCCGAACTGCGGCTCAAGGCGCGAAGACAATGGCGAACAACGCGATGCAGTACACGACGCCAACATTAAGTTCGATGGCGCGGTGTTCCATGTTTCTGCTTTCCTTTCCGCTCAAACGCGCAAGTGCTGAAATAGCATTGACAGCGTGGCACACCGAAAATGCCAACACGATATCCAACTCCACGATGGCCAGGCTTCAACCTGAACTGATGGGGTGGATGCCCCCTCCAGCCGGCATCGGCATATGATGCCTGCTCAGCGCCATGGTGGCGCTTACGGAGGAGAGGCAGATGACAGCAGTCTACATTCTGGCGATTGACCTCGCGAAGCGTAGCTTTCAGGTCTGCGCGACGGATCGCGGCGGGGCGTGTGTGGATGCCCCCTGTTTGGCAAGAAGATTTTTTTGACGTCAGTCCGCGAACGAGGAATTCTATCGGTCGTGTGTCAGGCCTCATGATGTGGCCTGAGAGCCACGGGCCGGGATGCAGTTCGAAGAACAGAGACCACATCGGTTCAGAGAGCTTTGTGCTCGAGCGCCGGGACTGGTTTACCCCATTCTGAACATTGAAGTCCTTTCCGCATCGTTCCGTCAGTCGATCTTCTCACCGGGGCTTCTGGCCCCAGGCATCACCGCGTTGCTCTTCGAGAGAGCAGCGGATCACGCCATTCTGTAATTCTGCTCCCTCGTCATCATCGCCCAAATAATGCGGGCCATCTTGTTTGCGAGCGCGACAGCCGCGACCATTCGAGGCTTTCGTCCCAAAACGCCTCCCAGCCAATTGTCCGGCAACACGCCCTTGCGCACGATCCAGCGGATCAAGCTCATGGCTCCGACGATGAGCAATTCACGGATATCCGTTTGCCCCATCTTGCTCACGCCTCCCAGCCGGGTCTTTCCTCCAGTAGAATGCTGGCGGGGTACGAGGCCGAGCCAGGCAGCAAAATTCCGACCGCTTTTGAAAGCACGCAGATCGGGAGCAAACGCGAGGATTGCGCCCGCCGTCACGGGCCCGACGCCGGGAACAGTGCAAAGACGACGCATGTCTTCATTCGCCTTGGTGGCTTCTCGGAGCGTCAGCATCAGTCCGTCGATCTTTTCCGTCAGCAGCCCAATCTGATCCAAGTAAAGACGGCCAATCTCCCTGACGCTTTCAGGCAGATCATTCGTTTGGTCAGCGAGAATACCAACGACGGCAGTGAGATTGGCCGGTCCTTGCGCCACGGCGATCCCAAATTCGCCAAGGTGCCCACGCAACGCGTTAATAAGCTGCGTCCGCTGGCGGACAAAGCATTGATGGGTGCGGAAAGCCACGGCCCGAGCTTGGTGCTCTGCGCTCTTCACCTCGACATAGTGCATACTGGGGCGCAATGCTGCCTCGGCGATTGCTGCTGTGTCGGCCGCGTCACTCTTCTGGCGTTTGACTAATCACGAGGTCGTCGTAATGCGGAGGAGCGCGGCCTGATCGGCGGATTTTCGCCGTTCTTGTCGATGTTCCTCCGCATTATTTCAGAGTGTGTCGAGCCAGGCGAGCACGCTGGCATCGCGCTTCCAGGATGGCTGGCTGCCGGGTGTGGCTGGAACGGCGACCTTTTCCAGGGCTTTCCGCTTCGTTTCCAGATTGGCCCTGGCATAGTGGTTGGTCGTGTCGAGGCTGACATGACCGAGCCAGCTTCGGATGACCGTAATGTCGACGCCGGCCGAGATGAGGTGCACGGCGGTGGCGTGCCGGAAGGCGTGTGGCGTTACGTGCTTGGCACGCAGCGTTGGCATGGTTTCGGCCGCCGCCTTCACGTAGGCGGCGAGCTTGAACCGGACCCCGGAGGCGCTGAGCGGCTCGCCATAGCGGTTGACGAACAGCCGCTGGTCGGGCGCCCGTGGTTGCCGTTCAAGCAGTTTCCGCAGCAACATCACGGTTTCTGGCCAGAGCGGACAGATACGTTCCTTCCGTCCCTTACCGGTCAAACGCACGCAACTCGGGCTTTCGAACCGGATTGCTTCTGGGCAAAGGTCGAGCGCTTCCTGTATTCGTGCGCCGCTGTTGTAGAGGAACGAGAGCAGCGCATGATCCCGCATGCCCTCAATGGTCGAACGATCTGGCTGAGCGAGGATCGCCGTCACTTCCGCCGGATCCAGATAGCTCGGTTCCGACACCGGAGCGCGCTTGATCGGTATGTTGAGGATTTCCACGCATTGCGCGATCGATCCAGGATCCCTTGTGGCCACGAAGTGGAAGAAGCTGCGGATCGCCGCAAGCCGGCAGTTGCGCGTGCCGATCGTACCGCCACGGTCATGTTCGGCGTGACTGAGGAACGCGGCGACCTCGCTGGCGGCCAGATCGGCCAGCGTGATCATAGCCACCTTCTTCCCAGTACGCTGGGCGACGAACCGGAGCAACAACCGCCAGGTATCGCGGTATGATCGGACTGTATGGATGGATGCGTTGCGCTGCTCGACCAGCCATTCGTAGAAGAACGCGCGCAGCAGGGCCGGGAACCGGTCAACCTTGCTCATGGCCGCATCTCCTGCCCCATGCTGAGGCACGGTGCGCCAACTGCCCGGAACCGCTCATTCGCGTAATGCAGCAGCTCCTGCGTGACGGTGATGTAGACCAATGTAGAGTTGATATCCCTATGGCCGAGATAGGTCGCGAGGAACGGCAGGCGATCCTGCGGGTTGACACCCGTCCGGTACCATTCCAGGATTCTGTTCACGACCATCGAGTGGCGCAGGTCATGAACGCGAGGGCCCGCTTTTCCTCGCAATGGCTTCAACCCAGCGCGACGTATGACGTCAGAGAGCAACCACGTGATCATTTCCGGCGTGTAGTGACCGTCGCCTCGCTCGTGCCAGAACAAGCCGGAGCGCGCGTCCTGTGATCCACCGGCACGACGCCGTGCATCGACGTAGGCGCGAAGCTCGACTACAACGCTGTCGGGAAGCGGCAGTATCCGAGTCTTGAAGAACTTGGTCTGCCGGACGGTTACCGTACCGTCCCGCAGGTCAACGTCACCAAGATCGAGCCGGGCAAGCTCGCCGCGCCGCAAGCCTGCGCAATAGGCCAGCAGCAGCATTGTGTACATGCTCAGCGGCCGAAGCGGCACCCGTGGAGACGGATAGGTGCGGGCAACCTCGAGCATCCGCCGCACGTCGGCAGGCGAGTAGATATGAGCCTTTCGCCATTGCCTGGCCGCCTCCTTCCTCGGTCTCGGGTCCGGTCGCCGCACAGGTATCGACGGGTCGCGGTGACGAAGGATTTTCGCAAAGACGCGTTTGAGCTTTTCGCATTCCTCCACTTGGTGACGCGTGACATTCGTTGCCGCCCATCGATCAACCATGGCGCTCAGCGGTTCGGCCTCCGGTCCCGGATGCAGCTGCAGGAACCGGTCGAACCGCAAGAGCAACAGGGGCTGCGAAGTGTATTTGTATCCTCTGCGCCGCATCATCGCGACATGCTCAGCCATCATTTCGCCCAGCACGCTGCCGAACGGCCTGGGCTGGCGCAGTTCGGCGAGAGCCTGTTCCGGATCCCGCGACGCCAATGCCCGCCAGATGGGCATGCACTGCTTGATATTGCACGCATCTCGCAGAGCGGTGACGGGATTGCGTTCGATCGCGCCGATTTCCACCAGGCGTTCGAGGAACCGGTCAATGATGCGGGTGCGGTGTAGCCGCGTCGTCGCTGCCCAGCATTCGGCCGATTTACGCAGCCACGCAATCAGCACTTCCTGACCGAGTGCATCGTAACGTTCGGCCACATCCTGGAAGCCATGCAGGACCTGCCGATAACAGGCTCGGCTTTTCATGCTGTGCAGATCAAGGATCGCGACATGGCGGTCAATGATCGCGCGGTCGGGATCGGGCCAGCGGGCGGTCATGCCAGCACCTCCATTCCCGGCACGTCAAGCGCAATGGCCCTGAGGTCCTCGGTGGCGAGCTTGAGGTAGGGAGCCGTCGATCCCGTCGAACGGTGCCCCAGCACGTCGCCGATGACCTTTTGAGGCACCGCGACCCGCAACATCTCAACAGCGCGCGCATGGCGGAAGATATGGGGTCCACACTTACCAGGCGGTTGGACACCAGCGTCACGGAGCCACCGGCGAACCACGCTGTAAAGCTTGTCGAGCTTGCGATAGGGCGCGCGCGTGCGGAGGAAGATTTCCCTGGCGTCCGTCACGGGCCGCCCGGAACGCAGATAAGCAAGCAACGCTTCACCGACCGGCTCCATCAGGGGCAGCGATGTGCTGGCCCGCGTCTTGTGGTGGCGAACATGGATGGCTTCCGTCCGCCAGTCGATGTCCTCGATCCGCAGATTGCGGATCTCTCCAGACCGTAGCCCATATGTTGCAAGGAGTTGCAGGATTGCATGGTCCCGCAGCCCCGCTGGCGTCTTGTCCGCCCTCGCGGTTTCCAGCACCGCGGCGATCTGGTCTCGCTCCAGGATTGAGGGCACTCCTTCATATGCATAAAGCGTCGGAGCTATCACATGCCCTGACAGGTCCGTTGTGACGCGACCCGTGATGTGGAGATATCGCAGCAGCGAGCGAAGCCGCTCTGCGACAGACTTCAGCGAGCAGCGCGTCAGTTTCGGCGCGCGCAGATCCATGTAACGGTCTACGTCAACGACGCTCAGCCCCGCCAAGCCGCCGCTTCCGTAATCGATCTGCCAGGCAAGAAAGTTCCGGGCTTCCCACATCAGCGCTGCGACGCTGGAGCGAGCCAACCCGCGTTCCTCACGCAGCCAGATTTCGTATTCGTCACAAACTGCAAATCGGGCCACATCGGCCGCGCAGATAGGCTCGATTGCTGGCGGCCATTGACCGTGAGCAAGTCGCAACAGCGCATGAATTCCGGAGCGCGGAACCTCGTGCCAGCGTGCGCCGGGACGTCGACCACGCTCCTTTTCGAACTTTACGATCGCGTGCCGCAGGTATTGCTCTACCTGCACGTCGATCACGTCTGCGACCAGGATGCCCCGCTGTCCCAGATAATCGAGAAATCCAGATGCGTAGGTGCAGTAATTCCTCACCACGACCGGGCTGTATCGCTGACTGATAAGGGAGGAATTGAGTGCGGCAATTAGTTCGTGACGGATATAGGGCATTGGCGAGTCCTCTGTTGGTCGATTGACCCGCAGAGGTTCGGCACCGAATAATGCAAAGCAAGCCGATCGGAAAACAGCGAAAATCCGCCGATCAGGCCGCGCTCCTCCGCATTACGACGACCTCGTGATTAGTGAAGTTATGGCGAGGTGAGCATAACTTTACGAACGGCTTTACATAAATCGGCGGTATCAGCCGGACGTTGTGACCGCAGCCTTGCGCGACGCGACCCCAGAAATGACTGGTGGCGCAGGCCTCCATCGCGACGATGCAGGGCGAATGCTCGATCAAAAGCTGCTGCAAACGTGCCCGAGAAAGAACTCGATTAAATAGAACCGCCCCGCCGCGATCCGTCGCGCAGACCTGAAAGCTACGCTTCGCGAGGTCAATCGCCAGAATGTAGACTGCTGTCATCTGCCTCTCCTCCGTAAGCGCCACCATGGCGCTGAGCAGGCATCATATGCCGATGCCGGCTGGAGGGGGCATCCACCCCATCAGTTCAAGTACTCGCAGACATCATCCCGATAAACTTCCGTCAAATCGATAGTACAGCGGTCAGCTGTCAGGATTGGTCGGAGCTTGCAGAAACATGCTTGAAAATCGCGGCGGACCCTGATGTTGGAGGTATCGTTATCGGGCATGGCACAGCTAGTCTTGAAGAGACCGCTTGGGCGCCATCACTGGTCCTGAAGGTGAAGAAGCCGGTGGTGCTGACAGGTTCCACCTCGAGGACCGATTCAGGCCTGGTCGTCGATAGCAACCAGAACCACAGATCCAGCATCATTGCGGGCAGTGACATAGGGCCTGTCAAAGCGAGAATACTTTTGGCGTTATGTCTTGCGCGAGGCGACAGCAGAGTCGAGATCGAACGACAGTTCACGTCCTTGTAAAATGTCCTCCACCGGCGGAAGCGCGCACGTTCCAGAGATGCTTCCCGCTCTTGAAAGGAATCGAACCGTCGCCTCCCCTGCGAGAACGCATTCACCAACTAAGCGGTAGATGTCCCATGTACCGGCCATTCCTGCGCGCCGTGGAGTACGCGAAGAATTCGAACCGTCGTCTCGATAATAGCGTAGGGAGCGAGGTATGGCGTTCCATGGATGACGAGTTCGCGTGTCCCGTCAATTCTACGCACGCGCCCGCTGGCAGAAAAATCGAGCAGGCGGCGGGCGGCGGCTACGATCCGTTTATCGATCAGGACGGCTGCTGCGGGATTATCTGCCTCTACGTATGTGGAGATGGTGTCGCGATTCGACATCGCAAACGCAGACCAAGTAAGTTTCACGATTCTGGCACACCAGCTTTCAGGCGGGCCGCCGCTCGACGTTTGGCAAAGTGCGCCTCCGCCTCGTCGTCCGATAAATCCGGTCGAGTATCGTTTAACGCTTCAAGCACCATGGTCCGAAACCAGGCGTCATGTGCTTCACTGCCACAAAGGAGTTCAAGAGGCAGCGCCCCCTCGTTAGCAGTCCGGGTGAGCTTAATACGAACCGCATCAGATACCGTGAGGCTCATGCTTTCAAGCACTGCGGAAGCACGGCCCCGGACTTCGGAACGAGAATGTAATGCAAGTGAATGACGTTTTCCAGATAAAGTTTCACGTCGTCATTCCCTGCTCACGGCTCTCTGAATAGCCATTGATGGGAGTCTAACCTCCATAGAAAATCAAAATGGGGAAGATCTAGGGTCCGGACTCACTAGAGCCACCAGATGACGGCTGCGGCGAGAGCGACGGCACCCATGAAGTTTTTGATGTTGCGATCGAAGCGGGTGGCGAGGCGACGCCAGTCCTTGAGACGGCAGAACATACGCTCGATGACGTTGCGCTGCTTGTAAACGGCGCGGTCGTACTCGTACTGGACCTTGCGATTTCGACGTGGCGGGATCACAGCCTCGGTACCGCGCTCGTCGAGCCACTCGCGCAGAGCCTGGCTGTCATAGCCCTTGTCCGCGACGAGCTGCGCGGTGGGCGGCAGGGCTTCGATACACAGCCTCGCCACCTTGCAGTCATGGACGTTGCCGGGCGTCAGGAGCAGGACGTGAGGGCGACCGAGCGCCCGGTACAAGTCCTGAGGCGGCAGTTTCGTCAGATCCTTGGCGATCTCTTTGACGATAGCGCGTCGGAGCGTCGGCGGAAGCCTGAGACGGATGGCGCCGAGCATGCGTGGCTCGGCCACGACGACGATACGATCGAATTCCTGCGCGGCATAGGCCCGCATCAACGTATCCAGCATCATGCCGGCAAATCGAGCTTCCTGCTCCTGAACGGGGTCGGAGTGATACTCCATGGCGGAGCGCCGCGTTCCTTTTGCGGTGACGCTTCGACCCGGCCGATCCGCCATGATTTCACTCAGCTTCTTGTGATCGATCTCGAAGATCAGGTCGTCCAACCGGTCGCCCGTTTCCGCATCGGGCCGCAGCTGGCGGATGATCCTGCCGTGCGATCCATCGGCTATAAGTATCCAGGTCCTGTTCGTTCTCATCGGCTTTGCCCTCGCTTGTAAGCGGTCATGGCGCATCGGACCGCCGCCAGTCGATACTTTCTCCATTTTGACGATGCCGCAGCAAACTGCGTTGATGCTCGTCAATCCAGGCCGATGCCTTCACTGCCTGTTCGACAAGCTCGACAAAGGGCGGCGAACCGAAGTGCGGTTTCCCCGGTCGCCCAACCGTCGCACACGCTCGCGCGTCAGAGGATGTGTGCGCAGAATGCGGAGATCGGGCATGCGCCGGCCAGGAAACCTCGACTCCCAAAGATTTCTTTCCGCGCCTTCCAGCTTCCAGAGGGCGGCAACAAGCGCCTCCGGATCGCCCATCAGCTCGGCCGCGGTCGCGTCGGCCTGAAACTCCCGCGTGCGCGACAGCGCGAGCTGCAACAAGCTTGCGATCGTCGGCGAGACAATCAGCAGGACGATGGTCATCCAGGAAACCGGATTGTGCTCGAGGGCGGTCAGCGGAATGTTGAGGAGCAGCAAGAGAATGCCGGCATTTGCGAAGATCCCAGCCACCCGCGAGAATGCGTCCGCCAGCGCCATGATGCGCAGGTCGTTGTTGCAAATATGCGCAATCTCATGAGCGATGACTGCGACCTGCTCGCGCGGCGTCAGCAGCGCCAGCAATCCTCTGGAAACCATGATGGCCGCATTGGAGGGTACGCCGACAGTGAGAGCCTGTGGCGCGGGGTTCGACAGATACCAGATACGCGGAGTCGCGAGTAGACCGGCGCGTTCAGAAAGCGCTCCCGCAGCTGCCTGAAGATCGTGCAATTCGCGAGGGGAGAGAACGCGGGCGCCATAGGCGTAAAGAATCAATCGAGGCGGCAAGAACGATGCAATCGTCGCCCCCAGCGCAACAGTGAGGAAGGCAGCGAGCATCCCGCTCCAGCCCATCAGTCCGTAGGCGGACAGGGCCACGACGAGCGCAAGGCCAAGCACGATCGCCGCCGATTGCAGCGCGTCGATCAGTCGTTTTCCCAAGGAAGTTCGCGAAGCCACTGTGTTTCTCGGCTCGTTGCTGGCATCAGTTGACTAAAACCGAGAATCGGCGCCGCCGCTTTGACCCCCGTCAATGCCGCGCGACGCTGCGCATGTATTTGTTTCAACACAAGCGACTGCTCTGATCCTCATCAAGGATCGCAGCCGCACGGCTTATCAAAGGAACTTTGCTTGCGAAGGGGGTCGCTATGCCGCTGACGTTGAAATCCGGATTTCTGACATCTTCGGGAGACGAAGGAAGGCTGCTGATGGACTCTGGCGCGGGGATCGTGGTTGTCGAAATCTC
Source organism: Shinella sp. HY16 (assembly GCF_028534175.1). NCBI lineage: Bacteria > Pseudomonadati > Pseudomonadota > Alphaproteobacteria > Hyphomicrobiales > Rhizobiaceae > Shinella > Shinella sp. HY16. Next base: position 259,406 of record NZ_JAHYXL010000002.1, on the reverse strand, counting down.
CCACCACGCGCTTGAAGCCGTTGCCGACCCGCCCCGCGCTGACGAATTCAGACTGCAAAAATATATCGACACGTTCAGCCGCATCGCCAGCGAGAAGTACGACGAGAAGCAGCTCAATCCGGCCGGGCACATCCGCGTGACGTCGAAGGACGTTCGGACGTGGCACCCCGCATAGGCGCAACACAACATGGCTATCGCGGTTCCCGGTCGGGCAATTGCCCAAAAGGCTTGCAGCAGAGGCTTCGCAATCAGCTTCGACCAAAGACGACCGACGCTGCTCGCCAAATCGAGCTTCTCTCATAGTTACATTCAAAGGATTTTTAGAGAATCGTCCGTCTATTGTGTGGCCGGTTGCGCATTCGTGGGCAGAGTGGAATCAACCGGCGCAGACGCCGGCGACGTGAAAAACGAATAACCAACCAAAGCCAGGATGATCACGACAGCGGCATAGACCGCGATCTTTGCATTCCTATTCATGATAACCTCCATGATAGAATAAAATAGCCTTCTAAGGTTCGGCACTGGAAAGCGCTTTGCCGTGGATCAATCCGCCCGTGAAATCGGAGAAGCGAACATCTCCTCGCGGGCTTCCTCCTCTGGAGAACCCTGCCGTCTATCCCAGCAATTTCGCCTCTTCGAGGATTTCGAGGTGGCGAGGCGTCAATAATCGGATGACGCCGTCCCCCTCAAGCGCCCGCAACATGCATGCGAGCCTCGTGGTCGAAGTACCGAGATAGGCGGCCAGCGCGGTCCGATTGATCGTCATCGTCGTAATGGGATGGTGCCGGATGGAGACGACCGTGCGGTCCGTATCGAACGGCCGATATATCAGGCGTAGAAGGTAGTATCTGAGTTTGTCGAAGGGGGTTCCGCCGATCAGCGCGATCTGGTCGAGGTTGAGCGAAACCTGCGCCGTCAACGCCGCGAGAATATCTCTCGCGAGAGACGGGTCGGAGATCAGAGCCTCGTTCAACTCCCTTTGACTGATAAATTGAACAATCGCATCGGAAATGGCTTCCATTTCGACAGCCTGATGTCGAGAAAGCGGGAAGTGGATGACCTCGTTCGGTCCGTAGAGATCGAGAAGGCGCGTGTTACCGTTTTCCTGCAGGCGGCAAAGGCCGACGGCGCCACGGATCACCACGCCCATGGCGAAGACATGATCGCCGCATTGAGACAAGCTCGCTCCGCACGCAAATCGCCTGGTATGTCCAAGCCCACATGATAGCCATCCCACACCATCGAGCGCTGACGCTATTGCGGGATGAGATTTGAACGACGGATCGAGGAGGAATTTCCCGCTCTTCCTCTTCCCGTGATCGGCGAGCCGACCGACCTGCACGCCAAGCAGTTCGAAACGCTGACCGGCGCCGAGGTCGATGTGGTGCACATCCCCTTCGGCGATCTCTACCAGCGCATCATGATCCCGTTCCAGACGCAGCAAGCGGCCTATGACGTGTTGTTCTATCCCTCACTCTGGATCGGCGACCTGCACGATTTCCTCGCCCCGGTTCCGCCGTCCTACAAGGAGGTCAGCGGCATGAAGGACGTGACGGCCAACTACAAGGACGTCGCGACCTGGGGCGACAAGATGGTTCAATATCCGGTGGACGGCGACCGCCATTATATGAAGTACCGTTCCGATATCTTCGACAATCCCGACATGCAGGCGAAGTTTAGGGTGGAGACCGGCAAGGAGCTGCGTGTGCCGCAGACATGGGAGGAATACAACGCGGTCGCGAAGTTCTTCTCCGGATGGGACTGGGCGGGTGACGGTCAGCCGCATTTCGGCAGCGCCGAAGTCACCAAGCGCGACGATTTGATGTTCTCGGCATTCATCAGCCGCGTGGCGGCCTATGCGAAGAATCCGAGCGTCAAGGGCGGATTCTTCTTCGATCTGGAAACCATGGAGCCGCAGGTCAACAATCCGGGTTGGGTCAAGGGCCTGGAAATGTTCATCGACGCGCAGAAGGCCTTCCCGCCGGGCGGCGGCAATTTCCGCCTCGGCGACGAGATCTTTTCGTTCGGCGGCGGGCAGACGCTTATGAGCTACTCCTGGGACGACGCCTTCATTCAGGCTCAGGAGGCAGACAGCCCGATCCGCAACAAGGTCGGGGCGGCTCCCCTGCCGGGCGCGCATGAGGTCTGGAACCGCACGACCGGTAGCTGGGACAAGTTCGAAACGCCGAACGCACCGCCCTACATCACCTGGGGTTGGACATCGGCGGTGGCGAAGGCTTCGAAGAACCAAGACATGGCCTTCGACTATCTCTGCTTTTTCTCCAACGAGGCCAACACCACGCTCGACCTGCAGATCGGCCGCTTTGGGGTGAATCCGTATCGCACCACCCATTTCGATCCGAAGTTCTGGCAGGACAGGCTTGGCTGGGACCAAAAGGTGGCTGAAACCTACGTCCAGACGCTGAGCGGCATGGATGACAGTACAAACCGCGTCTTCGACCTACGGGTGCCGGGCGTCAACCAATTCATGTCATCGCTCGCCAACGGTGTCGCCGAGGCCATGGCCGGCCAGAAGAGCGCGCAGGAAGCGCTCGATGGCGTTGCCGCCCAATGGAAGGAAATCCGCGACAAGATCGGCACCGATCACCTGCGGGAGGCCTATGCCAACGTCGTCGCGCTCGAGGATCGCGGGCGCTGAGGCGACGCTCCTCACTCATACCGGGTTTTCCGGAAGGCGGGGCGGTCTCGACGCCCCGCCAGACCCTTCTCTTGCAATTGAAACGGACGGCCCGTCATGGACCAGACAGGACTTCGGTTCTACAAATCATGCTTCCTGCTGCCAGGCCTTCTGGTGCTGCTGGCGATCATCCTCTTTCCGCTCATTTTCACCATCCGGGTGTCGCTTTCCGGCTGGGACGCCATCTCGCCGGGCCTCGATTGGGCTGGCCTCGTGAACTACGCCGGTGTCTTCGCCGATCGACGGTTCTGGGAGGCGATGTGGCGGCTTTCCGCGATGGCGGTCAGTACCGTCCTTATACAGTATGTACTCGGTTTCGCACTCGCACTGATCGTGTGGCGCGAGATGCATTTCCGACGGTTCTTCCGTGTCCTGTTCCTCATCCCAATGATGACGACGCCGGTCATCATGTCGGTGATCTGGCGTACGATCTTCCATGAATCGCTGGGTCCGGCGAACGACTTTCTCGGCCTGTTCGGCCTCGGTCCGTATCCGTGGCTCACGTCGGCGAACTGGGCGTTCGCGGCCGTGATGCTGGTGGAAATCTGGCAATGGACGCCGTTCATGTTCCTGCTTTTGCTCGCTGGCCTGCTCAGCTTGCCGCGCGAACCCTTCCTGGCAGCCGCGATCGATGGCGCCGGGCCGATCCGCACCTTCTTCAACGTCACCTTTCCCATGCTGGCGCCGGTCTCTATCGGGGCGCTCGTCATCCGCCTGATCGAGGCGTCCAAGCTTATGGAAACGGTTTACGTGCTGACCTCCGGCGGCCCCGGAACAGCCACCGAGACGGCCGGCTACTACATCTACATTCGCGGCTTGCGCGATTTTGAGATCGGCTATGCAGCAGCGCTTTCCATCACCTATCTCGTCGTCATGATCGTGCTGATGACGATCATCGCCAAGCTCCTCGTTCGTCTTTTCATCGGAAGGAGCGCTTGATGTCGCTGTTCTCCACCCTGAAATATGCTGCCATCCTCATTTGGAGCTCCTTCGTTCTAGGGTCCGGACCCAATAATTAGCTTTCCTTGAGCGCTGGGGCATGATTCATTGCCGCGACGAAAGGGCGGTGAGATGTCTGATTTCTTTTGGTTTTCCGATGCGCAGTGGGAACGGATCGAACCGCTCCTGCCAACGGATGTGCGGGGCAAGCCGCGCGTGGACGATCGTCGCGTGTTGAGCGGAATCGTCCACGCGCTGCGATGCGGTGGACGCTGGGCGGACTGCGCCGACGTCTATGGACCGAAGAAGACGCTCTACAATCGCTTCGTTCGCTGGTCCGAGCGCGGCATCTGGGAAGGCATCTTCAGCGCACTCGCCGGAGCCGAGGATGCGCCGGACAGATTGTTCATCGATAGTAGCTGCATCAAGGTCCACCGCTGCGCAGGCGGCGGAAAAGGGGGGCCATGGCTCATGGTATCGGCCGCACGAAAGGCGGACGGAACACCAAGCTCCATGCCGTCTGCGACGCGAAAGGTCGCCCTCACGTCCTGCTCCTGACGCCCGGCAACGTCCATGACTGCAAGGTGGCGAGGCTGTGTATCGAAGCCCTGCCGCCCACCGCGCAGCTCGTCGCGGACAAGGGCTATGACAGCCAGGCTCTGCGCGAGTGGCTCGACGAGCGCGGTACCGAGGCTGTGATCCCGCCACGTCGAAATCGCAAGGTCCAGTACGAGTACGACCGCGCCGTTTACAAGCAGCGCAACGTCATCGAGCGTATGTTCTGCCGTCTCAAGGACTGGCGTCGCCTCGCCACCCGCTTCGATCGCAACATCAAAAACTTCATGGGTGCCGTCGCTCTCGCCGCAGCCGTCATCTGGTGGCTCTAGTGAGTCCGGACCCTAGCTACCCTCATGTGGGCGCTGACGACAAGCTTCAAGACCGCGAACGGCGTCACCGGTGGCCCGACATATCTCCCCTGGGCTGGCTATGACCCCTCCCTTTCCGGCTGGCGCAGCCTGTTTGGCGGCGCGGGTGGCATCGATATCGCCCGTCCCTATCTCAACAGCGTGATCGTCACAGGCAGCGCGAGCCTGATTTCCATCATGCTGGGTACGCTCGCCGCCTACGGTCTGTCACGTTTCACCTATCGCGCCGGCTGCGTGAAGAATGCTGACATCGTCTTCTTTTTCATTTCCCAGCGCATCATGCCGCCGATCGTGCTCGCAATTCCCTTCTTCCTGATGCTGCAGTTCATCGGATTGCTCGATACGAAGATCGGCCTGGTGCTCGTCTACATCGCCCTTCTGCTACCGATTGCGGTGTGGATCATGGTGGATTTCTTCGACGGCGTGCCCCGGCAGATCGACGAAATGGCGATGCTTGACGGGTGCACGCCCTTCGAGGCTTTCCTTCGTGTCGTTCTACCGAATTCGCTTTCAGGCATTCTCGTCGCGGCGATGTTCTGCCTGATCTTCGGCTGGAACGACTTCTTCTTCGCCTTCACGCTGACCTTCACTGATACCCAACTCCTACCCGTGGCGGTGGTATCGCTCAATTCGTCGGTCACGCCGTGGTGGAGCCTTTCGGCCTCGGCACTGGTCTCCGTCGCTCCGCTGATCGTGATCGCGATCGTCGTCGAGCGACTTCTCTCGCGCGGCACGCTTGCCGGCGCTATCCGCTAGGAAGATCCCATGAGCTTAATCCTGAATTCCCTGTCGCTCCGCCGCAACGGCGACATTCATCTCAACGACATCTCCCTGACGTTCGACCGAGGCCGCCTGACAACCGTGCTCGGCCGCACGCTTTCCGGCAAGACGACGATGATGCGCGCCATCGCCGGCCTGCAGGATATCGACGACGGCGCGTTGACACGCGACGGCAAGCCGTTCGGCGACCTGCCCACATGGAAACGTGACGTCGCGATGGTCTATCAGCAATTCATCAACTACCCCCATATGAGCGTCTTCGAAAACGTCGCCTTTCCACTGCGCAAGCGCAAAATGGCCAGGCATGAGGTCGAGCGCCGCGTGCGTACCGTGTTGGAGACGGTGGGCCTCAGCGCATTTCCGGAGCGCAAGCCCGCGCAGCTCTCGGGCGGACAGCAGCAGCGTGTAGCGCTGGCGCGCGCGCTCGTTCGCGAAGCAGGCGTCCTTTTGCTCGACGAACCGCTGGTCAATCTGGATTACAAGCTGCGCGAGCAGCTACGGGAAGAGTTCCGCGGTCTTCTGGCGAACCAGGCGGATGCGACGATCGTCTACAGCACTACCGAGCCCGCCGAAGCCATGATGCTCGGCGATCGGCTCGTCGTCATGCACGAGGGGCGGGTTCTGCAATCGGGTTATCCACCGGTTGTCTATGCGTCCCCAGCTTCCGCACTGGTGGCGTGCATCGTGACTGACCCGCCGATGACGATCATGCCTGGACGACTGACGGAGGATCGCATCGTCTTCGAAGGCGGATTGGCCCTAACCGCCCCGACCCGATGGCCCGCACTGGTGGAGGGGAACTATCGTTTCGGCATCCGCGCAAACGAGATCGTACCGGTCGACGAAGGCGGCATCAACGGGCGCGTTACCTTTGGCGAAGTCTCCGGGTCGGAAACATTCCTACATGTCGCGACCGCGCTGGGGGAAGCCGTCGTGCAACTCGAAGGGGTTCACCGTGTCGAGATCGGCCGCCAGATGGGCCTTTCCGTTGCGCCCGAACGACTGTTCGTCTTCGAGGATCATGAAGAGGGTGCCTTGCTGCATGCGCCCGGAAAGGGAGAAAGCTGATGGCAACGATCCAGCTTGAACAGGTCGGGCATCGCTATGGGACAGCAGCCTATGCGCTGGAGAAGACCGACATCATCTTTGAGGACAGCAAGACCTACGCCCTGCTCGGCCCTTCGGGCTGCGGCAAGACGACGATGCTCAACATCATCTCGGGCCTGCTCTATCCCTCCGATGGCCGCGTGCTCGTCGGAGGCGAAGACGCCACACGCACACCGACCGCGAAACGCAACATCGCCCAGGTATTCCAGTTCCCTGTTATCTACCAATCGAAGACTGTGTATGAGAATCTTGCCTTTCCCCTGCGCTGCCGGGGCTGGGAGACGTCTCGTATCGAGCCGCGGGTGGCGGAAATCGCCGAACTGCTCGGACTTTCATCAAGGCTCGGCCAGTCATCGCGGCGGCTGACGGCGGACGAAAAGCAGCTGATCTCGCTTGGCCGCGGCCTCGTCCGCAACGATCTCTCCGCACTCCTGATGGATGAGCCTCTCACCGTCATCGATCCACACATGAAGTTCGACCTGCGCCGCCGCATCAAGCAGGCGAGCGACAAAACGCGTCACACAGTCGTCTATGTTACCCACGACCAGAACGAAGCGATGACCTTCGCCGATGAGGTACTGGTCATGAGCGCAGGGCGCGTCATCCAGCGCAGCACGCCGCAGGACCTGTTCGAGAATCCGCGCAACCGATATGTCGGCAATTTCATCGGCTCGCCCGGTATGAATTTTCTCGGTGTCGAACGCCGCGACGACCGGCTTTACTGGCAGGAGCACCTTCTGTTCAGCAACCAACGCCTTTCCGGGCTGAGGTCGGACCAATGCGTACGGATCGGCATCCGGCCGGAACATATCGCCCTCGCTGCAGAAAATGAGGAAGGCATTTCTGCTGTCGTGCAAGGCGTGCAACATCAGGGCAGCGTCAATGTCATAGACATCGCCGTTGGAAACGAACAGCTGAAGCTGAAAATCGCCAGCCGCATCGCCATCGGCCCGACAATCCTCATCACCTTGCCGTCGTCAAGAATGCGCGTCTATGTGGATGATGCGCTGCTTGATCTGTAGGAAGTAGCGTTGTGTCTGGATGGCGCCCGCTTGGCAATGTAGTTTTGGAAGATGCTGAGCTTGCGGGTCAGGTGCAGTTACTATTTTGGGGCCGAGTGGGGTTTGTACGCTTCGCCTTGGCCCTACACTCCTACAACTGCAAAGCTCCTCGGCATCCGCTGCAACTGCGCTCGTTTCGTTCCGCAATGATCGGCTTGAGTTGGGAATTAATGAAAATTCCGGCTCTTTACCTTCAGCCGATCTATCAAGAGGTCCGGTAGGTAGATGTCACGCGCTGGCGCCGCCGCCTTCGGCCGCTCGCGCGGATCGGGCGCACCGTTACCGCGTGCGAACTCATCTCCTCGGCCATGAGGCAAAGGAAACTGCTCATCCCGCTCGCCCAGCCGGCCGAGATCGTCCGACAGGTCGAACAGCCGCTGCGCCACAAGATGGACGACATCCCCTTCCCGCTGGATCCTGCCGTTGATCGCCATCATCGAAGACGAGAGAAGAACGCGGCGCTGGCGCTCGAACAGGGAAGGCCAGACCACCGCGTTGACGATGCCGGTCTCGTCCTCGAGCGTGAGAAACATGACGCCCTTGGCCGATCCCGGCCGCTGGCGCACGAGCACCAGGCCGCCGGTCATCAGCCAGCGACCATCGCGCGTCCCCATGGCCTCGGCGCATGTGACCATGCCCTTCTGGCGAAGGTCATTGCGGAGGAAGGCGATCGGGTGCTGACGAAGGGTGAGGCCGGTGTGGGCATAGTCCTCGACGACCTCGTGTCCCGCCCTCATTGGGGGCAGGGCGACCGAGGGCTCTTGCACTTCCGCGACTTGATGCGCCTCGCGGTCGGCGGCGGCTGCCCAAAGCTCCAGCGGTTCGTCGCGCAGCGACTTGATCGCCCATAGGGCATTGCGGCGCTGGAACTGGAGTGACGGCAGGAAGGCGTCGGCCTCGGCGAGTTTCACCAGCGCGGCCGTCGGCACGCCTGATCGCCGCCAGAGATCATCGGCAGAGGAGAAAGGTTCGTCAGCGCGTGCGGCCACAATGCGAGCGGCATCTGCCGTCGAGAGACCTTTGACCACCCGCATGCCGAGACGGACGGCGCAATGACGGCTTCCTTCTATTTCCTCGAGCGTGCAGTCCCAGCGCGAGGCATTGACGCAGACGGGCCTGATCACGACGCCGTGCTGAGCGGCATCCCTCACGATCTGGGCTGGCGCGTAAAATCCCATCGGCTGCGCGTTCAAGAGCGCGGCGCAGAAGGCATCGGGGTGGTGACATTTGACCCAGCTCGAGGCGTAGGCAATCAACGCGAAACTGGCAGCGTGGCTCTCCGGAAAGCCATATGAACCAAAACCCTCCAGTTGGGAAAACGTGTTCTCGGCAAACTCGGTCGAGTAGCCGTTCTTGACCATGCCGGCGACCAATTTGTCCTTGAACTTCGAGACGCCGCCCGAGAACTTGAAGGTCGCCATCGATTTCCGCAATTGATCGGCCTCGCCGCCGGAAAAACCGGCGCAGACCATCGCCACCTTCATCGCCGACTCTTGAAATAACGGGATACCGAGGGTCTTCGACAGCACCGCCTCCAATTCGGGCGTCGGATAGTCGACCGGCTCCTTGCCCTCGCGGCGCCGGAGATAGGGATGGACCATATCGCCCTGAATCGGCCCCGGCCTGACAATCGCCACCTGAATGACCAGGTCATAAAATGTGCGCGGCTTCAGGCGCGGCAGCATCGACATCTGCGCCCGGCTTTCGATCTGAAAGGTGCCAAGCGTATCGGCCTTGCGGATCATCGCATAGGTGCGAGGGTCCTCGGAAGGAATGGACGCGAGATCCCATACCTCGCCCTTGTGCGCGGCCATCAGCGCGAAGGCCTTGGCCATGCAGGTCAGCATGCCCAAGGCCAGGACGTCCACCTTCATGAACTTGAGCGCCTCGATGTCGTCCTTGTCCCATTCGATCACCTGGCGATCGTCCATGCGCGCCGGCTCGATCGGCACGAGATCGTCGAGCCGATCATTCGTGAGCACAAATCCACCCGGATGCTGGCCAAGATGGCGTGGCGCGCCCATCAGCTGCTGCGCCAGTTCCAGGGTCAGCTTCAGCCGATAATCGGCGGCGTTGAGGTTGTTTTCCCGGATCTGGCGCTCGGAGACTCCTTCCGACCAACCCCAGACGCCGGACGAAAGCTGGCCGATCATGTCCTCCGGCAGGCCAAGCGCCTTGCCGACGTCGCGCAGGGCGCCCTTCGCCCTATATCGTGTGACGGTCGAACAGAGCGCGGCCTTGCTGCGGCCGTAGGTCTCGTAGATCCACTGGATGACTTCCTCCCTCCTCTCGTGCTCAAAATCCACGTCGATATCCGGCGGTTCGTCCCGCTCCTGGCTGATGAACCGTTCGAACATCAGATCGTTGGTATCAGGGTCGATGGAGGTGACGCCAAGGCAATAGCAGACGGCCGAATTGGCGGCCGAGCCCCTGCCCTGGCAAAGAATCCCTTTCGAGCGCGCAAAACGGACAATGGAATAGACGGTGAGAAAGTAGGGCGCATAGTTCATGGCCCGGATCAGCTCCAGCTCGTCCCGCAGGCACTTTTGCACTTTGTCGGGAATACCCTCGGGATAGCGATTGGCGGCCCCCTCCCAGGTGAACTTGACGAGCGACTGCTGCGGATCGAGTCCCGGCACGATCGCCTCTTCGGGATACTGGTATTGCAGCTCACCGAGATCGAACTTGCAGCGCTCGACGATCTCGCGGCCGCGCGCCAGCGCTTCCGGATACTCCGCAAAGAGCCGGTGCATTTCCTCCGGCGCCTTCAGAAAGCGATCGGCATGACGCTCCCGGTCGAAGCCGACATCGTCGATGGTGGTCCGGATGCGGATGCAGGTCACGACATCCTGCAGCTGGCGCCGGCTGGGATCGTGAAACAGCACATCGTTGGTGACGACAGTCCTGACCTTGAAGCGGGTGGCCATGGTGGCAATGCCGTGGAGGCGCATGCGGTCGTTCGGCCGGCGACGGAGGCACAGGCTGACATAGGCGTGGTCACCGAAAAGCTCTGCCATCTTGCGCAGCTGCACGCCACAGGTCTCGTCGGCCTCGTCGGGCACGAGCACCCCGATCATGCCGGCGGCGTGCTCGGCAACATCTGCGAAATCGATCAGGCACTTGCCCTTGCCGCCGCGCGCCTTGCCAAGCGAGAGCAACCGGGTCAGCCGCGAATAGGCCGGTCGATCCATGGGATAGACGAGGATAGACATGCCGTCAGTCAGATCGAGACGGCAGCCGACGACGAGCCGAATGCCGGTGGCCTTGGCCGCCTCCCAGGCGCGCACGATGCTGGCCAGGCTATTGCGATCGACGACGCCAACAGCATCGATGCCAAGCGCGGCCGCCGCCGCGAACAGTTCCTCGGCGCTGGACGCCCCGCGCAGGAACGAGAAATGCGTCGTGACCTGCAGCTCGGCATAGCGTGTCATCCGAACACCCCATGCACGAACCACAGATGCGAGCCGGTTTCCGGATCGATGCCGTCGCCGGCGCGATAGACCCAGTAGCGTTCGCCAAGCTCGTCCTCGACCACAAAATAGTCCCTGACCGCCTGGAACTCGCGCGGCCGGCGCCACCACTCCCCAAAAATCCGTTCCGGGCCGTCGGCGCGCACAACCTTCCGGCGCTTGCCGCGCCAGGTGAACACCGCCGGCGGCTGGTCCGGCAGCAGCGCGATCACCTCGATGCGCTCCGGGTGCGCGAAGAGCCGCGTCGGCCGCGGCCATTTGACGGCCCAGGCCTCGCCGACGTCAGGCGCGGTCGCCGCGATGCGCCGGACCGAACGCTCCGGCACGTCGGAGGCGACGGGCGCGACGCGAAAGAGCCGGTGGCCGCGAATGCCGAGAATATCGACCAGCGGCGTGATGTCGGCGATCTCCTCCTCGATCAGCGAGGAAGCGACCTGACGCTCCTCCAGCGGCTCGGCGAAAACTGCGACCAGCACCAGCTTCTCGATGCCGAAACCGGGATCGATGGTCTCGATGCGGTCGCAGAGCAACTTTGACAGCCGCGCCGGGTCGCGGACGGGTTTGGCAAGACCGGCTCGCAGATGCTGGCGTGTGTTGTCGACGCGATGGATGAAGAGGTCGCAGCGCCGCGCGCCAAGGCCGTTTTCCGCCAGCCGCGCCGAGAGCTGGCCGACCAGCCGGCGGACATATTTGGCGATGGTCTCTGGGGCACCGATCGGTTCGGCAAAATTCTTCGAGACCTCGATCAGTTCCGGCGTGCGGATCGGCTCGATCGGTTCGGCGATCCGGCCGAACATCTGGTCAAGCCGACGCGCCGGTTCCGGCCCGAACCGCAACGTCAGCGGTGCGCGCGGCATGGCCGAGAGCTGGCCGACCGTATCGATGCCGAGAACACGCAGGCCCCGGACGACCTCTGCAGGCAGCCGCAGGGCGACGATCGGCAGGTCGATGACCGCTTTCGTCACATCGCCCGACGGCACCACCGTCGTTTCCGCCGCCAGCATCCGGGCAAGCGCATGCGCGGCGCCCCAGGTGTCGGCGACAGCGGCGCGCGCCGTCAGCCCACGGCCGCGCAAGAGATTGATGAGGCCGGACACGAGAAGCGCCTCGCCCCCACGAAGATGATCGGCGCCCTCCGTATCGATGACGAGACCGTCGGCGCCGTCGACCGCAACGACGGGGCTATATTGCCGCAGCGTCCAAAGCGCCAGCCGCTCCAGCGCCGCCGCATCTTCGGCCGGGGCCGCATCGACCATGAGAAGATCGGCGACCATGGCCTGCGCTTTGCTGGCGGCCATGCCAATGCGCAGACCAAGCTTCTGGGCTGTCGGATCGGCGGCGGAGATCCATCGTTTCGATCCGCGGCAGGCAATCACGACCAGCGGCTTGTCAGCCGGCAAGGCTTCGCCAGCGCGCCGTCTGATCCGCTCGGTCGACAGCTGCGGGAAGTAGACAGATACGACCCTTGGCATCGGGGGCTCCAATTTCGAATTCGGCGCATTCGCCGGCCTTGACGCGCATCAGTTCCGCCAGCCAGCGCGCCCTGCCAACACCAGCCACCGGCAGTCTTTGCGACGGCAGGGTGCTGATGCGCCACCGCGTCGTCGAGGCCGTCGGCTGCCCATAGTCCGAAGCTTCGTTCTGTCGTCGCCATCGCCGAAGCACGATGCCCATGGCCCCTGTCTTCTCGGCCGCGAGCTGCAGGCGCCGTGAGACGGTCATCGGCAGACGAACGAGTTCACCGACAACGATCGCGAGGCCACGAAACGACAAGCCCTGCTCCATCGCGTCTAATACCTGCTCTTCACGGTCGCTTTCGCAAAACACCACACGATCCGGATGGAGCCCGGCCTGCGTCACGGCTGGGAAAAAAAGGTCCGGGCGCGTCATGCACCAGAGCACCTTGCCGCCGGACCGCGCCGCGACGCCCGCCACGAACAGTGCGGCCGCAGCCCCGTCGACCGTCCCTCCCCCGCCGCCGGCGATCTCGTGCAGCGCCCCGAAGGCGAGCCCTCCGCCCGGCAATGCCCGGTCGACCTCGGTAACCCCGAAAGGCAGCACCTGACGCGCGCGCGTTGCGCCGCCTTCGAGCTGCTCGATGCGCTCGCGAAGCTCGGCCAGCACGGGGTTGAGGGCATGGTTGGTCACGGCAGAATTGTTACTCCCTAGGGTTTCCAGCGGTTCTTGAAGCTGGTATGTTCATTATTTGTTCCGATTGCCCAACTGAGTCAATCGGGACTCCGGTCCGGAAGTTGCCCCTCGGCTAAGTCGTTGAAACGAATCCTTTAGCTGCATCAAGGAGATATCCCGCGATCGGAGGGGTAGGAAATTTTTCTTAGGCATGCTGGGGACAAATGGCGGCGGCGCATCTCGAAAAACTCAACGATCGGCAGCGCGAGGCCGTCGAACATGGCATTGGCCTGCAGGATGGAAAAATCGGCGGCCCGCTCCTGATTATCGCCGGCGCGGGCAGCGGCAAAACCAACACGCTGGCACACCGCGTCGCGCACCTGATCGTCAACGGCGCCGATCCGCGCCGTATCCTGCTGATGACGTTTTCGCGGCGGGCAGCCTCCGAGATGGCGCGCCGGGTGCAGCGCATCTGCCGCCAAGTGCTGGGCGACAATGCCGCCATCATGACCGACGCCCTGGCCTGGGCCGGCACGTTCCACGGGATCGGCGCGCGGCTCTTGCGGATGTATGCCGAGCAGATCGGCCTCAGCGTCGATTTCACCATCCATGACCGGGAGGACAGCGCCGACCTGATGAACCTCGTTCGGCATGACCTTGGCTTTTCCGCCAAGCAGAGCCGGTTCCCCACCAAGAGCACCTGCATCGCCATCTATTCTCGCGTCGTCAATTCCGAGGCCTCGATCAAGGAGGTCCTGAAATCCTCCTATCCGTGGGTATTGGAATGGGAGGAAGAGCTGAAGCAGCTCTTCGCCGCCTACACCGAGGCCAAACAAGCGCAGAACGTCCTGGATTACGACGATCTGCTGCTTTACTGGGCACAGATGGTTTCAGAACCGGAACTGGCCGAGGATGTCGGCAAGCGCTTCGACCACATCCTCGTCGACGAATACCAGGACACCAATCGTCTGCAGGCCTCGATCCTCATGTCGCTGGCCCCCGGCGGCCGCGGGTTGACCGTCGTCGGCGACGATGCACAGTCGATCTATTCCTTTCGCGCGGCGACCATTCGCAACATCCTGGATTTCCCGAAGGAGTTCTCGCCGAAACCCGCTGACGTCATCACGCTCGACCGCAACTACCGCTCGACGCAGCCGATCCTTGCCGCCGCCAATGCCGTCATCGAGCTGGCACGGGAGCGCTATACCAAAAACCTCTGGACCGATCGGGTCTCCGAGCAGCGGCCCATGCTCGTCACCGTCAAGGACGAGATCGACCAGGCCGCCTATATCGTCGAGCAGGTGCTGGCCAACCGGGAGATCGGCATGACGCTGAAACAGCAGGCCGTGCTGTTCCGAACCTCCAGTCACAGCAGCGCGCTGGAAATAGAGCTCACGCGGAGAAACATTCCCTTTGTCAAATTTGGCGGCCTCAAATTTTTGGACGCTGCCCATGTGAAGGACATGCTGGCGGTCATGCGATTTAGCCAAAACCCGCGCGACCGGGTTGCCGGCTTCCGGGTGCTGAAGCTGTTGCCCGGTATCGGGCCGCAGATCGCTGGCAAGATCCTCGACACGATCGCGACCGATCCCGAGCCGTTGCAGTCGCTCGCCGAAATCCCGCCGCCGGCCAAGACCGGCGACGACTGGCCCGCCTTCGTCACGCTGGTCACGGAGCTGCGAAAGGCGGAGGCCGCTTGGCCCGCGGAGATCGGCACGGTGCGGATGTGGTACGAGCCGCATCTCGACCGTATCCATGAGGATGCCGACACCCGCAAGGACGACCTGCTGCAGCTCGAACAGATCGCCAGCGGCTATGCGAGCTGCGAGCGGTTCCTGACCGAACTGACACTGGACCCGCCGGATGCGACCAGCGACCAGGCCGGGGTGCCGCTGCTAGATGAGGACTATCTGATCTTGAGCACGATCCATTCGGCCAAAGGACAGGAGTGGCGCGCCGTCTACATGCTCAACGTCGTCGACGGCTGCATGCCTTCCGATCTCGGCGCCGGCACCACCGCCGAACTCGAAGAGGAGCGCCGGCTGCTTTATGTCGGCATGACCCGGGCGCGCGACAATCTGACCCTTGTCACCCCGCAGCGCTTCTTCACGCATGGACAGTCTGCGACCGGCGACCGGCATGTCTATGCGTCGCGGACCCGCTTCATTCCCGCCACGCTCCTGCAGTATTTCGAGACGGCAACCTGGCCGAAGATCTCGGCCGCCGCCAGCGAGCGCAGCGCAAATCAGATCCGCGTCGATGTTCGAGAGCGCATGCGGTCGATGTGGAAATGAGCCATGCAACATGTCACGCTGATCGACATGATGGAGCAGAAGCCGGACCGGGAGGAGCGGGTCCGGCGCATCATCCATGTGGACATGGATGCCTTTTATGCCTCCGTCGAACAGCGTGACAATCCGGAACTGCGCGGCAAGCCCGTTGCTGTCGGCGGCGCGGCCGCCCGCGGTGTCGTGGCGGCGGCAAGCTATGAAGCGCGTGTGTTCGGCGTGCGATCCGCTCTGCCATCGATCTCTGCCAAGCGGCGCTGCCCGGATCTAATCTTCGTTCCGCCCCGCTTCGAAGTCTATCGAGCCGTTTCAGCCCAGATCCATGCGATTTTCGCCGAGCATACCGATCTGATCGAGCCGCTATCGCTCGATGAGGCCTATCTCGATGTCACCGACAACAAGCAGGGCATCCCGGTTGCGACGGAGATCGCCACCAGGATCCGCGCTCGTATCAAGGAGGTAACCGGGCTCAACGCATCGGCCGGTATCTCGTATTGCAAGTTTCTGGCAAAGATGGCCTCGGACCTCAACAAACCGAATGGACAGGCGGTCATCACGCCCAGGCATGGCCCAGCCTTTGTCGAGGGTCTCGCCGTCAAGAAATTCCACGGCGTCGGGCCGGCGACTGCCGCTAAGATGGAACGGCTCGGAATTTTGACCGGCGCGGACCTGAAAGCACAGTCCCTCGCATTTCTCCAGCAGCATTTTGGTAAGTCGGGCGCCTGGTACTACACGATTGCCCGTGGCATCGACGATCGGCCGGTCCGACCGGATCGAGAGCGCAAGTCCGTCGGCGCCGAAGATACCTTCATGACCGACCTCTTCGATCTCGATGCAGCGCGTGCGGAAATCTCCCCCCTAGTCGACAAGGTCTGGCGCCATTGCGAGGCCAAGAACCTTCACGGTCGGTCCGTCACGCTGAAGGTGAAATACACCGATTTCCAGATCATCACACGAAGCAAGACCGAAGCAGTCCCGTTCGGATCCGCGGAAGAGATCGTCGCTACCGTCCACTCCCTCCTTGCTCCGTTGTTTCCCACGGCGAAAGGGATCCGCCTTCTCGGCGTGACCCTGTCATCCTTCGGCGATGATATTGAACGGGGACCGGACGATCAGCTCCAGCTGGAGATCTAGGCGATCATTGATTGGCGCAGCCAATCGCATCGAAATCCTCAGTGCCCGCGCTAGATTATTGCCGAGCCAAGATATGACGGAGCTGCTGGAGGGATCATGTGCAACGATTATCGCCTGCTGGTCGAACTGGCCTCGGTCATCGAGGAGTTCGAGCATCTCAAGATGAATATCCGCTTTCCCGAGGGCAGGCCGAACATCGAGGCGCGCGAGGATATCAGGATCACCGACACGGCGCCCATCGTTCGCTCGGTCGAAGGCGAGCGCGGCGCTGGTGAACTTGACCAGCGGCGATGGAGCTGGCCGGGACCGAGCAGGAAGCCGGTCTACAATTTCCGGTCGGAAGGCCGCGAGTTCAGCTCGAACAGGGCTTTGATTTTGTGTGACGGCTTTTACGAATTCACGGACCCGGTCGAGAAAGGCAAAAAGCGCAAGAACAAGTGGCTGTTTCAGAAGGTCGGGGATCCGATCTTTGCCATTGCCGGCATCTGGCGCGCGACCGACGAGGTCGGCGAGGCCTTCACCATGCTGACCATGGAGCCCGGCCCCGATTTCGCAGCCTACCACGATCGCCAAATCGTGATCCTCGAGCGCGACGCCTGGGCAGACTGGCTCGATCCGTCCGTCTCGGCAGAATCGCTGATCAAGCCGCTCCCTGCCGGCTCCCTTTCCGTGGAGCAGGTCGGCTGATGCGTTTCTCCTTCCCGCATAGTCACGCCTTTCCCGGCGGCGAGGTTCGCGTCGAAGATGCGGAGGCTGCGGAAGGCATGTGTGTGGTCGAGTTCGGCGACGGGATCGCCATGATTGGAGAATGGCATCCGGACGGCGGCGAATTTCACCTTTCGGTCCCGGCCTATCGCACGGCGCGCGGTACGGATGTCGATGCGCGCCGCTGGCGGCTGGCCCGCGACAAGGATGGAACCTGGCGCTCGCGGCGATCCGCGTGATCCTGCCGGTAGCACTGTCCCGAAATGACGAAGGGCGCTCGAGCCTTTCGGGGAGCGCCCTTCTGACCCGGACGACTGCGAACGCGCGACGGATATCGTCGCTGCAGGCAGTTCATCGATGACGGGCAGTGAGCGATAAATGGGGAAAGCTATCCGGGAAATCAAGGCCATCGGGATTGCCGGTCACCTGTAGCGGTGCATCAAGGCAGGCATCGCAGATACCGCAGCCGTCATCGTCCATCGCCTGGTCCGTTTTTCCGCAACAGATGCAGGACGCGGCCTGTCGATCAGTCTTGGCGCACCGGCGCGGCAGAATGAATTCGGCCGTGTCATCAAAAAGAATATCGATGGGAATTGTCTTCATCGCGGTCGTCTCCAACGATCTTCAGCACAGATAGGAGCGCTCAAAATCTTTGCAATGGCAGGGAAAGACGTCCGGCGAGATCATCTTGCCGCACGCGTCCCTGGAGCTCCAAAGGCGCGGGGAACCTTTGAAATTCCGGGACGGTTTCCCCTTAGACCATCTCCGCGCGAGGAGCAGCTTCGTGAAACTCGCCACCTACAATGTCAACGGCATCAACGGCCGGCTTCCCGTCCTTCTGCGATGGCTGGAAGAAGACGCGCCCGACATCGTCTGCCTGCAGGAGCTCAAATCGCCGGACGAGCGCTTTCCCCGGCGCGAACTCCAGCGATTGGGATACGACGCCGTCTGGCATGGGCAGAAAAGTTGGAACCGTGTCGCGATCCTCGCCAGGGATGCAACCCCCATCCTGACGCGCCGCGGCCTGCCCGGCGATCCGGACAACACCCATAGCCGTTATATCGAGGCCGCTGTCGACGGCATCCTGGTCGGCTGCCTCTACCTGCCGAACGGCAATCCGGCGCCCGGCCCGAAATTCGACTACAAGCTGCGCTGGTTCGAGCGGCTCCACACCTATGCGGCCGATCTGCTGACTCTCGATCTTCCCGTGGCGCTGATCGGCGATTTCAACGTCATGCCGACCGATCTCGACGTCTATGCACCGGAGCGCTGGCGCGACGACGCATTGTTCCGCCCCGAGGTCAGGGCGGCCTATGCGGACCTTCTCGCCCAGGGCTGGACCGACGCCGTCAGCCACCTGCATCCGAAGGGACGGATCTATACCTTCTGGAAATACTGGCGGAACTCCTTCGAACGCGATGCGGGCCTGTGCATCGATCATCTTCTCCTCAGCCCGACGCTCGCGCCTTGGCTTCGGAAGGCGAGCGTCCGGCGTGGTCTACGAGGCTGGGAGCACACCAGCGACCATGCACCGGTGATGATCGAGATAGAGCCACCATCGGATTGAGGTCAGTCGGAAGTGCGTTTGCTCGCTCGACGCTCGCGCGCACTCGCCGTTCGACGCGCCTCACGCAACTCCTCAAGGGTCGGCAGCCACCAGCCCCGCCGACGTTCTTGTTCTCCCGGTTCGACCTTCGACGGCCAGGTGTGGACAAGCTCGTCAAGCGAAGGCGTTCGCCATGTGGCCCAGACATGGTCCTCGAGAAGGGCCGGATAGAGTTCGACGATGTCTTCGCGCTCGACCAGTTCGCCGTTGCTGTCGCTCACCACGACAATACCGTAGGCCGTGGTCGCAATCGGCCGATCCGGCGGTGGCAGATCGTCAACGGGAATCGGGATGCGCCGGCGCTTGCGTTCGGCCGCCCGGAGGCGGGAGGTCCTCTCCTCGTCCGTCCCTCTACGCGCCTCGGCGCGCTTGCGTCGTTCTTCAGGCTCGCACCGCTGTGCTTCCGTCTCGATGTCATGCCAGCGCTCGACGAGATCGTCATAGGAGGCAAAAGGCACCCGCCAGACCTTGTGCTCGCCATCCCAGCGCGCGAACGGCACCTGACGGATTTCCTCGACCAGCTTGCGCGAATAGGGCGTCTTGATGCGGAACCCTTCTTTGTCAACGCCAAGATAGGGGCTAAGGATCGGCTCGAACTCGAAGGCATCCCTGCCCCTCGCATCGGCATACGGATCGACACGCGACTCTTCCCTTGCCATCCAGCGATCTATGCGCCGTCGCGCGGTCTTTCCAGGGACGAGCCACGCCTTCCGCCGGTCGTTCCAGCGGGCGTGTGGAAAGGTTTCGCGAAACCGCTGTACCGTCATCCGGTCAAACGGAAACGAGACGGCGGCACGCTCGTCGTCCTCTATAGCGTCATGGCCAATGTCGTCACCGTCAACCATCCCATTGCCTTCCAGTTGCAATCCTCACAAAACGCACGCCATCTCGAAAAGATGCAGCGAATCAAAGGCATGATCGAGACTCGCAAAAGGAGAGGCGGAGATCGCTTAAGTCATTGATTTCCGATTCTTTTCGATGCGGAACAAATTCGCAAATGATTCGCTTGACTCGTTTTGGTTGCGTCGAGTCGGGAGTATCGAGATGGCCGGTCATCGTGCCCAGTGGAAGGGTTTCATCAAGTTCGGCGAGGTGAGTTGCGGTGTCGGCCTCTACACGGCGGCGAGCACGTCCGAGCGCATTGCGTTCCACACGATCAACAAAAAGACCGGCAATCGCGTCAATCGCGTCTTCATCGACAGCGACACCGGCAAGGAGGTCGAGCGCGAGGACCAGACCAAGGGCTTTGAGATCGAGAACGGCCAGTACATCATGATCGATCCTGAAGAGGTCGCGGCTACCATCCCGGAGAGCAACAAGACGATGACGTCTATTTCGACAAGCCCTACTATCTGGTGCCGAAGCGATTATCACGGCCGAAGGAAAGCTCATGACGGACAAGATCGATGCAACGCGTGAGCGGATGAGCCGGGCGATCTTCGATACTTGATATTGCTGATCTGGTGCGATTGATGCGCCACTTCGCTGATGCATTCAGGCAGGATCGGAATTAGGCACAAAAGGCCGGATCACGAGGCTTGCGCCCAATCCCCATTAAGAAGCCAAAAGAAGCGGAGAAGAGCCAAGATTGCGCACGATGACGTAGTTGCTGCCGGCATGTCTCAGTCTCCTCGTTGGTGGCAGACTGGTCCCAGTATCAACTGGAGGACATCATGATGAAACAGTATGTCGGATTGGACATCTCACAGAAGGAGACCGCCGTTTGCGTCGTGGACGAATCTGGTCGCCTTATCTTTGAGGGCCGGGCGAGATCGGATCCTGTTGTTTTGACGGCGCTTGTCGCGAAGAAGGCCCCACATGCGGAACGCGTCGGCTTCGAGACAGGTCCTTTGTCAAGCTGGCTCTGGCATGACCTGAGGCGGATCGGCGTGCCGGTGATTTGCATCGACGCGCGACGCGCCCATGCAGTGTTGTCGTCCCGATGAACAGAAGCTCTGAGTACGACGCGCGCGGCTTGGCCGAGCTGGTTCGCATCGGTTGGTATCGCGAGGTTGCGGTGAAGAAGAAGGCCAGCCAAAAGATCCGCTCTATGCTGATCGCGCGTCTCGCCATCGCGAGACAGTTCCAGCGCTGCGTCATCGAATCGACCGGAGACGGTCACGTGCTAATGGTTGCACCGCATCGAGGCTCAAGGGGCCGCAGTCGACACCGGGCTGCCCGATACCTACTTGCGTTGGTCGCAGTCGATCTACTCCGGCTACGGCACGCTCAAAACGAAGCAGGCTACCATTGTTGACCAGAGTGGCATCGTTGGGTTCCTTCGCAATGAAACGAACGCGTCCGCATCAATTTCCCGCACCGTCTGGGCTAACGCTCTGGCTATCATCGCCGGTGCTCGACGATTGGGTCGCATCACCATCGACAGGAACCGTTTCGCCGCCGCCCGGGACCGTATTGTCAATAGTATCCTGGGTGGGGCGCTGCATCTCTTTCGAGGTTGAGGATGTCTGTTCCGTATCAACTTTGGGGTCGGCGCGTTCGCCCCAAATCTCTACCGCTCCCCAGACAAGGAACGAAAGCGCCAAGCTGATGGCGAGCACTTTCACCACCGGCCGGCCAAGGCCGCCCTGCCGGGTTTCCCGCGCATTGTACTCCTGGCGCGCGGGATCGTGGGTGCGTGTCAACGGATCGCCGCGTTCATCCTGCTGATGAGTCATGGCTGGTACTCCCTGAAAATCGAGACAGGAAGGAAACTTACGGCGAAAGCTATTGTTCCGGAGAACTTCTTCCCGTCAAGAGGGGCGATAGATACCGGCGGTTCCGACTCCGCGCCACCTAGCCGAAGAGGCGTTCTATCCGCCCAACCTCAACCTTTCTCGCACGCTCCAGAGCATTCCTTCTTCAGCCGCGCTTCTCGCAAACGACGCGTTTTTTCTTCGCGGATCCTTCGTGGCGAAACTGCTGCGGGCTTCGGGGCATTTGGGAAACCAAGGCTGCGAGGTGATCTCGTTGTAGATTTTTTGCAGCGATCTCAGGTTCCTCGGGCTGGAACGTCCCCTTCAAGGGACGACTGTTCATCGTCGCCCCCTTTTGCCTGGGGCGGAAGCGCGCTACTGCTCACACGGATGGCGCCCGTATCAATTGCCACCCGCGTGTACACGATACGCTCGACCAGGCGAAAGTCCACCCCGCGAAACGAAACTCCTTCGACCACGGCTGGGGCGACCAATGCTTGACAGTCTGGCGCCGTTCTTACTCGTTGACGCCGTGAAACGTTCGTGCGGCCATTTCCACAAGAGCTGGATGTTTGAGTGGATCGTAGGTCGATCCCGGATACGTATCGAAGAGGTACTTCGCAAAGCTCTTCCGCGTCCGCTCGTCTTTCAAGAACCACGGTTTCGTCCTGATCTCGTCAAAAAAGCGCTTTCAGCGCGGCGAGTTCCTCGGGCTCGAAAGCACCAGCACTAGCTGGCCAGGACAAGGCGAACCTCATTTGGTTGCGGGCGCAACTTCAGCCAACCTGGAAAGCGCCCGGTACCAAATGCCACCCGTGGATGTTTCCTACATCGAGAGCACCAATTGTCGAGTCAATAATCAGGCGCCTAACACAATCATTCGTGAACAGATGACAACCGTCGAAAACCTTGGCACCAGTTTCCATACGATCGCAGAGGCCGCAAAAACTGAGGGGTTTGTGCTAATGGAGCACACTCTAAGGCTTCGCCTGTATCTCAAAGGATGTGGTGGTGGCGATCCCCGAGGGGTCGTCGTGCGCTACGCCGGTAATAAGCCCAGCCCCAGCTGTCTCAGGATGGCGGGTTCTGAACCGCCGTCGCGCAGAGCATCTCCTTCATCCGCTGAATCGCCAGGCGATCTAGATGCTATGCTCGTCATCGATCGCAAGCTCTTGTATGGCGCACGTCCTCAGCGCAGCGCCGACACGCGAACCGAGGTGGCGCAATGAAGTTCCGCGCCAACACCATCATGACCCAGCCTCGTCAGTGAAACTCCCCGAAGGCCGAACAAAGAGGAGGATCGACCAGGCGGGGACGGTATCCCGCTCCCCGTCCCGGCAGCTCGCATAAACGAGATCGCCGAGGTCTCCACCAAGGTCGCGAGGCTCGTCGGAGGCATTTGCCCGCAGCTGGAGCAGCCCGCCAATCAGCCGCCAGTCGACGAAGAGTTCCGCGTCCGTGTCCGATACGATGGTCCCCGCGTAGCCCTGGGCATCTGCGAGCAATGGGACCACGTACTGACGGCGGATGTCGATCAGCCGAGTCATGAATGCTCGCCAGTCCTCGCGCTCCGGCGCGTCCAGGTTTGACCAGTCGAGCTTTGACCCTGTGAAGGCCGTCCAATCGTTCGGATCCACGATATCCTCCGGCCCTGCCCCGGTGGGATAGCCTCCAAAATTCTCCGCCTCCCTGAATCGGTTCCGGTGGATGTCGGCGGCCAGATCTCCGCTATAGTCGGCAAAGAAGCGAAACGGACGGTCGCTGAGATGTTCGTCGCCCATGAAGACCAGGGGGATTTGCGGCGACAGGAAGAGAATTTCGGTCAGGAGACGATGAACCTTCGGGTCGAGTGACGCGTGTAGCCGGTCACCCAGCGCCCTGTTGCCGACCTGATCGTGATTTTGAAGAAAGTGTACGAAGGCTGTTGGTGCCAAGGATGCAGGATGCGGCAAGACTGAACCGACCGTGGCTTTGCCTTGGTTCAGATAGCCCTCCGTCAGTGCTTGCTTGATCTGCCGCCAAGGCCGCTCCTTGTAGGGCGCATAGTGGCCCTCGGCTTCTCCGGTCACAGCAACGTGCATGGCGTGATGGAATTCGTCGTTCCAGTCCGCCGCAAACAGGCGATGGCCATTTTCATTTGCCGCGAGCAAATCGCCGCCATTGCTGGAATTTTCTACAATAAGATGCACATGACGATCTGTGAACGCCGAATGCACCGTGTCGGAGATTTCCTGCAGAATGTGCGGCGTTCCGGCATCGACGATCTGATCGACGGCGTCGAGCCGAAGGCCATCGAACCGATACGCCTGCAGCCAATGAAGAACGTTTCCGATAAAGTAGGATCGTACTGCCGGCTCATCGAATGCAATACGAGGTCCCCACGGCGTGGGATCCTCACTATGGAAGAACTCGGGGGCATAGTGCGGCAGGAAGTTTCCTTCCGGTCCGAAATGGTTGTAGACCACATCAGGGAAGACCATCAGCCCGCACCGATGAGCAGCGTCAACGAAGTGCCGGAGATCGTCCGGCGTGCCATAGGCGTTGTGCGGTGCAAATTGGAATACACCGTCGTAACCCCAGCCCCAGCGGCCGGGAAACTGGGCGATCGGCATAAGTTCGATCGCGGTGAAGCCGATCTCCGCAAGTGCGGACAAGTGCTCGATTGCCGCGGTATAGGTTCCCTCCCGCGTGAACGTCCCGACATGGAGTTCATAGAACACAGCCTCTTCCCACGGGCGTCCGCACCAACCGGTTTGTTTCCACGCAAAACGGTCGGATGCGCATAGCAACGAGGGGCCATCGACACCCAGCGGCTGAAAGCGAGAGGCGGGATCGGGCACGCGCCTGCCATCGGATAGCACATAGCAGTAGAGAGCGCCCACAGGCTGATGGTCGAGACGGACCGCGAACCAACCTTCATCCTGCCGCTCCATCACCACCTGGCGGCCGTCGATGTCCAGCTTCAAAGAGGATTCGGCCGGCGCCCAAAGCCGGAACACTGTCGAGCCGTCCTTGCAAAAATGCGGCCCCCAGCCACCATCAACGGCCATCATCGCAGCAACCCCTGACCGCCGTCGACGAAGACCGAAGAGCCTGTCATATGCGATGCCTCGGCGCTGAGCAGAAAACGGATGACCTTGGCAACGTCGATTGCCTGGCCCGGCTTGCCATCGGTCAAGGGAATGCTGCCCTGCGGCCAAATGACAGGCACTTCCGTTTCCGCGCGGTTGCGGATTTCAGAGCCGGCGACAATGTTTGTGTCGATCGCTCCCGGGCAGACGACATTGACGCGGATGCGATGTTTTCCAAGCTCAAGGGCCAGCTGCTGCGCCATGGCCACCTGCGCTGCCTTGGACGCGCTATAGGCGGTCGCACCTGGATTGGTGAAAGTGTGTACCCCGTTGATCGACGATACGATGACAATTGCGCCGCCTCCAGCACGCTTCAGCAGCGGAACGGCCTTGTGAAGCGTCAGGTAAGTGCCGCGAAGATTGATGCTGATCGTCTCGTCCCATTCGGAGGGCATTAGATTCTCGATCGGTGCCCAGACGCCATTGATGCCGGCGTTCGCCACGACCGCGTCCAGGCGGCCGAAATGGGCCTTCGTTTTCTGGACGATATCACCAACGTCAGATTCATCAGACACGTCACCGGCAATCGCGATTGCCTCGGCGTCGGCCACAAGAGCCTCGCGCGTTTGGGAGAGAGCATTTTCGTCGCGGTCGAAGAGCACGAGACGATGGCCCGTTGACGCAAGAAGTTCCGCCGTCGCCCGCCCTATTCCAAATGCGGCGCCAGTAATCACCGTAACGGGAGACCCCATGGGTCAGCTCCGCACTTCGGACGTGAAGCCAGTGGTCTCGACAGCTTCCACGCTTATAGTCTCGTCTTCGATATCGCCTTGCTGTTGTGGATTGGAATCGAAAGCGGTGAGCTGGACCATGATTTCCTTGGCGCGCGTGACCGCGGCATCTTCAGATACATCATGCGCAACCATGCACACCGATACCTTCTCGCGGCCCTCCCCGACGAATTCAACCGTCGTCGTGCCTTCTGCGCTGCGAACATTCGTTTCGATGAGTTGCATAGTGACCTCCTATCAGGATGGTCAAAACCGAAGACGGGAGACGAAGTTCCTGTACGTTTGCGGACGGACCGGGTCGCCGAGACAACGAATGTGTCGGCATACGGAACCTTTCGCGGCTTGTGTTGTTGGCCATCCGCAAACAGGGAGCGCACCATGGCCAAGAGTACATCCTCGAAACCCGCATCAGCGAAATCCTCGAAAACCACGGCGACCACGGCGCAGGTCCACGATCAGAAGATGGCGCGTGGCAATGGCGGCGAGCTGCACCAGGTTGCCGAGGGCGAAACGCCCGTTCTGACGACGGCGCAAGGCGGTCCTGTCGCTGATGGCCAGAACTCGCTGCGCGTCGGCGCACGCGGGCCGCTGCTGGTCGACGACTTCCATTTCCGCGAGAAGATCTTCCACTTCGACCACGAACGCATCCCAGAGCGGGTCGTGCATGCGCGCGGATACGGAGCACATGGCTTCTTCGAGACGTATGAGTCCCTCGCTGCCTATACGAGGGCGGATATTTTCCAGCGCGCCGGCGAGAAGACCCCGGCCTTCGTGCGGTTCTCTACTGTCGCCGGCAACAAGGGCTCCTTCGATCTCGCCCGCGACGTCCGCGGCTTTGCCGTCAAGCTCTATACGCAGGAAGGCAACTGGGATCTCGTCGGCAACAATATCCCGGTCTTCTTCATCCAGGACGCCATGAAGTTTCCCGACATGGTGCATGCGGTGAAGCAAGAACCCGATCGCGCCTTCCCGCAGGCCCAGAGCGCGCATGATAATTTCTGGGACTTCATCAGCCTGACACCGGAAAGCATGCACATGATCATGTGGGTCATGTCGGACCGGGCCATTCCCCGCTCCTTCCGCTTCATGGAAGGCTTCGGCGTGCACACCTTCCGTCTCCTCAATGCGAAGGGTGAGCCCACGTTCGTCAAATTCCACTGGAAACCCAAGCTCGGTCTGCAATCCGTCGCCTGGAACGAGGCGGTGAAGATCAACGGCGCCGATCCGGACTATCATCGCCGCGACCTTTGGAACGCGATTCAGGCTGGTAACTTCCCCGAATGGGAGCTCTGTCTGCAGCTGTTCGATCAGGATTTCGCCAACAGCTTCGACTTCGATATCCTCGATCCCACCAAGATCATTCCCGAGGAGGTGCTGCCGGTGAAACCGGTCGGCCGCCTCGTTCTCGATCGCATGCCGGAGAATTTCTTCGCTGAGACGGAGCAGGTCGCCTTCATGACCCAGAATGTCCCGCCCGGCATCGATTTCTCCAACGATCCGCTGCTGCAGGGCCGCAACTTCTCCTACCTCGACACCCAGTTGAAACGCCTTGGCAGCCCGAACTTCACGCATATCCCGATCAACGCGCCGAAATGTCCCTTACATCATTTCCAGCAGGACGGGCATATGGCCATGCGCAACCCCGTCGGCCGGGCCAACTATCAGCCCAACTCCTGGGGCGAGGGACCGCGGGAATCGCCGTCGGCTGGTTTTCCGCATTTCCCTGCGGAAGAGCAGGGCCAGAAGGTGAGGCTACGCCCCGAAAGCTTTGCCGACCACTATAGCCAGGCGCGCCAGTTCTACATTAGCCAAACCCCAGCCGAGCAGCGGCACATCGCGGCCGCTCTGACCTTCGAGCTCAGCAAGGTCGAAACGCCAGTGATCCGCGAACGCGTCGTCTCGCATCTGATGAATATCGACGAGACCCTCGCCAACACCGTCGCCGAGAAACTAGGCTTCCAGTCCATGCCGAAACCCGCCGATGCCGCAATGCCGACACGGCAGGATCTGGAGGCCTCGCCTGCGCTGAGCATTGTGGAACGAGGACCCAAATGCTTCGAGGGACGCAAGCTTGGCATCCTCATCACGGACGGCGTCGATATCGACCTTCTGACCGGCCTGCGGGACGCCATCGCGGCGGAAAAGGCAGAGGTCGCACTGATCGCGCCGAAAGTCAGCGGCGTGACGGCGTCCGACGGTTCATGGGTGCCGGCGCAGTTCATGATCGACGGCGGTCCTTCGGTGCTTTTCGACGCGGTCGCGCTCCTGCCGGCCAAGGCGGCGATGGATGATCTTCTTCAAGAAGCGACCGCGCGGGACTTCGTCGCCGATGCCTTCCAGCACTGTAAGTTCATTGGCCACGTCGCCGATGCCCTCCCGCTCCTGCAGGTGGCCGGGATTGCCGACAGGCTCGATGAAGGTGTCATCGAACTGCCTGGCGAAAACGGCCTCTCTGCCTTCGTCGCGGAACTCGGCAAGCTGCGCCTTTGGGCACGCGAGCCCTCCGTCAAGCTTGGCAAGGCATCCGTTCCGCCTGCTTAGTCGGCAGCATTCTTTGCCGTGTGCGCGGGGAACAAAGGTCAGAAAGGCTGGTTGACTCCCCGCGCGATCGCGCCCGCCACTCTGGCAAACATTCACGACAACAGGAGAGACCCATGCCTACCAAGACAATGGAAGACCTTTTCCTCGACGGTATCAAAGACATCTACTACGCCGAGCGCAAGATCATTGCCGGCCTCAAGAAGATGATCCGCGGCGCCGAGGCCGAAGACCTGAAGGCCGCATTCGACAAGCACCTGCAAGAAACCGAGGGACAGGTCGAGCGGCTCGTGCAGGTGTTCGAGCTTCTCGGCAAGCCGGCGCGCGGCAAGACCTGCCCGGCCATCGATGGCATTCTCGAAGAGGGTCAGGAGATCCTCGAGGAATTTAAGGGCTCGCCCGCGCTCGACGCTGGTCTTCTTGCCGCCGCTCAGGCTGTCGAGCACTACGAAATCGCCCGCTACGGCACCTTGAAGTCCTGGGCCATGCAGCTTGGCAAGAACGACGTCGCCAAGCTGCTCGATCAGACGCTCGCCGAGGAAACCAAGACCGATCAGGCCCTGACGCAGCTTGCAGAGGCCAAGGTCAACCGCGAAGGCAAGACCAAGGCCGCATGATGCGGAACGGGCGGAGAGGCTGCTCTCCGCCCGTCCCTAAAATGCGAAAGACGCCCGGACCGATGCGATGGGAGTGGAGATGTACGGTGAGTGGCGACATATCTGCGTGGATATGCAGCGCATGTTTGCTGAAGACACGCCTTGGAAAGTCACCTGGATGGAGCGAGCCTCGCCACAAGTGCTGGAAGTCGCCAGCAACTATGCAGACCGAACGATCTTCTCCCGCTTTTTGCCGCCCGCCCGTCCGACCAATGCGACAGGCATGTGGCGCGCCTATTATGAGAAGTGGTGGATGATGACCGCCGAGCATCTCCCGGCCGAGATGTATGGCCTACTCCCCGAACTTGCCGCATTCACGCCGCCCGCCATCGTTTTCGACAAGCGGACCTATTCTCCGTGGATCGACGGACGGCTCAATGCGTTTCTAAGGGGCCAGGACGTCAAAACGCTTGTCATCACCGGTGGCGAGACCGATGTCTGCGTCCTTGCCACAGCGCTCGGTGCCATCGATCTGGGCTACCGTGCCATCATCCTGACGGATGCAGTCTGCAGCGGCACGGATGAAACGCACGACGCGTCGTTGAAACTGCTCGAAAGCCGGTTTACCGCCCAGATGCACGCCATGTCGACAGATGCGTTTTTATCATCGGTTTCCGGATAGGTCGGCATACAAGACTTCATAATTTCGCGATGAGACGAAGTGCACGCAGACAACCCGTGGGAACACCTTACCATTGGGGGCCGGCAGCGCAAACCGTCTTCCATACTGGATAACAGCTCAGATGACCGCCTCCATGCCACTGTAAGCGCCGGTTATGCCGCTTCACCTCCAGCACAACGCGGTCGCCGAGGCGCCGAGCCATGGCAAGCCTTCGGAAACGATCTGACAGCACGCCGGCGGTGCCGCTGCTTCGAACCCTTACGCTGGCATTTAGGAAGCTACGGCGACGGGTCATCCGGCTCTTAGCAAATAGGCGTCGCCCTCCAGGATGCGGGCGACTGGAAGCCGAAGACCGTCCATCCATTTTTCATCAGTGGCTAGATATCGAGCTCGTCCCAAGCGAACCGGTCGTTCGCATGATCGAGAGGATATTCGCTTCAACAGCGGCCGCGATAAATGCTTCCCGCGCTTGTGACAGTCCGTGATGTCCCTCCACGCACATCGCAGTCACTATGCAAGCCTGTTCGTAGCGCAGTCCGCGCTGAACGGGCCAACGGATCAAAAGGTAGTGTAACGCCTGCTCCGGGCCATGAACGGTTTCGCCACGCCCGGGTTGGAATTCGACGACGACAGGCGCGACCCACACACCCACAGTGGGCTTCTTCAATGCAATACCCATGATTTCCTCCCAGAACGTGGTCTGCATGGAGTGACAATAGGACTGGTTTTGGAAATTCAAATGACGGTGGCGCCTACTGTCCGATTCCGTACGAACGGAAAGCCGCTCGGCCCTTGCATTGGTCGAGCGGCTATTTGAAATGCTTTTGGTTGTACCTTCCGCCCTAACTGGGCGGCGGCGGGCGGCTCTCGAGCTTGTCAGGATCTCGTGCGCTCTCCTGCGTGTCGGCTCCAGGCTCAGCGTCAACCTCTTTCTGGGCCTGGATCCAGTGATCAAGCGCAACCCCATCCTGAGCGCCTTCGCGCTGCCAGATTGCATAGGCACGGGCGCGGATTTTGTCTTCACGATCGTTGGTCATCGGGCACCTCCTGCTGGTCATAAGAATTGAACCAGCGTCGTGCCGGTATGTTCCAACCGACGCGTGATGCGCAAACGCTAAGCGCTCATGCGCGGCGGCGATGACGGGCCAGACCGATGCCAAGTCGGCCGTAGGCCCTGAACGGGAAGGCCGGCTTCAAGGCAAGCAGCGACGAACGCCTCTCAAGCAACAGCGACCGGCGTCATTCGGTAAAGCGCCGCTCGGCATTTGTGACAAGCGCGTTTGTATCGCTCGCCATATCTGAGGGGCCATTCATTCTCGAGAAAGTCGACGGTTTCATGGACGCTTTCGAAGGAGCGCGTCACCCCATTGGGGAAAGATACCTGAAGGGGAACAGAGAAATATACGTCAGCCAGCATCGCAATCCTCCTTTCAATGACAATTCTGGCGCCACCTATTTGGTTTTGTGGCCCGGTTTTCAAGAGCCACTCAACAGCATCATCGAAGCTACCCGGCCAGTGCAAGAATCGAATTTACGAGCACTTTCAAATCCGTCGGCTTCCCGATGTTGCGAGCGTTGGAGAGTTCGGCATACTGAGCCAGTTCCTCGGGATCGCTGGCACTGGCAATGACGAACGGCACATCGAGCAGGTTCAGCCGATCAGCCACGGGCGTCACTTTTTCCCTTCCGAGATTGACGTCTAGCACTGCTGCGTCAGGCCGTCGTTTCGTGATAAGGTTGAGTGCGTCTCTTACCGATCCTGCCGGACCCAGAACCAGAAAACCAGCATCCTCAAGACATGCTTTCAGTTCCAGCCCGATGAACAGTTCATCCTCGACGACGAGAACGGCGAGCCTGCGTTCGATAGCATCTTTCGCAGGGTTGCTCATGGGACCTCACAGCGGGATTTGGATTGATGCGCTTAAACCGCTTCGATGGTAGTGAAGTTCCACGTGCCCGCCGAGATGCGCGGAGGTTCTCTCGATAAGCTCCGTTCCGTAGCCCCGCCGGCTCGGGAGCGACACAGGCGGCCCATCGATCCCCCGCCATTCGCATACCAGGTTGGAGGTCTCCTCAAGGCCCTCCTCCACGGCCCACGTGACATGGACCCGGCCACTTGCTGCAGACAAGGCGCCATATTTCAGCGCGTTCGTTCCCAACTCGTGGAAAATCATGCCGATGGCGAGGACCCGCGAACTGGGTACCTGGAGGGGGGCCCCGTGCAGTCAAGACGCCCCTCCCCCGCCTCGCCGACAGACCGGCGAAGCAGATCCTCAAAATCCGTCGCCTGATGGCTGGCGGCGATTTCCTGAGCGCGCAGCGTCGCCTGCAATCGTCCCAGCAGGCTATCGCGGTACTCGCCTGCCGTACGGTCCCGCGTCTCCGTCTGCACGGCGATGGCGCGGACGACCGCGAAGAGGTTCACCATCCTGTGGCGCGTCTCGGATATGATGAAGTCCTTTTCGGCGTCCCGGCGCTGGCGCTCGGTGACATCGCCGAAGATGACGAGAATGCTCGAACTGTTGTCGTCCGGATGCACCAGGCGCCGCGCATCCACCAGAAAGGTTCTCGGTCCGATCAACGGAAAATCGTGTTTCACCTCGAAGCCGACGACCGCCGCCGCCTTCGGGATCACTCCGGCGATCAGATGTCGCAGTTCGGGCAGGTTCCACTGACCATTGCCGAGGTCAAAGAAGTTCGTTCCAATAACCTCGTCGCGGTCCAGCCTGAACGCCTTGACAAACGCGTTGTTGGCCGTGGTCACGCACAGATTCTTGTCGAGAACGACGACGGCCTGACTCATGGGTATCGACGACACCTTGCGCCTGAACGTGGCCGGCCTTCAGCAGTCGATAAAGGTCCTCCAGCACCATCGTATCCACTCCTGGAATCGTCGCGCCGATGTCCTCGGACATCTCCTTTCCGACAGACTATGCCAGGCACTTCGTCCGGGATAGCCGGATTTGAAAATCATTGACGGATCTGGCCTTGCCCCGGGCCGGCCTCTTCATGCTTCGCCCGCCAGCGGGAGCAGGCCTCGTCAAGCTGCTCGAGCAGATCCTGAAACCTGTGGTCGGCTTCGCTCTCGACACGATACATGGACTGAAGACGACCACGCATTTCCGCGCTGTCGAAGAGTTTGTGTCGTTCCGACAGGGCCTTGCCGCTCTGATACCTGGACTGATGCAATGCCGTCTCCGTCAACCACCAATGGATCGGGAACAGGCAAGTGCACTGGATTGTTCCAGCGAAAGCCTGTCAACATCAGCTTGCGTCCAGGCTCGGGCTAGGACCCGGATATTTCGGCTCTCAGGGAGGCGTCCACATCGCAAATCAGGCCCGAGGGAGCAAAATCCAGCCGAACCTCGCCGTTGAGCTCGGCAGCAAGAAGACGTTCGATAAGCTTCGATCCGAATCCGCGCCGCGTCGGAACGACGACGTCCGGCCCGCCTTCCTCTCTCCACTGAAGCTTGAAACGCACGGTGTCCGGGCTGCCGTGCCAACGGATGCAAACGATCCCGCCCTCTCGCGACAGGGCACCGTATTTCGCGGCATTCGTTGCAAGTTCGTGGAAGGCAAGCGTCAGCGCCGTCACGGCATGCGCTCCGACATTGATCGCCGGCCCTTCGATACGGAACCGATCCGGCGCATAGGGCTGCAAAGCCGCATCGATCACTGTGCGCAGATCGGCCTCCTCCCAGTTCCCGGTTGTCAGCAGGTCATGGGCGCGCGCGAGCGATGCCAGGCGCTCGTCGAACGTCCTCACGGCATCGCGTTCGTCGTCGCCGTTGACAAATGTCTGACGCGCGATTGCCGTGACCGTCGACAGGATGTTTTTGATGCGGTGCTTTAGCTCGCCCATGGCCATGGCTTGAAAGCGCTCGAACTGCTTCTTCGCCGTGATGTCCCGCGCGATCTTCGACGCCCCGATGATCTCGCCCGCCCCACCATAGATGGGAGAAACCGTAAGAGATACATCCACGAGGGTGCCGTCACGGCGCCGGCGTCTGGTTTCATAGGGCGGCACATGCTCGCCCAGCCCGATCCGGCGAAAGAGGTCGTATTCCTCCTCGCCCTGGTCTTCCGGAATGAGCGTTAAAACCGACCAACCAACCATCTCTTCGGCACCGTAGCCGTAAAGCCGCTCGGCGCCTCGATTCCAACTGGTGATTGTCATGTCGAGATCGGCGCTCAGGATGGCGTCGTCGGTGGAAGCAATGATCGCCGCCAACCGTCGCTGCAGGACCTGCGCCCGCCTGAGTTCGGTCGTCTCGTTGACGATGCAGAACACGCCGGCGACCGAGCCCGTCGCATCGTGAACGGGCGAGTAGGAGATGTCGAAATAGACCGTCTCCGGGCCGCGCCCCCGCTCTATGTAAAATGGCCGATCCTTTGCCGAAACCGTCTCGCCCGTCTCCAATACCCGTTTGAGAAGCGGTTCGAGATCGGTCCATAGTTCCGCCCAATACTCGCGTGCGGGCCGACCCAACGCGTGCGGATGCTTGTCGCCGATGGTCGGTGCATAGGCGTCGTTGTAGAGGGCGAGAAACTGCGGCCCCCAGAACATGACGATCTGGAGATCCGCTCCGAGCATGATGTCGACGGCGGATCGAAGGTGCTGTGGCCATTCCGTGACGGGACCGATGCTCGTACGACTCCAGTCGAACGAACCGATCAACCGCGCCATCTCGCCCTTGTGGCGAGCAAACTCAAGACTCGACACAAAATTCCCCATCCGCAGGCAGGACCATTCAACGCGATTAGACAATCGCTACAGCACCATAGACAAGGCAAATCAGGAACATTGTCAAATGTTTGTGAGAAAGGCTATCGCGCATCGGGCAAACAACGGGATTAGGCGCGGAGTGGCGGATTGAAGCGAAGGCGTCTCTCGCCCGGGTCGCCGAGGCAGAACCGTCGACACGGGTGATCGTTATGGGCAGGCACCTTCACCGACGTTAGAGGACATCCACATGACAACCTTGTCAGGACAATGTCTCTGCCAGCAGGTTCGGCAATCTATCCATGGCGAACCGCTGCGAATAGGGATTTGCCATTGCACGGATTGCCGGAAGGAAAGCGGGTCTGCCTTCACCTTTTATGCCATCTGGCCGCGGGATCGCTTCCGCTATTCCGGCGAGACAGCCGCGCTGCAGGGCCGTTGTTTTTGCCCGCGATGCGGATCGCGACTGTTCTCTGTCGATGACCGGGAGGTCGAGGTCAAGCTCGGCATTCTCGACGATGCACCTACCTGCCTTACCCCAACCTACGAGCTTTGGGTCAGACGACGCGAACGATGGTTGAAGCCCGTGGAAGGCGCCGCACAGTTCGAAGAGGACCGCATTGAGCGCTGAAACGGTACCGTCCCGGCATTGGGATGGGTCCGGCCCTGCGTCGTCGGCAACAGGCGCCATGCTGCGCCTGATGCCATTTTTCGCGGGCAAGCCCGTCATCCGGCGTAAGACCTACGCCTTCACCACCAGTGCCGCCTCGTCATCGTCGCGCTGCCGTCCACCGAGAGCGGCAGCGGCGGAGGCAATGAAGGCGCCGACCAGCAAGGACAGAGCGCCGAGCAACGCGACCGTGGCGGCCGACTTTCGGGCATCGTCGGCAGCCTGAAGGACGGCATTCTTGGCGTCCTCGATCTGCTGCAGCACCTGGTCGACGCGCGTGCGGGCCTCTTCCTGGGGAATGCCAGCGCGAGATGCGACGATGGTCGCAACATAGGCGCGATCGGCTTCCGGAACCTCTCCCTTCGCTGCGCCCTGCATCAGGATGCGCGACACTTCGGCGGTAGCGGCCGCGTCGTCCGATTGCGCCCTTGCCGCCGCATCCTGCGAACGCAGGAGCAGATCCGTGAAGTATCCCGTTGCAAGATCTGGAGCCTCGTCGCTGCCGCCTGCCGCGGCCGTGGCACCGACGCTGGCGGGCGCTGCAACGGACGATGCCGCCTGCACGCCGCTTCCAACCAGCGAGGTGAAGGCGGACCCAGCAAGCCCGGCCACCACGACGGTCGCCAGCGCCCAGCTTAGAAAACCATGCGCGGTATCGCGGAAGAACACTTCGTCGGTATGGATGCCGGCCCATTTCGTGCGGAAGCGCCCGGTGAGATAGCCCCCAAGTGCCGAGGACAGCCACTGCACGATGACGAACCAGATAGCGGCCGTCACGCTGACCGTCGTGAACGAGGCGCTCTCTCCCGACCACGGCGAAACCATAGTGAGCCCGACGCCTGATCCTAGAAGGAGGAGGATAAGCGTTATCGCAGCCGCCGCTGTCGCGCCGCCGATGACCGGCCCCCATGCCAGAGCGGGAACATTGGATTCGATGCCGACGTCGGAAACGCCCGTCGAGTAGCTAGCCATTGTCGTCTCCTATCGCATGAACAGGACAAGCAGGATGACGATCGGCAGGGGAATGCCCAGGAGCCAGAGAAGAATACCGCGACCCATTTTGAAATCTCCTTCATGTCGTGAACGCGTCTTGCGCGTGGAAACGACAACCTCCACAGCGACCCAATGTTCCACGCCGTACCGATTGCTCGGTTTCACTGCCATTTCCAACACATAGCCTGGAGGAACATTGCCTTGCTCGCCGGGTTTCTGATGGGCGGGACCATGTGCGGAGTTTCGAGGAATGAAGGTGTTGAGAGAGAATGGTCTGACGATCGTGCTGATTGTCGCGACGATGACGACGCTCGTGGGAATGATGGCAACAGGAATCTCCGTCTACAATGACGAACTGGCGCGCCACCACCAGCCCGGCGTATCACTGGCTGCGTACCTTGCCAGCGGGCATTTCCTGTCCGCCCTCTTCGAGAACTGGGAAAGCGAGTTTCTCCAGATGTCCGCTTACGTTGCGCTGACGGCTTTCCTCTTCCAGCGGGGTTCGGCCGAATCCAGGGGTCCAGACGGGAGCGCGGAACAGGACGAAAATCCTGCCACCCACATCGGCGACCCGGATGCGCCGCTGCCCGTCAAGCTCGGTGGCCTCTCGCTCAGCCTTTATGCCTATTCCCTCGGCTTTGCGCTTTTCGCCCTCTTCCTCATGAGCTTTGCGCTTCACCTTAACCACAGCGCGGCCGCCGAGGCGGTCGAGGCGCTGAGTCACGGCAAGCCTCCACCGACGATCTGGCAGCATGCCGGCAGTGCGCAATTCTGGTTCGAGTCCTTCCAGAACTGGCAATCGGAGTTTCTGTCCACGGCCGTTCTCGTGGTCCTCTCGATCTTTCTGCGCTTTCGCGGCTCGCCAGAGTCAAAACCAGTTGCCGCACCCCATTCCAAAACGGGGGGATAGGCAATGTCCAAACAGACTTCATGGAGAAATGGGAAGTGATGGAGCAATCAGCGATCATCGAAGCTCTCGGGGTTCGACCCGATTTCGACTCCATGCATGAAATCAAACAACGGATCGCGTTTCTGAAGAGCTATCTCGTCGAAAGCCGGCAGACAGCCTATGTACTGGGCATCAGTGGCGGCGTCGATTCCCTCACGGCCGGCCTCTTGGCCCAGCGCGCCGTGCGGGAGCTTCGCGCGGAAGGGCGGGATGCCACCTTCCTCGCAGTTCGGCTTCCCTATGGCGTCCAGGCAGACGAACACGACGCCACCGCCGCGGTCGCCGCCATCGGCCCCGACCGCGTCCTTACGGTGGACATCAAACCCGCGGCCGACAGCCTGATGGCCGCCGTCGTCGTCGGCGGCATCGATCCTCTCCTGCGCCATCACTTCATCCTCGGCAACGTGAAGGCGCGCCAGCGAATGGTGGCGCAATATGCGATCGCCGGAACCGCATCCGGCATCGTCATCGGCACAGATCACGCCGCCGAAGCGCTTATGGGCTTCTACACCAAGTTCGGCGACGGCGCCGCCGATGTCCTTCCGCTTGCCGGCCTCAACAAAAGGCGGGTCCGCGCCGTGGCCGCCGCGCTCGGTGCACCGGACCACCTCGTCTGGAAAGTACCGACGGCCGATCTCGAATCTGATGCACCGCTGCAACCCGACGAAGACGTCTACGGTGTGACCTATGACCAGATCGACGACTTCCTGGAGGGTCGGCCCATCGCGCCGGCGGCGGCCGAGCGCATCCTCTCGGCCTACAGCGCGAGCGCCCACAAGCGCGCGCTTCCCGTCCCAGCGGGATGATGGAACATCGCGGGGGCGGATGGGTTAGGGTCTGGAAAGGAGATCCGACATGGGTATCGATAAACCCCGGGACGGTGCAACCGGCACGACTGACCAATCCCCGCGCTGGGAGGGCCCCGAAGAAACCCGGCCCCGCGGCTACCTTCCGGCCAAGGACGACCCGGACCGTGCGCGTGACGCCGCCGGTGAGACGAACAAGGACCCGGAACGCAGCCGCCCCTCCGACGCCTTGAAGGTGAAGGAACGCCGCGATGGAGAGTAAGCGCGAACGGAACGGCGCATTCGCGCCCTCTCAAGCCGATCGCAAGGCCGATGGCGTCGCCAGCGCAAAGCCGACCGTCATCACGGGTTCCGAAGACGCCACGGCAAATCGAACGCCACCCGGCAAGAAGCCACAAAAGGACTGGGACGTTGGTTTCGACGACGAACAACCCGACCGATCCTGAGGCGGCAACCATGAAGCACGACCCAAGGAACCTCGACAGAACGGCTGACGGCCGACGGAGGCCCGCATCGCAGGATTCGGACCGCGATGTCTCGGATCCGCATGCCGGCAGCGTTTTCGATGCGACCCATCCCGAAGCAAACGAGACCAAGCCTCCGCGGAACGAAGGAGACAGGAAACATGGAACACCGAACTGAATCACCGGCGGTAAAGTCGCTGCAGGAGGAGCAGGCTCATCAGGCAAGTGCCAACGCGAAAGGCACGCTTCAAAAAGGATTGGAAGATACGTTCCCTGCTTCTGACCCCGTTTCTGCCACGAACACCTCCACGGTGAAGACACATGTAGAACCGACAACGTCCGCTGAAGGCAAGCAATCCGAACGCAATAAATAAAGCACTGCCAGGAACAAGGCGGAGGCCATTCCGGAACAGTCGAGCTCGACGCGCTTAAATTCGATTGCCAGCGTCCCGCAGGGCCTCGGCAACCGCGTATCTGGCACGGGAGCCTTCCGTCAAACTTATATGAAGGTAGAAAAGCCCCGGTTTTACCGGGGCTCTTCTCGTCTGCCGACGGCGGCGGCAAGCAAGAGAAAGGCCGCCACACCGGCGACGCGTTGCCACCGCGCCATCCGTTCACCGTGGCGTCGGATTTTGATCCGCTCGCGCAGGCTGCCGACTTCGGCGCACAGCGCCGCAAGGTCATCGAGCACATCCTGATCGTTCGCGTTCAGGACGCCGACAAGAGGCGCCGCCTCCTCGATCTCCTGCAGATATTCGTGCCATTGCGCATCGCTCTCGAAACCATGTTTGCGTATGTCGGTCATCGTTTCCTCTCTCAGATCATGATTTCGCCGCCCGTGACGGGGATCACCGCGCCCGTCATGTAGCTGCCGAGGTCGGAGGCGAGCAGGACGAAGGCTCCTGCCAGTTCGGGGGGCTGGCCGGCGCGGCCAATGAGGGATTGCGTGCCGAAATCCTTCGTTTTCTCGGGTGGCATGGTGGAAGGAATGAGCGGTGTCCAGATCGGTCCCGGCGCGACGGCGTTCACACGGATTCCCTTGTCGGCGACCATTTCGGCGAGCCCTGCGGTGAAATTCGAGATCGCCCCCTTCGTCGCTGCATAAGCGAGAAGATGGGGCGACGGCTGGCGGGACTGGATCGAGGTCGTGTTGATGATGGCGCTGCCGGGCTTCATGTGCGGAATGGCCGCGCGGGCCAGGAAGAACGGCGCATAGATATTGGTCCGGAACGTACGGTCCCATTCCTCGGTACTGATATCGCCGATATCCGCATAGGTCCGCTGGAAAGCGGCATTGTTCACGAGGATATCGAGCTCGCCGAAGTTTTCCAGGCACTGCCGCACAAGATGGCGGCAGTGATCATCACTCGTAATATCGCCTGGAAGGACGATGGCCTTGCGTCCCGCCTCCCCAACCCAACGCGCGGTTCCATAGGCGTCCTGGTCTTCGCTGAGATAAGAAATCGCGATATCGGCGCCTTCACGCGCGAAAGCGATGGCGACGGCCCGACCGATGCCCGAATCGCCGCCGGTGATCAGTGCAACCTTCCCCTTCAGCCTTTCCGCTCCGACATAGGTCTCCTCGCCGTGGTCGGGAACCGGCTTCATCGCGCTCGTCAGGCCGGGTGGAGCTTGCTCCTGCGCGGGTTGCGGCGAAAGGGGGCGGCACGCATCGTTCTCGGACATCTCGGTCTCCATCGGCAACGGGCTTGCGCTTCGAACTAACCGCCCCTGGAGATGTTCCCGCATGGAGCGCAAACACCTGAAAACGTGACGCTCGTGCCGGGCAATCCTGATGAGAGGAAAACGTGGAATGGCATATGCCGGTGTGCGGGCAGACCCCAGAAAAAATGCCTGGGGTCCGCACCGGTGCGGTCGAACCTAGCAACGGTCGACGTACCTGTTACCGTACTGGTCCCTGTAGTAGCAGCGCCCTGGCTGATCCGCGACATTGCCAATCAACGCGCCGGCGACACCGCCGACCGCTGCGCCAACGGCTGCGCCGCGGACATTGCCGGTCGCAACGCCGCCGACAACGGCGCCCGTCGCGGCGCCAACACCGGCGCCCCGTTCCGTTGCCGTACATGCGGCAAGCGATAACCCGACGCAGGCAATAAGCATGAGCTTTTTCATGGTATCCTCCCTATCTCGACCTTGTGACAACCCGCAATCGCCCCACAAGTTCCCGGCCGTGGTGACCCGGATTGAAACGGAGGGCAGGCTTTGGTGCCTATTGTCCGCTCAGGCTTCTGATATGGTCGAGCAGGGCAACGTCGCCTCGCAGGAGAGCGGCCGGCAGGTGCGGCCCATCGACCGTCGCTGCGGTCATCCGCGCATAGGCACGGGCTGCTTCCGGCGAGAAGCCCACGGCGCGAAAGGTCTCCTCCCATTTGTCGCGTGGAATGGTCTCCAGCCGCACAGGGCGGCCGAGCGCCGTCGAGAGGGCGGTCGCGACATCGTCGAACGTGTACCGATGAGGCCCTTCGACATAGCGTATACCGACGTCGTCAGATTTGGAGAGAAGCCGGCTGGCGGCCGCTTTCGCGATGTCGACAGGCGAAACCATCGGCAGACGCATGTCGCCCGGAAAGAGTGTCTGCAGGACGCCTTCCCTCGCGGGTTCCAGCAACATGTCGAGGTTCGTGTAGTAGTAGGCCGCCC
This sequence comes from Shinella sp. HY16, assembly GCF_028534175.1. Taxonomy (NCBI): domain Bacteria; kingdom Pseudomonadati; phylum Pseudomonadota; class Alphaproteobacteria; order Hyphomicrobiales; family Rhizobiaceae; genus Shinella; species Shinella sp. HY16. The sequence continues at coordinate 218,922 of NZ_JAHYXL010000002.1, read as the reverse complement.
GGTTTATCGCCGTGGGAACGCCGCTTGCCTCGGCTTGCTGCTCGAAGTCGAACAGGACGGACAGGTCACCGATCCCCTCTCCCGGTTGGGCGCCATAGGTCGAGGCGACAACGATCTTTTCAAGGCCCGAACCGGGCAGGGCGTCCGTGATGGCACGCGCTGTCGCCGTTTCCGCTGCATCCGTATCGCCGCCCGGATCGTCCGGCGGATTGAGGAGAATGGCGCGGCGGCCTCGACGAAAGAGATCGTGCAACGGCGCGGTCTTCCCCACATCGAGAACGATCGGCTCGACATTCGCGGTGCGGATGTCGTCGGCCTTGCCGGCGTCGTGCACGATCGCGATGACCTTTCCCGGCCGCATAGAGCAGGTTCACGAGTTCGGACCCGACATGGCCGGTTGCTGCCAGAACGATGAACATTGTGCGCTCCTATCGCTTATGTCGTCTATTGTCCGTCTTCCGGCGAAACCGCAGGGGCGATATCAGTCTGGGCGGGCGTTGCAGATCCGTCGGCGGTCGCCGCATCCCCTGGCTTCTCGTCCAACGGCCTCGTCGACGTCCCTTCATTGGCAACCGATTCCGAAACCCTGTCCGTCGAGAGCGGCTGCGCCGTTATGGTCCCATCGGCGGCCGCGACGCGCCAGACGGTATTGCCGGCGTCATCGGCGATGAGCAGGGCTCCCGTTCCGTCCATGGCAAGACCGACCGGTCGGCCACGGGCCTCGTCGCCTGCTAGGAAGCCCGTCACGACATCCTGAGCGGCGCCGGATTGGCGCCCGTTGGCGAAGGGGATGAAGATGACGTTGTAGCCATTGAAGGCGTTTCGATTCAAGCTGCCGTGATTGCCGACGAAGGCACCGTCTCGGAACGCCTCCGGCATGGCGGAATCGTTGGCAAAGGCGAGGCCCAGCGCCGCGACATGGCTCGACAGCGCATAGTCCGGCACGATCGCCCGCTCGACCATGTCAGGACGCTGCGGATGAACCCGCGGATCGACATGCTGTCCGTAGTAGCTCCAGGGCCAGCCGTAGAAACCGCCCTCCTTCACCGAGGTGAGATAGTCGGGAACGAGATTGGGACCGAGCTCGTCACGCTCGTTGACCACCGTCCAGAGTTCGCCGGTCTGCGGGTGAAAGTTGAGGCCGTTGGGATTGCGCAAACCCGAAGCAAAGACCTTTGCCGCACCGGTCCGCCGGTCGACCTGCCAGATGGCTGCGCGCCCCTTTTCGGCCTCAATGCCCTGTTCCCCGGCATTGGAGTTCGAGCCAATGGACACGAAAAGGAAGCATGCGTCAGGGCTGAGGGCAAGGTCCTTCGTCCAGTGGTGGTTGATCGGCCCGCCGGGAAGCGGCGTCAGGATCTTCGGTTCTGCCGTGATCTCTCCGCCACCGAGCTCGTAGGAATAGGCGAGGATAGCGTCTGCTGCGGCGACGTACAGCGTTCCGTCATGCCATGCGACGCCGAACGGCGAGTTCAAATCCGTCAGGAGATCGCGCCGCTCATCCACCGTGCCGTCGCGGTTGGTGTCGCGCAGAAGCGTGATGCGGTTTGTCTCGCCGCCTCCCCCTCCGCCACCGGCCGCCATGCCCATGATCCAGCCGCGGATGATATCCTTCGGCCGATTCAGCGGCTTTCCAGGGGGCGCCTTCGATTGCACGACGAGGACGTCGCCGTTCGGAAGCATGTGTACGGTGCGGGGATTGGCGAGATCCTTGGCATAGGCGGAGGCCGAAAGGCCCACCGGGACTTCCGGTACTTGCCCTTCCCGCCAGCCGACCACCTTCGCCACCTTAAGCTCCGGCCACAGACTTTGCGACGGCTCAGGAAGTATCGGATCGGGGCCTATTTGACGCGAGGCATCAAAGTCATCGCTACCACTGCAGCCGGCGACCACAAGAGCAGCAAGAAGGAGTGCGCGCCTAGACATGAAAAGCCTCCTTCCGGCCCAACCAAGCGATCACGAGCATTGCGACCACGGTCACAATAGAGACCGCCAATCCATAGGGAACGACAGCCGTCCACCCGTCGGCTGTATGGATGAAGCTGTTCAATGCCGCCGCGAGGAGAACGACGATCCCCCGTAGGAGCGCGGGCCACGACGGGCGTACCGTCCAGATGGCGAGAACAAGCACCGCGATCACGAAGGCGAAACAGCCGAAGATCAACCCGGCAAGAAGCAGGCGACCGGAAATGACGCGAAAAACCGGTAGGCGGTGCGCATCAGGCAGCGGGTGACGGACGTTGTCTTATCAAGAGACATCGGCGCGAATGTGCTCCGTTTGAATTACCTCCTTACGCGCCAACGGATGGAATGTTCCGCGTACGGATTTCTTCGGAAGGCGCGGTCGTGTCGTGGCAGGATTGCCAACACACCCTTGCCGGCCTGCAAATGCGGGCCATATCGCTTCAGGAGATCCACAGGAGCGAGAACAATCTCCCGTCGCACCCTCCCCATCTTGCTGGTGCCATTGAGCGGGTGTTCCGGCGTCCAGTCGGCGCTCGCCCCCGCCGGTGAGGAGGCGGCTGCAACCTATCAGCTTCTTCTTGCCATGGTCGTTGGCGGCGTATTGATATGGTTTGCTGTGGTTGGACTACTTCTTCACGCAACACGGCGCCGGAAAACATCGTGGACCGAAGAGCAAGCGGGCCGGCTGATCCTGTTCGGAGGCGTTGCCTTTCCCGTCGCCATGCTGCTCGCACTCCTCATCTATGCCGTCTGGCTAATGCCGGCGATCCGGCCGTGGTTCGACCGGCAGACGCCGCAACCGGAGATGATCGAAGTCACCGGCGAGCAATTCTGGTGGCGCATCCGCTATCCGGCCGCCGACGACATGCCCGCCTTCGAGACGGCAAACGAGCTGCGTCTTCCTGTGGGCGAGCGGGTCGCCTTCTCGCTCAAGGCGGCCGATGTCATTCATTCCTTCTGGATTCCGGTGCTCGGCGGCAAGATGGATATGATTCCCGGCCGCACGAATACATCGTCCTTGCTGCCGACAAGGTCGGGTGTTTACCGTGCGCCCTGTGCCGAATTCTGCGGCACCTCTCACGCGTTGATGGCCTTTTCGGTCATCGTCATGGAACCTGCCGACTACGCAGCCTGGCGGCGCGCACAGACCACTGGTGCAACGGTCGGCGGGAGCGAAGGCGAGCGGCTTTTTGCCTACCACGGCTGCGCTGGCTGTCATGGCATACGGGGCATGACACCGGCGGTGAGCCTTGGCCCGGACCTGACCTTCTTCGGCCAGCGCCAGACGGTCGGGGCCGGTGTGCTTGCAAATACGGCCGAAAACGTCGCGCGTTTCATCCGCAATCCGGATGCCGTCAAGCCCGGCGCGAAAATGCCGGCCTTCGACATGCTGCCCGACAAGGACGTTGCCGCCATCACCGATTACCTCGTGAGGCTCAAATGACCGACACGGCCGAGCTTTCCGTCAGAGAACGAAAGGCACAGGAGGCCGAACTCCGCGACGTCTGGCGCACGCCCTCCGGCTGGCGCTACTGGACCTCGGTCAACAATACCGAGATCGGCCTGTGGTACGGCTCGGCCGCCTTCCTCTTCATGCTCTTTGCCGGAGTTCTGGCCCTTCTGGTGCGCGTTCAGCTCGCCGTTCCCGGCAACGATTTCCTCTCCGCCGACACATTCAACCAAGCCTTCACCCTGCACGGCACCGTCATGATGTTCCTCTTCGCCGTGCCGATCTTCGAGGCGGTGGCGATCTTCCTTCTGCCCTCGATGCTCGGCGCACGGGAACTTCCCTTCCCCCGCCTCTCCGCCTTCGGTTTCTGGAGCTTCGCGCTCGGCGGGATTTTCGTCTGCGGCTCCATCTTCTTCGGCGCAGCGCCCAATACGGGATGGTTCATGTACCCGCCGCTCGCCACCGACAAGGAATATTCGGGGATCGGCGCTGATATCTGGCTGCTCGGGCTTTCCTTCATCGAGGTCGCCTCCATCGCGGCCGCGGTGGAATTGATCGTCGGCATCATGAAGTGCCGCGCGCCCGGCATGCGCATCAACATGATGCCGCTCTTTGCCTGGTACCTCCTGATCGTCGCTGGCATGATCCTGTTCGCCTTTCCGCCGCTGATCGCCGGCGACATCCTGTTTGAAATGGAGCGGATGTTCGACTGGCCGTTCTTCGATGCGGAACGCGGCGGTGATCCGCTGCTCTGGCAGCACCTCTTCTGGATCTTCGGCCATCCGGAGGTCTACATCATCTTCCTGCCGGCGATTGCGCTCATGGCGATGATCGTGCCGACCTTCGCGCAGCGCCCCATCGTCGGCTATTCCTGGATCGTGCTCGCGGCCGTCGGTACCGGCTTCCTGAGCTTTGGCTTGTGGGTGCACCACATGTTCACAACCGGCCTGCCGCAGATTTCGCTCGCCTTCTTCTCGGCGGCCTCCGAGGCGGTAGCGATCCCCACCGGCGTGCAGATCTTTGTCTTCATCGCCACCATGCTTGCCGGTCGTGTCATCTTCTCCGTACCCATGCTGTTCGGGGCCGGCGGGCTTGCGATCTTCATTATCGGCGGCCTGACCGGGGTCATGGTAGCGCTCGTGCCGTTCGACTGGCAGGCCCATGACACCTATTTCATCGTCGCCCATTTGCACTATGTGCTGATCGGCGGCATGCTGTTCCCCGTCGTCGCCGGCATCTACTATTATTATCCGCTGCTGAACGCCCGAAAACTCTCCGACAGTCTGGGCAAGATCGCCTTCTGGCTGATGTTCATCGGCTTCAACGTTGCGTTCTTCCCGATGCATCTGGCGGGCCTGCGCGGCATGCCGCGGCGGGTCTTCACCTATCCGGCCGATATCGGCTGGGACTGGTTCAACCTGATCTCGACCATCGGCGCCTTCATCTTCGCGGCGGGCGTGCTCGTCGTCGTCGTCGATGTGCTGCGGCCGAAGCATCGCCAGCCAAAGGAAGAGCAGAACCCTTGGAACGCCGGTACGCTGGAATGGATCAGCGAACCGGAGGAGAAATGGGGCGTGCGATCCATCCCGATAATCGAGAGCCGCTATCCAATCTGGGACCAGCCGGACCTCATCGAAGGTATCAAGGCCGGCCGCTACTACCTGCCCGATGCGAAGGACGGCGCGCGCGAAACGCTCGTTACCTCCGTGCTCGATGCCGAGCCCATTCAATGCCTGCGTGTCGGCGGAACGTCTGTTCTGAGCATCCTCGCCGCGTTCTCGCTCGGCGGCGTCTTCATCGCGCTCACCTTCCATTGGTGGATCATGACGGCCGTCTCAGCCGTGATGACATTTGCCGCCATCGTCGCCTGGCTCTGGATGGGCACCGCCGTCATACCCCGGGAGGAGATGCGCGATGTCGGCCTCGGCAAGACGCTGCCACTCTACACCTCTGGGCCACAGTCGGTCGGCTGGTGGGCCATGTTCATCACCATGGCCGGAGACGGCACCGCCTATGCAAGCCTGATGTTCGGCTACTTCTTCTACTGGACCATCCATGACGATTTCACCGGTGGCCAGGCCGGCCCCGGCATGGTCTGGCCGCTGGCTGCCGCCGGTCTCTTCACGCTGGCCTGGTTCGCCATGCTGCTGGCGCGACGGGCCAATGGACGCGACGCCTCATCGCTCACCCACCTGTCGCTCCTCGCCTCCCTGCCGCTGACGCTTATGGCTGGGTGCGCCGGTCTCGCCGGGCCCTATTTCGCGGGCATGGACCCGACCGTCCATGTTTACCCCGCCATCGTCTGGGTCGTCACGCTCTGGACTGTGATGCATGGCGGTGTCGGTATTGTCATGCAGCTCTATTGTCTGGCGCGCAGCCTTGCCGGCCGGATGGATCGCCACCATGACATGGACCTGCGCAATGTCGTGCTCTACTGGCATTTCCTCGTCGTTACGGCGGTCACGTCCTTCGGCGTTCTCGGCCTCTTTCCGGAATTGAGGTGATGCCCATGCGCCTGATCCCGAAGGAAACCGAAAGTCTCTGGACCCTCTTTACCGCACCGACCATCTGGGCGCTGCATTTCCTCGCCTGCTACATCACCGCCGCCATCCATTGCGCAAAGGCGGACGCCGCCGCCTCCCTCGGGACGACGCGCCTCGTCCTCGGCATGATCACCGTCGCCGCCCTCACGGGCATTGCGCTCTCCGCCTATCTCGCCTGGCGGCAATGGGGGTTCGGCTCCGGCGATCCGCCGCATGACGAGCCGACACGCAGGGACCGTCTGCTCTTCCAGGGATTCGCGACCCTGCTCCTCTCCGGTCTCAGCCTCGTGGCGGTGCTCTTCGTCGCCGTGCCGCTCGTGTTCATCGGGGTGTGCCAGCCATGAAGCGCCTTGCCCGCATCCTTGGTTTCCTCCTGCTCGCGGCGCTCGGCGCGATCCTGCTCATGAGCTTCGGTGGCGGTTCGTTCACGGCTCACATGGTCGTCCATATGGGGATCGTCGCGATTGCAGCGCCGCTCATCGCCTATGGCCTTCGCGCCACGGTATTCGACCTGACGGACGGGGTCGGAATGACCCCCATGCTGGCCTCACTCGTCGAACTTGCGCTCGTCTGGTTCTGGCACCTGCCGGCGCTGAGAGCCATCGCCGAGGCGAGCCTTGCCTTCTCCCTCGTAGAACAGGCGAGTTTCCTGGTTGCCGGCGTCCTGCTCTGGCAGGCCTGCTTCCGTCCGAACGAGGGCCGCCTTGCCGGGACGATCGGCCTGTTGTTCACCTCCATGCATATGACGTTGCTCGGCGTTCTGCTGGCGCTCGCGCCACGCCCGCTCTATGGCGGCGGCGATGTGACCTGTTTCGGCATGTCCCTGCCGGCTGACGCCGACCAGCAGATCGGCGGTGTCGTCATGTTGATGGTCGGATCGCTCGCCTATCTCCTTGGCGGTGTCCTGCTTCTTGCCGGCGCCCTGCGCGACGGCGATGGGCTTGCCGTGGAGAAGCGGCGATGCTGATCGGCTGGAAACATTTCGTCGGCCTCCTTCTTGCCGGGGTACTGGGCGCATTTCTTCTCGCCTGGTCGGGGCTTATCGGTGTCAGTGCCAGCACCGGCCACTGGAAGGCGACCGACTGGTTTCTGCACTGGGTCATGCGGTCGTCGGTGCGCACCGCTGCTCTCGGCACGAAAGCACCGGCCTTCACCGAAGGCATGCTGCCGATGGCGGCGGGTCATTTCGAGGCGGGCTGCGCCATCTGCCACGGTTCGCCGGCCTTGGCACGGCCCGAAAGCGTTGGCAGGATGCTGCCCGCCCCACCCGACCTGAAAGACAAGGTTGTCACCTGGACTGACGCCGAGCTGTTCCAGATCGTGCAGCATGGCATAAGATTTACCGGTATGCCCGCCTGGCCGGTAGCGGATCGCGAGGACGAGGCCTGGGCCATGGTCGCGTTCCTGCGCCGCTATCCCGATCTCGATGCTAACCGATACCGCGCTCTCGCAGGCTATGCGGCCACGCAATCGACGACGGCGGATACGGCGCTTGAGGCCTGCAACGGCTGCCATATGCCGGAGCGCCTTAGCGCCAAAAGCCTCATTCCAGATCTCGCCGGACAATCGGCGCTCTATCTCGAGCAGTCCCTCGCGGCCTATGCGGATGGAACCCGGCCGAGCGGCACAATGGCCATGGCAATCCAGGGATTGAGTGAAGGGCAACGTCAAACGCTCGCCGGTCATTTCGCGCGCCAACCCTCGGCAAGCCTGCGATCAACGGCGGAGGGTATCCTCATCCGGCGTGGAGAATTGCTCGCCCTGAAAGGGGATCCCGGGCAACGCATTCCCGCCTGCCTCACCTGCCACGACAAGGCAGATGCAAACCCCGCCTATCCGCGGCTCTCCGGTCAGGCCGAAGCCTATCTCGCCAATCAGTTACGGCTCTTTGTCGGAAAGACGCGCGGTGGCGGCCCGTTCAGGGCCCTGATGATGCAGGCGGCCGCCCATCTCCAGGACGAGGACATTGCGGCGCTAGCCGCCTATTTCGCCGCGCGAGCGCGTCAGGATCCGGCAGCGCGATAATCGTGCTGGCTTCGCCGAACGACATGCGGCCCGCGCTCCCAATGTCTTGAGATGTGGGAACAATCGGCAGGGGAAGCGGTTGTGTATTCAACTCAACGTCGTGAGACAACCATGACCGTGACTGCGCTGGCGCTCAACTGCACCCTTAAGACAAAGCGGGCCGAAGACCCATCCTCCACCGATCGCATGCTGAAGCTGCTCGCCGCCGCGATGGAACCGCTGGGTGTGACAACGGAGTTCCTGCAGCTTGCCGACTACGACATCAAGTCCGGCGTTACCTCGGATGAAGGCAATGGCGATGCGTGGCCCGACATCCGCCGCAGGATTCTCTATGCCGATATCCTCGTCATGGGCACGCCCATCTGGATGGGCCAGCCTTCCAGCGTCTACAAGCGGACGCTGGAACGCATGGACGCCTTTCTGGAGGAAAAGGACGATGAAGGCCGGATGGTTTCGTACGGCCGGGTCGCCGCCGTTGCCGTCGTCGGCAACGAGGAAGGTGGACATCACGTCTCGGCGGAACTCTTTCAGGCGCTGAACGATGTCGGCTTCACCATTCCCGCCAACGCCGTGACCTATTGGGTCGGCGAAGCGAAGGGTTCGGTCAATTTCGTCGATTTGAAGGAAATACCAGAGGTCGTGCACGCCACACTAGACCTCGTCGCGCGCAACACCGTTCACGCTGCTCGCCTTTTCAAGGCGCAATCCTATCCCGGCCAGGTAAGCTGAGCATGCGAAGAAAAACCACCAACCGAGAGCCGCTCAGTCAACAGCCGAAGGGTTCGCCTCATTGCTCGCGATACGACATTCAAACGGCAGTGCGAGCCAAGTCAGGGAGACCAAAATGATCGATGATCCGAAATATCCGAAGCGGCCGGTGGAAGCTCCAGAGAAACCACCAGATTCGCTGCCCGATGTGCCCGAGCGCCCGATCGAAGAGCCGGGGCCGGACGTGGTTCCGGAAGAGACTCCGGACGTTACACCCGTTCCAGAGGAAGAAATTCCCGCGAAAATGCGGGGTTGAAGTCCCGATTGCCGGATAGCGCCAACCCCATGACATAGCCGCCCGATGGCGCCCGTCCTGAAGGATCTGTAACGATGGCACGCCCGCGGCTCGTGGCGGCGGGCTGCCCTTGGATTGGCCAGCCTTGCGACCGGCTTCCGATGCCTTTTCGCGGCCCTGCGCAAAATTGCCCTTTCCACCGCGACCGCTGTCGTTTTGATCGCGCTTGCCGGAAGCCTGGCGCGTCTGGTCACCCTTTTTGTGGCTCTGCTGACCAGCCTTACGATGCATCGTGATGCCGGCCCTGCGACCGACTAGGGGAAACAACACCTGGAAGTGACGTGTCCGAAGGCTATCGACACGCCTCACGGTCCCGCAAGGCGTCGAGCACGATTCTGAAAGCGGGGGCATTTTGCCGGCGGCTGGGATAGTAGAGATAGTAACCGGCAAAGGGCGGCGACCACGTATCGAGCACGACCTGAAGCCGGCCGGCGGCGATGTGGTCCGCCACAATATCTTCCGGCAGATAGGCAATGCCGTAGCCGGCAAGCGCAGCTTCGACCATTGGTAGGGTCGAATTGAAGGTAAGCTGGCCGTCTACACGCATGCGGATATCCCGATCGTCTCTCTGGAATTCCCAGGCGTAAAGCCCGCCGGCGGTCGTCAGGCGCAGGCAGATGCAATTGTGGTGCACGAGATCCTGCGGTGTCTGCGGAATGCCGCGCGCCGCAAAATAGCCCGGCGCGCCCACGGCAACCAGCCGCCAATCTGGACCGATGCGCACGGCGATCATATCCTTCTCCACCGTCTCGCCGAGCCGGACGCCGGCATCGAACCCGTCCTCCACGATATCGAGGAAACCGTTGTCCCGACTGAACTCGAGCTTGATATCGGGATATTCGGCAAGAACCGTCCGAAGCTTCGGCCAGACGAGATAATCGAGCGCGTGATCAGACAGGGTGATGCGCACCGTGCCGGACGGCGTGTCGCGATAGGCGGTCAGAGCTGCGATATTGGTTTCGATCTCGGCGATGCGCGGCGCCAGCGACTGGCGCAGCCATTCACCGGCCTCCGTCGTCGAGACGCTGCGCGTCGTGCGGGCCAGGAGCCGAAGCCCCATGCGCATTTCCAACCGCTTGATCGTATGGCTCAAAGTCGACTGGGTGATGCCGATCTTCGCCGCAGCCCTGGTGAAGCTGCGTTCCTCGGCGACGACCAGGAACCAAAGCAGGTCATTGAAATTATCGCGCATCGCCAACTCCGCAAGAGATGCATATCCAGCCTTATTTATGGGCCAGATCGATAAGTTCAAACGGATTCGCGCGACTAATTCCGGCAATCGCGCACTGCTATCTCTAGCGGCGAAACGGCCGGGCGAAGATCGCACCGGCCAGGTCTTTCAAGGAAAGCAGGCCGCATGGACGTTCCCTATGACGATCGACTGGTAAAGCCGCAGGCCGCATGGGGCGCGGTCTTCTCGATGGCACTCTGTGTCGCCGTCCTCATCGCCTCGGAATTCATGCCCGTCAGCCTGCTGACGCCGATTGCCAGTGATCTCGGCATTACCGAGGGGCAGGCCGGCCAGGCGATCTCGGTCTCCGGCATTTTTGCCGTCGCAACCAGCCTCGTCATCGCCAGCCTCGTGCGGCATATCGACCGCAAGCGCCTGCTGCTCTCCTTCTCGCTGCTCCTCGTCCTCTCCGGCCTCATCGTGACATTCGCCCCCACCTATACGGTGCTGATGATCGGCCGCGCCCTGCTCGGCATTGCCATCGGCGGCTTCTGGTCGATGTCCACCGCCATCATCATGCGTCTCGTGCCGGAAGAGGCCGTGCCCAGGGCATTGGCGATGGTCAATGCCGGCAACGCCATCGCCGCGACCGTTTCCGCCCCGCTCGCCAGCCTGCTTGGCGATCATCTCGGCTGGCGCGGCGCCTTCCTGCTTGTCGTGCCACTGGCGCTGCTCGCGCTCGTCTGGCAGTGGATCGGTATGCCGTCGCTGCCGCCCCGCGGGCGCAAGGGGCCGGGTAATGTGTTCCGGCTGCTCAAGCGCCGGCAGGTCGCGCTCGGTATGACGGCGATGTTCCTGCTGTTCATGGGCCAGTTCGCGCTCTTCACCTATCTGCGGCCCTTTCTCGAAACCGTGACCGGCGTCGGCATTTCCGCGCTTTCGGCAATCCTCCTCCTGATGGGCCTTGCCGCCGTCGCCGGCACCTGGGCCGTCGGCCATCTGCTGCGGTCACGGCTCGACAGCATCGTCATCGTCATTCCGCTCGTGATGGCGCTGCTCGCGGGCTCCCTGATCCTGTTCGGGTCCGTCCCGCCGGCCGTCACCGCGCTTCTGGTCGGGTGGGGGTTCTTCGGCACAGCCGCGCCAGTCGGGTGGGGCACCTGGCTCAGCCGCACGCTGCGCGACGACGCCGAGGCCGGCGGCGGCCTTCAGGTCGCCATCATCCAGCTTGCCATCACGCTCGGCGCAGCCGTTGGCGGCATCGTGTTCGACGGGTTCGGGTGGTGGAGCGCCTTCGCCCTCGCCGCCGTCCTTCTGTTCGGCGCGGCGCTTGCAGCCGCGGCCGCCGCTCTCGACCACGGGAGGACTGCCGCATGACACCATCCCGCATCACCCGCCGGACGGCACTTCAGGCCACCCTCTTCGCCGCCATAGCCCCGCCCCTCGGCCTTACCCGTTCATCCCATGCGCAGGAGGCCGTGCCCATGAACATCCGCATTGCATTCAACGGCCAGACGATGACGGCGACGCTGGAAAACAATCCATCGGCCCGCGACTTCGCATCGATGCTGCCGCTCCACGACCTCACGATCGACAACTATGCGGACAACGAGAAGATCAGCTACCTGCCGCGCAAGCTCACGGAAGAAGGCAGCGGCCCGTTCGGCAACGAGCAGCCCGGCGATCTCTGCTATTATGCGCCCTGGGGCAATCTTGCCTTCTTCTATTCCGGCTACCGCTGGTCACGCGGGCTGATCCGGCTCGGCCGCATCGACGGCAGCTTCGATCCTTTGCTGACGCGCGGGCAATTCCCGCTGCACATCGACCGTATTCGCTGAAAGACAGGAGAAATACCATGGAGATTCTACGCGCAGGAACACGCCCTTCCGCCAGAGGCCCCGAAAGCTGGTTCACGGGCACGGTGCGCATCGACCCGCTGTTCAACCCTTTCGATGGCGAGCGCGTGCAGGGCGCGCAGGTCACCTTCGAATCCGGCGCGCGAACAGCCTGGCACACCCATCAGCTCGGCCAGACGCTCATCGTCACCGCCGGCTTCGGCCGGGTGCAGCGTGAAGGTGGCCCCATCGAGGACATCCGCCCCGGTGACGTGGTCTGGTTCGCACCCGGCGAAAGACACTGGCATGGCGCTTCGCCCGAGGTCGCCATGACCCATATTGCGCTCCAGGAGGTCAAGGACGGCAAGGTCGTCGACTGGATGGAGCATGTCACGGACGCCCAGTACGGCGTTTGAGACAATCCGTTAAACCCGCCATTCAAAGGACGATCCCATGCTAGGAACAGTGCTTTACAGCCCCGGCGACATCCGCTGCGAGGAAGTCGCCGAACCGGAAATCCTCCACCCCACCGATGCCATCCTCAAGCTTGCCGCCACCTGCATCTGCGGCTCGGACCTGTGGCCCTATCGCGGGCTGCAGCCGCTGAACGGACCCATGCATATGGGCCATGAATATTGCGGCGTGGTCGTCGAGGTCGGCAGCGCGGTGACGAGCGTCGAGCCCGGCCAGTTCGTCATCGGCTCCTTCTGCTGCTCGGACAATACCTGCGCGCATTGCCGTTTCGGCTTCCCCTCCTCCTGCGAGAACCGCGAGTTCATGAGCCGGGCGCAGGCGCCGCTGCTGCGCGTGCCGCTTGCCGACGGCACGCTCGTCGCCACGCCGCATATGCCGGATGCCGACCTGATCCCGAGCCTGCTCGCCGTCTCCGACGTGCTCGGCACCGGCTGGTACGCCGCCGATGCCGCCCGCGTTCAGCCCGGCGGCACAGCGGTCGTCGTCGGTGACGGCGCCGTCGGCCTGATGGGTGTGCTTGCGGCGAAACAGGTGGGCGCGGAAAGGATCATTGCCATGAGCCGCCACAAAAGCCGGCAGGATCTCGCGCTCGAATTCGGCGCGACGCATATCGTTTCCGAACGGGGCACCGACGGCGTCGCCCGCATCAAGGACCTGACGGACGGCGTGGGCGCGGACTCCGTGCTCGAATGCGTCGGCACGCAGGAATCGATGTCGCAGGCGATCGCCGCCGCCCGCCCCGGCGGCTCGATCGGCTTCGTCGGGGTGCCGCATGGCGTATCGCTTGACGGCCAACAGCTGTTCTTCGCCCAGAAGAACCTGCTCGGCGGCCCCGCGCCGGTGCGCCGCTTCCTGCCGCATCTGATCGACCTGGTGATGAGCCGGAAGATCGATCCCGGCCGGGTCTTCGACATCGAACTCCCCTTGCAGGACGTCGCCGAGGGCTATCGCGCCATGGACGAGCGACGGGCTATCAAGACGCTACTGCGGCTATAATCTTCGCTGCTTCGCGTCAGTCCGCCGCAATTGGATCAGCAAAAGGATATACGCATATAAAGCGTTGAAGAGATACGAACCGATGCTCCTGCCATACCTCCAGAACACATCGATCTTAAACTGAAAATAGGTCGCGGTAGCTGTTCGACATGGCCGGCCCGCCAATCCCCATGATCCGACTTCTGGCCGGCGCGTTCACGGGCAACGGCAGAATCTTTGCGCGCTCGGTCCGGCTATGAGTATTCACTCACGCAAAGATTGCTGTTGCGCCCACGACAAACAGTATAGCGCAAGAACAATCTATGCCGGCGATTGGTCTTGCTCTTCGCCAGCGCGGCAATGCAAAGCAGGGCGTAATACGCCAGATTTAGGCCGGCCCATAGCACGAGATGACTGCGGGCCGAACGTGCGCAAAACACGTTGCAAATTTGCACTAGCTCATGATCTAAACGAACTCTCCTCCGGATTGCTTGTCACTTCACCATTTCCGACGATAAATCACTCATCAAACGCCGATATTCCGCTTCGGGTCGACCATAGCAATCATGTGCGAAAGCCTCGAGGGCCAAGCGATCGCGGATGACGACACTGCCCCGCAGTGAGCGGATGAGGCCTTCGCCTTCCAGGACGTGGAGCGCGGTCGTCACACTGGGGCGCCTGACACCGAGGAGCACCGAGAGGAGTTCGTGCGTTACGGCCATCTCATCGCTGCGGCAGCGGTCGTGGCACATGAGAAGCCAGCGGGCGAGGCGCGCGTTGACGTCATGCACCGCGTTCGAGACCGCCGTGTGCGCCAGTTGAACGGCGAACCCCTCCATGGACCGGTTCATGATTTGCACGAAAGGTTTGCTCTGGTCCATCCAGCGACGGAAATCATCGAACTCCATGCTGTAGCCTTCGGCATCGAGCTGAACCGTGACGTCGTACGAACTGATCCGCGCACCGGTGACCGCGGCAGTCGGGATATATCCGTCGAAGCCGAAAATACCGGCTTCCGCGCGCCGCCCAAGCGGCGTCATGATCACCACAGACCCTATACCGGAGGTCAGGAAATGCACTGCGTCGATCGGCTTGTCACGATGTGCCAGTGGCGTGCCCTTTGGAAAGACATTGTGTGTCAGATCCGGCGCCAGCATCTGGAAATCGATTTCCGGCAGAAGCTGCAGGAGATTGTTGAGGGGCGCTGAGCGCAATGGGGCGGTCATGTTCACGCCTCCAGTTTCTGGCCGAGGCTTGTTTCGGAGCGTCCGGCTCCCAGAGATAATGGAACGAATTTACGCCTTCTCGCCGCCCTGGCAAGGGCGGGCAAGAACCGGGCACACTGATCGACGGGATATAAGGATGGCCGGTCCGCAGCTCGCGGACCGGCCTTCTTCAAAGCGAGAAATACGGTTTGCAGTCAGCGCCGATAACGCAGACGCTCCTGCTCGATTTCTGCGGGTCCGTAGGGATCGAGCGTTTCGTCGAAGCGCGTCCAACCCTGTTCGGTATAGGCCGCGCGCCGCTCGACCGGATCGACCCAGTTCGACTGGCGCAGAACCGCCTCGGCTTCCGCATAGAGGTTCTCCTCGACCCGGGCGGTTACAAGCGTGCCGCCGCGGCGCACGCCTTCCGCATAGACATGGGCATGCTCCTCCGGCACGCCGGATTCCGTCATTGCACCGATGATGCCGCCTGCCGCGCCCCCCGCGACCGCACCTGCGGCAGCGCCGGCCGCGGTTGCGGCAAGCCAGCCGGCGGCGACCACCGGACCGACACCCGGTATGGCCATAATGCCAAGGCCGGTCAGGAGGCCACCGACGCCGCCGACGGCTGCACCGATCCCGGCACCCGTTCCGGCGCCTTCGGCGGCATTCGTGTCGCCGGTCTGCCGTTCGTCCACGTTGTTCGAGACGATGCTGATGTCATCCGAGGGAATGCCCCTCGCTTCGAGGGCGCGGACAGCGGCGCGTGCATCGGAGTAGTTGTCAAAAAGTCCGGTAGCGGTTTTCTTCATGGAAATATCCTCTTAGTTGGCGACGATGTTGCCCTGGTAGTCGAGCGCGACGTTGACGGACTTTCCGTCCTTCATCGCGGTGCCGCGCCAGAGGCCCTTGTCATCGAGCGTGAGCCCGGTGACGTCGGCATAGCCCGCTTCGACGATGCGCTCCCTGGCCTGTTCCTCGGTGAAGCTGTTCGCGCCTTCGACCGGCGCAGTGGCGTTCTTGTCGTCCGGAGTCGCGATCGCCGGGGTATCGCCATCGGTGGCAGGCGCCGTGGAGGTTTGAGCGAAGGCGCCAAGGGTCGATGCGCCGACAAATGCAGCGGCGAGCAAAAGCTTTTTCATGATGTCTCCTCGTGTTCAGCCGTTGAAGGCAAGGAGCAAACCGGGATACGGGCGTTTGGTTCCGCGTAAATTTTGAGATTTCTTAAAATAACTTCAGGCTGATGCCGGATTTTTCACTTGGCGCGAGCCGGCAGCAACACCGTCCAGCCCAGAGGACAAACGTGCCCCGCCGACGTGTTTCATTCGGCGAGGCCCAACGGGCTTTCCAGGTCAGCGAAGGCCAGTCTGTTTGGCCGGTTCGTCGTTCTCGTCGGGGTTCGGATTGGGCTCCTCATCGGGCAGGTACTCGGGCTCCGGCTCCTTGATCGGCGGGCTTGGCTCGCCAATGGGCGGCAGGTCGGGAACCGGATTCGGGCCGGGGCCGGGTTCGGTCGGAATAATAACCATGGGAAACTCCTTACTGGTTTGACAGGCCCCTATTGCGCCTTGACATTGCGCGCGCCGGCATGGCGGAAGGCCCGTTCGGCCTTGAGAAGATCGAAACGCGCGATATCGGCGGAAACGCGGATTTCGCCGTGGAGCGGCGCGTCGGCGCGGGTGGCGTCACCGCCGGAAGGCGCCGTGCCAGCCGTGTTTGCGTCCGTATCGGGCTCCACGAACACATCGGTACGGGCAATTCCGCATTGCTGTACGAGATGCTCGACAGCGCGGTCGGCGGCCTCTCGGGTCGCGAATGTCGCCCACATGGTTTTCGTGCTGTCATCGGACATTGCACCTTCTCCTCTTCTTCAGGGATCAGGGTTGCAACGCGGCAAGGGAGCGATGGTTCAGAATAGAGTGCTAGGCGCTATCCCGCGTGTAGAACATGCGGGCAGTGGCCTCGATGATGGAGCGGTGCTTGACGGGGTCGAAGGTGACGGCGGGGAATGTCTCGAAGAGATACTTGGCAAAACTCTCCCTCGCCTCCTCCGACGCATCGAACCAGGGTTGCGAGGTGAGTTCATCGAAGACCGACTTCAATGCGCCCAACTCGTCCGGCTCGAAAGTCCCCTTGGAAGTGTAGCTGCCCACGCCCGCCTCCTCTGTGCGACAGGCATGAGTTTAGGTCCGTATAGGTGCGATTCAAAGCGGCATCATGGTACGAAATCGTACGGAGGAACTTCAATCCGTAACGTCGCGAGGCAAATGGCTGTCGACACCACGCGCGAGAAGCCCGTCAGCCTCTACGTCACGCACCCCTTTCACACGGCGCAGGAAGCCGATGAGGTGGCGGCGGTCCTCTTCGCTATCGACGGCGCCGTCGAGCACCGCGACGCCGTCGCGGATCGTGAGCTCCAGCGTTGCAAGATCGACCCTGGCGTCGTTTTCGAGCGTGTCCATAATGCGCGCCTCGAGATCGTCGTCGCCGATGATATCGCCCGTCTCATCTGCAAACGACAGTGGCGCGCCGTCGACATCGCGTGCAGCGGGATCACGCGTGATCGAGACTCCCCCGTTGCCCAGCTGATCCAAATCAGCGCCGGGGCTTGCGTAAGGCAAGTTCTGCGCGGCTCGACGTGCATCGTCATCGTCCGGATAGGGCCAGCCGTCGCGGGTGTCCCGCTCCTCGTAGTCTCGAAAATCCTCCTTACGAGATACTGTCTTGCGATCGGCCATCGTCTTGCTCCGCGGTTTGATCTGGGAATGATGACAGCCAACCGCTCAGACCGGCCTTTGTTCCAGAGAACAGCCGCGACCGCGCCGCTATTTCGTCATTGCGCGCCGGGTCGGCCGATGTCGTCTTCGAGCATCTTGCGCGCACGGTTGACCCTGCTTTTCACCGTGCCGATCTCGCAGTCGCACAGCCGTGCGGTATCGATGTAGCTAACGCCCATCGCCACGAGCAGCAACGTACGGCGCGAGCGCGGCGGAAGGCGACGCAGGGCGCAGCGCAGTTCGCTGCGGCGAACCGCCCATTCCTGCGGCGGCATGATGCTCGCCCGTTCTAGCAGGCCGTCGTCCAGTCCGACAGGCTCCCGGCAGCGGCGGCGATATTCCGTGTTGAAGCTATTGCGCATGATCGTGAAGAGCCACGAGCGGAGTTTTGTATTGGGGTGAAACTGTTGCGAGGACCGAAGCGCTCGCATCACCGTTTCCTGGATCAGGTCCTCCCGGTCGCTCGCCGAACGGGTCAACTGCTGGGCGAAGCGCCTGAGCGCGGGCAGCTGGGCTTCTATGCCGGCGTAGACCGTCTGAGAAACGGGTTCGGAGACCAAGGCGTCCATTCATTCCTCCATTTCGAAGGAAACGAGACGGGCCCGCGGAGGTTGCCGTACGATAGCGTACAGATGGGGCTGGAAAGAAAATGGAACACTTGGCGGCTTCGCCAGTCCCTATGGGAGCAATGACGCTGCGAGGCGATCCATGACCCACTACTTCTTCCACATCTGCAGCCGAACGGAACGGATCGAAGACCGGGAGGGTGCGGATTTCGATACGCTGGACGCCGCCCTCGCTGAGGCCCGTCTTGCAGCGCGCGAGATTCTGGCCGAGGATTTGCGAAAGGGGCACGTCGATGAAACGCGTCTCTTCGAAATCGTCGATGAACGGGGGGAGCTGATGGCGCAGGTGCCCTTCAAGGAAGCGATCAGCTAGCCGGCCGCGAGACGACGGCGCCGATGAGCCGCTCGTATTCCTTTTCGCATTCGCCATAAGCGTCGCGCGCAAAGGCTTCCAGGCCAGCCCGGTTACGCACGCTGACGACGCCGCGCTCGGAGTAGATGAGCTTCTTACCCTCCAGCACATGAAGCGCCGTCGTCACGCTGGGGCGTCGCACGGCGAGCATGATCGACATGAATTCGTGCGTCAGGCTGATATCCGAACCGTCCACCCGGTCGTGGCACATCAATATCCATCGGGCGAGCCGTTCGTCGATATGGTGCACGGCATTGGAAAGCGCGGTATAGGCCTGCTGGACAGCCAGTGCCTGCGTGTAGCGCGCAAGCAGCCTTTGAACCTCGCGATCTTCCGTCAAAACCGCTTTTAAGTCTGCAACGGGAAGACGGTAAGCCTGGCCTTGCATCTGCATGTGGATAGAGAATGGGTCGGCGTCGACATCAAGGACCGCCGATACCGGACACATGCCGTCCCTTCCGATGATCCCGATTTCGCTACGCTGCCCCTCCGGCGAGCGGATGACGACGGATGCAATGCCGCTCTCGAAGAAATAGGCGTGTTCCATCGGCTGATGGGGGCAAGACAGCTGATGCGAACGGGGGAGATCGACGCACTCCAATTGCGCGGCGAACCGCTGCAGGCTTGCTTCCGCTAAACGCCGTAACAGGGTGTTTCGAAACCTGCCCTGCCATACGTCATCCATCCAACGATCCCATGCGGTTAAGCGACCGCATATCCGCCAGAGGCTTCGGTCTTCCTAAAGTCAATGGCTGTCCATCTATGACCATAAAATCGGCGAGACAACCCAGAGTCTGGCGTCGGTACGGAAGCGGACAGAGGAACGGAAATGTGTGCGCTGGTCGGCATGGGCCGCGAAGATGGCACGCCGGTTTTCGCCTGCGGTGAGTGACCGCGTCGGCGAAAGGGCCTGCCCCCGCTGTCACACCTCCTGGGCGCCGTGCGGGATCGCTTCAAGAACCAGCCGGAAGGTGACGATGGGAACGCGGTTGGCATCCTGCAATTCGACGGAAATACTGTCCACCGGCTCATTCGGCAAACCATCGATGGCCATCTCGGCGAGAAGCGTCCTTGCCTCGTCCTTGGCCTTTTCCATATCCGCGAATTCGAAACCGCGATCAGGCTGCAGTACGCCGTCCTGATCCTGGATCTTGAAATAATACCGTTCCATTGCCGCCTCCCGGATTGAGAAGACAATGGCAAAGCGGGGCAAACGTTCCGTAACCGAGCACGCCGCGCAAAGGATAGGGCGGCCAACGCTCGGGGGAGCTTTGGCAACGAAGGACTTGAGGCCTCCGCCCAATCGCCAAACGGCAACTGCGCCCTCCCTTGCGGGAGAGCGGAATGTGTCACGACGAAGAGGCGAGATGAAGCGGTGTGCCGACTTATGCCGGCTCCGTACGAAACCGTACCGACCCGCCGAATTGCAGCACCTTTCGGTTGGACAGAAGCCGGAACATGTACGGTTCCGTACAAACACTCAGCCGGCAGGAACATCCCCTTCCCCAATTCATTTACGTGACACCACCAGCGGGGGAGCGACGTCATGCAACATTTCGACAAGAAGCGTTCGAAACTATCCGTCAACGTGTTCGACGTCATCGCGTACTGCCGATCGCACAACATCGATGAGCGGGAGACCAGAAAGCTCGTGCTCATTGTCGGCCGTTTTGCGAGCAGGCTTGAAATCCAGATGAATCTTACGAAACGGCCTGCGCGCTTCCGATAGCGCTTTGTCCGGCACCCGGAACAATCACGGAAAGCACTTGATGAAACCGGAGCTGATCAACGGCTCATTCCAAGCGAGGAGATTGAAATGCCCACGAAAACAATGGAGGACCTCTTCTTCGATGGGGTCAAGGATATCTATTACGCCGAACGCAAGATCGTCGCGGCGCTCAAGAAGATGATCCGCGGCGCCAAGGCCGAAGAGTTGAAGTCCGCGTTTGGCAAACACCTGCAGGAAACGGAAGACCAGATCGAGCGCCTCGTTCAGGTGTTCGAAATCCTCGGCAAGCCTGCCGGCGGCAAAACCTGCCCGGCCATCGACGGCATCCTCGAAGAAGGCCAGGAGATCCTGGAGGAATTCAAGGAATCGCCTGCGCTCGACGCCGGTCTGCTGGCAGCCGCACAGGCCGTCGAGCACTACGAAATCGCCCGCTACGGCACCCTGAAGTCATGGGCCCTGCAGCTGGGGCACAAGGATGTCGCCCAGCTGCTCGAACAGACACTTTCGGAAGAAATGAAAACCGACCAGGCGCTGAGCCAACTCGCCGAAACGAAGGTGAACCGCGAAGGCAAGGCCAACGCTGCCTGAACGCGCGGGGTGGGCAGTTCGGTTGAAAAAATGCAGGAACCGCCCACCGCTTCATTGCGCAACACCCTGCCTCAAACAAAGGCTCCCGCGCTCGACGGGGGCCTCAATGCACAGACAACATCCTTTGAAAGTTGTTTCCAGGTATCGGCCTGGTAGCTGGCTGCTCAATAGCCGCCAATGATGGGGAGCACCTCGCCGGTGATGTAGCTGGAGCACTGCGGCGACGCGAGGAAGACATAGGCCGGGGCCAACTCCTCAGGTTGGGCAGGTCGTTTCATCGGCGTGTTAGCGCCGAATTTTGCAACGTCCGCCGCCTCCTTGTCCGAAGGGTTGAGCGGCGTCCACACCGGTCCCGGCGCTACGGCATTGACACGGATACCGCGCGGCACGAGCTGGCCGGCGAGCGAACGCGTAAAGGCATGAATGCCGCCCTTGGTGGTGGAATAGTCTAAGAGGTCTTTCGACCCTTTAAGACCGGTAACGGAGCCGGTGTTGATGATCGCTGACCCGGGCTTCATATGCGGTACCGCCGCCTGCGCCATGAAGAAGTAGCCGTAAAGGTTGGTCTTCAGTGTCTCGTCGAAATGCTCTTCGGAAAGATCGACGATGTCCCTGCTGTGAACCTGGAAGGCGGCATTGTTGACGAGAATATCGAGGCGGCCGAGATCCTTGACCACGCACTTTACCGTATCGGCGCAAAACGCCTTGTCCTTGACGTCGCCGGCAAAGGCGATGCAGCGCTGCCCTTCCGCCTCCACGGCAGCGATCGTCTCCGTGGCGTCGTTTCCTTCCGCAAGATGTGCGATCGCGACATCCGCACCTTCTCGGGCAAAGAGGACCGCAACCGCTCGTCCGATGCCGGAATCCCCGCCCGTAATCAGCGCCACCCTACCCTTAAGCTTCTCCGAGCCCTTGTAGAAGGGCGCGTCGTACATCGGTTGTGGGTCGAGCTTCGCCTCATCACCCGGCTTAGGCTGATGCTGCTTGGGAAAGGGAGGGACAGGATAGAGGCGCGCGCCGGCCTGCATGGCCTGCGGCTTCTCGACCTCTCCTTTGTGGTCAGCCTCCGCGACCTCTGCCTGAATATCACGCTGTTTCGCCGCTGTACGGGCGGTTTGACTGCGGGCCATGGCCGGTCTCCTCAAATCTCGGTTGGGCGAATGTTGTCGACGCGGACAGTGCCGGCGACGACCTCGCGCGGTCCGTCGACCGAATATGAGGGGTTACGCTCGTCAACCACCGTGTAGAGCTTTTCGTTGCGAAACGCGCTCGAAGAAGTCGTGGAGTTGCCGTCCCCTGGCAGGGCATCAATTTCCATGTAGTCGAGCTCGGCTTCCGCGGCCACAACACGCGCATCACCACTCGAGCGGGCGCGCACAACCACTTCGCCGTGATTGGGTGCAATGTCCCAGTTGGTGTCCGTCGCGGAAGCGATCGGAACCAGCCGGAAGAGCTTCAGCTCTTCAGGATCGGAATAGTTGGGGACGGGCGTCGGCATATCCTGGCGCGGAGCATTTTCGTCGAAACCCACGGACCAGTCCTGGCTGGGCGTTTCCACACCCGGCGGTGTGCGATGTATTGTGGCATCGTTGCTGCCCGTGATGACGCGCGGCTTCGCGCTGGATACGCCGTCATTGGTCCGGCCCGCCTGCGAAACCTTGAATTGCGGCACCGCATCGGCATGAATGATTTTTTCGCGGCCAGTCTGCGCCGAGACAACGCTATCTGCGCCCGGCATCACGCGAGGAGCAACCGGCACAACCTGATCGTCCTGCTCCCGATACGCGCCTTCTGTCTCCCGGCGGCCTCGGTCATGCAGCGCTTGATCACCCGTGACTTCGCCAGCCAGTTGTTTGAAATAGCCGGAAATCTTCTCGATCATACCCATAGTTTCATCCTCATGTCCTGGTTTCGAGGCGCGCTATCGCAGCCTTGAGAATTCTCCTGATCTCGTCATCCGCGATCTGCTGGGCGGCAAAGGCCGTATCGGGCTCCACGCCCGGATCCTCCTGATGGTCGATGACCGTCTCGTTATCTCGCGCCATGGCAATCAGGGCGTCGCGCGCTTCGGGAATCGAGCCGAGGATCGAAACGAGTTCGACAAGCAGCCGTCGGTGCGCGTTGATCCTGCCTTCCAGATGGGCTGATGTTTCGCCGGCCATGCACGCCTCCCGAGCTAGAACGCAAACGGGAGGAGTGAACGATTGTTCCATTTGTTGCCGCGGATGCGCGCAACCGGAACAGAGCCAATCCTCGCAGGGCCGCCATTTTACGTCCCGGTGGCGGCCGGTCTGCACCGGTCCCGCGCAAGCTACGGCCCTTCCGTGCGCTTGATCTTCCGGCGCGCCGGCTCTTTCCCGGTCGTGATCACGACCTCATTTGTGGCGGCAGCCGGCACTGCTTCGACAGCGCCTGCATTACCGCCGGCTCTCTCGCCCAGCACGGAAAATCCCCTGAAGGGACCTGCCGGCTTGTGTTCCTCATCAAACTCCGACTCGGCGATGAGCCAATGCCGCAGCTCGCCACCTGGCGGACACCCTTCAGCCTGCCAGATTTCATAAGCGCGTCGGCGAATTTGTTCGGGCTTATGCATGGTCATGAAAACTCCTTTTTGGACGGCGTGGCAGAGCCGACGCTTCGCCTTGGCAATAGGCAAGGGCCGCCTGCTCCCGCTTCTGCATGAAGGTTGTGAAATCCATCGCTTCCTCCGTGAACTCGAAGGCGGAAACGGTCGGCGACACGGAATGTTTCAATCCCTTTGGCTCCAATGCTGCACAGGCCTTCGGAGCACGAAAAAGTATCGGGGCCGCGGAACCTTTCCCAACCTTCCACGTTTGATGCAGTTGGCTTTGGTGGGGGACAGCATGAATGGGGATGGGGCATCGGCCCTTGTCGGTGAAGACCGGTACAAGCTGCTGGTTGATGCGATCACGGATTATGCCATCTACATGCTGGATCGGCAGGGCAATATCGTCAGCTGGAATGCCGGTGCGAGCCGCTTCAAGGGGTATGAGGCGAAAGAGGTGCTTGGCACGCATTTCTCCCGCTTTTACCGTTCCGACGATCGAGACAGGGGTCTTCCCTCGTTGGCCTTGAAATATGCCGCTGAAGAAGGCCGCTTTGAAGGTGAAGGCTGGAGGGTGCGCAAGGATGGATCCGAATTCTGGGCGCATGTCATCGTCGATCCCATACGCGATAACGGCGGCGATCTTATCGGCTTCGCGAAGATCACCCGCGACCTGACAGAGAGGAAACAGGCCGAGGAACAGCTTCGCAAGACGGAGCAGCAGTTCCGCCTTCTCGTGCAGGGCGTCACGGATTACGCGATTTACATGATGGATGCCGACGGTCACGTCTCGAGCTGGAATGCCGGCGCGGAACGCATCAAGGGCTACCGGCCGGATGAGATCATCGGCAAGCACTTATCCAACTTCTTTCCTGAACAGGACAGGCTTGCCGGCATTCCACAGCTGGCGCTCGAAACCGCGGCGGGATGGCCGGTATGAGTCGGAAGGCTGGCGGCTGAGGAAGGACGGAACACGCTTCTGGGCCAACGCCGTCGTCGACGCTATACGCAGCGACGACGGTTCGCTGATCGGCTTTGCGAAGATCACGCGCGACATAACGGAAAAACGCGATGCGCAACAGGCGCTCGAACTGGCGAGAGAAGAGCTTTTCCAGGCGCAGAAGATGGAGGCTCTCGGCCAGCTGACCGGCGGCGTCGCCCACGACTTCAACAACCTGCTGATGGCGGTTCAGGCGAGCCTCGATCTTCTGAAACGACGCATCTCACCCACGCCCGAGGCCCAGTCCCTGATCGACAATGCCTTGCAGGCGACGCGACGCGGAGCATCGCTGACTCAACGGTTGCTTGCCTTTTCCCGCCGTCAGGATCTGGATTTCGAACTCGTCGATCTCTGGGTGCTCATTCGCGGCATGACGGACATGCTGCAACGGTCCATCGGCCCGGCGGTCGTCGTCGAAACACATTTTCCGCTGAATCTGCCTTCGGTGCGAACCGACCCCAACCAGATGGTGAACGCCCTCCTCAATCTGGCGATCAACGCACGCGATGCAATGCCGGAGGGTGGCCGCCTGCTCATCGGCGCGCGGCTGGAGACCCATGCGCACAAAGCCCATCCCGAGCTGCGGGAGAAAGCCTATCTCTGCCTCTACATCCAGGATGAGGGACATGGCATGGACCCGGACACGCTGAAGAACGCCACCGCGCCGTTCTTTACGACGAAGGGCGTCGGCAAAGGCACCGGGCTTGGGCTCTCCATGGTGCAGGGCCTGATGGCGCAGTCCAGCGGCAAGCTGGTGCTTCACTCCGTCGAAGGCGCAGGCACGACAGCTGAACTGTGGCTCCCGATCGCTGAGGCCGGCGTGGAGGAAAAGCAGGAGGAGCATACTGTACCACCTCCGTTTCCGGACAAGGTCGATGCGCTTAGCGTGCTTGCCGTCGATGACGATCCGCTTGTGCTGATGAACACTGTGATGATGCTGGAAGATATGGGCCATAGCGTCTGCGAGGCCAGCTCGGGTACCAAGGCCCTTACGTTCCTCGCCGAACGGAACATCGACCTCATCGTCACCGATCAGGCCATGCCGCAGATGACCGGTTCCCAACTTGCCGACATCGTGCGGGAACGCTGGCCGGGCATCCCGATCGTGCTCGCTACGGGCTATTCGGAACTGCCGCCTGAGGCCCGCGCCGATCTGCTTCGCCTGTCGAAGCCCTTCGGCGAGCGGCAACTGGAAGATATCATAAAGCGGGCCATGTCCGGCGACACCAGGCTATCGAGGCGATAGGTACGGTAGATGACCGACCACGGTCGGCTTTACGAAAGGCGGGACAGAACTCAACCTTCCGGCTAAGGTTGACCGACGCACTTGGGGGATAGTGGTGTTGCGCGGGCTGAACATCCATTTCACGCTGGCGAGGGCGGCTGCGATGATCATCATCGCCATGTTCGTCTCGTTGCTCCTGATGCTCGGCCTGTGGCTCAACACAAGCTACCGGGACGCCGTTCGCCGCACCGAGGAGCGGGCCATTGCAGCCTCAAAGATCGTCGCAAGCAATGTTTCGCTGCTCGATTCCCTCGCGCGACAAGCCCTCCAGCGCATCGACGAGACGCTCGGCGAAAGCCTCACGCCACAGGCCTCCGCCACCGTGCGCAACATCAATGAGGCGGTCGCGAACCTGCCTGGTCAGGTGAAAGCCTATGTGGTCGACGAGAAGGGTACTACCCTCTATTCGACCGATCCCATGGTGAAGCCGATCAACATCGTCGACCGGCCCTATTTTTCGGATTTGGCGAAAGGCGCGAAACAGCATATTTCGAGTTTGCTGATCAGCCGCCTCAACGGCGAGCAGATTTTTGCCTTCAGCCGCAGGCTTGAGCGAAACGGCCGCTTCGCCGGCGCCGCCGTCGTTTCCTTCGAGGTTGGCGCGGTCCTCGCCGAAGTCTGGGAGGCCGTGGATCTTGGCCCGAATTCAACCGTGAGCTTCGTGCGCTCCGATGGCCAGCTCGTCGCGCGCTATCCGCTCGCCGACGGGCCGCTCGACATGAGCAAATACGTGCTGTTCACGGATTACCTCATCAAGGCGCCGGATGGCACCTACGAGGCCATCTCGCCGGTCGATGGCGCCCACCGTATCGTCGCCTATCGAACCGTCGACGGTACCGGGCTGATCGCGCTCGCTTCGGCTGACCACGATTTCGGCATCCAGCGATTCTGGCGGGATGTGACGGTAGCAATCTCGGTACTGGTCCTCGCTAGCGTCAGCCTGCTGGCCGCCGGCCAGTGGATTCGTCATCTGCGGCAGCGCGATGCCGCCCAGTCCCAATTGCTGCGAAATGCCCTCGCGGACAACCAGCTGCTCCTTCGCGAGATACACCATCGCGTCAAGAACAACCTGCAGGCCGTCCAGAGCATCATCCAGCTTCAGCGTCTGCCGGCGGAAATCCAGCGGTCGCTTGCTGACCGCATCTCCTCCATGGTCGCGGTGCACGAGCAGATCTACCGGCACGACGAATTCTCCCGCCTTTGCGCACGGGACCTCATAGCCTCCGTTGTCGAGAAGCTGGTAAGCGCCTATGGGGCTGCCGTTACCGTTGATTACGACATCGACGAGATCGCCGTCTCCACCGACAATGCGACCCCACTCGCCTTGCTGACCAGCGAACTTCTGACCAATACCCTGAAATATGCCTTTACCGATGGCCGCGAGGGAAGAATTTCCATCGCGCTCAAGTCAATCGGGGAGCGCCGCGCCCGCCTCACGGTGCGAGACAACGGCGTCGGCTTCGATCCGCAGACCATGCAACAGGGCATGGGAAGCCGCCTGATCAGAGGCGTCGTCAATCAGTTGAACGGCACCCACACCTTCGACGGAAGTGATGGAACGACTTTCACCGCCGAGCTTGATATCGTGGAATCGTAGGAGCGTGGCTCAAGTCGGGCGGCTCAGATAACGCGATCCCCTGACGGCGAAGCGCCATGGGCGCTCGGCAGCCTTGGTGATGCCGATACGCACACCACTTATCAAAGCAGGCACGTCGGAGGAAGCCTCCAGGGAAAAAGGATCGGCAAGAACCGACAACCCGTTCATTTCCCCGGTGATGGCCAGCGCCTTGCACAGATTGCCCGGCCCAGCACACAGCTTGCGTGCCTCGCCGACTGCCCGCCGCGCCATCATCGTCTCCAGCCCGTGTGTCGGTTCGAGCGCGCGAATGAGCACGGCGCTGCCGCGCTCGCACACGATATTGAAGCACCAGTGCAGGCCATAGGAGCGATAGACGTAGGCCCGTCCCGGCGCCCCGAACATCGCCGCGTTCCAAGTCGTCTGCCCGCGAAAACTGTGTGATGCGTCGTCGTCCTGCCTATAGGCTTCCGTTTCAACGATGAGCCCGCCGACGCCATCGACCAGCAGACGCGCGCCGAGAAGATCGGCAGCGACGGCAACCACGTCGCGCGCAAAGAAATGTTCATCCATCCCGCCGGCCCGCCATGTAATCCCGCATCACCAGTGCACTTTCGATGGCGGCGCCCGAGGCCGTGTTGTCGAAGACGCACCAGCTCTCCGCACCGAATTGATCGGCGATGCGACGGATGTCGGCATCGTCGTAGCTGGAGTGATTAATTTGGGTCGTGCCGTGCAACGGGACATATTCCGGCGCCTCACGAAAATCGGATACGGGCCATACGGGCGCGGATCGGCCAGAACACGACCGATAGCGTATTTCTGAAGAAGCACGCGGGCGGGTGCGGACGCCCAGCTTTTATGGCGAGGCTCGAGCACGAGCGGGCCGGTAAAAATGCGGCGCATGGCCGAGAAAGCCTCTTCGGCTTCGGCGGCGTCGAATCTGAGGCTCGGCGGCAATTGGCACAGCAAAGGGCCAAGTTTTCCCTCCAGCACAGAAATCTCGTCCACGAATACATCGAAGAGCGGGCCGATGTTCCGTAGGCGCGCCTCATGCGTGATATCGCGCGGTATTTTCACTGCGAAAAGAAAATGCGCTGGCACCGCACTTGCCCAGCGCACGAACGTCTTCTTCTGGTGATGGCGATAGAAGGTCGAGTTGATCTCGACGCCGTTGAAGACGGCGGCATAGCGTTCGAGGCCACTGCCCGTCTTTGGAAAACGGCCCGCGACCGTCTTGGGGATCGACCAAGCGGCTGTTGCGATGAAAGGCCCATTGTGCCGCATCACGCGATCTCCAGGTCCGCACAGAGCGGCAGGTGGTCGGATGCCCGGCGGGCGAGTGGTGTGTCGTGGACGAAGGTCCGGCGAACGGAAATCCCCTCACCGATGAAGATATGGTCGATGCGCAGCAGCGGCAGGCGGGAGGGAAAGGTTGAGACGGGCCGGCCGCCGGCATCTATCTGCACATCCCGAAAGCGCCGCGCGAGCATGCGATAGGACGGCGAGCGCGAGACCGCGTTGAAATCACCGGCAAGGATGACGCGCGCATCCTCCGCCATCGGCGCCCCCAGCCATCCCGGCCCGATCAGAGCTTCGGTCTGGCGTACACGTTCGGCGCCAAGCAGGCCAAGATGGGTGACGAAAATCTGTAGTACTACGTCATCGACGGGCACCTCCACCCACAGGGCGCCCCGCGACTCGCCGCGCGAGGGAAGCCCATCGGCCTTGACGAGACGGGTCGGCAGCGCCGTCAGCAGCGCGTCGCCATAACGCTCCTCCTCTAGGTGCAGCGCGGGATGGAAGTGCGAGGCCATGCTGAGATGGTTGGCGATGGTCTGCGCTTGATCGACCCCGCCGCTGCGCGCCCGCGCGACGTCCACCTCCTGCAAAGCAACGATATCGGGCTCACATTCGGCTATGACCTCGGCGATGCGCCCGGGATCGAGTTTCCGATCCGTGCCGAAGCAACTGTGCACATTGTACGTCATGATCCTCAGCTGCCTGCCCATACCTTCCTCTCGTCGTTTCGGACGTTTCGGGAACACAAAAGCTCCGTTTTCGTTCCGCTTCGACTGACCAGGAAGGATGCGCCGCATGAAACGAACCCATATCCTCCACGCGCTCGTCGCCCTTGCGGCGCTCGTCGCGGGATTGTTGATCTACCGGACGCTGGCGCAATATTCCTGGGGCGATATCCGCACCTCCCTCTCCGCCATTCCCAGGGGAAACTTCGCCCTGGCGCTCGCCTTCGCGGCCTGCTCCTACCTCTGCCTCACGGTCTTCGACTTTCTGGCGCTGCGCTATGTCGGCAAGCCGCTTTCCTATCCGCGCGCCGCGCTCGCCTCCTTCACCAGCCTTGCCATCGGCCACAATGTGGGCGTCGCGGCGCTCAGCAGCGGCGCGGTGCGTTACCGTTTCTATTCTCGTTGGGGTCTCGATACCGAGGAGATCGCCAAGCTGATCGTTTTTTGCGGTGTGACCGTCGGGCTCGGGCTGATCACGCTGGCCGGGTTCTGCCTCATCCTGCTTCCCGGCACCGCGGGAAAGATCGCCCGGCTCGGAACCACCGCATCCGCCACGCTCGGCGTGGTCTGCCTTGCGCTCGGCGCTACCTATCTGGCGCTTGCCGCTTTCCTGCGCGGTGAGCTGAAGATTCGCAGCTGGCGTTTCGCACTGCCGCCGCTGCATCTTGCGGCGCCGCAGATTCTCGTCGGTACGGTCAACTTCGCCTTTGTCGCCGCCTGCCTACACCAGCTTCTGAACGGAGAAACCAGCTACATGGAAACGACCGCCGCCTACGTGGTGGGCAATCTTATGGCACTGCTGAGCCATGTGCCCGGCGGGCTCGGTGTGCTGGAAGCGACAATCGGTTTCCTGCTCGGCGGATCAGCCTCCATCGGTGCGATGATCGCCTTCCGCGTCATCTATTTCTTTATTCCGCTGCCGCTCGGGCTGCTCTCGCTACTCGCCAGCGAGTCTTTTCTGGGATCAAGCACCGACGCCGGTTTGCGCAAGGGCGCGAGCTGACGGCTCAAGAAGCTTTGCACCGCGCCAGCCAAGGCCGAGAATGGCCACCAGGGGGCGACAGGGTCCACAAGGCCGGTTCCCACGACCGGCGCAACCGCTCCCTTTCCCCCCGCATCGCGGAAAGGCCGCAAACCGCGCTGACGGGTGTTGAGCGCATCGATCGTCCGGCCTAACATGCTTTGCGCGCGAAGCGCGCAAGCAAAGGTGGCCGGATCGATATCCAGGTGCTCGGCAAGCAGGCGGTCCCGAAGCGCGAGAATGCCACCGCGCTCGGCGTCGGAACGGGCTTCGATTGCAATATCGAGCTCAGTATCCAGCCCCTCGCTGCGCTGGTTGAGGTTGGACGAGCCGACACGCAAGAAGGTGTCGTCGACGATCACCAGCTTGGAGTGGATAACGATCTCCTGTTCCGTTCCATCGGGCTTCGGCACGACAGGGTAGAAGGCGCGCATGCGACCGTGTTTGTCACACTGGCTGAGGCGGCGGATGAAACGGTCGCGGTTTGCGCCGAGCACGAGGCGCTCGATGGTGCCGTGCGAACTCAGCGTCGAGATGACGACCACCTCCGGCCCATTCGGCTCGGCAAGCCGCGCGCACAGCAGGTCGCAGACCCGGTTTGACGCGAAATACTGACTCTCGATATAGATATGGCGCCGTGCCGCCTTGAGCGCCGCGACTGTCAGGTCTATTGCCTCGGTTACGGCGGCGTGTCCACGGACGGCAGGCTCCGTGCGTGCGAAGGCGACCTCTACGTTCGTCATCATATCTGTCGTGCCTTCGAGATAGATTTGCGTCTGAGGCGCAACCGCCGGAACGGTCTCGTCCGTAGCAAAAAGCCAGCGGCGGCGGGCGATATCGCCCGCGAGACGTGCCGCATCGCCCTCAAGCGCCACTTGCATGTCGTGCACCGGTTCGTAAGGCTTGCCAGAGGGAAGCTTGCGCCTGGGATCGTCGACAAGGTGATCGCTCGTATCCCAACGCTTGGCTGTGAGATCGATACCGCCGACGAAGGCGACCGTATCGTCGACGACGACGAGCTTCTGGTGATGCGAGCCGCGGATCGGATGGCGGCTATCGAAGGCGAGCACGATGCGCGGATGGGAGGACCAGCGCCGCTTGCGAAACATTTTCAGCGATTTGCCGGAATAGACCGGCCCCATGGCCCAGACGAGCACGCGGACGGTCAGCTCCGGCCGCTCCTCCACGAGTCGCAGCAAAAAAGCGCCGAGCGTCAGGGACTGCGGCACTCCGGGTTGCATCGGAATATCTGGATTGAAATCCCAGCCGACAATCCAGACTTCCCGGCGCGCCTGTTTCAGAACGCGTTCCAGTACATTGAAATAGGCCTGTCCATCGATGAGCACGGCGAGGCGGTCTGCCGTCGCCGTGCTCCAGGCATTCTCTCCGGGCCTGATGATCGGGGCACTGATATCGATATCGGGAACGAGCAACGCGTCCACTTCGTTTCGCACTCTCTGCCGCCTTGTCTAGTTTGCCTCTGCAGCGCGGAAATTCGCGGCATTGGCTTTGGTTCCGCGCTTCTCACTGGCATCGGAACATTTGGCCACTGCCAGCATTGCCTTCGCTTCGAAGCGGGAGAACGAGCGTGGCACCGAGAGCGAACTGGAAAGGCTTCCTGAAGGTGGGCGAACTGGTGTGCCCGGTCGCCCTTCATACCGCTGCATCGACCAGCGAACGTGTCGCCTTCCACATGCTCAACCGCAAGACTGGCCATCGGCTGCACCGGGAGTTCGTCGACAGCGAGACGGGCAAGGTGGTGGCGCGCGAGGATCAGGTGAAGGGCTATGAGGCGGGCGAGAACGACTATATCGCGCTCGATCCCGAGGAAATCGCCGCCGCAGTGCCGGAGAGTGACAAGACGCTGGAGATCGAGGCCTTCATCGCTTGCGACGAAATCGACGACCTCTATTTCGACAAACCCTATTATCTCACACCATCCGACCGGCATGGCGCCGAGGCCTTCGCACTCATCCGCGAGGGCATGAAGACTGCAAAGGTGGCAGCCGTGGCTGAAACCGTGCTCTTCCGCCGGGTCCGCACCCTCCTGATACGCCCGCAGGGAGAGGGTCTCATCGCGACCACTCTCAACTACGATTACGAGGTTCGCTCGGCCGAGGAGACATTTTCGGAAATACCCGACCTCAAGCTCAACGGCGAGATGCTGGAACTTGCCGAACATATCATCAAGACCAAGAGCGGCCGCTTTGACCCCACGAAATTTGACGACCGCTATGACGCGGCCCTGGCCGAAGTGGTGAAGGCCAAGGTCGAGGGCCGCAAGATTAAGACTACGCGACCGAAGCCAGAGGGCAAGGTCATCGATCTTTTGGAGGCCCTGCGTCAGAGTGCAGGGAAGGACAAAACACCCGCCAAGCGCAAGGCGAAGAAAACTGCGGCAACAGGCAAGACGGCCGCAAACCGCCGCAAGGCAGGATGAGCATGGCGACGCTCGACACCTACCGGCAGAAACGGAACTTCAAGTCCACCTCCGAGCCGCGCGGCCGCAAGGCGCGCAAGAGCGGCCACAGCTTCGTCATCCAGAAGCACGACGCGACGCGACTGCACTACGATTTCCGGCTCGAAATGGATGGCGTGCTCAAGAGCTGGGCGGTGACACGCGGCCCAAGTCTGGTGCCGAGCGAAAAACGTCTGGCGGTGCATGTGGAGGACCATCCGCTTGCCTATGGCGATTTCGAGGGCACGATCCCCAAAGGGGAATATGGCGGTGGCACCGTCATCGTTTGGGACCGTGGCACCTGGGAGCCGATCGGTGACGCGCGGAAAGCCTATGCCAAGGGGCACATGGAATTCACGCTCGACGGCGAAAAACTGCATGGCCGCTGGCATCTCGTTCGCATGCACGGCAAACCCGGCGAGAAGCGTGAGAACTGGCTGCTGATCAAGGCTGACGACGAGTTCGCTGCGGTGGAGGGCGAAGACGATCTGCTCGACGAACGCCCGGAATCCGTCAAGACGGGCCGGGATATCGAAGACGTCGCCGGAGAAGAACCGGGCTGGTCCTCGAAGACTGGCCGCATCCGAAAATTGTCGAGGAAAGCGAAGGAAAGAAAACAGGAAGAGGCGACCGTCGAAGCACCCGATCCCTCCGGCATCAAGGGCGCACGCAAGGCGAAGCTGCCGGGCTTCCTTCCGCCAACACTGGCAACGCTCGCGACTTCGCCGCCAGCCGGCGAGCGTTGGCTGCACGAGATCAAGTTCGATGGCTACCGGCTGCAGGCCCGCATCGAGGCCGGCCGCGTCAAGCTCTTGACCCGCAGCGGGCTGGACTGGACGAAGAAGTTCGGCAAGGCCGTGGTCTCCGCCCTCGCCGCCCTTCCCGTCGGCACGGCGCTGATCGACGGCGAGCTCGTCGTCGAGACGGTCGCCGGCGCATCCGACTTTTCCGCCCTTCAGGCCGATCTCAGCGCGGGGCGCGACGACCGCTTCACTTTCTATCTCTTCGATCTCCTCCATCTTGGCGGCTACGACCTGACCCGCCTGCCGCTGGAAGCGCGCAAGGCGCTGCTGGAAAAGCTCGTGCCGGGAATGCAGGGCATCCTGCGCTACAGCGGCCATTTCGACGAGAACGGAGCGCTCGTGCTGCGCCATGCCTGCCGCCTCAGCCTTGAGGGCGTCGTCTCCAAGTTGCGGGACGCGCCCTATCGCGAAGGCCGCAGCAAGAGCTGGATAAAGTCAAAATGCTCGGCCCGGCAGGAATTCGTCATCGGCGGCTACGCGCCATCCACCGTCTCGCGCCAGGCCATCGGCTCGCTCGTGCTCGGCGTCTACAGGAACGGCAAGCTCGAGCCCGTCGGCCGTGTCGGCACCGGCTTTTCCGCCCCCGTCGCCGCCGATCTGTTCAAGCGCCTCTCGCGCATGCGCACCGACGAGAGTCCCTTCGGCCGCAAGCTGACGGCCGAGGAAGCCCGCCAGGCGCGTTACGTGCGGCCGGAACTGGTTGCCGAAGTGGAGTTTCGCGCCTGGACGGGTGACGGGCATTTGCGCCATGCTTCCTTCCGCGGCCTGAGGGAGGACAAGCCCGCAAAGGAGGTCGTTGCCGAGATGCCGAAGTCAAAGACTGGCGCCGCACCGAAAGCCGAAAAACCACCCCGCCGCACCGTGCGCCTCACACACCCGGACCGGGTCTACTGGCCCGACGAGGGCGTCACCAAGGAAGGGCTTGCGGACTACTACACCGAGGTCTGGCGCTACATCGCCCCGCATATCGTCGGCCGGCCGCTCGCGCTTTTGCGCGCGCCAACCGGCATCGAGGGCCAGACCTTCTTCCAAAAACACGCCTGGAAAGGCATGACCGCCAAGATCATCGAGGTGCAAGATCCTGCGAACAAGGACGATGAGCCCTACGTCGCGATCGAGGATCTCGACGGCTTAGTAAGCCTTGTTCAGTCCGCCGCTCTGGAAATTCACCCTTGGGGCTCGACGCTCAACGACTGGGAGCGGCCGGACCGCATCATCATGGACCTTGACCCCGGCGAGGGCGTGGAGTGGCAGGCCATCATCGACGCGGCCGAGGAAACACGCAGGCGCCTGGAGGCAGCCGGATTGGAGGCCTTCGTCAAGACATCCGGCGGCAAGGGCCTGCATGTCTGCGCACCCTTGAAACCCTCCGCCCGCTGGCCGGCGGTCAAGGCCTTCTGCAAGGCCATCGCCGATGCGATGGCCAAGGACAGCCCCGACAAATATGTTTCGACCATCACGAAGTCGAAGCGGCGCGGAAAGATCCTCATCGATTACCTGCGCAACCAGCGCGGCATGACGGCGGTGGCGCCCTATTCCACCCGCGCCCGTCCGGGCGCGGCAGTGTCCATGCCGCTCGCCTGGGAAGAGCTCAGCGCCGACATCGGCCCGGCCTATTTCACCGTCAAAAATACACCGGCACGCCTTCAGGCGCTGAGCGCCGATCCCTGGGCAGATTTCCGCAAGGCGGCAGTGCCGCTGAAGGCTGCTAAGGCGAAAGGCTGATTACTTGCCCTTGCTTTCCGCCTTGATGCTCCGGCGCAAGGCATCCATGATGTTGATGACATTGCCCGCCGTCGGCGGTGGTGTTTTGGCCTTGGGAGGGCGCTTTCGGCCCTTCTTCTTCGCCGCGATGATATCGAGCAGCCGGTCCTGCACCGGATCGTCCGCCATCTTCGGATCCCATTTTTGGGTGCGCTCCGAAATCAGCGTCTTGACCAGCGCCAACGCCTTAGAATCCGGTTTTGTCTGTTTTAGACCGGCGAAATAGTCCTCTTCGCTACGCACTTCGTCACCGTAGCGCAGCGTCCACAGCACAATTCCCTTTCCGCGCGGTTCCAGCATCACGGCCCGCTCGCGGCGGTAGAGCACCAACCGCGAAATGCCCACCGTGCCCGTTGAGGTCATGGCTTCGCGGATAACGGAAAAAGCCTCCTCGCCGACCGTGTCTCTCGGCACCAGGAAATGCGGAGAATCGTACCAGATCCATTCGATGCTCTCACGCGGCACGAAGGTCTCGATGTCGATGGTACGGGTGCTTTCCAGCGCCACCGCCTCGATCTCGTCATCCTCCAGCATGACATAATCATCCTCGCCGCGCGGATAACCCTTCACCTCCTCGTCCTCGTTCACCGCCCTGCCGGTGACCGCATCCACATAGCGGCTGACGACGGGATTACCTGTCTTGCCGTTGAGCGTGCGAAAACGCACCTTGTCTTCCTGCGAAATCGCCGGCGACATCGCAACCGGGCAGGTCACCAGCGAGAGCTTGAGGTAGCCTTTCCAGAACGCACGCGGCGCCATCAGTCTTTCCTTTCGAGCGGCAAATGTTTCGACAAGGCGAAACGCTCGGCGAACGCGATATCCTCCTGCGTGACGATCGGGATGGGGTCGGAGAGGATGGCAAGCAGCGTTTCGCGCGAAATCGAATCTTCCTCCAGAGCTTCCATCAGCGCGCCGCGCGTTTCACGCTCGGCACGAAGCAGTGCTGCAAGCGCCAGGATCAATCTGTCCTTATTGTCCATGACAGCCTCCCAATCCGTTTGCTAACCGACGTCGATCAGCGCCATGCCGAGATCGGCCCGATGCCGCCGCCGCAATTTGACCGGCGTTTCGCGCAGCACGACCTCCAGGGTGGGGCGGACGTAGCCTTCCAGAAAATGACCTCCCTTCGTGCTTGCGTCCTCAAATCCGAGCACGACATGCAGGTGCAAGCTCGCCTTGCCCGCGTCATCGACCGCCACGTCTCCCAGCATGCTGAGCACTTCCGATTGAACCTCGACAGGTATCTTTCGGTAAGTCTTCGTCTGGAATTCGAAGAAGGCGATGGTGGCCACACGGAAGGCGCCGATCGCGGTAATCGATGCCGCGGTCACCCCTTCCCTTTCGGCAAAGGCGGTAATGCACCCGAAAGCTTCATCGCCCTCATCAAGAACCAGGATGAACGTGCGTTCGCCTGCATCGTCTGCCAGAAGTTTGTGCTTCATGTCCGTTCTCCCTGATCACAGGAAAAGGCCCGAAGCCGCTTTCTGTTCCACAGGCGAAGACCGCGCCACGGGCTTAACGCAAGAGGCCTTGCCCACCGTCGATCCACAGCGGGACACCCGTAATGTGCCGCGCCTTCGATGAGGCGAGAAAAAGGATCGCGTCAGCCACCTCGTCGACAGTCCCGGGTTCGCCATGCGAGACCGGGATATCGCCTTCGGGCCATTTGACGGGAATACCGCTCTCGTCAGCTCCACGCTGTTCGGTGTTCTCGTCGATGTTGGTCTCGATCGCGCCCGGGCATATCGCATTGACGCGGATACCGGCCTTGCCGAGCTCCAGCGCCAATTGCTGCACCATGGCCAGCTGCGCGGCCTTGGTCGCGGAATAGGCGGTGGCACCCGGTGTGGTGAAGGTCCGCGTTCCATTGATCGAGGATACGACGATAATGACGCCCTCGCCCGCCTTCTTGAGATAGGGCACGGCCAGATGCAGCGTCAGATAGGTGCCGCGCAGGTTCACGGCGATCGTCTCGTCCCATTCGGCGGGTTTGAGATCGTCGATCGGAGCCCAGACGCCGTTGATACCGGCATTGGCGATCACGACATCGAGGCCACCGAAGGCACCGACAAGCGTCTCCACGCCGTCGCGCATTGACGCTTCGTCCGCGACGTCAGCCGTAAGCGCCAGTGCCTCACCGCCCTGTCGGCGGATTTCTTCGGCAACCGCCTCCACCTCCTCACGCGTACGGCTCAACAGGCAGACGCTTGCACCATGACGGGCAAGCGCCAGCGCCGCAGCCTTCCCGATCCCTGATCCGGCGCCAGTGACCAGCGAGACCTTTTCTGCAAACAGCATGGCAAACTCCTTCAAAGCGCCGGTCGTTCTTCAAGCTCAGCCGGTGCTTTTGCGCGTGCGCGGCGATGCGCGTTCCGGCGACATTCGAGAAAGCGCAGCAGGCGTTCTTCCTCCGCCCTCAACCCTTGAAGCGCAAGCGCCGGGCGATGGAATGCGCGCTGCAATGCATCCGGCTTTTCGGCAAGCGCTATGATATCGGGATGGATGTAGCTCGACCGCGCAATGGCTGGCGTATTGTGCAGGACCGCGGCGGCCGCTTCGGACATATCCTTGATGGTCGCCCGCTCACCTGCCGCGATGGCATGGCGCGCCACGGAAAACGCAGCGAGGCTGCCTGCCCAGGTGCGAAACGTCTTTGCGGAAACAGCAACGCCAGAAATGTCCGCAAGATAGGTGTTGAGCCGACCTGAATCGATCGGCCGCACCTGTTCCGCCTCATCCTTCCACACGAACAGCTGGCGACCCGGCAGACCGGCACACTCTTCGAGCAGGCGCTGCAGGCGGGGATGCTTCAACATCCGGCGCACGCGCTTGCCACCCTTGGCGGTGAAACGAAGCTCGATAGCGCCTTCGGCAAGCGAAACATGGCGTTTCAGCAGCGTCGTCGCGCCATAAGTCTTGTTCTCCTCTGCATAACTCCTGTTGCCGACACGAAGTTGCGCCTCGTCGAGCAACACAGTGATCGCCGCCAGCATCGTATCGATCGTGCCGGGCATCCCGTCGAGATCGCGCCGTACCGCCCGCCGTAATCTCGGCAGCGCCCGGCCGAAGGCGATGAGCTGGGCGAATTTGTCACCGCTCTTCAGCCGCTGCCAATCCACATGATAGCGGTATTGTTTTCGCCCTCGAGAATCAAAGCCCGTTGCCTGCAAATGGCCGTTGGCCTCGATGCAGATCCAGACATTCTCATAGGCCGGCGGCAGGCCGAGCGACGAGATTCGCGCCTTCAGCGCGGCATCGCGCACGAGGGATCCATCAGGAAGTCGATAACAGAAGCTACGGCCGGTACGCTGGCGCCGGATTCCAGGCTCGCTGTCGGAGACATAGACAAGCCCGGTTTCTTTAAGGTTCTCCGGCGCCATCGAGACCTCTAGGCTGGTTCGAAGACGGCGACGCTGGCGCCGTAGACCATAGCCGGGCTTTCGGCCGCGTGCTCGGCGAATGTATCCTCCGCCGCTCCCGTATCGAGCACCCGCCTCCATTCGGCAATGCCGTTCACCGCCGGCAGCGTCACCCGACAATCTGCGCCTGCATTGAAGACGAGGAAGGCCTGGTCAGGACCCTCGCCGTTTACAGATTTCGAAACAAACAGGCCGAGTGCCCGAAGGTTGCCATCCGCCCAGGCTGCATCGTCCACGAAGGTACCGTCAGGCTTATACCAGGCGATCTCGACAGAACCGTCTTCCGCCGCCTCCCCCGTCAGGAACCGCTCCTGCCGAAGCGCCGGATGCGCCTTTCGGAACGCGATCACGCCCTTGCAGAAATTGAGGAAAGGATTGTCGAGGCCGCCCCAATTGATCCAGCCGACTTCGTTGTCCTGGCAATAGGCATTGTTGTTGCCCTGCTGGCTGTTGCCGAGTTCGTCACCGCCAAGCAACATCGGCACACCCTGGCTCAGCATCAAGGTGGCAATCATGTTGCGCCGGCGGCGGCCACGGGCATCATTGATGGCCTCATCCTCCGTTACGCCCTCCGCGCCCATATTGTGCGAATGGTTGTCAGAATGGCCGTCGCGGTTCTCTTCTGCATTCGCCTCGTTATGCTTGTCGTCATAGGAAACGGTATCCATAAGGGTGAAACCGTCATGGGCGCTGACGAGGTTGATCGACGCCGTGGCGCCACGATCGGAATGGTTGAACTGCGGGGCAGAGCCGGTGAGCCGCGAGGCAAGCCCGGAAACGAGCCCGCCGTCCCCCTTCCAGAACCGGCGCACATCGTCGCGATACTTGTCGTTCCACTCGCGGAAGGGATGCGGGAAGCCGCCGACCTGGTACCCGCCATCGCCGACATCCCAGGGCTCGGCGATCAGCTTCACGCCGGACAGGATCGGATCCTGCCGGATCGCATCGAAGAAGGTGCCATCGCGGTCGAACTCGATGTGGCGCGTGCGGCCGAGCGTGCTGGCCAGATCGAAACGGAAACCGTCAACATGCATGACGCCGACCCAGTAGCGCAAGCTATCGAGCACCATGCGCAGCACCATGGGGTGGGCGACGTTCACGGTGTTGCCAGTACCCGTCGTATCGTAGCTGTGGCGCAGATCTTCCGGCGACAGGCGATAGTAGCTGAGATTGTCGAGCCCGCGGAAACTGAGCGTCGGGCCACGCTCCGAGCCTTCGGCCGTGTGGTTGTAGACGACATCCATAATCACTTCGATGCCGGCGGCATGGAAGCGCTTGACCATGGTCTTGAACTCGGTGATCGCCCGCCCGGAAAGGAAGCGCGGCTGCGGCGCGAAGAAGCCGAGCGTCTGGTAACCCCAGTAGTTGCGCAAGCCCTTTTCAAGAAGGTGGCGGTCATCTGGGAAATACTGGATGGGCAGCAGTTCGATGGCGGAAATGCCGAGTTCGACTAGATGTTCGACGATCGGATCACTCGCCATGCCCATGAAGGTGCCGCGCAGTTCCTCCGGCACGCCCGGATGGGTCATCGTCATGCCGCGCACATGGGCTTCATAGATGATCGTCTCGGTCCAGGGCCGGCGGATCGCCGCGTCACCCGCCCAGTCGAAGTCCGAATCCTGCACCACGCCCTTCACCATGAAGGGCGCGCTGTCGCGGTCGTCGAAGGAGAGGTCTTCCGCCGCGTCGCCTATCCGATAGCCGTAGAGCGCATCGTCCCACTGGATTTCGCCGAGGATCTGTTTGGCGTAGGGATCGAGAAGCAGCTTGTTGGGATTGAAGCGATGGCCGGCTTTCGGCTCGTAGGGACCGCTCGCCCGATAGCCATAGACGGTGCCCGGCTTAAGGCCGGCAATGTAGCCGGACCAGATATCCCCTTCGCGCTTCGGCAACGCAAGCCGAGCCGTTTCTTCTCTGCCGTCGTCACTGAAGAGGCAGAGTTCCATCTGTTCGGCATGCGCGGAAAAGACCGCGAAGTGCGTTCCCTCGCCGGTAAATTCGGCACCCAGCTCGGACTTCATGAAATCGAGTTCGGAAAACGAATAGCTCATGCGAGTCAATCCCCTTCGATCAAGCTGCACCGCGCCCGCACACAACGGAACCTGCAGAGCGATGGCGCAACGCGACATGGGGCGGATTGTTCCGAGCTTGCGATGCCTCACTATACGGAGCATCTGCCCGACGCCGTCGCGCAACCGGATTACAAACGGTACCGAGAATAAAGGTGCAAAGCCCCTCGACTCAAAGCATCGCGAGCCGGCTGTTTTCCAGGCTGCCGCCATAGGCATCGCGCGCAGCGATCTTCTCCTCGAGCGAAGCGATCACGCTGTCGGAGAAATTGGTCTCGTAGAGCTGTGCGATATTGTGCAGGCCGCCCGGCGTGAAGACATTGATCTCCAGCACCTTCTCGCCGACGATGTCGAGGCCGACGAGGAACATGCCGTCCTCTATCAGCTTGGGCCGCACCGCATCGATGATACCCAGCATGGCGGGCGTCACCTCGACCGGAGCCGGCCCGCCGCCGACATGGATATTGGAGCGGATTTCGCCCTTCGCGGGTACGCGGCGGAAGGCGGCATACTTGCCGTCGCGCATCAGCGGGTGACCGTTCATCACGAAGAAGCGAACATCGCCCTCGCTCGCCTCGGGCATGAAGCTCTGGGCAATCAGGTAACCTTCCCCACTCACGGCCTCGAATATCTGATTGAGGTTATGGTCCTTGTGAGAGGCAACCTTAAACACGTTCTTGCCGCCGGAGCCCTGGAGGGGTTTGATGATCGCCCCTTTCTTCTCACCTTCAAGGAAGCTGCGGATCTCGTCGATATTCTTGGAGATCAGCGTGGCGGGACGCACGGCAGCGGGAAACTCCTGCAGGTAGAGCTTGTTCTGCGCCTTGGAAAGACCGGCGGGATCGTTGACCACTAGTGTCCCGCGCTGCGCCGCCAGCCGACCGAAGAGCGGACCAGCATTCACAGTCCAGGACCGCTCCGGCCCTTCCAGCGAGGGATCGTTGCGCAGGAACAGCACGTCGATCTCCGACGCATCGAAGGTGCGCATCTCCGTCTGGTCGCCCTGCAAATCCTTGTGCAGCGTTTCCAGCTTCTTGTAGCCGGCGGAGGGTAGCATCAGCCCGCGGATGGAAAGGCTGTCATCCGGGCGCAGCACGAACCCGGCAGCCGTGACATAGCAGATTTCATGGCCGCGGTTCAGCGCGGCAAGCGCCAGCGTCGTGGTGGTGTAATGCGGTGTTTCGTCTGCTATCGAATTGACGAAGAAAGCGATGCGCATGAAGGCCTCCTATGCAACGAGGTCGATGGGGGTAAGCCCGGCGCGAAGCCGATCGAGACGATCGCCAGCACCCGACAGGAACTGCGGCACCAGACGTGGCGGCTTGAGGAGGCCGCGCAGACTCAATTCCTGCATGACAGAGAAATGGCGCGCGGCAATCTTGCCGAGCCAGAACGGCTCCAGATCGCCGCCGCCGCGAAGATGGGCGAGAATTTCCAGAAGGCCGCGCAGATAGATCGCATCCTTGGCAAGCCCGCCGCCGCGGTGCAGCCTCAGCGCGATGTTGAAGGCCATGGGCGGCACAAAACCATGATCGCGCGTCAGCAGCCGGTAGGTCTCCACGAAATCGGCGCCGTTCAACATGGCCGCGCAGGCAACAACGCGCGCCGCAATCATCCGGAGCCGCGCGACCGTCATGCCACCGACAAGATATTCCGCCAGAACCGCCAGCCCTTCCTGCGCCCCTTCATATCCGGCAAGGCCCGAACGGAAGAGCCGCAGGCCATGGCCCGAACCGTTGCAATAGGTGAGCAGATGCACGCCGACCTCGTGGCTCAGCAGCGCATCGACCCGCTCGCGCGCCATCGTCGTCGTCCGCGCAATCAGCAGGCGGTCGCTGGACACCATCAAGCCGGAGGGAAGGTCGTCACGCACCTCGACATCCGGCGAAAAGTCGGGGAACTGCGTGGCGTAGCGGGCGATCATCGCCTTGGCGCGCTGCGCCACATAGCGATGGTTCGCGGTTTCCGGCGGGTGCTTGCGCCCCAGTCTGGCGGTCGCTTCGAGAATATCTCCAGCCACCTTTTCCAGCCTTGCATCCACGGCGCCATAGAGCGCCCTGCTCATCTCGACGAAACGGTCATCCCCCCGCGCGGCCAGCATAGAAAGCTGGAGGTCGAGTTCCTGCTGTTTTTCGCGGTAGAGCCCTTCTAGAACCGGATCCTCGAAGCGGTCAAGCCCGATGGTAAAGAGAGCCTTCTTGCGCGCCGCGATATCGATAGAGAGCGGGCGGTAGAGGAGATTTGGCGCGCGCGTGTACCCTGCCCCACTGAACTCCTCCCACGCGGCTTCCGCATTGATCGGCGTGACCGCGAGCAGGAAATCGAAGCTTCGGGAAATATTGTCCATAGCCCGGTCGGCGCGCGTCACCGCCTCCACGAAGACGCCGCGGCCAAGCGCGCGATGCGTTGCGGGCGCAAGCGCCGTCTGCGTGCGGGTGAATTTGCCGGCCGCGCGCAGGCCGGCATCGACCAACTGGGCGACGAGACGGCTCTGGAGCTCGGGATAAATCTCACGCGACTTCGGCACGCGGTAGATCGGCGCGAAACGAACAGTGAGCGTGGGAAATTCCGGCAAACGGCGCGCAAGGCCAGCACTGGGATCGTCGGCAGGAGCAGCACGCGCGACCTGCGGGGCGCGATAGCGGGCTTCGAGCTTTTCAACCCCGCTGACGAAAGCTGTGAGCGCCGCGTCGGCACTTTCCGCCGACACCGAAACGCTTATCTGGAATGGCGCGAGATAGGGCGCGTCCTGCGCCAGCCGATCGGCGGAAAGCTCGCCAAAATCCAGCACCAGGAACGCACCAAATTGTTCGCGCATCTTTTCGCCGACGAGACGAATTATAGCGGCGGCCTCAGCGAGATTGGCGGCCAGCAGGTAGGACGCATTTGCCATGGTGACGGCGCGCGCGGCCGGCGCGGCCCGGCGCCCGACATACACGGCGATAAACGGCAGGGGCCGCTCGATATAGAGACGGCCGCGCCCGGCGAGATCGAGGCGAGTCGGCGGCCCCGCCTCCAGTGCGGCGGCGACACGGGCTAGATCGTCCACCGGTGCGGACCGTTTGCGCGCACTCATGGTCGCCGGTCCGGCATGTCGGCAAGTGCCACTTCCAACACGGGCAAGGTGCCACGGATCGCAGCACGTAGCGCTGCTATGGCTTCAAGGTCCGGTTCACCGGTCCACTCGTCCATGAAAATCTTCTTGAATTCGACCGCAATGGCACAACCTGTTTTCGGAAAATGCTCATGAATGAATCGCGTCTGCTCACCCTTGCCGGCAAAAGCAACGTTCTCGCGCACATCCAGCCGCCGACCCGGAAAAGGCTGCTCCCGAAGACATGCCATGAAGGCATCAACCACCGGCGCCCAATAGGCCCGGTCCATGGAGGACGTGCCGATGTTGATATCCGGAGCCGCTTCCTGCACGGTCGGCGCAGCCAGCGCGCCGTCGCGGCGATGGTTGTAGCTGTGTACATCAAGGAGCACGAAGCGGCCATGCTCGCGCTCGATGCCCCGCAGAAACTCAAGCAGCATGGCATAGTAGCCATCATGCTGGCGCAAAACGCTTTCCACCATGTCAGGAGTCGGCTGCGTATCCCACAGGTCGAGGCCCCAGGCCTGCTCGGGTCGCAGATAGACGGCACCCTCCCGCGGCCGGTTTAGGTCCATCTC
This sequence comes from Shinella sp. HY16, assembly GCF_028534175.1. Taxonomy (NCBI): domain Bacteria; kingdom Pseudomonadati; phylum Pseudomonadota; class Alphaproteobacteria; order Hyphomicrobiales; family Rhizobiaceae; genus Shinella; species Shinella sp. HY16. The sequence continues at coordinate 174,484 of NZ_JAHYXL010000002.1, read as the reverse complement.
GAACCGGGAACGATGAACGACCACGCGATTGACAAGATCCCCGATGGTCATTGCGGTGAACGGATCCTCCTCCCGCAACCGCTCCTCAGGCGTCAGCGCCATCAGGTCCGCCAGGTCCTTACGCAGGAGATGCCCGTCATGGATGGCCGTGCCGACAAGCGGGGAACCGCCGCGCTCCACAGACCAGAGTATATCCTCGCGCAAGTGTACCATCTTCGTTCGCGTTTCCATGCCGCCATAACGTTGCAGTTGCAAACGAGTTCCCGGCGATGGGGTGCCGGAGCGCATACATTGTCTCGAGATATCCAAGGACGTCTGGTGTGCGACCATCGCCGCGGTGGGAGACGAAGGATGGTCTGTCGACAAGGGCGGTGGCCTTGACCATTCATGGGCAGTGCTTGAACGGGACGGCATACGGATAGAGATGGAATGCGATTTCTGGGCAGAGGAGATATGGTTGTCGTTGCTGCCGGCGCTGCAAAATTGAAAGCTTCTCTTTCAGCAGCCCTACTCATCAGGCTGGGACTGCCTTGAGGACAGGGCCGCAGATTCAATTCGATCCAGAGCCGACCGTCAGGCATTCTGCACCTGGAGGCGCCTATGACTTTATCGTCTCGATTGTCGACGAGCGGACATACATCTACCCATGGCATCGCGGCTGGACTGATACCCATACGATCTGGATGGCGATCGAGGTCCACTCGATGGCCTCGCGAGTTGCGCTGAAACGTTTGAGCAATGGGCTCCTCGACACCCTGGCTGAGAAAGGGACACTGAGCGATATTCTTCCCTTCGGAGCGCCTGACTTCTTTGCTATTGATGGGAAGCGAATCGTCGCCCCCCGCGCGAACGTAGTCATTAGCCAGGCGGCAGATGTTCTGGCCATTCCTGCGCGCCATGGAGTACGCGAAGACTTCGAACTGTCGTCTCGGTAATGGCATAGGCAGCGACGTAAGGCGTGCCATTGATGACGAGTTCGCGTGTCCCGGCAATTCTACCCAAGCGCTCACTGGCAGGAAAATCGAGCAGGCGGCGGGCGGCGGCTACTATCCGTTCATCGATCAGGACGGCTGCTGCGGGGTTATCGGCCTCGACGTAAGTGAAGATGGCGTCACGATCCGACAACGCAAAAGCCGACCAAGTAAGTTTCACGATTCTGGCACACCAGCTTTAAGGCGGGCCGCCGCTCGACGTCTGGCAAAGTGCGCCTCGGCCTCGTCGTCCGATAAATCCGGTCGAGTATCGTTTAACGCTTCAAGCACCTTGGTCCGAAACCAGGCGTCATGTGCTTCACTGCCAGAAAGAAGTTCAAGAGGCAGCGCCGCCTCGTTAGCAGTCCGGGTGAGCATAATACGAACCGCATCAGATACCGTGAGGCCCATGCTTTCAAGCACTGCGGAAGCACGGTCCCGGACTTCAGAATCAATACGTGTTTGTACGAGAGCGTTTGCGGCCATGGCTATCTCCATATTCAACGAGAATGTAATGCAATTGAATGACGTTTTCCAGAAAAAGTTTCACGTCGTCATTCCCCGCTCACGGCTCTCTTTAATGCTCTTGAGATCCCATCAGGGGTGAGTAGCGGCCTGCACCGTGGCAGAGTGAGGTCGCTAGAAAACTCTCTGGAGGCCAACCATGCCGATAACAGCAGATCAATCTCAAACGCAGACCGCTACTCTCGTCGATCTTGGCGCAATTTTCGTCTCGTTGGAATTCTTATGTTCATTTGCAAGCGGCGTGGCCACGACTGTTTCGTCCAGCCAATAATGGCTGGTCCTGCCTGGTGTATCCGTGAAGACGCCGGACGAGGCCGCGATCACCGTCTCGAAGGCCCGCCAGTCCCGGCGAAGCTCATCGTCGGAGGCGAAGCCGGGGATCGACAGGGTGATCAGCTCCGGTCGTGCCTTGCGGAGCGCCGCAAAATCGATCCCGAGCCGGGCGAGCACGCCGGGACGGAAATTCTCGACGACGATATCGGCCTCGGCCACCAGCGCTTTCGCCTCATCCAACCCCTTCTCCGTCTTGAGATCGAGGGTAACGATCAGCTTACTACGGTTGAGGATGGCATTGGCGGGATTGTCCCAGAGCGGACCGCCGGGCGGATCGACATGCACGACGGTCGCGCCGAGATCGCCAAGGATCATGGCCACGGCCGGGCCTGCTATATATTGCCCGAAATCAACCACCCGAACGCCGGAAAGCGGAAGCGGGGAACGTGCGATCGATGTCATTTCTCTTATCTCCCCAAGAATTCTCTATGCGCGCGCATCGGCGACGATCCAGCCGGCCGCCTTTTCGGCGATCATCAGCGTCGGCGCATTGGTGTTGCCGCTGGTGATCTTCGGCATGATGCCCGCATCGACGACGCGCAGGCCCTCGATGCCCCGCACCCTGAGGCGGCTGTCCACCACCGCCATCGGATCGTCGTCGCGGCCCATCTTCGTCGTCCCGACCGGATGAAAGATGGTGTTGGCGATATCCCCCGCAAGCCGGGCCAGTTCCTCGTCGCTCTGGAACTGCAAGCCGGGCTTCCATTCCTGCGGCTGATATTTCGCCAGTGCCGGCTGCGACACGATCCTGCGTACCTGCCGCAGGCTTTCGGCAGCGATGCGGCGGTCCTCTTCCGTGCTGAGATAGTTCGGCGCAATCGCCGGGGCGTCTGACACCTTATCAGAGCGAATGCGCACGCTCCCGACGCTGGTCGGGTTGAGATTGCACACACTCGCGGTAAAGGCCGGTACGTTGTGCAGCGGTTCGCCGAAAGCGTCGAGGCTGAGCGGCTGGATGTGATATTCCAGGTTGGCGTGGGCCTGGCCGTCGTCCGACCGGGTGAATGCGCCGAGCTGCGAGGGCGACATGCTCATCGGGCCGCTGCGTTTCAGCACATATTCCAGCCCGATCATCGCCTTGCCGAACAGGCTGTTGGCGAGCGTGTTCAGCGTCTTCGCGTTACCGACCTTAAAGACGGCGCGGATCTGCAGATGGTCCTGGAGATTTTCCCCGACGCCCGGCAAGTCATGCACAGCCTCGATGCCGTGGCGCTTCAGCAATCCGGCCGGACCGATACCTGACAGTTGCAGGATCTGCGGCGAACCGATTGCGCCGGCGGACAGGATGACCTCCCTGCGGGCGCGCACCTCTGCGCTCCGCCCCTGCCGCTGGACCACGACGCCTGCGCAACGCTTGCGGCCGGAACCATCGGCCTCAAGGATCAGCCGTTCGACATGGGATTGCGTCCAGATCGTCAGGTTCGGGCGGTTCTTCGCAGGACGCAAGAAGGCCTTTGACGTGTTCCAGCGCCAGCCGGAGCGTTGGTTGACCTCGAAATAGCCGACGCCCTCGTTGTCGCCGCTGTTGAAATCGTCGGAGCGCGGAATGCCGGCCTCGACAGCCGCCTCTGCAAAGGATTCGAGGATGTCCCATTTGAGCCGCTGCTTCTCGATCCGCCACTCGCCGCCATGGCCGTGCATGTCGGAGAACCGGCTGTTGCCGCCGGTTTTGGGATCCGCACCGTTGTCCAGCCGGTAATGGTCCTCGTGCGCCTTGAAATCGGGCAGGCAGTTCTGCCAGGACCAACCTTCGTCCCCGGTCTCTGCCGCCCAGCCGTCGAAATCACGCGCCTGGCCACGCATATAGATCATGCCGTTGATGGAGGAGCAGCCGCCGAGCGTCTTGCCACGCGGGTAGCGCAGCGACCGCCCGTTCAGGCCGGCATCCGACTCGGTCTTGTACAGCCAGTCGGTGCGCGGATTGCCGATGCAATAGAGATAGCCGACCGGAATATGGATCCACGGATAGTCATCCTTGCGACCGGCTTCCAGCAACAGGACGCGCGTCGCCGGATCGCGGCTGAGGCGGTTGGCGAGCAGGCAACCGGCGGAGCCGCCGCCTACAACAATATAATCAAAAGTATTGTGGGAAGGGGGGGAAGCGTTGCGCGTCATTGTTCTGCCCGCCTGCTCCAACGGAACAACGCACAGTCATAAGCTTCGACATCTTGCCGTGGCATGCCAGCCTCCCTGCCTACATTGTTCAAAGCCATAGCGGAGGTTCAGCCGGAAAATCCAATGACAAATGATAGAAGGCATTATAAATCAAATTAATATGCTGCAGTCGATCGACCTGAGAACATTGAGGGCATTCGTCACCGTGGCGCGGGAGAGCAACGTCACCCGCGCCGCGGAGCTGTTGCACGTCACGCAGCCGGCCGTGACGCTGCAACTGAAACGTCTTGCCGCAGAGACTGGCCTCTCCCTGTTCCGGCGGACCTCCACAGGCTTGGAGTTGACGCAGGAGGGGGCGCTGCTGGCGGCCAAGGCCGAGCAGGTGCTAGCGGCGTTGACGGATTTCGGCCAGACAGCAGGACATCTATCGACACGCGTCCGAGGCAAATTGCGGATCGGCACGATCATCGACCCGGAGTTCACGCGACTTGGCGCGTTTCTGAAGGCGCTCATCGAAAGCGGACCAGGCATCGAAACCACGCTGCGTCACGGAATGAGCGGCGATGTGCCGGAGGGGCTGAGGCGAAATGAACTCGATGCCGGTTTCTTTCTCGGCGACCCGAGAGACTATGACCACGCCGCCGATAGCGCCGGTGAGAACAACGCACCGCTGTTTCATGCCCGCGAGCTGGCGCAACTGACCTATCGCGTCGTCGCGCCGCCGGCGCTTGCCGGTTTCGTGCGCGGCGCCGATTGGTCCCAGCTCGCATCGTTTCCCTGGATTGGCACACCACAGGCCTCGGTCCACAATCGATTGCTGTCGCGCCTGTTTGCCGATTTAGGCGTCCGCCAAAATATCGTCGCCCAGGTGGATCAGGAGACGTCAATGGTCGCCATGGTCCGGACAGGGGTGGGACTGAGCCTTTGCCGAGAGTCGATTGCCCTTCATGAACAACAGGCACACGGCCTCGTCCTCGCTGAGAATATCAAGATCTCCACGACCCTGAGTTTCCTCCACCTGGAGGCTCGCAACCAGGATCCGACGATACTCGCCGCCTTGGATGCGATCAGGCGGGCGTGGGGCTGATTTCATGGGGCTGTGGTTGTAATTACCATTGGAATGGCGTTCACCCCGGACGCGAACGGCGAATCCAGAATAGGCGATTTCGACCATGCGAAGGGCCTCCAAAGTCAAGAAATTTAGGCCAAAGCCACCTTCGATCTGGGCCGCTGGCTATAGAAGACGCGGATCGAATGCGCCTAACCGGCTCAGTTCTGTCTGGAACCAACAGCGGAAGGATTGTAGCGAATTTGGAGAAACCAGGCTTGATGATTGATGTGGAACTCCGAGCGCTCCGCCGCGTGTTGCGTGATTGGAAAACTCCTATCGGCTGATCATTGCAGACCTGCGCTAAATTTGAGGTTGTCACTCCTACAGCTTTTGCAGCGAAGCCAATCCGATGTCATCCAAGTTGCGTAAAACGTCTCAATGTCAAAGCTCATTCTTATCCTTGGCGACCAGCTCTCTTTGAATATCTCGTCGCTGGAAGGCGTCGACGAGAAGCACGATACGATCCTGATGTGCGAGGTGATGGCCGAGGCGACCTATGTCGGGCATCACAAGAAGAAGATCGCCTTTGTCTTTTCCGCCATGCGGCACTTCGCGGAAGAGCTGCGCGCGAGTGGCTATCCCGTTCGCTACACGCGGATCGACGACGAAGCAAATGCTGGCTCCTTCGGCGCTGAGGTGAAACGAGCAATCGACGATCTCAAGCCGTCTGCAATCTGCGTCACGGAGGCCGGCGAGTGGCGCGTGCGCCTCGACATGGAGACATGGGCTTCCAGGTTCGGCATCGACGTCGATATCCGACCGGATCGCCGCTTCCTGGTATCGCATGACGAATTCAAGGCGTGGGCCGAGGGCCGAAAGGCCCTAACGATGGAGTTTTTCTATCGCGACGTGCGCCGAAAGACCGGCTTGTTGATGAATGGAGACGAGCCGGTCGGCGGACGGTGGAATTTCGATGCTGAGAACCGTCAACCCGCTAAGCCTGACCTGTTTCGCCCGACCCACATGACGTTCGCGCCAGATGATATCAGCAGGCATGTGATCGACACCGTCGCCCTTCTGTTTCCGCAAAATTTCGGCACCCTGGAACGCTTCGGCTTCGCCGTCCGGCGATCCGATGCAGAACAAGTCTTGTGGGAGTTCGTAGCCGAGTTTTTGCCGAACTTCGGTGCAACGCAGGACGCGATGCTGCAGGACGACCCGAACCTCAACCACTCTCTCCTTTCATTCTACATAAACATCGGACTTCTCGACGCACTCACAGTCTGCCGTGCCGCTGAGCGCGCCTATCTCGAGGGCAATGCGCCGCTCAACGCCGTCGAAGGCTTCATTCGCCAGATCATCGGCTGGCGGGAATATATGCGGGGCATCTATTGGCTCGCGGGACCCGACTATGTTGACAGCAACTTTTTCGAAAACACCCGACCGCTCCCGGCTTTCTACTGGTCTGGTAAATCCAAAATGAACTGTCTGGCGACCGTCATCACCGAGACCATCGAAAACGCTTATGCGCATCATATCCAGCGCCTGATGATCACTGGCAATTTTGCGCTGCTAGCCGGCATCGATCCCAAGGCGGTGCATCAATGGTATCTCGAGGTCTATGCCGACGCCTATGAATGGGTCGAGCTTCCAAACGTCATTGGCATGAGCCAATTTGCCGATGGCGGCTTCCTCGGCACCAAGCCTTATGCGGCGAGCGGCAATTACATCAACCGCATGTCGGATTACTGCAGCACGTGCCGGTTCGATCCCAAGCAGCGCATCGGCGGGAGCGCATGTCCCTTCAACGCACTGTATTGGGATTTCTTGGCGCGCAATCAGACCAAGTTGAAATCAAACCGCCGGCTCGCTCAACCCTATGCCACCTGGGCAAGAATGAACGATCGGACACGCCACGAGATACGAAAGCAAGCCGAGAGCTTCCTGGCTGACCTTAGTTCGGGAAAAATGTCATAATCGCGAACCACGACGAAAGCTGAAGTCCACGGCTGGCTTTGTGACTAAAACGAAGGGACATTTGCAATGAAAGTATCGTACGGCAGTTATACCGCCCTACTCATCTTTCTGGTGCTGGTATTGGCTACAGGCTTCACCATCGGCCTGACGATCCGACCGGGCGAGTGGTATCAATCACTGGCAAAGCCATGGTTTACCCCACCGAATTGGCTTTTCGCGCCGGCGTGGACGCTTATTTACGTCTTGATCGCCGTTGCGGGCTGGCGGGTCACAATCCGTGAAGGGTTCAATTCCACCGCCTTCCGGCTGTGGATAGTGCAGATGCTTTTGAACTGGACCTGGACGCCTGTATTCTTCGGGTTTCACCAGATCGGACTCGGCCTTGCCGTGATCGTCTGCCTCTTGTCAATCGTTGTTTCTTTTATGATCAGGGTCCAGGACCGATCGGCGCGCTGGTGTTTCGCACCCTATGCGCTTTGGCTTGTCTATGCGACGTCACTGAACGCCGCGATCTTCCTCTTAAATTAGGAGAGGGATAGTGAAGGCTCTTTTGATCGGATCCTCTGGCGGTATTGGCAAACCACTGGCGGCGCGTCTGCGGGTTGACCTTGGTTCTGATGCCGTCGCAACGCTTTCGCGGAGCGAAGACGGTTTCGACCTCAATGATGAGGCATTCATTGATCGAACGGGCAGCTCGCGATCTGGGCGACAGGTATGGCGCGTTCGATCTAGTCATCAACGCGACAGGAGCGCTGTTGATCGACGGCCATTCTCCTGAGAAGACGATCAAGGCACTGAGCGCCGATGCGATGATGGCGCAGTTCCGCGTCAATGCCATCGGGCCAGCGCTTCTGCTAAAGCACTTTCATTCGCTGCTGCCTCGCAAGACGCGGAACGTGTTTGCCTCCCTGTCGGCGCGCGTTGGCTCCATTAGCGGCAACCGCCTGGGCGGATGGATTTCCTACCGCGCCGCCAAGGCGGCGCAGAACCCGATCATCAAGACGGCGGCTCTGGAGATCGCTCGAACACATCCTCAAGCGATCGTGGTGGCCCTCCATCCGGGAACGGTCGCAACGAAATTGGCACGACCATTTTTGAAGGCGCATCAGAGCGTGGCACCGGACTATGCAGCTGCTAGACTGCTCGACGTCATTGCGAAACTTGGCCCTTCACAATCGAGCGGATTTTATTCTTATGACGGCCAGCAGATCGAGTGGTAGTTAGGGAATGACACACCTCGTCGTGTCGGTTTTTGCGACGAGAGTGGTCTCGCAGCATCGTGGTCTGAATTTTTTTGAACAGGATACGTTGAACGCGGCCAACTATTGGTTATGGGACGGCCCGCCCTTCCGAGGACATCGAGTATGATGTCGCTCTTTTGAAGGGAAGGAGCCGAGCCATGCAGATTTCCATACTCGGTATCGACATCGGAAAGAATAGCTGCAGCGTCGTTGGTGTAGATGACGACGGCGCTGTGGTTGTCCGGCGAACGATGCGGCGACAGACATTGATAAAATTCGTCGAGCAGCTACCGACATGCGTTATTGCGATGGAGGCCTGCTGTGGTGCTCACCATCTTGGCCGGCTCTTTATCGTGAGAGGTCATGAGGTTCGGCTGATGTCGCCGGAATACGTCCGTCCTTATGTGAAGTTATGGCGAGGTGAGCATAACTTGACTAATCACGAGGTCGTCGTAATGCGGAGGAGCGCGGCCTGATCGGCGGATTTTCGCCGTTCTTGTCGATGTTCCTCCGCATTATTTCAGAGTGTGTCGAGCCAGGCGAGCACGCTGGCATCGCGCTTCCAGGATGGCTGGCTGCCGGGTGTGGCTGGAACGGCGACCTTTTCCAGGGCTTTCCGCTTCGTTTCCAGATTGGCCCTGGCATAGTGGTTGGTCGTGTCGAGGCTGACATGACCGAGCCAGCTTCGGATGACCGTAATGTCGACGCCGGCCGAGATGAGGTGCACGGCGGTGGCGTGCCGGAAGGCGTGTGGCGTTACGTGCTTGGCACGCAGCGTTGGCATGGTTTCGGCCGCCGCCTTCACGTAGGCGGCGAGCTTGAACCGGACCCCGGAGGCGCTGAGCGGCTCGCCATAGCGGTTGACGAACAGCCGCTGGTCGGGCGCCCGTGGTTGCCGTTCAAGCAGTTTCCGCAGCAACATCACGGTTTCTGGCCAGAGCGGACAGATACGTTCCTTCCGTCCCTTACCGGTCAAACGCACGCAACTCGGGCTTTCGAACCGGATTGCTTCTGGGCAAAGGTCGAGCGCTTCCTGTATTCGTGCGCCGCTGTTGTAGAGGAACGAGAGCAGCGCATGATCCCGCATGCCCTCAATGGTCGAACGATCTGGCTGAGCGAGGATCGCCGTCACTTCCGCCGGATCCAGATAGCTCGGTTCCGACACCGGAGCGCGCTTGATCGGTATGTTGAGGATTTCCACGCATTGCGCGATCGATCCAGGATCCCTTGTGGCCACGAAGTGGAAGAAGCTGCGGATCGCCGCAAGCCGGCAGTTGCGCGTGCCGATCGTACCGCCACGGTCATGTTCGGCGTGACTGAGGAACGCGGCGACCTCGCTGGCGGCCAGATCGGCCAGCGTGATCATAGCCACCTTCTTCCCAGTACGCTGGGCGACGAACCGGAGCAACAACCGCCAGGTATCGCGGTATGATCGGACTGTATGGATGGATGCGTTGCGCTGCTCGACCAGCCATTCGTAGAAGAACGCGCGCAGCAGGGCCGGGAACCGGTCAACCTTGCTCATGGCCGCATCTCCTGCCCCATGCTGAGGCACGGTGCGCCAACTGCCCGGAACCGCTCATTCGCGTAATGCAGCAGCTCCTGCGTGACGGTGATGTAGACCAATGTAGAGTTGATATCCCTATGGCCGAGATAGGTCGCGAGGAACGGCAGGCGATCCTGCGGGTTGACACCCGTCCGGTACCATTCCAGGATTCTGTTCACGACCATCGAGTGGCGCAGGTCATGAACGCGAGGGCCCGCTTTTCCTCGCAATGGCTTCAACCCAGCGCGACGTATGACGTCAGAGAGCAACCACGTGATCATTTCCGGCGTGTAGTGACCGTCGCCTCGCTCGTGCCAGAACAAGCCGGAGCGCGCGTCCTGTGATCCACCGGCACGACGCCGTGCATCGACGTAGGCGCGAAGCTCGACTACAACGCTGTCGGGAAGCGGCAGTATCCGAGTCTTGAAGAACTTGGTCTGCCGGACGGTTACCGTACCGTCCCGCAGGTCAACGTCACCAAGATCGAGCCGGGCAAGCTCGCCGCGCCGCAAGCCTGCGCAATAGGCCAGCAGCAGCATTGTGTACATGCTCAGCGGCCGAAGCGGCACCCGTGGAGACGGATAGGTGCGGGCAACCTCGAGCATCCGCCGCACGTCGGCAGGCGAGTAGATATGAGCCTTTCGCCATTGCCTGGCCGCCTCCTTCCTCGGTCTCGGGTCCGGTCGCCGCACAGGTATCGACGGGTCGCGGTGACGAAGGATTTTCGCAAAGACGCGTTTGAGCTTTTCGCATTCCTCCACTTGGTGACGCGTGACATTCGTTGCCGCCCATCGATCAACCATGGCGCTCAGCGGTTCGGCCTCCGGTCCCGGATGCAGCTGCAGGAACCGGTCGAACCGCAAGAGCAACAGGGGCTGCGAAGTGTATTTGTATCCTCTGCGCCGCATCATCGCGACATGCTCAGCCATCATTTCGCCCAGCACGCTGCCGAACGGCCTGGGCTGGCGCAGTTCGGCGAGAGCCTGTTCCGGATCCCGCGACGCCAATGCCCGCCAGATGGGCATGCACTGCTTGATATTGCACGCATCTCGCAGAGCGGTGACGGGATTGCGTTCGATCGCGCCGATTTCCACCAGGCGTTCGAGGAACCGGTCAATGATGCGGGTGCGGTGTAGCCGCGTCGTCGCTGCCCAGCATTCGGCCGATTTACGCAGCCACGCAATCAGCACTTCCTGACCGAGTGCATCGTAACGTTCGGCCACATCCTGGAAGCCATGCAGGACCTGCCGATAACAGGCTCGGCTTTTCATGCTGTGCAGATCAAGGATCGCGACATGGCGGTCAATGATCGCGCGGTCGGGATCGGGCCAGCGGGCGGTCATGCCAGCACCTCCATTCCCGGCACGTCAAGCGCAATGGCCCTGAGGTCCTCGGTGGCGAGCTTGAGGTAGGGAGCCGTCGATCCCGTCGAACGGTGCCCCAGCACGTCGCCGATGACCTTTTGAGGCACCGCGACCCGCAACATCTCAACAGCGCGCGCATGGCGGAAGATATGGGGTCCACACTTACCAGGCGGTTGGACACCAGCGTCACGGAGCCACCGGCGAACCACGCTGTAAAGCTTGTCGAGCTTGCGATAGGGCGCGCGCGTGCGGAGGAAGATTTCCCTGGCGTCCGTCACGGGCCGCCCGGAACGCAGATAAGCAAGCAACGCTTCACCGACCGGCTCCATCAGGGGCAGCGATGTGCTGGCCCGCGTCTTGTGGTGGCGAACATGGATGGCTTCCGTCCGCCAGTCGATGTCCTCGATCCGCAGATTGCGGATCTCTCCAGACCGTAGCCCATATGTTGCAAGGAGTTGCAGGATTGCATGGTCCCGCAGCCCCGCTGGCGTCTTGTCCGCCCTCGCGGTTTCCAGCACCGCGGCGATCTGGTCTCGCTCCAGGATTGAGGGCACTCCTTCATATGCATAAAGCGTCGGAGCTATCACATGCCCTGACAGGTCCGTTGTGACGCGACCCGTGATGTGGAGATATCGCAGCAGCGAGCGAAGCCGCTCTGCGACAGACTTCAGCGAGCAGCGCGTCAGTTTCGGCGCGCGCAGATCCATGTAACGGTCTACGTCAACGACGCTCAGCCCCGCCAAGCCGCCGCTTCCGTAATCGATCTGCCAGGCAAGAAAGTTCCGGGCTTCCCACATCAGCGCTGCGACGCTGGAGCGAGCCAACCCGCGTTCCTCACGCAGCCAGATTTCGTATTCGTCACAAACTGCAAATCGGGCCACATCGGCCGCGCAGATAGGCTCGATTGCTGGCGGCCATTGACCGTGAGCAAGTCGCAACAGCGCATGAATTCCGGAGCGCGGAACCTCGTGCCAGCGTGCGCCGGGACGTCGACCACGCTCCTTTTCGAACTTTACGATCGCGTGCCGCAGGTATTGCTCTACCTGCACGTCGATCACGTCTGCGACCAGGATGCCCCGCTGTCCCAGATAATCGAGAAATCCAGATGCGTAGGTGCAGTAATTCCTCACCACGACCGGGCTGTATCGCTGACTGATAAGGGAGGAATTGAGTGCGGCAATTAGTTCGTGACGGATATAGGGCATTGGCGAGTCCTCTGTTGGTCGATTGACCCGCAGAGGTTCGGCACCGAATAATGCAAAGCAAGCCGATCGGAAAACAGCGAAAATCCGCCGATCAGGCCGCGCTCCTCCGCATTACGACGACCTCGTGATTAGTAAAGGCGCAGAAGAATGATGACAGAGATGCCGAAGGCATTGCCGAGGCAGCATCTCGTCCGACGATGCGGTTTGTCGAACTAAAGAGCCAAGAGCAGTTGGATATCCAGACGCTGCACCGGGTTCGATCACGGCTGGTTGCGGAGCGAACGACCTTGATCAATCAGCTGCGTGCCGTTCTTCTTGAGAGAGGTGTCATATTCGCCGCAGGCCGCGTGAAGTTCGAGAGCGCTCTGGACGGTCTCCTTGCCGAAGCTGATGAGGTCTTGTCTGTGCGTATCCGCAGCCTGGTCATCGAATTGAGGGACGAATGGCGAATGCTTGATAAGAAGATCGGCGCGGCGAACGCAGAGTTCTTGACACTCGCCAGGCAAAACAGCGCGATGCGCCGCCTGACATCGATTCCCGGCATTGGCGTGCTTAACGCCACGGCACTTGTTGCCGCGATTGGTGACGCCGGCAGTTTTAAGCATGCCCGAGATCTCGGAGCGTGGCTGGGGCTTGTGCCACGACAGTTCACCACCGGAGGCAAGGCACGTCTGCTTGGGATAACAAAGCGCGGTAACACCTACCTGAGAACCTTGCTGATCCACGGAGCTCGAGCGGCAATGCACACGCTCAGTCAAAGTGATACGCCAATCGGGCAATGGCTCCAGACGATGTTGTCCCGAGGCGTCCAGCGCAATGTCGCGATCCTGGCTCTGGCAAACAAGCTCGCGCGGATCGCCTGGGCGGTGTTGCGCAAAGGACAGCCCTATGAGCGGACCTATGGTATAGCTGTAATCTGAGTTATGGCTGCCGAGAGCGCAGCCTACAATGTTTGCGAGTGGAATGGAGATGGCCTGACAGTTGATCGGCGTTCAGATAGCCCAGGCGTGGAAATGGTTCTTTGAAACCGTGTTGGTTATCGTGGCTCTGGACGTGCGGATATCCATCTTGGCTACGGCCTGACCGTAAGACCGAATACGTTGAAGCAGACTGCACGGGAAATCAAAAAACAACTTGCAAACAGGGCGGGCCATACGTTTCCACGCAGAACTGGGTCGGCTGGGCGCTCAGTCTGCGTGGAAACCATCTGCGGCATCATCTTTCAGAAAGATAGCAGAAAATGTTTCCGGAGCCTGTAGTCGTGCTCGAGCCCGTCTCCGGTTTTCGAGAAGGCACCGACACTTTACGCTCAATAATGACAGCGGCGATCAAGGACTCTTAGCGCCGCCTGTGCCTCGTCGATCGAGACGGGGCCGGGCGTTCCCTGCAGGTGCCGCAGCGACGGTTGCGAATCCACTTCGTAGAGGTCGGATGCCCAAGGCCGCGAGAATTGCCCTGCGATCATAGACCGAAAGGGCCGGCGCGCCGACAAGATCGATCGGTCGGCAGAGCCGAAATCCTGGAACCAGCACCAACGGCCCCATTGCCACTGCATCATGGGCAGCTCGTTCTATCTCGCTGTGTATGGCCACCTCCTCACTGGATATGCGGATCCCGATCACGCCGCAGGCGAGACGCGGCGATGGCGCTCGTGTCCGGCGCCATCAAATCATGTTTCTCGGCAAATGCCGCGAACAGGCCGCGGGCTGTCTCGGCCTCGATTTCGCCGCGCAGTGCCGCGCCGCAAGCCTTCAAGGCGACCGCATGGGCATTATCCCTCAACCTCACTGGCCATTCGCAAAGATAACGATACGCATCCGTTGCGCTTTGCACCTCGACCGGAAAGCCCAAGCCGACAAGGATGGTAACTGGTTCTTTGAACATGTCGGGTTTCATCGCTGTCTCCTTCCCAACCCGGAATGCCAATGGGCGCCACGAGGATGGCGCCCTGTCAATAAGCAAGCCTGATCAAGCCGCCTTCTGCGCTTCGATTTGAGCCGGAGTGACTGACGGTAAGGCAGGCGTGGTCTGGATCGAAATCTTCCTGGGCTTGAGGGCCTCCGGGATTTCATGAACAAGATCGATTGACAGTAGACCATTGCCGAGATCCGCGCCGTTCACCCTGACATGGTCGGCCAGCTCGAACCGGTGCTCGAACGGACGCCCGGCAATGCCGCGATGCAGGTAGGCATCGGCAGAAGCCTCCTGCTTCTTGCCGGCGACCGTCAGCAGGTTAGATTGGAAGGTGATGTCTAGATCGTCTTGGGCAAAGCCGGCGACCGCGATTGAGATCCGGTAACTGTCATCACCTGTCTTAACGATGTCATAGGGCGGCCAGTCGCTAATCGAGCGGGCGCGCTGGGCGTTTTCAAGAAGATTGAAGACGCGATCGAAGCCAACGCTCGAACGGAACAGCGGTGCATAGTCGTAAGATGTTGCCATAGCCATATCCTCCTTGAAGCAACATGGGTGCAGAAGCGCCGAAAGACGGCGCTTCCAGCAAACGCCAGCTCTATGTCCAGCAACTGGCGGAAAACGATTTGGTTTTTGAGAATTCTCGATTCAAGATCCCTGGCGCGAAAATTTCGCACCCTATAAGATCAGATGATTTTCAACTTCATCCGCTAGCATCTTTCCCGGGAAATGCCGCACCCTGCCCACACGCCGACAAGTCTACTTCATCGCCCCTTCAGTGAAGAGATCGACTGATAACCCGATGGGGATACGCAGCCTTAAACTGCGCCATCATCGCGCTGGCCTGCTGCAGCACACGCTCGGTCTTTTCAGGATTATCGCGAGCAAGTTCGTCGGCATTTACTCGCATTGCTTCTGCCATACTGGCGGACGCCATTGCGAACTTCCCTTCTTCGTAGACCAGCGCTTCTTTTGAAGCGGTCTCAAGCCACCGGGCAAAGTCCACGATGATCTCTTCGCGTTCATCGATCCCAACACTCTTGATGATATTGATATTCTCTTCCATGCAGGTGTTACTCCATACGCAATCGGCGCTCACACCGAGTTCGATGCCTCGGGCGGTCGATGAGCTAGGAAGCGGAAAAATCATATTCAAGAGTTCAATTGAGCTTGAACTCGCCCTCGACACGCCGCCATTCCTTCGGACCGATCAGCCGCTGGTGGGAATAACGGACTGAGTGGAGAGGCCCGTCTAGCTTCGCCTGCCAGAAATTGAGAAACCTGTGCATCTCCGGAAAATCGGGTGCGAGATCGTAGTCCTGCCAAACGTAGGTCTGCAGGACGGATTCAAAATCGGGAATGCGATAGAGGATATGTGCGGTGGTCAGTCCATAACCGTTGAGCTGACGCTCAAAATCCGATGAGAAGTGCATGCTTCATCTCCGTTTTATGACGATGCAAAGGTGACTGAAAATCTTGCAGTCATCAATGGTTTTCTGAAAGCGAGAATGCTGTTTATTGCGCCTTTCCAGCATGTTAGCAGCCGTCAACATTGAGTGCTGTTTTTCTTCTTCAGCCTCTTGAAATCGAAAAATGCCGAAAATAAATCTTGCCCGCGAACGCTCAATGAGGTTCGCACCCGCCCGGACTGGTCATCCGGTCCGGCCTGGGTCTTCAACGTCATCATTTTTGCTCAACGGAGGAAAACATGTCGTTCCGACCGCTTCATGATCGCATTCTCGTCCGCCGCGTCGAATCCCAGGAGAAGACCAAAGGCGGCATCATCATTCCCGATACGGCGAAAGAAAAGCCCTCTGAGGGCGAGGTCGTCGCCGTCGGTACTGGTGCTCGCAACGAGGCGGGCCAGATCCAGGCCCTCGACGTCAAGGCAGGCGATCGCATCCTATTCGGCAAATGGTCTGGCACCGAGATCAAGACCAACGGTGAAGAACTGCTGATCATGAAGGAAAGCGACGTTCTGGGCATCATCGAGGCCCAGGCTGAGCAGAGACAAGCCGCCTGAGGAGCTCTCCTTACAAATCAACCTATCAGTCAAATAGCTGCCTATTGAGGAGTTAGACAAATGGCTGCCAAAGAAGTCAAATTTAACACCGATGCCCGTGAACGCATGCTGCGTGGGGTCGATGTTCTTGCCAATGCGGTAAAGGTCACGCTCGGTCCGAAGGGCCGCAATGTCGTCATCGACAAATCCTTCGGCGCGCCGCGCATCACCAAGGACGGCGTTTCGGTTGCCAAGGAAATCGAACTGGAAGACAAGTTCGAGAACATGGGCGCCCAAATGCTGCGCGAGGTGGCCTCGAAGACCAACGATCTGGCCGGCGACGGTACCACCACTGCCACGGTCCTCGCCCAGGCGATCGTCAAGGAGGGTGCCAAGGCGGTCGCTTCCGGCATGAATCCGATGGACTTGAAGCGCGGCATCGATCTTGCCGTTGACGCCGTCGTCAAGGAACTGAAAACCAACGCCCGCAAGATCACCAGCAATTCCGAAATCGCTCAGGTCGGTACCATCTCGGCGAACGGTGATTCCGAGATCGGCCGCTATCTGGCAGAGGCGATGGAAAAGGTCGGCAACGAAGGCGTCATCACCGTCGAAGAGGCCAAGACTGCGGAGACCGAACTCGAAGTCGTCGAGGGCATGCAGTTCGACCGCGGCTACCTTTCGCCCTACTTCGTCACCAATCAGGACAAGATGCGCGTCGAGCTCGACGAGGCCTTTATCCTGATCCACGAAAAGAAGCTCTCGAACCTTCAGGCGATGCTGCCGGTTCTGGAAGCCGTCGTTCAGTCGAGCAAGCCTCTGCTCATCATCGCGGAAGACGTCGAAGGCGAGGCGCTCGCAACGCTGGTCGTCAACAAGCTGCGCGGCGGCCTGAAGATTGCTGCCGTCAAGGCTCCGGGCTTCGGCGACCGCCGCAAGGCCATGCTGGAAGACATTGCGATCCTGACGGGCGGCACCGTCATCTCGGAAGACGTCGGTATCAAGCTTGAGAACGTGACACTCAACATGCTCGGCCGTGCCAAGAAGGTGGCGATCGAGAAGGAAAACACCACGATCATCGATGGCGTTGGCTCCAAGGCAGAGATTGATAGGCGCGTCGCACAAATCCGGGCGCAGATCGAGGAGACCACCTCCGACTACGACCGGGAGAAGCTGCAGGAACGGCTTGCCAAGCTTGCCGGGGGCGTTGCCGTCATCCGCGTCGGAGGCTCGACGGAAGTCGAGGTGAAGGAGAAGAAGGACCGCGTCGACGACGCGCTGCATGCAACGCGTGCCGCCGTCGAGGAAGGCATCCTGCCGGGCGGTGGTGTCGCGCTGCTTCGCGCCGTCAAGGGTCTCGACAATCTCCAGACGGCAAACCAGGATCAGAAGGTCGGGATCGAGATCGTCCGGCGCGCTATCGAAGCGCCGGTGCGCCAGATCGCCGAGAATGCTGGAGCCGAAGGTTCCGTCATCGTCGGCAAGCTTCGGGAGAAGAGTGAATTCTCCTACGGCTGGAACGCTCAAACTGGCGAGTACGCCGATCTCTACTCCCAGGGCGTCATCGATCCAGCCAAGGTCGTGCGCACAGCACTCCAGGATGCCGCCTCGGTTGCCGGCCTGCTGGTGACCACGGAAGCGATGATCGCCGAGAAGCCCAAGAAGGATGCCACATCAGGCCTCCCTGCCGGAGCCGGCATGGACTTCTAAGTAGCAATCGGTGAGGCCCGCCCCTTCCGCCGGGGCGGGCCTTCCGGAAAAATGACAATGACAGCACCCATTTCGAGCGATGATGCACGACTGTGGTTGGCGATATCGTAATGCGGGTACGCGGTGATATCGATCCGGATCAGTTGGCGGGCATTATCGGCGCGGTGCGCAAGGCATGATCGCTTCCGGCGTTGTGGTTTACGTGTCTTGCAAACCGGTGGACTTCCGCAAGGGAGCCGCATCGTTGATGGCATTAATGCGGGATGGCGGCCTCGGCCCGTTCAATGGCGCGCTTTACGTCTTCCGGTCGAAACGGGCGGACCGTGTGCCACGTTTTTTAACGGGATCGATCGCCTCCAATCAGCAGCCGGCAACTCCCCTCCGGTATCGATCGTAGCATGACCTGTTTCTACCGCGCACAGGCGGACCAAAGCGCGTGACCGTTTTTTAGGATTTCCACAGGGTTATCGCGCTTTTCAATTGTTGGGACTTTCCCATATAAGCCTGCGACACGTCGAGAAACGGCAATATGACCCTTATTCCCAACACACGCAGCGAGATGAACCAGCTAATCCAGGAGATCGACTGGAAGAAGACGCCCTTCGGCGCGGAAACAGACTGGCCGCAGGAACTGCGCATGGTGCTGAGTTTGTGTCTCAACACCGCCCTTCCGACGGCCCTTTACTGGGGGGACGACCTTCGCCTTCTGTACAATGACGCCTGGGCGCCGATTGCCGGGGAAAAGCATCCATGGGCCCTGGGCCGTCCAGCCCGCGAGGTCTGGGCCGATATTTGGCATGTGATTGAGCCCCAGCTCCTCGCCGTTCTGCAAACCGGCACGGGGTTTTCGGTTGCCGATCAGATGCTGCCCATGCAGCGCGGGGGCCGCATACAACAGACCCATTGGGATTACAGCTTCGCACCGATTTTCGGACAGAACGGCAAGGTCCTCGGCATATTCAACCAGGGCAACGAGACAACAGCGCGCCTGTCGGCGGAACGGGCGCTGCGCGCCAGTGAGGAGCGACTGGAATATGCGCTGGGCGCATCGGATACGGTGGGCACCTGGGACTGGGATATACCTAATGACCGGGTAATCGCCGATGCGCGCTTTGCCAAACTCTATGGCGTTCCGCGCGAAAAGGCCGGCGTCGGCGCACCGATCGCCGATTTCTTCAACGCCATTCATCCTGACGACCTTCCCCATGTGGAAAAGGCGTTCGCGGCGACTTTGAAGGGCGGCGGTGTCTTCTCCCAGGAATACCGTCTCGTGCAGGCGGACGGTGCGCACAAATGGGTTATCGCCGAGGGACGGCCGACGCTAGCGCCTGACGGAACGCCCCTGCGCTTCCCCGGGATCAGCTTCGATATAACCGACCGAAAAAATGCGGATGCCGCGCTCCGCGACAGCGAGGAGCGCTTCCGGGCAATCACGAACTCCATCGACCAGATGATCTGGTCTACGACCCCAGACGGATATCACGACTACTACAACCAGCGCTGGTACGATTTCACCGGCGTGCCTTCAGGCTCAACTGATGGCGAGGGCTGGGCCGCAATGTTCCACCCGGAGGATCAGGACCGCGCCTGGAGCGTCTGGCGGCATTGCCTGCAAACCGGAGAGCCCTATCACATCGAATATCGGCTCCGTCATCGAAGCGGAAAGTACCGCTGGGTGCTGGGGCGCGCGCAGCCTGTGCGCAGTGAGGACGGCGCAATCACCCGCTGGTTCGGTACCTGCACGGACATCCAGGACATCATCGACGCGCGTGAGGTTCTCGCCCGGTCGCGGGAAGAGCTTGAAAAGGAAGTGCAGGAGCGCACCGTCAAACTCTTGGAAGCCGAAGCACAGTTGCGACAGGCGCAAAAGATGGAGGCGGTCGGGCAACTCACCGGCGGCGTCGCGCACGACTTCAACAATATGCTTGCGGTCATTTTAGGCGCTATGAACCTCCTCGAAAGGCGCCTTGCGCGCGGCGAAACCGATCTCGCCCGTTATATTGACGCCGCCAAGGACGGTGCAAACCGGGCAGCCGCTCTCACCCAACGTCTACTAGCCTTTTCCCGACGTCAGCCACTCCAGCCCGAAATCATCGAACCCAACCGCATGGTCGCCGACATGCGCGAGCTGCTGACAAGGGCGCTCGGCGAGCAGGTTCAGGTCGAAACCGTGCTGGCCGCGGGCCTATGGCGCATAAATGCAGATGTCAGCCAACTTGAGAACGCGGTCCTCAATCTCGCGGTCAACGGCCGAGATGCCATGCCGAACGGCGGCCGGCTCACCGTCGAAACCGCGAACACATTCGTCTCCGAGGACTATGCCCAAGAACACACGATATCGCCGGGCCAATATGTGATGATTGCGGTCACCGACACCGGCACGGGAATGAGCGGCGACACTCTCGCAAAGGCCTTCGATCCCTTCTTCACAACAAAGGAAGTCGGCAAGGGGTCCGGGCTCGGCCTGAGCCAGGTTTTTGGCTTCGTGCGCCAGTCCGGCGGACACGTGAAGATCTATTCCGAGCCAGGCCACGGAACCACCGTAAAACTGTACCTACCCCGTCATTACGGCGAGACAGAAACCAGAGAGATATCGCCGCAGAATGCTGACCCTGCGCGCGGCGTCCGTGGCGAACTCATATTGGTGGTGGAGGATGACGAGCGGGTGCGCAATTTCTCCGTCGAGGCGCTGCGTGAACTCGGTTATTCGGTGGCGGAAGCCGCTAGCGGCGCGGCAGCACTCGCCTTGTTGGGAGAAGGCCTGAAGCCCGCCCTCCTTTTTACAGATATTGTGATGCCTGAGATGACGGGCCGTGAACTCGCCACCCTTGCGTCGGAGAAGTTGGGGGAACTGAAGGTCCTTTATACAACCGGCTACACCCGAAACGCCGTCGTTCACAACGGTATACTGAACGCCGGAACTCACCTGCTTCAAAAGCCCTTCAGTCTGGAGCAGCTAGCCGAGAAGGTTCGGCGTGTAATGGATGGCTAATCGGCGCTCGCTTTGAAGTCAGGAGACGGTAGCCCGCCTGTCTCGACGCATCACAAGGCGAAATCGAAGACAGCATTCGCGGCCTGGGCGGCGCATTCGATGTCGAAGTCTTCAACATCGTCCAGTTGACGAAGAAAGGTCTGCCAGCACGACATGTCGCGCATCATGACCGCTAGGTGCCGTGCGCCGAAACCATCGATCATTCCAAGCGCGGTGGCTCGGGATCTCAAAACGCGCGCGCCGAGAGTTGATCCCTCGAGAACATTGACCGCACCCAACAAACCACTTTGGTCGTCAAACAGCACATCCGACGTTTCGTCGCTGTTAGCCGGAGCCCCAGATCTTTCGCGACCTGCGCGATCGAATCGGACACAGCGGTCGGACGCCAGGACCAATCCCGTGGCCAGACGACATCGTGCAAGACACGATCCATCGCGAAGCGAAATCTGCCGAGGAAGGTCCCATAGCGCCGATACGCCGCAAGGTTCTCAAATGCGCCTATCGCGGCTTCGAGCTTCTCATGGTCGGCTCGGGTTCGATCCCGAAGCGCAAACCGCCTTCACTGTGTCCCATGTATTCCCATCACATAAAGGGGATCGTCGCAGGACCTGCGCGAGGGAAGATCCTTTCACTCTGGGGACGTGGTATCAGACTGGTGGGCAGGAAGCATCGAGAACTTCAGGAGAATCTGAAGGCGCACGCAATCGAGCGCCCTGCAGGATTCGGAATATTCGATCGGATTCGCCCTCGACGGACCATGGCCGCATATTTCCTCCCAAGGTTTCGCCAACGGCCAGACCCGCCTGAATGGCATCCTCGTGGAAGCCGGAACCGAAATAGGATCCGCAGAACCACGTATTGGCTTCACCCTGAAGCGACCATAGTTGCTTTTGCGCAGCAAGCGTTGCGGCGTTGAAGAGAGGATGCTGGTAAAGTCCACGCCAGATCACCTTGTCTTCGGCAGGAGCGTGCAAGGGGCTAAGCGTGACGAAACAGGGACGAGGATCGGAAATCCCCTGCAGCCGGTTCATCCAGTAGGTGACGCAGGGCTTGCCCACCGCCGTGCGGTCACGTCCGGATTGCGCGAGGTAATTCCAGCTTGCCCAGACACGCCTGCGGCTTGGCATCAAGGTTTCATCGCGGTGAAGGACCGTCTCGTTGTCGCCATAGGTGAACGCGCTCAGCAGCTCGGCTTCGCGTGGCGAGCGGTCGGCAAGCATCGCCAGCGCCTGGTCGGCATGGGCGCCGATCACGACGTGATCGAACCATTCGGCCTCGGCGCCGCCCACGGAAATCTCAACCGCGCCGTTGACGCGGCGGATTGACTTCACCGACGCATTTATCCGGATCCTGTCGCGGAATGGCGCCGTAAGACGCTCGACATAGGCGCGGCTTCCGCCATCAACCGTTCGCCAGATTGGTCGGCGCATGAATTTCAGCAAGCCGTGGTTCTCGCAGAAGCGCACGAAGGAAAGCGCCGGATAATTGCCGATCTCAAGTGCCGGTGTCGACCAGATCGCAGCAGCCATCGGATAAAGGTGGTCTTCGCGAAACGCCCGCCCGAAGCCGGCGCTATCGAGATAGTCGTTGAGGCTAGCGGAAGGATCGAGATCGCGCACGCCGTTTGGCGCCTGACGGTAGAAACGCACGAGGTCTCGCAGCATCGACCAGAAGCGCGGGCTGGCAAGGTTGCTGCGCTGCGCGAAAAGTCCGGCAAGGTTCGTGCCAGCATATTCCAGCTTACCACCGTCCATCGACACGGCGAAAGACATGTCCGAGGCCCTGGTTGGTACGTCGAGATGCGCAAACAGGGCCGTGAGGTTTGGATAGGTCGCTTCGTTATAGACGATGAAGCCGGTATCGACTGGAGCGCCACCTGCATCCACGGTGTGAGAGTGGCCGCCGATACGGTTGTCCGCCTCGAAAACCGTCACATCGTGACGCTGCGACAACAACCAGGCCGCTGAAAGACCGGCGATGCCTGTGCCGACGACCGCGATTTTGAGTGGCCGATCCGATTGAGGAAAATGGCGCATGACGATCCTTTTGCGGCTTTCGAACTCTGGACAACTATCTGTATCCTTTACGAGCGTAGGAATCTGACGGATCACTGCGAAGGACCGATTTCGTGGCGTGTGATCCGCTGACGAAAATGCCGCGTAGAAGGACGCATGAATGAAGTTTCGAGCCCGATACAGATTGATCGCAAACCAGGTGCGCCGACAGGCCGGCGGCTTGCCGTGGTGAGTTCAAGGGACACACAACAGCCCCCCTCGCCCGGTGCACTTGTTGAGTTGATGCTGAAGGTCGCGCAAGATCGGGATCGTCAGGCTTTCGCCCTTCTTTTCCGCTACTTCGGGCCGAAGCTGAAGACCTTCTTCCTGCGCTGGACAATGTCGTCCGCAGCCGCGGAGGATCTCGTTCAGGAGACAATGCTGACCGTCTGGCGCAAGGCATCGTATTTTGATGCCGAACGCGCCGGGGTCGCGACCTGGATCTTCACGGTCGCGCGCAACATTCGCATTGATCACTTGCGACGGCAGAAGGACCCCTCGGCTCTGCCGCCAGATCCTGAAAACGCAGCCGATACGGTCGAGGACGGAATGCTCGGCGCCGAGCGGGATGCGGCGGTGCGCGACGCGCTAACCGCGCTCTCGCCCGAGCAACAGACGATCATCCGCCTCTCGTATTTCAGCGAGAAATCGCAGACTGAAATCGCCGATGAGCTGGGCATCCCGCTCGGCACCGTGAAATCTAGAACACGCCTGGCCATGAACCGGCTTCGCGGGCTGCTGGAAGACAAATCATGACCACCACACATCACGCAACCGACGAGACCCTGATGCGCTACGCCGCCGGCACGCTTGCCCCCGCGCCCGCCATCGTCGTCAGGGCGCATTTGGCAAGCTGCCCGGCCTGTCGCGCCCGCGTCGGCGAATATGAAGCGCTGGGGGGCGCGCTTCTGGAAGAAACGGAAGCGACGCAAATGTCGGCAACCGCATTGAGCGACGTACTTGCCATGCTGGACGATGAGGACGCCGCCGCCCCCTTCACACCGCCGCCGCGGGCGCCGGTGGAGATTGATGGCATTCGCCTGCCGGACGCTTTGCGCGGCTGCGATATCGGGCGCTGGCGCTGGATCGGCCCTGGTATGAAGATGAGCCGGGTCGGCGTGCCACAGGATCCCGATGCCAATCTTATCCTACTCAAGGTTGGCCCCGGCCGCGCCCTTCCAGACCACGGACATGTCGGCACCGAGTTCACCTATATCGTATCGGGTTCATACACCGATCGTTTCGGAACATTCGGTCCAGGTGATCTCGCGGAAATGGACGAAGACGTTGATCATCAACCGGTCGTCGATAATGGCGATGATTGTATTTGCCTTGCCGCTATGGAGGGTAAAATGCGCTTCAACAGTGTCATCGGCCGCATGCTGCAGCCGATCTTCGGGATTTGAACCATGCCTGCGGTGGCGCTCTTCCTTTTTCTGGCCGCTGCTATCTCGCTGGGCATGGCAGCCGTTTGGCTCGCGGTCGTGAAGGGGGCGGGATCCGGCTGGGTCGATACCGTCTGGTCCTTTCTCGTGGGCGGGGCGGGTGTGGCTGCCGCGCTTGTTCCGGTTTCGGACTGGCAGAGCGATGGGCAGCGACGGCTTCTCATGGCAGCGGTGGCCGCGCTCTGGTCTTGTCGTCTCGGCCTGCATATCCTGCGGCGCACGCTCAAAGGCGGTGCGGATCCTCGATACACGAAACTTCAGGAGGAATGGGGCGAGCGCTGGCGCGGGCGTCTCTTCCTGTTTCTGCAAATCCAGGCCGCCGCCGCGCTTCTCCTGACCACCACGATCTTCACCGCAGCACGCAACCCGGCCATGGGCTGGCAGTGGAGCGATATTGCCGGCATCGCGATCATCGTCATCGCCGTCGTCGGGGAAGGCATTGCCGATGCGCAGCTGGCACGGTTTCGCAGCGACGACACCAATGGGGGCAAGGTCTGCGATGTCGGTCTTTGGGGCCTGTCGCGACATCCCAACTATTTCTTCCAGTGGCTCGGATGGGTTGGTTATGCAGTCGTGGCTATCGGCCCTGCCGGCGACTGGGGCTGGGGCTGGCTGGCGCTTGCAGGCCCTGCCCTGATGTACTGGCTGCTGGTGCACGTTTCAGGGATTCCGCCGCTTGAGGCGCACATGATGCGTTCACGTGGCGCTGCCTTCACCGCCTATGCCAGGCGCGTCAACGCCTTCTGGCCGGGCGCGCAAAAACGGGAGCAGACCACATGAACCTTGCCGAGACCGCCATCACCGCCGCCGAGCGGCTGCCGTTACCCGATCATGCCCTGCGGTTCGGCATCAGCCGGCTCGTTGGCCGCACGCGCCGACTGCTGGCGGAGGGGACCGGTCCGACGGACCAGGACTTTGCGCGTTCCATGAGCGAATGGCCCATCGCCGTGCACACGGATGACGCCAATGCCCAGCACTATGAGCTTCCCGCGGCATTCTTCTCGCTGGTGCTCGGCCCGCGCCGTAAATATTCATCCTGCCTCTATGCCTCGCCCGCCACGACGCTCGCAGAGGCGGAAATCGCGGCTCTGGAGGAGACGTGCCTTCACGCGGACCTCGCAGACGGGCAGGATATTCTCGAGCTCGGCTGCGGATGGGGATCCCTCTCGCTGTTCATGGCAGAGCGCTTTCCGTCCGGTCGCATCGTCTCCGTTTCGAATTCATCCTCGCAGCGGACCTATATCGAGGCGGAAGCCAAACGCCGCGGCCTTCGCAATCTGACCGTGATCACCGCGGACATGAACACATTCTCACCGGACGGCACCTTCGACCGCATCGTGTCGGTGGAAATGTTCGAACACATGTCCAACTGGCATTGCCTGCTCCAGCGTGCACGCAGCTGGATCCGAGACGACGGGCGGCTTTTCCTGCATGTCTTCTCGCATCGCAAGACGGCCTATCGCTTCGACCATGCAGACAAGGCGGACTGGATTGCGCAGTATTTCTTTACCGGCGGCGTCATGCCCAGCCATGGACTGGTTCGCGCGTTCGACGACAGTTTCACCGTCGAACGGGACTGGCGTTGGAACGGCAAGCACTACGAGCGCACCGCGCTGGACTGGCTCGACAATTTCGACCGAAACCGTGACGCGGTCCGCGCCATCTTCGAGGCAACCTACGGCAAGGACGCATCCGTCTGGATGCGGCGCTGGCGAATGTTTTTCCTCGCCACGGCCGGGCTCTTCGGCCATGCCGGTGGAGAAGAATGGGGCGTAAGCCACTATCGCCTCAGCCCCGTCGGCGCGGGCCGGTGATCTTCTTTCTGAAACACCTCACCGCGATGGTGCGGGCCTACGCACACCATCGCGACCCGCGTGTCGCTGCGGCGAACGTGATTTCCTTGCTGGTCGCGTCGAATCAGCCCTTTTACCCGCTCTATCTCTTCTGGTTGGTGAGTGCCGACATCACCGCCGCCTGGTTCACGTTCCTGTCGACACCGTTCTTTCTCGCCGTGCCGGCCGTGGCGCGCCGGAATGACGTGGCAGGGCGGGCTCTGCTGCCGCTGACGGGGATCGGCAATACCGTGCTTTCGGCGTGGCTCTTCGGCACCGCCTCGGCAGTCGAAATCTTCCTCGTTCCGTGCGGGATAATCGCGCTTCTGCTGTTTCGCCCGCGGGAACGTGTCGTCGCCCTCGCGATTACCGCGCTCGCCTTCGGCGTTTTCCTTCTATTGCACGATGTCTATGCTCTCCCGCTCACGCAGTACAATGCGGCGCAATACGCCGCCCTGGCGCGGTTAAACGTAATGAGCGCCGGCATGCTCACCGCCTTCGTCGCCATACTGTTCTCAGGGATTCTGGCTGAGGCGGAACGGTCAGCCGATACGGCTCGCCACGAGAAAGCCGGCTGAGGCGCCGGTCGCCGTGACGAAGGCTCCCCAAGGAATGTCGGCGAGCGTAACGGAAAGCGGCCAGTCCTTAAGCGTCGCCTGGTTGGTGAGGTCATACGTCGCGTAGGCCACCAGGCCGAGGATCGCACCATTCAGCGCAGCCTTGCCGAGTCCTCCCCCGTCGAGCGCGGGCATCACGGCGAAAAATACGATGCCGGCAACGTAAATCAGATAGAAGACAACGGCCGGCGCCAGATGAAACTGCGGCGCCAGTTTGTCGCCCAAGAGCGGCCTATAAAGCATATCGGCCATCGTCGAAAGCCAGATGGCATCGACGATCAGAAAGGCGATGCCCGTCGCCAGATAGGCGATGACGATGGTTTTCATACCGATGTCTCCCATTACGTTCGTCGACATTTCTACGCCTTCGTCGCTCTGGCGGATCACCTCGGGTGAACCGATCCGCCCGCGCGTGCGTATTCAAGGAAAAGCAACGAGGATGGACCGATGAGGATAGCCGTTCTGACTGCATTTTCCGCCCTGATGCTGACTGCCGCGGCATCCCACGCGCAGCAATCGGCCGATCCGAGCGGTGTGTGGCTGCGCGATGACGGGAATGCGCGCGTGCGCATCGCGCCATGCGGACGCAATATCTGTGCCACCAATCTCTGGATCAAGGATACCAGCAAGGGCGAAAAAGCCGGCGACCGCCTGATCATGTCGCTTCAACCCAAATCGCCGGATACATTATCAGGAACTGCCTTTGATGAGAAACGCGAGCGGACCTATTCGATCACGGTGCAGGTTTCCGACAATTCGCTTCTAACGCGTGGCTGTATTCTCGGCGGCGTGCTTTGCAAGAACGTGCGTTGGCAGCCAGCCCGATGATGAACGGAAAAAGCAAGGCATGAAGCAGATTCGGGTCAACAGCATGGCTGACAACGGCCCGCCGCCCTCTGCGGCCGGCACGCTTTACCCCGGAAAGGTGATGCATCAGAGGCTCCATCCCTTCGGCCATCGCTTCAGCTATAGTGTCTTTTCCCTTCTGGTCGATGTCGACCGGCTTGTCGATCTTGCCGGACTGACCCGCCTCCTTGCCGTCAACCGCGCGGGAATCCTGTCGTTCCACGAACGCGATCACATCGAAGAGAACGGTGAGACGCTGCGACAGTTCGCCGACCGCCTGCTGGCGCGCGCCGGTCTCGAAAGGCCCGCGGCCCGTATCCTGCTGCTCGCCTACCCGCGCATGTTCGGTTATGTCTTCAACCCGCTCTCGACCTATTTCGCCTATGATGACGAAGACCGGCTGATTGCCATCATCTATGCAGTCAGGAACACCTTCGGCGAACGCCACAGCTACGTGGCACCGGTCCTTGCGGGCGACATCAGCGCCGCCGGCATTCGGCAGACGCGAACGAAGGTCTTTCATGTTTCCCCCTTCATGGACATGGGGCTGCGCTACCACTTCCGCATCCTCCCGCCCGGCCGGACTGTCCGGCTGCGAATTCATGAAACCGCAGGCAAAGAGCCGGTCATGGCCGCCACGTTCAATGCGAACGCGGCGCCCCTGACGGACGGCATGCTGGCGCGCTGCCTGATCCGTTTCCCCTTCATGACGATGAAGGTGATGGCCGGTATCCATTGGGAAGCCTTCAAGCTTTGGCTGAAAGGCGCACGCTTCCGCACAAGTCCGCCACCGCCGGAAACGGCAAGTTACACAGACACGGTGTGAAACGGCTTTGAGCGCACGGCGTCCGAAGCGCCCGCACCTATAATTTTATCGATTTTTTCAGGAAGACATCGTGGTCGCATTAGCAAGAATATTCAGGCGTGGTCTTGGCGAAAACAGAGCGAGGATCGGACTTTTCGCGCGCGCAATGAACGCCGTCATCGCATCTGTCGATATCGGGAAAATCACAGTTGTCCTGCCCTCAGGCGAACGTAGTGAACATATCGGCACACGTCCGGGGCCTTCGGCGGCGATCAATATTCACAGATGGCGGGCCGTCCGCCGGCTCGCGACAGGCGGTGATCTCGGCTTCGCGGAAGCCTATATCGATGGGGACTGGTCGACGCCAGACCTGGAAGCCTGCCTGGAATTGGCCGCACGCAACATCGATATGCTTGACGGAAAGATTTCAGGCCACCTAGCGGTCAGGCTGCTGCACCGGTTCCGCCATGCGCTGCGCGCGAACAACAAGACCGGCAGCCGGAAGAACATCGCCTATCATTACGACCTCGGCAATGCCTTCTACAGGGAGTGGCTCGACCCGAGCATGACCTATTCCTCAGCGCTCTACACGGAACCGGCCCTCAGCCTGGAGGAGGCCCAAAGGGCAAAGATAGAGCGGGTCAAACAGCTCCTGTCGATCAAGGGAGGCGAGCAAATTCTGGAGATCGGTTTCGGTTGGGGCGCACTCGCAGCAAGTCTCGCACATGCGGGCGCCACGGTGGATGGTGTAACGCTATCCTCAGCGCAACTGGACCATGCGACGGAGTGCATCCGGGCCAACGGCCTGCAGGAAGCGGTCCGCCTGCAGTTGAAAGACTATAGGGATGTCACGGGAAGCTTTGACCGGATCGTGTCCATCGAGATGCTGGAAGCGGTTGGAGAGGCCTATTGGCCGCTGTTTTTCAAGACTCTGCAGCAAAGGCTTCGCGCGGGCGGACGCGCCGTGCTTCAGGTCATCACGATCGACGAGAGCCGTTTTGCCGCATATCGAGGCGGGGCAGATTTCATTCAGCGACATGTCTTCCCTGGCGGCATGCTTCCGACCAAAGGCATAATTCAGGAGCAGGCCGCGCGCGCAGGACTTCAATTGGTGCAATCCGAGTATTTTGGATTGGATTATGCTCGAACGCTCCTCGAATGGCGGCGACGCTTCCATGCTGCTTGGCCCAGGATTAGCGCATTAGGTTACTCCGAACAGTTCCACCGGTTGTGGGACTATTATCTTTGTTACTGCGCGGCTGGTTTTAAGGCCGGAACCATAGATGTCGGCCTGTATGTACTCCAACGGCCTGCCGACCCAACTCGTTCGAGGCGGGAAACTGCCGCGTTTCTCCCCGTGCTTCCTGGTAACTGAAATCGGCATCACAAAGAATGCGAATGACATCTGCAAAAATCGAACACAGCCATCCGCCCGTCAAACACGGCAAGGTCGGCGTCCTGCTCGTCAATCTTGGCACGCCAGATGGCACCGACTACACCTCGATGCGCCGCTACCTGAAGGAATTCCTGATGGACAAGCGTGTCATCGAGTGGCCGAGGATCGCCTGGTATCCCATCCTCTTCGGCATCGTGCTCAACACCCGCCCCGGCAAGGTGGGCAAGGCCTATGAGACGATCTGGAACAAGGAAAAGAACGAGAGCTTCCTGCGCACCTATACCCGCAGCCAGGCCGAACTGATGGCCGGAGCCCTCAAGGACCATGCCAACGTCATCGTAGACTGGGCCATGCGCTACGGCCAGCCGTCTATCGCATCGCGCATGGACGCGCTGCAGAAGGCTGGCTGCGAACGCATCCTCGTCTTCCCGCTTTATCCGCAATATGCCGCCGCCACCACGGCCACCGTCAACGACAAGGCCTTCGAGACGCTGCTGAAGATGCGCTGGCAGCCGGCGCTGCGCACCGTGCCGCCCTATCACGACGACCCGACCTATATCGACGCGCTCGCCGTCTCCATCGAAAAACATCTCGCAACGCTCGACTGGGAACCGGAAAAGGTACTTACCTCCTTCCACGGCATTCCGAAGAGCTATTTCGAGAAGGGCGACCCTTACTATTGCCAATGCCAGAAGACCGCACGCCTGCTGCGCGAACGCTTGGGCTGGTCGAGCGACAGGCTGGTCGTCACCTTCCAGTCCCGCTTCGGGCCGGAGGAATGGTTGCAGCCCTATACCGACAAGACAGTTGAAAAGCTGGCACACGAAGGTGTCAAGCGTATCGCCGTGCTTAATCCGGGGTTCGTTTCCGACTGCCTGGAAACACTGGAAGAGATCGCAGAGGAGGCTGCCGAAAGCTTCCTGCACAACGGCGGCGAGAAGTTCGCGCACATCCCCTGCCTGAACGATTCGCCGGAAGGCATGAAAGTGCTGGAGAAGATCGTTAGGCGGGAGCTTTCCGGTTGGGTGAACCCCAAGGCGCCGTAGTAGGTCTTACGATACTGCCTGCTGGGAATTCCTCTTGAATAGACCCAGTATCGCTCTGCTTCTTTCGGTCTAAGCGGCAAGACGGACGTAAACGATCGCGTGCCCATCACGGCCCCGACACGAAAATTTGCTCGCTGTAGTCGTCTCTTGATTTCAAACTCTGCGGCTGAGGAATTAGCAAACATGCACGAACAACAAGGGTAAGCACAATGTTCCTCTATCGCCCGCCACGAATCGCAGCCTCGGAAATCACCCCGCAAAGCTGTTTCTTCAGTCGTCGCTCGTTTCTGGCCGCTTCCGCCGGCGGCGCGATCGCGGCTGTCGGCACACCAGCCTTCGCCGAAGCCCTGAAGGCGTCGAAGACCCGCTACATGGTTGACGAGACCCTGACGCCCGAAAAGGACGTCACCAGCTACAACAATTTCTATGAATTCGGTCTGGGAAAGGGCGATCCGGCAGCAAACTCCGAAAATTTCAAAGCAACGCCATGGACGGTCAAGGTGGACGGCTTGGTCGGCAAGCCGAAGGAATTCGGCCTCGAGCAGCTGCTGGCGATGCCGCTGGAGGACCGGGTCTATCGCATGCGCTGCGTCGAGGCTTGGTCAATGGTCGTTCCTTGGGTGGGCTTTCCGCTTTCGGCCCTGCTCGACAAGGTGGAGCCGCTGGGTGACGCGAAATATGTCGCGTTCGAAACGGTCGTACGGCCGGAGGAAATGCCGGGGCAATCGGGCTACTTCCAGTCGCTGCCCTGGCCCTATGTCGAGGGCCTGCGGCTCGACGAGGCCCGCCATCCGCTGGCGATCCTCGCCGTCGGCGTCTATGGCAAGACGCTGCCGAACCAAAACGGCGCGCCCATCCGCCTGGTCGTTCCCTGGAAATACGGCTTCAAGGGCATCAAGTCGATCGTGAAGATCACCCTCACCGACAAGCAGCCATCCTCGACCTGGAACCTTTCCGCACCGGACGAGTACGGCTTCTACGCCAACGTCAATCCTGACGTCGACCACCCACGCTGGAGCCAGGCGAGCGAGAACCGCATCGGCGAAGGCGGCTTCTTCGGCGCGAACCGTCGGCCGACCCTGCCCTTCAACGGCTATGCCGAGGATGTCGCCAGCCTCTATAGCGGCATGGACCTTCGGGCGAACTACTGATGGCCAGCCTCCCCGCCCTGCCCCGAAAATATCATGCGACCTCGATCTGGCTGCTCTATGCCGCCGGTCTCATGCCTGCCGCCTATGGCTTCTGGCTCGAGGCGACGGGGCGCCTGCCGGGCAATCCCGTGAAGGAGATCGAACACCTGCTCGGCCTGTGGGCGCTGCGCTTCCTCGTGGCGACGCTGACGATCACACCGCTGCGCGATCTCGCCGGGATTAACTGGATCCGCTATCGCCGCGCGCTCGGGCTGCTCGCCTTCTGGTACGTGCTGATGCACTTCCTGACCTATATGGTGTTCGATCAGTACCTGATTTTCTCCGCCATCCTCACCGATATCGCCCGCCGCCCCTTCGTCACCATCGGCATGGCCG
Organism: Shinella sp. HY16; assembly: GCF_028534175.1. NCBI lineage: Bacteria > Pseudomonadati > Pseudomonadota > Alphaproteobacteria > Hyphomicrobiales > Rhizobiaceae > Shinella > Shinella sp. HY16. The sequence goes on along the minus strand of NZ_JAHYXL010000002.1, from coordinate 141,971 downwards.
CCTTCGTGATGCTCATTCCGCTGGCGCTGACCTCCAACAACTGGTCGATCCGCAGGCTCGGGCCGCGCGGGGTGAAGCTGCACAAGCTTGTCTATTTCATCGCCGCAGCCGGAGCGCTGCACTTCGCCATGTCGGTGAAGGTCGTGGGGCTGGAACCATGGATCTACATCGCGCTGGTGACGCTATTTCTGGCTTGGCGCGCGGTGCGGCGGAACTGGCGCAACCATAATAGGGCATACCCTCGACCTACGTAGTGCGCTTATCGCCCGATATGCGCAACGAGTTGCTTTCAGTTATGCCGGATGCACGGCACAACAAGCATGCCACTATAGCCACCGGGCGGGCAGAAATAGCCCGCAGGCAACCGCGAAAATAAGGCGGTTCCAACTGCACTCACATTTTACAAACAATCCGAAGTCGTGCTCAGAGACTCAAAGCGATTGGCTTCGACGCTTATTTCTCCGGATTTGCGATCCACATGGCGCGTTGAATCGTAAGATGGTTCGATTGGAGAAATTGACATGGAAACATATAAAGCCCGAATGCCGGACGTGGATGGTTTCTTCGGTACATTCGGCGGACGGTTCGTAGCCGAGACGCTGATGCCTCTCCTCCTGGAGCTGGATGCAAAATGGCAGGAAGCTAAAGCGGATTCGTCCTTCTGGGCGCGCTTTGAGCTGTTGTGTCGACACTACGTTGGTCGGCCAAGCCCTTTGTATCTGGCGGAGCGCTTGTCTGCCTCGATAGGTGGTGCGCGTATTTATTTAAAGCGCGACGAACTCAACCACACTGGCTCCCATAAGATAAACAACTGCGTCGGGCAAATCTTAATGGCGCTCCGAATGGGAAAGAAACGCATCATTGCTGAAACCGGCGCAGGACAGCATGGCGTTGCAACTGCAACAGTTGCAGCACGGTTCGGTCTCAAATGTGTAATTTACATGGGATCAAAGGACATAGAGCGGCAGGCGCCAAATGTATTCAGGATGCGCCTTCTTGGGGCCGAAGTTCATGCAGTGACTTCGGGGAACGGAACCCTGAAGGACGCTATGAACGAAGCGCTTCGCGATTGGGTTTCGAACATAGATGACACGTATTATCTCATCGGGACCGTCGCTGGCCCCCATCCGTATCCCGAAATGGTTCGGTCTCTCCAGGCTGTCATCGGCCATGAAGTGCGACGGCAAATAGTTGAATATGAGGGAAGACTTCCGGATCTTCTGGTGGCAGCTGTAGGTGGAGGCTCCAATTCAATCGGACTGTTTCATGCCTTCCTTGATGACTCAGAAGTATCGATGCTTGGCGTGGAAGCCGGCGGCCGTGGTATAGAGAGCGGAGATCACTGCGCATCGTTGTCAATGGGCCAGCCTGGCGTTTTACATGGAAATAGAACCTACCTTCTGCAAAATGACGACGGGCAAATTAGAGAGGGTCATTCAATTTCGGCAGGGCTTGATTATCCCGGCGTTGGTCCAGAGCACGCCTGGTTGAAAGAAACTGGCAGAGTTTCATATACCTCGGCCACAGACACCGAGGCGCTGAGCGCGTTCCGGCTTCTTGCGGTGGAGGAAGGCATAATTCCAGCTCTCGAGCCGTCGCACGCATTGGCTGCTACGCTAAAGATTGCTCCTCTCATGCCAAAGGAGGCCATTGTCATCCTCAATCTCTGCGGCCGTGGTGACAAGGATATTTTCGCGGTTTCGGAATTCTTCGATGCGGACGCAAAGCGAGTGATGGAGCCGGGCTAACTGGGACATGAACAGTAGATGAGGTGTTCTCGCATCCAGTACCCGCCACCAATGGAGAGCACCTCATCATATTTCTTAAGTCCCTTTTCGTATCGCACGCGCGGGGCGCCATGGTATTGTTCCCAATGTGCTGACACGGTTCCCAGATCAAGCCGTTAGCGTAGCGCCACGCCATGTGACCTTTCTCGTCAAGAGCAAAGAGATTTAGCCAGCCGTTATCGAACAGTGCGCGAACCTGGGTATGTTGCGTCAAGATCGCGGTGATCGCATCCCTCGGAGCTTCCACGGCAACCGTCAGCCGTAGAGGCTCGTGAATGAAACCTTCTCCATCATGCACAGATTGCCAAGGAAGGCCCGCACGTAAATTGCCCCCGTTGCCTTCGACGACTCCGATGCCGCCAACGACATTGTGGAGCAACTTGTTGCCAGCCCCGAAGAGAGCCGGCGCGACCGACGAACCAAAGTATTGCAGACTAATCCAGCTCGCGACAACAACAGGTGCGGTCAGGATGAGCTCAAGAATTTTATAGTCCTCATCCTTGCGCCAGACGTAATCATGGAGAAAGACCTGTCCATCCAAGGACCGACCGGAGGTTCGGAAACGCGGTGCAGCGATGAAAGCTCGGCAGCCAGCAAGTCCTAACTCGGGCCAAACTTCCGCCCAGTCCTGACTACGCGTGATCACGTTGTCTGCCGTCGCTCGTGGCAGGCGTTTCGACCGTTCGGCTCGTGCTAACAGTCCGGCATCGGCGAGCCAATGACGAATGCGAACGATGTCCCCGCGTGCAATGCCATCTCCGAGATCATAATCGAATAGAGTTACAGTGTCAGTCGTCGTGTCGTGCAGCGCACCAAGGAAAATGGTGTTAGAAGGAATGTTGATCCCTTTCATAGATAGCTTCTCACGCACTGGCTGCTCGTTTAGCAGGCTCGCCAGCAAACGCGCGTTGACGTCACCTGCATACCCGCCACAAGCTCCGCAATGTAGTGCGCTAGCGTAGGGATTATTGACCACGTTTGCACCATGGCCAACAACAAGTACGCAGCGCCCAAAGCCCTCCGTAAGCGACATGGCCTCCAACACCATCTCGGCCATACTTGCCCGCGTAGTCAAATCGAGGCTTGGGCTAAAGTGCGGCTTGGCGACGTCTGCCCGCTTACTTTTGCCGAAACCGAGACCATCGCGCACGAGTTTACCAGCATAAACCGGCCCCATCGCCTCAACGAAGGCAAATGAGGAGACCGCCGCGAGCTTGAATCGACCCCAGGCACGCGTTGCGCGCGCGCTTAGCCGTGCCCCCGCATCGGTGTCTCCTTTTTGATCCACGGCGCTACAAGTGAAAACGGAAGGGTTCAGGAGAACTGGCAGACGTTGTTCGGGAACGTCGGACGCGAAATCCTTATGACTTATACCGAGACCGAAGAAACCGGCAAAGCCTATCGTGCGGATTCCTGGATCCAAGCTTTCGAGGGATCGCCGGAAAACCTCAGAACGCACGTCGATGCAGAATGCCGCCTGCAGCACCGGCTGCACTTCAGTTACATTGGCGGGCTTTGGTTCGGCAAGTGTACAGGCGAGCTTACGTTGGCCTGAGCGCTCGGCAGCTGACAAGAGAATGCCGTCGATCGCCGTGTCGAATTCTACCGAGACTGGCGCCCTATGGGTCCGCCGCACCTTTACCCATTCCGTATCGATGGCCGACCTGTGGCAAATGTAGAGCGCCTCTTCGAAGATCAGCCGCACAGCGAGCAATTCAAGCACGGTCGTATCATCCCTGCCCTCCAACTCTGCCTTGAATTGGATGTGTCGTGCCAACTGGACCCATCCGCCAAGCGTCAGCAGAAGCTGATGAAAATAAGTACCGGGCTCGGCGCCGAGACCAAGCGTAACGGATGCTCGTTCGATGGCTGCTTGTGGGGTTTCGGGCGCGTCGGTGACATAGAAGCAAAAGTTCTTTAGACCGTGGATTTCCGTCGTCAAATCGTGGGTAGCAAATTCCCGCCAAGCGGCATAGAGACCATTGCGACGGGATGCAGCCCAAAGGGCCTGCCCTTCATCGAAGAAGCCGGACGCGAAAGAACCGATGCGGTCATAAACTAGTGAGGGCCAATCCGTGCCCGTGGCTTGTGCCGCGAGTTCTGAAATAGTTGGCAAAGGCGCAAGATGCTGCGGCTCAGCGGCAGCGGCAATCTTAAGTTCACGCAAGTCTATTCGATTAAAAAGTACACTCGCGTCAAGGGCGGCGATGAGATCTTCGTCCGCGATCTCACCATTGGCAATCTTGGCCGAATAGTGCTTACGGGGTAGTGCGAGCCGTATGCCGCCAATCCGAGCGAGCCGCGCTGCCGTCTGATCGAAGCGATCGTTTACCTGCCCGAGAAAGGGATTGACGGCTACGGACGTTGTCAGCGGCCAGGCCGGTGGAACAGCCCCTACCGCCTCCTTTGCTGCTCGCACCAGTGCTTCGCCATACAAGGTTTCGACTTTACCTACATCGGCCATGGATTCACTCCTTTACGAATTCAGACGTCGGTGACACCGATCGTGTAATAGTCCAGCCGCCGAGCAGACGGTCGAAGAGCGCATTCACATAGAGGCCATTGGTAAGATGAACCCTGAAGCCGGCCGCTGCCGGATGATAGGCCCATAGCGGGAACAGAGACTGAGCCAACGCCACCAAGCCAAAGGTGGCGACAGCGAGCAACATAAGCGTCCATTCGAGTGGGCCGGGCTGCGGTGCTGTCGGCAACGTGCCGTTCAGCAGATCATCTGATATCCACTGCAGGGCGAAGTAGGCTGTGGCTGCCGCTATCGAATAAAGGGTCGTCCGCCACGTCAGCGCTCGTGGTGCGGCATCTGCTAGACCTTGAGCAATGAGATAAGCTACCCCGAATATGAGAATCGCGCCCAGAGCCATCGCCTGCGGCGGTTTGTCCACGATTCCAAAGATCACCCCAAACACAGCGTAAATAAATAAGGCCAAAAGGAAAGCGCGACCGACCGCGCCTATGTTTGGAATTGTAACCGGGCCTGGACGCCGGATGGCAGAGACCGTTTCGACGGCGCAGCCACAAGAAAGAAAAGCGTGTGCTTTATAGAGGGAGTGAGCGATGATGTGGAGAAGTGCGATGGGGAAAAGCGCAAGGCCGCATTGCAAGATCATGAAACCCATCTGCGCCACAGTAGACCAAGCCAGTGAAGTCTTCACCGCAGATTGCGTAAGCATGACCAGGCTGCCGAAAAGCGCTGTGAACCCACCCACGATGACCAATATGGCCAGCACCAATGGAGCGTGCAACATAACGTCGGCAAGCCGTATGAGCAGAAAGCCTCCGGCGTTTACAACGCCGGCATGCAGCAGGGCGGAAACCGGCGTTGGCGTCTCCATGACTTCGGTCAGCCAGCCATGGGTCGGAAACTGCGCTGACTTGAGGAGGGCCGAGATCGCCAGAAAGGCTGCGGCAGCACTCGTCAGCGGCGTGCCATCCCCGCCACGCGCGATGGCAAGGATCGTCGCGATATCGCCTGTCTTAAAATCAATCGACAAGAGGACCGCAGCGCAAATAAGGGCCGCGTCGCCAGTGCGTGAGATGATGAATTTCTTGCGCGCGGCACGCTGCGCCGCGGGGCGTTGCGGATAAAAAAGCAGAAGTTTGTGGAGCAGCAGACTAGATGTGATCCACCCCATGACAAGTTGCAAAAACGTGCCTGCTTGAACCATCAAGAGGACGGCAGCGATGGTCGCAGCCATCCACCCTGTGAAGGCGCCCTGGCGCCGTTCTCCGTCCAGGAAATTGCCAGCATAACGCAGCACTATCCAGCCAATGAATGAGACGAGCAACAGCATCAGGACACTGACCAGATCGAGGCGCGAGGAGAATGCAAAGTAATCGTACCCGATTGCCAGACCTGTTACAGGTCCATTCAAGGCGAGCACGATGCCCGACAGGATTGCAACGACAATCGAGGCAAGAGCCGTTAATTCAGCTATGCGCACGGCCAGACGAGGCCGAAGGCTGGACGCCGTAAAACAATAGAAGGAAGCACCCGCAAGGATCAGCGGCGCTATTAAGGGAAGACTCGTGATCATAAAGGTCTCCATGCACATTCGACACTTGGCAAAGCGTCGATACGAGGCGTTGTTATCACCCGGCTAGAGATGGAAAAAATTCATTGTTTTCACGAAATCGTTCTATAAATTGGAATGATGTCAGAGTTGAACTATCATCACCTTCGCTACTTTCGTGCCGTCGCACACGATGGAAATTTAACGCGTACGGCTGAACGGCTGAACCTCTCTCAGTCGGCTCTTTCCACACAGATAAAGCAGCTGGAAGGGCGCTTGGGCCATGCCCTTTTCGAGCGCCGCGGACGGCAGTTATTTCTAACAGAAGCGGGGCGTATCGCGCTCGATCATGCGGACGCGATCTTCGCCTCAGGTCAGGAACTCGTCGAGACGTTGAAGGAAACCGGCAGGACCCGCCGTGCGATCCGGATAGGCTCGCTCGCGACACTCTCTCGCAATTTCCAGATTGAGTTCTTGCGGCCGATCCTCGGGCGCCCAGACGTCGATATGATACTGCGCTCGGGTAGTACAAGCGAATTGCTTGGCGCGCTTGAGGCACTGAGCCTTGACATCGTATTGCTGAATCAAGCCCCAATGACGGATTCCGTCACACCATTTGTCACCCAGCAAATCTATCAACAGCGAGTGAGCTTAGTGGGCAAAATGCCTTACAGTAAATCTCGTGCTAGCCTTGTGGATCTCCTCACCGACCACCCCGTCGTTCTTCCGTCGCTCGAAAGTGGGGTTCGCTCGCAATTTGACGCTCTCGTAGCACGACTTGGAATCACACCTCAGATTGCTGCAGAAGTGGACGATATGGCGATGATGCGCGTCCTCGCTCTGGAAGGAGCCGGTCTTGCCGTTCTTCCTCCTATCGTTGTCAAGGGTGAACTGGAGACCGGCAAGCTCATCGAGTACGACGCCCTTCCGGGCATGGTCGAGACATTTTACGCCATAACCGTGAAACGTCGTTTCCCAAATCCGCTCGTATCATTTCTGCTAAAACCCTTCAAAGCCGCAGCGACTACAGAAAACCCATTCATTAAAAAGAATGAATAGATCGAAACAATGAATTTTTAGAGCTCCAGTTCGCGCGCTATGGAGAATAGTGCGATCGTTTGGAGCAGCTGAAATGAATATTTCTGATCTATCTCGCAAACAATGCACGCTCGTCCACGCAGAATCCAGGGATTCGAGCCTTTCGTCATCAATTTACTCCAAGTTACCAAGGCAGGTTGCGCTTGGAACCATGCACGGAAAGGAGGCAGCGCTTTCGCCCTCCTTTGCCGATATAGATGTTCATCTGGCGGTTCCTCGCGATCTCAACACGGATAGCTTCGGAACCTTCACCAGCGAAGTGAAGCGAGCGGGCACCATACTCGACGCCGCTCGAGCAAAAGCAAAAGCGGCGGCCGCGTTAAGCGGCCTGCCGATCGGCATCGCAAGTGAAGGCTCCTACAGTCCACACCCATTCATTCCGCTCGGTCGGGAGCTTATCTTATGGCTCGATATCCGATCCGGGGTCGAGATCGTCGATATGATCATCGATGAGTCTCCGAATTTTGCCCATATTGACGTGGAAGACGTCAACGAAGCGGACAAATTTTTGAACGCGATTGAGTATCCTCAGTATGCTTTAATCGTGAGTGTCGTCGGCACAGACGTGGTGACCGCAAAGGGCATAAGAGATGCTGCGGCTTTGAGCGAGGCGGTCAGAACAGCCGTTACACAATCACCCTGCAGCTTGGCGCGCATCCAGACAGACATGCGAGCGCACATGAACCCTCGACGCATGTCCGTCATTGCCAAGCTAGGCAAGCGCTTTGTCAAACGCCTAATGACCGCCTGTCCCCAGTGCGACCATCCCGGGTGGGGCTGGGTTGGAACAGCGGCGGGGCTATGCTGCAGCGAATGTAATTCGCAAACGCAATTGCCGTCTCATGATGTTATGGGTTGCGCCGCTTGCGGCAATGAGCAGTTAGTTGAAAGGTCAAATGGCGAGCGCGCTTCCCCGACATTCTGCTCAGTATGCAACCCGTAATACCACTTAAAGATTTTGACCGATGGTCGCATCATGCCCGAAACTGCTTCAGCACACCGCGAACGTTAAACAGCGCATATTGTGCTTCTCTACGCCGCGAGCACGAGGCGGTACGATGGCCACGGCGCGTCTTCAGGCCTACGAAAGTTGTCGCACCGGACTGTTCCCGTACTTCCCGTCAGAAAGAGTATTGGAATTTCTGGACCCAAGCCATCTTCACTGATCCGATTTCTATAAGTGCTCGTAGATGAAGGTGTTCAAAAACCGCGTATGGCACGCGACAGAGACGGAAGGAACGCATAATGAAGAGACTTTTTCTTGCATCCACACTCGCCCTTTCCTCCGCAGCGTATAGCGCTCACGCAGCTGACATTGTCGACACCGCGCAGGCAAATGGTCAATTCAAGACCCTTGTGGCAGCGGTAACAGCAGCAGGCCTTGCCGACACCCTTAAAGGCGCCGGTCCTTTCACTGTTTTTGCACCGACTGACGATGCCTTTGCGGCTCTCCCGGCTGGAACCGTGGAGGACCTTCTGAAGCCGGAAAACAAGGACAAGCTATCCAAAATTCTCACCTACCATGTTGTTTCCGGCAAGGTGATGTCAAAAGACCTCAAAGACGACATGAAGGCAGCCACCGTTAACGGCGCTGACCTTTCCGTTGATCTGGACAATGGCGTTACTGTCAACGAGGCAAAAGTCGTGAATGCGGACGTAGCAGCCGACAATGGCGTTATTCACGTGATTGACAAGGTCCTCATGCCCCCGATGTGAGGTAGTAATGGCGCCTCGCATTTTAGGTACTAAATCTGCTTACGCGGGGCGCCACCATTTACATTGCATTTTCAACTTAAATAAAACGGCTCCTGTAAATATCGCTCGAGAAGGCCTGCAAAAAACTACAGGTATGGAAGCAAACAGAAACCGTTATAAAGTGTCGGAGTCTAAAATGGCCGGCGAAATCAAACCAAACATTATCTATGATGTTGTTGGAAAAGGAGTATTCGTCGAATTCAACGGCCGATAGCACTACCTTGAGGGCCCGTTTCCAAACAAGAAGAAAGCGGAAGAAGCCGTGATGCTATTTTGCAGATCAGCAGGTTGGCTTTCGGTTTCGGAAGATCGCGAGAGACAAGATCATTAATGATCCTAGGAAAAAATATTCCCTTATTGTTCGTAAATATTTTCGAATTTACGGCGTTAATTCTTTATGTTTTTTATCTAATTTATTATAAGGACTACATTAGGGTCCGGACCCAATAATTAGCTTTCCTTGAGCGCTGGGGCATGATTCATTGCCGCGACGAAAGGGCGGTGAGATGTCTGATTTCTTTTGGTTTTCCGATGCGCAGTGGGAACGGATCGAACCGCTCCTGCCAACGGATGTGCGGGGCAAGCCGCGCGTGGACGATCGTCGCGTGTTGAGCGGAATCGTCCACGCGCTGCGATGCGGTGGACGCTGGGCGGACTGCGCCGACGTCTATGGACCGAAGAAGACGCTCTACAATCGCTTCGTTCGCTGGTCCGAGCGCGGCATCTGGGAAGGCATCTTCAGCGCACTCGCCGGAGCCGAGGATGCGCCGGACAGATTGTTCATCGATAGTAGCTGCATCAAGGTCCACCGCTGCGCAGGCGGCGGAAAAGGGGGGCCATGGCTCATGGTATCGGCCGCACGAAAGGCGGACGGAACACCAAGCTCCATGCCGTCTGCGACGCGAAAGGTCGCCCTCACGTCCTGCTCCTGACGCCCGGCAACGTCCATGACTGCAAGGTGGCGAGGCTGTGTATCGAAGCCCTGCCGCCCACCGCGCAGCTCGTCGCGGACAAGGGCTATGACAGCCAGGCTCTGCGCGAGTGGCTCGACGAGCGCGGTACCGAGGCTGTGATCCCGCCACGTCGAAATCGCAAGGTCCAGTACGAGTACGACCGCGCCGTTTACAAGCAGCGCAACGTCATCGAGCGTATGTTCTGCCGTCTCAAGGACTGGCGTCGCCTCGCCACCCGCTTCGATCGCAACATCAAAAACTTCATGGGTGCCGTCGCTCTCGCCGCAGCCGTCATCTGGTGGCTCTAGTGAGTCCGGACCCTAATATAATACCTGAAGCTTAGTGCGCCACGGAGATCATAACCTACACTAGGGAGAACTTCATGAAACACCTCACGCTCGCGGTCGGCACCGCTCTGTTGGCAGCGTTCCTGTCAGGTGGTGGTGGGGCTGCATACGCTGCCCCCAAGGTCGTCAAAGTCGGGCTGGATCACTACCGCGGCACTTGGCTAGAGATCGGTCGCACACCCATGCTCCTGACGGACGGATGCGTCGCGGGTTACTCGACCTACCGACAAGGTAAAGCACCGAACGAGGTCTTGGTTGAGGATGGTTGCCGAATGGAGACGCCGGACGGCCGTCTCAAGACAGTTCGCGGAAACGGCAAGATCCAAGACTTTGGATCGACGAATGCGAAGATGCGCGTTCGCTACCCGTTGCTGATCACGTTCAACTACTGGGTGCTCTACAAATCACCTGACAAATCCTGGTTCATCAGCGCCAATCCATCCATGACGGACCTTTGGATCTATGCCCGTGCCGTCCCCTCCAAGACGAAGCTCGAGCGTATGATAAGTAAAGCGAGCGAACTCGGATATAACGTGCGCAAGCTAGAGTTTCCGCCTCAGTGAGACGTACCGAATGAATCGCTGAAGGATGTCGCCTTTTCAAACCCGTTCACCATCGTCCAGCTTCTTCAGAAACGTGGATGCGCTGTTCCGATACGCCTTCCTTGTTTCAGGGCGCATACGATCCCAAGAGGAGTAAATCTGGGCGAGACGATGGTTTGTGGAGAGGCTATCAGCGTTTCGAACGATGAAATCCCAATACAGGGCATTGAACGGACAGGGTAAGCCCACGGTGAGGGCCGCCTTGTGAGGTGACGCTGAACATCGGAAGTCCTAGTGCAAACACTAGGGATAGTCCTATGACGAAGCATCCGATTGAAGTGATCACGTCTGTTGAGCGCCGTCGACGCTGGTCTCGCGAGGAGAAGGAGCAGTTGGTCGCTGCCTGTCTTGAACCTGATGCGGTGATCTCAGAGATTGCCCGCGCGGCCGGCATCCATGTCAGCCAGCTCTTCCGTTGGCGCAAGGAGCTTTGCCAGGTCGATGGGCCGTCGGCAGGAGCGGCAAGCATGTTGGTGCCGGTAATCGTGTCTGAGACCGCTTCGGCAGGCTCGCCCGCTATACCGGAGCCACCCGCACCATCCCATCCCCGACGCAAGCGCAGCGATGTAACGATCGAACTTGGTCGTGGCCGACGCGTCCGCGTGGATAGCGACATCGATACCGAAGCGCTTGGCCGTATTCTCGACTGTGTGCTGGGACTGCGATGATCCCGGTCCCTACAGGTGTAAAGGTCTGGCTGGCGACAGGCCATACCGACATGCGCAAAGGTTTTCCGGGTCTGTCGTTGATGGTGCAGGAGGCGCTGAAGGGTGACCCGATGTGCGGGCACCTGTTCGTATTCCGCGGCCGCGGTGGTGGCCTGATCAAGGTGATCTGGCATGACGGCCAGGGAGCTTGCCTGTTCACGAAAAAGCTTGAGCGTGGACGCTTCATCTGGCCATCGGCAGCCGATGGCACGGTGGTAATCACGCCTGCGCAGCTCGGTTATCTGTTGGAAGGCATCGACTGGCGAATGCCGCAAAAGACCTGGCGGCCGACGTCCGCCGGGTGAGCGAAAGCACTGGAATGGCGGGGTCGAATATGATTCCATCCTGTCATGAGCGATGCGACCGAAGAGCTTCCGGACGACCTTGCCAGTGCGCTTGCACTGCTGGCCCAGGAACGCGCTCGACGTGTTGCAGCCGAAGCAGAAGCGGCGACCGCCAAGGCTGAAGCCGCCAGCGCAAAGGCACTCGTGTCGCATTCCGAGGCGCTGATCGCGCGGCTGAAGCTGGAGATCGACAAGGTTCGCCGTGAACTTTACGGCAGCCGGTCCGAGCGCAAGGCGCGGCTCCTTGAGCAGATGGAGCTGCAGCTCGAAGAGCTCGAAGCGGACGCCGGTGAAGATGAACTGGCTGCGGAGATCGCAGCCAAAGCTTCAGCCGTCAAAGCCTTCGAGCACAAGCGGCCATCACGCAAACCGTTTCCCGAACATCTGCCGCGCGAACGCGTCGTCATCGCCGCCCCGACGGCTTGCCCTTGCTGCGGCTCGGCCAAGCTGTCGAAGCTCGGCGAGGACATTACCGAGACCCTGGAGGTCATTCCGCGTCAGTGGAAGGTCATCCAGACGGTGCGGGAGAAGTTCACCTGCCGCGAGTGCGAGAAGATTGCGCAGCCGCCGGCCCCCTTCCATGTGACGCCCCGCGGCTTTGCCGGGCCGAACCTGCTGGCGATGATCCTCTTCGAGAAGTTCGCTCAGCACCAGCCGCTCAATCGCCAGAGCGAACGCTATGCCCGCGAGGGCGTCAACCTCAGCTTGTCGACGCTGGCCGACCAGGTTGGTGCTTGTGCCGCGGCGTTGAAGCCCATCCATTCGCTGATCGAGGCGCATGTTCTGGCGGCCGAGCGGCTGCATGGCGACGACACCACCGTGCCGATCCTGGCGAAGGGAAAGACCGATACGGGCCGCATCTGGACCTATGTCCGGGATGACCGGCCGTTCGGAGGGCTATCACCGCCGGCGGCACTCTACTATGCATCGCGAGACCGGCGGCAGGAGCATCCGGAACGCCATCTGAAGACCTTCACCGGCATTCTGCAGGCGGATGCCTATGGCGGTTACAATCCGCTGTTCAAGGTAGACCGCGATCCCGGTTCCTTGACGCAAGCACTGTGCTGGGCGCACGCGAGGCGCAAGTTCTTCGTGCTCGCCGACATTGCGGCAAACGCCAAACGTGGAAGGAACGCCGCGCCGATCTCGCCCATGGCCCTGGAAGCGATCAAACGGATCGATGGTCTGTTCGACATCGAACGGGAGATCAACGGGCTTGCCGCCGACCAGCGCCTGGAGCGCCGGCGCAAGGACAGCCAGCCACTCGTCGAAAAGCTGCACGGCTGGCTCCAAACCGAGCGGGCAAAGCTATCGCGCAGTTCTCCCGTCGCAGAGGCGATTGACTACATGCTCAAGCGTTGGGATGGCTTCACGTCATTCCTCGAGGATGGCAGGATTTGCCTGACGAACAATGCGGCCGAGCGAGCCCTGCGAGGCTTCGCGCTCGGCAGGAAGTCCTGGCTCTTCGCCGGATCGGACCGTGGTGCTGACCGTGCCGCGTTCATGGCGACACTGCTCATGACCGCCAAGCTCAACGACATCGATCCGCAGGCATGGCTTGCCGACGTTCTCGCCCGCATCGCCGACACGCCGATCACCAGGCTGGAGCAATTGCTTCCGTGGAACTGGCAGCAAGACACGCTGAACGCTCAAGCGGCATAACCCGCGGCCTCCACCGGAGGATTACCGGACAGGCGTCCTTCCCGCTCTTCTTCGAAACGTCGTATCGGCATCCGCCGCAGTAGTTTGACATACGTGCGATGTAGGCGCCGCTCGCGGCATAGGGCTTGGACGACATGAAGCCGCCGTCGGCAAACTGACTCATGCCAATGACGTTGGGCAATTCCACCCATTCGAACGCGTCGGCATAGACGGCCAGATACCATTCGTGGACAGCATAGGGGTCCAGGCCCGACAGCATCGAGAAGTTTCCAACGACCATCAGGCGCTGGATGTGATGCGCATAGGCGTGTTTCATCGTCTGCTTAATGACGGATGAAACACAGGCCATGTCCGTTTCGCCGGTCCAGAAAAAATCCGGAAGGGGTCGTTTGGCATCGAAAATGTTGCTCTTCTCGTAGCCCGGCATCTTCAGCCAATAGATGCCGCGGATGTATTCGCGCCAACCGATGATTTGTCGAATAAACCCCTCGACGGAATTGAGCGGCGCGTGTCACTCCCGATAGGCACGTTCGGCCATCCGACATATCTCTAAAGGATCCAGCAAGCCGATATTGATATAGAAGGACAAGAGCGCGTGGTTGAGGAATGGTTCCTCTTTCAGCATTGCGTCTTGCGTTTTGCCGAAATCGGGAAGGAAGTCTCGAACGAAGGCATCCGCCGCTTTTTGTGCATCGGAGCGGGTCACGGCAAAGGAGAACTGGGCCGTCGACCCCATATTACGCGGAAACGTGCGCTCGACGAGGTCGAGGACATCCCGTGTCACCGCGTCCGGCGGAAAGCGTGGATGCGTTGGACGGAAAAGGTCTGCCTGGGCGGGCTTGCGATTGTCTGCGTCAAAGTTCCACCGTCCGCCTTCCGGATCCTTTCCATTCATGAGGAGACCGGTGCGGCGGCGCATGTCGCGGTAAAAATATTCCATCGTCAGCGCGCGGCGGCTTTGTGTCCATGTCTGAAAGTCCTGTTTGGACACCAGAAACCGGGTGTCTGGGCGAATTTCCACTGGCAAGCCAAACGCAGATTTCCAAGGTTTCATGGCTTGAAGAGCGCGCCATTCGGACGCTTCGGTTACGATTATGCGCTTTGGCGATATTGCCGCGACCGTGCGGTCGAGTTCTCCGGTGAACGAACCCGTGTTGTCTAGATCGTCCAGATGGACATATCGGACGTCGAAGCCTTTTTCGCGAAGCTCGATGGCGAAATGCCGCATGGCCGAGAAGATCAGCGCCATCTTCAATTTGTGATGATGTGCATAGGTGGCTTCCTCGATCACCTCGCACATCAAGATGATGTCCCGCCCGGGATCGGCAGCTTCAAGGCTCGAAAGCGACCACGTCAGCTGATCGCCGAGTATGAATATGAGATTGCGGACAGTGCTCATGGGAGGCGACTTTGCAAACCGTGTGGATATGGAGCACCAATCTACGGCTACCAGGCGATGGCGGTTCCGTCATAGGCGAAGAACCCGCCCGTACGGTCCGGCGTCAGACCGTCGAGCATCTCCAGGATGCGGCGCGCTGCATCATTGGGCTCGAAACGCTTGTGCCCCGACGCGAATGGCGCGGACAGGTCTGTTTTAACGGTGCCCGGATGCACGGTGACGAGCAAGGATGAGGGGTTCGTCCGGCTCACTTCAATCGCGGCGGTGTGAACGATCTGATTGAGAGCGGCCTTGGACGAACGGTAGGAAATCCATCCTCCGAGCGCATTATCACCAATAGAGCCCACGCGCGCCGACAAAACTGCAAAGATCACGCGCTTTCGTCGCGCGAGCAACGGAACGAAATGCTTGAGTATCAAGGCAGGTCCTATGGCATTGAGCGCAAATTGCGCCATCATTAAGTGCTGTGAAATTTGACGAAGCGACTTCTCTGGTCCGAGCCCATTGATGGTCAGTGCGCCTGTAGCACAGACGATAAGATCGAATGCCTCCGACTTCATCCTGTCGGCGGCGCGCAGCACAGAATATTCGTCCGTAACATCGAAAGCGTCATCTCTACGCGAAAGGCATTCGACCTTGCCGCAGCCGGCATCCATCTCCAACTGCCAGCGAAACGCCTGACCTATTCCGCCGCTCGCCCCAAGGACCAAGGCGGAGTACCCGTGAGATAATGATCGCATCAGCGTTTCGGTCATTTCACGCTCTTTAGGTTGCAACAGTCACCGTAAGCGTTTCATTTCCGCGCCAGCATCATGAAGCGCGCCTGCCGCTCCGCCGACACATCGAACTGGCCGGTGAACACGGTGGTCAACGTCTTGGCGCCTTCCTTGCGGATGCCTCGCATCGCCATGCACATGTGCTCAGCCTCGATCATCACTGCAACACCCTGCGGCCGGAGGCATTCATCCAGAGCCTTTGCGATCTGCGCGGTCATGGTTTCCTGGGTTTGAAGCCGGCGGGCATAAAGTTCGACGAGCCGAGCCAGCTTTGAAAGCCCGACCACGCCCCTGTCCGGAATATAGGCTATGTGGGCGATCCCATGAAACGGCACCATGTGGTGCTCGCAATGGGAATGAAACCCGATGTCCCTCACAAGAACCATGTCCTTGTAACCAGCTACCTCTGAGAACGTTTTGGAAAGAACATCCTCCGGCACCACCTCGTAGCCGGAAAACAGCTCGCGATACGCCTTCGCAACCCGATTCGGCGTTTCAAGCAAGCCTTCCCGGTTGGGATCGTCTCCGGCCCAACGAAGAAGAGTCCGCACTGCTTCTTCCGCTTCCTCTTGAGTCGGACGATATGCCGCTGACAAACGGCAGCCCTGGTTGGCGACAGCATCCATTGAAATTCTCCATATACATCTCTCCCGTTTTACGCGGATTGGGCTGTTTCGGATCAATGTGTGGACGTACATCTGCGTTGATCTGAGGCTCTCAATCCACGGAATGGCGAAGGCCCTCGTCAAAAACTTCAATCGCGATTGCGTCTCGGTAACCCCCTTGCCAGACGCATGATCGCACAACTGCCAACCAGTGAACCATCGATCGGATTTAATCCGGCTATTCATCTGTCGCAGCCCCGACTGGAGCGGCACATATGCTTGGAGAAGAAGCAGTTTTTCACCGAAAGCGTAGATCACTTTGAACTCAAAAACCGCGTGAAGCTCCAGCAACAATCAAAAGTTTGTGCATGGCGCGATGCCACACCGCGGATTTCGCCGTCAGAGAGCAGCGTGCATTCATCTCCGTTGCGTGTACTCTGCACACGGATCAAGAGCCGCTCACAGCTGACGCATTCAGCGCTCGGATCACGTCAGAGCAGGCCGGATCTTTCCGATCAAGCAAATCCTCTCTACGTGTAAAGCCAACCGAGACCCGGATCGCCGTCGTCGCAGCCCAACCCCAGTCGCTAGTGGCGCGCTCAATCAGCTTCGGTCCTTGCGACGCGATGCAGGCTTGAGCTTGTGCGAGGATCGCCACCGGTTGGCGGGCTGCCCGCACCTTCTCCCCAATTTCGGCCTGCAGCGGATAGACAACGAAGGATGCGACCAGGCTTACGAAAATATCAGAGATCATTGGGCCGTTCTCTTAGCCGCCTTAATGCATGGCGCGGGCCGTTTTGGCGACGAGATGCGAGGCTTTTGCTGGCTGCGCGACACCGCAGGCAAGTTTTTCCAGTCGCCGGAGTTGATCCGTCGCGATGGAAGGCGGGGTTTGCAGGTTGAGGTCAGGGGTCGTTTTGGGGCGTCAGCGCCCCGTTGGCTATGTCACGAGCCGCGGGATGCGATCCAGGACGATGCGCAGGATGCGCTGATCCGGGCAGGATGTCGGCAGGTGCAGGCGGATCTGGGTTTTCATCTCGACCACGCGCGCGGCAATCTTGATGAGGCGCAGTCGCAGCGTGTCGAATTGGGCGACGGCAAAGCTGGATCGTTTCGGCATTGCGGCGCGCAGGCCCCACATCAACCAGTAGGCGCCAGCATGCAAGAACAGCCGGAACTGGTTGGCCGCCGCTCTCGTACAGGAGGTCCGGTCGGCGGCGAGATGCGTCTTCCATGACTTGATGTGGTTCTCGGCCGCTCCACGCCGGCAGTAGACGTCCTCGTAGAGCGCTTTGGCCTTGCCACCTGCAAGGTTGGTGACGATGAAGCGGGTGTCGGCGCCTTGGGCGCCAACCTCGACGCGGGCGATGATGCGCTCGACGCGGCTCCAGCTGGCGGCGCCATCAAAGAATTCCTTGAACCTGCGGACCTTGCCCGTCTTCGCCGACGCTTCGAACCGCGCCACCGTGCTGGTTTCCAGGTCTGCGACATGCTTGCGCAAGGTGGTGGTGGGCGCGAGACCGAAGATGAAGTCGACATGGTTGGCGCGGCACCAGTCAATGACCTGCGGGCTGCAGTAATGACTGTCGGCCCGGATCAGGATCCGGGTGTTCGGCCAATTGCTCCGGATCGCCTGCACCAGGCGGCGCAAGTGGGGACGGATTTCGACCCCGCTCGGCCGCTTTGCCGGTCGCAGAACCGCACCGACGAACCGTCCCGCGTCATCGAACACAACAATCGGCTGGAAGCCATATTCATCGTAATGGGCATTGAACAGCCGCAATTGCTGGCCGCCATGCACGGCGTCAAAGGTGTCGTCAATGTCGAGCACGATCCGCTTGGGAACTTGCCGGAAAGAGACGCAGTAAAGGTCGACCATCGCCCGGCCCATCGCCACCAGTTCCCGCACGCCGGGCAGGTTCTCCAGCCGGCAGATCGTCGATTGCGAGGCCAGGTTACGACCCGACGGCAGCGCGTCCTGGGCCATCTTGAAGACCGGATCGGAACGCAGACGGTTGGCATCGTTGCCATCCTCGTAGCCGGCAGCGATCATCTTCATGCGAAAGCCGATCATGTCGGCCAGGCTATGGATGGTCTGGTCCGGGCAGCGCGGATCGTCGATGCAGCGCGCCAGACGGTCAGCCACCCGCAGCCGCTTCTCGACTTCGGCAAGAGCGAGAACCCCACTGTTGGACGACAGCATGCCGCCATCAAAACGGGCGACAACGCACTTGCCGCGAACAGATGACAAACCGGGCAGCGCTAGCGTAGGATCATTCATGGCGGGTGCGGTCTCCCAGAAACGACGCGGATCGGCGTAAGCAACCAAATCCTACGTCATTTCAACGGCTTGAACCACATCCGCCAACCCCTCATGAATTATTCGGGTTAGCTTTTGATAAAACGATGTTTAAGCAGGATTCGTGTCGTCGCGTGTTTTCACGAGGCTCCAGAACACGCCCGCCGCGATGATAGCGAAGGTAATCCCGAGCGAGAGCGCGGCGGGAAATTTCTCGAGGCCAAGCAGATCTGCGACAAAAATCTTTGAGCCGATGAACACGAGAACGATGGCAAGGGCCGGCTTCAAATATTTAAATCGATGGATCATGGCTGCCAGTGCGAAGTAGAGCGCGCGAAGTCCCAGGATCGCAAAGATGTTCGAGGTGTAGACGATGAACGGGTCTGTAGTGATCGTGAAGATCGCAGGAACCGAGTCGACTGCAAAGACGATATCGGCGAGTTCGACCATGATCAAAGCTAGGAACAGCGGTGTGACAAACCAGGTCAAGCGGCCGGTTAGTGGATCCTGTTTCTTCACGAAGAAGGCCTGACCGTGATGCCCTTCAGTGACGTTTAGCCGCCGGCGAAGGAAGGAAATGATGGGATTGCCAGCCAGCTCCGGCTCTTTATCGCCGATCCAGAACATTTTGACGCCTGTGATGATCAGGAAGGCGGCGAAGACATAGAGCACCCAGGAGAACTGAGAGACGAGTGTTGCACCCACTCCGATCATGATCGCGCGAAGCACGATCACACCCAAAATGCCCCAAAACAGCACGCGATGCTGGTAGATCCGGGGAACGGCAAAGAAGGAAAAGATCAGCGCGATGACAAACACATTGTCGAGCGCCAGGGTCTTTTCCACCACGAAACCCGTGAGATAGTTCATCCCCGATTCAGGACCGAGCTGCCACCAGATAAATCCTCCGAAGGCTAGGCCGAGCGAAACGTAGACGGATGAGAGAAGCAGACTTTCCCTGACCTCGATCTCGCGGCTTTCGCGGTGGAGAACGCCCAAGTCAAAAATCAGGAGTGCAAGCACGATACCGAGGAACCCTAGCCACATCCAGGCGGATTTTCCCAGCCAATCAGCGAAAAGAAACGTTAACTCCACGTGAGAAACTCCAGCCGGCGATCCTGTTTTTTTGAAGTCCGACATCACGAAAGGACCGGCATCTTTCGTCAGAGGGGCCCGGACTGCGATAGGAAATTGAGGGGGATGGGTCCGCTGCTGGGACGAACAAAAGTGTATTCCTGCGTTCGGCGAGCTGACCTTGCCTTTCGCCGAATTTCCAGCTCTTCTCTGATGTGACCCACGCATCGCAGCGATCAACTGCGATAGTCTGGTCAGGACATAGTAGTCTTACTCACACCGACTGAGCGCGTCCCAAATCGTTTTTGAGCGTTCGGTAGCCACTGACGAGCTTGTGAAGAGCGTCGTTAGCCTCTCAAGATCTGTGATCTTGTAGGCTGATGTATTTGTACATTGTCATCCCTTACTCTAGAGCTTGAATGATCTTCGTCTGACGACAGGGATGAGGACCGGTGTGCTCTGGCGGTTGTGACGCTCGATGAGCTCGATCTGCTCCCGGAAACGCAGCTTCAATTTCTTAAGCGCGCTCAAGCGGAGGACATCTGGTGCTGGCCGCGACTGTTCGTCGTCGATACGAGACTGGACATGCGCCTTGCGGCTACGAAGTGACTTCAAGAACTGGTCCATTTGATTTTCCTTTCGTTGACCACACAAACATCGGGTAATCTCTCCAATAGTTCCAATTCATTGTTGCAATTCCGGCGATAGTTCATAACTATAGGAAATATGCCCTACCGCCCTACTCTTCGCCAACTGGAATACATAGTCGCGCTCGATAACTTGCGGCACTTCGGGAAAGCCGCGAAACACTGCCATGTCTCGCAGCCGACCCTGTCCGTTCAGGTTGGATTGGTGGAGAAGTCCCTAGGCGTCACGCTCTTTGAGCGCACACCGAGCAGCGTCATCACCACACCGATTGGATCCGAGATCGCGCGAGGCGCTCGACTGGCGCTTGCGTCGGTCGACGACATAGTCGACAGAGCGGTCGGCGATACGAAAACTCTAGGCGGAGTAGTGCGGCTCGCAACGGCGCCGACGTTCGGTCCTTACTTTCTTCCGCGTTTTCTTCCTGGCCTTCATCGCAAGTTTCCAAGTCTCAAAATCTACATTCGAGAAGACCGCCCGGTCGACATTGAAGACGCCGTGGCGGCGGGTGCGCTGGACTGCGGTCTTGGACCGGCGCCTGAGAGATCGGATTTAAAGTTTCGACGCATTGGGAACGAGAAACTATTCTTAGGCGTGCCCGCAGACCACCCACTTTCGGATAAGCGGTCGGTTGGGATTTCTGATCTTGTCGATGAAACGCTTTTGGCACTCGGCAGTGGTCACAGACTCATGGAAAACGTGCACCATCTGGCAGCAGCTTCGGGCGCCATTGTTGTTGACGACTACGAAGGCACAAGCCTTGATTCCATTCGTCAAATGGTCTCGATCGGAATGGGATGTTCGCTCTTCCCAGAGCTTTACGCACGCGCGGAGTTTAGAGAGGAGGACGATGTGAAGTTGCTGTCAATCGACGATTGGAGCGAGCGGCGTGAGGTAGGATTTTATTGGCGAGAAAGCAGTGGGCGTCAAACGCACTACGAGACGTTGGCAAACGAGGCGGATGAGGTTTCGAAAAACGTTGGGATTGCCTGAGCATAGTGTATTAGCCGCGAGCTACAACGCTCCCGCCAAGATAGTTCGCGAGATCAATGAAAGACGAATTGCGATCGTGTCCCATAGAGTAGTGTAGCTGGATTTCATGGCTGTCTATGATTGCGGGTAGGGTCTAGTTGCTCATGAGCAAGCTGAGGAACAACATCGATGACTGACGACATGATGAACCTGCGATCACTCGATCGGAAGAGCGCCGAAGCTGATTTTGCGGCGCGAGATCATCGGCTTCGCGATCGCGGGCTGGAAATACGGGCGGGCACCATCGCGCCGCGCAGTTCGAACCTTCGTACCGGCGGCTATGTCCGAGGTTGCTCGGCCCGCCAGGTTGCCGAAAAAAGACCTAACGGCGGTCACCCCAAGGGGCCTATATCCAAGGCGTTTCGACCCGATCCGTCGATGATCCGGTAAGGCATGGGGATATCGGGCATCCGCACCTCATCGAATATGAGGACCGCGGTCACGCCGTCGTCGGTGCGCGATGACAGGGTCACCCGAGGGTACCAAGAGGTCGTGTTTCTCGGCAAATGCAGCATAGAGACCGCGAGCGATCTCCACCTCCACCTCCCCCCGCATTGCTGCGCGGCATGCGTTCAGCGCTATCGTGTACGAGGCATCCTTGTTCAGGTGAGGCCGATCGACCAAATGTCTGTAGGCCTCGGCCGCAGTCCGGATTTCCATTGGAAAGCCGAGACCAACGAGTATTTGGACAGGTCTCTTAAACACATCGGGTTTCATATCGTCCTCCTTCCCAACCCGTCATGCCGTTGGGCGCCGCTCCACCGGCACCCGTTGTCGCATCGTTCACTTCTTACGCGGCCTTCTGGCCCTCGATCTGTGCGGGAGAACCAAGTTTTCCGAGCGCAGGCGCGCTCTCGATCGAAATCTTGCGCGGCTTCATCTCCTCGGGAATCTCGCGGACAAGTCCGATCGAGAGGAGACCGTTATTCAGGTCTGCACTATCGACCCTCACATGGTCCGCAAGCTCGAAGCGATGCTCGAATGGCCGGGACGCGATGCCGCGATGCAGGTAGCCCTCCGCCGACGCATCCTGTTTCCTGCCGGTTACAGTAAGCAGGTTCGACTGAAAGGTTATGTCGAGATCGTCTCGCGCGAACCCCGCGACGGCAATCGCAATCCGATAGCTGTCATCGCCGGTCTTGACGATGTCGTAAGGGGGCCAGTCGCTGATTGAGCGTGCACGCTGCGCATTTTCCAGCAGGTTAAACACACGGTCAAAGCCGATGCTCGACCGAAAGAGCGGCGCATAATCGTAGGATGTTGCCATAACCATATCCTCCTTGAAGCAACATGGATACGGGGCGCCGAAAGACGGCGCTCCCAGCAAGGCCAGCCCTGATCCAGCGGCTGGCGGCAATCGATCTGGTTTTTGCCTAGTCGATCTTCAAGGGCCTCATCCGAATTTTTTTCAGACCAGTTCAATGCAGCCTGAACTCGCCCTCGACGCGCCGCCATTCGTTCGCGCCGATCAGGCGCCGATGGGTGTAGCGCACCGAGTGCAGCGGCCCATCCAGCGACGTCTGCCAGAAGTCGAGAAATTTGCGCATTTCGGGAAAGTCCGGTGCGAGATCGTAGTCCTGCCAGACATAGGCCTGGAGAACGGATTCGAAGTCGGGAATGCGATAAAGGATATGCGCAGTTGTCAGGCCGTAGCTGTAGCGGCTTGCCAACATAAGCGCCTCTGCTCGCAAACATCGGCATTTTCTGCTCGAATTATCTGACAATGGAGCGGGCGTCGTGCTCACGCTCCCTGCCAATGTGCTCGCAAACATCCGGGTCTGCTTGCAAACATCCCCCACGTGCTCAGATTAATTGCCAGCGACGGCATGGTCAAACCGGGACGCCTGCCTGTCGTAGTTGCTCGGTCAGCTGACGGGAATATTCGGGATCAAGGGTGCCCGCCAGGAAGGCGCGGATATCCGACGGCCGAGCATTGAGGTGCGTGACCAGAGCCGTCGCATCGTAACCATTTCGGGTCAACGTCGGTTCGAGATCGTCGATGGCGCGGGACAGGACCTGCTCGACGATTTCGGCGGTAACCGGCTTGGCGCCGAGGCGAAAGCCCTGCTCGAATGCGAGGGTGAGATGCATCTCGATCTGAAGCGGCGTGCGCAAACGTTCGGCGATGAGGTCGATGGCTTCTTCCTCGAGGAGTTCGCCAACCTTTACGCCTTCGGCCGCACAGGCGCCAAGCAGCCAGGCAACATAGTCGCGGCGCGCGGAGCCGATCCCCTCGTAGTCAAAAATGGTCGTGCGGTAGCCAATCTCCTCCATTTGCGGCCGGCGCAGATCATTGCGCAACCGGGGATGCCCGACAAGAAGTACGGAAAGGAGCACGCCGGCGTCGGCGACCACCTCCATCAGTCGCTTCAGGCCGGTTAAGGTC
Organism: Shinella sp. HY16; assembly: GCF_028534175.1. NCBI lineage: Bacteria > Pseudomonadati > Pseudomonadota > Alphaproteobacteria > Hyphomicrobiales > Rhizobiaceae > Shinella > Shinella sp. HY16. The sequence goes on along the minus strand of NZ_JAHYXL010000002.1, from coordinate 118,472 downwards.
TTGTGGTGCAGGTCATGGGCCTCGTCGACCACGAGGACGATCGGCCGTTTGCCTTTTTTCATGATGTCGCGCAGGTCGCGCTCCCGGCGCTCGGCCTGCTTGGGGATCTTGACCTGCGCACGATCGCCGGGAGACAAGTCGTAGAACAGGGCTTCAATGAGCGATGGCAGCGAAGTGCGCCGCTTGTCGACCGCCAGCGATTTGGCGAGTGCGACCTTGCCGGCTTTGGTGAGTTCGGCCTCGATGCGGCGCAAAAGGTGGGTTTTCCCCGAACCGACCAGGCCGGAGACCACGACAAGCCGACCGGTCTGGACGGCCGCACACACCTCGCGGATGATCGTGCGCTGATGCTCGGTCTCAAAGTTGCCGGCCCCTTGGAAAGGCCGGTCGAGGCCGTAACTGGATTGAACGTCAGCGAGCATCATTCTTCCTTTCTTCGCGCCTGGAAGCGTTCGCGGATACGGGCCGCGATCATCTTTTTGTCGAGTGTTTCTCCAAGCAGTTCATTGATGAAGGCGCGGTCACCGGCATTCATCGCGCCGATCGGCCGGCCGAGCTGGTCGGCGATGGCCCCACGGGCTGCGAGGCCATTTGGATAAGCGGTCTCTATTGCGGGTTCCGGAAACGGTGTCCGCCGTACACTCAGCCCAGCCGTGGTCGGGGGCAGCGAAGGCAATGGACGATCCCCGCCGGTGACCGCGGCGCGGGGGAGCCCAAGTTGGTCTGCCAGGCGCACCACCTTGTCGAGCCGCTCTTCGAGCTTGCTCTTCTGGTATTTGCGATAGCGAAAGAGGGGAACCGCCCCGCGCGAAGGTTGGAATGGACCGAAGCGCTTGCCCTCATGCTCGACGAACAGTTCCTGATCGAACAGGCCCCAGAGCAAGGTCACCGTTTCGCCGGCAAGTTCGGGCTCGACCTCATAGGATGCGCCTTCGACCGATACGGTCGCGTCTCCAGCAACCGTCCGTCGTTCCGGTTCGCGCGCAAAGGCGCAGAACCGCTCCCAGGAGCACATCGCCCGCACCCCGTCAGGAGGAAGATGCCGCAGCCAATCCTCGATGCGTGCATGAGACTCTGTGCGATGGTCGCCGTTATTGTAGGTGACCAAGGCGCGCCTGAGCCAAAGGTTGGCTTCCTCTTCGTCCTTCGGCTTGTGGAAATGATAGAGGGTCTCGTGCACTTCCTTGATCGTGCGAAACGGCCGCTCGACCTTGCCTTTCGCTCGCGCCGGCGTGCGCCGCTCGCTGTCCGACGGGGGCATATGCGTGAGAACCCGGACACCAAGGCTACCCATGACGGACTGGAAAACGCGCGAGCGGCTCACCGGCCCGTTATCCATATGGATGGTCGTTGGAATCCCCTGAAGCGGCAGTTCCGGTTCAGGCTTGGCGGCGAAGGCATTGTAGAGAAAGCGCAAGGCGGACTCCGCGTCCTCGCCGTAGACGGAGCGGTATTCCTGATAGCTCGCGCCGGAGCGATCATCGACCACGGAGAACAGCATCAGCGTCGGCCGGCCGCGCCCTTCCTCGACCCAAAGCGGCGCTTCCACCTGCTTCAGGTCGGACGGGCTCATGTCGAAGTGCCAGAGTTCGTTGGAACGCCGCGCCTGGAATCGGACGGCAGCCACCGGGCGGGTGACGCGCGCATAATCCAGGCCGGAAACACGCAGCAGCCGATCGACCGTTGCGCGTTTCAAGATGCCGGGCGGTGCACGGACCAGGCCATCGGGCGTCACCACGCCGTCTTCCTCAAGCAGCTTGATGGCGCGCGCCGTGGAGATATGCCGCCCCTTCCGGTTCGCCGTTCTGATCTTCAGGGCCGCGATGATTTCGGCATAGGTTTCCATCTCCGGCTGCGGGGCGATCCGGGAGGTTCCGTGATCGGCGCGCCGTACGGATTTCGGGCGGTTCAACTCCCGCAGCGCCCGATACAGGGTCCAGATCGAGATGCCGTAGGCATCGGCGGCACGAGCAACAATCTCGGTACGGCCTGGATCACGGGGAGAAAGCAGCGACAATCGGCGTCGAAGATCGACAAGAGCCTCTCCGGGCGGCCGCTTTCTCCGCTCAGCCATGGACGTCCTCGGATTCCACTGTTTTGGGAGAGCCACCCTTCTTGCCGATATGACGATAGAGGGTTGCAACAGAAACCCCCATGCGCTGCGCAATATTGCGTACCGGTATGCTGCCTTCCTTCATCAGGGCGCGCGCCGCGGCAATATCGCCCGGGCGCATCGCGGGCGGGCGGCCACCCTTGCGGCCACGTTGCCGCGCCTCGACCAGTCCAGCCGTCGTGCGTTCGCGGATCAGAGCACGTTCGAACTGGGCGATCGCACCGAAGACATGGAAGGTCAGCATGCCGCCCGGCGTCGTCGTATCAATGCTCTCGGTCAAGGACACGAGCCCGATCTTCGCGCGCTCCAACTCTTCCGCCGTCGCGATGAGCTTCTTTAGCGATCGCGCCAACCGATCGAGTTTCCAGACAACGAGCGTGTCACCAGTGCGAAGCACGTCGGAGAGAATTCGGCCCAATTCCGGGCGGTCATCGCGAGCGCCTGACCCGCGCTCGGTAAACACCTTCTCGCAACCGGCGCGTCTCAGCGCCTCAAGCTGAAGCTCCGGATTTTGATCGATCGTGCTGACCCTGGCGTACCCGACCCGCATAGCCATCCAAATGTTCTTGAAAGTCGTTGGACACATAGCATTTTGCGACAACCGTTTCTATAACAGTTTTGAGAAGATTCCATCGCGCCATTCAAGGGGCGTGACGGCATGCGCTATGGCATGCTCAAAAACCCTCGTTTATGACAAACGATCCATGGAAACCAACTATGTGTCTGACGGCCGAATATTCGCGACATGGAGCAGGGAACCTTACGCATCGAAAATCGGGCGGTCCCCGATCTTGTCCCCCTTGTATGGGATACTCCGGGAATTGAGGCGGCGATACCAAAGGATGCGGTCGGCCAGGCCGTTACCATGTTCGAGCCGCAGGAATGCGCCAACTACTTCAAATCTTGCGGATATGACCCCGAGTAATGTGGACGTGCTCTAGGTCACCCAGAGGGGCGCTCGCATCGAGTATAACCTTAAGCGCGATTGCTTCCGGTGAACCATCCTCCATATGTACGGGATGTACAGCCCACACAGACTTTTCGAGAACCACATTCTCAACAGAAACCTCATAAAGCCTACCCGACGCGAGCTCATCGAGGACAGTGCTCCTCATCACGATCGAAATGCCGAGACCAGCTCGAACTGCATGCTTCACAGCCTCAGTGCTCCCGACATTGAATGAGATTGGGAATTGCTCTGCCGCTTGGCCGAAGGCCTCGCGGAGCACGGATCCGGTACCGGTTCCACGTTCTCCGCCAATGAGGGACTCTTGAAATAACTCTGCCGCTTCAATTGTTTTTCGCGTCCTCCAATTATGCTGTGGGGATACGATTATTACCAGCTTTTCCTTCCGCCAAAGGCGGGCTTGATATCCTTTTCGATCGTCCCACCATTCGGTAAAGGCTAGATCAATCTCCTTCCTCAAGAGCTTTTCGATGATTTCAGGATTTGAGGCAACGGCCACCTCAGGTGGCCGGCCTTGAGCATCCTGTAAACGCTTCAAGTGGACTGGCAAAATATAGGTACCGATGTTAGTACTGGCACCCAACGTAATCCGGCCGCTGTGCAGGCGGTCCAGAGATCTCTTCGTGACGGTCAAAAGGCTGCGTGCGAATGGCAAGAATACGAGCCCTTGCCGAGTCGGCACACACTTGTCCTTCCTCCTCTCGACCAGCCGCACCCCTAGTATATCCTCCAATCGTTTCACATTATGTGAGACAGTCGGTTGGGATATCTGAAGCCGTCGCGACGCCTCGTGAAAGCTGCCAGTTTCGATTACCTCTATGAATGCTGCGACATGCGAAAGGCTAAACATTACTTTCTCTAATCAAGGAATTAGTTGAACCTCGTTAATTGCCGCACGAGGTCTTCGGCCTTGGACAAAATCTATAATGTTGTCAGCAGCCTCGTGCTCGATAGCCAAACGCGACTTCGCCACTGCTGAGCCTATGTGGGGTGTCAAGATCGAATCATGTTCGCGATTGAGGAGACCCCCGTGGACCTTGTCAGGCCGGTCGGGTCTGGCCCAGTCCTCCATCTCATAAACATCAGCGGCGTAGCCTCCCAAGCGCCCCGCCTGCAATGCAGCGACAACAGCCTCTTCATCAACCACGCTTCCGCGTGCAGGATTAATAAGAAGTGCTCCTTTGGGCATTTTGGCGAGTTGTTCAGCGCCGAGGAGATGCTTCGTTTCGGCCGAAAGCGGGAGTGCACACACAAGAAAGGTAGACGACGAGATCAACTGGTCAAATTCAAGAGGCTTTACGTTCAGTCTGATCTCATCGGCTTTGTCCAGGGATTGACGATCCCAGTACGACACAATGGCGCCGAAGGTACTTAGGCGCTGTGCTATAGCTTTTCCGATCGCTCCCATCCCTAAAATGCCGATTGCTGTGCCCTGCAGCCCAAGGCCGTAAAACCGAGGGCGCCAACCTTTGTAATCCCTCCTGACGCTCTTGTCGCCTGGCAGAATGTGCCGCCCAAGAGCAATCATCAGACCGATTGTAAGTTCGGCTGTCGGGTCAGTGAGAAGATCGGACACTATCGTGACGTGGACTCCACGCTGCGTGCAGGCTTCGATGTCGAAGTTATCGAAGCCTTTCAGCGCACATGCCACAAGTTGAAGATCGGGAGCGTGCGCGAGTACAGACGCGTCGATCATGTCCGGCATGAACGCCATCATCGCCTTGGCGTCGCTCAATTCTGCGAGCAGTTTCTCGCGGGGCCATGTATCATCAGTATCGTTGCAAACTAAACGAGCGTGGGGAGATAGCTTTGAGATAATCTCCTCGTGGACGCGATGGGTGATTACTACCTTTGGGAGCATTTAATTTATCCTTCTATTGCAGCTGGCGGCGGAGGAGAGCGCCGACCTGGTCAACGATGGTGACCATCAGAAGGACAACGAGCATGATCGCAAGAACCTCCTGATAATTCATGATCCGGAGGGATGTCATCAACTCGAAACCGATACCACCAGCTCCCACAGTGCCCAGGATTGTCGAGGCGCGGAAGTTGTACTCCCACCGATAGATGGTCACATCGGCCAATTGCGGTAGAACTTGTGGCAAGATCGCCCGCGTCACGATCTGGAACGGCGACGCACCAGCTGCGCGTGCGGCTTCTATAGGCGCATTATCGCAATGCTCGATCGCCTCCGCAAAGAACTTGCCCACCATGCCAACCGAGTGAAGACCAAGAGCCAGCACGCCTGGGAGCGCTCCAAATCCCACTGCCGCCACGAAGACGATGCCCATAATCAGCTCCGGGATCGACCGTAGACCATTCAACAATCCACGCGAGATCATATAGATGACAGCGTTGGGTGCTGTTTTCCCTGAGGCGAAAAAGCCAACTGGAAGTGATATCAGTACCGCGATCGCAGTCCCAGCTATACTCATCGCCAGAGTGTCGATGAGAGGGCTGATCCACTCCAAGCCTCGGTTGAAATCCGGGGGAAACATTTCCGTACCGAGCTGCCAGAGCGCAGGAAACCCAGATCCCAGACGCTCCAGATCAAGAAGACCGGAGTGATAACTGCTAACAATGATCACACACGCAATTGCCAACGCGATCACGCCAGCTCTGGTCCAAGCTTTGTTTTGATGTTGAAGGATAGAGTCGTAGTCGGCCGACGGCTGTGTCATCACATATCCTGGAAGAAAGGACGCAGGCCAGCGCCTGCGTCGAAAGGTGAGAAACTGTCTCGAACGCGCCTTACTGACTCAGGTCCAAGTTCAGCACTTTACCGAGCTCACGGACGACGTCGTAGGCTTTGTCATCGATCGGAGCGAACCCATCGGCTTTGAAGGATGCCAATACCTTTTCGTCTTTAAGGTCGATGAAGGCTTTGGTGATCGCCTCTTTCAACGAAGTGTCAAGATCCGACCGCATGGTCCAGGGGTACTGCGGGAACGGATCGGACTCGGCGAGGGCGATAACTTTCTTAGGATCAATGGTGCCACGAGCGACCATTGAATTGTAGATGGGCAACGAAAGTCCGCCAATCTGAGCATTGCCATTCTGCACTGCAATAGCCACGGCATCATGCGACCCTACGAAGTTCTCGCTATAGTCTTTTCCAGCCTCAACTCCGGCCTTAAGCAGCATAGATTTCGGGATAAGGTGGCTTGAGGTGGAAGCCACGTCCCCAAACGCGACCTTTTTCCCTTTTGCATCTTCAAGGCTTTCGATGCCAGCCTCTGCATTGGCGACAACTACAGCGCGATAGGTAGTTTCGCCATCCTTCATAACTGCTGCGAAAGGCTCGATATCAGCCTTGGTTTTCGCGAGCGTGTAAGAGAGCGGCCCGAAATAAGCCAACTCAAGCCGGCCGAAACGCATCGCTTCGATCATTGACGAGTAGTCGGTCGTTACGATCAGTTCAATCTCCCGACCGAGTGTCTTCTCAAGATACTCCTCGAGAGGACGATTGTTTTTGATGACAGTGGCGGCGTTCTCGTCCGGTAGCAACGCGACGCGCAATGTCTCTGGATTTGAGCCAGCATGCGCCAACGAACTCCAGCCAAGAACGGCGAGGAATGCGAGGGACAGAAGCTTCTTCATAATGCGGCCTCCATGGCAGCTAAAGGTTGATCATACTCGTAGTTGGACAAATCTTGTGTTGTGGTCGGATTTCTTGGGGCGCTGCGGTAGATCGACGCACACATTTGATCGGTCAGTTCGTCGACAGCGGCGTCCGCAACCACTTCCCCGTCGCGCATAGCAATGACCCGGTCGCCGAACCGGCGAGCTAGATCGATCTGATGAAGGCTGATCACAGCAGTGATGCCGTCGGCTGTGCATATTTCGCGAAGCTGCGACAGGACCTCGACAGCCGTTTCAGGGTCCAGACTTGCAACGGGCTCATCTGCAAGGACCAGTTGGGGCTTCTGGACCAGCGCGCGCGCAATGCCCACCCGTTGCTGCTGACCGCCGGATAGTTGATCCGCCCTGACGAGAGCCTTATCAAGAAGGCCTACGCGTTCAAGGCATTCCAACCCCAGCCTTCGATCCGAACGCGGCATAGGGAACAACGTACGCCAGCCAGAGTGGTAGCCCAGGCGGCCCGTCATGACGTTGTCGAGCGCGCTCAAGCGCCCTATGAGTTGGTGCTGCTGGAATATCATCCCAGTTCGCCTTCGGTGAATGCGAAGCTTAGTTTCCGCATCCAGAGCACCAATATCGTTAGAAGTGATCGAACCAGACGTCGGCGCAACCAAGCCGTTGAGTGTCCGGATGAGGGTAGATTTGCCTGCGCCGGATCTACCGAGGAGCACGACGAACTGACCCTGGTTGAACGTCAATGTCGTTGTCTTCAAAGCTTGGGTGCCGTTGGCATAGGTCACGGCAACTCCGTTCAGAGCCAGCATCACAATAATCCTGATCGTTAGTGGTGCATCGATTGAATATTTGCATCACTATGGGCGACATATGACGTCCGTTTATCAGGCTCGTGAAACTTCAATGACAGCACTTAAACTCAGCTCTACCTCCTCGCGTAGCTGCGATGGAGAAATTTCACCCAGAGCCGCCTGATCATGACGGCCCGGTCCCAATTCTACACCACCTTGACGGATGCTATCCCATATTCGGCCAGATAAACCGGCCCTTCTCCAGCCGCCGGGTAAAAAGGCAGGCGCCCAGACCATCATGCCAGATGATCTTCAAAATATCCGATCTGCGGCCCCTGAAGACGAAGAGATGCCCTGACAACGGATCATGCTGCAGAACCTCCTGCACCCGAAGCGCCAAGGAGGGAAAGCCACAGCGCATGTCCGTATATCCGCGCCTTCCTGGCGGGCACCCTTGATCCCGAATATTCCCGTCAGCTGACCGAGCAACTACGACAGGCAGGCGTCCCGGTTTGACCATGCCGTCGCTGGCAATTAATCTGAGCACGTGGCGGATGTTTGCAAGCAGACCCGGATGTTTGCGAGCACATTGGCAAAGAGCGTGAGCACGACGCCCGCTCCATTGTCAGATAATTCGAGCAGAAAATGCCGATGTTTGCGAGCAGAGGCGCTTATGTTGGCAAGCCGCTACACGTAGCCTTGGAGCTGGCGCTCGAGATCTGATGCAAACCGCATGCTTTCATCTCCGTTGTTCGACCCCGGAATGATGCCGCCATCATTCACGATCATCAACAAATTTCATTGTTCAAATTCGATTTTATCGTAGCATTACAGTATTTTAGCAGCCACTTCCGACGAGTGCTGATTTTTTTCGGCCAGCCTCTTGAAATGAGAAAATCGACAATCCAGATTTTTGCGCGCAGGGCGCTCATGAGAGGTCCTGTACCCGCCCGGACCGGTCATCCGGTCCGGCTCCGGGTGAACATCGTCATCACTGTTTGTCCATTGGAGGAAAACATGTCGTTCCGACCGCTTCACGATCGCATTCTCGTTCGCAGGGTTGAATCTGATGAAAAGACCAAGGGCGGGATCATCATTCCCGACACTGCCAAGGAAAAGCCGCAAGAGGGCGAGGTGATCGCCGTCGGCCCGGGCGCGCGCAACGACGCCGGGCAGGTTCAGCCGCTCGACGTCAAAGTCGGTGACCGCATCCTCTTCGGCAAGTGGTCTGGCACGGAGATCAAGATCGCCGGCGAGGATCTGCTGATCATGAAGGAAAGCGATGTCATGGGCATCCTCAAGGGCCGAGCCGAACAGAAGAAAGCCGCCTGAGCGGTCCCACCCATCCAACCAGTCACAAGCTGCCTATTGAGGAGTTAAAGAAATGGCTGCCAAAGACGTCAAGTTCAGCACCGACGCCCGTGAACGCATGCTGCGTGGGGTCGATGTGCTAGCAAATGCTGTGAAAGTGACCCTTGGCCCCAAGGGGCGCAATGTCGTGATCGACAAGTCCTACGGCGCGCCGCGCATCACCAAGGATGGGGTGTCGGTCGCCAAGGAAATCGAGCTTGAGGACAAGTTCGAGAACATGGGCGCGCAGATGCTGCGCGAGGTCGCCTCGAAAACCAATGATCTCGCTGGCGATGGCACGACGACCGCAACTGTGCTCGCCCAGGCCATCGTCAAGGAAGGCGCCAAGGCGGTTGCTTCCGGTATGAACCCCATGGACCTGAAACGCGGCATCGATCTCGCCGTCGATGCCGTGGTGAAAGATCTCAAGAAGAATGCGCGCAAGATCACAAGCAACTCGGAGATCGCGCAGGTCGGAACCATTTCCGCGAACGGCGATGAGGAAATTGGCCGTTATCTCGCGCAAGCCATGGAAAAGGTCGGCAATGAGGGCGTCATTACGGTCGAGGAGGCAAAGACCGCGGACACCGAACTCGAAGTGGTCGAAGGCATGCAGTTCGATCGCGGCTATCTCAGCCCGTATTTTGTGACCAATCAGGACAAAATGCGTGTCGAACTCGAAGAACCCTACATTCTCATTCATGAGAAGAAGCTGTCGAACCTTCAGGCAATGCTTCCAGTCCTGGAAGCGGTCGTCCAGTCGGGAAAACCGCTGTTGATCATCGCGGAGGATGTGGAAGGTGAAGCGCTCGCGACGCTCGTCGTCAACAAGCTCCGCGGCGGTCTAAAGATCGCAGCCGTGAAGGCACCGGGATTTGGTGATCGCCGCAAGGCAATGCTCGAGGACATCGCCATTCTGACCGGCGGGACTGTTGTGTCGGAAGACCTGGGCATCAAACTGGAAAACGTCACCTTGAATATGCTTGGTCGCGCCAAGAAGGTCGCCATCGAGAAGGAGAATACCACCATCATCGATGGTGTCGGCTCGAAGGCGGAGATCGACGGACGTGTCGCCCAGATCCGCGCGCAAATTGAAGAAACGACCTCGGACTACGACCGTGAGAAGCTGCAGGAGCGCCTCGCGAAGCTGGCGGGCGGCGTCGCCGTTATCCGCGTCGGCGGCTCCACGGAGGTCGAGGTGAAGGAAAAGAAGGATCGTGTAGACGACGCACTGCATGCAACCCGCGCGGCTGTCGAGGAAGGCATCCTACCCGGCGGCGGCGTTGCGCTGTTGCGGGCGGTGAAGGCGCTCGACACCATCCAGGCGGCCAATCAGGACCAGCGGGTCGGTATCGATATCATCCGCCGGGCCATTGAGGCGCCCGTTCGGCAGATCGCCGAAAATGCCGGTGCGGAAGGCTCCGTCATCGTCGGCAAGCTGCGCGAGAAGGCCGATCTTTCGTTCGGCTGGAATGCGCAAACCGGTGAGTACGGCGACCTATATGCTCAGGGGGTGATCGATCCGGCGAAGGTCGTCCGCACCGCGCTTCAGGATGCCGCGTCCGTAGCAGGCCTGCTCGTAACGACGGAAGCGATGATCGCCGAGAAGCCCAAAAAGGAAACCGCTCCTGCCCTCCCCGGTAGCGCAGGCATGGATTTCTAAGCGACACACCGCTGGTCCGTCCTGCACAAGGGCGGACCAGTCCCGGCATTTTTACGCTGTCTGTTCACTCAAGATAGAATTCGGGCGATAGCGTGGATGCGACCACCTCGGCTTCCCAGTAGCCGAACATGCGTTCGGCGGCCTTCTTCCAGCGTACGATTGTGCCTGAAAGATATTACCGATGATTGCGTCGAAGGAGAACTCTACGATGGCGCGAGGCGTTCTGTGCTGTGTTCATCCATGCCGACCGCTTGGCTTATCGCGGCGTTGGAGTGATTTAGGCAGGAGCCTTACATAGCAGCCTCGCAGACCACAAGAAAAGTTCAGGTACGGTAGCGTATAAAGACCGGCGGTTCGGATGACCGTCTATCGTGTTCAGGCACGATCGTAGGTAAAGGAGGTCAGCAGCGTCGTCACGAAATTGCTTGCCCGTTCCTTGACCAGCATTTCGGTCCACTCGCTGGTTCCGCGAAGCCTCAAGTCGGTCTGGATGCTGTCGACGGCCGCTTCTTCGATCCGCTTTATATGGGCGCTGAAGGCTGCTTCACCCGCACCATGGTACATGTCACGGATGACCATGCGCAGGATTTCCTGGATCGCTATCTGCCAGGCCGTATTGATGGCCTGCAGTTCGTTCGTGTTCGGTGCCATCAAAGGCTCCCAAGGAATGAGTAAGTTCGAGCGCGACTGTATATCACGCCTTGATCTATTCCACGGCCGCCTCCATTGGAAAGCGGGCGCTTGGACGTTAAGCCTGCCGGGCCTTCCGGGCGGCGTAACGTCGGTCGCGTTCGGCCTTGCGAGCGGCCTCATCTTCAAGGACACGCGATATCCGAGCGTTTTCAGCGGACTGTCGCGCCTCAATCTCGGCTGCGGCGGCTGCCTCGATGGCTGCCTGCTTTTGCGTGGCAAGAGTTTCGAGGCGGGTGCGCTCCTCGATTTTCAGTCGTTCCCGTTCCGCACGGCGCGCTTCGCGGGCTTCAACAAGTGAGATGCGCTCCGCCTGTCGGGCGGCTTGAACCGGCTCTGCCGCCGTCTTTGCGGCCCGGTAGGCTGTGAGAAGAGCGGCCTTGGCGTCTGCAGCAGCGGAGCGTCGGTCGGTGAGGTCGTTATTTTTGGCGGGTCTCAAATCATTATCCTGATTTAGCGTTTGGGATGATCAACTGGCCTTGGATCGTTTGGCAAGAAGCGCCGATGTTGCAGACATCCGGTCTGCTTGCTCCTTGGCGAGGCGCGCTTCGCGCAGCCTGACTGTCTTGGCGTCGCGTGCTTGAGCTTCGGATTCGAGCTCTTCCGCCGCATTGTTCTTGGCGAAGAACTCCGTCTGGAGATTGCCGAAGGCGGTCTCGGCCTGCTGGCAAGATTTACTATATGTCTCTTTCACTGAATGACCTGATGTGGCTTGAGGCCAGAACGAAAAAGGCCAGGCATGGCGCCTGGCCTAAAAGTGATAATTGCTTCCGGCAGTGCCAGTACATCCGTGGTCAAAGGGAAGCAGCCATCCTTAGGCAGCCTGCAGATTGCAGGCCGACATCTTACCCGACTTCTTGTCGCGCTCGAGGTCGAAGCCGATCTTCTGGCCTTCGACGAGATCGCGCATTCCAGCGCGCTCGACAGCCGAGATGTGAACGAAAGCGTCAGCGCCGCCATCGTCAGGCTGAATGAAGCCGAAGCCTTTGGTGGAATTGAACCATTTAACTGTGCCAGTGGTCATTGTGAACCCTTTCAAGCATAGAGTGAAGAACTGCGGAGCGGATGCCACGCAGACGAAAACCGACTATTTTTGAAAGAGAAGTTCGCTTAGAGCGCGGTGCCAATCGCGCGGTAGACAAAGCTCGGCAAGCAAAAGATCGATGACCCGTCTATATGGGGTCTCGGGCCACTCGTCAACGCTTAGTTTTCAAAACCCCTAAATGCACCTATAGAGTGTTCTTTCCTTCGCGGTTGCGGTGGCAGCCTGAACGTTCGTCCTGGTCTCACGAGGGGTCAATCTGGATCGTTTTATGATGGCGCCGCGGTCCGATACTGGGTCGAAGCGAGACGAACGGTTTCACGATCAAAGTGAAACGATCGGTGGACTGCCCCTTCAGGAAGAAAGGAGGCTCTCCTTCATCCGAAGCGTCACAACGACGCCGCCCTCGACCCAGTTGAAGTCGATCGTGCCGCCCAATTGCCCCGAGATTGTTCTATGCAACAGCTTACTGCCATACCCTTCCGGCGATCTCGGCAGGTGAGCACTCTCGCCACCATGCTCACTCCATACGATCTCGATATCGCCATCGAGCGAAGCCCCGGAAATGTCGAGTAATCCCGTATCGTTGGAGAGCGCACCGTATTTCAGCGAATTCGTCGCCAATTCATGAATGACCAGCGCAAGGCTGGTCGCAGCCTTTTCGCCCAATCCCATGCGAGGGACCGCTACGCGAATGCGGCCGGCGAAGGCGCCCACGTCATCATAAGGCGCCAGCAGGACTGTAAATAGGTCGCCAAGCAAGGCCGCGCTCCCCTGGCTATCCGGGAGGGGGCGTACAAGTTCATGGGCGCGGCCAAGAGCCGTCAGCCTTTGCGTCAACTGCTTGGCCATCTCCTCCTTGGTATCGGTCGAGCGCGACGTGATTTTGGTGAGACCCGCGGCTAGGGCGAGCAGGTTCTTGACGCGATGGCTCATCTCCCCGGCGAGCAGCTCGTGACCTTCCTCGGCCTGCTTTCGTCCTGTGACATCAAGGAAGATGCCCGTCATTTTGTTGGTCGCAGCATTCCCCTCGTTACCCTGGCCTCGCGCGGAAACCCATCGAACGTCCGACGTGGTGGTCAGAATGCGGAAATCGATCTCAAATGGTCCGTCGATGGAACGGGTAGCGACGAATGCCGCTCTGACACGATCTCTGTCGGCTGGATGCACCTTTGCAGAAAGATGTTCGAACGTGAGTTCGGTCTCATAGGGAATGTCCCATAGCTCGTATGCCTTGGCATCCATCACAAATGTGTCGTCATGGATGATCCAGGTCCAAAGGGCCACCCCAGCCGACTTGATCGCCCGCCTGAGTTCGTCTGCACTCCATTCAGGCTGAGACTTTGCTTGGCTCATTTCTCAAACTCTTTCACCCAATGCAAAAACTGACCTCGCTTCAGAACTACCGGGCTGGAAAAGCGTTATCAATGGCCTAATTGAGGCCTACGATCTCGAATGGAAATGTCATGACCCCACACGCTGCGGCTCGATACCAGGATATTTTCGTCGGCAACGGTGAGATGGCGCATATGATGCGCCAGCACGATTGGGCGGGCACATCTCTTGGCTTGCCGCACACTTGGCCTGAGGCACTGAAGGTTGCAGTCCGGCTCTTGCTGACATCGAAATTCGAGATGTGGCTCGGCTGGGGGCCGGACATCGCCTTCTTTTATAATGACGCTTATCGCCCTACACTGGGCAACAAGCACCCCAATGCACTTGCCGTCCCAACGAAAGTACTATGGGCCGAAATCTGGGACGATATCAAAGAGCGTCTGGAAACCGTCTACCACACCGGTCAGGCGACATGGGACAGAGCGCTCCTCCTTCTTCTCGAGCGTAGTGGCTACCCCGAAGAGACCTATCATACCTTCTCATATAGCCCGCTTATCGGCGATGGCGGTAAGGTCGAAGGTGTTTTTTGTGCGGTCACCGAGGAGACCGAGCGGGTCATCGGTGAACGCCGCATGGCGACGATGCGGGCTCTTGCTTCCGGGCTCGCTGCGGCGGACACGAAACACGACGTGTTCAAGGTTTCACGCGAAGCCCTCGGGGAGAACCTTCAGGACCTCCCATTTAGCGCCCTTTATACATTTGACGACGAGAGAAATGCGAGGCGTCAATGGATCTGCGGCGCGCCGGATGATTTCGCTCTCATGCCTGAAGAGATTCGCCGTGGTGCCGATTTGTGGAATATTGAACCCGCTTGGTCGGAACAGGACGTCGCTCTGATAGACCTGTCGACGGCCAATGATGTTCCATCCGGCCCATGGCCGAGAAGCCCAACTCAAGCCGCGGTAATTTCCCTCGCCGGTCAGGGCGGAGACAGGCCGAAAGGGATATTGATCAGTGGGCTCAATCCTCACCGAGCCGTTACCGAGGACTACCTCGATTTTCTGAAGCTGATTGCCGGCCAAATCACCTCCCGTCTGGCGAGTGCCGAGGCATTCGAAACAGAAAGGCGGCGAGCCGCCGCATTGGCCGAGGCCGCTGAATTGCGGGAAAGAGCGGCAGACGCCCTTGAGCAACTCAACCGCCAGCTCTCCTCGGAAATCGAGTTGCGCACAGCGGAACGCGACCGCATGCGCGCCCTTTTTCAACAAGCCCCGAGCTTTATGTGCATATTGAGCGGGCCCGACCATGTATTTGAACTAGCCAACGACGCCTACCTGCAGCTGGTTGGCCATCGCCAGATCGTTGGTCTGAGCGTTCGTGATGCACTTCCGGAGGTAAACGGGCAAGGGTTCTTCGAGTTGCTCGATGGCGTTTTCCAGTCAGGAGAACCTTACATCGGCCGAAACCTGCCGGTATCGCTGCAACGCGAAGGCGAAGATAGACTGGATGAGCGGTTCATCAACGTCATTTACCAGCCGATTTTCGATGCGAATGGAGCCGTCACCGGTATTTTCGTGGACGGTTTCGATGTCACACACCAGAAGCGCGCGGAAGATCAGCTCCAGAGCCTCAACCACACACTTGAGCAGAGGGTGGAGCAGCGCACCCACGAGCTGAGAAGCGCTCTCCTCGATCTGGAGAAGGAAACCCTCGAGCGCGAAACCGCTCAGGTCGCATTAAGGCAGGCGCAAAAGATGGAGGCGCTGGGCAATCTCACCGGCGGCGTTGCCCATGACTTCAACAATCTTCTGCAGGTCGTAAGCGGTAACCTGCAACTTCTAGCCAACGACATTTCCGGGAACCTGCGAGCCGAGCAACGTCTTGAGAACGCGTTGGCGGGAGTCGCCCGCGGGGCAAAGCTGGCATCGCAGCTGTTGGCATTCGGTCGCCGTCAGCCGCTCGAACCCAAGGTCGTCAACGTTCGCAAGCTTATCCAGAACATGGACGACATGCTACGGCGGGCATTGGGTGAAGAAATAGAGCTTGAGACCATCGTCTCCGGTGGCCTTTGGAATACCTTGATCGACCCCGGTCAGCTGGAGAATGCGATCCTGAACCTGGCGATCAATGCGAGGGACGCGATGGAAGGCCGCGGGCGCCTCACCATTGAGACTGCGAATTCCATTCTCGACGACGACTATGCGCGGCTACACGAGGACGTGCGTCCCGGGCAGTACGTTCTTGTCGCGGTCACCGACACCGGAGCGGGCATATCGCCTGATATTATCGAGCATATCCTTGAACCGTTTTTCAGCACGAAGACGGAAGGGAAAGGAAGCGGACTTGGATTGTCCATGGTCTATGGATTCCTGAAGCAGTCCGGCGGCCATCTGAAGATATACAGCGAAGTTGGCCATGGCACGACAATGAAGCTCTATATGCCGCGCACGATGCAGACCGAGGACAGTCTGGCGGATGCAAATGCGATACCGGCAAAGGGCGGCACGGAGACCGTTCTCGTTGTGGAGGACGACGACGCGGTTCGGGAGATTTCGGTGGCGCTGCTAACTGATCTTGGATACCGCGTTCTCAAAGCCCACGACGCGCAGTCGGCATTCGCCATCGTGAACAGCGGCATCCCCATCGACCTGTTGTTTACTGACGTCGTGATGCCAGGCCCGATGCGCAGCACGGAGCTCGCCAGAAGGGCCAAGGCACTATTGCCCGATATGGCAGTGCTTTATACGTCGGGATACACGGAAAACTCGATCGTCCATGGTGGCAGGTTGGATGCTGGCGTTGAATTGCTATCCAAGCCTTACACCCGCGACGCGCTCGCGCGCAAAGTCCGTCATGTCTTGAGCAACGCGCAGCAACACAAGATCGCAGTGGAACGCCTCGAGCGTGAAGAGCGACCGTCTGTGTTGAAGTCCCAGGTTCAACGACATACGGCGCTTCGTGTTCTCGTCGTTGAGGATGAACCGCTCATCCTTATGTCAACGATCGATATGGTGGAGGAACTGGGCCATACCGTCCACGAAGCCAAATCCGCTGAAGTCGCACTGGGCTTGGTGGAAACCCAAAGCATTGATGTATTGCTGACAGACGTGGGTTTGCCCGGTATTTCCGGGATTGACCTCGCTCAACGGGTCCGGGAGCGCTGGCCGAATGTACGGATCGTGTTCGCCAGTGGCGATGATAGCGCGAAAGCGGCTTCTGGTATTGTCGATGCCGATCAGCTTTCGAAGCCATTCACGATTGATAGCCTACGTGCCGTATTGGCCGAAGCAAGCTAGAAGAGGCGAACCGGCGCGGGAGGTTGCCCCATATGGCGGCCCTAATCCATTCGAGGGCGCGCCGGTCGGCTCTTTCGTCGAAAGGACTTCGCCTATGGATAGAACGCGGACATCGACCTACAAGGCCCGGGCGGGCGCAGCCAGATAATCTATTCATTTAAGGAGATGTACTCAGCACTAAAGGGCCGGAGCTACGTGCGACGTGGTGGTCACGTACAAAGAGCACGGACTTTCATGGCTCACTGCGTGCACGGCCAGGCGATCTATGGGGATCCCGTCGAGATTTCTATCGCCCGCTCATCTTCACACCAGCCGGCGTCCGCGCCGTGACGCGGCTGAAATTGTATCACCGCCGGCCTCCTGTCGTCTTCAAGAATGAATCCGCTGCCGAAGTGCGCCCAAAGATTCACGCCTCGGCGTTCCAGTGCCACCGCGCGTCGCAAACTGCGAGGCGGCATGTCAGGCTTACGCGACAACGGCCACATTTGCCTCGCGAGCTGCGGCAAGGAATGCCAGTCGAGCACGCGATAGAGAGCATTCTCCTTCAATAGCGCGAGCGCAAAAGACAAGCGCGCGCTGGAAAGCTCGGCCATAGGTCACCGGCCCTTTTTCCGCCAGGACGAACATGGCGTTTCGAACGTCTTTGATCTCCATGGCACGGCGCATGCCTGGCAGTACAATGGCGAGATCGCGATCCCAAGTTACAGAAAGCATTTCGTATTTCCCTGTCAAATCGGGACTATGAATGCAGATTGTGTGCAGGTGGTTCCGTGTCAGTTCGATGAAATTTGCATGAGAAGCGCGGCATGACAGAGGCCCATCTTCTCGACGAGAAAGTCGCCAGATGCGCGGATCAAGTAAGACGTGAACCGCGCCGATTACGGGCTGAAGCTCTACAAGCTAGGGTCCGGACCCAATAATTAGCTTTCCTTGAGCGCTGGGGCATGATTCATTGCCGCGACGAAAGGGCGGTGAGATGTCTGATTTCTTTTGGTTTTCCGATGCGCAGTGGGAACGGATCGAACCGCTCCTGCCAACGGATGTGCGGGGCAAGCCGCGCGTGGACGATCGTCGCGTGTTGAGCGGAATCGTCCACGCGCTGCGATGCGGTGGACGCTGGGCGGACTGCGCCGACGTCTATGGACCGAAGAAGACGCTCTACAATCGCTTCGTTCGCTGGTCCGAGCGCGGCATCTGGGAAGGCATCTTCAGCGCACTCGCCGGAGCCGAGGATGCGCCGGACAGATTGTTCATCGATAGTAGCTGCATCAAGGTCCACCGCTGCGCAGGCGGCGGAAAAGGGGGGCCATGGCTCATGGTATCGGCCGCACGAAAGGCGGACGGAACACCAAGCTCCATGCCGTCTGCGACGCGAAAGGTCGCCCTCACGTCCTGCTCCTGACGCCCGGCAACGTCCATGACTGCAAGGTGGCGAGGCTGTGTATCGAAGCCCTGCCGCCCACCGCGCAGCTCGTCGCGGACAAGGGCTATGACAGCCAGGCTCTGCGCGAGTGGCTCGACGAGCGCGGTACCGAGGCTGTGATCCCGCCACGTCGAAATCGCAAGGTCCAGTACGAGTACGACCGCGCCGTTTACAAGCAGCGCAACGTCATCGAGCGTATGTTCTGCCGTCTCAAGGACTGGCGTCGCCTCGCCACCCGCTTCGATCGCAACATCAAAAACTTCATGGGTGCCGTCGCTCTCGCCGCAGCCGTCATCTGGTGGCTCTAGTGAGTCCGGACCCTAGGCATCATCAGCCGTCTTCGCGACCGGTGCGCCGGCTATCCTGCAACGCTCGCGACTCGCGGCGGCGGCACGACGCGGGCTATTTGCAAGAGAGGCCGCATCGGCAGCCTCTCCAGTCTCCAGGGGCTCCTATGCGGACAGGCGTCCACCACCGGAGCGCGACCGGATCATCCACGGCATGACGCCGGGAGATTTCACCAGAATGCCCTTCTTCTCTCCAAAAGAGCGAATGGCATTGCGCCCAGTTTTTACCGGTTTGTGACCGTCGAAGGCCATGTAGCAGGTCTTCAATGCCGCGTCGTGAACGATATCACGATCTCTTTCAGGCCATTCTTCCAGAAAATCTATGGCGTCTTCCAGGCACGTTATCTCTCGGATCAGTTCTCTGCGTTCCCTCAGATATACGGGCCTATCAAATACCTTCGAGTTCATCTCTACCTCACTGAAAACGTTGGTGATCAACAAGGGTGGTGTCGGGATCGAGCACCGACCGAGGATGTATTTTCCTAGGTTTTCGGTTTCAAGATCAGTCTCAGCAGCGCCAGTAAAAAACACGACAAGATGGCGCCACGAGCCTATGGGGGGCACCCTCAAACCTCAATCTTCGATGACGACGCCTTATCGATGAACCACTCCCCTAACTCACTGTGATCGCCCCAGTGAACACGAGGGCAGTAACGTCGAGGTCGAACCGCTCTACGGCCTTTGACGTCCTCCCAGGGACCGGTTCGACTAAATGCAGAAAAAAGGAATGCTTCCGGCGGTGCTGTCGCTCAATCTCAGTGTCCGAAATCCTCTGCCCCACGTAGATTCCGTCATCGACTTTGTGTCCCTCGACCAAAACAGAATGCTTCACCGTGAATTTTACTGGGATGATGGTCATTGGTTTCCTCCAGTTGGCAGCACTTTGACACGGACCTGACGGAAGAAGAACTCGACTACATGGTAAAGACCTATGTCATAAGCGCTGGCATGCGTTGATACCGTTCGTCCAGTCTTGACTTGCCGCCCGTCTCGCGGCCTTCGGCGAGCATTTCCCCCGATCCTGCTGATGCTCGGCCTTGCCAGCCGATTGTCCGCGCTGCGCTTCTGGCAATGATGCTGGTGATCGAGATCCTCGTCTATCCAGGCGCCTGGCGAGCCACGGCACTTGCGCTGCCTGCCTGCTGTTCATAGCGGTGCGCAGACCGAGGCGGGTTTTCGCTTAATGCGGTTATCGCATGTCGAGTTTGTCGGTCAGCGTGGACTACATACTCGAGGTTTCTTTGGGGCTCTTGAAACGGAAGCGTACCTTTGGCCCCAGCCAAATCCGAGTAGTTACCGAGCGATTTCAATTACGACCTGTAATTTGACTATCTCGAAGTCGCTAACAAGCACATCTATCCTCAGCTGCCATTCCCCCGATAACGGAAGGACCACGCCTTCGCTCCGCCAAGTTCCATCTTTGAGGGTGGCTTTGCGCCGCATCGGCTCGACGCCAGCCTGAGAATTGGAGAATACAAACACCACCTCTTTCGGCACCATCGCCGAAAAGTCCGGCGCCATGACCAAAGCGGAAACCTCAACGGGGCCGGCACGGCCGGGCGTTATGGTTACCTCTGCAATGGCCTTGTCGGAGTGAATGTGAACCGACACCGGCTGAGCGGCGACGACGGCGAGCGCCCGCGGCGGCGGTGTAAACCGCCAAGTGGCCGCAACCGCCAGAATTGCCAAGACCAGAATGGTTTCCACGAAAACGACGCGCGCAAGCCTGTGCCTTGCTTTCCCCTCTCCAGCCTGTGCGGGTTTGGTCAGTGCCCACCGATTGAACGAGACCACCAGGAACAGCACCAGTATGAGGCCCAGCTTGGCGAGCAGAACGTTTCCGTAGGCGGTGTCGAGCAAGGCTGCCGGTCTCTCGACCTGAACGATTGCGAGCGCAATGCCTGCAATGATAAGGATGCCGACGGCGACCGGAATCAACCGAGCAAATCTCGCGAGCGCCGCCCGCCCGGTTTCAGCATCATGCCGCAAGGCATGGATCAGCGGGAGAAGGGCGCCGGCCCAGATGGCGATTGTCAATGAATGCAGGAACACGGCAGGCCGCATCAACAACTGAGGCGCGGCTGCACTAGCATGGCCGCTCAGCGCCAACGCGGCGGCGCCTGCGATCAGCGCAATTGACGCGACGGCTCGGCCCATGGCCGAACCCTGGACCCACAGCGCCACTACCGACAAGAAGAAAGCGCCGATCAGGAGAATGACGGTGCGGCCAAAACTCGTCTCGAATCCTGCCATCCAAGCCGCCGACGTGACCAATTCGGAAAGTGGAAGGTCAAGCGAGTCAAGACCCTGCAAGCCTGCTGATGCCAGGGTCGCGATCACGCCGATCGCGATCAGCGCGGACGTCAAGCGTTTCACACCGCCCGTCGGTGGTATGAGCCAACGAAGTGCGAAGGTGCCGCCAATGCCGAGGAACAGCCCGGCGTATAGACCAATCTTCGAGATCCATAAGGCCGCGCGCACGAACCAGTCGACGCTCTCCGTCGCTCTCGGCTTTGACGCACTCGATGCTCCTATGGAGAAGATGCTGGAACCGCCGACCGGATGGCCGTCCTCCGAAACAACCCGCCATGTCATGACATAGGTGCCGTCCACGAGATCATCGGGCGGCGTGATCTCAAGCGTCTTGTCGCGAAGAGCGAAGCGTTCAAGGTTTGTCGTGGCGCCATCGGGACGCACGAGCTTCAGGACGAGCGGCGAGACGGGCTCGCTGAAGGACAGCGAAAACATCGTCGGAGGTGTCGCAACCACCGTGCCATCCGACGGCGTTGCTGATGTCAGCGATGCATGCGCCAGCGCAGCCATTGTCAGACAGGACCAGGTGAGACCTGTGATCAAAGCCAGAAGGCCAAGCCGACCGAGGCGGTGGTTTCGCATGCACATTCTCCGGACTGGGTAGATTGGCTGGCGCCCCGAGAGCGCCAGCCGAAGTTATCAGTGGCCGCTCACGGCTTCGAGCAGCTTGACGCCTGGAGCCGGCAGCTCCAGATCGTCTTCAGACTGGCCTGCGGCCGGGATTTCGATCCAACGCTCGGCAGCGCCGTCCGGGCATTCCTGCACGACCGGAAAATAGAGCGTTTCGCCTGCCTTCAGATCTTTCGTCAGATAAACGCGCAGCACGAATTCATCGTATTCGTCATCACCGAGGTTGCCGCCGCTCCAGACGATCTCCTTAACGCCTTCGCTCGTCGGCGTGCCGTAATAGTCGTAGGACTTGGCGTAGGCGCCCTTGACCTTTTCCAGGGTCCAGCCGGCCTTCGGCTGCGGCTTGACCGCGATGACGCCTTCCGGAATCTGCACGCGAAGGACATTGGTCGGCTTGCCTTCGCAGCCGTGCGGCACCTGAAGGATGGCACGGTAGGTCGACCCGACAGGGGCTTCCTTGAGCTGCAGGGAGACATGGGCAAGGGCGGCCGAGGTGCCGACCGCAAGGGCTGCAATGGTAACGAGGGTATGCTTCAGCATAGGTATTCTCCTGAATTGCCGGTCATCCCGCCGGCGGGTTTTAGAAACGGGTGGAGATAGCGGAGTTCGGTCTTTCCAGACGGCATCGAGGAGATGATGAACATAATGGCGGCGCAGGACATCCGATCGCCGTTATCTTGCGTTCACGCAGAGGCACCGTGATCGCGAGTAAACTCGCGATAGGTCTTCATCATCATGCTCGTCGTAAGGAACGGTCGCCCATCAGGCGAAGGGAGGCGCCCGAGGATTGCCGGGAAGGCTATCGAGTACAGAATGGAAAGGTTCCGCAAACCTGATGACGGGCCGCTGAAGCGGTTCGGAAAGCGGGTTGAACAGGACCGCGACAGACGTATCCGCCGGAACGAAGGAATGGACTAGCCCGCAAGCCAGTGTGCAGCATTCCGGGAGTAATGGACGATCCTTGTTCGGCGTGGAGCCGGAATCGTCACCTTCCGCGCTGTTGATGCACAGCATGTTGCCGAACGCATCGACCATCGGTGTCGCGGCATTCGCCGCCATCGCGAAAGTGCCGAGAAGGATCTGCAACGCCATGACGATGGCGACGGCTACTGCCACCAATCCAAACCTGCCATGTCTTCGCCGCTTCGTCATTCAGACCTCTCGCATTATGTCTTAGCAATGCGCTGACACACTGAACAGAGCCCATTCACCGCCGAATTGTCGCATCACCGCCAATAGTGATCATCGAGATGGCGCGGCTGCGGTCTTTTCAATTTGTTTCGCTTGTCGGCGAAGGCCAAACGCCCCTACCATCCCCAACCCGCCAAGCCCCACCGTCAAAGATGAGAGGGATACGAACGACGGCCAGTGTTCAGGTACCGAGCGCCAGTGCGGCCCGACGATCTCCGCGGTGTTGAAGGAAGAATTGCTATAGGCGCAGCCGATGAGGGTGGCGCCACTCATAATCATCTCGTGTTCGATTTCCGAGATGAGAAGGGTGGCACGGGCGGCAAGGCGCGGCACCTCCCGTGCGCGAAGCAGGACAGCCTTTGTGCCCGCGAGATCGGCATGGCCGCACTCGTTGAACGGGCTCGCCTCATCCGACAGCGTGCCAGGCACGAGGGTCCAGAGACAGCGCGCGTGCTGCGCCTTGGCAAAGACCATGAGCTTGTAGAGATCGCGATCGTCGTAGGAGCCGAGCGAACCCAGCGCAAGAATCCGCGTGCGATAGGCGGACAGGATCGCCATTTCGCCATGCGTGACGAAGGGGATCGAGATACCGCTCGTATCCTGCGGCACGCGGTTGCGGTGCGCGAACGCATCGCCCGCGAACAGGCACAAGACGGTCAATATGCCAAGCGCACGCGTTTTCACCGGCCTAACCGATCTCCAAATCCAATACAGGGAGGGTAGATAAATCAACGCCCACCTGCAAGCACGCCTGGACGCGACACGTCCTCACCGTCGCATGCTTAGGGGTTACTAATGACTTATAGCGGCAAGGCCATCTTGCCGCATTGAGGGCGTTGGAGAATCCGATTATGTTCGCGCCGTGTCCGATGGCACAGAGGGGCATATGGTCGAGGGCTTTCACCGAGTTGAGCAGTTTGGGGTGCGCATACTCTGCGCGCTTGCCTTGCTGCTTGTCGGGTTCGCTCACACGCCCCCGGCGATTGGCAGCCATGGCCTTTCGCCAAGCGAGCTCGCCGAGTTCGTACTGCCTGATGGCACTCTTCCGGTTCTGTGCCTTCCCTCCGAGGATGGATCGACAAAGAAGACGGACCACGTCGGCAAACAGGGTTGCGAGGCCTGCCGGCTCTCAGCCTCTGTCCTCCTGCCGTCTCCTGCCGATGCCGTTGGAGAGCGTATCCTTCGCGCCGGCGAGCATATCGTTCCGGTGCGCGTCGAAGCGTTCTACCGTCAGCTCTTTCCCCCGAACGCGTCCCCGCGCGGCCCCCCGTCCGGCCTGACAGCCTGAAGCGCTGCTGCTCTTGCAGCGGCAAACTCAGCCTGCGCCGGGGTCATCCGTCTGAACGGATCCATTCCGGTGCGTTGCCGGATTATGTTCCATGTTC
The DNA here is from genome assembly GCF_028534175.1 of Shinella sp. HY16. Lineage (NCBI taxonomy): Bacteria > Pseudomonadati > Pseudomonadota > Alphaproteobacteria > Hyphomicrobiales > Rhizobiaceae > Shinella > Shinella sp. HY16. Next base: position 94,339 of record NZ_JAHYXL010000002.1, on the reverse strand, counting down.
GACAGGACCATCGTGGGTGCCGCAGCACCCGTCATACTCATCGACTCTCCAACACGGCCGAGGTGCAAGCCTCCTGCCCGTATCGCGGCCCGCACGCAGTTCATCTTTCATGGCGCAACGCGGCCGAGCGGTTTGCGGATCGTCGACGGCTGCATCGCCCTCTTCCAGGAACTCGCTGACGGACGTCGACTGATCCTCGACATTCTCGGCCCAGGAAAGGAGGTAAGTGCCGAACTTCTCGATCTGCGCCAGTGCAAGGCGATCACGCTAACCTCGACACAGATCGAGACGATCGAAAGCCTCCGCGAGCCATCTTCGCTCGAAGGCGCGCTACGCCAGATGCTGTGCCGTGCACAGGAGCATGCCTTGCTCCTCGGGCGCAAGACCGCTGTCGAACGCGTCGCAAGCGCCATACTCGATCTAGCCGCACAATTTACCCGCAGACGAAGAAACACGGCTGGCGGCCGAGCCACGTTCACCCTCTTTCTCACCCGTGCCGATCTTGCCGACTGGCTCGGACTGACGCTCGAAACCGTCAGCCGATGTTTTGGGGTGCTGAAGCGCTCCAAGCTGATCGCATTCGACCAGCCCGAACGCATCACGATCCGCGATCGCGCCGCCTTGGAAGCGATCGCGCTTGGCCGAGCAGGCCGGCACGCGCAGATCTGATCCAAAACCCTGGGGAACTATCCATGACAATGACAGCAGACACATCGCCAATCCGAGCGGACGGAACTTCACCGCGGTCCTTCTATGTGGCCGCCTGGCGATGGCACTTCTATGCCGGCCTCTATGTCGCGCCGTTTCTCATCATGCTCGCCGTCACCGGCTTGATCATGCTCTGGTCGTCGGTTCTGGTTGGTCGTGACGGCGAGAAGATCTTTGCCGTCACCCCTTCCGGTCAGGCGGTCCCTGTGTCCGTACAGGCTGACGCCGCAGCCGCGACGGTACCGGGCGGAACGCTCGTGCAATATATCGTGCCGAGAACCGGCGAACAGCCTGCGGTGTTCCGCATCAACGCTGGCGACACGTCGACAATGGTCGCTGTCGACCCCTATTCCGGCGTCGCGTTGGGGTCATGGGATCGCCGGGATGCGCTCTATGACCTCGCAAACGTCATCCATGGGACGCTTCTGATTGAAACGGTCGGCGATCGGCTGATTGAAGTCGCGGCCGGCTTCGGCGTGGTGCTGATCGTGACCGGCGTGTTTTTGTGGTGGCCGCGGGACGGACGCGGCTTGGCGCGTTCGCTCGTGCCCAACCTGTCGGGGCGCGGCCGACAGCTGTGGAAGTCGCTTCATCAGACAATCGGTGTCTGGGCCGCAATCGTGCTCGTGATTTTCCTTGTGTCGGGACTTAGCCCGAATAATTCATGAGGGGTTGGCGGATGTGGTTCAAGCCGTTGAAATGACGTAGGATTTGGTTGCTTACGCCGATCCGCGTCGTTTCTGGGAGACCGCACCCGCCATGAATGATCCTACGCTAGCGCTGCCCGGTTTGTCATCTGTTCGCGGCAAGTGCGTTGTCGCCCGTTTTGATGGCGGCATGCTGTCGTCCAACAGTGGGGTTCTCGCTCTTGCCGAAGTCGAGAAGCGGCTGCGGGTGGCTGACCGTCTGGCGCGCTGCATCGACGATCCGCGCTGCCCGGACCAGACCATCCATAGCCTGGCCGACATGATCGGCTTTCGCATGAAGATGATCGCTGCCGGCTACGAGGATGGCAACGATGCCAACCGTCTGCGTTCCGATCCGGTCTTCAAGATGGCCCAGGACGCGCTGCCGTCGGGTCGTAACCTGGCCTCGCAATCGACGATCTGCCGGCTGGAGAACCTGCCCGGCGTGCGGGAACTGGTGGCGATGGGCCGGGCGATGGTCGACCTTTACTGCGTCTCTTTCCGGCAAGTTCCCAAGCGGATCGTGCTCGACATTGACGACACCTTTGACGCCGTGCATGGCGGCCAGCAATTGCGGCTGTTCAATGCCCATTACGATGAATATGGCTTCCAGCCGATTGTTGTGTTCGATGACGCGGGACGGTTCGTCGGTGCGGTTCTGCGACCGGCAAAGCGGCCGAGCGGGGTCGAAATCCGTCCCCACTTGCGCCGCCTGGTGCAGGCGATCCGGAGCAATTGGCCGAACACCCGGATCCTGATCCGGGCCGACAGTCATTACTGCAGCCCGCAGGTCATTGACTGGTGCCGCGCCAACCATGTCGACTTCATCTTCGGTCTCGCGCCCACCACCACCTTGCGCAAGCATGTCGCAGACCTGGAAACCAGCACGGTGGCGCGGTTCGAAGCGTCGGCGAAGACGGGCAAGGTCCGCAGGTTCAAGGAATTCTTTGATGGCGCCGCCAGCTGGAGCCGCGTCGAGCGCATCATCGCCCGCGTCGAGGTTGGCGCCCAAGGCGCCGACACCCGCTTCATCGTCACCAACCTTGCAGGTGGCAAGGCCAAAGCGCTCTACGAGGACGTCTACTGCCGGCGTGGAGCGGCCGAGAACCACATCAAGTCATGGAAGACGCATCTCGCCGCCGACCGGACCTCCTGTACGAGAGCGGCGGCCAACCAGTTCCGGCTGTTCTTGCATGCTGGCGCCTACTGGTTGATGTGGGGCCTGCGCGCCGCAATGCCGAAACGATCCAGCTTTGCCGTCGCCCAATTCGACACGCTGCGACTGCGCCTCATCAAGATTGCCGCGCGCGTGGTCGAGATGAAAACCCAGATCCGCCTGCACCTGCCGACATCCTGCCCGGATCAGCGCATCCTGCGCATCGTCCTGGATCGCATCCCGCGGCTCGTGACATAGCCAACGGGGCGCTGACGCCCCAAAACGACCCCTGACCTCAACCTGCAAACCCCGCCTTCCATCGCGACGGATCAACTCCGGCGACTGGAAAAACTTGCCTGCGGTGTCGCGCAGCCAGCAAAAGCCTCGCATCTCGTCGCCAAAACGGCCCGCGCCATGCATTAAGGCGGTTAGCTGGGCCGGCATCTGGGGCGAGCGCATGACGCAGGCCTGGAGCACATTTCCGGCGGAGAAATGGGACAACGTCCCGCTTTCGGACGCAACCCACGCCAGCATGAACCATGGCGGGGTGAAGGCCGTCGCCTGGGCGCTCGAACAGACGCCCATGCCGGCCTCCGGCTCGCACGAAGGTCATGCAGGCATCCCGGACGGACAGTCGGTCGATCTCGACAGCGTCGTCGCTCTCGCCCGCACGATAGGCTTTGACGGCCGCTTCCAGCTCTCGTTCCCGAGCGGTGATAGCGGTGTCTGGACGCTCGCGCGAGACACGATGAGCAATGACAGCGCGGACCCGACGTCCGACCGTACCGTTCACATCGACCGCTATACCGGCAAAATCCTCGCCGATGTCGGCTTTTCCGATTACGGCGCGGCAGGCAAGGCGATGGCTGTCGGCATCGCGTTCCATGAAGGCGACATGGGCGTCTGGAATATCGCACTCAACACAGCCTTTTGTCTCTCCGTCATATTCATTTCGGTCAGCGGTGTCGTGATGTGGTGGAAGCGTCGGCCGTCCGGCGCAAGACGCCTGGTCGCACCCGCTGTGCCGGAGAAGATCGGCGTCTGGAAATCCGCCGCCGTCATTATGATCGCCGTGTCCCTGCTCTTCCCGCTCACCGGTATCGTTCTCGTCACCGTCCTTGCTCTTGACCTGCTGTTCATTCGGCATGTGCGGCCGGTCAAGCGCGTTTTGAGCTAACCCCTAATTCGTAGAAATTGGAGACTATCCATGAAGACGCTTATCGCCACACTCCTCCTCGTCACCGTGAGCCTGGCTTTGCCGGGCTCGGCCCTCGCCGAAGGCTTCAAGGTCGGAACCATTGAGATCAACCACCTCCATTCCCGCGCGATGCTGCCGGGTGCAAAAGTCGGGGGCGGCTACCTGAACATCACCAACACTGGCGCCGATGACCGTTTGGTGAGCGCGACCGCCGAGCGCGCGGGTACCGTGCAGCTTCATGAGATGAAGATGGACGGTGGGATCATGGTGATGCGCGAGCTGAAGGACGGCATAGCCGTGCCCGCGCACTCGACGGTCGAACTGAAGCCGGGCGGCTACCACGTCATGTTCATGAAGGTCAGTGAAGGCTTCAAGGAAGGAGAAGAGATCAAGGCCACCCTGACATTCGAAAAGGCCGGATCGGTTGAGGTCGAGTTCAAGGTCGGCCCCGCCGCAGGCTCAGCGGCCGCGGCGAGCGACGACGAGCATGCCAATGCGCACGAGCATCACAAGCCGCTCAGTGAGGCATCGGCTGTCACGGGCGATCCGCAACTCGATATCCCTGCCAAACTCAAGTCGATCTTCGAAACGCCGGACAAGACCCTTTCCGTCGCACCCGTCGTCGTCGAGGGCGATTGGGCGATTGCCGGCTGGACGCAAGACGCACGCGGCGGCCGTGCGCTCCTGAAGAAAAAGGGTGACGGTTGGAGCATCCACCTCTGCAGCGGCGACAGCCTAAAGGATCCCCATGCCCTCAAGACGATGGGCTTGTCCGACGAGCATGCAACGTCGATTGTGGCTAAGCTTGCCGAGGCGGAGAAGCATATCGCGCCGGAGACAGTCACGCTCTTTGCGAGCTTCGAGGGCACAGTCATGGTCGAGGGCGGCGACGCCCCGGCACATGGTGAGCACGAGGGGCATGCAAAATGACACCGCGAAACCCGTTCGTACTCATCTTTGCGTCTATCGGAACGATCTTTGGAGCGGTTCTTGTCGGCGTGATCGTCTGGGTTGCCATGAACAGTCCTCGTCCAGGACCGTTTGACGTCAAATTCTCACTTGTCGATGACAAGGGCGAACAGGTCGACCAAGGCCTGTTCAAGGGAAGCCCGTCGCTCGTTTATTTCGGGTACACGAATTGCCCGGAAGTGTGCCCGACCACGCTCTTCGAGGTTGCCGGATATCTAAAAGATCTTGGACCGGAGGGATCTGGCCTCAAGACTTACTTCTTCTCTGTCGATCCCGAACGTGACACGCCGGAAGTGATGCACGGCTATGTCACGGCATTCACGGACAGGATCAGGGGCATCACTGGCAGACCCGACGAGATGCAGAAAGTCATCGAGGGCTGGATGATTTATGCGGCCAAGCTGCCCAGCGAGGACGGCGACTACCACATGAGCCACACCATGTCGCTTCTGCTGATCGGCGCCGACGGACGCCTCAAGGGACTGCTGCCTTATGGCGCTGAGCGCGATCGCGCTCTCGAGCAAATCCGCAAGACGCTTCTCTGAAGAACGGTGGTGCCCACGATACGACTTGCACCGCCTCCATAGTGAAAATCGCTTCATTGTTCGGAGCACGCTTGGTCGACATAGTCGGCTATGCAGCTTGCGGCTTGGTTTGCAGCGGTACCGAACCGGATCTGGTTTCGCTGTCTCCCAACGCGACTTTGGCCAGCGCACGCTCAAGCGCCTCGATGCAGATCGGATCGTGCGACTTGCCTGCGTCCTCCCACAAGATCGCAAGGGCCTTGGCGATCGGCATAGCGGCTCTGTAGGGTCGGTCGGCGGTCAGAGCATCGAAGACATCCGCCGTCGAGACAATTCGGACCTCCATCGGAATATTCTCCGCCATTAAACCACGCGGATAGCCTTTCCCATCCAGCCGTTCATGGTGTGCCCCCCCGATCAGTGCCGCCTCGGAGAACGCCCCGATGGTAGACAGGATATGCTCTGAAAACTCGGCATGCCTCTTCATCTTGAGCCATTCATCCTCGTCAAGCTTGCCGGGCTTGTCGAGTACGCTGTTGCTGACACCGAGTTTGCCGACGTCGTGCAGCAAGGCAGCCCGCTTGAGGAGCCGGCGGGCCTCGAAACCGATGCCCATTTCCTCCGCGATCAGGTCGGTGAAGAGTGCCACACGATCACTGTGGCCGGAAGTATATGGGCTCTTGGCGTCGATGACCTTGGCGAAGCCGGCAGCAATGTCATCGAGGTAGTCGTCATCAGCCATAATTGCATGTTGACCCGGTTCGGAGGCCAACACGATTGCCTCCACATCGGAAGAGGACAAGGCATCCCAGAAAAGGCGGTTCTCTGACACGCGGACAAAGGCCTTGACCAAGGAGGGATCGAACCAATCGCCCTTGCGCTTCTTGACTTCCTTGAGTGCACTTTTCCGGCCGCCACTGACATGAAATATGTCGATTACCTGAGCCAGGAGAGCAATACGGGAAAACAGCGGTATCTGGTCGCCGGCGAGCCCATTCGGCTTTCCGCCCCCGTTCCAATGCTCGTCGAGTCCAAGGATTCCCTGGGCTACGCTTTCGGAGAACCGCATCTGTCGAGCGATCTCGGCGCCGCGCTGGCAACGCGTCTGAATGAGTTCGGTGGAGAGCTCTCCACCGTTTTGCAGAATGTTCAAAATACTGCGAAATCGCTCGGCAAGGCCTGACTGCATGCCGGTGTGGCTGATGACGAACCGGAGGACCTGGGTGAGACTGCCGTCAACCAGCTTGAAATCGCGTTTGAAATTCAGATCATCGGCGAGATAGAGTTCGCAGATGCGCGCGGCGTTGCTGCTACAGCCGAGATCCTTCAGCAAAAGCGTATAATAGAGATCATGCAATTGAACGTCATCAAGGCCGATCTCGCGACCGACATGCATGCCGATATAACAGCATCGGATGCAATGCCCCTCAGGTTGCCCCTCGGTCATATCGAGCGCCTTGCTCAAAGCTTCGATGATTTCCGCCAAGCGGATTTGAACGCCCGTCATAAGCTCGACCTCGTTGATAGCCGAACATTAGTTGAAGAAGGTTGTAGAAGGATTGAGCAACCGACGTTGGCGCAAAAATAAGAGCGCGACAGTCTACCCGGCAGGCCAGTTCCGCTTATTTCGCGAGGAAACAGAGATACTTACCGCGTCAATTTGGCGAACCCCTTCGCGAGAATAGGCCCGGTGGGGCGTTTGCTCCGTGAACCACCCGCTTCCTCGAGGGTTATCTCGTACAGCTGCGCATCTGCAGGCTTCGGAAGTGACCACCCGGCTAGCCTTGCCGAACGTGACCCGTTCAGCACCCCGAGAGACATTGGCCCCATTTCGATCGAGGGTAGTGTCCAGACCTGCATTGTCTTGTCGTCCGGAACCGTAAAATCCGTGAGCAGCCTCACATTGGCCGAGTCGTTTCCAAAGTCCTCAACTACGGCCTGGACTTCGCCGGCCTCATTCATAAGCACCGCCACAACAAGGGGCTCGACCTGTCGCGTTATGCTCCATGTCAGGCCTATAGCCAAAACGATCGAGGCAGCGATCGCCGATACGGCGGCCGCTCGCCAACCGGAGCGATGATTGTCGTTGACCGCCTTGGCGGGATTTGCCGCAATCGCAAGCGATGTCCGTTGCTGTTCGGTCAGTCTGGAGGAAATCGCATTCCATAGGCTCGGCGATACATCCGTCGGCGCGAGACCTGTATCGAGCGGCAAGAACCGTTCGTACGCCTCAGCCACGGCCTGCTTCAAAGCTGCATTGAGCTCGATTTCCGCCTCAACATATGCCCTGTCGCCGTCCTCGAGCAGACCAAGCACATACTCGTCAGCGATGACGGAGATTTCGTTGGATTCGAGGTTCATGCCATGCACTCCCGCAGCGAGGAAAGGCCCCGCCGAATCCAGGACTTTGCGGTGCCCAGCGGCAGCCGCAACCGTCCGGCAATCTCGCCGTGGGTGTACCCACCCACATACGCCATCAGGATGCCGCGTCTGCGCACGTCATCCAGCCTGCTCAGGCATTCGTGCAACCGGCTGCCCCGATCCAGCTTATGCCAAGCCGACATGATCTCATCCAGTTGGTCGGCATCCCGCAAGACCTCCAGCTGGCCGTCTTCGACCAAATCCTCGCGACGCCCGTCACGCAGCAGATTGAGAGCCCGGTTGCGGACAATTGCATAAATCCACCCCCGCGCCGAACCGCGTGCCGGCGAGTATTGGTGCGAATGGGTCCAGATGCGGATAAAGCCTTCCTGCACCACTTCCTCGGCAAGCTCACGGCGCCTCAAAATGCGTTGCGCCACGGCGACGAGACGTCCGGCTTCCTGGTCGAATATCCGCTTCAATGCATCCTGGTCGCCTTTTGCACAATCGGCAAGCGCTGCTTCAAGGTCTGTCGACTGGTCTGTCACCAAGGCCAAGCGCGGTCTCCTCCTGGTGGCTTGCTATAAGCATATCTGTCGTAGTCGCTGTTGCCATGCGGGTAACCGCTCGTCCAGTCCATAAGCTCGGCCGGCCCCGAGTTCACTATATCGTGACGACACACCGCAGGGCCGCGTGGATGCAGGGTCGGAAATATTTTTCAGGTCTGCATCCAGAGCAGTCTCTCAGGTGTCTTACGATGGAGAGCGCGCAGGTGGCTCATGCCGAAGGCTCTCAACCAAGCAGAAACACAACTGGAGACCAACATGACCATTGCTCGCACCGCATTTGCCGCCTCAACTGTTCTCGTCATATCCACGACTGCTGTCATGGCTGCCCCGGTCCTCGGCCTCACGGGTGAGAAAACCTTGATCATGTTCGACACGGCGACACCCGCCGTCAGCAAGACGATCGAGGTTACCGGCGTTGACAAGCTTGTGGGCGTCGATTTCCGCCCAGGAAACAAGACAGTGATCGGCGTGACATCTGAACACGCGATCGTGTCCATCGATCTGGAGACCGGCGCCGCAACCGAAGTCGCCAAGATGGACAAGATGCTCACGCTCACGGAAGCGCCTGTCGTGGTCGATTTCAATCCCGTGGCAGATCGCCTGCGTTTCATGACAGGCACCACGAACCACCGCGTCCATCCTGATACAGGTGCCGTGACCGTCGACGGTACGCTCGCTTTTGAAGAGGGCGATATGCACAAGGGTGAAACGCCGGACATCGTTGCGGCGGCCTATACAAACTCGATTGGAAAGCCTGAAAAGACGGCGATGTACAATATCGATGCGACCATCGGCGCCCTCGTCCAGCAGACCAAGCCGAATGACGGAACGCTGAAGGCGATTGGAAAACTCGGCCTCAAGGAGAAGCCCGCCACCTACGCCTTCGATATCCAGGGTGAAGAGGGCGGCAAGAACACCGCTTTCCTCGTAGCGAGCAAGGCTCTCTACACAGTCAATCTGGAAACGGGTGCGGCAACGGAGATCGGCGCTATCGATGGCCTTGAGAACGAGATCCGCGACATCGCAGTTCTGCCATCCATGTGATAGGTTGGCGCAGAAGCTGTCTTGAACGCCATTTGGTGAAACCGTTTGCACGATATGATCGGCCGCCCCAACGGTGCGGTCGATCTCACTTTACCGGAGAGTGCAATTCACGGTACGACAATTACGTGCACCTGATCACACATTTCAAGGAGCTCGCGATACTCAGCCGAACGCGAAAGACGATCACTATTTCCGAATGTTAGCATAGACCCGCCGGGGCCACCCTCCGGTGCCAAATGGGTTCAATTTCTCGTGCTTATACACACTGGAAGGCGTGCGAACCACCAATCCCGGTATTCAGTTATGGATTTGCTCTTGAATGGGCTCGAGCCAGCGGCCCGATAGTTGCGTCTTTGGCGGGCTGAGGTTCTCTATAATTCTGCAGGCGCCTGAAAGCGCTATATTCAGCTATCCGGGGCCCAGCAGGAACAAGTTCTTTTCACCCACATTGTGCCCTCGTCTTTGCACCGGCGAATCCAGGGCATCCCAGGTGAGCAGGACACCTCGCTCAGAGCTTCACGATCGCCTTGCGAGCCAACAAGCCTTGCGGTGCGAACAACAGAACTGCAATGACAAGCAGAATGGTGAAGGCGTCGCGATAGCTGAGTAGGCTTTCCGGCAGGTAGGCCTGCAAGAAGACCTCGATGAAGCCGAGCAGAAAGCCGCCGGCGACGGCGCCCGAAAGGCTGCCGAGGCCACCGATGATCGCCGCGATGAAGGCCTTGAGCACCGGCAGGAAGCCCATCAGCGGATCGACGCTGCCGCGTTGGGCCACCCAGAGAATGCCGGCAACACCCGCCATGAGGCCGGAAATCGCGAAGGCCGTGGCAACGACCGCATTGGCGCGGATGCCCATCAGGCGGACGATGGCGAAATCCTCCGATGCCGCCCGCATGGCGCGGCCCAGCACCGTGGTGCGCAGGAAGAGGTTGAGACCGACCAGCATGATGACCGTGACGAGAATGGAAATCGCCTGGATGACGCCGATATGCAGACCGCCGATCTCGATGGTGCCGGACAGGCTCATCGGCATCGGTACCGGCTTGGGGCGAGCGGAAATGAAGTTCTGGAACAGCACGCGCAGGATGGCACTGACGGCAAAGCTCGTCAGGAGCAGCGTCGTGCCGCTCGCGCCGCGCACCGGCCGGAAGGCGGTGCGCTCCATCAGCAGCACCAGCACGATCGCGACGGCTAGCGCGAAGATGACGGCAAGGCCGAAGGGCATCCCGACGATCAGTGCGAAGCAGAGGCCGTAACCGGCGACCGTCATCAGTTCGCCATGGGCGAAGTTGATGAGGCCCATGATCGAGAAGACGACGGCAAGACCGAGCGCCAGCAGCGCATAGGTACCCCCGAGGCTCAGCGCATTGACCAGCTGCTGCAGGAACATGTCCATGGATGGTTTTCCTTCTTGCCGGTCACGCGCCGAGATAGGCGCCCTGGATTTCGGTGGAATTGCGCAGATCGGCAGCGGAGCCTGACAGCACGATGCGGCCGTTCGCCATGACATAGCCGGCGTCGGCGATCTCCAGCGACAGCGAGACATTCTGCTCGACGAGCAAGATGGTCAGTCCACGCTGGCGCAGGCCGGCGATCAGCTCGAAAATCTGGTCGACGATCTGCGGGGCAAGGCCGAGCGACGGCTCGTCGAGCAGCAGGAGATCGGGCGAGGACATCATGGAGCGGGCGATCGCCAGCATCTGCTGTTCGCCGCCGGAGAGTGAGCCCGCCTTCTGATGCAGGCGCTCCCTCAGGATGGGAAAGCGCGACAGCATGTCCTCGCGCACCGCGTCGATCTGCCCCCTGCCCTTGTGCATGGCACCGCCGAGGAGAAGGTGTTCGTCGACCGTGAGGGTCGGGAAGATGCGGCGCCCTTCCGGTGTCAGGGTCATACCCATGCGCACGATCATCTCGGGCGGCAAGGTGGAAATGTCCTTGCCGGCGAAGGTCACGCGGCCGGCTTTCTTGGCGGCAAGGCCAACGAGCGCATTGAGCGTCGAGCTCTTGCCGGCGCCATTGGCACCGAGGAGGGTGACGATCTCGCCCTTGCGGACCTTGAGATCGACGCCCTTCAGCGCCTCGACCGGCCCATAGGCGACCTTGAGGCCGCTGACCTCGAGCATCGGGGTCTCGTCGGAAATGTCACGCGTCATCGGGCAAATCCTCGCCGCGGCTCATCCGCCCCGGCCAACAGCAGGAAGATTGCCCTCCGGCACGACCGGAGGGCATCACTTGAACATCACGGTGCGGGAACGTCCTCGGCCGCCGGCACACCCTGGCTGACCAGCGAGCGGTTGCCGCCATCGATGCGCACGAGCGAGACGGAGCGCAGCGGCATGCCCTGCGTACCGACATAGCTGATCTTGCCGGTCACGCCCTCGACGCCGTCGAGCGACGCGATGGCTTCGCGGATAGCTGTCGAGTCCACGCTGTCAGCCTTGGTGACGGCCGCCTCGATGACCTTGCCGAGATCGTAGCCGTTGGCGATGTAGACCGTGTCCGGGTCCTGGCCGAACTTCGCCTTGTACTTCTCGTTGAAGGCGGCAAGCGGGCTGCCTTCCGTCGCGAAGCCTGCCGTGGTGAAAACCACGCCGTCGACGAGCGGACCGAGACCGAAGGTTGTCGGGGAATCGATGCCATCGCTGCCGAGGATCGGCGTGGTGACGCCCGCACCGCGCAATTGGCGGATGAAGGCCGGGAAATCCGGTTCATAGGCGGCGGTCATGATGACGTCGGGCGCCGGGTTCAGCGCCTTGATCTTGGTGACTTCGGCGCTGAAATCCTGCTGGCCCATGCTGTAGGTGCCTTCGCCGACGACTTCGCCGCCCTTGCCCTTGAAGCTGGTCGCGAAATATTCCGGCAGCTTCAGCGTATACGCGGTATCCGGCGACTTTAGCACATAGGCGGTCTTGAAGCCCTTTTCCTTGGCATAGTTCGCCAGCACCGCGGCCTGCACGTTGTCGGCCGGGTAGTTGCCGAACATGTAGTCGCCGACGGCGAGCGGCATGGTCGGCGTCGTGGCGCAGAAGGAGAAGGCCGGGATCTGCGCAGCCTGGGTGATCTGGCCGGCGGCGATCGACGGGTCGGCGTCGCAGGGCGTGATGAGGATCTTGATACCCTCGTCGACCAGTTCTTGCGCCACGAGCGCGGTCTGGGCGGCATCCGAGCGGGTATCTTTGGCGATCAGCTTGATCGGGAATTTACCGGCGATGCCGCCGGCCGCGTTGATTTCGTCGACGGCCATCTGCAGGCCTTTCAGCGATGGCTGGTCATAGGGCGCAAGGCCGCCGGTCTGCGCGGTCGCAAGCCCGACGACAAGGTCCTCGGCAAGTACGGGGAACGCGAGGGCGCCAAGCGCGGTGGACAAGAACAAGGCCTTCAATGTCGTTTTCATTCTTATTCTCCTCTGGTGGTTATGCGGGCTTGCCGGCGGTATGCGGATCGAGATCCGGCATGGCGGCGTCGATTGCGGACTTCGTCTGCTGTGCCGTCGAACGGCGGCGACCGATATAGGCTTCAATGACGGCGGGATTGGCCTGGATTTCAGCGGGCGTGCCGATTGCGATCTGCTGGCCCTTGTTGAGCACCACGACCACGTCGCAGAGCCGCATGATGAGCTTCAGGTCGTGCTCGACGACGAGGAGCCCGAGGCGGTGCTTCGTGCGGATACGGTCGAGCACGGTCATCAGTTCCTGCGTTTCGGCCGGGTTCATGCCGGCGGCGGGCTCGTCGAGCAGCAGGTAACGGGGTTTCAGCGCCAGCGCGCGGGCAATTTCCAGCCGCCGTTGCGCACCGTAGGACAACGTGTCGGCAAGCTGGCCCTCGACAGTGCCGAGACCGACTTCAACCAGCGCCTCGCGGGCAAGGCCCACGGGATCGCGCTCGCCGGCGACGGCGCTTGCGGCGACCGTGACGTTTTCCAAGACGGTGAGGTTTTTGAAAAGACGGATATTCTGGAAGGTGCGGGCAAGGCCGGTGACCGGCACCCGATGCACCGGGAGCGACGCGACATCTGTGCCATCGATCATCACCCGGCCGGTGGACGGCGGCACCACACCCGAGACGCTGTTGATGAGCGTCGACTTGCCGGCGCCATTCGGGCCGATCAGGCCCGTAACGAGGCCCGGACGGATTTCGAAGTCGGCCTTTTCCAGCGCGACCAGCCCGGAGAAACGCTTGCCGACATTTTCGACGCGCAGCGTACCGGTATCCCTGGGCGTTGCCTGCACCGGCTGCCCGGCCATCGGCTTGACGACGCCCGCGGCGAGGCGCTTGAGGAACGGCACCTGCTCGTCGATTTCGCGCACGCCGAGCAGGCCATCCTGAAGGCGATACATGACAAGCAGGATGGCAAGGCCGATGCCGATATCGGTGAGACCGAACACCGTCGGCAGCGAGAAGACGCCGAGATCGACGCCGCCTTCCAGCTTTCGCAGCAGTTCCACGATCAGCATGATGACGGCCGAACCGACGACCGCACCGGAGACGGTGGTGATGCCACCGAGGATCAGCATTGCGAGCAGCATGAAGGTGAAGTTGAAATAAAAATCCTTCGGCGAGAAGGCGCCGATGAAATGCGCAAACAGCACGCCCGCCGCCCCGGACAGGATCGCACCCAGCACCCAGGCCAGGAAGCGGTGCAGGCGCACATTGACGCCGACGGCCGTCGAGGCAATCTCATCCTCCCGCGAAGCGCGCAGCTTCATACCGGCGGCGCTATCGCGATAGATACGCGCGACGGCGACCGCGAGAATGGCGAAAGGAAGCGCGACCCAGATATTCACCGCACGGGGAATGCCGAAGAAGGTCTGGCTGCCGCGGGTAAAGTCGCTGGAGGCGACCAACACGACATGCACGATGACGAGGAAGCCGAGCGTACAGATCGAGGCCGAGGAGCCGCCGAGCCGGGCAACCGGAATGCCGATGGCGACCGCCACCAGCGCGACGACGACAAGCGCCACAAGAAGGGCCGGCAGAAACGGCATGCCCCAGCCCATCAGCCAGTCCGGCAGATTCGGTAGTGCTGTCTTCTGCACGATCGGATTGATGGTCAGGAGGCCGGACGCATAGGCGCCGACGGCCATGAAGCCGACATTGCCGAACGAGATGATGCCGGAATTGCCGCTGTAGACGCCAATGCCGATGACGGCGATCACGTTGATCAGGAACAGCGTCACCAGCCGTTCCCCTGCCCCTGGAAAGAGGCCTTTCGCCACCAGGGCCGCGACCACCAGGGGGAGCACCGTCGCGATGATCCCGACGACGGTTCCGCGCCTTATGCGCACCATCAGCATTCTCCCGATTTGCGGCTTCTTTTGTCGAGCCCGTTCCCGCAACAAACGTTAATCGAGAAACCGCGTATGTCAATCTTGTTTCATTTTTTATTGTCTGCTAGCAAGAATGTAACAAAATTAAAATCGCGCCACGAACGCCGATCACGAGAGGGAGGCAAGGAATGGCCATTCGAGACCGCCTGACGGACGGGGAAATCGCCTTCACACGGGCGGAGCTGAAAATCGTGCGGCAGCTGCTGTCGAACTATCCGGCAGCCGGGCTCAACACGGTTGCGCATCTCGCCGCGGCCGCCGATGTCAGCAACCCTACGGTCGTGCGCTTTGCCAACAAGCTTGGCTTCGAAGGCTATCCAGAATTCCAGGCGGCGCTTCTCAGCGAAGTGCAGGAGCGGATGAGCTCGCCGCTCTCCATGCTCGACACGCGCAAGCCGTCCCTGGAACAAGAGAATTTCTACCAATACTTTTTGCGTGCCAGCATTCACGCGCTGGAAGCGTCGATGCAGATGCTGCCGCCCGATGATTTCGAGGCCGCCATCGATGCCGCCGCCGATCTCAACATGCGCGTTCATTGCCTCGGCGGACGGTTCAGCGGCTTCCTTGCCGGTCTTCTGTGGTCGCATATGAAGCAGCTGCGCGGCGAAACGCGCTGGATCAACGGCTCGCAGGCCGATCAGGTCGACCAGCTGGTCGATCTCGGCAAGCGCGACGTGCTCTTCGTCTATGACTACCGACGCTACCAGATCGACACGATCCGTTTTGCCCGACAGGCGGCCAAGCAGGGTGCGCGCATCGTGCTCTTCACCGACCGCTGGGTTTCGCCGATCGCCGAATTCGCCTCCGTTACGCTGATGGCGCCGGTCGATACGGTCTCGCCCTATGACACGATGGTGCCCGCCATCGCCCAGACTGAGGCGCTGATCGCCGGCCTGACCGCGCGCCTTGCCAACCAGTCGCGCGGCCGCATCGAGCGCATGGAGGAGCTGCGCCGCAGCTATGCCATCACCGAAGACGCCTACAGCCCGCCGGTCGACGGTAGCAAATGACATTGCGCCCGAACGGCGAACCGACATCCATTGGAGGACAGACATGACTGCGATTGAAGTGCAATACGGCAAGGACCTGCTGCGGCGCGACAGCACCTACAAGGCCGGCATGACGGCCCTGCTCTATGTCGACATGCAGCGCATTTGGTGCGAGCCGAACCTCGACCCGACCCATCCGCAGGATGCCGACAGCTACTACCACCGCCGTCTGCGCGAAAAGGTCATCCCCAACCAGGTCCGCATTCTCGAAGCGGGCCGCAAGGCCGGCTGCAACGTGCTGCACACCATCATCGAAAGCCTGACGCTTGATGGCCGCGACCGCTCGCTCGACCACAAGCTTTCCGACATGCATGTGCCGAAGGGCTCGCCCGAGGGACAGGTGATCCCGGCGCTCGCGCCCATCGACAACGAGATCGTACTGCCGAAAACCTCCTCCGGCGTCTTCAACTCGACGAACATCGACTACGTGCTGCGCAACCTCAACACCCGCTACCTGATCATCGCCGGCGTCGTCACCGACCAGTGCGTCGACATGGCCGTGCGCGATGCCGCCGACCGCGGCTATCTCGTCACGGTCGTCGAGGATGCCTGCGCCACCTACAGCCAGGAACGCCACGACGCGGCGATGCGCGCCTATGCCGGCTATTGCTGGATCACGGACACCGACACCGTCGTCAGCCGCCTCGGCGGGCTCGGCCGCACCTGATCGTTTCAAGAAGGGGATCACCATGACCGAGAGCAGCAACGGCAAGGCCTTCGCCGACCTGACGGAACTTGCGACCTTCGTCACGACCGACATTGCCGGCATCACCCGCGGCCGCAGCTTCGCGGCCTCCGAGATCGAGGATTACCTGCGCAAGGGCGTGGGCTGGGTGCCGGCGAACCTCGCGCTGACACCGTTCGACCTCATTGCCGACCCGAACCCCTGGGGCTCGGCCGGCGACCTGCGGCTGATGGCCGATCCCGCCAGCAAGGCGCGCGTCACCTGCCTGCCGGACGAGACGCCGCTGCACTTCTACCATGCCGACATCACGGACCTCACGGGCGAGCCATGGGAGTGCTGCGTGCGCAGCTTCCTGAAGGCGACGCTGGCCGAATTCGAGAAAGAAGCCGGTCTCAGGGTCATCAGCGCGGTCGAGCAGGAATTCCAGGTGCTCGGCGCCGACTGGCCCGCAGCCCCTGCCTTCGGCCTGCGCGCCCAGCGCCGCGCCGAACCCTTCGGATCCCTGCTGATGACCGCGCTGAAGGAAGCCGGCGCCGAGCCGGAAATGTTCCTGCCGGAATATGGCAAGGACCAGTTCGAAGTCACCTGCCGCCCCGCCCCCGCCCTTGTCGCCGCCGACCGCGGCGCGACGATCCGCGCCGTGACCCGCGAGGTTGCCGCCCTCTTCGGCTGGACCGCCAGCTTCGCGCCGAAGACGGACCCCAACGGCGTCGGCAACGGCGTGCACCTGCATGTCAGCTTCACCGATCTCGACGGCAACCCCGTGACCTTCGACGCCTCGCGCCCCGGACGGCTCTCCAAGGTCGCCGGGTCCTTCGCGGCCGGCGTCATCAGGCACCTGCCGGCGCTTGCCGCCTTCACCGCGCCCTCCGTGCTCTCCTACATGCGCCTCGTGCCACATCACTGGAGCGCGGCCTATACCTGCCTCGGTGAAAAGAACCGGGAAGCGACGCTGCGCATCTGCCCGACGCTCGACCTGCCCGGCAGCAACCCGGCCAAACAGTTCAACATGGAATACCGCGCTGCGGACGCCTGCGCGAGCCCGCATCTGTCGCTGGCCGTCGTGCTGCGTGCCGGCCTCGAGGGCATTCGCGCCGGGTTGGAACAGCCGCCATTGATCAACACCGACCCGTCGGAATTCTCCGCCGAGGAACAGGCGAGGCTCGGCATCCGCCGCCTGCCTTCCAGTCTTTCGGAGGCACTCGATACGCTGGCTGCCGATGACGTGGTGACGGGCTGGTTCTCGAAGGATTTCCTCGACTGCTATTTCGCCATGAAGCGCAAGGAGATCGAAATCGTCGAGGGTCTTTCGCCCGAAGACCTCTGCGCCCGCTACGCCACCGTCTATTGATTGGGCAGATCATGACCTCAAGCAATGTCATTCCCCATCCCGAGAACCGGTGGCGGCACGATCCGGCCCTGCCGCTGCTCGCCATCGACGAGCCGCCGCCCTATAGCGTGATCAATCCCAATGGGACCTCACCCTACCTGCTGCTTTGTGAACATGCGTCCAACCGTATCCCGAAGGCGCTCGGCGACCTCGGTCTGCCGGAGACGGAGCGCCGACGCCACATCGCCTGGGATATCGGCGTCAACGCCCTGTCCCAGCATCTCAGCCGCATGCTCGATGCGCCGCTATTCATGACGAACTATTCGCGGCTCGTCATCGACTGCAACCGTCCCCTCGGCGTCCCCTCGGCCATGCCCGAAATCAGCGAAACGACCAAGATCCCCGGCAATATCGGCCTGACGGAAGCCGAGAAGGCGCAGCGCATCGAGACGTTGTTCACGCCCTATGCCGAGGCCGTCGCGAGACGGCTAGACCTGTTGCAGCAACAGGGCAAGCGCCCGATCGTCGTCGGGATCCATTCCTTCACGCCTGTTTATTTCGGCAAGCAACGCCCATGGCACGCCGGTATCCTCTATGGACAGGCAACCGGCTTCGGCCAAATGCTAGTCCGGGAACTCCAGGCAGAATCCGGCCTCACCATCGGCGACAACGAGCCTTACATCATCCATCGGGATGAGGACTATACGGTGCCCGTCCATGCGGACGCACGCGGCCTGCCGGGTGCCCTCATCGAGGTGCGGCATGATCTGATCGACACGCTTTCCGGCGTCGGCGAATGGGGTGACAGGCTCACCCGCTGTTTCAAGGCGGCATTGCAGGAGCAGGGCTGATGGAGGACAGTCTCTACGACAGGGATGAAGCGGCCATCGGCACCCTGCAGAAACTGCGCTTCTTCCCGCTTGCCATCAGCGGCGGAAAGGGTGCGCGGCTTGTGGAGGAGAATGGCCGCGAACTCATCGACCTCTCCGGCGCCTGGGGCGCGGCGAGCCTCGGCTACGGCCATCCCGCCATCGTCGAGGCCGTCTCCACCGCCATCGCCAACCCTGCCGGCGCAAGCATCCTTTCCGCCTCGAACGCACCGGCCGTGGCGCTTGCCGAAAGGCTGCTGGCGCGTTTTCCCGGTCGCGGCGGGCATAAGGTCTGGTTCGGCCATTCCGGCTCCGATGCCAACGAAGCCGCCTATCGGGCGATCGTGAAGGCAACCGGCCGCACCGGCGTCATCGCCTTTGTCGGCGCCTATCACGGCTGCACCGTCGGCTCTATGGCATTTTCCGGCCACAGCGTTCAGGCCGGCGCAGCCAAGGCGGATGGGCTGATCCTTCTGCCCTACCCCGATCCCTACCGCCCCCATGAGGGCGATCCGACGGGCGATGCCATCCTCACGCTTCTCAGGGAAAAGCTGGCTGTGGTTCCGGCCGGCTCGATCGGTGCGGCCTTTATCGAACCGATCCAGTCAGATGGCGGCTTGATCGTTCCTCCCGATGGTTTTTTGCGCAAGTTCGCGGATATCTGCCGCGCCCATGGCATTCTCGTCGTCTGCGACGAGGTGAAGGTGGGCCTTGCCCGCAGCGGCCGCCTGCATTGCTTCGACCACGAGGGCTTCGTGCCCGATATCCTGGTGCTCGGCAAAGGCCTTGGCGGCGGCTTGCCGCTCTCAGCCGTCATCGCACCGGCCAATATCCTCGATTGCGCCAGCGCATTTGCCATGCAGACCCTGCACGGCAATCCGGTCTGCGCCGCCGCAGGCCTTGCCGTGCTCGAAACGATCGACCGCGAAAACCTTGCCGCAGGCGCGGAGCGCAAGGGAAAATTGCTGCGCGACGGTCTGGCGTGGCTTGCCGAACGCCACACCCTCATCGGCGACATTCGCGGCCGGGGCCTTGCCTGCGGCGTCGAACTCGTACTCGACCGCCAAAGCCGTGCGCCGGCGCGCGTGGAGACCGCAAAGCTGATCTACTGCGCCTACGAACTCGGCGTCGTGCTCTATTATGTCGGCATGAACGGCAATGTGTTGGAAATGACACCGCCGCTGAGTATCACAGAAAATGATATTCACCAGGCAATAGAGCTGCTCGATAGAGCCTTCTTCGAGCTCCCAACGATATCGGACGAAGTCCTTTCGAGGTTTTCTGGTTGGTAGTGGTGTTCGGTACACGCAGCGCAAGTCTTTCAAAAAGTCTGCAAAATCACTCGCTCAAGTACGATTGGTCCGTTGACCTTTCCCGGTTGAACTCATCCATTTTGAACTAGGGTCCGGACTCACTAGAGCCACCAGATGACGGCTGCGGCGAGAGCGACGGCACCCATGAAGTTTTTGATGTTGCGATCGAAGCGGGTGGCGAGGCGACGCCAGTCCTTGAGACGGCAGAACATACGCTCGATGACGTTGCGCTGCTTGTAAACGGCGCGGTCGTACTCGTACTGGACCTTGCGATTTCGACGTGGCGGGATCACAGCCTCGGTACCGCGCTCGTCGAGCCACTCGCGCAGAGCCTGGCTGTCATAGCCCTTGTCCGCGACGAGCTGCGCGGTGGGCGGCAGGGCTTCGATACACAGCCTCGCCACCTTGCAGTCATGGACGTTGCCGGGCGTCAGGAGCAGGACGTGAGGGCGACCTTTCGCGTCGCAGACGGCATGGAGCTTGGTGTTCCGTCCGCCTTTCGTGCGGCCGATACCATGAGCCATGGCCCCCCTTTTCCGCCGCCTGCGCAGCGGTGGACCTTGATGCAGCTACTATCGATGAACAATCTGTCCGGCGCATCCTCGGCTCCGGCGAGTGCGCTGAAGATGCCTTCCCAGATGCCGCGCTCGGACCAGCGAACGAAGCGATTGTAGAGCGTCTTCTTCGGTCCATAGACGTCGGCGCAGTCCGCCCAGCGTCCACCGCATCGCAGCGCGTGGACGATTCCGCTCAACACGCGACGATCGTCCACGCGCGGCTTGCCCCGCACATCCGTTGGCAGGAGCGGTTCGATCCGTTCCCACTGCGCATCGGAAAACCAAAAGAAATCAGACATCTCACCGCCCTTTCGTCGCGGCAATGAATCATGCCCCAGCGCTCAAGGAAAGCTAATTATTGGGTCCGGACCCTAAGCCCTGGCCCCCGAGAGGACCAGAGAATGGAGCGCAACCGTTTCATGGACAGACAGATCTCGGCCTGCTGAAAGAGTATGAGGCCGGCACGCCAGTAGCGTAGCCTTACCGTAAGCGCGCCTCATCGATGCTAGTGTCTATAAGTTCGGAGGCATGGATGTTCAGCTGACAGGCGGCTGAAGACGCTGGAAGAAGCGGACACGATGTCAATTGACGCAACCTAGCCATCCCGCTTCAGCAAAAGTGATGGTGTGGAACGGCCCTTCGCACCGGCATCAAGGATGCCCACTGCGCGCGAGGCGGTCATTTTGCAGGATATGGCTCTTAATGAGGGGCGAACTGGCGACCCTGTTGGTGAATCCTCGTCCGCATTGGATTTCTCTTACCAACCCATCGTCTTGCTGCTTGTGTGGCTGCGCATCTTGCGGCCGAGGTGCAGTTTGATGAAAGCACTTGTTCGCCGAGCGTGACTCCGCATTGCGGTTACATCTCTACTCCCCATGCAAGCACAATTTGGGGCAGGTACCACGGTTGTGATATCGACACGTAGAGGCTAGCGCCGCGCCGTGAGGCGTGTTGAACGAATGCCGTGCCTGAAGTTCAGGCCACCGCCGCCCGCCGGCCCGGAAATTTGTGGATTTCTACGCGTTGGAAGATGGGGGGTGTTTGTACGTCCGAATGCGCATGCCCTCCAAGGCTGCAGGCGCCTGGCTCACACCAGTTGCCACGCTCCTGCGGAAGCCGCCAGGTGTACATATCTTCGCTCCGGTCCTTTTCGTCGTCAGGCAATTCCCGGTAGAGGCCCTCCAGAAAGACGCTTTTCCATTCCCCCCAAGTCACCAACTACTCAACCTCCACGCGGGCGCGTAGACTGAAGTGAAGGTCGTCTATCTTCTTTCCTGGCAAAGAAAAACTGTAGAAAACCCGTTTCTGATAGATGTAATGGATCGGCGCAACATGGGGCGGGTTACCGGAGATGTATCCTAAAATCCGGCAAACAGGCCTCGAGCACCAAACTTACCGTTTGTATCGTGATAAATTCCAAGCTGGCGCAACTTTCGAGCTTGATCACCACTTCATACAACGAACACCAGAACATGCCTGCCACCATCCACGGGCAAACGTATCGGACCGCTAGCGTAGGGCAACGACGCGCCGTCCAACGTCGCGGAGGGCGTGCTGTTTGGTCGATCGGAAGCCCTTCTGACCTGGATATCGTAGCAAGTGTCTCCCATTCTGAACGCCACCTCGACCTGCGGCCATGATGCCGGCAGGCAAGGGTCCATCACGAGCACTGCGCCTTCCCGGCGCAGGCCGAGGATGCCCTCGATGCCGGCGCGGTACATCCAAGCGGCGGAGCCTGTGTACCATGTCCAGCCACCGCGCCCGACATGGGGGGCGACCGAGTAGACGTCGGCGGCGACCACATAGGGCTCGACCTTGTAGCGTGCTGCCGCTTCGGGTGTGTTTGCATGATTGATCGGATTCAGCAGGGCGAAGAGATTGTGTGCCTTATCGCCTTGCCCCATCCGCGCGAAAGCGAGGATCGCCCACATGGCAGCGTGGCTGTACTGGCCGCCGTTCTCACGCAGGCCCGGCGGATAGCCCTTGATGTAACCCGGGTCACGTGGAGTCGCGTCAAAAGCTGGTGTGAAGAGAAGGGCAAGCCCCTCCTCTTTGCGGATCAGATGGCGCTCCAGCGACGCCATGGCGGCGGCGGCGCGGGCGGGATCGGCAGCGCCGGATAGAACCGCCCAGGTCTGGGCGATGCTGTCGATCCGGCATTCGTCATTGTCCTTCGATCCCAGCCATGAGCCATCATCGAAGGTGGCGCGCCGGTACCAAGCCCCGTCCCAGGTTTCCTGTTCAATGGAAGCCTTGAGATTCTCTGCATGCGCCTTCCAGTGTGCGGCTCGTTCGGGGTCGCGGCTCTCCGCAAGCGGCGCGAACAAGTCGATTGTGCCGATCAGCATCCAGCCGAGCCAGACGCTTTCCCCTTCACCGCCCTCGCCGACCCGGTTCATGCCGTCGTTCCAGTCGCCGGTGCCAATCAGGGGCAGGCCATGACGGCCGGTGAGCGTGACGGCCTGGTCGAGGCCGCGGGCGCAATGTTCGAAGAGCGAGGCCGTCTCGCCGGAGGGCGTCGGCTGGAAGAAGGCATCGTGTTCCCCCTCGGCGAGGACTGGTCCATCCAGAAACGGGATGACCTCATCGAGGATCGCCGCATCGCCGGCCGTTCCGACATAGGTCGCGGTGGCGAAGGCGAGCCAGACGCGGTCGTCGGAAATTCGCGTGCGAACACCCGCGCCCGAATGGGGCAGCCACCAATGCTGCATGTCCCCTACGGCAAACTGCCGGCCTGCCGCGCGCAGGATATGCGCCCGTGTCTCCTCCGGCCGGGCGAAAGCCAGCGCCATGCCGTCCTGCAACTGATCGCGGAAACCATAGGCACCGCTTGCCTGATAGAAGGCCGAGCGAGCCCATATGCGGCAGGCGAGCGTCTGGTAGAGCAGCCAGCCGTTCAGCATGATGTCCATCGCCCGATCCGGTGTCCTGACCTGCACGGTCTGCAACAGCGTCTGCCAATGCGCGTTCACGTCGGCAAGAACCGCGCCGAGATCGGCGGCGCGGTAGCGGGTGATCAGCGCGCCGGCTTCCTCCGCCGAAGCGGCTTCACCGAGGAAGGAGACGAGTTCGATGCTTTCACCCGGGTCGAGTTCGATCGTGCATTGCAATGCAGCGCACGGATCGAGGCCCGCGCCGACCTTGGCGCCGAGCGGCATTCGTCTTGTAAGCGCCGCCGGTCGCGCGGAGCTCCCGCCCCGCCCGAGGAATTCCGTGCGGTCGCCGGTCCATGCGGTCTGCCGTCCACCGAGATCGGCGAAGGCGACGCGGCCGGGAAAACCCATGGCCGATCGATTGCTAGCGAAGATCGCGCCCGTCTCGACGTCCAGGGATGTTGCAATGAACGGCGCGCTTGCACCCCGCAGGGTGCCGAGCACCCATTCGGCATAGCTCGTGATCGACAGGCGGCGCGGCCGCGACGAATGGTTGGTCAGCGTCAACCGCGAAATGCGGATGGGATCGGCAAGCGGCACGTAGGAGAGCAGGTCGCTTTCGATCCCGTGCGCCCGATGCGCGAAACGGCTGTAACCGAAGCCGTGGCGCGCCACATACCGTCCGGAATCTCGGATCGGCTGGGGTGTGGGGCTCCAGAGGTCGAGTGTCTCCTCGTCGCGGATATACAGGGCCTCACCGGAGGGGTCGCAGACCGGGTCGTTGGACCATTGCGTGATCTGGTTCTCACGGCTGTTTTCCGCCCAGCTATAGGCGCTGCCGTCCGCCGACACCTGGAAACCGAAGGCGGGATTCGCGATAACGTTGATCCAGGGCATCGGGGTCGTCGCGCCGTTTTCCAGCACGGTCACATATTCCGTGCCGTTCCTGTCGAACCCGCCCAGCCCGTTGAAGAATTCTAGATCCACCGGTGGCGCGACCATCTCGGCCGAGGATTTCGAGGGAAAGGGCGGCGGCAGAGGAGCCGAGCGCTCGATGCCGTCGGAAAGACGCGCCAACTGATCGGCGATCAGGCCACGATGGGCCGAAAGCACGACGCGCGCGGTGGCGTTCAGGAGGTTTTTCGTCTCCTGGTTCAGGAAATCGGCGCGCAGCACGTGCACCGCGCCCTGTGCCGGCGTGTCGCCGAAACGCGGGCGGGACTGGCTGGAGCGCACGGCGGCCTCGACGGCGTTCTGCAGATCCTGCACATAGGACGCAGCGCGCTCGTTGACGATCACCAGATCGACGGCGAGCCGCTTGATGCGCCAGTATTCGTGCGCGCGCAGCATCTGGCGCAGCTGCGGAAGGTCTTCGGCATCCTCGATGCGCAGCAGCACGATCGGCAGGTCGCCGGAAATGCCGTAGGGCCACAGGCCCGACTGCGGCCCGGCACCGGCAAGGATGGCATCCGACGCGGGGCGGAAGCGCGCGTCGGCATAGAGGATGGGCGCGGCAAGACGCTGGAAGTCCGCAGCCTCCTCCAGATCCATGTCGAGATGGTGAAGCTGCACCTGCGCCTGGGTCCAGGCAAGCGTCTTCGCCCGCTCGAAGGCGCTCCTGTCGTGGTGCTTGTCGATCCGTTCGAGGAGCTCTTCCCGCGAGCCGGCGACGACCGTCCAGAAGGCGACGCGCGCCACCTTGCCGGGAAGCACCCGCACGCTGCGGCGCAGCGCGAAGATCGGATCGAGAACGGTTCCCGCGGTGTTGGACAGCGCCTGCCCGTCGTGGATGGCCGCGGCGGTGGCGATGGAACGGCCGCGCCCGAGGAAACGGGCGCGATCGGATTCGTATTGCGAATCGGCAACCGCATCGCCCTCGACCACCGCGAAATGGGCGGCCCAGATCTCGGCCTCCGAAGGCGCGCGGCGGCGCCGCGTGGCGATGAGCGCGCCGTACTCCGGCAAATACTCGGTCTCAACGAACATCTTGTCGAAAGCGGGATGCGCGTTGTCGGTCGCCGGCGTGGCAAGCACCAGTTCGGCATAAGAGGTCAGCTCGATCTCGCGCACTCGTCGCCCGCTATTGGTGAGGCAGATCCGGCGCACCTCGCCGTCATCTTCGCCGGAGACGATGACATCCATCTCCGTCGTCAGCGTCTCGTCATGGCGAATGTATTGCGCGTGATCCTCGCCGAAGACCACCGAGGCCTCGGCCCTGTCGCCCGTTGCCAGGGGGGTGAGTGAAAAGACTGTGCCAGTCTGCATGTCCCTGAGAAAGATGAAGGCGCCGCAATCGTCGCGGGTCGCATCTTCGCGCCAGCGCGTGACGGCGATATCGCGCCAGCGGCTGTAGCCGCCGCCCGAGGCCGTCAGCATCACCGCATAGCGCCCGTTGGACAGGAGATGCGTGACCGGCGCGCCGGCGACGGGCAGCGCCAGCCGGCGCACCGACGGCGCCGGGTTCAGGGAAATTCCTGCGGATGCCTTGACCTCCTCGGCGCGCGGGCGGGCAATCGCCACGTCGCGCGGCATGCGCTCCGACAGCAGAAGCTCGCTGGCCATGATCATCGGCTCGCGGTGGAACCGCGCCCGCATGCGCCCGTCCTGCAGGAGGACGGCAATGGCGACGATGGTCATGCCCTGATGGTGGGCCATGTAGCTGCGGATGATCTCGACGCGGGCATCTTCGGGCAGGCGGGCGCGGGTGAAATCCAGCGCCTCGTAGAAACCGTGAACGCCGCGCGCACCGAGGGATTCGAGATGCCGGTAGTTGTCGAGCGCGGCATGGGGATCGACCATGGCGGCAAGGCCGGTGGCATAGGGGGCGATAACCATGTTGCCTGACAGCCCGCGCTTGAGGCCGAGCCCCGGCACGCCGAAGTTGGAATATTGATAAGTGAACTCTATATCGCGCGCATTGAAGGCGGATTCCGATATGCCCCAGGGCACGTGCCGCGATCGCCCATAGGCCTCCTGCCTCGCGACGATCAGCCTGTTTGTGTCGTCGAGCAGGCTTCCCGCCGGTGCGCGCATCACGAGCGAAGGCATGAGATATTCGAACATCGAGCCCGACCAGGAGATCAGCGCCGAGCCGCTGCCGAGCGGCGTCGCCGCCCGACCGAGGCGGAACCAATGGCGCGTGCTGATATCGCCCTTAGCGATGGCGAAGAAGCTCGCAAGCCGGGCTTCCGAAGCGAGAAGGTCGTAGCAGTTCGGGTCGAGCCCGTTGTCGGCGAGCGAATAGCCGATGGACAGGAGCTTCCTGTCGGGATCGAACAGGAAGGCGAAATCCATGTCGAGCGCCATGGTGCGGGCTGTGTCCGAAAGCGCCTGAAGCCGGGCTTTCACGGAGGCGGCATCGTCGCGGAAGACCTGCCGGTCGCGCGCGGCCTGTGTGACGGATCGGGCGAGCGCGCCTATCCAGAACGTAAGATCGGCGGCCGTGCCGTCATCGGCAGGTGCTGCCTGCTCGGCCAGTTTCAAGGCCTTGTCAAGAAGCCGTGTCAATGCCGGTGTTGCGGCCTCGATGGATTGGGGGCCACGCACGAGGGCTTCAGCCTCGTCGAGAATGGCTGTCAGGCTGGCACCGGGATTGCCGGCCGTCTCGCCGAGAGCCATGCGGGTGAGCGCCAGCGTATCACCGAAACCCTCCCCGTCTTCCGCCGGCGGCGTCCCGGCCCACTCCTCGCAGGCATTCGCAAACGCGATCAGGTGGCCGGCGAGATTGCCGCTATCGACGGAGGAGACATAGGCGGGAGCGAGGGTTCTGAGATCGCGCGTATCGTACCAGTTGAAGAAATGTCCGTTGAAACGATCAAGCCGCTTGAGCGTAGAGAAAGTCGCTTCCAACCGTTCAAGCGCTTCAAGGGTCCCCACCCAGCCGAAGTCGCGCGCGGCGACCGTCGAGAGAAGATAGAGGCCGATATTGGTCGGCGAGGTGCGGTGGGCGATGGCGGGCAGCGGGGTTTCCTGGAAATTGTCCGGCGGCAGCATGTTTTCCAGCGGGGTAACGAAGGTCTCGAAGAACCGCCATGTGCGTCGCGCGACGAGCCGGAGTTCCGCCGCATCGCCATCCGAAAGCGCCCGGCCCGGCCGTGCTGTCGGCGACCGGCTGACCCAGAGCGCGATGGCGGGCGTGGCCGACCAGAGGAGCGCCAGCAGCAGAGCCAGAGGCCAGGCGGCCGGCGAAAACGCGACGGCAGCAGTGAGAAGGATCAGCGCGGTCGCCGTGCCGCCCGCCATGTCGCGGTAGAAGCCGGCAAGCGTCAGCCGTGTCCGGTTTCCGGACGTCGCGGCGGTCGTCCACTCCAAGAGTTTCCTGCGCGTCACCATCAGCCGGCCAGCGGTTCTGAGCACGGCGTCGCAATTGCGCCATGCCTGATCGGGCAGGAAGGAGAGGACAAGCGCGGCCTGCATCGCGGCGAGCTTGATGTCGCCGGCAAGTCTGACGGCATGGCTGCTCAGCTGCAGGCCACTGCGGCGCGGCAGGATGGCGAAGGCTACCGGCAGGAAAGCGGGAAACGCGATGCAGGCCGCGATGAGCAACGCACCTGTCACGCCCGCCTGCAACGGCATCGCGCAACAGGCTACGAGCGCCGCGAATATCGATGGTGCAATGAGGGTACGGCGCAGATTGTCCAGCATTTTCCAGCGGCCGAGTGCGGGAAGCGCCCGCCGTCCGAATATCCAGGGCAGCAGCTGCCAGTCGCCGCGCGCCCAGCGGTGCTGGCGCCGGGCGGCGACGTCGTAGCGCGACGGAAAATCGTCGACCACCTCGACATCGGAGGCAAGCCCCGCCCGCGCGAACGTGCCCTCGAAAAGGTCGTGGCTGAGAAGGGTATTCTCGGGTATGCGCCCGGCCAGCGCCGCCTCAAAGGCATCGACGTCATAAATGCCCTTGCCGGTATAGGAACCCTCACCGAACAGATCCTGATAGACGTCGGAAACGGCCGCGGCATAGGGATCCATGCCGCCGGGCGCGGAAAAGACCCGCTGGTAGAGCGAGCCTTCGCGGCCGATGGGAAGCGACGGGGTGACACGCGGCTGGATGATCGCATAACCATCGACGACCCGCTGCTGCCCGATATCGAAGCGCGGCCGGTTGAGAGGATGCGCCATCTTGCCGATCAGCCGCAGGACCGTGTCGCGCGGCAGTTTCGTATCCGCGTCGAGGGTGATGACATAGCGCACGTCCGGCGGGACGGACGGCGACTTTCCGCCGAGCGCCATGAAGCTGGTGTCAGTGGCGCCGCGCAGCAGGCGGTTGAGCTCGTGCAGCTTGCCGCGCTTGCGCTCCCAGCCCATCCAGAGGGTCTCGCCGGCATTGAACCGGCGCTTGCGGTGCAAAAGCAGGAAGCGGTCGCCAGAAGGACCCGGCCCGTGCCGGTGATTGAGGTCGGCCATGCCCTCGACAGCGAGCGCGAGAAGCGCACCATCGCCCTCGACGGTCTCCTGCGACGCATCCTTCCCGTCGGTCAGCAGGGCAAAACTCAGGTCGCCGCCAGCGCCCGAGAGATGATGGACCTCCAGCCGCTCGATCTGCTCCAGCAGGTCGGCACGATTGCTCAGGAGCGTCGGCACGACGACCAGCGTGCGTGACGACGATGGGACACCCTGCGCGAGTTCCAGTCCCGGCAGACCGGTCGCGCCGTGGCTCCAGCTCACGAAGCGGTTGACGAGCGCCGTCGCGATATCGCTTGCCGGCAACAGCGCCAGCATCGCGAAGACGATCATGCCGGGCGCCGAGAGACCAGTGATAGACAGCAGCCATAGCGCAAGCGCCAGAAGCATCGCCGTCATGAACCCGATCGCCCCGGCATAGCCGGCAATGCCCGTGCGCGCCGCCAGCCGCCCGGCGATTAGGTGCCGGGGCGGGCGGAACCCGATCGTGCGCTCGAAGGCCGGCCGCCCTTCCGCGATCAGATGGTAGCCCGGATCCGCGACACGTTCGGCCTGCGAGGCGGTATCGTCTGTGACCGCTGCGGCCTGTGCCGCTTTCACCGCCTGCCCGGCAATGTCGAGTTCCGACAGGTCCGAGCCGCGGGCGAGGTCTTCGATGGCGCTGCGATAGAGGTTGCGCGTGGCGAAATCCATGCGGGCGAAGCTGCCGTCGGCCGAAAGGCGCGCATCGACGAGGCTGACCTTTTCAAAAAGATCGGCCCAGTCGACATCGCTGATCAGCCGCATGCTGGTGATGATGTTCCTGATCGTGACATTCGACGCGCCCTGGCGCTGCTGGGCATGCCGCACCACAGCGTCAACCGAACTGTGCTGCCTCGCCAGCCGCGCCTCCAGCCAGCCATGCGCCGGTGTCGTGCTGGGGTCCTGGTCGCGCAGCCGTTTGGCAAGCTGGGCCGCGAAGAGCTCGGGCAGGGGGTCGGCGGAGACCTTTTCAAGCGCGCTGCCGCGACCCTCGTTCGCCAATAGCCGGTCGGCCAGCGCATCCGCCTCGGCACGCATCCGGCGCCCGGCGGTGATCTGGTCGGCAAGCCTCCGCAGGTTCTCGACGAGCACGATGCGCAAGGTGATCGCCACGGCCCACAACTCGCCGATAGTCAGCGGCTGAACCTTTTGATAGGCAGCGATGAAGCGGACGAGCGTCTCTGGATCGAAATGGCTGTCGGTGTGCGCGACGAAGGCCCAGGCAATGCCGAAGACGCGCGGATATCCGGCGAACGGCCCCTCGGCGAGTTTTGGCAGCTGCCTGTAATAGTTGGGCGGCAGGTCGTCATGTATCTCGCGGATTTGCTCCTCGACCAAATGGTAGTTGTCCAGCAGCCATTCGGCCGCCGGCACGACGCCGCGCTCGTTCTCCACCTCCAGGGCGCTGGCACGGTAGGCGGCAAGCAGGACTGCCGCGTTGCTCTTAAGGCGCTTGTGCAGCGACTGGACGGACGGCGGCCGCTTCGTTACCGGTTGGGCAAGCGCAAGGGTCGCGGCGTGCTGCTCGAGCCGTTCGATGCCGAACAGTTCCTCCCGCACGGGCATGGGATCGTTCCATGGCATGCCCGGTGCCCGGCGGAAACCGAATCCGGACGACGGACTGTTGCCCTCGCCTTTCCCGTCCGTAACTACTTGCGGCTCCGGCGCCGACTTGGAGCCCACCTCAGGATGGTGGGTCCTTTCGGCAACGGCGGTTTCCGAATTGCCGATGTCTTGCACGCCACGCTCTTGGCCTCTGGCCATAATCATTCCTTTGCCCAGATGCGGCCAGGCAGCCGGCCGGGCGAAACCCGGCAATCGTGTCGGGGATGTAGGTCGCCGAAGCTTCGTCCGGGAGCGGACGCTCTCAGCCGAAATCGGCGCGCGTCAAGACGTAAACCGGCTTTCGGCCAGCGGAATAGGCGCGCCGCGCCGCCTTGTAGACAGAGACGCGGGCATCGTCGAAAGCCCTGAGATAACCGGCTTCGGAAATCACTCCCGGGAACAGGTCCGCCCCCGCGAAGAACGGAATCTCGAACATGCCGTCATGACCAATAAAACGGATACGCTTGCCGGCCTCTTCATAGCTTCGGCTTTGGTTTGGAAAACTGAGACTCATGGAACGCTCCTTACGGTGACGGCGCCTCTTCGATACGAAAAGCCGCTATGAGCACCGGAAATAATCCCGCCGGCGCTGTTCAAAAATAATGTCATCAAAAAATCTGATGCAGGCTGCACAAAATTCCAAAAACTCAAATAAAGCATGTAACTCATTACTGTAAATTCTCATCGACAACCCACGAGTTCATGTGTTTTTCGATTGAATTCATCATATCACAAAAATTGAAATCATGTGTTTTTGTTTTGCAACCGGAAAAAAATGAGGGAATTCAAAGAAAAATCTTTAATTTCATTTGCTTTCTGCGCGTTGAGGCGCACACTGAAACTGTCCGGATTGCCATTGGCTCCAGGTCCGAGCGCGGGCCCTTATCGATCCCGATAATCATCGATTATAGGGAGTAACGTCATGTCATTCAGTTTGAACATGGAAAAAGCAAAACCCTACATGGTGGGTTTCGTTCTCGGCCTCGTGGCTGCGCCGCTCATCGCCTTCAATGCGGGATGGGTTTCGACCACCAGCGCACGTATCGAGGCGGTCAAGACCGCACGGGTAGAGACTCTTGCGGGCATATGTTCTGCCTCGGCCAGCCGCATCGCCACCGCCAGCAGCACCGATCTGGCAACCTACAAGGGATATGAAAACCGTACGAAGCGGGATGAACTCGTTGCCGCCGCGATGGCCGACATCCAGGTGCCAGCGGATCTTCTCAGCAAGGTCACTTTCGATTGCGGGCGCACATTGTCCTGACAAGCACTGAACTCACAAGATACGAAGCCGAAGGCGTTTTCGCCTTCGGCTTTCAG
The DNA here is from genome assembly GCF_028534175.1 of Shinella sp. HY16. Taxonomy (NCBI): domain Bacteria; kingdom Pseudomonadati; phylum Pseudomonadota; class Alphaproteobacteria; order Hyphomicrobiales; family Rhizobiaceae; genus Shinella; species Shinella sp. HY16. The sequence continues at coordinate 62,775 of NZ_JAHYXL010000002.1, read as the reverse complement.
TTGGAGTAATGCTTGAATTTGGAGCAGACAGCCGCGCCTGTCATGCAGCTTCCGACCACACCTGCTCCGTTGCTACTTTCGCTTCAACTTCGGCAAGGGTGCAGGATTGGACACCTCTTTCGCCAGGCGGAGCGCGCGCAGCTTCTCGGTCTTCTTTTCCCACGTTGCGGCCTCCCGATCGATGATCCTCCAGGCGACCGAGTTGGTCTCCGACGCCTTTTTATCCGCAGTAGTCTTTGTCGGCTTGAAAAACCGTTCGCTATTCGCTGTCATCCGTCAACTCCTTCACCCCGCAACGACTGATCGTCATCCGGGCGCCGCTTATCTGTCACGATTGTGATGCGACCACGAAGTCGATGGCGTCCCGAACCGTCAGGAATTCCTCGGCCGGCTCGTCAGGAATGGCGATGCCAAACTCGTCTTCGATGAGCATCACGATTTGGACCACCTCCAAGGAATCAGCGCCCAGGTCATCGACAATTGAAGCGTCATCGACGACCTTCGATTTCTCGACAGCCAACTGTCCGATGATGATGTTTTTCACACGCTCGGCAATATCGGCTCTTCCGTCTTCCATGGCGATGTGTCCTGATGAAGAATAATTACTGGGACGCTGCCGGCTGACGCGATTGGGAGGGATGAAGGCGATCATAGCGGCTCTGGTCCGGGCGGTAGGACCAAACAAAACCAACCGCCAAAACCAAGACAACAAGAATCACCGTCAGACGATTGGGCATCGTGGCCACGCGGCGGTGGAACCGCCCTCGTTTTCCCAAACCTCGACACCGGCGCGCTGTTCTTGCGCGCGCGTTTTGCGAGATAGAGGATAGTTTCCGGCATCGATCGTCGCCGACTTGATCAATCGGATAAGATTTGCCGCATCCTCATTCATGGTTCCCTGCCCGAGCACAAGGCTGTGGGTCTCATAGTCGGCGTTCTTGAGAATCTGCCGGAGGACGGTTCGGCGGTGCGTTCCCGGAATATCGGGGCCCTTGAAGATGAGGATTACCATAGCCAACCCTCCATGAAGAGGATGAGGATCATCGTCAGGCTGGCTGCAAAAAACACATAGCCACCCGCGGTGGTCCATACATGTCTTTGCTGTTTGTGGAAGAATATGGAAGACATTGAGTCCTCCTTCATTTCAGGGCCAGGGTAACCAACCCTCAAACAGCAGCGCCCTTGTCAATGGCTGCTGGAACACCAACCTTGCGCCCGATACCACGCATTGGCAAGCCCTCAATTGGGGCCGTTTCATGCCGATAGCGCTCCGAAGTCAGTGGTCGATGGATGAGACGGCGAAGCGTACTGCTCGTCATCGATGGCTTTTGAAAAGTGCGCCATTGCTGAAGGTCGCAAGGCTTCCGCCCCAACAGGCGTGAGGCAACAATGCGCACCAAGCGAAATCACCTGCTGTTTTTGAAGCCACGCAAGAGCATCACGGCTGACCTTTTTCCCAATTTCGGAGCGCGGCCGATAAAAAGCGAAGTCCGGTCGCACGAAGACAAGAGACACATTGTCATCGAGACATCTGACAAGGCTGGCGTCAGGCGCATCCAGGTTGTTCTTTTGCTGTCTGTCGTTGATGACGTCGCTCACATTATTTGTGACAGCGTGGTTACGGCGCTTTGCCTGAACGCGGTTACAAGCGCCTACCACATCTACATCCTGACCGCGGGAGGGCTTCGATGACCCTGAATGCAAGGAGGACGAGAAAGCCGTGCTCAAAATGACCGAAAGAACCACCGAAACCGAAATCACATTCACGCATCCGTTTCACCTCGAGTCCCTTTCGGAGCCTCTGGAAGAGCGCCGATTAGCCCGCCTGCTGCGCCACCGGCCACCGCGCCTGCCACTGCGCCCGCCGCCGTGGCAGCAAGCCATCCGGCGGCAACCACCGGCCCGACGCCGGGAATGATGAAGGTGTCGTCGCCCTTCCCGGCGAGTATGGGCTTTCCGCCTTCGCATCGGAAATCGGCAAGCTGCGCGTGTGGGGACGGGAACCTTCTGTAAAGTTCGGCGAAGTCTCGGCGGCGATCAACTAAGGCCAATGCGAGGCGGTGCTTTTTCCGTGTCATGGGTCCTGCATGACCTCTCCTCCAGCCTGCGTCGACGCCGGCTGGCGTAGCTGCGTGGAATTCAGTCGCTCGAACGCGCTCTGTTCAGGGCGAAACATCCAGACCAAGGTGATCGAAAGGACAACGAGGAAGGCCGATAGCATCAAGCGACTGATCATATCGCATCGCCTTTCGTCGCGCCGCCCTCGTTTTCCCACACCTGAAGGCCAGCATCATCTGCGGCTCGGGGCAGATGACGCGCCCTATGTTCGAGGTTGTGCAACATGAAAGGCGGTTCGATAAGACCGGCCTTGAACTGGCTGATCCCGAACTTCGCGGCGGAGCGACTGCGCTTCGTCTCCGTTCCTCCTTCCGCAATCTGATAATCCGAACGCTTCAGAATATCGCGAACCAGTCTTATGTCTGCGGCGTGCGTATATTGTTTTGGATAAGTGGAAGACATGTCGTCCTCCATTCACATCGGGAGGTATGTGTGCTTCGCACTCTGCTTATCGGTGGACAGATTTGTTGTGGGAGGCGTGGTTCGGAGCGCCGCCTTCATTCTCCCATCCCTGCAGATCGTTTTCGCCAGATCGCAAGGGCACGCTGACCGGACGAAATTCCGCCTTGCAAATAAGCGGTAGGCCTTGGATAGCATGCCGAGGCCGAAGGGGGGCAAAGAGTACCTTGTACTTCAGTGGGCGACCGAAAGATCGTTCAAGTTGCTCCATCAGCCTGTGCGGCGAGGCTTTGCCGGAGTGGACCAACCGCATCAGCAGTTTGGTGGCCGTGTTGAATTTTTGCCCGTTCTCAGCAAGGGCATCCGGGCTGTAGCCCGCCATGCGCAGCGCGGACCGGACCATTTCCCGCGATGAGATTTCAGAAATTCCAGCACCGGAAGACATGTCGTCCTCCTTTGATTGGGGCCAGGGTAACCAACCCTCAAACAGCAGTGCCCGTAACATTGGCTGCTGAAGAAATCAGTGTGGGCCCACCTGGTGCCGAAAGCAAGGGTACAAATAAGGTCAATTCGGTTCACTCTTCCAGTGCGCAGATTCGCCATTGTTTTGCAGCGTGCGATGCCTCGCACCCCAACCATATCATCGAAGCGATGAGACGCCCTTATTAAGCTCTTGAGATCCCATCAGGGGTGATTATCCGTGCCGGGCGGGCATTTTTCCCTGATCGCTGCCAGAGCGGCGGGGAAGTCTTTTTGAAAACGTCGCCTTCCAGTTCGTTCTGCGCATAATGACGAGGACGGGCCGAAAGCTTGGCAAAGCCGAGCGCCTTAAGTTCGCGGCCCACCGCCGTCTCGTCGATGGAAATGCGGAACTCCTCGAACAACCACTGGGCCAGGTCCTTGCGCCGCCAGCGCACCACGCCATGAATGGCCGGAATTGGGCCGCTTTCCACAAGTTGAGCCAGCGCCTTGCGCTGCGCGTCGTTCAGTTTCGACCGAGCCCCGGGCGCTTTGGTGTTCATCAATCCATCGGGACCGCGCTCATTGAAGCGCACGACCCAGTCACGAACGATCTGTACCGTCACGCCGCCGATCTCGGATGCATACTGTCTGGACCCACCGTCATAGATCGAAGCAAGAGCCAGAAGCCGGCGAACTTGCGCGGCGTCCCTGGCTTTCTTCGCAAGCCGTCTCAGCGTCGAGCCGTCATAGTCCATCCGCAACGAGATCGCTCTCGTCATGCCGAACCTCCGTTCGACACAGGGAGTCAGAAATTCGATGATTTGGGAACCCCTCTACGAGAGGCCGTCAGCGCGCGTTGGTATTAGAGCAACAACTTCAAGGCAATTTAACAGGAAGAACGGCGAGTTTCATTTGCTTCCCCTGCCCCAAGGCGCAAGATAAAACTGTCCGGATTGCCATTGGCTCCAGGTCCGAGCGTGGGCCTTATAGATCCCGATAATCATCGATTAGAGGGAATAAAGTCATGCCATTCCATCTCAGCATCGAAAATGCAAAACACTATCTGGTGGGTTTCATTCTCGGCCTTGTCGCCGCGCCGCTCATCGCGTTCAACGCGGGATGGGTTTCGACCGCCAGTGCACAAGCCGAGGCCGTGAAATTCGCGCGCGTGGAGACGCTTGAGGGCATATGTTCCGCCACCGCAAGCAGCACCGATCTGGCAACCGTCAAGGGGTATGAAATCCGCGCCAAGAGGGACGAACTCGCCGCCGCCTTGGCGGATATCCAGGTGCCGGCGGACCTTCTCAGCAAGGTCACCTTCGACTGCGAGCGTACATTGTCCTGATCCTCGCGCGATAGACCGAAGCGCGATCAGGACGGCAAAAGCCCGGTCCGGATAAAAGCTCCCGGGCCAGAAATCCGGCAGCCGGCAGAGCCCGATCCGGGTCCGGGTTCAAGCCCTGCCGATTTCACAGGCTTCGTCGGACATAATATCACCGACCTTGCAGGCGGCCTCCGTCCGGTTGGTGGCGCCAACCTTTTTCATGATACTGCGAATATACACCTTCACCGTGCTCTCACAGAGATTGAGTTCTAGGGCGATGAGCTTGTTCGCCTTGCCACGGCGCAGCGCATCGGCAACGGACAGCTGACGCGCCGTGAAAACGTGATGGCCACATCGCTCACGGGAATAGCGGCCCAAACGGCCGCGCACCGCCAGCACGCTGCTTGCCGGAACAAACCGACCGCCGGCGATGGCAAGCGCAAGTGCCTTGATGCAGACATCGATATCGACGGTGTTCGGAATGAAGCCTTGCACGCCTCGGTCGATGACCTGCAGTACGTGATCAAGTGTCTGAATGCCGGACAATATCACCACAGGCACTGGCTCAAGCGTCGTCACGAACTGCGCGATCTCGTCCATGAACTGCGGCGCCACGACGTCCCTGCCGACGATGTTGACAAGAGCGACGCGGAGCGTGCCAAGGCCTGCCTTGCGCTGCTGCCAGCTGACAAGCCCGGAAAAGGTGAAAATGCTGATGCCGAACTGATGCGTATCAAGACTGTTGGCAAGACATTCCCGGTCGAGGTTCCTTTTGTCGAAGATCGCGACATAGTCGCTCGGCGCATATCCCTCCGGCTCCCCGTCCACGTTTTCCCTGGAATAGGCTCGCATATCGCTGCCGGCTAAATCTCGGGCCTGGAGAATTTTGATCGGCTCCTCTTCGCAAGCCCCCTCGTTGTCTTTCGCCATTGTGGCCCTCATTCGTCTATCGGTCGAAGTGACACGCCCGTCCCGCATTCCTGCGGCCACCGCGCGCTGCGCAAGCACTTTGAGGGATTCCGCGATCGGCAGGGTCTGGTTCCCCTCGATATCGCAGCGTCGGCCTCGCGAAAATTCTTCTTCGAACGCGTAGACGCCGGCAATGGAAGGCGCCTCGCCTTCGGGAAAATCGATCTAAACCGGGAATAGTATCCGCAAAAAAGAAGATATTTATGCAACGCAGAAATGCTTTGAGAGGCAAGGTGAAAAACACTCGCCAAGAAAACACCATCCGGTTCGGTCCGATTTATTTTTTAGTTACTAATTATTTATCAAAAAAAATCTGCACGAACAGATTCGGATAATACGTATAGTCAAGGGTATACAATTTCTGCGACAATACCCATACTGTGCCAAATTCCTATTCGCGCATATTGAACCCTCAGAATGCGTGCAAAATCCCCGAGAAGTCGCCCATGAATTCGAGCCATCCCTTTGCGCACGCCTCGTCGGGGTTCGACGGCACCTCCGGCAGGATTATCGCGATCGGCGCGTCGGCCGGCGGACTGGATGCCTGCCGCATCCTGCTTGAGGCCATGCCGTCGGGTGGCGGCAACACTTTCATTCTCGTCCAGCATCTCGATCCCGTCCACGAGAGCCTGCTGGCCGAACTCCTCTCCCGCCACACCCCCATGACGGTCATCCAAGCCAGGGACGGCCAGAAGCTGGAGCCGGATCATCTCTTCATCATTCCGCCCGGCCGCTACATGGGCGTGCAAGCCGACACGATACGCCTCACCACGCCGCCCGACCGCCGCGGCACGCGCATGCCCTTCGACTTCCTCCTGCAGGCCCTCGCCGCGGAATACGGCGCGCGTGCGACGGCAGTGGTCCTGTCCGGCACCGGGACGGATGGCAGCATCGGCATCGGACTCATCCGCGCGGCGGGCGGCCGGGTCTATGTCCAGGATCCGGACGAAGCCGACTATGACGGGATGCCGAAGAGCGCGATCGCTTCAGGAATGGCTGAACACGTCATGCCGCTGGCGGCAATCGCTGGGGCCTTGCACCGGCCGCCGCCCGCCAGGGACGACGCTAGGCCGCCCTCGAAGGAGGCGACCGTCGACAGGATCCTCACCATGCTCCGCGAAACGGCGGGCAAGGATTTCGCCCTCTACAAGCAGGGAACGCTGCTTCGCCGGATGGAACGGCGTATGGCCATGGCAGGGATCGCCTCCTCCGACACGGCACGCTACCTGGACGTCCTTAAACAAAACCCGCTTGAACTGTCCTAGCTTGCCACCGACATCCTGATCAATGTGACGAACTTCTTCCGCGACCCCGAGGTTTTCGAGCGGTTGCGCGCGACGATCGTGCCCGAACTCGTCAAGAACCATCCGCCCGGGCGCACGCTGCGCCTGTGGGTCGCAGGGTGCAGCACCGGCGAGGAGGCCTATTCGCTCGGCATGATCGTCCAGGAGTGCATTTCGCAGGCCAGACGCGACATCCAGATGCAGATCTTCGCCTCCGATGCGGACGAGGCGGCGGTCGCCTTCGCGCGCGACGGCTTCTATCCGCTCGCGATCAACGCGGACGTCTCGCCCGAGCGGCTGCAACGCTTCTTCACCCAGGAGGAACACGGCTACCGGATCGCTTCGGAGCTTCGCTCGTCCGTCATTTTCGCGGTCCAGAACGTCCTCAGCGATCCGCCCTTTTCCAACGTCGACTTCATCTCCTGCCGTAACCTGCTGATCTATCTCGGCCCGGAGGCGCAGGCAAAGGTCATCGCGCTCTGCCACTTCGCCCTCAACGAAAACGGCATCCTGCTGCTCGGCAATACGGAAACGGTGGGCACGGCGACCAACCGCTTCGATGTACTCGACAAGTCAGCAAGGATCTTCCGCCGCAAGGGACAGCGCGGCCGCTATGGCTTTGCCATCAACGCAACGGACAATGTCCGGGTGCCGGCGCAGCAGGGGCAGGCGCCGAGCCGACAGGCCGCGCTCGCCGATCTCTGCCGCCGCATGGTTCTCGACACGTATGCCCCGGCCACGGTGCTGATCAACCGCAAACACGAGTATCTCTATTCGCTTGGCCCCGTACAGCGCTACCTGCGCATCGCCCAGGGCTATCCGAGCCAGGATCTCTTCACAATGACGCCGCGCAGCGTGCACACCAAGCTCCGCTCGGCGCTCCACCGCGCCCGGCAGGAGCACGCCCGCATCGTGGCGACCGGCCTTTACCACGATGCGGACGACACCCTGTCGCGCTACGAGATTGCGGTTCAGCCCGTCGTCAGCGACGGCGAAGACCTGTTTCTCGTCAGCTTCCTCGACACCGCCCAGCCACCTGAAGCCGGTGAGCGTCCCGAAGATGCCACCCCCGACGATCGGTCCGGCGCCCTGGAGCGGGAGCTGGCCACCACACGCACGGAACTGCAGGCGGCGATCCGGGACCTGGAAAATGCGGCGGAAGAGCAGAAGGCGATCAATGCGGAGACGCTCTCGCTCAACGAGGAATATCAATCCGCCAATGAGGAACTGCTGACCTCCAAGGAGGAGCTGCAATCGTTGAACGAGGAGCTGACCGCCCTCAACGCCCAGCTTCACGAAGCGCTGGAACGCCAGCGCGCGACGGCAAACGACCTCGAAAACGTGCTGTACAGCACCGACGTCGCGACGATCTTCCTCGATCCCGGATTGAACATCCGTTACTTCACACCGGCGACGCGCTCGATCTTCAACGTCATCATGGGCGACATCGGCCGGCCGCTGGTAGACCTCAACGCGCGCGTGCCCGACGCGACCCTGCTCGGCGACGCCTCCGCCATCTTGAATGGTAGCGCCACCCGGGAGCGCGAGGTCAGGACAGGAAACGGCACCTGGTACATGCGCCGGGTCATGCCGTACCGAACCCAGGAAGAGGGCATGGAAGGCGTGGTGATCACCTTTGCCGACGTGACCTCCCAGCATCGTGCCCACGAAGCGCTCGACCGGGCGAAGCAGGCGGCCGAACGCGCCAATGCGGCAAAATCCCGTTTCCTCGCCGCGGCAAGCCACGACTTGCGCCAGCCGTTGCAATCGCTGGTCCTGCTTCAGGGCCTTCTGGAACAATCGGTGGAAGGCGAGCAGGCCCGGAAGCTGGTCAGAAGCTTCGGCGATACGCTCGGCTCCATGTCCGGAATGCTGAACGCCCTCCTCGATATCAACCAGATAGAGGCCGGCACGGTCCAACCGCGTATCATTACGTGCCCCGTGAATGACGTGCTGCAGCGGCTGGCCGACGAATTCGGCTACAGCGCCGCGGAGAAGGGCCTGCGCCTGCGCTTCGTGCCTTCCAGCCTGCTGGTGCGCACCGATCCCCGCCTTCTGGAGCAGATTGTTCGCAACCTTTTGGCGAACGCACTCAAGTACACCCGGCAAGGCAAGATCCTGCTCGGCTGTCGGCGACACAAGGATGCACTCGCCATCGAGGTCTGGGACAGCGGCGTCGGCATTCCATCCCAAGAGCTCCAGGCGATTTTCGACGAGTACCACCAGGCCGCCGGCGAAGAGGCGGACCTTGGCCTCGGCCTCGGCCTTTCCATCGTCAAGCGCCTCAACATGTTGCTGGGCCACGAGATCGAGGTCCGTTCCGTTCCGGGTAAGGGCTCGGTCTTCTTGCTCCGTGTCGCGCTCGGGCGGCAGGAGCGGCAGGAGGACCGGCCGCCGATCGAGCAAAACACGCAGGCGCCCCCTTTGCGCGGCACCGTGCTCCTCATCGAGGACGACCAGAAGGTCCGCAGCCTGATCGAGATCGCGCTCCGCGACGAACATCACCTGGTCTACGCCGCAGACAGCAGCGCGGCGGCGATCGAGCTCGTTTCCAGCGGCATGGTGGTACCAGCGCTCATCCTGGCGGACTACAACCTGCCGAATGAGCTGAACGGCCTCGACGTCACCAAAAACCTTCGTGCGCTTCTCGGCCGCAGCATTCCCGCGATCGTTCTGACGGGAGACATCAGGGCGGAGACGTTGCGCATCCTTTCGGCCGAGAACTGCCTGCACATGCCGAAACCGGTAAGTCTGGGCGAACTCCTGAAGGCGATCCAGCTTCTGCTGCGCACCGGCAGGATCGAGCCCCATGGCGAGCGGCAGGGCGAGCCGCAGGCGCCGCCCCCCGGTGCGCCGGCGATCTATGTCATCGACGACGACGATACGACACGCGAGGCGCTGCGCGAGAGCCTGGAGGCCGACGGGCGCAGGGTACTGGCGTTTTCCGACGGGGAAACCTTTCTCGCAGCCTTCAACGACGCGTTGCCCGGGTGCCTCGTCGCGGACGTCAAGCTGCCGGGAATAAGCGGTCTGGACGTACTGCGGGCGCTGAGCGACCGGGGGGCCACGCTGCCAACGGTCATGATCACCGGCGCCGGCGACGTCGCGACCGCGGTCCTGGCGATGAAGGCGGGCGCTTCCGATTTCATCGAGAAACCGATCGGGCCTTCCGAGCTGCTGGCAAGCGTTTCCCGGGCACTGGAGTCCAACCGCGACAAGGGCGAGCAGGCCGCCCGGCAGCAGGAGGCGAAGACCCGTATGGCGCGCCTGACGGAGCGCCAGCGGGAAGTCCTGGACCGGGTGCTCGCCGGCGAACCCAGCAAGGTGATCGCAATGGATCTGGGCGTCAGCCAGCGAACGGTCGAAGTGCACCGGGCCGCGATCATGCGGCGACTTCAGGTCGGCTCCCTGCCTGCCCTCGCACGGCTGGTGGTGTTGGCGGAAAGCGGGGAAGTGGCAAGCAAGGGGTAGGCCTCTATCCTACGCTCGACAATCGGGGCTGTTCGGGCGCCGGACACCACCTTTGCCGCACCTCAACCTGATCCGCGCGACGGTTGCGCCGCAATTGATCTGTTGCCAAGACCGGGGAACGGGTCCAGTGTCTTCGTTCCAGCAGCCATCTCACGGGCGCTGCTGTTTGAGGGTTGAATACCCTAGCCCCAAAGCGAGGAGGACATCATGTCTTCCGTATTCCACTACACCAGGAAGTTAAGTTACGCGGACATCGCCGGCTACGCCGTATCGGCGGCAAGTCTTGCGATGGTCGTCTACATTCTGATCGAGCGATGGTTATGGTGATCCTTGTCTTCAAGGGTGCGCGGTCGGCTGCAAGCCGGCAACGAACCGTTCTGCGGCAAATCTTCAAGGACGCCGATTACCAGACGGAAAACCTGTCGGCCGGGGTCGGCACGGAACATGGCGAAGCGCGCAATCTCATCCGCCTCATCAAGGGCGTGACGATCGGCGCCGAGAAGTATCCCCTGTCGCAAAACGCCCGGTACAAAAACCGCAACCTCGACCTCGATGTCTGGGGAAACGAGGGCGCCTCGGCAAGGCGGAGCCCCGAAGACTAAAGGGCCGGTTCAGCCGGCGCACTTCGTCGGCCGTCGTTGGCGCAATGGGAAAGCAGCATCGAAATGACCGAAAGAACCACGGAAACCGAAATCACATTCATGCATCCGTTCAACCTGAAAGCCCTCGAGGAGCCGTTGGAAGCCGGAACCTACCGCCTCGTCGTCGACGAAGAGCTGATCGAGGGCCTCAGCTTCGCAGCGTATCGGCGGATGGGCACGCACCTCGAGATTCCCGCAATCGCGGTGGGGATGGCGAGGCGCCAGTTCCTGCAGGTATCGACGGCGGAAATCGCCGAGGCATTGGCGCGGGATGCGCCACAGACAGAAAACGGCCCGCGCTTCATTCCGGAAAGATACCTGAGTTTTACGACGTCAGCGAAGCCAAGCGCGCCAGAGAGCCGAACCGGTAAGTGTCAGCCCGACCCTGCATCGGAGCAGACGATTGAGGAAGCAAACATCCCGATAGCCGACTCATCGGGGACCGCTGAGGAGCGTTTCCGCAATCGGCGGCCTTCAACCCATCCCTCGGTTCTGGGGCACGGAAGCGCCTCCTTCCGGGTTTTCGTTGCCGTTCAGCATTCCTAACCCCTGGCGAAAGGCTCCGGCAATGGCTTCGAACTTAACGCTCTGCCAGCGGGCATAGTCCTGCAGCAGGACGGGGGAGACGTAGAGATCGCCCTGATTGCCGGGAAAGCTCCAGACTGTTGATTTGCACTGATGGGTTGGATGCCCCTCCCACCGGCATCGCAGTGTGCCAAGATGGTGATGCGTTACGTCACCCACAGAGGAGGAGGCATCGATGGAGGAAGTTAGCATCGTCGGCGTCGACCTTGCAAAGCAGGTTTTCCAGGTTCACGGCGCAGCATCGGATGGCCGGGTTTTGTTTCGTAAGAAGCTCTCGCGTCTTCAGTTTCCAAAATTCATGGCGACACTGCCCCCTTGCGTAGTCGCGATGGAGGCCTGCGGCACAGCCCATTATTGGGGGCGCGAGTTGGCAGGGCTCGGCCATGACGTTCGGCTGATCCCGCCGGTTTATGTAAAGGCTTTCGTAAAGTTATGCTCACCTCGCCATAACTTCACTAATCACGAGGTCGTCGTAATGCGGAGGAGCGCGGCCTGATCGGCGGATTTTCGCTGTTTTCCGATCGGCTTGCTTTGCATTATTCGGTGCCGAACCTCTGCGGGTCAATCGACCAACAGAGGACTCGCCAATGCCCTATATCCGTCACGAACTAATTGCCGCACTCAATTCCTCCCTTATCAGTCAGCGATACAGCCCGGTCGTGGTGAGGAATTACTGCACCTACGCATCTGGATTTCTCGATTATCTGGGACAGCGGGGCATCCTGGTCGCAGACGTGATCGACGTGCAGGTAGAGCAATACCTGCGGCACGCGATCGTAAAGTTCGAAAAGGAGCGTGGTCGACGTCCCGGCGCACGCTGGCACGAGGTTCCGCGCTCCGGAATTCATGCGCTGTTGCGACTTGCTCACGGTCAATGGCCGCCAGCAATCGAGCCTATCTGCGCGGCCGATGTGGCCCGATTTGCAGTTTGTGACGAATACGAAATCTGGCTGCGTGAGGAACGCGGGTTGGCTCGCTCCAGCGTCGCAGCGCTGATGTGGGAAGCCCGGAACTTTCTTGCCTGGCAGATCGATTACGGAAGCGGCGGCTTGGCGGGGCTGAGCGTCGTTGACGTAGACCGTTACATGGATCTGCGCGCGCCGAAACTGACGCGCTGCTCGCTGAAGTCTGTCGCAGAGCGGCTTCGCTCGCTGCTGCGATATCTCCACATCACGGGTCGCGTCACAACGGACCTGTCAGGGCATGTGATAGCTCCGACGCTTTATGCATATGAAGGAGTGCCCTCAATCCTGGAGCGAGACCAGATCGCCGCGGTGCTGGAAACCGCGAGGGCGGACAAGACGCCAGCGGGGCTGCGGGACCATGCAATCCTGCAACTCCTTGCAACATATGGGCTACGGTCTGGAGAGATCCGCAATCTGCGGATCGAGGACATCGACTGGCGGACGGAAGCCATCCATGTTCGCCACCACAAGACGCGGGCCAGCACATCGCTGCCCCTGATGGAGCCGGTCGGTGAAGCGTTGCTTGCTTATCTGCGTTCCGGGCGGCCCGTGACGGACGCCAGGGAAATCTTCCTCCGCACGCGCGCGCCCTATCGCAAGCTCGACAAGCTTTACAGCGTGGTTCGCCGGTGGCTCCGTGACGCTGGTGTCCAACCGCCTGGTAAGTGTGGACCCCATATCTTCCGCCATGCGCGCGCTGTTGAGATGTTGCGGGTCGCGGTGCCTCAAAAGGTCATCGGCGACGTGCTGGGGCACCGTTCGACGGGATCGACGGCTCCCTACCTCAAGCTCGCCACCGAGGACCTCAGGGCCATTGCGCTTGACGTGCCGGGAATGGAGGTGCTGGCATGACCGCCCGCTGGCCCGATCCCGACCGCGCGATCATTGACCGCCATGTCGCGATCCTTGATCTGCACAGCATGAAAAGCCGAGCCTGTTATCGGCAGGTCCTGCATGGCTTCCAGGATGTGGCCGAACGTTACGATGCACTCGGTCAGGAAGTGCTGATTGCGTGGCTGCGTAAATCGGCCGAATGCTGGGCAGCGACGACGCGGCTACACCGCACCCGCATCATTGACCGGTTCCTCGAACGCCTGGTGGAAATCGGCGCGATCGAACGCAATCCCGTCACCGCTCTGCGAGATGCGTGCAATATCAAGCAGTGCATGCCCATCTGGCGGGCATTGGCGTCGCGGGATCCGGAACAGGCTCTCGCCGAACTGCGCCAGCCCAGGCCGTTCGGCAGCGTGCTGGGCGAAATGATGGCTGAGCATGTCGCGATGATGCGGCGCAGAGGATACAAATACACTTCGCAGCCCCTGTTGCTCTTGCGGTTCGACCGGTTCCTGCAGCTGCATCCGGGACCGGAGGCCGAACCGCTGAGCGCCATGGTTGATCGATGGGCGGCAACGAATGTCACGCGTCACCAAGTGGAGGAATGCGAAAAGCTCAAACGCGTCTTTGCGAAAATCCTTCGTCACCGCGACCCGTCGATACCTGTGCGGCGACCGGACCCGAGACCGAGGAAGGAGGCGGCCAGGCAATGGCGAAAGGCTCATATCTACTCGCCTGCCGACGTGCGGCGGATGCTCGAGGTTGCCCGCACCTATCCGTCTCCACGGGTGCCGCTTCGGCCGCTGAGCATGTACACAATGCTGCTGCTGGCCTATTGCGCAGGCTTGCGGCGCGGCGAGCTTGCCCGGCTCGATCTTGGTGACGTTGACCTGCGGGACGGTACGGTAACCGTCCGGCAGACCAAGTTCTTCAAGACTCGGATACTGCCGCTTCCCGACAGCGTTGTAGTCGAGCTTCGCGCCTACGTCGATGCACGGCGTCGTGCCGGTGGATCACAGGACGCGCGCTCCGGCTTGTTCTGGCACGAGCGAGGCGACGGTCACTACACGCCGGAAATGATCACGTGGTTGCTCTCTGACGTCATACGTCGCGCTGGGTTGAAGCCATTGCGAGGAAAAGCGGGCCCTCGCGTTCATGACCTGCGCCACTCGATGGTCGTGAACAGAATCCTGGAATGGTACCGGACGGGTGTCAACCCGCAGGATCGCCTGCCGTTCCTCGCGACCTATCTCGGCCATAGGGATATCAACTCTACATTGGTCTACATCACCGTCACGCAGGAGCTGCTGCATTACGCGAATGAGCGGTTCCGGGCAGTTGGCGCACCGTGCCTCAGCATGGGGCAGGAGATGCGGCCATGAGCAAGGTTGACCGGTTCCCGGCCCTGCTGCGCGCGTTCTTCTACGAATGGCTGGTCGAGCAGCGCAACGCATCCATCCATACAGTCCGATCATACCGCGATACCTGGCGGTTGTTGCTCCGGTTCGTCGCCCAGCGTACTGGGAAGAAGGTGGCTATGATCACGCTGGCCGATCTGGCCGCCAGCGAGGTCGCCGCGTTCCTCAGTCACGCCGAACATGACCGTGGCGGTACGATCGGCACGCGCAACTGCCGGCTTGCGGCGATCCGCAGCTTCTTCCACTTCGTGGCCACAAGGGATCCTGGATCGATCGCGCAATGCGTGGAAATCCTCAACATACCGATCAAGCGCGCTCCGGTGTCGGAACCGAGCTATCTGGATCCGGCGGAAGTGACGGCGATCCTCGCTCAGCCAGATCGTTCGACCATTGAGGGCATGCGGGATCATGCGCTGCTCTCGTTCCTCTACAACAGCGGCGCACGAATACAGGAAGCGCTCGACCTTTGCCCAGAAGCAATCCGGTTCGAAAGCCCGAGTTGCGTGCGTTTGACCGGTAAGGGACGGAAGGAACGTATCTGTCCGCTCTGGCCAGAAACCGTGATGTTGCTGCGGAAACTGCTTGAACGGCAACCACGGGCGCCCGACCAGCGGCTGTTCGTCAACCGCTATGGCGAGCCGCTCAGCGCCTCCGGGGTCCGGTTCAAGCTCGCCGCCTACGTGAAGGCGGCGGCCGAAACCATGCCAACGCTGCGTGCCAAGCACGTAACGCCACACGCCTTCCGGCACGCCACCGCCGTGCACCTCATCTCGGCCGGCGTCGACATTACGGTCATCCGAAGCTGGCTCGGTCATGTCAGCCTCGACACGACCAACCACTATGCCAGGGCCAATCTGGAAACGAAGCGGAAAGCCCTGGAAAAGGTCGCCGTTCCAGCCACACCCGGCAGCCAGCCATCCTGGAAGCGCGATGCCAGCGTGCTCGCCTGGCTCGACACACTCTGAAATAATGCGGAGGAACATCGACAAGAACGGCGAAAATCCGCCGATCAGGCCGCGCTCCTCCGCATTACGACGACCTCGTGATTAGTCAAGCGCCAGAAGAACGATGCTGCCGATGCTGAGGCTGTTGCAGAAGCTGCGATGCGGCCGACCATGCGGACGGTCGCTGTGAAGACGTCAAATCAGCAAGCTCGGGCAATGCTATTCCGAACTCGCGATCTTCTTGTCGGCCAACGAACGCAGATGGTGAACGCTCTGCGCGGAGATCTTGCGGAACATGGTGTCATTGTGGGCAAAGGACTGGGCAATGTGGAGCGCCTTTCAACCCTAGGGTCCGGACTCACTAGAGCCACCAGATGACGGCTGCGGCGAGAGCGACGGCACCCATGAAGTTTTTGATGTTGCGATCGAAGCGGGTGGCGAGGCGACGCCAGTCCTTGAGACGGCAGAACATACGCTCGATGACGTTGCGCTGCTTGTAAACGGCGCGGTCGTACTCGTACTGAACCTTGCGATTTCGACGTGGCGGGATCACAGCCTCGGTACCGCGCTCGTCGAGCCACTCGCGCAGAGCCTGGCTGTCATAGCCCTTGTCCGCGACGAGCTGCGCGGTGGGCGGCAGGGCTTCGATACACAGCCTCGCCACGTTGCAGTCATGGACGTTGCCGGGCGTCAGGAGCAGGACGTGAGGGCGACCTTTCGCGTCGCAGACGGCATGGAGCTTGGTGTTCCCTCCGCCTTTCGTGCGGCCGATACCATGAGCCATGGCCCCCCTTTTCCGCCGCCTGCGCAGCGGTGGACCTTGATGCAGCTACTATCGATGAACAATCGGTCCGGTGCATCCTCGGCCCCGGCGAGTGCGCTGAAGATGCCTTCCCAGATGCCGCGCTCGGACCAGCGAACGAAGCGATTGTAGAGCGTCTTCTTCGGTCCATAGACGTCGGCGCAGTCCGCCCAGCGTCCACCGCATCGCAGCGCGTGGACGATTCCGCTCAACACGCGACGATCGTCCACGCGCGGCTTGCCCCGCACATCCGTTGGCAGGAGCGGTTCGATCCGTTCCCACTGCGCATCGGAAAACCAAAAGAAATCAGACATCTCACCGCGTTCCACACGAAAGCCTGGTTAAGAGTCACGCCGCCTTCATGCCGGATGCCGCCTGGGCAGAAATCAGGGCGCCCCCCAGACCCGTCCCGGGCTAACGAATTCCTCCCGGTTTCGACATCATCTTGCACTTTTCGACACGTCATCAGCGGTTCGCTTGCGCTCGTCTCTCTAAACCTCACCTGACGGACTAAGAGCCGCCTTTTCTGCAACGCTCACCACCACGGCTCTTTACCGTCGCAGCTTGCAGTGGTTTGAAACCTACCCCTGACGGTCGGCTTCGAGGGACCTACCCTCATCTTCCGCGCAGCTCGGCTCCCACATTGCTGTGGGCGCCTCGCGGCACACTCTCATCGAGATGCCATTTGTCTGCGAAGTTGCCGATCGACCGCCGCTTGAGTTGGTGGGCGAATTTCAGGCCAAACTTAGTCGTCCATTCTGAGACGGTCTGAAACGAGACGGCAATGCCGCGCTCGGCAAGCAGGTCTTCGATATCGCGCAGGCTCAGCGGGAACCGGTAACAGAGCCATACCGCATGCGCGATGATCTCGGCTGGAAAGCGGTGGCGTTTGTATCGGGCGGACGCATCGTCAGTCATGCCGATAGACTTGCCTCGATCCGCACCAGCCGGTTAAGGCGACGCCTCCCCTCGACTTCATCATCCTCGACGAACTCGGCTATCTGCCGTTCGCGCAGGCCGGTGGTCAGCTCCTATTCCACCTGATCAGCAGGCTCTACGAGCGCACCTCGATCATCGCCACCACGAACCTTGCCTTCGGTGAATGGCCGTCCGTGTTTGGTGATGCCAAGATGACGACAGCGCTGCTCGACCGCCTGACCCACCACTGCGAGATCGTGGAACCAGGAAACGAGTCCTGGCGCTTCAAAAACCGCTCTCAAAGCTAAAGCCGAAGATACCCATCACCCGCACTTGGCCTACCCTCTGCAACCCCGGTCAGCGCAGGGCAGGCCAAGCACTGATCGTCTACATGGGGGTGAAGATTGGACACCGACAAAAGGGGGCAACATTCCGCGCCGGTTGACAATCGAGTATTTCCGTTGTGCATAGGGAGCAAGCGGGCTGCTCATTGTCAGTAGCCCTACACCCTGCTGTTGGTTTCCACGCGGAACTGAGCCGGTTTTTCCACCGAGAAGTGAGCCACCTCTGAGTATGGTTTTCTGATCAGGCTTTGGTCAAGGGATTGGCCTTTTCTCCTCTCTTCTGAGCTGCTGCGGCCGAGCTGGCCTTGAAGCGGAAGCTGTCGTTTCCTGTTTCCAGGATATGGCAACGGTGGGTCAGGCGATCGAGCAAAGCCGTGGTCATCTTGGCATC
The DNA here is from genome assembly GCF_028534175.1 of Shinella sp. HY16. NCBI lineage: Bacteria > Pseudomonadati > Pseudomonadota > Alphaproteobacteria > Hyphomicrobiales > Rhizobiaceae > Shinella > Shinella sp. HY16. Next base: position 44,907 of record NZ_JAHYXL010000002.1, on the reverse strand, counting down.
ACCGAAGACGGTTGCCCATTCGCTGAAGCTGAGGTTGGTCGTGATAATGACGCTGGTGCGCTCGTAGAGCTTGCTTAGCAGGTGGAAGAGCAACGCTCCCCCTGAGGCACTGAACGGAAGGTATCCCAATTCATCGAGGATCAGGAGATCGAGGCGAACCAGGGTCTCAGCGATCTGTCCTGCCTTGCCTTTGGCCTTCTCCTGTTCGAGCGCATTGACCAATTCGATGGTCGAGAAGAAGCGGACCTTCCGGCGGTGATGCTCGATCGCCTGGACCCCAAGGGCAGTCGCGACATGTGTTTTTCCTGTGCCCGGCCCACCGACGAGCACGATATTCTGCGCCCCGTCCATGAACTCGCATCGGTGCAGTTGGCGCACCGTCGCTTCGTTGATTTCGCTGGCGGCGAAGTCGAACCCGGAGATGTCCTTATAGGCTGAGAAGCGAGCAGCCTTCATGTGATAGGCAATCGAGCGAACCTCACGTTCGGCCATCTCGGCTTTCAGCAACTGGGACAGGATCGGCACGGCCGCATCAAAAACTGGAGCCCCTTGCTCAATCAGGTCTGTGACGGCTTGGGCCATGCCATACATCTTCAGGCTCCGCAGCATGATGACGACGGCGGCACTTGCGGGATCATGACGCATGGCGACCTCCCACGATCCGGACACGCAAGCCATCGTAGCGTTCGACGTTGGCCTTGGGTTCACGCAACAAGGTCAGCGCCTGTGGCGTGTCGATGTCAGGGCCGTCAGTCGTTTTCCCATCGATCAGACGATGCAGCAGGTTCAGCACATGTGTCTTGGTCGCGACGCCTTGATCCAGAGCCAGCTCCACAGCCCTGACGACGACCTGTTCGTCGTGATGAAGCACCAGAGCCAGGATATCGGCCATCTCACGATCGCCGCCCAGGCGACGCAGCATCTGGTCCTGCAACTGTCGAAAGGCCCGCGGCAATTCCAGGAAAGGCGCACCATTGCGCAGGGCTCCGGGTTTGCGCTGGATGACCGCAAGGTAATGCCGCCAGTCGTAAATCGTTCGCGGTGGTTTCCCACCTTCCAGTACGACGACGAGAACGACGCATGATGCGCTTCAAGTCGGCGCGACAATGCCAGCGTTTCGTCTCAGCCCATGGCCCAATCGCCAACCTTTTCCATCTCCATCGCAAACATCTCACCGCAGCTTACTACCGCCGGCTTCGCGCTCATGCCATCACGATCTGGCGAGAAATCGCTTGCTCGATAGCTGCCTGAAATTCGGCTCGCAAATCCCCGCCGCAAACTCCCAAAAGTTAAGGCGACGCCACCATACGGAGTTCTGAAAACAGGACGCTTGACCCACAGCTTTCTATCCAAGATCCCTTTATACCCTATGCGATACACCGAGCGCATGTAGTCAACGCTTAGCGGATTGAGCATGGAATAGGGAACCTGCTCGTCGATCGATGCAATATCGAGGTCGACACCTGATCGTTGCGCGAAATTGTAGAGTGCGACAAGGCCGTGTTTCGTTTGCGATTTCAAGAGTATGCCGTACGCTCTGCCCATGATCGGCAAGGCCCGCTCACGTGACATGGAAAACTCAGGAATAAGGGCGTTATTTACGATCACGTAAATATGCAGGTTTTGACCTTTAGCATGATCGTTGTTCGCAACGAGCAGGTGTTCAGGCAGAGTAAAGAACTGTGCCGAGCTACCCCCATCGGAATGCAATTCCTCGATCTGTTTTCCATCGACGACCGCTCTTATCGATACTGGAGGGAAAATTCCCGGGACGCTTGCGGATGCGATCAGTATATGCCGGACCAGGGCCAGTGCGTCCGGCCGGTTACTGGCAGCAATCGCTCCAATGTTCCAGACTACCGCCCGCTGGGTATCGAGATTTGTCGTCATAACCAGGAGACGACGTCCGGCGCGATGCTCTGTTGCAATTCGGCGTAGTATCTCGATCGTGATAGTCTGTTCCACATTGCTGCGCAGAGCATTTCCCTTGAGAAGGCCCGGAGAAAAGATGCCGGCTCCTTTCCATTCGATATCGATGAGGTCTCGTGTTTCTCCCGATAGATAAAGCCGTCTGAGCTGTGCATCATAATCTGAGCCGAGGAATGCGAAGGGCGCGATCAGGGCACCTGTACTCACCCCCGTTACAACCGCAAATCTCGGGCGGGTTCCAAGTTCACTCCAGGCGGACAATATGCCCACCGCAAACGCTCCCCCTGCCCCGCCCCCGGAAATGGCAAGCATCGTGGGCTTATCCTTCAGGATGACCGGCCTCCAGGGGTCATGCACCGATACAGGAGGCCGCGGATCATCTACGTGCGCCCTGATGTTCTCGAATCCGGAAATCTGTGCGCGATCAGCTTCAGCTGCGTTGTACGTCGGACGTTCTGGCGCCACACACCCACTTAAAATTGCCACTGCAAAAACCAGGATGCCGGCGAGCACGTCTCCAAAAGGAGCCTTCACGAATTTTCGCTGAGTTTTCGCTCGAGCTGAGAGCTTCATCCATATGACTCCATTGGAAAGGGGGAACCAGCGCCGCGATCATGCTGGTAGCCGGAGGGCATCGGCTGATACGCAGTGTCTCAGTTTACGATTTCCGTGTTTCCGGATCAGTTGAGGGTAGTCTCACGGTCGCCAATACGACGCCTATGACAGCGACCGCAATCGCCAGACCGACCCAGAGGCCATAGAGTTTGTGCCCAAGGATGAAACCGCCTATCAACGGGGAGATGATATCAGTTAGAGCGCCAAGCGATTGAGCGGATCCCATGACGACGCCCTGACGGTTTCCCGGTACATGGACGGACAGAGCCGCAAGGTAAGTCGGTTTGGCCATCGCATCGCCCGTGCTCACACAAAGCACCGCCAATGCGAGAAGGGGGACGGTTGTGGCAAGGCTCGCGATGAGAAAGCCGGTGCAGATCAAGCCAAATATCAAGATGATCAGCTGACGCTCGGAAAACCGCCGACCAAGCCAACCCAGGAGGAAGAGTTGCACCAGGATGTTGATGACGCCATCGGCAGCGACGATGTAGCTAAGGTGCTGGGGGCCAAAAGACTGCCCGTTCCAGATGAATGTCTCTGCGAGAAAGACCGGCATTTGCGAGCTGTAGATGCCGTATGCGAGGAAATGGCATACCATCACGATGATGAGGATACGGATGATCGGCGATGAAACGATGGCGCGAAACGAGACTTTCTCGCGTTCGTATGGTCCGGTTTGCGAGGGCGCAGCCTGATCGGCTTTCAGTGCGAAAAGAGTAAGGCCAATCGCGCCGATCGAGAGGAAGAGGGCTGCAAAGATTGGCACCGCCAGCGAAGCCTCGGAAAGAAACCCGGACAGGCCCGCACCGGTAATACCGCCTAAACCGACACCACCAGTCAGGATACTAATGGCCTGCCTGCGATCCTCAGGTGCAGTGTGGTCAGCGACGTAGCCTGCGGCCGCCGAGAAATTGCCGCCTGTCAGACCAAAGAGCGCACGCGCGACTATCACCACGAACACATTTGGCGCGACCGCCAGCAGGAAAAGACTTGCTGCCGCCATAGCCTGGCTTGCAAGCAGAACCCGCTTCCTGCCGAACCGATCCGACAACTGGCCTAGGGTGGGTGCGGCGACAAAATGAGTGAACGCCTCCGTAGCCAGGACAAGGCCAAAGATCAGCGGAGTTGCCCCCATCTCCCTCAGATAGAACGGTAGGACTGGCAGCACCGAAGCCATTCCGGCAGAATAAATACAAACGACCAGGAAGAGTGGCACCATGATGCGCCAGTTCCGACGCAGGGCCTCACGGGAAGCCGGTTTCGAGTAGGCAGCCTCAGTCATCTTCACTTTGCTCCCTGGCTGAGGTCGAAAACAGTTCGTGACGTGCTATCGTTCTTCGGCCATGCAGCATCAAAGTCAGCGAAAGGGACTTTCCTGAAACTGATATCCAGCCCGGCCGGTCTGGTAGACCGCAACACCTTGCTAGTGATTTCGAGGAGCTTGTCAGCAGACACGCTGCCATTCCCGCTGCCCATCAACTCGATTGCTGACGCCCGTAGTACAGCGCTTGGCAGTGAAATTTCCGAACCAGAGATAGAGCCCACCTGAACAAAGCGCATTGGCGATGCGCCGGAGCCAGCTTTGGCAGCAGCAATCAGGAGGCGCTCGGCGCTCTTACCCCAGAGATAGTCGATGACGATATCGACGCCTTCGGCAAACTCCTTCATCAATCGTTTGTCGAGAGTTTCGGGTTCTGCCCCAAGCGGGATGATCTCGTCTGCGCCGCTCTGTCTTATCTCTTCAAGCGCGATGGGGTTTCTACCGGTTGCCAGCACCTTACCGGCGCCAAGCCATTTCGCGATCTGCACCGCGAGACGGCCGGATGTCCCCGTAGCCCCGTTGATCAAAACGGTTTCTCCCCTTTGCAAACGGGCGCGTTCTGTCAACGCCGCCCAGGACGACATTCCCGGATTGGCGATGGCTGCCGCAGTAAAATCCTCGAGACCGGCCGGTATAGGTACGCAAAGACGGGTATCTGCGACCGCAAACTCCGCCATGCTGCCAAAGGGAGAACGGGGAAGAGCAAAGTACACGCGCCTACCGTCATCGAGCCTGCCTACGCCATCAATGCCGACAACAAACGGAAACACGCCATTCGCGCTGTAGTGGACGCCGGAAGCGTGAGCCTTGGTGACGTGGCTGATTGCTGCCGCAGTCACTTTGATCAGGTTCTCCCCTTCTAGCGGGATAGGCGGATCGATCTCGCCTAACGTTGGCTCAATCCCCATCGCTGATACTATTGCCGCTCTCATTTGCTCTCTCCATTGACAGAGAGCAGACCTGCCTCCGCGAGATACACCTCAATTTCGTCGGTTCGATCGGCGTCAAAGATTGCGCCGACATACCCGTCCGGGCGGATCAGAATGCAGTCGCCAGGCTTCAGCGCATAGGCGTCTTTGAAATGCCCCCACTCGTCGGAAAACTCCCCACCAGACCCGATCCGGTGAACATGCAAGCCTTCGCGCGGCTCAAATGCTTGCTGCCCGGCTTCGTATGCCAGCAATGTCCAATGGACGCCCTTAAACAGGCTGAAAAGGCGTTCAATTTGCCCCCCTGCGCCTCGCAACGGCGCATCAGGAGCGCGATCGCCAGCCGGCAGCGGAGCTCGGGCCGCGGTGCAGTTTACTGAGAGCGGCGACAATGGATAACCGATGTCGAGTTGACGGACTTCACGACCACGCCGCATTTCCCCCGCCTTCTGGGCGTCCAACAACTTGGTTGCAAGTCCAAGCATGGCTCCGGCAACCGGGCGCCGCTCCTCCTCGTAACTGTAGAGTAGCCGGTCAGGGGCACCTCGCACCACGGCCGCAAGTTTCCATCCGAGATTGTAGGCATCCTGCACGCTGGTGTTCAGGCCCTGGCCTCCCGTCGGTGGATGGACATGGGCGGCATCACCGACCAGAAAGGTGCGCCCCACCCGATAGCTGTCGGCCAGGCGAGCATTCATCTCATAGTCTGATGCCCAGTGAACAGTGTGGACAATGATGTCATTGAGGCCCGTTCGATCGGCCAGGAACATCGTCAGTCCATGCGCGGAGAGATCAACTTGTGCGTCTTTGGTGACAGGTGCCTGGATTTGAAACAGGTCCGTGCCGGCGAGAGGGCCAACCCATACCTGCCGGCTCATGTCGCCGTCTCTGGCGAAACGATGCGCGACCTCATCTGAAAGCCCGGATAACGCTACATCGGCGACGATTGCACGAGCGTCGAGCGTCTTACCGGGGAAGCCGATCTCGAGAGAACGTCTGACAAAGCTTTTCCCGCCATCGGCGCCAATCAACCAGCGCACCCGAACAACCTCTTCGTATTCAGAATGGCCGATACGCGCGGTAATTCCATCTTTGTCCTGCTCAAACCCCTTCAATTCGCAGCCAAATTCCACTCGACCACCAAGTTCGATCAGGCGCGATCGTAAATTGCGTTCAGTCACGAACTGCGGAACCATAAGCGCCAGATGGTAGGGCTCTGCTGGGGTGGGCTGGATGATCTCGGCCATATCAGCATCGGTGTAGCTCCCGTCATCGCGATAGGTCCGTTGGCGTGGGTAGATGCCCCCGGCTGCTACCGCCTTGTCCAAAATGCCGAGGTCCTCGAAGATTTCCTGTGTTCTGGGCTGTATGCCCTTGCCGCGGGAACCATTGAAAGGCACTGCCAATCGGTCAATCAAACGGAAGGAAATATCGCGGCGCGCGAGTTCGATGGCGAGCGTCAGGCCAGCCGCCCCCGCTCCGCAGATGAGTACATCTGCAGTGAAATCATTTGTCATTTTCGTCTCCATGTGTGTATTATGCACATAACAAGAGGGAGAGCCTGATGTCAACAAATAATGTGCAAAATACACGCACATCAGAACTGATGCGCGATCTGCATGGATCATTGATCGAGATCGTCAGCGCGATGAACCGGCCGCAGCAAGACGACGAATTGGTTCGCGAGGCCGGGATTTCGTTGGATCGCGCACTGTTTCGGCTCCTCGTCGCAGTCGAGCGAATGGGGCCGATCGGCGTTGTCGAACTCGCCGAGCGGGTCGGGCTGGATTACACAACGGTCAGTCGTCAGGTCGCGAAGCTTGATAGCCTTGGCCTTGTCAGCCGCCGCGGTAGTGCTGCCGACCGAAGAGTTCGCGAAGCGATTATCACAGCCGAAGGAAAGCTCATGACGGACAAGATCGATGCGGCGCGAGAGCGGATGAGCCGAGCGATCTTCGATACTTGGGATGAAAAGGATATTGCTGATCTGGTGCGATTAATGCGCCGCTTCGCCGATGCATTCAGGTAGGATCGGAATTTGGCTCGCGCCCGCCACAATCGAGGTCGTCCATGCAGTCGCCGAGCACATGCAGCGTTTCAGTGGGGATCCGACCCGACGTCTGCTTCCAACGCCTGTACGTGCCTACGTCAGTTCATCAAGGTGATGCAGTAACGATACCGCCACGGTGAGCGCAAGATGAGTTTCAACAATCGCGGTTTTGTCATCTGGCCACCGGTTAGCACAGCGGTCGTCGATTGAAGAGCTCGCGCGCGGATTGTTACCTTCCCTGGATGCTATCTCACTATGATGCCGCACCGACCCGTAAACGATCGTTGCGCACGACGCGCAACTGGTGGACGCGGCATATTAGAGAATGGACATTAGGATGTTGTCTGCGGTTGTGGCTCTATAATTGCTGTCACCCCCGCGCGACCAATCTCTGCCGTCGCGCGAAGATCATGTGCCGCCGCACCATCTTTAGCCTGAACGGCGATACCTTGCAGGACGGCGCAAAGAAAGCGTGCAACCTTCCCGGAAAGAGTTGGTGACAACCAGCACCGAAGTTCATGATCAAGGTTTGCGGCCATGTCCCCTCGCCGCGCCGCGAGCTCCTCGCTTAAATCGCTGTGATCTGGATGACTGGTAAGCAAACCCAATGAAATCATGCAACCGCGCTCGCCTTGCTCGGACGTTACCCTGTCGATGACCTTGTCAAATAACTGCGCAACGGCCTCATCGAGGGTAAGCCGTACTCCATCTTCCTGCGAAAGCGATAATTGGGCCATCATCGAGTATCGGTGCAAAGCCTCACGATAAAGTTCGGCTTTGGATCCGAACGCAGCATAGAGGCTGGGAGGGGCTACGCCGATACTTTCTGTCAGCATGACTAAGGAGACGCCCTCATATCCATGCTTCCAGAATAGATACATCGCGGTCTTGATTGCTTCGTCCCGATCAAAGCCGCGTGGACGGCCGCCCTTGTTTTTAAGCTGTTTCATATCACTCACTAAAAAACCATTGACCAATGCGAGTCAATTAGCATAGTTCTATAGTGATCAATAAAGAAGGTGCCGTATGATCCTCAAAACCTATGCACGGATGTTTTCGACCGACTGCAATGCAACCCTGGTCGCACTCGAGCGGCTCCACGGCCGCCAAGCACATTTACGGTTTCGCTTCGGCGAATGGGACCTTGCGGGGATTGGAGACATGTTTGTCGTCGCAGGCACTGAGGAATCGCTAGCTCCTATCCGGGATAGCCATGGCCCAGTGATAGTTCACGACCTCCAGGCTATCGAAGCAGAGTTGCTTGCCAGTGGAGCAACCATAACCCAGCCAATAGTTAATGTTCCGACGGGACGGATGCTATATGCGCGCCATGCTGATGGCCTTCATATTGAATATGTAGAATGGAACGATGAACTTGTGGAACGATTTATCCGCAGGCCGCAACGCGAGGGACGGTTGTCGTCTGAACTGTAGTAGGTTGTCTGCATCTACAGGCTCGTAAGTTGTCGCTCGGCGAAGCGTTTGCCTACATTGGCCATTATTGAAAACTCCTGCACTTTTTTGGCTGACGCGGTCGCCCCGGAGATTGATTGCTCTGGGGCCAAACTTTGGACCGCCGGTGGCAAAGCGACTGGAAGCCGCCGATGCCTCATCGCAATCTGCGATAATGGACGCAGCGTTGGTCTCTCACGAAACGAGCCGGAGAGATATCGATGCCTCACCAGTCCGTACCAGTTCGTCTGTTCTAGGGTCCAAAGCGGAGGAAGACGGCAGGGACGCCGCAATGGCCGGAGGTGCCGGAGGAGACCCGCCAAGCGCTGACAGTGCTCACCGTGCGGCTGAACCAATCCCGGACGATCTGGAACGTGACGTTGCCGAGGCGAGCGGCATCGGAACGTGAGCCTCCCTCTTAGATCGACCCGAGTGCCAACAGACGTCGTGCCTGGGCTGCATCCTTCGTCACGCCGCGCCAAGGTGAAGGGCAATTTGATAAACGCCACTTTGCGCGTACTTCTGACTTCTCGAAGCGCCGATCGACACTCTTGTGTCGGCGTGGAAGTTCAGCGCTGGGTCTTTCTGTTCTGCCGCCGCTTTGCCTGCCATCGGACCTTACCAGCGCCCATGCGGCGCTGCTGGCCGAGCGCGCGGCGCGTATGCAGGCCGAGGCGGAAGCCGCCAATGCAAAGGCGCGGTTGTCGAGCACCGAGGTGCTGATCGCACATCTGCAATTACTGATCGGCAAGCTGGAACGGGCCAAGCACGGGCCGGGTCGTGAGCGCACCCAGCGGCTGATCGACCAGTTGGAATTGCAGCTCGAAGAACTCGCCGCGTCGGCAACCGAGGACGAACTGGCGGCCGAAGAGGCCGCGCCCAAAACGCAGGCAGTGCGTGCCTTCACGCGTAAACGGCCAGTGCGCCAGCCCTGGCCGGAGGATATCGAGTGCGAGCGCATCGTCCTCGACGCACCGACAGCCTGCGCTTGCTGTGGTGGATCGCGGCTATCGAAGCTGGGCGAGGACGTCACCAGAACGCTGGAGGAGATCCCGCGCCGATTCAAGGTGATCGAGACGGTGCGCGAGAAGTTCACGTGCCGCGATTGCGAGGCGATCAGCCAGGCTCCCGCGCCTTTCCACGCCACACCGCGCGGCTTCATCGGCCCAAACCTTCTGGCCACGATCGTCTTCGACAAGTTCGGGCAGCACATCCCGCTGAACCGCCAGAGCACGCGCTTCAAATGTGAGCGCATCGACCTGTCGACCCAGACGCTCGCCGATCAGGTCGGACACGTCGCCTTTGCCCTCAAGCCGGTCTTCGACCTGATCGAGACGCATGTGTTCGAAGCCGAACGGCTTCACGGCGACGACACGACGATCCCGATCCTGGCCAAGGGCCATTGCACAACCGGGCGAATATGGGTTTACGTGCGTGACGATCGGCCATTCGCCGGGCCTGCGCCGCCGGCAGCGGTCTTCTACGCCTCCAGCGATCGGCGCGGAGAACACCCGCAAAAGCATCTGGCCGACTTCAGCGGCATCCTTCAGGCTGATTGCTACAACGGCTTCAATCCGCTGTTCGACCGGACGAGGAGGCAGATGCCGGCAACGCCCGCGTTCTGCTTCGCCCATGCGCGCCGGAAGTTCTTTGAACTGGCCGATGTCGCCCGCAATGCCCGGCGGGGCAAGGGTGCCAAGCCGATCTCGCCGGTAGCCCTTGAGGCCGTGAAGCGCATCGATGCCCTGTTCGCCATCGAGCGCGATATCAACGGCCTGAGCGCGGCCGAGCGGCTTGTCGTCCGGCAGGAGAAGAGCAAGCCCTTGCTGAACGATATGGAGGAATGGTTGCGCGCCGAGCGGGCCAGCCTCTCGCGCTCGTCGCCGGTGTCCGGGCCGATCGACTACGTGCTGTCACGCTGGGCCGACTTCGCCCGGTATGCCGACGACGGCAGGATCTGCATGACGAACAATTGCGCGGAAAGAGCGTTGCGCGGCGTGGCGAGACGTGTTTCATTATGCACCCCTTCGTTAAGTGTCTGTAAACATTGGAAGCGTGTCCGCGTCAACATCGCGCAACGGGCGACCTTTCCGGGCAATCGCCGCTCTGACCGGCTCGGACGTCAAATCGACGGCCCGGATTTGATAGGGCGCTCGCGGAACAACCTGGACTGCAGGAAGAACGCCTGTGGAAACAAGGCGTCGTACCATATAGCTTGAGACGCCCAACGCTTTCGCGACCTCTGCTTGCGTGAGCCATTCGCCATTTTTGTCCGCTGAACGGTAGGCATCGATGCCACGCACGTAACGAACAGAGCGGACCCGATGGGCTGTCCAGGTCTTTCCCTGGCCGGTGGGAAAGCCTATTCGGTTGAGTGTGGCGGCGATATCCTCATCTGACCAGCGACCCGCCATGCTGCGTATGACTTCCAGTGCATCTTCGGCTGTCGCGCTGCCGTGTTCGCCGGAGCGCGGCTTGCGAACACGCAGTTCCGAGTGCTGGCCACCCCGCCAATGAATCGTGAGCACGACATCGCGTATGGCATCGTCGACATCGACGATGATGTCTGCGATCAGCGTTCGAAGAAGCTGCTGGCGGGCGCGCATCGTCACATAAGGAGCATTCCAGGCCGCTGACAGGTTTTCCGCCAGGTTGACGAAAGCATCTGGATCAACCGCGATGGTCGTCGGGTTTTCGGCGGGCTGGCGCGTCTCCAAATCACGCACGCGGCGCAACGCGATTTCCCAGTTTTTCTCCAACTGTGCGGCGATCAGACGATTGTCAGGATCACATGCCGCGTAGCGCCGCTCGGCAAGGCCGGCCTCGTAGCGGGCCTGCTGGAGTTCCAGATCCAGGATCTGGCGCTGATCATCTGCTTGTTTCCGATGCATCCGTTCCGCCTCGATCGCGGATTCGATCGCTAAGGGTTCTACCGCTCGTAACAGCTCTCGTGCCACCGCCGTGTCAATCTTCGGAGCACCGAAGATCATACAACGAGGCAGCCCAGCCAAATTACCCTTGTCGCAGCGGTAGGCCGGCTGGCTTATCGGGCCACCCCTATAGCAAACACTCAGACGTTGGCCGCAACGGGCGCACGTCAGAAGGCTCGATAAGAGCGCCTTGCCCCCACGGCCCGACTTTACACCATCTCTGCGACCGTAGGCATTGAGCGCCAACTGCTTCTGGTTGCGCTCATATTCCTCCCAGCCGATGTAGCCTTCGTGATGATCCTTGATCATCACCTCCCAGGTGCCCGCCGGCTTGTAATGTCCGTAGGTCCGCCGAGCTCGCCCCTCAACGATTAAGGTTCGCTTCTCGCTTTTGCCATAGACATAAGCGCCCGCATAGAATGGATTTTTTAGCACACTGATCACATTACGGTAGCGGATCGGCTGCCAGACGCAGTTCGTCATGCGGCCTTCATCAGCAGGCCGGGGGAAGTGGATTTGCTCGGCTTTCATCGACAACAGCACCTGGCGGGCGCTGCCAAGTTCGCGAAAGCGGGTGTAGATAAGCCGGATCACCTCTTGCAGACGGATGTCGGGATCAAGTCCCAGGCCTGCCTCGCGATGCCATACATAGCCGAACGGAACCGACAGGCGCAGCTCGCCTCGCCGCGCCTTCGATCTGGCGGCATCGAGCATCCTTGCCCGCAACACGCCCAACTCGAACTCACTGATGCTGCCTTTCATGCCCAGGAGCAGGCGATCATTGGGATGGCAGGCGTTGTACACGCCGTCACGATCGATGACGCGGGCTTCGACAAGCCCGCACAGTTCGAGCAAATGATGCCAGTCGCGCCCGTTGCGCGCGAGCCGCGACGCATCGAAGCACAGAACGGCCCCGACCTTGCCTGCGCAGAGCCACGCGACCAGACGATCGAAGCCGGGCCGTGCCACCGTTCCGCTCGCGGATCGCCCGAGATCGTCGTCGATGACCTCGATGTCGGCAAAGCCGTACTTGCGCGCGATGTCGACCAGATCATACTGGCGTCGCTGGCTTTCCAGATTGGTCATGACCTGGGACTGCGACGACTGGCGCACATAGACGACCGCCTTACGCTGGAGCACGGTCGCCGGGAGCAGATCAGCGCTTGTCATCGGCAAGCTCCTCGACTCGGATGCCGGCAGCTTGCATCAGGACTTGGGCAAGCGTCAAAACGACCTTCGCCCGGTCCGCTTCTTTCATCCCGTCCACCCGGCGGGGCTCGAATATCAGGCTCATCTGTCTGCCCGAGGTCAGCGCGGGCGCGTCGTGTTGTTTCATCGACTTTCTCCCAAGCGATTCCATTATCGCGTTGGGAGTTTGGGGGAGCAGCGGCTACCGTGACCAGCCTCTTCAGATCGGACAATGCCAAGAGATCGACCTGTTGCGCGCCCAAAGTCATCCCGGCGCAAATCACCGGATCAAGCATCCAGGCAGCCATCGAAACTACGAGACCCGATGGACCTTTCACCTTAAGAAATTGGCCCGTCGCTCGATGCTCTACCCGCCGCACGCTGACCTTGCGGCCAAAATAGGGATGCCAACGGTAATGAACCTCCAATTCCTGACCGACATGGGCAGAATGAACGGGCAATGGCTTGCGGAAGAAAGGCATGGCTGTTCGCCGGTTCCCAGCGTGGGGGCGAGCGCGCTGCCTTCATGTATTCCCTGATCGTCACGGCAAAGATGAACGATATCGATCCGCAGGCCTGGTTGGCGGATGTCCTCGCCCGCATGCCCAACCTTCCCGTGTCACGACTGCCGGAACTGTTGCCGTGGAACTGGACCGCCGCCGGCAGCGTACGGCAGATGGCGGCCTGATGGCGCGACCGACCCATGTCTACACGATCGAATACGTCGCCACGCTGATCGGCGAGAACCTCGAACTCGTCCAGGAAATTGCCAGCAACTCAGACAACATCGACTACGGCGAGATGATCCATGCCTATGACGGCAGCGAAGAGGGCATCACGACCTTCACCGACCGGGGCATCGAAAGTCTAAAGGAATTCCTCGCCGATATCCGCACCTGGGATGGCGGTGTCCGACAGTTCCTTGTGGACGAGCAATGCGATCCTGCAAGGATCGAACGCATCATGGCAGACGAGCCGAAATCATAAACCCCGCGGCCTTCGCCGGATGGATACATTGAAAGGATGGCGGCCGATCTTTTGGAGGCAATGCGGACATCGGATTTCCGCTTCTATCAAGGTCAGGGCTGCGATGACGGCGCGCCGGAATGCCGGCAGGGTTGGTTCAGGTGGTCCGTTCTGTTGACGCCTCTTCTTTTTTTCCCCGCTTTGCGATCTGAAGGCGGTGATACTGGAGGAAGGCATAAGCGATCATCGTCGTCAGGGCGTGACGATGCAGTCCTTTCCATGATCGGCCTTCGAAGTGGTCAAGGCCGAGCTCCTCTTTCATCTGCTGGTGCGCCTGCTCGCAGACCCAACGGGCCTTGATCGCGCCGGCCAGTCGTTTGAGCGTGGCATCGGCGGGCAGATTGGCGAGATAATATTTGCGCTCCCCGCTCGAACGCCACTCGCCGACCAGCCAAACCTCTTCACCAGGCATATCCGCGGTCCCTGTCGCCGGAGTGCAGGCGTCCACAGCACTACTCCACAAACGCAATCAACCAGGGCTCCATTTATGAAAAGTGTTCAGGAACTGCGTGTACGAAGTATCGAAACCGCTCCACAGACAACCCCAACCGTTCCTAGCGCGGCCGCCAGCCCAAGACCGCTGATGCGCCAGCCAAACGTTTCAATCGATGGATTGCTAAGAAATGGGGACAGGAACTGACCCAAGAACACAGATCCCGTCAGAATCGCAGCGGTTTGTCCGCGGCGGCCTGGAGGCGTCCGCGAGAGCGATAGAGCGACAAATCCCGGAATTGCCAGCGCATAACCCGCGCCAACCGCAGCATTTCCCAAGAAAATCGCCGTCGTAGTGTCTCCCGCGACGAGCGCTGCGAAACCGAGCGCCATAAGGCCGAAACCGAGCGCCCAGACACCGGCATTGCCGAAGAAGGCCTGAGCCCGAGGGTAGCCAAGCGCAGCAATGCCGCCGGCGACCATAAGCGTTCCGAGGGCGGCTCCTGTCATGCTCGGTGATGTATAGCCACGGCTGGACAAGAAGAACGGCAGTTGCGTGGGCATGACGAAAAACAGCATCGTCAAGACCATTTGCCCAAAGGCGAGCAGGAAGACGACCTTCGTCGTTTCACCGGAATTGGACTGTGCGGGCTTTTCGCCCGCCGATCTGAAAGCCGGTGGATCGACGATAACGCGCCAGAAAAACGGAAGAGCGAGTGCTGGCATCGCATATACGGCAAATGGAAGCCTCGGCTGTACCGAAGCAAGAAGCCCCGCAATCACGATGAAGACAAAACCGCCGAAGTTTCGCGCGGAAACCTGACCACTTGAAACAGCGTGCAATGCCTCGCCCGAGAAATAGTCTGCCATCAGCGCAGACTGGGCCGTCATGATCATGGCAAGCGCAATCCCGAGACATATCCTGCTGAGCAGGATCAACGGTAAGGTCGGCAGGATCAGGCCAGCACTTCCCGATACGATAAACAGCAGCAAGCCCAGCAGCAGCAAACAGCGGCGGCCAGAGCGATCAGCGACCGCTCCACACAATGGCGCCACCAGAACGACCGCCAAAGAAGGTGCCGGGACCAGCAGCCGGATCAGAAGCGCGTTGGTTTCGTTGGCAGCAAACTGCTGTTCGAGCCCCGGCAAGGCAGGGCTGATCGTGGCCGCCGTCATCACGGTGAGTGAGGCAGCGATCATCAACGCGAGCGCACGTGGATCGTGCCATATGGATAGTGCATTCGTTTGTCTGCTCAGCTGCATCTTTCACCGCTTTCCTTGCGTTTCACACTGGAAAAAGGCAGGGTACGACTTCAAGTCCGCTTGAGGTCAAGTATGAAATTTCTGGACATCGCCGAAGTCAGCGGCGCAAGCGGCCTACCTGCTTCGACGCTCCGATACTATGAGGAAGTGGGTCTCATCGAATCTGTGGGAAGACGGGGCTTGCGTCGTCAATATGATCCATCAGTTCTCAAATGGCTGGCCCTGATCAACATGGCACGGGCGGCGGGGTTTTCCCTCGACGAGATCGGACCGATGTTCGGTGGCCGCGGCACTGGAAGCGTCATCATTCCCCGCGACGAGTTGCACCTTCGGGCTGCAGAGCTGGAAAGCAACGCCGATCAAATCAGAGCGCTGGCGACCATGATGCGGCATGTAGCAGATTGCCCAGCCCCGTCTCATCTGCAGTGCCCGACCTTCCAGAAGCTTATGCGCATCGGGACAAAGTACCAGTCACGTACCCGCAGGAAGCAGATGACGCACTCTGTTGCCCGCAAGCGGGTGTGAACACAAAGCATCCTGATCGGCACCTGCTCTGTCCGGCACTTGGGATATATGCGTGGGCTCTTGATGGGATCCGAACTCGCGACCTACACATTTCTAAGCAGCTCATCGCGTTGAATGTCCATTATAATGTTCTTTCATGGACATAAATAGAGGTGCGGGAGATCGCCGTGGCGGTCGGCTATCATGTTCTCTCGTCTTCACTCCGCAGCCAGGCGATCGACGCCGCCGCCTAGGTGTGAATGGCCCAACGCGAGCCCGACATCTTGTAATCGTAGCGCCTGGAATATATATTCCGATCCATCGGAAGAATTAATCAGGAGGCCCATATGCCCGAGGTTGCGGAAATGCTGAAGGCGAGCGAGGCCGCTGTCGTTTCGCGCGTGAGCCTGCGCGACGTGAACCGCGCCATCGACGAACATATCCTGCCAGAGGCGTTTGTCTCGCTCGACAATGGCCGGCACATTCTCGCCGGCGCGTGCTCATTCATTGCCTTTTACTTCGAGAGCGCCAGACGCCTGACCTCGGAGGAGCGGCTCTTTGCAATCAAGACCGTCGGTCCGCGCCTCACGCGCTCGCGGGCGCTCGCCTGGGCTGCGCTGCTGCGCGAGGATTGGACTGTACACGACGAATTCCTGACAATCGACCTGCTTCCATTCGTCCGGGAGACAAGCAAGCGGTTGGACGATCTTGCGGCCGCTCGCGAACTCGTCGCGGTATCGCCGGATATCTTAGGCGGCACGCCGGTCATCAATGGCACGCGTGTTCCGGTCTATGATGTCGCCGCTTCCGCCGCGGCTGGTCTCCCGATCGAGCAGATTCTGGACACTTGGCCAAGCCTTGACGCGGAAAAGGTGCGTCTCGCTGCGATCTACGCGGAGGCAAACCCCCTTCGTGGGCGGCCGCGCGTCTCCTCCGATTTGCCCGAGGGCGCAACTATCATCGTCGACCGCCGTGTCGCCCGTCGCAGGAAGGCGGGATGAAATTTCTGATTGATGAATGCCTCAGTCCGGAACTTGCCAAACTCGCAATCGGCAAAGGTCATGGGGAAACGAGCCACATCGTCTGGATAGGTTTGGCCGGCCGCAAGGATTGGGAGCTGAAGCCGATCATCCTCCAGGGTGACTGGACATTCGTAACCAAGAACTCCGTGGATTTTCGGGGTCCAAAGGACACTCCCGGTTCCAAGGGCCAGTATGCAGACGTTGCCATCCATGCCGGGCTAATCTGCCTCAATGGCCCACCCGGCATGGATTTAGACATGCAGATCGAACTCTTCGAGCAGGCCCTTGCGGAGTTGGAGGCGGAGCCTGACTTGATCAACCAGGTGCTGGAGGTTTCACTTGAGGATGAAGACGAGCTGCGCATACTTCGCTACGCCCTGCCAAACGAATGAGCAGCCGTCATCTCTCACTTGAGGATCCCGAAAAGTCCGCTCACGCATCAGCGGACGATGTTCACGATGACGAGGTGAGAGAAACGCCGGAACGGCGGTTGCCAATTATGAAGCTGACCTTAAAGACGCATCCCGATACATCTAATCGCGGAATGGCATCGGCTCGTGTGGATTGCAACGGGCCATATGGACATGCGGTGTGGGTTTCCATCCCTTGCGTTGCGGGTGCAGGAGGTGCTGAAACTGAACCTGCGCCAGGCCGAAAAAGACGCCGCTCAGATCGCCGCCTGAAACAATAGCCCCATCATACGTCAGCAATGCCCCACACGCGCGAGAAAATTCCGCGGTTCACGGCGTATGGATACCGGATGGGCGCGAAGGCCTCCAGACGATGTTCCTGCGCCGACATTTCCCGGTCTATACCGTCGATCAGCCGCCTCGTGGCCGCGCCGGCAACAGCACAGTCGCCGCAACGGTCCAGCCCGCTTCGTTCGACCAGTTGCTCTTCGATCAATTCCGCATCGGCAAGGGGCCGGATTACTTCGAAAACGTCCAGTTCACCGCAAGCCGGAGACGCTCGACCAGTTCTTCCGCTCAGTGACGCCGAACACCGGCCCCTACGATGCCGGCGTGATCTCGGATGCGATGGCAGCCCTGTTCGCAAAGACTGGCCCCGGCATCCTGTTCTCGCATTAGCAGGCCGGTGGGCCGGGCTGGCTGACGGCGATTAAGAGCGAGAACGTCGAGGGGATCGCCGCTCTCGAACCTGACAGCGGCTTCATCTTCTCGGAAGGCGAACTTCCCGATGAGATGCCAAGCGCGGCCGGCACGCTGAGGCCCGAGGCCGGTTTTTACTCCGCCGTTGACACAGGCATGAACGCCGCAGCAAAATCCCATTCGCGATCCCTCGCCTGCATATCGAAGCGTCCGGCGGACATAATTCCGCCGGGTGGATTCCGTTAGGAAGGGCGACGGTTGCAGCACGCTCACGGCACCACACAAAATATCCAAACTTGACCATTATCGGCTTAGCGGTTGTTTTTCGCTGGCGAAATGAGTCGACCGTAGGCAGGGGACTTGGACAGGCGAGGATGACGATGATCCGCGGCAAGGTAGTGGCGATTTTGGCCTTTGTGACGCTCTTTCATTTCGAAGCTACACCTACCGTAGCGCAACGCCTTTCAGGTGAGATCTTTCTGGCAGCGGGAAAGCCTGGCCTGGAAGACCTCGAAAATCAGGCGCTAGCTGTCGACAATGATCCACTCGGCGTTGCAAACTATCTTGAGGACTTCAGAGCAGGTAGGGCTTTACGACAATATACGTCGTCCATGTTGACTGATGGTCAAGCCAATCGTCTGGGAAAGCAATGGGCGGCACTGGTGGCGGATCCAGACGCCCTGGCGAGAGCTGAACGAAAGGATGGAAGCCTCTGGTGGCCTGGGGCAGAAGATGTTGGCTTTTTCACGGGAGGCGTTTCATACGCGCTCAGCAAGCATCCTCAAGCGATCCAGGCCTTCAGTAAGGGAGCCGGCCGCCCGGAGCCGAAAGCCGGGCAGGAGATCGAGGAGTGGTTGAATGAAGCGGCGGCGGCGCTTTCGCGTCCGGCTCGTTCAGCTTTTGATCGGGCATTTCGCGCAGCCGCCACTCGTTAGCTGCTGATAGCGTTTCCCAAAGTGCCAGCCACCGCCTGGTGGGGCACGCCCCAACTAGCAGACTATCTCGTGACAAACCCTGCATGTGTAGGCTTGATCCTTCGCAGGTCTGTCCCAGCCTCGTTGGAGAAGCGTTGTACTGCTGCACTGCTCAGTTGTTCGAGCATCCTGGTGTCTGCGGTGGTGACGGCCTGGCTATAGACCGCCTGCTGGATCAGGAAGTTCATCATCAACACCTCCGAGAGTTCCTGACGCTGCGCTTCGCTCAGTTTCCTGAATCGAGGACTGCCCATCAACGCGGCACGCACCTGATCCAGTACGGGCTTGGTTGAAAACTCCTCATCATGTGCCTGATTGGCAATGATCCAATTGAGGATCCAGTATGCGGCAACCGCATCTACCGCGTCGCCTGGCTTAAGGCCGTCCTTGGAAACAAGGCCAGCCCACAGTTTGACGGGACTGCTCTTGTCGAACTCCAACTTGACGACCGCAGCACCCGCCGGACCGCTGGTCTTCTCAACGAAGGCAAGAAACTGACCTTCCGCCCTGGCGCTGACTTGCGGGTTGGACCTGTAACGGGTCAGATAAGCAGCATCCTCGGCGGCGCCACTTTCCCCCTCCTCAAGCGACGACCGAATAGAGGCATTCAACAAGGTGTTGTGCAGGGTGTTCATGGCAATGTCCGCCGCAAGTCCCTGGAACGGGTAGTCCTGTGAAAAGCTGGGCGACGACGTCGAAAAGCTGAAAATCAATGCGAACACGAGTGTTCTGAGCATTCCATCCTCCAATATTCGAACTGTTCCTATTGGAACTACGGCGTTTCCAATTTAACCGTTCTCCGGCTCGCAGAGCTTCGCCCTGCAATACGGCCCGCTTCTGGTATCTACAGGCAACGTTTACTTGTCGTTTGTGGTTTCTAGCCTGGCTGGGCAGACTCGAACCAGCGAAGCCTCTCGGAAGTGAGGCGAGCCTTGCAATCGATCAATGCGACGCTGGCAAAGGAGCCTGTTTGAAGCACGGCTTCCGCAGCGCATGTCGTATCGCGAAAGCTGATCCAGTCACGCTGGGCTTCACGAAATGCTTTCTTCTGGAAGGAATCCAGCTTTGGAGATAGTTCCAGCCAAGCCTTGTTGAGACTCGCGTCGGCCGTTTGGTACGAAAGCGTCACACACTTGAGCATTTCACTGGTAACGCCACCAGACCGATCGATACAATTTCTTTCTTCTTCTGAAGCCCCCTGCCCGATGGCGGGCTGACCAAGCAGCAGTATCAAAAAAGAAAACGAGATCAATAATCTATTCATAAAATTCAACCAACTTATAATTTCCCGGCTCGAGATAGGAAAGACGGCTTGTTCAGCCGGCTAACGGCTCTCTAAGCTGTTAGCCTCACGTTGATCCTAGATCGACCTGGAGTTTTCTGACATCTTCTTTCTCAAGCTCATCAAACCAGCTCGTCTGCGTTCGTGAGCAGTTTTCGGAATCGAGCTGTCCGGGTTCGCCGCGTCCCACGCCAATGCCTCGTCAATTAACCCGACCGCTTCCTCCACATCACCGAATTCATGCTTGTTTATCGGCAGGGCCACCACTCCCATTAGTGAAGCGAACAGCGCGGGCTTCCGACTTGGATCAAGTGGAGGATTTGCGATAAGCTAGGCACAATAGCGAAGCTGTCCTACATAGGGCACGAATGTCGCATCCTCCTTCCTTCCGGTCCGAAAAGCCTCTCGCGCCAGATCGATATATTGCACGGGCTCTAAAGTGGGATTCAACTCCCTGGGGGCGGCCTTCAACGGGCTCAGCAAAACCGAGAGGCTCGTGAACACCGCGAATGAAAGGCCAGAGAGCACAATCTTTCGCTTCATGCGTTCTCCTCTCTTTTTAACGGTCTTCTATATGCATCTATCCCACACTTGCACACCAAGTCGTCGAGGACGAGGCGACGAACTGAACGACTGAAATCGCGCAAATTATGGCAGGACGCGCCCAGGCCTTCATCCGAAGAGACAAACGCTGGCAAGAAGCCGCCAATCATCCTCTTATGTGGATGGCCATCGTCCGCACGTTCCAGGCGTTGACGGTGATCGAGATCCATACGCGTAAGGCGCTGGCAATCGAGGTTGGTCCGCACCTGCGCGGGGAGCATGTGGTCGACGTCCTCAATCGGCTTGCTTGGCGGCGCAAGGCTCCCGCAATCAACAACCCAGACTTCAATCCCATCAAAAACGCCTTCGCCAAGCTCAAGGCGATAATACGGGCAAGGGCCGCACGAACCATACCCCCCTGGAATGCCGTCAGTTCATTATCGAGCTCTTCACGCCCGTCGAATGCGCCAACTACTTCAAGGCCTCCGAATATGAACCGGATTGAACCGGAGGTGCTCTAAACTGTAACAGGGAGGACGTCTTCTATACTGTAGCCTATGCAGATTTTATCGCCAGCCGGAGGAATCTCTGGCTGCTGACGCATATCAGCGATAGCCATAACCGTCTCGTCTCCGATCGACATGATCAATCTCAAGCCGGTCCCTATAAAGATGACATCCGTCAAGGTCGCAACGAGCCGGATCTCGCAATCCTGCGCAAGGGTGCCAGCCTTCAGATGTTCCGGGCGCAC
The DNA here is from genome assembly GCF_028534175.1 of Shinella sp. HY16. NCBI lineage: Bacteria > Pseudomonadati > Pseudomonadota > Alphaproteobacteria > Hyphomicrobiales > Rhizobiaceae > Shinella > Shinella sp. HY16. The sequence goes on along the minus strand of NZ_JAHYXL010000002.1, from coordinate 23,587 downwards.
GACATAGCAGCTCCCGTCCTCGCGTGAGAAGACGTTGCAGTCGCCCAGGAAGCCCGCGACGAATCGATTGACGGGCTTAAAATACAGATCCTGGGGCGTTCCCACCTGGATCACACGGCCTGCATCCATGACAACGATCCGGTCGGAAAGATTGAGCGCCTCCTCCTGATCGTGCGTGACATAGATCACCGTAATCCCGACACGGCGATGTAATGCCTTCAACTGAAGCTGGATCGACTGTTTCAGATTCTTGTCGAGCGCGCCGAGCGGTTCGTCCATCAGGAGGATATCCGGGCGGATGACCAGCGCCCGCGCAAGCGCGACCCGCTGCTGCTGCCCGCCGGACAATTGTCTCGGCAGGCGCTCCTCGTAGCCGGTCAAACCAACCATGGCGAGCGTCTCGTCGACCCGCTCGCGCAACTCGGATCGAGGCGTCTGCCTGGTCTCCAATCCGAAAGCGACGTTGTCGAACACGCTCATATGCGGGAACAGCGCATAATTCTGGAACACCATGCCGATATTGCGCTTCGAAACCGGCACCCGGCCGATATCCCGGTCCCCGATCCGGAGATGGCCGGCATCGATCGCCTCGAAGCCCGCGATCACTTTCAGCAAGGTGGTCTTGCCGGATCCGGATGCACCCAGCAAGCTACAGAATTCTCCCGCGCCGACATCCAGCGTGACGTCATCCAAAGCACGGAGCGCGCCGTAGTTCTTTACGATACCCGAAATACCGACGGGCTTACCGAGACTTGAAAAAGTCAATGTGACCTCCGTGTCAGGATCATGTTGAGTCCAAGCGTGAAAACGGTCAGCAGGATGATGAGTCCGGATGCGGCGATGATCGTGGGATCGATCTCGTGCGCGACACCTTCGTACATCAGCTTGGGTAGGGTCCGGCTTCGGACATTCGTGAGGAAGATCGCCAGCACGACGTCGTCGAAGGACGTAATGAAGGCGAAGACGGCGCCGGCGCCGATCCCCGGAGCGATGGCGGGCAGCATGACCCTGCGGAACATCATCGGCCAGGAGGCGCCGAGCCCGATGGCCGCCTGCTCCAGGTTCGTGTCGAAACCCTGGACCGCGGCGCGAACCGTCAGGAAGACATAGGGGCTGGCAAGGACGGCATGGCCAAGTCCCAGTCCGAGCGCGCCGCCGATGAGACCGAGGGGCGCGAGGAAATAGAAAAGGCCTACCCCAACGATGATGGTCGGGATGATCATCGGCAAGAGGAAATAGGTCTCGATCACCTTGCGAAACCGGCTGTCGATCCGGTTGAGCGCGATCGCCGCCGCCGTGCCCAACACGATCGACAAGGTGACTGCGATGGCCGCCACCTTCAATGAATTGAGGAGCGCCGTCAGCCATTTCGCGTTGGAGAAGAAGTTCAGATACCAGATGAGGGAATATTCTTCCGGCGGAAATCTGAGAAAGGGCGAAGCCCCAAGGCTCATCGGGAAAACGAAGAGGATCGGCAGGATGAGAAACACGGCGACGAGTATGCCGGCGGCCACCGCGACGCGCCCCCCCATGGACCGTTGCTTCGCCTTGCCGGCGAAACTCTCCCCGGCCCGGCCCGAACCGCCCGGGGCCATCAGCCGGTCGAGGCCGAAAACCTTCTGGAAAAGGAAGAAGACGATCAGCGTCGAGATGAGCAGGACGACGGCAAGGGCGGAGGCGAGCTCCCAGTTGAGCTGCTTGGAAATGTTGAAGTCGATCATCTGCGCGATCATCGTCTGGCCGGGGCCGCCCATCAGCGAAGGCGTTATGTAGTAGCCGATGGCGTTCATGAAGACGATCGTGGCACCCGCCAGCACGCCAGGCGCAGTGAGCGGCAGTAGCATCTTGAAGAAGATCCGGACAGGACCGGCGCCGAGGCTCTCGGCCGCCTGAATCACGGAACGGTCGACGGATCGAAAGGCGGCGAACAGCGGGAGCACGACGAATGGCATCAGGACATGCGTCATGCCGATCAGCACGCCGGAGAGATTGTAGACAAAGGGGAGAGGATTGGAGATCAGCGAGCTTCCAACCAGGACTTCGTTGAGAACGCCATTGCGCTGAAGGATGACGATCCAGGCCGTCGTGCGCACGAGCGCGCTCGTCCAGAAGGGCAATACGACCGCCAGCAGAAGAAGGCGCAGGACGCGCGGGCTGACGGTCGCCATGAGATAGGCCAGCGGATAGCTGAAGAGCACGCAAAGCGCCGTCACCATCGCCGAGATCGTGAACGTGTTGACAAGCACCGCGCGATAGACGGGCACATTAATAAGGTGGCGATAGGAGTCGAGCGTGAACTCATCCTGGCCGAAGCTCAACCCGAGAAGCGTGACGACAGGCCAGATGAAGAAGACCAGCAGAAGGATGCCGAGGGGCAGAAGCCCCAAGGCAGGCGCGGTCGATTTGCGTGCTACCGTCGTCATCATGGTCAGGTCACGAAAAGCTGGCGGGGGAAGTTCGTCAGGCGCTCGTAGCCGGTCTCGGTGATCGCAATCGTTTCGGACATCCCGAAGCCCTTTGCCAGCACATAGGTATGGAAGGTCATGCCCGGTGCGAAGCTCCAGGTGCATCCGGGCGCGGCTTCAAGCGGCTCGCCGCCATTCGGCTCGAGCAGCAATCCGACGGAATAGAACGTCTTGTTGGTGTAGGTTTCCCGCAACCCGGCCGACAGGACGCCTTCACGATAGATCCGGTCGGGCACCGTGGCTTCCACGCCGGGGGCGACCTGGGCCAGCGCTTCGTCCTGAATCCCGATGAGCTGCTCGACCGTCCGCATGTCCTCGTCAGTCGCGCCTCCGACCTTCATCGGCCGCATGAAGCGTGCGTGATAGCGCCGGTGGTTCGGCGTCGTTTCGAGTTGCACGATATCGCCGTGCTGCAGGACCCTATCCGTATAGCCGCCGTGAAGGTGGAAAGCCCGCTCGCCGGAGGAGAGCACGCCAGGGCCTGGGGAATCGCTGCCCGCGAGGATCATCGCCGCGCAGATGGCTGCTGCCATATCCCGCTCGCTCGCACCGGCTTTCGCGGTCTCGATGCCCGCCCGCATGCCCGCTTCGGCGGCGGCCGCCGCTTTGCGCTGATAGGCGATTTCAGCCGGCGACTTGATCAGCCGCATGGAGGAAACCAGCCGGCTGCAGTCCACCCAGCTCGATTTCGGAAGCGCAGCCTGCAGGCCGGAAAGACGGGCCGCAGAAAGTGTCCAGGCGCCCATTTCGACCGCGAGGCGCGGACTGTCCCCGAGGCAAGCCGTGATAGCGGAAGCGGCCACCCGGGACTTGTCATCGGAATCGTTCCACATGGCGCGCCCCGGGAAGACGCAGGTGGAATCGAGATAATACTCTTCGACATCCCGGCAGATCACGACCGGATCGCCCGACGCCGGAATGATCGCGAACTGGAACGAGCTATATCCGCGCGTAAAGAAACCGGTGAGATAGGTGACGGTTTCCGGGAGAAAAGCCAGGAAGGCGTCGAAGCCGTCCTTCTTCAGCTCGGCCTGGACCCGAGCTACCCGGGACGCGAATTCGTCCCGGGAAAACCAGTAGTTCGTCTGTACCATGATCTCAGTCCTGCAGCAGTGCCGTGTATTTTTCGGTCATTGCGGTGGCGTGCTCTCCCCACCAGGCCGTATTCAGGAAGAGCGCACCCTTCAGACGGTCTGGCGTCGACGGCAGCCGTGCCTTTCTTTCGTCGTCGATCAGCGCCATGGCGCTCTCGGTGATCGGGCCGTAGGCGACATATTTGCTGAATTCCGCCTGCGCTTCCGGGGAAACGACGTAGTTCAGGAACTTGACGGCCGCATCCTTGTTGGGAGCGTTCTTGACGATCATGAAATAACCGACCTGGGCAACCGACTGGCCCCAGGTCATCTTGATCGGCAACTTCTCGTCGATGCCACCCTGGAACCGGCCATTCCAGCCGATCGCCATGGTCACCTCTCCGCTGCCCAGCGCCTGAACGGGCTGTGCGCCGCTAGACCACCAGACGGACACATGCGGCTTGATCTCAGCGATCTTGTCGAAGGCCCGCTTCACACCTTCCGGCGTATCGAGCACGGCGTAAACCTGATCGGCGGGTACGCCATCGGCAAGCAGCGCGATTTCGAGAACCTCGGAAGGGCTGTCCGGCATCGCGCGTTTTCCGGGAAATTTTGCGACATCCCAGAAGTCCGCGAACGTCTGCGGTTGCGGCCCGCTGTCCGGGAACTGCTCGGTCGAGAAGCCGATGACTGTCGAGAAGATTTCCGACGGAACGCCATAGGGATGGCGCGCCTCTGCAAGAACATGATCCTGATTGACCATTTCCGGCGTGATTTCCTCGAACAGCCCTTCGGCCTTCCCGCGCGAAAGGGCGTCCCCGCCGCCGGTCACGACGTCCCAGCTTACGGTGTTGGTGTCGACCATGCCTTTTATCTTGGCGATTTCCGGATTCGTATCCTGGACGACATCGATCCTCGTCTTTTCGTGGAACGGATCGATCCACGCTTTCGTGATCGCCTCCTGATAGGTCCCGCCCCAGCTGGAGAAGACGAATTCCTCTGCATGCGACGTGGAAGCGATGAGCATTCCAGCGGCGGCCACAGCCGCCAACAACAGGCTTCTAGACACTTGGTTTCCTCCCAATGATGTGTTCAGGCCAGGCAGTAACGAGCAAATTTCGTAATCATCGTCTTGGCGGGCAGGACATCGTCAGCGGCCTGCTTAAGCTGCTCGACGTCGGCGCCATCCTTCTCCAGGGTGCTCCTGTTTTCCTCGAACCAGATCGCCGCCTGTTCGCGGGAGATCTCCGGATGTCCCTGAATCCCCCAGATCGGCCGGTCGCGGTATCGCCAGATATGGTTGGGGCAAAGATCGGTGGAGGCGAGGATTGTCATGTCGGGGTGAGCCGCGGCGACCTCGTCATTGTGCCAGACGAACATATAGACCTGGTCGCCGAGGGAGTTTGCTATGGGGTCGCTCGCTGCGGCCTCCGACACGTTCAGCCATTTATAGCCGACCTCGCAGAACGAACGCCGGAAGACCTGATCACGGCCACACAGCGCGGAGGCGAGGATCTGGCTGCCGAAGCAGATACCGAGCATGGGAATGCCTGCCCGCTCGGCCTGCTGTAGCAATTCATGCTCCCGATGGATGAAAGGAATATCTTCGTAGGCGCCATGGGGGCTGCCGGAAACGAATATCCCGGAATAAGCGCTTAGATCGTTGGGGAAGTCGCCATCGTAGGCCCAGCGATAATCGATATCTAGACCGTGGCTTGCGAATGTATCCTCAAGCTTGGAGACGGTTTTGCACTCGGTGCCGTTCTGCAGGAAAAGCAGTGTCCGCTTCATGATCAAATTCCCTTGATAAGTCCCCCGTCGACGCGGATCTTGGATCCGGTGACATAGCTGGCGCGCGTGCTCGCAAGGAACGTCACGACATCGGCGAATTCCTGCGGATGTCCGTAGCGCCCCAGCGGGATCGCGGCCCGCGAGTTCGCTTGTATCTGCTCCACAGGGCGGTCGAGCCGCTTTGCGGCCGCCGTGTCGAGTTCCCCGACCCGCTCGGTGTCGATCCGGCCGGGCAAGACCACGTTGACGGTGATGCCGCTGGCAGCCACCTCGCTCGCGAGGGTCTTCGACCAGCCGAGCACGGCAGTGCGAATGCCGTTGGAGAGCGCGAGGTTCGGGATCGGCTGCTCGATGCCGGAAGAGCCGATCGTGATCACCCTGCCCCATTTCCGGTCCATCATCGGCGGCAACAGGCGGCCGGTCAGGTGGAACAGGTGCGCCGCCATGACCAAAAAGTGGGCCTGCCAGTCATCGAGGCGAGCCGAGAGCGCCGCACCGGGCGGCGGTCCGCCGCCGTTGTTGACGAGAATGTCGACACCGCCTTCGGCCAACAGGCGGTCTGCAAATGCATCGAGCGCAGCCCTGTCCGAAAGGTCTAAGGAGCAGGCTTCCACTCGCGCCGCAACCGGTTCGGCAAGCCGCGCGCGCCATTCGACGATCGCGTCCTCGCGCCTTGCTGCCGCGAAAACGATGGCGCCTTCACTTGCCAGGGACTGAGCAATTGCCGCACCGAGACCCCGGCTGGCGCCGAGCACAAGGGCGCGTTTTCCCTCAAGACCGAGATCCATCAGCCGAGTCCTCCCAGACGGCGCTCCTGCCGGGCAATGAGCGTTTCTATGTCGGCAATATCTGCGGCGCTCAGTTTCGCGCTGGGTTGGCGCAGCGCTGGAGATGCGATTGCACCACGGCGGGCCAGGACGTGCTTGCGAATGGCGAGACCAAGCCCCGGCTGCTGCTCGTATCGGGCAAGCGGCAGATACGCATCGAAGATATCGCGCGCGCGTTCCCGATCCCCGGCCGCATGGGCCTTGCAGACATCGACCATCATTTCGGGATAGGCAAAGCCCGTCATCGCGCCATCTGCGCCGCGGTCGAGTTCCTCCGGGAGGAACAGCCCGCCATTGCCTGCGAGAATACTGATGCGGCGTGCATCCGGCGCCGCCCTGAGTGCCGTGATCTTTGCAAGCCCGGGCCAATCCTCGTGCTTGAGCATGACGCAGCTCGGAACCGCCTTCACGATCTGCGTAATCACCTTCGGCGTGATCTGTACGCTCGTCACCAGGGGGAAATCCTGCAAGACCAGAGGGACGTCCTCGCCAAGCGTGCTCGCAACCATCTGGTAATAGCCGAGAATGGCATCATCGCTGCGCAACGTGCCCGGCGGTGCCACCATGACACCCGCCGCACCGACATCCATCACCGCAGCGGTCAGTTCCCGCATGGCCGCGAAGCCCGGGCTGGAAACGCCCACGACAACCGGCACGTCCTTGCCCGCGCGCGCGACGACCCGCCGGGTGACATCGAGACTCTCGGCCGCGGAGAGCTTCGGCGCCTCGCCCATCATGCCGAGGACGGTGATACCGGAAGCGCCTGCCTGGAGATAAAAGTCCGTTACACGATCAAGGCTCTCGTAATCGAGAGCGCCCGTTTCCGTGAACGGCGTGACCGCGATGATGTACACGCCCGTGGCAGCTTCTGACAGCAAGGCCATCTTAAAGTCTTCCTTTCGACAATGCCTGAACAATTCCGGCCCGCGCGTTTTCGAGATGACGGCTCATCGCCTCGGCCGCTGCCTGGCCATCCCCCGCCTCTATCGCGTCGATGATCGCAAGGTGCTCTTCCTTGCCGGCTTCAAAGCGGGACGGTATCCGCGAGAGTCCGAACATCCGGGTACGATCACGAAGTTCAACGACCATACGGGCCAGAAGCTTGTTTCCGGAGGCCTCGGCAATGGAAAGGTGAATCAGGTCATCGACACTCCAGTGGAGCGCCGGCACGACGCCTGAAGGATCGCGCATGTCGAGAATGGCATTGCGGATCGCCGTCACAGTCTCCTTGCTCATCCTGCCGGCCGCCTCCCTGGCCGCACCGACTTCAAGGAACAGGCGAACATTGAGGATCTCGATGATGTCCTCGACGGCAACACCCTCGACCAGGATCACCCGCCCGTGCCGACGCAGATACCCTTCCCCCTCAAGCCGACCGATCGCGGCGCGAATGGGCGTTCTGGACCGGCCGAGCCTTTCACCAAGGCCGCGCTCCGTAACGACGGCCCCTCCCGGCATTTCCCCTGAAACGATCATGCGCCGAATTTCTTCGAAGGCGCTTTGCGTGAGGGTGTCTTCTTCATTCTGCATTGCCCTGGCGTCCGCTTGGTATACCAATAATATCCCATATGAACACTGAATGGATGCCGAGTCAAATTGTATTCCGGTTTTAAGTTTGGGTGTTGGTTTCCACGCAGAACTGAGCCGGTTAGGCGCATAATTTCCATTGAGAATTGAGCCATGTGAACCTTCCCCCAACGCGGTGAGCGACGGGGGCAACGGAGTGATCCACATGGGACTTTTAAACATCATCCGTCGGATGGCGCTGCGCGAGAAGCAGTCGATCCGGGAGATCAGCCGGCGCACGGGGCTGTCACGCAACACTATCGCAAAGTATTTGAGTGCCGGCACGATCGAGCCGACGTTCACGGTTCCGGAACGACCGAGCAAGCTTGATCCTTTTGCAGACAAACTCTCTGGCTGGCTGAAGACCGAGGCCGGGAGGTCGCGCAAGCAGCGCCGAACATTGAAGCAGCTTCATGCCGATCTGATGGCTCTCGGCTTTACCGGCTCCTATGGTAGGGTCGCCGCGTTCGCTCGTGACTGGCGGACTGAGCAGCAGACAGCGAGCCGCGGCATATTCATTCCTCTGTCCTTCCGCCCAGGCGAAGCGTTCCAATTCGATTGGAGCGAAGATTATGCCGTGATAGGCGGCGAGCGCACGAAGCTGCAGGTCGCCCATATCAAACTATCACACAGCCGGGCGTTTCTGGTCAGGGCCTACCTGCTACAAACGCACGAGATGCTCTTCGACGCTCATTGGCACGGGTTCCGTGTGTTTGGCGGTGTGCCGGGTCGCGGCATTTACGATAACATGAAAACCGCGGTCGATCGCGTCGGTCGTGGCAAGGAGCGACAGGTCAATATCCGTTTCCTCGCGATGACGAACCACTACGTCTTTGCGCCTGAGTTTTGCAATCCCGCCGCGGGTTGGGAGAAGGGCCAGATCGAGAAGAATGTCCAGGATGCCCGGCCGCGACTTTGGCAACAGATGCCGGACTTTCCTGATCTGGCGGCATTGAATGCCTGGCTGGAACAGCATTGCCAGGACCTGTGGCGCGACACAGCACACGGCACCTTGCCCGGCACGATCGCGGACGTCTGGTCCGCGGAACAGCCAGCATTGATGGCGCTCCCCGCTGCGTTTGACGGCTTCGTCGAGCAGGGCAAACGTGTCTCTCCGACATGCCTGATCACCTTCGAGCGGAACCGCTATAGCGTGCCTGCATCGTTTGCGAACCGGCCTGTCAGCTTGCGGATTTATCCCGAGAGACTGGTTGTTGCAGCCGAGGGCAATATCCTCTGCGAACATCCGCGGATCATAGAACGCAGCCACGACAAACCACCGCGAACGATTTACGACTGGCGGCATTACCTTGCGGTCATCCAGCGCAAACCCGGAGCCCTGCGCAATGGTGCGCCTTTCCTGGAATTGCCGCGGGCCTTTCGACAGTTGCAGGACCAGATGCTGCGTCGCCTGGGCGGCGATCGTGAGATGGCCGATATCCTGGCTCTGGTGCTTCATCACGACGAACAGGTCGTCGTCAGGGCTGTGGAGCTGGCTCTGGATCAAGGCGTCGCGACCAAGACACATGTGCTGAACCTGCTGCATCGTCTGATCGATGGGAAAACGACTGACGGCCCTGACATCGACACGCCACAGGCGCTGACCTTGTTGCGTGAACCCAAGGCCAACGTCGAACGCTACGATGGCTTGCGTGTCCGGATCGTGGGAGGTCGCCATGCGTCATGATCCCGCAAGTGCCGCCGTCGTCATCATGCTGCGGAGCCTGAAGATGTATGGCATGGCCCAAGCCGTCACAGACCTGATTGAGCAAGGGGCTCCAGTTTTTGATGCGGCCGTGCCGATCCTGTCCCAGTTGCTGAAAGCCGAGATGGCCGAACGTGAGGTTCGCTCGATTGCCTATCACATGAAGGCTGCTCGCTTCTCAGCCTATAAGGACATCTCCGGGTTCGACTTCGCCGCCAGCGAAATCAACGAAGCGACGGTGCGCCAACTGCACCGATGCGAGTTCATGGACGGGGCGCAGAATATCGTGCTCGTCGGTGGGCCGGGCACAGGAAAAACACATGTCGCGACTGCCCTTGGGGTCCAGGCGATCGAGCATCACCGCCGGAAGGTCCGCTTCTTCTCGACCATCGAATTGGTCAATGCGCTCGAACAGGAGAAGGCCAAAGGCAAGGCAGGACAGATCGCTGAGACCCTGGTTCGCCTCGATCTCCTGATCCTCGATGAATTGGGATACCTTCCGTTCAGTGCCTCAGGGGGAGCGTTGCTCTTCCACCTGCTAAGCAAGCTCTACGAGCGCACCAGCGTCATTATCACGACCAACCTCAGCTTCAGCGAATGGGCAACCGTCTTCGGTGATGCCAAGATGACCACGGCTTTGCTCGATCGCCTGACCCACCGTTGCCATATCCTGGAAACAGGAAACGACAGCTTCCGCTTCAAGGCCAGCTCGGCCGCAGCAGCTCAGAAGAGAGGAGAAAAGGCCAATCCCTTGACCAAAGCCTGATCAGAAAACCATACTCAGAGGTGGCTTGCAAATTCCGAGGCAATCCGCGCCCTGATTCCGAAATGATCTCGCCCCTCCATTCCGAGAAATAGTCGCCCCCTTGTTCCGAGATGATGCCGCCCCCTTTGGAAGGGATGTGGCGTGGGGGTTCTGCCGGTGTGAAGTTCCTTCCGTCGATGTTGACGAGGAAGGAACGGGATGCCTGCGGAGAGACTGGAGATGCGGCGTGTCCGCGAGATACTGAGATATCGTTTCGAACAAGGACTGGGCCACAAATCGATTGCGGTTCGGGTCGGGGCAGCACCGTCGACGGTGCGCGAGACGCTGCGGCGGGCAACGGTTGCGGGTCTTTCGTGGCCGTTGGGTGATGACGTGAGCGATGCCGTCCTGGAGGCGGCGCTCTACAAATCGGCAGGGACGAAGACGGGTCATCGCCGGGCCCCCGAGCCGGACTGGGCCGAGGTCCATCGCGAACTCAAGCGCAAGCACGTGACGCTGCAAATTCTCTGGGACGAATACATGAGCCGTTATCCCGACGGCTACCGCTACAGCCGGTATTGTGACCTCTATCGCGGCTGGGCGCTGAAGCTGCCGGTGACGATGCGGCAGGAGCATGCTGCCGGCGACAAGCTGTTCGTCGATTATGCCGGTGACACGGTCACGGTCGTCGTTGATCGGCTGTCGGGCAAGACGCGACAAGCACACCTGTTCGTGGCGGTTCTGGGAGCGTCCAGCCTGTCTTATGCGCAAGCGCGCTGGACAGAGACGCTACCCGACTGGGTCGAATGCCATGTTCAGGCGCTGGAATTCTTCGGCGGCTCGCCGGCGCTTCTGGTTCCTGATAATGCCAAGGTGGCGATCATCAAGGCCTGCCACTTCGACCCCCAGGTCAACAGGACCTATTGCGCCATGGCGGCGCACTATGGGAGCGCCGTTCTTCCGACACGGCCGCGGCGGCCGCGCGACAAGGCGAAAGTGGAGGCCGCGGTTCGTATTGCCGAGCGCTGGCTGTTGGGCCGGCTGCGTCATCGGGTCTTCTACAGCCTGGCCGACGTGAATGCGGCGATCGCCGAACTGCTTTGCGACCTCAACGATAAACGCGTTCTGCGCCGGGTCGGCGCTACCCGTCGCCAGCTATTCGAGGAACTCGATCGTCCGGCTCTGCGGCCATTGCCTGTCGAGCGCTATGTCTTCGCCGAGTGGCGTATCCGGCGTGCCGGACTGGATTACCACGTCGAGATCGAACGGCATTACTACTCCGTTCCCTATCGCTTTGCCCGCGAGCAGGTCGAGGCGCGCATCACCGCCAACACGATCGAGATATTCCACAAGGGCGAGCGGATTGCCGCGCACCGCCGCTCGAGCGGCAATGGCAAACACACGACCATCCCCGATCATATGCCTTCGGCGCATCGTCGGTTTGCCGACTGGACGATCGAACGCATTCGGCGCGAAGCCTCTGCCATGGGACGGGATGTCGAGCTTTTGTGCGAGCGCATTCTTGCCGACCGGCCGCATCCTGAGCAGGGCTTTCGCGCCTGCCTCGGAATTATCCGCCTTAACAAGAGCTTCGGCCGCGACAGGGTCAATGCCGCTTGCGCCCGAGCGCTGGAGATCGGGGCTCGGACCTATGGCTCAGTGCGCTCCATCCTCGACAATCACCTCGACCGGACGGCGAGCTCGAATGGTGCCGCCTCGCACGAACCGATCCACCACGAGAACATCCGCGGACCTCGCTATTACCACTAAGGAGAACGAAGAATGCTTGCTCATCCAACACTTGATAGACTGAACGCCATGGGCCTGGCGGGCATGGCCAAGGCCTTCGGCGAACTCGTTGCCAACGGCGAAGCCGAACATCTCTCGCATGCCGAATGGCTCGGACTGCTGCTCGAGCGGGAATGGAGTTCCCGCTACGACCGCAAGCTTGCCACGCGCCTCAGGTTCGCCAAGCTTCGCCATCAGGCGACGCCCGAAGATGTCGACTATCGCGCCGAACGCGGCCTCGATCGTGCGCTCTTCATGAAGTTGCTCGGTGGTGACTGGATCGGCGCTCACGACAATCTCGCTATCTGCGGCCCCTCAGGCGTCGGAAAGAGCTGGTTGGCATGTGCCCTCGGCCATAAGGCTTGCCGCGACGACCGTTCCGTTCTCTATCAGCGCGTTCCTCGGCTCTTTGCCCAGCTCGCGCTCGCCCGCGGTGACGGCAGATACGCCAGGCTGCAACGCACCCTGGGCCATGTTCAGGTCCTGATCCTGGACGACTGGGGTCTTGAGCCGCTCAACGAACAGGCCCGTCACGATCTTTTGGAAATCCTCGAGGACCGCTACGGCCGTCGATCGACGATCATCACCAGCCAGCTCCCCGTATCTGCCTGGCACGGCGTCATCGGCGATCCCACCTATGCCGACGCCATCCTGGATCGCCTCGTCCACAATGCCCATCGCATCGAACTCAGCGGAGAGAGCCTACGCCGAAATCTGCCGCGCAAAGCTTGACACATCACTCGAACGAACTGACAACAATCACTGCCTGCAGACCCCTTGAAACAGGGGGCGAGATCGTCCCGGAATCCGGGGGCGCAATCATCTCGGAACAAGGGGGCGGCTTCATCGGAATCGGCAGTGGCTCACTTCGCGGTGGAAAAACCGGCTCAGTTCCGCGTGGAAACCAACATTCTGGAGGCCGACAGTCCGCTGGCGGAATATCGCAAGATCACCGACGAGATCTTGAACCGCATGCCGGATGAGGACCGCTATGGGAGGCGGCATAGATCTCCTATTAAAATCTTGATGGATGTAGCACCTAGTGCTATATAGACCGATGTCAGAACGAGTGTTGAAAACAGCGTGGTTTGCCAAGGCGGCAAAGAAAGCGCGCATCTCCGACAAGGCTTTGTCGAAGGCAATCGATCAGGTTGCCCTTGGACAGGCCGACGATCTTGGCGGTGGCGTCTTCAAGAAGCGCCTCAACGACAACATGCATCGTTCAATTGTTCTGGCGAAGGCCGGGGAGTTCTGGGTGTTCGCCTATCTCTTCGCCAAGAAGGATCGGGCGAACATCGACGACGACGAGCTTCTAGCGTTCCGGAAACTCGCAGACCTCTACCGTGCCAAGTCGAAAGCCGACCTCGAAGCGGAACTCGAGATTGGCGCCTTACTGGAGATTGATCATGGCGACTAAACGCAAGTTCAAGAGCGATGCGTTCGAGGCAATCCATAGCGCTGTCGAAGGCATGCTTGCGGCTGGGACTATCGACAAGGAAACGATGCGGACCTTCGATGAGGATTGCCTTGTGATCCCGCAGGAACTGTCACCTGGCGAGATCAAGGCGCTCCGCGAGGACAACCATGTCAGCCAGCCGGTCTTTGCCCGTTATCTGAACACGAGCCAGTCGACGGTTCAAAAGTGGGAAACCGGTGCCAAGCGCCCAAGCGGGCCAGCGCTCAAGCTCCTGTCGCTCGTGCAAAAGCACGGGCTGCAGATGCTCGCGTAACTCGATCTCCCCTGCATGGGTAGCATTCGAACGTTGAGAAAGTCCGAATAGACCTATACCGTCCGCATCATTCGAGTTTCCTGGGCTTCCAGATGACAAAGCGCCTTGGCCACCAGAGCGTGCATCAACGAGACGCACAAGGCTGCCGTGTTCGCGCGATTAAACCAAGTCAACTCGTCGACGCAGCCGCATTCGGTTTCTTGCTGGGCTGCGGTTTGATGCGGATTTTGAGCACACCACCTTGAGGATGGTCGATATCGAAGGCGTTCGTTTTTCGCACGAGATCACTCAGTTTGCGGAAACCATAGGTGCGCGGGTCAAAGTCGGAGGCAATATTCGCAAGGTTTGCACCGATGGCGCCGAGCGGAACCCAGCCATCTTCGCTCTCTATCTGCATGATGACTGTCCGGATAATGGGAATAGCGGCTGATGGCGGCTGCAGCGGTATTGCATTGAGTGTTGTTTCCGGCGCGTTACCGGGCGCGCCGGGCAACAGATTTTCTGTGTAGACGAACCGTCGGCATGCCTGACGGAAACTCTCGGGCGTCTTCTGTTCGCCAAACCCGAACACATCGATGCCCTGCTCGCGGATTCGGGCAGCAAGTCTCGTAAAATCGCTATCGGACGACACCAGGCAGAAACCATCGAAACGTCCGCTGTGGAGCAGATCCATGGCATCGATCACAAGCGTGATATCGGATGCGTTTTTGCCCGTCGTATAGGCAAACTGTTGCTGAGGGATGATAGCGTGCTTCGAAAGCACATCAGCCCATCCCTTGGATCGAACGCTGGAGAAGTCACCGTAGATGCGACGAACACTCGCTTCACCTATCCTCGCGATTTCCTCAAAAAGACCATCCGCGATCTTCGCCGACGCGTTATCGGCATCAATGAGAACGGCTAAGCGGGGTGAGCGAGGCTCCGATGGCATGTGTCATCCCTCATCAGACTGTCCTGGACCCGAGGATACAGTAGGTATCTCAATTGCGACCTACCGGCCCTTGGTACCTTCGTCGAGTTCGAGCACAACATGCCCAAATACGCTTTTTGCAATGCCTAAATGCTAGCATTCTACCCGGCTTCTTCCTCCATAGGTTTACGGAGCTCCAAGACGGAATTCAACAACTTGACGTTCACTATCCAGCCTCTCTCAAACCCGACAATGACCGTCAAGGCGTGGCTTGGCGACTACCAATCATGTCGATGAACAGGTCTACCGCCTCTGACATTGCATCCTGGGCCGGCTTCTCGACGCGCCATTCGGTAAAATGACCATCGATCCACATGCGGCACAGACCGTAGATGAAGGCGCGCGCTGAGAGCATCAGCGCGTCCGGGGCGATCGCCGATGCAATCTGTCCATCTGCCTGTCCGCGGGCGATCAGGTCGAGCATGATCAGCCGGATCGCCTCTGTTTCGCCTGTCAGCTTGAGCGAGCCGTGAAAGTCGATCAGCGTGCGCGAGGCGATCACGTTGAAGTGCGTCGGATTGGCGAGCGCCCAGCCGAGATAGCCACGTGCGATGGCGCGAAGCGCTTCCACCGGATCGGCGTCACCAGTCGATGTGAGTTCGGCCTGCACTCGCTCGGTGAGCCGCCCCATCGCCTGTTCGGCCACGGCCGTCATCAAGGCCGTCTTATTGGCGAAATGACGGAAGGGTGCAGCCGGAGAGACCCCGGCCCGCTTGGCTGCCTCGCGCACCGAAACGGCATCGACCCCCTTCTCCTCGATCAGGGCGATCGTAGCGGTGACAAGCTCCTCGACGAGGTTGCCGTGATGATAAGGCGTGCGTGATGTCGATGATTTTGCCATCGCCTTTGATAGCGGCTCCCGCGCTTCGATGTAAGCGGCGTAAACATTCACTTGACAGTTTTCCCAAGATGTATGTAAACACCGCTTACATTGGAGGGAAATCATGCAGCAAACCCTGAGAAACCGATCTACCCGATCTCTCGAAAGCTGGGCGGTGACGGGCTGGCTATGCGCCGCAGTCGCTGTAGCCTGCTTTAGCGTGACGGCATTCGCTACAGATCCGACCGAGGCAGCACGCATGGCGATCCGCTTGACGGCTCGCACATCGCTATTGCTGTTCCTGTTGGCCTTTTGCGCCTCAAGTCTGGATTTTCTCTGGCCGTCAGCAGCAACGCGCTGGATAAAGGCGAACAGGCGGAGCTTTGGACTGGCGTTTGCCTTTTCGCACCTGCTGCATGCAGTTGCGATCGTGGCGCTCTCGCAGTTCAATCCGGTTCTGTTCGACGAGTTGACCGCACCGGCGGCCTTTGTTGCTGGCGGAACGGCCTATTTCGTCATCATCTTGATGACCTTGACGTCGTTCGACCGCGTCTCGGAAATCGTTGGGGCTAGGATTCGCGGTATCATCCACAGTGGTGGTATCTGGTTTCTTCTGCTGTCTTTCGTCATCAATTTCGGCCGCCGCGCCGTGATGACCCCGGAAATGTACTGGCCCTACATGGCGCTGCTTGCCGCCGCGATTGTTGTCCGGATCGCCGCCCACGTCCTGAGGCGAACGGCGCGAACGTTGGCTTGAACCGTCGTAGTTTAACCCCGAGCCTGGCCAGGTTTACTCCGCCTCCTCACCATCCACATCGGCCAAGAGTTGCTCTTTCTGAACCGCCTGCCGGCTGAGCAGCCCCGCATCCTGCAACGCATCGATATCCGGCAGATCACGCAGCGTCTGCAGGCCGAAGGCCGAAAGGAACTGCTTTGTCGTGACCTAGGTATACGGCGCCCCGGCGTCGGGCTGCGCGGGCCGGAGGCGAGGAAGTTGGCGTTGCGCAGGGTGGCGGTCGTGTCTCGGCTGATCTCCTTGCCGAAGGTCTTTGACAGGTCGCTGCGGGTGATCGGTTGGAAGTAGGCGATGACCATCAGGATCATGGCCTCGAATTCGGGCACCGCAGGTGCCCCTCCCCGTGTCGGGGCCTTTGACGCCCGGATCGCGGATGCGAAAGCCGAACGGCTTCGGTGCTGCCAGCCGCCGGCGACGGCGACGATCTCGTAGAGGCGGGAACGAAGTTCTTTCTGCGGGTCGTCGATCAAGAGGTCGATACTGCAATCCCTACCGACGACGCGCGCGAGCGTCTCGCGGCTGACCGGCTCGGCCGAGGCAAAGATTACGACGTCGACCCGCAGCATCCATCCGCGCCAGCGCAGCTCCGGCGGCAGATCCCCCAGCTCCCGATCCAACAAGCGTTCGCTTGCGTCCATCGTCCGAGACATCCGTGTTTTGCCGGGGCATCCGGTTCCGCCATCGTCACAATCCATAGATCCGAAAGGCGCTGCGGCCGGACAACTCGCGTACCGCATCAAATGCCTCCAGCCGGTCGAACAGCCGGATCGCTGCCCAGCGAGAGAGAGGTGCCGGGCGCCGAGGCAGCCACCGCATCCTCATTTAGCAGGGCCTGGATGACAGCGCCGGCGCCTTTCGTCCGAACCTTTGGCACCGCAGCGCGCAGCGTCTCGGCGCGGCGCGCGATCTCGCCGGCGGTGCGCAGGGCCGCGCCCCTTCCCTCGATGAGGGCAAGGCAGACAGCGCGGGCAAAGGCTGGCTCGCCAGGGCGCACACGGCCCCTGCCACAAGCGTCTTGAAGGCCGGCCCTTAGCGTTCCGCCATCAGCAGCGGCACGGCATAATCCCATTTCAGCTGCGCGGCGATCAGCAGGTCGCCCAGCATCCAGGCGAGCGATTCGGCGTCCGGGCGCGCCGCCTGGATGGACGTGACCAGGTCCGCCGCAGCCAGCGGCGCCGAGCGGCCGGACTGCAGTACATCATTGGCATGGTCGACCGCCGTCGCCATCCAATCGTCCAAGGCCAGCCCCAACAGATCGGCAAGCTCGGCCACCGCTTTCGACGAGAAGGCGGGTTTTCAGGTGGAAAGCCTTTTGGTCGCCAAAAACACCCTTCCAGCCAGGCTGGGATCGCCGCCCGCGGCCGTCAGAAGAACGGCGTCGCGCAGTGCTGCCTCGTCCTCGCTGCGGCCCATCAGTCGGACGGCGACGGCAGCACATTTGAGGGCTGGCACGCGCGCCAGCAGCCGGCACCAGATGGGTGCGGAGCGGACAAGATCGTCCGGCTCGCGGCCGCGCGGCAGGGCCCAGCCGGGCAAGCCGGCCGGGAGTACCGGCGAGGCGACGAGAGGGGTGACGGGCGAATCCATGGCCGCCATCCTATAGTGAGTGTGCGGTTTATGCTATAGATTCATATAATAATCGCACGGCCTGCCTTCTCGTTAAAATGGCGGATAAGATTGCCTTATCGGTCATTCTATCAAATTTAAGGCAGATACGGCAAAATCGGTGTTGAAGCTTCCCTCGCAGCTGCCGATGTTAAACATCGGCTCGCCCATATAACGTTAATCGGCCGACTGGAGAAAGAAGTATTTCTCAAGCCGAGAGCCGAGTGCGGCTCATGCAAAGATCGCCGTTGCGCCAAGGACGAAGGCTATTGCGGTGCCGAGCGCGCATCCGACGACCGTCTTGCTTCTCGCCAGGGCGGCCGTGCAAAGCAGCGTATAATAGGTCAGGTTCAGGCTGGCCCAGAGGGCGATATCCACCGGGGGCCACGGCGTCGTGAAGGCCAAGGTGGCGGGCGGGATCTGGGTTAGCAGGTTGCTCGCCAGGACGCAGAAGGCGACCTCCCGTCGGTGCGCCATGATATGGTCATCAAGCGTGTCCGTCTCCGTGGCCTTCGGGAAAACCTGCGTGGCAGCAAAGTAGTAAAGCAGTGCGACGAGAGTTACGGCGAACGCTACCGGATAGCTGATTTCGGGGAGCTGACGGTATGCCCAGGCATTCATCCAGAACGTAATCAGATCGACGAGAAGAAGGATCCCGAACAAGGGAGCAACGAAACCAAGCTTGCGGGTGTGGCGTTCGTCATAGGCCCGCGAGAAGCCTGATACCACTTCGGCGACCGCAAAGCCGAGCAACAGTCCGTAGAAACCGAACATGAAACCGAAAGCGTCGCTCATTCAATGTTCCCCGGTGGCCTGGAAAAGTCGTGTTGGCGCCCTCTAAGGGCATTCTGAAACAGTTTTGCCATGCTGCTAGGCCATATGCGTGTCTTGCTACCTGACAAAGAAGCCCCTCCTCCAGGTGATCCTTGCGAGAGCAAGGCAATTCCGTTGAACTGGCCTCCGCTCGGCCACTCTAGAAGCGGGCGCGAAGCCCCATCTGGAACGACATGGTTCTCAACGAGGCACCGGCGGCATTCCTGTAGAGGGTTGCGGTTCCGCTCGCTGTTTCCGTCGAATTCAAGTCCCCCTTCCTGCGAAAAAAGTTCTCGAAATTGCCAGCGATATAGAAGGACGCCGTATCCGTGAGCTGATAATCGACTGCGACATTGAGCATCAGGACCGGCGCCACCTTCATATCACCGAAGAATCGGGTCCCGGTCAGCCAGTGATCATCCTGATCGTTGATGCCTGTCGTCAGGCCACCCTTGATACTACCCGCAAGGGTCAGACGGTCGAAGCGTGTTGAACCGTCGATTCCGACAAAGACTGTCGGGATTTCTTGTTTGTAGGAAATGGCGTTTACGTCTGCGGGAAGGTCGCCAATGTCGTTGCGCAGACCACCGTCGCTGTAGATATACGAACCGCCAAAGGCTTCCCAGCGGACCTCGGTATACTTGAAACCGCCGCCAAGGCTGACATTGGTGCTTTCATCCGCGAAGATATCCCGGCCGATTTCGAGCGTACCGCTGAAATAGTAGTCGAGACGGGTATCAGGGTGAACGGAACGATCACTCCAACCGTTCATGCTCTGGTCAATGGCAAAGCCCGGGACCCAGTCGTAGTCGACCATGTGGCCGTCACCGCCAAAACCAAGGTCTACCCTCCCCTTGACGTGCCAATTTCCCTCAAGTTCAGCCCCGGCAGCTGCCGTATAGACCACCACTCCGTCCGTATCCCAGTCCAGCTGGCTGGCCTTGTCGTTCCCGAGATAGACATATTCACGCGCTTCGATCGACATGAGGCCGACACTCCCGGACAGCCAGAAGGTTCCGTCTGTGGCGCGGGCGATCAGATCGTTGGCTCGTGCACTGGATATGCCGAACACCAGGGCAATCAAGGCGTATTGAAGTGTTTGAATTTTCATCAACGATCCCTCCGGCATGGCCGGTCTACTACTGGCGACAGACGAACTCTTTCTCAACGACTTCGTCTCACGAACCTCAAGAAGACGAAGCAGCGTTGCAGATTTGCATAGGATTTTCGGCGCCACCCTCTCGAACAGAGGCGATACTTGTCATGCTCTCAGCCTTTCATCGGCGGTATTTGCCTTGAGCGCCGCCATGACCATTGGGCCAAGACCGAACTCGCCGCGTGCCGCCTTTTTCGTCAAGTCTCGAAGATAACCCCCGGCAGAGTTGATGTGCTCTGCTCGCTCAAGGATACAGGCCATGGCGATAGCTGCATTTTCCGCCCCCATCACCTGACATGCCGCTTGATAGGCAGATGGGCTGACGCCCAGCATGGAGCGAACGACGACTGCTGCCGCCATCAGATCCCGCCAATGGGCTATCTGGCCGGTCGGGGTGTAGTCGGCCAGTTGGGGGCAGGCCTTTAGCACCAATGCCAAAGGAAACGTCCTCAACGGCTCGGCAGACCGTTGCGGTTTGCGCGCTGTGATTTCGTCCAGCTCTTTTCCAAAGCGTGGTTCAAGTTCATGAGTAGAGTCAGGATCTGAATTCTGTATGTGGCATCCACTATGGATATCATTGGCGTCTATATTTCCTACATTTAGCTGTATTTCCAACCGGTTGACGATTTCCTCGCGAAGTTTTTCCATCTTGTCGAGAACGGCTTGGATCTGTTCATGGCGAGGCGAGCGTGGAAGGCTTGCTACGAGCCCGAGGAAGATGTTCTCCATTGTGGCCCAATCGCCATCGGCCCCCTCCTCCATGGCAGCCGATATGAGCTTGCGGATGTCGCGCCGGCAAAGCGTCAGCGCCTCCCTGGTGCGCTTGAACCGGAGACGTTCTGCGGCGACCCGTTGAGCATAGGCAGCGAGCTCGGCGGTGCGCGCGAGCAGGGGCGCAAGGCTGAAACCGAACGCGGCTTCGATCTCCCCTCCTCTGCCCCTGTGGGCGTAGCGTTTGCCATTTGGGCTGTCCCGGCGCTCGATCAAGCCGGCATTAACGAGCGCGGAAAGATGCCTGCGCAGCGTCGTCCCCGCGATTCCATGGGCACGGATGGATAGCTGGGCGTTTGATGGGAACACCACCAGTCCGCTTCCCTCATTGGAGAGGGTAGAACCCGGATAGAAGCTGAGCAATGCATGGAGCACGGCTAGCGACCGGTCTTGGAGGTCGAAGATATCCTTCGCCTCGCAGACGTCCCGGAAGATTTTCCACTTATCAGCCGTCTTGTTGGGGCTGCATTCGGCTGTCGCAAGCTGGTTTTTCACCAGGGCAAGCGTCATCGACCGCCGCCCGAAAGGCGTCGTCACATGTCCACTCTGCATTTCCTTCACCTTTCTACAGGCAAAAGGAAACCGCTCGCCAAAACGGCGCCAAAAACTCTTGACTGTGATTCGTGGAAATGCGATTCTCAGGATGCTACTACTGAGGAGGGCTTCCACGACGGCAACGTTTGGGGGCCTTTTCCTTTTGTGCTGGTCTCTCCTTTTCGACCGTTTTGGTCTGGTTGCTCCTTCCGCGCCCTCTTACGAAGGGTCGGAAAATTCTCCGTATTCATGCATCAGCGCCGGCATTCGTTTGGCCAACCAATGCGCAAATGCCTTCTCCTTTTTGGGGATCGTGAGCGTCATTCCCGACGCTGCATTCTTCATCCGGCCAAAAACCCGTGCGCCAAGGGTGAAATCGATCGTTTCGTCCGCTTCCACCACATCAGGCGTCACCGGCATGCTGCTTGCAGCACGCATCGCCTGGGCAATTCGCTCTAGGTTGTCCGCCTTGCGGAACTCGGGAGCCCGAACCACCTTCCGTACGGCTTCAAGCCGTCCCGGTTCCTTCAGAAGCTCCGCAAACGCCGTCCATTTTGGACGGCCAACACCCCTTGCCCTGCCGATTGCAAGGATGACATCGTCCGGTACAACGGCTGTAACCCGGAAGAGATGGGATACAGCCGCTTCGGAAAGACCCAAGATTGGGCATATCGCTCGATGCGAGAGACCGGCGCCTTTCAGCTGGACTGCCCACATCGCCTGTTCGATCCAGGTGAGGTTCTCGCGCACGCCATTTTCGAGGGACTGTTCCTCGATCAGCTGGCGATCGGTCAGATCACGCACATAGGCCTTTATCTTGATCGTCTCCGGTCGTTCGGCATCTCCCATGATCGCTTTGATTGCCGCCCATCGACGATATCCGTAGGCCAGCTGATACTGGCCGGGCTTTGTCGGATGTGGCCGGACAAGAACCGGTATCTTCTGACCTTCGCTGGCGATCGATATCTTGAGAGCCTCAAGCGCCTGATCGGCCTCCTCGTCATTGTCGAAGCGATCCTTGAACGGGGACCGCTCAACCTTGTCGGGGTCGAGCGAGATGATGCTGTCCTCGGTCAATTGGGTGAGGACCCGGCCGACATTGGAAATGACGGGCGACGAATGTCGGCGGGATGGCAACATCTTCTCCTGCGCGTCCGACGCCGGTACCGCATCTCCGCGGTTTTCGGCATCGGTCATTCGTTGAAGAATGCTCTTCTTCATGCGCTACGCCCCCATACCTTTTGGACCAGACCGAGGATTTCGAAGTTCACGCGGTCAGCGCTCTCGATGGCGCGCTTGAGCGCCTCGCGACCCACCTCCCCCGCCTCGAGTTCGTACAGTGTTTTCTTGGCAACTGCCGCGCCGGCGATTGCGGTCGATTCCAATGCTTCGGCGACAAGCACGTCGTCCCCGAACAGCCTGCGCATCACGCCGGACATGTATTTCTGTGGCCCGTCGTTGGGGTTCACACGGGTCAGCAGGAAGCGGAAGAAGTCATGCTCGAACCGTGCACCGAACTGCCCGAGAACTTCGGAGAGATCGGAGATCATGATGAGGAACTGGTTGCAGGACGCCACATCGAGCATGGCAGGATGAACGGTGATGATCAGTGAGGTGGCTGCATAGAGGGCCGCAAGCGTTGAATAGCCCAATGATGGCGGCGTATCGAGAATGACGATGTCGTAGCGATTTTCGACATGCGAGAGGGCATTGCTCATGCGCTCGAAAAAGAGGCCAAGATCATCACGGTTCCGCGAGGTCAGGTAGGACGGTGTGTCAAACTCAAAATCCATGAGCTCGAGGTTGCCCGGGACGAGATCGACACCCGGGAAATAGGTCGGGCGGATGACATCGGCCAGCGAACGGCGCTCGTTGTCATATCGAATGGCGGCGTAGGCCGTTTCGTTTTCACCCAGATCAAATTCGGGCTGGATACCGAAGAGTGCGGTCATCGATGCCTGGGGGTCCAGATCGATGCATAGGACCCGATAGCCCTGAAGACCCAGGAAGTGCGCCAAGTGGATCGACGTGGTGGTCTTCGAGCTGCCGCCCTTGAAATTCGCAGTGGCGATGACTTGCAGCTTTTCCCCGTTGCGCCGCTGGGGAAGAAGCTCCTTGGCCTCATCCGGACGAAGTGCGGCGAGAAACGTGCGGAGCTCCTTCACCTGTTCCACGGTGTAGGTCCGCCTGTTGTTTTCGGCTCTTTCCGGCTGGGGCCCCTTTCCTTCGATCGTCAGCTGTCGGAGAGTGCTCTCCGGAACTTTGAGAAGGCGAGCGAGGTCGGTGGTTGAGAATGTCCGCGCGAAGGTCTTTCTTGCCGTTGGAAAATAGGCGGTCTCGCGCATATCATGCAGTTCGGCCGAAAGCTTTGCTGTGTAGCCCTCGATCTTCGATGCGGTATCTCTGACGTTGTGAGAAGCCGAGTGAAGCAT
>NZ_JAHYXL010000012.1:0-29575 GCF_028534175.1 Shinella sp. HY16 | reverse complement strand
CTTAAGGTTATACTCGATGCGAGCGCCCCTCTGGGTGACCTAGAGCACGTCCACATTACTCGGGGTCATATCCGCAAGATTTGAAGTAGTTGGCGCATTCCTGCGGCTCGAACATGGTAACGGCCTGGCCGACCGCATCCTTTGGTATCGCCGCCTCAATTCCCGGAGTATCCCATACAAGGGGGACAAGATCGGGGACCGCCCGATTTTCGATGCGTAAGGTTCCCTGCTCCATGTCGCGAATATTCGGCCGTCAGACACATAGTTGGTTTCCATGGATCGTTTGTCATAAACGAGGGTTTTTGAGCATGCCATAGCGCATGCCGTCACGCCCCTTGAATGGCGCGATGGAATCTTCTCAAAACTGTTATAGAAACGGTTGTCGCAAAATGCTATGTGTCCAACGACTTTCAAGAACATTTGGATGGCTATGCGGGTCGGGTACGCCAGGGTCAGCACGATCGATCAAAATCCGGAGCTTCAGCTTGAGGCGCTGAGACGCGCCGGTTGCGAGAAGGTGTTTACCGAGCGCGGGTCAGGCGCTCGCGATGACCGCCCGGAATTGGGCCGAATTCTCTCCGACGTGCTTCGCACTGGTGACACGCTCGTTGTCTGGAAACTCGATCGGTTGGCGCGATCGCTAAAGAAGCTCATCGCGACGGCGGAAGAGTTGGAGCGCGCGAAGATCGGGCTCGTGTCCTTGACCGAGAGCATTGATACGACGACGCCGGGCGGCATGCTGACCTTCCATGTCTTCGGTGCGATCGCCCAGTTCGAACGTGCTCTGATCCGCGAACGCACGACGGCTGGACTGGTCGAGGCGCGGCAACGTGGCCGCAAGGGTGGCCGCCCGCCCGCGATGCGCCCGGGCGATATTGCCGCGGCGCGCGCCCTGATGAAGGAAGGCAGCATACCGGTACGCAATATTGCGCAGCGCATGGGGGTTTCTGTTGCAACCCTCTATCGTCATATCGGCAAGAAGGGTGGCTCTCCCAAAACAGTGGAATCCGAGGACGTCCATGGCTGAGCGGAGAAAGCGGCCGCCCGGAGAGGCTCTTGTCGATCTTCGACGCCGATTGTCGCTGCTTTCTCCCCGTGATCCAGGCCGTACCGAGATTGTTGCTCGTGCCGCCGATGCCTACGGCATCTCGATCTGGACCCTGTATCGGGCGCTGCGGGAGTTGAACCGCCCGAAATCCGTACGGCGCGCCGATCACGGAACCTCCCGGATCGCCCCGCAGCCGGAGATGGAAACCTATGCCGAAATCATCGCGGCCCTGAAGATCAGAACGGCGAACCGGAAGGGGCGGCATATCTCCACGGCGCGCGCCATCAAGCTGCTTGAGGAAGACGGCGTGGTGACGCCCGATGGCCTGGTCCGTGCACCGCCCGGCATCTTGAAACGCGCAACGGTCGATCGGCTGCTGCGTGTTTCCGGCCTGGATTATGCGCGCGTCACCCGCCCGGTGGCTGCCGTCCGATTCCAGGCGCGGCGTTCCAACGAACTCTGGCACTTCGACATGAGCCCGTCCGACCTGAAGCAGGTGGAAGCGCCGCTTTGGGTCGAGGAAGGGCGCGGCCGGCCGACGCTGATGCTGTTCTCCGTGGTCGATGATCGCTCCGGCGCGAGCTATCAGGAATACCGCTCCGTCTACGGCGAGGACGCGGAGTCCGCCTTGCGCTTTCTCTACAATGCCTTCGCCGCCAAGCCTGAACCGGAACTGCCGCTTCAGGGGATTCCAACGACCATCCATATGGATAACGGGCCGGTGAGCCGCTCGCGCGTTTTCCAGTCCGTCATGGGTAGCCTTGGTGTCCGGGTTCTCACGCATATGCCCCCGTCGGACAGCGAGCGGCGCACGCCGGCGCGAGCGAAAGGCAAGGTCGAGCGGCCGTTTCGCACGATCAAGGAAGTGCACGAGACCCTCTATCATTTCCACAAGCCGAAGGACGAAGAGGAAGCCAACCTTTGGCTCAGGCGCGCCTTGGTCACCTACAATAACGGCGACCATCGCACAGAGTCTCATGCACGCATCGAGGATTGGCTGCGGCATCTTCCTCCTGACGGGGTGCGGGCGATGTGCTCCTGGGAGCGGTTCTGCGCCTTTGCGCGCGAACCGGAACGACGGACGGTTGCTGGAGACGCGACCGTATCGGTCGAAGGCGCATCCTATGAGGTCGAGCCCGAACTTGCCGGCGAAACGGTGACCTTGCTCTGGGGCCTGTTCGATCAGGAACTGTTCGTCGAGCATGAGGGCAAGCGCTTCGGTCCATTCCAACCTTCGCGCGGGGCGGTTCCCCTCTTTCGCTATCGCAAATACCAGAAGAGCAAGCTCGAAGAGCGGCTCGACAAGGTGGTGCGCCTGGCAGACCAACTTGGGCTCCCCCGCGCCGCGGTCACCGGCGGGGATCGTCCATTGCCTTCGCTGCCCCCGACCACGGCTGGGCTGAGTGTACGGCGGACACCGTTTCCGGAACCCGCAATAGAGACCGCTTATCCAAATGGCCTCGCAGCCCGTGGGGCCATCGCCGACCAGCTCGGCCGGCCGATCGGCGCGATGAATGCCGGTGACCGCGCCTTCATCAATGAACTGCTTGGAGAAACACTCGACAAAAAGATGATCGCGGCCCGTATCCGCGAACGCTTCCAGGCGCGAAGAAAGGAAGAATGATGCTCGCTGACGTTCAATCCAGTTACGGCCTCGACCGGCCTTTCCAAGGGGCCGGCAACTTTGAGACCGAGCATCAGCGCACGATCATCCGCGAGGTGTGTGCGGCCGTCCAGACCGGTCGGCTTGTCGTGGTCTCCGGCCTGGTCGGTTCGGGGAAAACCCACCTTTTGCGCCGCATCGAGGCCGAACTCACCAAAGCCGGCAAGGTCGCACTCGCCAAATCGCTGGCGGTCGACAAGCGGCGCACTTCGCTGCCATCGCTCATTGAAGCCCTGTTCTACGACTTGTCTCCCGGCGATCGTGCGCAGGTCAAGATCCCCAAGCAGGCCGAGCGCCGGGAGCGCGACCTGCGCGACATCATGAAAAAAGGCAAACGGCCGATCGTCCTCGTGGTCGACGAGGCCCATGACCTGCACCACAAGACCTTAACCGGCCTGAAGCGACTGATGGAGGTGGTCGCCGACGCCGGCGTGCTCCTTTCCGTACTTCTTGTCGGGCATCCCCGGTTGCGCAATGATCTGCGCCGGCCGCAAATGGAGGAGATTGGCTACCGCACGACCATTTTTGACTACGAGGGGATCGGCTCCGCGCGCCGCGACTATGTTGCCTGGCTGCTTGGCGCCTGTGCGGCCGAAGGCGTAAAGGTTGGCGAACTCCTCGAGGAAGAAGCCATCGACCTCATCGCCGAACGTTTGCGCACGCCGCTTCAGATCGAGATGCATCTCACCCTCGCATTCGAGCAGGGCTTTCGCCTCGGCGCCAAGCCGGTTACCGCCGAAATCGTCGAGCAGGTCCTGTCCCGCGCCATCGACGATCTCGAACCGACGTTGACCCGAAATGGTTACGATGCGACGGCTCTGGTCACGCACCTCAATGCTCGGCCGTCGGATATCCGCGCCTTCCTGGCGGGCACCCTTGATCCCGAATATTCCCGTCAGCTGACCGAGCAACTACGACAGGCAGGCGTCCCGGTTTGACCATGCCGTCGCTGGCAATTAATCTGAGCACGTGGGGGATGTTTGCAAGCAGACCCGGATGTTTGCGAGCACATTGGCAGGGAGCGTGAGCACGACGCCCGCTCCATTGTCAGATAATTCGAGCAGAAAATGCCGATGTTTGCGAGCAGAGGCGCTTATGTTGGCAAGCCGCTACAACTATGATTTGCTCGTCGTCGTCAACTACGGCGGCTTTGCCGAACAATATGAGGCATGGGAAAAGGCGGCCGAACGGTTCCTGCAAGAACTGACCATCACGCGCCAGCTCTCCACGCCGGTCAACTTCATCGTTCACACCCTCACGGATTTCAACGACCAGCTCACCCACGGCCGCCCCTTCTTCGTGGACATAGCCCGCGACGGAATCGTGCTCTATGAGCTTCCGGGCTATCCCCTCGCCTCCCCCAAAACCCTCGCGCCGGAGGAAGCTCGCGCCGAAGCGCAACGGCATTTCGGCCATTGGTTTCCGAACGCCGCCCGCCGCTTCGAGCTGGCGCAGGAAGCCATGAGACGGGGCTACGAGAAGGAAGCCGCTTTCGATCTGCATCAGACCGTCGAACGCCTCTATCATTGCGTCCTGACCGTCCTGACGCTCTACAGCCCCAAATCGCACCGCCTGTCCGTCCTGCGTTCCCATGCCGAGCGGATCGCCCCGCAGCTCATCGCCGTGTGGCCGCGCGATACCCGTTTCGCCAAGCGATGCTTTACCCGCCTCGATCGCGCCTATGTCGGCGCGCGCTATTCCCCGGCCTACGAAATCACCGGCGAGGAACTGGCGTGGCTGGTCGATCGTGTGACGGCGCTGCAAGAGGCCGTCGCCGCGATCTGCGCCGAACGGCTCGCCGGTCCCGCAGGGGCATGAGAAACGGTCCCGGCGCTATCGCACCGGGGCTTTGTCACTGACGGCCCTCCGGCTCACTTCGGCGCTAAATGGGGAGCGCGTTCGCCTACGGGCCGGATCGTCATCGCCTCGGCCAAGGCTTGCAACCATGCCGCCGACACGACAGGCTTAGGGCAAACAGGACGCATTTGGTAAAGCACCGGGATCAGCTCCGGCGTGCCCGTCGCGAAGACGAACGGAATATACAGCCTGTCCAGCTCCTCCGCGATCCGGATGGACGTATCACCGGCAAGAAGGTTGAAGTCGAGGGACGCAACATCGGGAAGCTGGTCGGGCGTGTTGAGTATGTTCAAGGCTTCTCGCACGCTCGGCACTGGCCCCAGGACGATCGCCCCAGCCGTTTCCAGATGCCACGCGAGATCGTCAGCGATGAACCATTCGTCCTCGACGACCAGAACCCGGAATCCGGTGAGAATCGTTGCCGTCATCCCCCCTGTGACCTTCCTCCACTGTAGCGCTTGCCCTGGATCAACTCGCCAATGCCGCCCAAAGGTAGCATCCGGCGCGCTGCTTTTGAGAAACCCAGATCGGCCGGGGCAGCTCGCGCACCGCAACGTCAACGATCTTCCTCAGCTTTCGCCAATAGGGGAGATCGCGCTCGGCCACGCGCTCCTGAATCGCGGTCAGCATCCAGCCGGCCGCCGCGACGTCGCCGGCGTCCTTGTAGGCACTGAACCGCTCTAAACAGGCGACGATGCGCGGCCGCGCCGAGCCTTCGTCGTCAAGGCCGATCGTCGCCGCCAGCCGGCGCGCATCCTGATAGGCGTTTGCGATCCGCTGCTTGTCGTCGGGGCCGCTCGTGGCGATCACCTTGACCGTGTAAAGCAGCGTGTCCAGCAGATCGGCCGTTTCATCGTGCGGCCCCTTCATGCGTTGCCGGCGGCCTCCGGTGCATCGCTGAACCGGGTGGCGAGGATCGGCCGGGGCGAGGGCTTGCCCAGGTTGGCGAACAACGGCAATTCCACGTCGAGCGACGGCGCGGCCGTGGCGAAGCGCAAGCCGTTCTTGCCACCATTTTTGGCCGCATACATCAGCCGGTCGGCCTTGCGCAGCAGCTCGTCCAGGTAAGCCCCGTCATCGGGCGCGATCGTGTGCGCTCCCATGCTGCATGTCACCTTATGCGCCGTATCCGCCAGCGCCTCCGAAAACCGCCTGTGCAGCCGCTCGGCCGTCTCCTGGGCGTCCTCGATCGACGGCAGCGACACCAGCAAGGCGAACTCGTCACCACCCATGCGGCCGAAACAATCCTCGCGCCGCAGCGCCGCCCGCGCCGCGATCCCGAAACGCTTGAGCACCTGGTCGCCGGCCTCGTGGCCGTAACGATCGTTCACGATCTTGAAGCCGTCGAGGTCGAGATAGGCCAGCAGCAGCGGCCGGCCTTGTTCGGCGGCCGCCTCTATCATTGTTTCCGCCTGTTGCTCGAATGCCTGCCGTGTCAACGCGCCGGTGATCCCGTCCCGGCGCGCAAAAACGCGCTCTTGCTCTACGCTTCGGCGGAAATTCGCCACGATCCCGCCCAGGACACCGATTGCCGAAACGTTCATCGTCAGATTGCCAAGGGCGGTGCCGGTGGATCGGCCGGTAATCGCGATCTCCATAATCGCCGCAAGGATCGCAGCCACGACGCCAAGGGACAACCCGGCCCGGAAACTGAGCCGCCAGCAGGCAAGGCAGATCGGCAGCAGGTAGAACGGCCCCAGGCGCAGCCCCCTTCCGGCCAATAGACAATCCAGAAGGAAGACCAGGGCCATGCCCAGGATTACCACCCGCCAGACGGCAGGGCTAGGCAGGGCTTCCAGCCAGTTTTTCAAAGGGTCGAACGCCACCCCGAAGGGCCCGCCCCATGCGCTGCGTCGTTCATCCGGCATCCGATCGCGCCTCCCTGCCCTGTGCGAACACTATTCGCGGGAGACAGCGGGGACCGGGATGTTGGAAAACCTGAGATTAGACAGGCACGAACGCCTTTAGCCGGAGCCTGGACATACACGTCCGTCACCCGGTCGCCACCAGCTCCATTTACCGCTAACCTTGCGAGGTTTCCAAGCCTCGGCCTGCGTCTCCACAAGCAAACGGCAGTTTACCCCGTAGCGTTTAACGGTCGACCGCGAAAATTGGTAAAATCTTAATTAACCGGCCGAGACGCTAGCCCCCGGCCGGCCCGCTCTCATCATCCAGGGCCGTAGGGACGGCCGGGGGCGGGTTGCAGACATGCACCTGTGCAGGTGTGCACTATTGCCCTGCCCGCT
Organism: Shinella sp. HY16; assembly: GCF_028534175.1. Classification (NCBI taxonomy): domain Bacteria; kingdom Pseudomonadati; phylum Pseudomonadota; class Alphaproteobacteria; order Hyphomicrobiales; family Rhizobiaceae; genus Shinella; species Shinella sp. HY16. Next base: position 22,761 of record NZ_JAHYXL010000012.1, on the reverse strand, counting down.
CATCAAGGTAACGCGAATGCAACCGGGTCAGCTCGCTCCCATCAACGAGGTTTCCCCGGCGCAAGCCAACTATCAGTTCCTCGACGGAATCGAGGGTGACGGCATCACCGGAAAGCCGCGTCACATCATCAGCCCAACCGTCCAGCGCCGTGCGCTGCGCTTCGGCCCCATGCCGTGCCGCAAGCTCGCGGATGATGGTTTCGGCCGTCTTCTGCATCATCCTTCGCCGCCTGATTTTGCTAGGGCCATTTCTGCGCGCCATGTAGAAGCCGCAAAATCTCAACACGCTTCGCTCTCGATCGCACGCGGTAAACGAGAATGAACGGGGTCCGATTGATAACCAACTCCCGCGTGCCGCGCCGGCGTCCGACACGGCCGATTTCGGGATGATCCGCCAACATGTCACTCTGCTGCTCGATCTCCCCGAGCTGATCGAGCGCCGCGCGGGGATTCTCCTTCGCGATATAGTCTATGGCGTGGGTGCGATTGGCCTGCGCCCTCGGTAGCCAAACGATATTCACTCACGGCCGCCCTTGATACGGGCCAGCAACTCGGCCCTTTGCCGGGCCATGTCCTGCTTGACGACTTCGTGCGGCACCCATTCGGTGTTCGGGTCGTCGGCTTCCTTTATGGCTTCCTCGATCTGATCGCGGAACCATTTGTCATGCGCGGCCGCCTCATGCGCGCGGCGCATCGCCTCGGCCCGATCTGGTCGAGTCTTTCCACCCTCGGCCTGATAGTCGGCCGCGTCCACGTCGAAATGCTCGATTCCCACGTCCTTGAGATAGGAAACCAAGGTTTCAATGCGCCGGAAAACACGCACCTGTCGGCTGCGTTGCGCTGCAAGCGCACGCTCCGCAGCCCCATATTTTACCCGAAGCGACCAACCGCCCGGCTGGCCGACGACATGCGCGCCGCGCAACGCGCCGGCCTCTACAAGCTCCGTAAGCGTGCTGTGGTCTATCGTTTCTGCTGCCATGACCTGGTTCCTTGCAATCTTCTATCGGTAGAGTATGCGATTTATTATAGATTGCAATCCCGCTTGTACTGAGTGCACAAATGCAGTTCTGCACAAGTGCACTATCGGTCACCAAACTTCCGGGCGGCCCCTTCCCTGCTGTAAAGCTCATCAATGGCACGCTTGATGAGCTGCGAATTGTCGAGGCCGAGACGCGCCCGCAATAGCGCCACCTTCTCAACCGTGTCCTGATCGCAATAGCCGCCGATATGCTTGCGGCCGGCCCTGCCCGCCGTGCGGCGCGGCTCGATCTGCGCCCCCTCGGCCGCGATCGGGGCGGATTCCTCGCTCTCCTGCTCGGGAAGCTTCATTTTCGACAGGAAATCCTGCGCGGTTGCCTTTGTCTTCGCCATATCGTTCCTCATGCTCTCTTGTGCACAACTGCGCTTGTGCTCAATTGCAATTCTGCACTCACCCAATCCCATAAAGCTTGCAGCTCGGCGGCGGCTTTGCCTTCGGGGTCGATCTCAAAGGCCGTCAGCCCCTCCCGGCTCGCGTCCCGATGCACTTTGAATCGATGGATGACGGCCGGAACCATCGGGAGCTTGACCGTCTCGAAGACCTGGCGGGCAATATCTTCCTCGGCGCGGCTATTCGGCTGCGCCATCGTCAGGACGGCAGCAGCCGGCTTTTCGCTCGAACGCGCAAGGCGCGCGGTCCTGGGAAGCTGCTCATACGCCTCTATGTCAGGCGTGCACGGCACAAGCACGAGGTCGGAATATTCGACGGCGGCCGGGGCCTCAGTGCTTCGGGCGGGGGGCGTGTCGATAACAACGAGGTCGCAACCGGCTTCCTCGGCCTGGCTCAAGAGCTTCGGCAAGTCGATCTCGGTCGCAAACCGCACAACGGGCAGGGCGTCCTTGCGCCGCTCGGCCCATTGGGTGGTCGATTGCTGCGCGTCCATGTCCAGCACGAGGACATTGAGGCCGGATTTTGCGCCGGCAACGCCAAGGGCCTTCGTGAGCGTCGATTTTCCGACGCCGCCCTTTTGCATGGCGATAGCTAGAGTTTTCATGTGCAACACCGCATTTTTGCAAAAGCTCCTTTGTGCACAATTGCAGGATTGAAATATGCCACGCGACCGGCTCCGGGGTCAATGGAAAACTGTGCACCTAGCCAAAAGTGCAATTGTGCACATTTGCACGAGTAGTCACTAACCTTTCCGCCTGCTTTCTCTCGAAAGCCCATAGGAGGCTGGCCGCAGGCGCGAGGCTGGCGGTTTTGCTGTGAGGTATCCGCTTCCCGATCCGCCTATGCGCGGATCGGAACCGCCGCAGGGCTGCGAAAGCAGCCCGAACAGCGGCGACCGCTTATGTTTGCGCTTTTAGATATAGATTAGATTGGGATTCAGTCTGGTTATCGGACTCACGTTTCTGGATAGCTTTCCCAAGGGCCACCAACGCCCGACCTAGCGCGGTATCGCCGGCCTCGGACAGCGCCAGCTCATCGAGGGGCAGGGCCTTCTTGTAGGCGTCCACCTCGGCCGCGCGGGCTTCCTGTGCGGCGCTATGGTCGTCGGGCGGGGGCGGGGCCTTGGCAAACCGCCCAAGGAACTGCCGGGCCTTCTCCGGCAGGGACAGGCGGTAGGCGTTGCTCGTCTGCTGGACCTGTGGGCCGCGCCCCTCGTTGCCGGTCGGCTCGTAGCGCCGCAGCCAGTCGATGAAACCATGCGCCCGCAGGTTCTTCAGCGCCCGCACGATCGTATCGCGCGACCGGCCGAGCCGATCCATGATCGTGGTGATTGACGGCTCTAGCCGGCCGGTGCGGAAGTCGATGAGATTGACGAACAGCCGCAACACGTCGAGCGCGACCGACCCTAACGGGCCGCTGCGCTCGCCCTTCTGGCGCAAGCCGGCCTCGTTGTAGATTTCGGCCGCCTTCAAGATCGCCTGAACGTCCTTGCGCGTCGTCGGCCGCCATATGCGGCCCTCCGATCGCCCCCGGATATGACTATGCCGGCGAACCGGCGTCGGGCATCGCTCGGCCGGTGGGGGCATGACCAGGCCAAGCCCGACCTGTCCCGATCCCCGCCACGCCGCCCGGCGGCCCTCGGCAAGCGTCATAAGCTCGCCGGCCTCGTCGTCGGAGAGCTGGCCGGCACCGTAGCGCGTCCAGACTTCCCGCATGATTTCATCAAGCGCGTTCCCACGCGCGCAGCCGATCGCGGCCGCGTAATGCGTCCTCAACATATGCCTTCCGTCCTTCCATTCGGAGGACATGACGACTGTGGACGGCAGGCACGGCTTTCCCCGTTTCCGCAAGAATCAATCTTGCGGATTGGCGTGCTCTAGCGTAGATAAGGGGAGATTGGTTTGGCCCCGTCTCTACGGTGTGTCTGACGGCCCTAAAGCCCCTCGCCGCTGCTAACGGCGAGGGGCTTTGCCGTTATGTCCCTTGCTGCGTCTCGATATAGACCCTCAATGCTTCTTCGATGATCGGCGTACGTCCCCGCACGCCCCTGGCTTCCTTGAGTTGGTCGATAGCTTTGACCATCTCGGCAGGAAGGTCAGTGTTCACCAAAACCCGGCCAGCAGCTCGTCGCCGCTCCCGATGGGCGCGAACGAGTTCCTTACTTGGTGGCTTGGCTACACGACTCATATTTACATGTAATCCAGAAAATTGTTGATTCTGCAATGCCTTGAATCGAAACCCCTGAAATCCCGGGGTTTTCGCTGTCACAATTCGCGGCGATTCAAGTTATCTCGCCTCGTTAGAAGGTCGAATCGGCTGCCAAGGCATAGGAGTGCAGCATTGCACTTGTGCACAAATGCACATTATTTTGTTTCGTACGATACAAACGCCGCGCCGTCTAGCGCCCGATAGAGGGTCGCGCGATGCACACCCAGGAGGCGGGCGACTTCCGTAACCGGCTTGTTTTTCTCGTTGATGAGCTGGCGCGCGTGGGCGATCTGCTCGGCCGTGAGGGCAGGGGAGGGGCCGAACCGCACGCCTCGGGCCTTCGCTGCGATCCGGCCGGCGCTCGTGCGCTCCGCGATCAAGGCTCGCTCGAACTCGGCCATGCCGGCGAACACGGTCAGCACCATGCGCCCGGCCGGCGTCGTCGTATCAGCCCAAGGCTCTGCCAGCGAGCGCAGGCCAGCGCCGGCCTCCTTGATCCGCTCCGCGATCGCCAGAAGGTCGGCTGTCGATCGGGCGAGGCGGTCTAGCCGGGTGATCGTCACCACGTCGCCGGCGCGCAAATGGTCGAGCATCCGCGCCAGCTCGGGCCGGTCCCGCTTCGCTCCGGATGCCTTTTCCTCAAAGATGCGGATGCAGCCGGCCGCGCCAAGGGCGGCCCGCTGCTGGTCGAGGTCCTGGCCGCGCGTCGAGACGCGGGCATAGCCGATGAACACCCGGCCGGTGTCGGAATCTGGTTGGCGGTTCACGGCCTTCTCCTGTCGCAAATCATGTCGCAGGTGTTTTAGCACTTGCGACAAAGACATGCGACAGTGACGGTTTCGCCTAAGTCACTGAACCACAAGGAATTCGGATTTTCCCGCCAAGGTGCTGCTTAACTTAGGACTTACGCGACAAGGCCATGAAATGACGCAAACGTATAGCGTCGCTTGACACTATACGTTTCAGCCTGATAGTGACGGCACATGAGAATCCGAAACGTGGTCCATAAGGGGTTGCGCCGATTCATCGAAGATGATGACGCCACCGGCTTGCAGGCGGCCGTAGTGCCGAAAGTCCGTCGCATCGTCACCTTCCTGCAAGATATGGAGCGGGAAGACGAGCTGCGCACGGTCCCGAGCTGGAAGGCCCATCAGCTCACCGGCGATCGAAAAGGCACCTGGAGCCTGTTCGTTACCAAGAACTGGCGGATCACGTTCCGGATCGACCAAACTGAAATCGAGATCATCGACCTCGACTATGAAGATTACCACTAGGAGGTGGCTATGAGTGCGATGCAGGGCATCCGTATGAAAAACCCCGCCCACCCCGGCGGCTTCGTCAAAAGTGAGATCATAGAGCCTCTTGGCCTTTCGGTCACGAGCGCGGCGCAAGTTCTAGGTGTTACGAGGGCGGCGTTGTCGGCCATGCTGAACGAGCGCGCGCATCTTTCCCCGGAAATGGCGCTCCGGGTCGAGAAGGCTTTCGGCGTGTCGATGGATACGCTCATGCGGATGCAGAACAGCTATGACATTGCCCAGGCCCGCAAGCGGGAAGGGGAAATCAACGTCGCGCCCTTCAAGGGTAAGCCGCTCGATCCGCAAGCGGCACTGATCTGAACCGGCGACAATAGGAATACAGCCGCGCAAAGCGCGGGTAGGGGCTTTGTATGAAAAGTTTGCTAGAACAACTTCCGTCAATCGTCGCGGAAGGCAAGAAGGAAGCGGAGCGCGTTATAGAGCGTGCCGAGAGCAACTATCGCCTCGGACTCCAAACACGCGAGCTTGTTATTCCATCGAAAGATACAGATTGGAAAAATCTGTTTTCCGGAATTAAAGACACCCCAAGCGATCATGCCAGCAGGTTAATTTACGGCGACAATCTTCTTGCAATCGCTGCGCTGCTTGCCGGAAGCGAAGACAATGAATCGCTTAGAGGTAAAATCGACTTAATTTATATTGATCCTCCATTTGATAGTAAGGCTGACTATAGAACATCTGTTAAATTACCGTCATTTGATAGTGAAACTGGAAATATCCTTATAAGTCAAAAGCCAACTATTATTGAGCAGTTTGCATATACAGACACTTGGCGCGACGGTGCATTTTCATATCTGCGCTCTATGGTTCCACGGCTATCGTTAATGCGCGAATTACTTAGCCCAACAGGGTCAATATTCACACATATTGACTGGCATGTTGGTCATTACGTTAAAATACTAATGGACGAAATTTTCGGAAAACAAAACCTCCGGAATGAAATTGTCTGGTGCTATCACGGCCCCGGGTCGCCCGGAATGCGCCAATACAATAGGAAACACGACACGATATTTTGGTACTCAAAATCCGATGAATGGATTTTTCAGGACCAAGATATTCGTGAGAAGCATAGTGAGAAGACACTTGGGAATTTCAAGTCCGGATTAGAAGGCTCTGGATTTATAGCTGACGACTACAGCTTGGAAGAAAAGGGGAAAATTCCTGAAGATTGGTGGGTGATGGCTATTGCTGGCCGTTATCCTGTCGATGGGCGCAAAAGGGTAGGGTATGACACCGAAAAACCGTGGCCACTCATTGAGCGTATCGTGAAAACAGCTTCAAAGCCCGGCTCCATAGTTGCCGACTTCTTTGGAGGCTCTGGGGTGGTCGCGGCCGTAGCGGAAGCAAATAACCGCAAATGGGTCGTATCAGATATAGGCAAACCAGCCTGTATGATTATGAGAAAGCGGCTCATCGACCTCGATGCTAAGCCGTTTCTTTATCAGCACATTGGCGACTATCAGGTTGAACAGATGCGCTCCACGATGGGGAGCCGCTTCCGCATCGGTGATCTGGCTGAAATCGTGCTCGGCCTCTATGGCGCGCTTCCGTTGCCCGTCGAGGAAAACCCGAACAAGAACATGGGTCGGATTCAAGGAAGCAAAACGCTCGTCCTCGCGGACAGCCCCAACAAGATGACCGGCCTCGCCACGCTGCGCCGTGCAATCGAAATCCGCGACAACCTCATGGGCGGGTGGGATAAGGTCGTTATCCTAGGATGGAATTTCTCCCCCACGATCGGCCATGACATTGAGGCACTGGGGCAGGGGGACCGACTGGAAGTGCTTGTGATCCCGCCCGATCTGCTCGACCGGCTGAAGAAGAAGGGGCACAAGCTCAAAGCCGACGAAGTGCGTTTCTCGTCGCTACAATATCTCAAGCTCGGCTCAATCGCGCGCGACCGTCAGGGCGACAATGAAGCCCTTTCTGTTTCGATCGCCAACTATGTGCTGCTATCACCCGATGCTTTGAACCTTGACGAGGCCAACCGGGAAAAACTGCAAAATGTCATCAACGCCGATCCGCTGGCATTGATAGAATATTGGAGCGTCGATCCTGACTATGACGGCGAGGTGTTCCGCTCTGTGTGGCAGGACTATCGCGGAAACACCGAGAACGATGCCGATGCCTATCGCGTCGTCACCACGGCCCGGCTTACCGGCCTTCCCAAAAAGGCCGGCCCGCGCCGCGTCTGCGTGCGCGTGGTCGATGTGTTCGGCTTCGAGGCCGAAGCGACAATCGAGGTGGCATGATGGCGAGCATCAACGATCTTTCGCTTGCCAAGGGATTGACCGCCAAGGTCGAAGACGCCTGCGCCGGCCTGGAAAGCGGCGAAGCACCTATCCTAGATCATGTCTCGGAGATCACGGCCGAGCTGTTGAAATGGTGGTTCCAGACTGAATTTCAGGACGCCCGCACCTTCAACTTCCATCCTGGTCAGCGGCAAGCCCTGCTGAACGTGATCTATGCCCATGAGGTTTTGGGCATTGCGTCCCTGAAAGACCTCTACCAGATCGCCGCCCCTGACGTGATGCTGACCAGCACGCGAGATTCCGAAATCATCCGCGCGCCGAAAAACGCCTATCCGAAATATTGCCTGAAAATGGCGACCGGAACGGGAAAGACCTGGGTGCTGCAAGCCCTTATGGTCTGGCAGATTCTCAATGCGAACCGCGCGCCGGATAGCGACCGCTACACCAAAAACTTCCTCGTCGTAGCCCCCGGCCTGATCGTTTACGATCGGCTGCTTGACGCCTTCATGGGGAAGGAACGTGACGGCAAGCGCGATTTCTCGATTTCCGACCTGTCGGTCTTCCAAGAATTGTTCATTCCCGATTCCTACCGGGATGAAGTTTTCCGCTTCGTTCAAGGCGCAGTCTGCCCGAAAGAGGACATTGGCCGCAAGGTCACGGCCGGCGGCATCATCGCCATTTCCAATTGGCATGTGCTGTCGGAAGAAGGCGAACCGCTTGAAGATGAGGAAATCACCGCGCCGGGTGAATCCGCCGATCCGAAAGCCGTTGTGCAAAGCATCCTTCCCCTGACGCCCGGCACCAACCAAGGCAATGATTTGAACGTGCTGAACCGTCGCTATGAGCGCGGCGGCATCCTCTCCTACCTGAAAGACCTGCCCGCGCTCATGGTCTTCAACGACGAGGCGCACCATATCCACGAGTTCAAGCGGGAAGGCGAGGTGACGGAGGTTGAATGGCAAAAGAGCCTCAACCTGATCGCGGAACCCAAGGGCCGCCGCTTCGTCCAGGTGGACTTTTCGGCCACGCCTTATAACGAGGTCGGGACTGGCCGGAACAGCCGGAAATCCTATTTCCCGCACATCGCCGTTGATTTCGACCTGAAGACGGCCATGCGCACCGGCCTGGTCAAATCCCTTGTCCTCGACAAACGCTCCGAAATCGGCGCGCTGAGCCATGAGGAACTGGATTTCAAGGCCGATCGGGATGAGAACGGCAACCCCATGCTGTCCGAAGGGCAGCGTATCATGTTGCGCGCCGGCCTGACCAAGCTCCGGAAGCTGGAAACCGATTTCGCCGCCCTCGACCCGGACAAGCATCCAAAAATGCTGGTGGTCTGCGAGGATACCACGGTGACGCCCCTTGTTGCCGATTTCATGCAGCTCGAAGGGCTGGCCGACGACGAAGTGTTGCGCGTCGATTCCAACCGCAAGGGCGAGCTGAAGCCCGACGAATGGAAGGTGCTGCGCGAACGCCTGTTCGACGTGGACCGTCACAAATCCCCGCGCGTCATCGTGAGCGTGCTCATGCTGCGCGAAGGCTTCGACGTGAACAACATCTGCGTCATTGTCCCGCTGCGCGCATCGAGCGCCGGCATCCTGCTTGAACAGACGATCGGGCGCGGCCTGCGTCTGATGTGGCGCGGCAATGAATACGACGACATAAAGCGGGAGAACCGCCAGCTCATTCGCGGCGGAAAGACACCCTCCAACATGATCGACATTCTTTCGATCGTGGAGCATCCGGCGTTCCAGGGCTTCTATGACGAGCTGATTCAGGAAGGCTTGGCGGCTGAAGCAGATGATGACGACGACGAGGCGAATGGCAGCTCGACCGGCGACCTGATCTCGGTTGGCCTCCGGCCGGGCTTCGAGGAATACGATTTCGCCATACCCTTCATCCTGCGGGAACAGGTCGAGGCGCTGGAAGATACCCATATCGACCCCTCGAGCCTCGCGCCGTTCGGATCGTTTTCGCTCCAACAACTCAAGGGGCAGATCGGCCAGGGCGAGAAGTTCCATTCCGAAGACGTGCAGGCGAAAACGCGCTTTGGCGACTATCGCGTGCATGGCGGCGTGATGACCGCGACGGGATATAATGACTACCTGGCCCGGATCACGCGCCGGATCACGGAAGCCGTCACCCTGACGGATACCACAAACAGCTCGAAGGCTTTCGCCAACGCCAGCAAGTTCCCCTATATCCAGATAAACCGGGCCGAGATGGCCGAGGGCATCGACACCTTCATTCGTCGGCACCTGTTCGGCCAGGAGCTAGACCCTCTCACGGATGAGAACTGGCGCGTCCTGCTGATCGACCCGGTGACAGAGCACATTATCAAGGTGTGGGCGCGCGCCATTCTCGAAGCGGAAGACAGCGTGATTGTCGCCAATGCCGAGGTCGCGCATCGGCGTCTTTCGGAAGTGCCCAAGCTCGCCATGCGGGAGGGGTCATCGCTGGCCGTCGAGAAAGCTATCTATCTGCGCCTTCCCTACCCCTCACGGAACGGCGGCCTTGAACTGGCATTTATGGAAACCTGCGAGCGTGACGCCAGCGTTGAAGCCTTCTGCAAGATCAACGAGCAGAAACACACCTTCGCGCGCCTGCGATACATCAAGGAAGATGGGCTTCCGGCGTTCTATTCGCCGGATTTCTTCGTGAGAGCAGGCGGCGCGATTTATCTGGTGGAAACAAAGGCACAAGGCCAGCTCACCAGCCCGAACGTGCTGCGCAAGCGCAAGGCCGCCGTTTCATGGTGCGACCGGATCAACGCCCTTCCTCCGGAACAGCGTAGCGATTCCGAATGGCACTATGTCCTTCTCGGGGAAGACACCTTCTATGGCTGGCGAGACAAGGGCGGCTCGATCGCTGATCTTCTTGCCTATGCCCGGCTGCGCCCTGTCGAAGACAAAGGCCAGGCTAAGTTCGCCTTCTGAACTTCACGCCGGGGCAGCAATCTATTGCCCCGGCGCTTTCACGGTGATGGTGCAACGCTGATCCTCGCCGGCCGTGCGCGCGGCCTCCCAACAAGCCGCTACCGCCTCCCTGTTCACTTCAAGGAGCTGATCGGCCGACGCCACGCGCTGCCATGCTTCCGGGCTGCCGAACGCCATGAGGCTCATGCCGGCCTGCCACGGCCTTTCGCCCATGACGACGCTGGCGACACGCGGCGCGGCCGAGAACGGCAACAGGCGCGGAAGGAACAGCATCACCAGCGCGCCGGCGAGCAGGCCGATAGCGAAGGCGACGACAAGCCACCAATTTTGACGATCGCGCTCCCGCGCGCTGGCGACGTGCGCCGAAAGATTGCGGCCGGCGCGCTCGAGGTCGGCCGCCTGCCGCTCGAGCTGCTGCGCGGCGGTGCGTATCAGGGCCTCGCCGCTGCGCTCGAGGAGCGCCGCATAGTGCTGCGCGCCCTGCTTGAGAATGGGCGATTGCTCTACGCCGTGCATCCGCTCCGCAACATTGTCGAGCGCCTGCACGAGCTGGGCGAGCTGGGGCTTATAGTCCTGCGCCGGCTCGATCTTTTCGAGCTGGTCGAAAGCCGCTTCCAGCCCGCGCCGCATCACGGTCATTTCCGCGCCGATCTGCGCGCCCTGCGTCTCGATCGTGCGCCGGAGCGCGTCGAACGCGGCGGCCGGGTCGCCGGCGTCCTCGTCCAGTGCTTCCGGCTCGATTCCTTCCCTGTCGTCGTCCAGCTCCGCCATATTCTCCGTGCCTACCTTCCCAAACCGATGCCCCGGCTAAGTTGCCGGCTGCGTGACATTTCCTCTTGCAGCTCGTGGGCGATGCTCTGCCCCCGGCGCTGCTGCTGCCCGATTCCGAGTTCCTGACGGCGATTGCGCAGGATGGAATCTACCTGCGGGTCACGCTCAAGGCTCTTGGTCATGCCGTTCATCTGGCTTTCGACCTTGGCGCGGGCATCGTCGTGCTGCCAGCCGCGAAGCTCCCGGCGCTGGCCCTGTAGCTCCTGCCAGCGTTCAACGAACCGCTCGGCCCTGATATTCGGGTCTTGCAGCGCCGCGTTTTCGCGCTTCATCCCGTCGATAACCTGCGCGACACGCTCCCGGCCGGAAAGCTCGGTCATGGCGCGCACCGTCGCCGGGTCGTTTTGCAACGTCGAGCGCAGCAAATCTTTCATGCCGCCCTGCACCTGGTCGAGCTGCCGGCCGGCATCGCCTATTTCCTGCCGCTGCATGTCGAGGACCGGCAAGCCCTCGCGCCGGTGCTGGTCGATCGACTGATAGGCCCGCGAATAGCGGTCAACGGCGGCCTCAAGCGGCGACTGCCCCCGCGCCCGCTCGGCCAATTTATCGGTATGGGGGCGGTCGGGCGTCGGCGCCTGCCGCAAGCTCCCTTCCCTTTCCGGCCGCTCTGTGCGCTCCTGTGAGGGCGCAGGGCGCGCATTGAGCTTGAGGCCGGCGAACATACCGCGCCGCTGCTTCTCGGCCTGCTGCGGCCGTTTCTGGTCGATCTGCGGGCCGTCCTCGCCGACGCGATCCTGCTGCGGCCCCTCGGCCGCCGCGCCGCGCCCGAGTTTCAGGCCCTCGAACGGATTGCGGCGCTGCTGTCGATCGCCGGCGAGATCCCCGCGCGGATCTGCACGAAGATCCTGCGCGAGATCCGCGCCGACTTTTTGCGAGGATCTCGGCGCGCGGTCCTCGATGCGCTCCCGCTCGGCCGTCGGTTCCCGCTCCGCACGTAGCCCGGCCGCGCGCTCGGCCGGAATCTCGATCTCGCTGCGGACGCCCATTTGCTCCGCGATCCCGCGCCGCTCGGCAAAGTCGCGGGTATAGTCGAGCGTCGTTTCCTTCACGCCCGACCGGGACAGGCGGCGTTCTAGCTGGTCATAGGCCAGCTCGCCGGCGTCCTGAACCTTCCATGCGTTCCGGTGCGTCTCGGTGCCATCGGGCAAGGTGACGGGGGTAGAGCCTAGATGTTGAAGGCCGATCTTCTCCCCGATCTCCGGCGCGGCCTCCTTCATGGCCCGCTCAAGATCAACGCCCCATAGGGTGCGCTGCTCGCCCTTGTCGTTTTCCAGCGTCACGAAATAGCTGTCGGACTTCTGCGGGTCGTGCTCATAGGGCGCGGCCCCATGCTCGACCAGGCGGCCGGCATTGGTGAACTCGTCCTGGGCGGCGTAGAGCTGCACCCCGTCACGATGCCGGGTCATGGCGACATAGGTTAGATGCCGGTCCATCGTGCCCGACGCCATCACATATGACCGATCGACCGTCGCGCCCTGGTTCTTGTGAATCGTCGTCGCATAGCCGTGGTCGATCGCCTGATAGTCGCCCATCGGCACGCTGACGCTGCGCCCTTCCGCGCCGCTCGGCCCGTCGAGCTGCGCGACGATCCGGCCGGCCTCGACATGCTCGACGGTGCCGAGCATCCCGTTTTTCACGCAAAGGTCGCGGTTGTTCTCAAGGAACACGATGCGGTCGCCCGGCGCGAACTCCCGCTTTCCGTCATTGGTCTGGAAGGACAGCGCGCCGGCGTCCTCGCCCCGCGCCAGCTCGCCCCGGTCCTGTAGCTCCGTCCGGATCGCGTCATTGATGGCGTGAACATCGGCACGGCGATGCGCCATCGCAACCCGGGTTCCCTCCGGCCGCTCGTCGCGGTCGGCAAGGTAATCGCGCACGATCTGGCCGCGCGCGTCCTCGCCTGTCTCGGCAAAGCTGATAGCGCCGTGATCCCGGTATGCCGCCAGCCCCTCGGCCGTCCGGTGCGTGGCGAAGTCAACGGAAGCCTCCCGCTGCCAGTCCACGCGCTGCCGGCGTATCTCGGAAAGCTCGGCATGGCCGATTTCCTCCGTGATCGCCCGGAACGGTGCGCCGGCCCCGATCGCCTGTAGCTGCTCATGGTCGCCGACTAGGACGATCTTCGCCCCGCGCGCCTCGGCCTCGCCAACGAAGCGGGCGAGCTGCCGGCTCCCGACCATGCCCGCCTCGTCGATCACGAAGACGTCGCCGCGGCCGATCATGCCGCGGTCGTTCTCCCAACCGCGGGACCATGACGCCAGCGTGCGGCTCTGGATGCCGGAACTTTCTTCCAGGCCCTCGGCCGCCTTCCCCGACAGGGCCGCGCCGTGGACTTGATAGCCCTCGGCCTCCCATGCCTCGCGGGCGGCCGCGAGCATGGTGGACTTGCCAGCGCCGGCGAAACCGACCACGGCGGAAATCCGCTCCGGCCCGGTGATATGCTCGATCGCCCGGCGCTGCTCGTCCGACAGCCGGGCGGAAGCATCGCCGGCGCTACGCTGAATGGCGGCGTCCTGCCGATCTATAGCGCGCTCGACATGCCGGCGATCGACGCCATGAGATTGCGCCTGGTGCATCCGCTGCGCGCTCTCGATCATGCCGGATTCGATCTCGACCATTTCGCGGGTCGAGAACCGCGCAAGCTCGATTTCCCCGGTTGCCGTGTCCACCCGCTCGGCCTGCAACTCCACAAGTGCCGGCGAGGCCATCACCTTTGCAAAGGCGCTCTGGAACTCCTGCACATCATCGTTGATGTAGCGATGCAGGGTCCGGGCAATGTCGCGCCGGTCGAACACGCTCTTTTCGCCGGTGATGAGGGTTAGAACCTGCTCCGGCTTCTCGCGGATAAGATCGGCGTTCCGCTGCGCCGCTTCCTCGTCCAGCCGCGTGCGCCCCACGTCGAGGCCGCGCCGCTCCATCTGCGTGGCATGGACGCCCATATGCTCGGTTGGCGAAATCTCTAGCCCGCGCTCCATGTGCGAACGATGGTCGATCCGAATATCATGACCGGCCATCGCAAGCCGCTCGTTCGCGATCCCCTCCCACGTCTGGCGAAGGTCGCGAAGCTGCATGTCGGTCGTCGCCAGACCATTCGACAGCAGCCATTTGTTTTCGCGCTCAAGATAGGTCTTGTCGCCTAGCCCGTCCTCCGTCACCTGCCGCGTGGTCATGAGAATGTGGGCATGATGATTGCGAACGTCGCTCGCATCGTGCGGCCCGTGAATGGCGAAATCGACCGCCGCGCCGTAGCGGTTCGCCAAATCCTGCGCCATCTCCCGCGTTGCCTCTAGGCGCTGCTCGGCCGAAAGCTCATGCGGCAAGGCAATCTCAAATTCGCGGGCAACGCGGGCGTCTTTCCGCTTCTCGGCAAACTCGGCGGCATTCCACAAGGCCGAACGATCCTTGGACCATTCCGCGTTAACGCCTTCCGGCAAGACGATCTCAGCATGTTCCACGCCCTGCTTGGCCGTGTAGTCATGCGTGATTCCGTCGCGCTCGTTGGTCAGCTTCTCTCCGGCACGATAAGCCATTGAGGCGACGGCGCTGCGTCCGCTTGCTCTCGAAACTGGCTTCATGCTCAAATGGTAGATCGCCAACCCGTTTCCTCGATCCTGTTTCCACCTTTTCCGCCAGCCTCCTAGCTGGCGGCGCGCTGAGTTGCGAAGCAACTCGTAAGTGCGCCCTTCTCAACTCATTCGCTACGCTTTTTCGTCGCTCGGTGTGGCGCTTGCGGCAAGGTCGATGCGATGAACTGAGGCCCGGATTGTGCTGCAAAGCCGCCGAAAACTCAAGCGCAACGGGCAAATGCTGGAAAAGATGGCCGGGAATGATAGTCTAGGCGAACAACCGGAAAAGGAGATTTGAGGAATGGCGCGCAAAACGATCGAACAACGCTTGGCCGAACTGGATGCGCAGCGCGCCACGCTCAAGGCCCGGCTCTCGAAACAGGAACGCGCTAACGATACGCGCCGCAAGGTGCTGCTCGGTGCGCTCGTCCTGCATCGGCTCGAAAACGGCAAGGATGAGGAATTTTCCCGGCGCTTGGGCGAATGGCTCAAGCGTGAGCTGCCCGACTTCCTGACGCGCCCCGGTGACAAGGAACTGTTTGCCGATCTGCTCAAGCCTGCCGCCGAGCCGGGCGGGACCGACAAGGGGGTGTCCGATGCCTGACGCCATGCAGCTCTATCGCGAATTCCTCGCCGGCAAGCCGGGAACCTGCATCTTTACTGGCGTGGAGGGTTGCCACGCCTTCGTCACAGAGGATGAGATTGAGGCGACATACGGCTCCCGCCATGACGGGCATCATTTCGTCTGGCTCGATAGAAAGCCTGGCGAGGTCGGCCCCGAAGGGATCGGCTTTGTCAGTGACGACTATATTGACGTGCTGCTCGCCCGGCATCGCATCGCCTTCACCTACAGCGACATGGGCGGCCCGCTTGGCGAAACCCATGAAGGCGTCAAGGCGGCTTTCCTGCTTGGGGCCGCCCGCATGAGCCGCGTTCTCGCCCTACCCGTCGATGCCGAAAAGCGCGTTCCGGCCGACGCCATCGACACCCTGCCGCTCGGTCGGCGTATCCGGATCGAAAGGCTCGCCCTGCCCTCCCCAATCCCCCTGGCCCGGATTGTCGAAAAGATGATCCCGCTCGGAGCCACCATCGAGGACGGCGAGGCGCGCGGCCGCCTCGTTGTCCTCTCAAGGATCGCGGCCGGCGCGGACCTGGCCGATATCGAGGATGAGGCGGAACGCTTTGCTGCCTGGGTTGCCGATCGTGTCGCACGCGAGGAAGCCACCGACGAAATAACCCGCCAGATGCTCGAACAGCTCACGTCCGACCGGCCGCAGGGCAAGGGCAAGCTCCAATGAACCAGGCAACGCTTGCATGGACCGCTTTCAAGAACATGCTGCGCGCGGCCGCCCACGATCCGCTATGGGCGTTCCTCTCTCTGCTCGCCGCACCCTTTCGCATCTGGCAAACGCTGCTCCGCGTCCTGTTCATCCTCATCGTCGCGCTTTTCGTCGTCGGCTTCGGCGGCCGGTTCGCCCTCCAGCAAGCCGGCTACGGCCCCGGCACGATCCCGTTCATCGCGCTCGATCTCGTCACGCTGCTGGTGCTGGCCGCGCTCACCTTCCGGCTCGTCACCAATCCGCTGATTATCCATTTCGGGGATATGGACGGCGAAACCCACGGCTCGGCCCGCTTCGCCACGACCAAGGAAACCGCCGCCCTCGCCCGCGCCCATTCCGGCCTGCTGATCGGCCGCGATCCGAAATCCGCGAAGCTGCTGCGCTATGACGGCCCCGCCCATCTGCTGACGATGGCACCGACGCGCACCGGCAAGGGGGTGGGAACCATCATCCCGAACCTGCTCACCGCCGACCGCTCCGTGATCTGCATCGACCCCAAGGGCGAAAATGCCAGGATCGCCGGCCGCGCCCGTGAAAAATTCGGGCCGGTCCACGTCCTCGACCCCTTCGGCGTCACCGCAAAACCCTCGGCGGCCTTCAATCCCCTCGACCAGCTCGACCCGGCCGGCCTCGATGTCGCGGAAGATGCCAGCACCTTGGCCGACGCCCTCGTGTTCGATGAACCGGGCATGGCCGGCGAGGCGCATTGGAACGAGGAAGCCAAGGCGCTCATTGCCGGCCTGATCCTCCATATCGCCGCCCAGGAGCCGCGTGAGCGCCGAAGCCTTGCCACCCTGCGCGAATATCTCACCCTTGCCCCGGAAGCCTTCGCCGCGCTCCTGAAGGACATGCAGGCATCCCCTGAAGCGGCCGGCCTGGTCGCTCGCGCCGCGAACCGCCACCTCGGCAAATCCGACCGGGAGGCGGCCGGCGTGCTGTCGGCCGCGCAACGCCATACCCATTTCCTCGATAGCCCCCGCATGACTGCCGTGCTCGGCCGATCTGATTTCGGCTTTGCCGATCTCAAGCGCCGCAACGCCTCGGTGTTCCTCGTCCTGCCGCCCGATCGCCTTTCGACCTATTCGCGCTGGCTGCGCCTGCTCGTCGCGCAAAGCCTCACCGACATGGCCCGCGATCCCGCCAAGCCCGCCGTGCCGGTCCTCTACCTGCTCGATGAGTTCGCCGCCCTCGGCCATCTGGCCCCCGTCGAGCGCGCCATGGGCCTCATGGCCGGCTATGGCGTCCAGCTCTGGCCCATCCTGCAGGACGTTCACCAGCTCCGCGCCACCTACGGGCAGCGCGCCGGCACATTCCTGTCGAATGCCGGCGTCCTGCAGGTGTTCGGGGTCAACGATCACGACAGCGCCCGGCTCGTCTCCGATCTGTTGGGCCAAGAAACCGTGGTGTTCCAGACCATGAGCCGCGCCCTCGATTCCGAAAAGTCGGGGATCTCCTACGGCGAGCAACACACCGCCCGTCCGCTGCTGACCCCCGATGAGGTCCGCAACCTGCCACAGAATGTCGAATTGCTGTTCCTGGCCGGGCAACGGCCGATCGTCGCCGGCAAGCTCGCCTATTACGCCGATGCAGAGTTCCGGGGGCTGTATGACGCTCCCTGAACGCCTCGCCCATCTGCCCGACAGGAAGCGCCGCGAGCTGGAGCGCGCGGCGCAAATCCTGTTCGGTGAATTTGACGAATCCCTGAAAACCAAGCTCTCCGAAAAGGGCAGGCGCGGCCGCATCCTCAAGCTGATCCTGTTCGGTTCCTATGCGCGCGGCGATTGGGTCGAGGATCGCAAGAGCGGCTATCGCTCCGACTATGTGTAGCGGCTTGCCAACATAAGCGCCTCTGCTCGCAAACATCGGCATTTTCTGCTCGAATTATCTGACAATGGAGCGGGCGTCGTGCTCACGCTCTTTGCCAATGTGCTCGCAAACATCCGGGTCTGCTTGCAAACATCCGCCACGTGCTCAGATTAATTGCCAGCGACGGCATGGTCAAACCGGGACGCCTGCCTGTCGTAGTTGCTCGGTCAGCTGACGGGAATATTCGGGATCAAGGGTGCCCGCCAGGAAGGCGCGGATATACGGACATGCGCTGTGGCTTTCCCTCCTTGGCGCTTCGGGTGCAGGAGGTTCTGCAGCATGATCCGTTGTCAGGGCATCTCTTCGTCTTCAGGGGCCGCAGATCGGATATTTTGAAGATCATCTGGCATGATGGTCTGGGCGCCTGCCTTTTTACCCGGCGGCTGGAGAAGGGCCGGTTTATCTGGCCGAATATGGGATAGCATCCGTCAAGGTGGTGTAGAATTGGGACCGGGCCGTCATGATCAGGCGGCTCTGGGTGAAATTTCTCCATCGCAGCTACGCGAGGAGGTAGAGCTGAGTTTAAGTGCTGTCATTGAAGTTTCACGAGCCTGATAAACGGACGTCATATGTCGCCCATAGTGATGCAAATATTCAATCGATGCACCACTAACGATCAGGATTATTGTGATGCTGGCTCTGAACGGAGTTGCCGTGACCTATGCCAACGGCACCCAAGCTTTGAAGACAACGACATTGACGTTCAACCAGGGTCAGTTCGTCGTGCTCCTCGGTAGATCCGGCGCAGGCAAATCTACCCTCATCCGGACACTCAACGGCTTGGTTGCGCCGACGTCTGGTTCGATCACTTCTAACGATATTGGTGCTCTGGATGCGGAAACTAAGCTTCGCATTCACCGAAGGCGAACTGGGATGATATTCCAGCAGCACCAACTCATAGGGCGCTTGAGCGCGCTCGACAACGTCATGACGGGCCGCCTGGGCTACCACTCTGGCTGGCGTACGTTGTTCCCTATGCCGCGTTCGGATCGAAGGCTGGGGTTGGAATGCCTTGAACGCGTAGGCCTTCTTGATAAGGCTCTCGTCAGGGCGGATCAACTATCCGGCGGTCAGCAGCAACGGGTGGGCATTGCGCGCGCGCTGGTCCAGAAGCCCCAACTGGTCCTTGCAGATGAGCCCGTTGCAAGTCTGGACCCTGAAACGGCTGTCGAGGTCCTGTCGCAGCTTCGCGAAATATGCACAGCCGACGGCATCACTGCTGTGATCAGCCTTCATCAGATCGATCTAGCTCGCCGGTTCGGCGACCGGGTCATTGCTATGCGCGACGGGGAAGTGGTTGCGGACGCCGCTGTCGACGAACTGACCGATCAAATGTGTGCGTCGATCTACCGCAGCGCCCCAAGAAATCCGACCACAACACAAGATTTGTCCAACTACGAGTATGATCAACCTTTAGCTGCCATGGAGGCCGCATTATGAAGAAGCTTCTGTCCCTCGCATTCCTCGCCGTTCTTGGCTGGAGTTCGTTGGCGCATGCTGGCTCAAATCCAGAGACATTGCGCGTCGCGTTGCTACCGGACGAGAACGCCGCCACTGTCATCAAAAACAATCGTCCTCTCGAGGAGTATCTTGAGAAGACACTCGGTCGGGAGATTGAACTGATCGTAACGACCGACTACTCGTCAATGATCGAAGCGATGCGTTTCGGCCGGCTTGAGTTGGCTTATTTCGGGCCGCTCTCTTACACGCTCGCGAAAACCAAGGCTGATATCGAGCCTTTCGCAGCAGTTATGAAGGATGGCGAAACTACCTATCGCGCTGTAGTTGTCGCCAATGCAGAGGCTGGCATCGAAAGCCTTGAAGATGCAAAAGGGAAAAAGGTCGCGTTTGGGGACGTGGCTTCCACCTCAAGCCACCTTATCCCGAAATCTATGCTGCTTAAGGCCGGAGTTGAGGCTGGAAAAGACTATAGCGAGAACTTCGTAGGGTCGCATGATGCCGTGGCTATTGCAGTGCAGAATGGCAATGCTCAGATTGGCGGACTTTCGTTGCCCATCTACAATTCAATGGTCGCTCGTGGCACCATTGATCCTAAGAAAGTTATCGCCCTCGCCGAGTCCGATCCGTTCCCGCAGTACCCCTGGACCATGCGGTCGGATCTTGACACTTCGTTGAAAGAGGCGATCACCAAAGCCTTCATCGACCTTAAAGACGAAAAGGTATTGGCATCCTTCAAAGCCGATGGGTTCGCTCCGATCGATGACAAAGCCTACGACGTCGTCCGTGAGCTCGGTAAAGTGCTGAACTTGGACCTGAGTCAGTAAGGCGCGTTCGAGACAGTTTCTCACCTTTCGACGCAGGCGCTGGCCTGCGTCCTTTCTTCCAGGATATGTGATGACACAGCCGTCGGCCGACTACGACTCTATCCTTCAACATCAAAACAAAGCTTGGACCAGAGCTGGCGTGATCGCGTTGGCAATTGCGTGTGTGATCATTGTTAGCAGTTATCACTCCGGTCTTCTTGATCTGGAGCGTCTGGGATCTGGGTTTCCTGCGCTCTGGCAGCTCGGTACGGAAATGTTTCCCCCGGATTTCAACCGAGGCTTGGAGTGGATCAGCCCTCTCATCGACACTCTGGCGATGAGTATAGCTGGGACTGCGATCGCGGTACTGATATCACTTCCAGTTGGCTTTTTCGCCTCAGGGAAAACAGCACCCAACGCTGTCATCTATATGATCTCGCGTGGATTGTTGAATGGTCTACGGTCGATCCCGGAGCTGATTATGGGCATCGTCTTCGTGGCGGCAGTGGGATTTGGAGCGCTCCCAGGCGTGCTGGCTCTTGGTCTTCACTCGGTTGGCATGGTGGGCAAGTTCTTTGCGGAGGCGATCGAGCATTGCGATAATGCGCCTATAGAAGCCGCACGCGCAGCTGGTGCGTCGCCGTTCCAGATCGTGACGCGGGCGATCTTGCCACAAGTTCTACCGCAATTGGCCGATGTGACCATCTATCGGTGGGAGTACAACTTCCGCGCCTCGACAATCCTGGGCACTGTGGGAGCTGGTGGTATCGGTTTCGAGTTGATGACATCCCTCCGGATCATGAATTATCAGGAGGTTCTTGCGATCATGCTCGTTGTCCTTCTGATGGTCACCATCGTTGACCAGGTCGGCGCTCTCCTCCGCCGCCAGCTGCAATAGAAGGATAAATTAAATGCTCCCAAAGGTAGTAATCACCCATCGCGTCCACGAGGAGATTATCTCAAAGCTATCTCCCCACGCTCGTTTAGTTTGCAACGATACTGATGATACATGGCCCCGCGAGAAACTGCTCGCAGAATTGAGCGACGCCAAGGCGATGATGGCGTTCATGCCGGACATGATCGACGCGTCTGTACTCGCGCACGCTCCCGATCTTCAACTTGTGGCATGTGCGCTGAAAGGCTTCGATAACTTCGACATCGAAGCCTGCACGCAGCGTGGAGTCCACGTCACGATAGTGTCCGATCTTCTCACTGACCCGACAGCCGAACTTACAATCGGTCTGATGATTGCTCTTGGGCGGCACATTCTGCCAGGCGACAAGAGCGTCAGGAGGGATTACAAAGGTTGGCGCCCTCGGTTTTACGGCCTTGGGCTGCAGGGCACAGCAATCGGCATTTTAGGGATGGGAGCGATCGGAAAAGCTATAGCACAGCGCCTAAGTACCTTCGGCGCCATTGTGTCGTACTGGGATCGTCAATCCCTGGACAAAGCCGATGAGATCAGACTGAACGTAAAGCCTCTTGAATTTGACCAGTTGATCTCGTCGTCTACCTTTCTTGTGTGTGCACTCCCGCTTTCGGCCGAAACGAAGCATCTCCTCGGCGCTGAACAACTCGCCAAAATGCCCAAAGGAGCACTTCTTATTAATCCTGCACGCGGAAGCGTGGTTGATGAAGAGGCTGTTGTCGCTGCATTGCAGGCGGGGCGCTTGGGAGGCTACGCCGCTGATGTTTATGAGATGGAGGACTGGGCCAGACCCGACCGGCCTGACAAGGTCCACGGGGGTCTCCTCAATCGCGAACATGATTCGATCTTGACACCCCACATAGGCTCAGCAGTGGCGAAGTCGCGTTTGGCTATCGAGCACGAGGCTGCTGACAACATTATAGATTTTGTCCAAGGCCGAAGACCTCGTGCGGCAATTAACGAGGTTCAACTAATTCCTTGATTAGAGAAAGTAATGTTTAGCCTTTCGCATGTCGCAGCATTCATAGAGGTAATCGAAACTGGCAGCTTTCACGAGGCGTCGCGACGGCTTCAGATATCCCAACCGACTGTCTCACATAATGTGAAACGATTGGAGGATATACTAG
Organism: Shinella sp. HY16; assembly: GCF_028534175.1. NCBI lineage: Bacteria > Pseudomonadati > Pseudomonadota > Alphaproteobacteria > Hyphomicrobiales > Rhizobiaceae > Shinella > Shinella sp. HY16. Next base: position 704 of record NZ_JAHYXL010000012.1, on the reverse strand, counting down.
GGGTGCGGCTGGTCGAGAGGAGGAAGGACAAGTGTGTGCCGACTCGGCAAGGGCTCGTATTCTTGCCATTCGCACGCAGCCTTTTGACCGTCACGAAGAGATCTCTGGACCGCCTGCACAGCGGCCGGATTACGTTGGGTGCCAGTACTAACATCGGTACCTATATTTTGCCAGTCCACTTGAAGCGTTTACAGGATGCTCAAGGCCGGCCACCTGAGGTGGCCGTTGCCTCAAATCCTGAAATCATCGAAAAGCTCTTGAGGAAGGAGATTGATCTAGCCTTTACCGAATGGTGGGACGATCGAAAAGGATATCAAGCCCGCCTTTGGCGGAAGGAAAAGCTGGTAATAATCGTATCCCCACAGCATAATTGGAGGACGCGAAAAACAATTGAAGCGGCAGAGTTATTTCAAGAGTCCCTCATTGGCGGAGAACGTGGAACCGGTACCGGATCCGTGCTCCGCGAGGCCTTCGGCCAAGCGGCAGAGCAATTCCCAATCTCATTCAATGTCGGGAGCACTGAGGCTGTGAAGCATGCAGTTCGAGCTGGTCTCGGCATTTCGATCGTGATGAGGAGCACTGTCCTCGATGAGCTCGCGTCGGGTAGGCTTTATGAGGTTTCTGTTGAGAATGTGGTTCTCGAAAAGTCTGTGTGGGCTGTACATCCCGTACATATGGAGGATGGTTCACCGGAAGCAATCGCG
>NZ_JAHYXL010000011.1:0-41603 GCF_028534175.1 Shinella sp. HY16 | reverse complement strand
GGCGATGTGCTCCTGGGAGCGGTTCTGCGCCTTTGCGCGCGAACCGGAACGACGGACGGTTGCTGGAGACGCGACCGTATCGGTCGAAGGCGCATCCTATGAGGTCGAGCCCGAACTTGCCGGCGAAACGGTGACCTTGCTCTGGGGCCTGTTCGATCAGGAACTGTTCGTCGAGCATGAGGGCAAGCGCTTCGGTCCATTCCAACCTTCGCGCGGGGCGGTTCCCCTCTTTCGCTATCGCAAATACCAGAAGAGCAAGCTCGAAGAGCGGCTCGACAAGGTGGTGCGCCTGGCAGACCAACTTGGGCTCCCCCGCGCCGCGGTCACCGGCGGGGATCGTCCATTGCCTTCGCTGCCCCCGACCACGGCTGGGCTGAGTGTACGGCGGACACCGTTTCCGGAACCCGCAATAGAGACCGCTTATCCAAATGGCCTCGCAGCCCGTGGGGCCATCGCCGACCAGCTCGGCCGGCCGATCGGCGCGATGAATGCCGGTGACCGCGCCTTCATCAATGAACTGCTTGGAGAAACACTCGACAAAAAGATGATCGCGGCCCGTATCCGCGAACGCTTCCAGGCGCGAAGAAAGGAAGAATGATGCTCGCTGACGTTCAATCCAGTTACGGCCTCGACCGGCCTTTCCAAGGGGCCGGCAACTTTGAGACCGAGCATCAGCGCACGATCATCCGCGAGGTGTGTGCGGCCGTCCAGACCGGTCGGCTTGTCGTGGTCTCCGGCCTGGTCGGTTCGGGGAAAACCCACCTTTTGCGCCGCATCGAGGCCGAACTCACCAAAGCCGGCAAGGTCGCACTCGCCAAATCGCTGGCGGTCGACAAGCGGCGCACTTCGCTGCCATCGCTCATTGAAGCCCTGTTCTACGACTTGTCTCCCGGCGATCGTGCGCAGGTCAAGATCCCCAAGCAGGCCGAGCGCCGGGAGCGCGACCTGCGCGACATCATGAAAAAAGGCAAACGGCCGATCGTCCTCGTGGTCGACGAGGCCCATGACCTGCACCACAAGACCTTAACCGGCCTGAAGCGACTGATGGAGGTGGTCGCCGACGCCGGCGTGCTCCTTTCCGTACTTCTTGTCGGGCATCCCCGGTTGCGCAATGATCTGCGCCGGCCGCAAATGGAGGAGATTGGCTACCGCACGACCATTTTTGACTACGAGGGGATCGGCTCCGCGCGCCGCGACTATGTTGCCTGGCTGCTTGGCGCCTGTGCGGCCGAAGGCGTAAAGGTTGGCGAACTCCTCGAGGAAGAAGCCATCGACCTCATCGCCGAACGTTTGCGCACGCCGCTTCAGATCGAGATGCATCTCACCCTCGCATTCGAGCAGGGCTTTCGCCTCGGCGCCAAGCCGGTTACCGCCGAAATCGTCGAGCAGGTCCTGTCCCGCGCCATCGACGATCTCGAACCGACGTTGACCCGAAATGGTTACGATGCGACGGCTCTGGTCACGCACCTCAATGCTCGGCCGTCGGATATCCGCGCCTTCCTGGCGGGCACCCTTGATCCCGAATATTCCCGTCAGCTGACCGAGCAACTACGACAGGCAGGCGTCCCGGTTTGACCATGCCGTCGCTGGCAATTAATCTGAGCACGTGGGGGATGTTTGCAAGCAGACCCGGATGTTTGCGAGCACATTGGCAGGGAGCGTGAGCACGACGCCCGCTCCATTGTCAGATAATTCGAGCAGAAAATGCCGATGTTTGCGAGCAGAGGCGCTTATGTTGGCAAGCCGCTACACCTATGGCTTCGCCTGGGGCGGCTCACAGCTCTTCACCGGTCGACTTTCCGATCACGTTGGGCGTCATTGGCCCAATGTGCTCGGCATGTGGATTTCGGGCCTCGGGGTCGCCATGGTGGTGATAGGCAGCGGCGTTTGGTGGTGGGCCGCATCGGCCGCCATCGCCGGCTTCGGCATGGCCCTGCTTTATCCCAATCTGTCGGCAGCCGTGGCCGACATCGCCCCGCCCAGCTGGCGCGGCTCAGCCATTGGCATTTACCGGTTCTGGCGTGACCTTGGATATGGCATTGGTGCGCTCGGGCTCGGCCTGGTTGCCCATTTCAGCGGCGCTCTCGAGGCTACATTCTGGTTCGTGGCACTTTCGATGATGGTGTCGGGCTTGGTGTTGTGGGCATTCGGTGAGGAGACCCATCCGCGGATAAACCCGGAAGATTTGGCCTAGCTCATGCCTTGGCATCATGGTGGACGTTGACGTCGCTTGATGGCAGCTTTCAGGCATCCCAGCAGGGCAAGGGGCTATAGTCCCGCAGCCTTGGTAAGGTTTACGCGAAAGCGGTCCCGCCGGCGTTGATAGCGACGGGTCATCTCAGCCGAAACATGCCCTAGCTGCTTCTGGACGTAGCGTTCGTCGACCTCGGCCGATGAGGCGAGACCGGCCCGCAGAGAATGGCCGGCGAACAAGCCCCCCCGGGCATCTTCCGAAAGGTCGCCCCGTACCCCGGCCGCCAGTGCCGCTGTCTTGACCAGGCGGGCGACTTGTTTGTCGTTCAGTCGATCGGCGCCGACGCCCTTGCCCTGCCCAGTCACACGGCGAAACAGCGGGCCATGCGCGATCCGAGCGAGCTTAAGCCAGGTTTCCACTGCCACAACGGGGCAGGTGGCATCAGTGGATCCGCGACCGATTTCCACTTCACGCCATCCGGTCTTGCCCCGAATATTCAGGACCATCCCTTTGTCCAGGATCTCTATCCAACCACGGCCGTCCTCGCTCTGCCCTTCGCCGCCATCGAGGCCGACGATTTCCGAGCGCCGCAGGCCGCCGGCGAAACCCAGCAGCAGCATGGCGCGATCGCGGATGCCACGCAGGCTGCCGCGGTCGAAGGTTTCCAGCATCGCCAGGAGATCCTCGGGCAACAGGGCTTCCTTTTGCCGTGGTGGCTTGGCGTGGGTATTGCGGATGCCAGCCATCACTGTGGCGATGTGGCGATCCTTGCGATCTAGGACTTGCCCGAGCTGGGTGTAATTCCAGGAAAGCGACGAGAGCCGGCGTTCGATGGTGCTGACTGCATTTGGCGCAACCGTAGCCTGGCCTGTCGCACAGGCCGTAATGTAGAGGCCAACAATCTGTGGATCGGGCGGCTGCACTGCCAGTCCCTGCCGGCGACACCAACCAGAAAAATGCTTCCAGTCCGAGGCGTAGGCCAGCCTGGTGTTGGCCGAGCTGGCTGCCTCGACATAGTCCCGGGCGCGATCCGCCAGGCCGCGCAAATGGGCGCGATCGCCGCCCGGAATCGACACGGCGGAATTGCCGACGGGTGCCGCGGCTGCAGCACAGGGCAGGGGGGCGTTGCCGGCGTCGTTTTGCGTGGTTTCGTCGAGGTTTTGGGGCATTCTCTCTATAATGAGCAAAACGTCCGATAATGCAAGATTATCATTCGTTCTGAGATGCCGACAGGTAGGGCGGTTTACAACCAAATCGGTAGCAAAAAGCGCCGCTGCGTGTTACTCTGTTTGCATGAAAATCGCTGCTGATTTGCTCGAGATCGATCTGCCACCAGTGCCGAAGGTGCCGGCCTGGGCGCGCTCGCGCGGCGAGATTTCTTACGATGTCGACGGTGCTTACATGGCGGGTGCAGCGTTGAATTCGTTGGATAGTTTAGTGCGGCAGAGTTGTCCTTGGGCCGGTGCCTGGCGCCAGCGACTGGCCCTGCATAGTGCTAGCGCGGCGGTGAACTTGACCGGTCGGCGCGAGGACGAATCCGCGTTGCGCGATACCCATTTTCTGCGCGGCAAGGGCGATGATCCTGGGCCAGCCGGGCACCTGCTGATGGCCTGGCGCCGCTTGGCCAGCCGGACCACCAGTTGCGACGCAGAGTTGGTACGCCCGGTGGTCGAACAGCATTTTGCTCTGCAGTGGGATGACGTTCTTGCCGAGGTTGTCGCCAATGCCGAAGACCTGACGGCGTCGTCGCGGCCGGCTCCAGCCTTGGCGGCCGAGATTGCCGCTGCCGTCTACCGGGCCCGGCCCGATGCCGAATTGTTGGCCTTTTGGCTTGCTGACATGGTCCTCGCCCAGAAGTTCAGATGGCCTGTTCCGGTGCCCCTGCTGATGGGGCAGGTGGCTTCGCCGACCTTTAAATCGGGCGAACACCGCAAACGCATCCGGCCGGGAGGAGAAGGTTGGGGCAAGGCGGTGTTTTGGGCCTACGCCACGGCGGCGGCAGAAGCCTGCGATCTCGGGTCAGAGCTGGGGCAGCGGGCGGCAATACTGGCTTCGGCGGCGCCAAAGTTGCGCGCTAAAGGTGCTGGCGACGTCATCAAACTGCTACTGTCCGATGACGCGGTGCCGGGCTCCTGGTCCAGCCCAAGACTGTCGGCGCGCGGGGCTCGGCGGCTATTCGATCGCTTGGGAGAGTTGGGGGGAGTGCGCGAACTCAGTGGCCGGCCGACGTTCCGGCTCTACGGTTTGTGAGGCAGGGCAACGGGATGGCCAGGCGCAAAAGGACAGATGCCGAACCGCCGATCTTCGATTCCGAACTGGTCGATATGCCGGCTGACCTACGCTGGCGCGAATGGATGAACCGCATCGAAGCCGTACTGTTCGCGGCGCCCAAGCCGGTGGAGCGCGAGGTCCTGGCGCGGGTGATCGGTCGTGACGCCAGCATCGACCTGCTCATTGACGACATCCGTGAAAGCCTGCGGGGCAAACCCTACGACCTGGTCAGTGTCGCTGGGGGCTGGGCGTTCCGCACCCGAACGGCCTATGCCGATGCCATCGCCACGTCTGCTGCGGTGCCGGACCGGGCGATCGATCTGACTCAGAACGAGGCCATGGTGTTGGTGTCGATCGCCTATCACCAGCCAGTCACGCGAGCAGGGGTGTCGGAAATCCTGGGGCGGGAGGTGTCGCGCGACGTCATCGGGGCGTTGCGGGACAAGAACATGATCACCGCGGGACCCCGCAGCCCGACGGCCGGGGCGCCGTTCACTTATGTGACAACCAAGGGGTTTTTGGAGCATTTTGGGCTAGCTACGCTTCGTGATCTTCCCGAAATTGAGGCGCTCCAAGATGCTGGTCTTCTCTCCAGCGACCATGGCCAGCACGGCGACGTTCCGATTGGCAGTGACCGCTCCGCTGACGAGGCATAGGATTTTGGGAGTGTCAGTGCCACGGTTGTATGGATGCTCGGAAGCGCTCAACCACCCGCCATCTTCGCCGCACCGCAACTTAGACTTTATATTTCATCAATCGAAATATCGAGATAGCGCTCCGGATCGCAACGACAGCACTATGGCATGACGCGCATATCCCACGTCCCATAAGGAAAGTTGGAAACAGCCGAGTTGGCGCTCATCGCGGCGATCAGGCGGGGTCAACCTGGACCGTGACCTTCGTGATGTTAAACTTTGAGACTGCGCCGCCGATCGCCTTCGCGGGATCAAATAGCGCTAAGTTCATCCCGTCGCTGACCGAGCTGCGGTAAACGACGCCGTCATAGCCGTTCTTCTTGATGAACTCACAGAGATACTGGCTGGGAATGTAATCGATTGCGGCCCCACGAGGCAGCACAGGGCGTGTCAACTCATCCCCAAGCCGCTCCAGAAACGCAATGTCCGCCCGCAGCTGACCGATCGCGCTCGCATCGGCCAAAAGGAAGGGCGACACCAGCTTGCGCGGGTTACGCAAATCCACCGCGCGCAGCGGCATAGGAATTGTGAACTCGGCGACGCACGCCACCTCGCCGGTATGAGGCCGGACTTCCGCGGCCGCGGTCTCTGGAATTGAACCGAGATACAAATATGGAATGCCGGGCGGGTTCGCGCGCCCGTGTGATGCAAGCCGCTTTGGCGGAGCACCCATTTCTCCAATAAGATAAACTGTGTCGTCGGACAGGATACGCGCCCGGTACCACTTCGCAGGCATGTCATCCGTCGGCAAATGGCCAAGCAACTCCCGCAGCCGATCCGCGTCCAGGACCTCGTCCAGGAAGTACCGGTTCTTCCACATCAGTTCATCGCGCAGATTTTCCCATTGCGCGAGAGCTTTGCTGTCATAGGCGGACGACGGCGCGAACGGCTTGCGGACGATGTCGCCGTCATCGAGAATCTCAGCGAGTAGCTCCTTCGAATGCGCAACGTCCATTGCGGCATGGCTGAACAGCTGCCAGTCATCTTTCATCCATTCAACTAAGGTTTTGCCCGCGGAATCTGCTTCGTAGATCCCGATTAACAACTCGAAGATGTCAGCGAGGGCACGTGGTTCAACCAGGATAACGGCTGTCGACCCGCAGAAGTCACAGTCCCCCATTCCATGGCTGAGCGAGGGGATGATGTCGCGGCGAAGGCCACGGTCGTCGAAGCATTCGGGGCAACAGAACTTCGGCATGTGATTGCCCGCTACTCGGAAAAAAAGTCTGCGAGCGTCTCGATATGATGGCGCATCGAAAGCTTCTTGACCTGCCCGAGCCCCGGGAAGTGGCCTTTTTCATGCAACTCCCGAAATTCGGCGATGGCTGTGCTAGCAAACAGTCTGGAGGTTCCGGAATCCAGCTTAGCGATCAGTTTTGCCAGCGCTTGGGCAAACTTACCGCCCGGATCAGTCGGCGTGTCCTTTGTCGTTGATACGAAATGATAGATGTACATCACCTCGTCCTTGTCGGGGTCGAGGAACGTCAGGTGGATCGCGACAGCGTACGCGGGGCCGCCACCTTCAACATAGTCGTCGCCAACGATTAGGAAGTCGCCGAACCCGTCCATGTCTTCCTCCTCGAATGTGAGGTGGAGGTCTGAAAACAATTCGACTGCTGGATGATCGGCGTTGCGCCGCCGTTCGAACCCGTCACGAAGAAGGATACGGGTTTTGCTGCCTTTCAGGTGTTTCCGGTAGAGCTTGTGGCAGTGCTTTTCGAAGAAGACGTGTCGAGTCTCAGAGAGGTCATTCCCGAGCGCTTCTGCTAGCGCCTTCGCTTCGGTGAAACCGGCATGGATGAATACAGGACGATGTGCCTGGTGCTTGGTGTGACAGGCCATCGCGTCATCGATATTCATGTCGTTGGTGAGCAAGATGCCGGCGCTAATGCCGTCTTTATTTAGAAATCCATTTCCCAGAAGGGTCGAGATGCTCACGCCGTCCTCAGCATGATCGCCATAGGCTGGATTAATGATCACGATCGCCTCGCCGCCGGCGTCGCAGATCGCCGTCAGGGTTCTCTCTAATCCCTTGAGCGCCTCCCGCACCGGCTCAATGATGGGCACGAACCCCGATCCAGCCATCAGTGCTGCGGTTTCGCGAATGGCGATCAGCTCGAACTGCTTGCCACGAAAATAGGGGTGATACATGCGTTAGGCCCAGGCCATCGACTCGCCCAGCGGCGTAGAGATCGCTTCTACCACATGGGCATGGTCTGCACGGCGCACCGGAATTGAAAGAGCGGCAGCGTGGAGCGAGCGCGGGAGCCGGTCGACGAGGTAAGCTAGTGGCGCCAGATCGCGGGTGCGTTTTAAGGTCCGCACCACTTCGCGGTGAACCGCGACGGGGTCCAGATGCGCGAATAGCGCCCGCATGGCGGCGTGGCGCTGTGTATTGGGAACATCAGGAACGGCAATGCTAAGCGCTTTCAGGATACTCGCAGCTTCTGCTGAACGAAGCGATTCGAACACCGTAGCCGGGCAGATTCGCTCGGGACAATCTACTGCGTCACGCACGGTCGCGATGCGGTAGCGATGCGACAAGCACAGGATACCGACATCCTCCGGAAGGATCAGTCGGACGCCGTCCACATGGCGCTCGCTGACTACAACGTTCACAGATGCGAATACGCGTTTGTAGTTTTCCACTTGGTTGATCAGACGCGCGAGGGAGTCTCGCTCGGATTTGATCTCGTAGACCGTCGAGGTTCCGTTGAGAATGACAAGATCGGCTTTGCACGATCCGGCGCGAAATTCGTTTAGCATTGAGGCGGTGCGCAAGGAGTGTTTGCCCATCAGTATCTTGTGGGTCAGCGCTGACCGATAGATATATTCATCGCGTAGTCCGGCGACCCTGAGAATCGAGAAAGCGGCCTCAAAGGCATCCCCGACTGTGGCTTCTTTCGCGCACAGCTCGGCGAGGCGGGTCTCGCCGAGTAGACGTCCAAACAGCGCAGAGCGCCCCTTCCGGGCCAGTTGCTGGAACACGGCCGAAGAGAACAGGCGCGTCAGCGCTGAAAGTTCTGTTGTACTTACGGTCACGTTTTTCCCCGACGCGCAGACTTAGGCCGCGACTGAGCCAGTTTAGCTTAGCGGCCCTACAACGCAAATCGATAATGCTCAATGGGTTACCTCACCTATCAAGCCGCCATGCTCATATTTGCCGGCAATGCTGGATATCGCGGTCCGGACGTTGCGACTGCCATTGCTGAGAGCATCGGCTCCCGCGAGGCAATTCTCGCGGTCAGTCAATGCGACGTCATCTTCAGTTGCGTCGACACCCACGAGGCAAGGCAGATTGTTGACCTGATCGCGTCTGCCTTTCTTATCCCCTTGTTCGACGTGGGCGTTGTCATTCCGACGCGGAAGGTGGGGAACGACGGAGTAGCAATAGCCGACGTTTGTGGCCGGATCGACTACGTCCAGCCTGGGGGTTCTACTCTTGCTGACCGGCGCGTATTCACTCCCGAGAGCCTCCGCGCGGAATGGCTGCATAAGGCGAACCCAGGCGCATTCAAAGAAGAGCAAGAAGCCGGCTACATCAAGGGGCTGACCGAACAGGCCCCTTCCGTTATCTCGCTCAATATGCGGGCAAGTTCGGCCGTCGTGATGGAGCTCATCGCTCGTACCTTTCCCTTCAGGCACGATGCGAATGAGCTTTATGCCCGGACCACGTTCAGCCTGGCGGCAGCCGAGGAGGAATACACCCCGGAGAGCGAATTCGATCGAGACCCCGACACGGAGCTAGCCCGAGGCGCAGAAGAGCCGCTGCTGGGCATTCCCGCGCTCGGCAAGCCAAAGGGCAGAAAGTGATGAGCCTGCCCCGCTGGTTTCATCGTCTGTGGGATCGGTTCGGCCCCGCGCGTCGACTTCAAACTGTCGTGGGAGACGAGTTGCCCTCCGCGATGCCGTCCAGGGACTTGGTGCTTGCTATCGATGATGGCGAGCCATGGAGTGTGGGCATGATGTGCCCATGCCGCTGCGGCGCCATGATCGAAATGCTTGTGGTCGATGCCGGGAAGCCACGATGGGACATCGCCGTAGATGCCAAGGGTCGGCCGACTTTGCGTCCATCCGTCTGGCGGAATACCGGATGCAAGTCGCATTTCTGGCTGCGTTCGGGCCGGATAGTTTGGTGCGGCAATTCCGAAGCGGACTAGCGCTTTGACTAGCCAGGGTCGATACAGAGAGCCGGGTAGTTGGGTTATCGCATACACGAAAAAGCATGTGAAACACCGCGCGCCCTGGGCATTCTCCCTAGGTCTTAGGAGGCTGGCGGCTTTGGAACGGCAATCGCCGCGTCTATTTCAAGCAGCGCATTGACCACGCTCTCCAGCAACTGCAGACCTTGCACGGCTTGTGGGTTCCTGCCATCGACGCCAAGGCGCTCAAGGCCACTTTGCACCAGGGTCGAACCGAGGTGCGAACCGGCATTGCGAAGGTCAATCATACCAAACAGCGGCCCCATCATCTTCCTGGCCTGTTCCTCGGTTAGGACGGTACCCAACAAGCGCTCAATGGCCTTTAATGACCCTGGCTTCTTCTCGCCCTTGGCCAATGGGGGGCATTGCGCCAGCACCACATCAACATCAACCCGTTCGGTGAAGAGCTGGGTCAATTGCTTGGAAAGTTCCAGCAAACCTTCCGTCTCCGCACTTCGGAACCGATGGGCTCGCGTGAACAAGTCCGGCACCTGGGCATTCTCACGAAGCAGCTGCTGACCATACCGCTCGCGGAAGCTCGAAGCGACACTATCGACGGCCTTTTCAATAAGGGCTTCTGGCGCCTTGGTCGAGGCCGGCTGGACCATCATCTGCGCCTCAAAAAGCTCCTTGGACACACCGCCATCCGGGGTGACGTTGTGGGCGGCCCAAATTCGCTGTTCCCATGGCTTGAGCATGCCGATGTCCTTGGCGAAAACGGTGATCAGACCAAGGTCGTTGACACCGAAATGGACGGTGTCTGAGGTCGCACCCACACCACCAGTATCTCGCGACGCCCAATGAAGCCGACCACCACGATGCCGAAGCAAGGCATTGATGATCCCCGGGTCAAAGTAAAGCCAACCGATGTCTCCATGCAGCCGCGCAGCGGCCACCCGGGTACCATCCGGCTTGGTCACGAAAGAAACCTCATCGGCTGGCTTATCACCGCGGACACGAGGGCTGAATGTTCCCGGCTCCAGCCATTCAGTTCGCCATATGGCGCCTCTGGTGAAGAACGATCCGCGAGGATTGGGCCAACCTGCCGAGGTGGTAGTGTATTCGAGCAGATCTCGCCCCTCAGCCACGTTGATTGGCTTGCGAGACCAGCCGTAGCCGGGATCCTTCTCAGTCACTGCCGTCCGCTCGGCATAGCTCGAGCAAAAGAGACGCATCCCCCGTGCTGCTAGATAGTCGTTGAGGAATTCAGTTTTGATCTCGATGGAAACCGGCTCCCCATTATCGCCTCGGGCCAGCCGTACGACCTCCGGCCACCCTTCTTCGGGCCGGTACCAGCGATCGCCTTCCTGGATAAGCCGGAGCGCCACAACCAGATCAGGATGCAGATGCCAAATCTCCTTGCTCGGCTCCTCGAGGTGCTGGGCAATGACCAGGTTGATGCCAAGTTCGGTGTCTCCCCAGCCACGGAACACATCCGATGACTGGTAGCCCCATGATTCCATACCTGCCCGATGGGGGTTCAGCCCGACATCGTTCCATCCCATCGTGTCTACATCAGCGGACTTGGCGGAATGAACCGCGGCGGTCGCTGTCCCGTGGAATTCGGCTACAGAGATGACCCGAGGCGGGAGATCGTTAAGCGTCGACTCCGTCACCCTCCGCAAGGGGGTCCAGGTGCGCGCCGCGAGCTTCGGCAAGTCAGCCAGATTGAAGAAGGTCTGCTTGATCGTCATAGGCGCTCCTTTGCCTGGCGCAGACCAGGAATCGGTGCCGCGATCGAGATGTGGACCAAGATACGCTCTGCGGCAACGGTGGAGCCTGGGAAACCCCTGCTCCCTTGCTTGGGTGAGCCCTTGGGGTGGACTGAGCGAGGTTGAAGTGCCCACTATGGGATGCCCGCTCGCGCCCCCAGGCGTTTTGCGGCGATTGCCAACACATATTTGCGGCGGACGCTCGCCTCGCCGATCTTGGCTATCTCTTCGAACTAGCCATGGGCAATCCGAGTTGAGGCGTTGTCTGCATCGATCAAAGCAGCGAGACGAACGGTCAAGGGCCGGTCGCGGTCCTGGTTGGATAAAGTAGTTGGGCGCTATGGCACTTAATATAGTGAAAACGTTGTTTTTGCCCATTGTGCCGACAGGGCGCTGAGGAGATTGTTGTCCTACGATCCAAGAGGGGGCACCTATGTCTGTTCTAGATATTCCTCTCCGAAAGGCCCTTCAGTTATTCTATGCGCCCAATTCACTGCGTCGATCCATTTTGAAAGAGGACATTCGACTTGATCGTAAAAAGGAAGCCGGCGGCACTAGAAGTCGAGGCGGCGACTTCTACCTACCCTTTTGGTCAGACGTTAAGATGCACATCTCTGGCCGAGGCGACCTAGCGCAGCTGACCCAAGATCGCATCCGATCGAACAGGAATTTCAAACGACTTTATCCGCTACTGACCAATGGAATTCTCGAACTGCTTAGCGCAAAGCTGCGCTGGTCAAACGAGCCCGTGGAGATCGTTCCTATAAGCATGCACGGCAACCTGCGTATCGAAACTTTGGGAGCCACAGTTCGGATAAGGGATGCACTCCATGCGCGCGTCCGGGGGGAATATACACGTGTGGTATACCCATACTTCAGTGAAGAGCCGCCGCTCTCGGAAGAAGGAGGGAGGCTAGGGCTCTGGGCAATGCAACAAGTCCTAACTGAAGCAGACTCCGCTGACATGCGTGTTATCGATGCACTGCGTCGTACTTTCTTCTCTCCGCAAATGACGCCGTTGCAGGGCAACGAGGAGGCAGTTTTTCATGAAAAGTACAGGACGTTGATTGGCGAGTGGGAGCGACTGAAGCTGGAGTGAGCGAATGCGCGAATGTCGTCTAGGCTGTTTAGCCTTTCACATGCCATAGACAGCGCCCTTATGAGGAGAAGTCATGGTGACGGCCCGTGCCTAAGTCCGGTAGCCACAAATCGCAGCACTATATCCCAAGGAGCTACCTTTCCGCCTGGTGTGATCCGCATACGCCTGCTGGAATGCAGCCCTTTGTGTGGACCTTTGATCCCAGTGGCGGCGTCGGCCGCAAGCGAGCACCCCAAAACCTCTTCACCGAGACCGACATCTACACGATCCTCGGGCCGGACGGTTCCCGGGATCTGCGGATAGAGTTTGAACTGTCGAAACTTGAGCAGGGCCTGAAGACACTCGTCACAGACTTCGTAGCCAGCCACCGCCAGTTGCCTCGGCTTCGGCAATGGCAGTTGATCGCCTTCATCGCAGCGATGCACGGGCGTACGCTTGAAGCGAGAGAGATCCAACGGACGCTTTGGCAGCAGACCTTGGACGCGGCTGAGAAAAAGGCCGTTGCTCTAGGTATATCCGCAAATTCCGAGGCGCAGCTAAACAGCATTCGAAAAGCGGTGGCGTCGCCTATGCAGTTTTTGTTACCGGGAGCCATGATGGATGGTCTGACCATGCTAAGTGAAGTGACGATGACTATTATGTGCTCCGTTGAGCCCGACTTCATTACTTCAGACAGTCCGGTAACTTGGTTCGATCCAACTGTGCCTAGGGAGAGATTCTTAACTCACAAGAGTTCTCTAGCGAATCCGGGCATCGAGGTGGTGATGCCGCTTTCGCCGCAGCATACAATTATCTTGCATTACCCAAGAACACCCTTCGAAAAGCCGGTCCGTTACGTCAGTGCTGGTTCGGCGACCGTCGCTGCCCTAAACAAGCGCACGGCGCACTACGCCCACAGGGCCGTAGTGTCATGGAGAGACGGGTCTGACCCCGAATGGCGAATAGGGGCGCCGGACCGGTCGGATTGACGTCACTCAATGCCAGGATGTTGCTGGCGAATGTCTGCTTTGGGGATTGGTCGAGGGGCGTTGAACGGCAGGAATGGGGGCGCATTGCGGACGGAAGAGGGGCCAGCGACAGGCATTGGACGCTATATTTGCCTCAGCAGTGGGTTGACAGTCCACCTAGCTGGACCCATTTTGTAAACAAATGGAACGGGAATGCTCGTTCGGCGTCGGGCCTCGGGGAATACCTCGGGGCCCTTCGCTTTTCTCACGGGAATATTTTCAGCCCGTAGCCGCGTATTTTCCCAGCCGCACTCCGACGGAACTTGGGTTCTGCAAGATCGTAGGCCCGGTTTGGCTGGTCAGGAGCTATTATGTGCCGGGCGACCGGGTAGGCCAAAAGGTCGGCCATCTGCAGCCCCGCTGAATTATGCTTCTTGTCCATGAAGCGGATGTCGAGGTTTGGCATGGGTCCAACCTGGTTGCCGCCAGCGGCAATACGCCTGAACTCGAGCTCTAGGTCATCGTCCTCTTTCCGGCCTCGCTGTTCGACCAGTATCCAGGTCTTGCGGTGATCTTGCCCTCGTTCGGCCAAGAACCGCTGCAGGCGCTCCATGCAGAAAGTTAGCGCAATTTTGTATGGATTGTCGGGATCATGGTACTTCTGCACATGACGTTGCTTATCAATTGCAGCCGCTATGAGCGTGACCGGCGCCTGTTCGACGACATAATTCACAGTTGCCATGAAGCGGTCGCGCACGGTCTGATTGAGCAAGATGGAAAAGTCACCGGACGACTTCCGGATCTCGCGGCTATGTAGAACAACGCCGTCATGGCCCCAAAACTCGAACTTGAGTGCCTGCACAAGCGGTACCATTGCTGTCCGGTAGGCCTCTTTCTCGAAGATGCAGAAGGTGAGCACAAACACCGGATTCTGCGGATTTATGCTGACAAGCCCGTGGTCGCCGCTCTCATCGACGTAGACTATAAAATCACTGAATTCCATGCACCCAGCGTTGCACAGACGCGAGATTCTGCCAATGCAATGGAAGCGTGACGGCACTCATGCACGGGGAGTCGGGCCGGATTCGCATAATATTTGTTGGGGAACCCACAGTGCCTCAGCGGCGGCCACCAACATGTGCGGCCCTGCTAACGGCAATCGGTCGGCCGCATGAGAATGGAATGATCGGTCTCGTCCACCGCGGCGCCCGCCTCACGACGCGCCAGCACTTGGTCAATGGGCGACGCAGACTACGACGTCGTCCTAACTGGAATTAGCATGTGGTGCCGCATGACGAGGTCGGCGCGCTCGACTATGGCTAGGCCATTGCGCTTTTGCCGGCGCCACCGGTTAAGGCGGCAACGCGATGGGGGGGCCGCGCGCCGATACCGGTCTTTTGTACGCGAGCGACGGGATGGCTAGTTCAGACTAACTTCAAAATTCGGTGCGGGCGCGGAAGGCCGACGGACTTGCGCTCCACAAGCGGGCAATCAATCTGGAGTCTGCCTGCTATGATGCCTAGTTTTTGCGCTTCGCGCTTAGCGTAGATGTGCGTAATCGCACGTCTTCCCATATCTTCGTGCGGAACGCGGATTGTGGTGAGCGGAGGCTCCAGATGACGGGATGAGGATGCATCGTCGAAGCCGATGACCGAGAGGTCGCGCGGAATCGATAGCCCAGCTTCCTTTGTGGCCTCGTAGCAGCCGATGGCCATCTCGTCGCTGGCACAGAAGATCGCCGTGGGTGGCTCGGGCAGAGCGAGCAGTTCGCGGGTGCAATCGTGGCCGCCTGAAAGCGTCCAGTTGCCTGATCGGACGAGTTTGGCGTCGAACGCTATGTCGGCGGTCTTGAGGCCGCGCTTGTAGCCGCGCAGACGGTCCTTGCTAGCTTCCATCCAGCCTTCGCCGTTAATGAAGGCAATGCGCCGGTGGCCGGAGGCCGTCAGGTGGCGCACGGCCGTTTCGGCGCCCAGCGCATGCGCCGGCAGGATGGCCGGAGCAATGTCGCCTTTAGTGTGGCAGTTGATGAGCACGACGGGAACCGAGCTCATACCAACGGCTGTCATGATTGACCGATGTGGGCCCAGTCGCGCATTCCGATGGACATGATTGTTTCGGGCTGATCGATGAGGTTGTTCCAGGCTTGGCATGACGCGTCGATGATGGCGTCGTAGGTATCGAAGACGCGGTTGGAGAGCCAGTTCTGCCTGAGGTATTGCCAGATGTTCTCGACCGGGTTCAGTTCGGGAGAGCGCGAGGGCAGGAAGATCAGCGTCATGTTCTTCGGGACGACGAGTTTGCCCGTGGTGTGCCAGCCGGCGCGGTCGAGCAGCAGAACGGCATGAGCGCCGCGCTGAACATGCCGGCTGATCTCGTCGATGTGGAGTTGCATGGCGAAGGTGTCGGCAAAGGGCAGCGCCAGCCCGGCGCCCTTTCCCTTTGCCGGGCAGATAGCGCCGAACAGATAGGCGTTCTGGTAGCGCTGATCTGCCGGTTGCCGTGGGCGGGTTCCACGCCTTGCCCAAAGCCGGGCGATCCCATTTTTCTGCCCGATCCGGGCCTCGTCCTGGAACCAGATTTCGATCGGCTTGCCCTTGGGGAGATGGCAGATATGGGCGGTCAGCGCCCGCGGCCAGTTTTTTTAAACGCCGCCACCGTCGCGGCGTCCTGACCAGGATGCAGCGGGCGTGCGCTCATGTGGGAGAAGCCGAGTTTCTTGAGAAGCGTGCCGACATGGCGCTCGTGATACTCGATACCGAACCGCTCCCTAATGACGCGCTGAAGATCTACTCGGCGCCAGCGAACAACGCCGTCTACATCCGGGTCGGGACCGGTCTCGACGATCTCGGCGAGTTCGACCTTCTGCTCTTCCGACAGCCGCGATGACGGACCGGGTGACCAGTGGTCGAAAAGGCCATCGGGGCCGGCTTCGTTGAACCGATGAACCCAGTCCCGAAGCGTCTGGCGGTCCATGCCGCCGATCCGGGCGGCGTCGGCGCGGCTCATGCCGTCAAGCACGGCTGCTAGTGACAGAAGTCGTCGGCTCTGGTTGGCGTCCTTGCTCCGTGACGCCAGCCGCCGGAGTTGAGAAGGGGTATAGTCCTGTCGCAGTCGAACCGATCCGGGCATGGGCGAATTTCCTTCGCCGACATCGAATCAGCAACTCAACAGTTTGGGAATCCCCCGCGAGTCAGACGTCAGAGCCGTTGGTATCAGTTTCTGCGGCAGGGTATACTGGCGCGTGAAGAAGGCCGCGAACACCACGCCCACCACCCGATGTGCGAACAGCAGTTCGAGCGCCGCGGCGCGCAGGCGCTCGTCGTTCTGGGTCGGCAGGACGACAAGCACGGCGCCATTTTCCCAAGCCAGCTGCCGTGCCGATTCGATCGCCTTGTTGGTGATGGGGTTGGACGTGCTGTCGTCGATGATAAAGCCGATGGCCTGGATGCCGCCCTGACCGACCGGCGCGCGCATCCAGACGCGATAACCCAGCGTTTCGGCCGCCTCGCGGACGAGACCGCGCGTCTTTTCGGTGACCCGCGTGCCGCCGGTTTCGTTGAGCACCATCGAGACGGTGGCCTGGCTGACTCCGGCAAGCTTGGCCACGTCGACCATGGTTGGTCTCGTGCTGGCTTTTTCCGTCTTGCGTCTGTTCATCACCCTCTCCGCCAGAAGGACATATCGCAGGATTTTGTGGAAGGAAACTGCCCCGAAGCGCCGGTTATAGAAAACTGACCTGTGCTTGACAGTGGTTATAAATAACTAATAGCATTACCACGTGCTGGAGGAGCGCAGGGACGATCCTGGCGACGGGATATGTCCGATGTCGGTGCCATTCGAGGAATGGCGTGGGAGGAGAACAAGATGACGATTTCGAGAAATTGCGCGACTGGGGTTATCATGACCAAACCCAACATCTTGTGGATATGCACTGACCAGCAGCGCTGGGACACGCTTGGCATTACCGGCAATCGCCATGTGCGAACTCCGGTGCTCGACAAGCTCTTCGGCGAGGCAGCCTGGTTCTCCGGGGCCTATTGCCAGTCGCCGGTCTGCACGCCCAGTCGCGCGAGCTTTCTCACCGGCCGCTATCCGCGTACGACCCGGACGCGCCAGAACGGGCAGGACATGCCGGCCGACGAAATGCTGGTGACGCGGCTGCTCGCCGAGAATGGCTATACCTGCGGTCTATCGGGCAAGCTCCATATCTCGGCGGCCAATCCGAGCGTGGCGCCGGTCATCGAACCGCGCATCAATGATGGCTATGCCGCCTTTCACTGGTCGCATCATCCGGGTTGTCGGATGGTACTTAATGACTACGGCAGCGCGCAGAACTGGCCACTCAACGAATACAATCTATGGCTGCTCGAGCGCGGCGCCGAATACCGGGCTGACCCCTATCGGGGCTCCAGATATGTGAAGGCGGGGCCCGAGACAAAGAACCACCAGACCACCTGGTGCGCCGACAAGGCCATCAATTTCGTCAAGGCGCATGAGGCGAACGACCGGCCCTGGCTGTTCTCGGTCAACTTCTTCGACCCTCATCACCCCTTCGATCCGCCCGCCGAGTATCTCGATCGCTACCTCGACCGGCTCGACGAGATCGAGTTGCCGAACTACCGGCCGGGAGAGCTGGAAGAAAAACCTGCCTTCCAGAAGATCGACCACCAGGGAGCCTATGGCGGCAATGCCGGCATGCCCTACGACGAGATGACCGATCATGACCACAGGCTGGTGCGCGCGGCTTATTTCGCCATGTGCGACTTGATCGATGACCAGGTCGGCCGCATGCTCGACGCCCTGCGCGATACCGGTCAGCTCGACAATACCATCGTCATCTTCATGTCCGACCACGGCGAGCTGCTGGGCGATCATGGCGTCTATCTCAAGGGGCCGTTCTTCTACGAGCCCAGCGTCCATGTTCCCCTGGCGATCTCGTGGCCGGGCCATATTCCGGCCCGCCGAATCGACGGGCTGGTCGAACTGACCGATATCGCGCCGACCCTGCTCGAGGCGGCGGGGCTCGATATCTGGCCGGGCATGCAGGGCCGCTCGCTCTGGCCGCTGCTGTCGGGCACCGAGACGCAAACCGGCGTCGCGGATGTCTACTGCGAATATTACAACGCCATGCCCTGGCATAAAGAGCCGCATCTGCCATTCGCGACCATGCTGCGCACCGGGACGATGAAGCTGGTGGTTAGCCACGGCGACCGGCGCGGTGAGCTTTACGATCTGAATGCAGACCCCGACGAGACCACAAACCTGTGGGACGATCCAAACCGCCTGGCGGAGAAATGCGACCTGTTGCAGCGTCTTTGCGACCGGATGGCCTTCACCGTCGACCCGCTGCCGCTGCGCCGCGCCCCCTGGTAACCCAGCGAGATTCCAAAAATGACCGATCCCCGTTCGGGCCGTGCGCCGGCCACGCCACTCATCGTCCACGACCCCTTCATGAGCGTCTGGTCGCATACCGATGAGCTGACCCAATCCTGGCCGACGCACTGGACCGGCAAGAACCAATCGATGGCGGGCATGGCCCATATCGACGGCAAGAGCTATCGCTTCATGGGGCTGGTGACCCGCACCGGCATGGAGGGCCTGTCGCAAATTTTCTTGGTTAACGGCCTGTTGACCACCAGCGGAGAAATTGCCGCTCCCAATGTAGCGGAGCGTAGCCATGATTCTGAATGCCATTGCCGACAAGCTGAAGCGCCAATCAAAGGACGACTTCAAAGGTCGGCATTTCGAGGCATGGCTCATCATGCAGGCGGTGGCCTGGTATCTGCGCTATCCGCTCAGCTATCGAGACCTTGAGGAGATGTTTCGGGAACGTGGTTTCGAGGTCGATCACAGCACTGTCAACCGCTGGGTTTTGGCTTATGCGCCGATGATCGAGAAGCGGCTTCGCCAGTTCCGACGCCCGCATTGTGGTTCGATCCGGATCGACGAAACGTACGTGAAGATCCGCGGCAAGTGGCGCTATCTGTACCGGGCGATCGATAAGCATGGAAACCCGATGGATTTCCTGCTGGCGGCCAGGCGCGACCTGGATGCTGCAAAGAGGTTCTTCCGCAAAATGCTCAAAGACGAGCCCCTGTTATCGCCTAAGAAGATCGGCACGGATGGAGCGAATACCTTCCCATCCGCGATTAAAGCATCGGTAGATGATGGTCTGCTTCAGCCCAACCCCGTGCACTACGTCACAAAGCATCTCCAACAACGCATCGAGAGTGACCATTTTCGGGTTAAGAAGAACATGCCCAAGATCGGCGGCTTCCAATCCTTCAAAACGGCGCGTCGGACAATCGCAGGCTTCGAAGCCATGCTCTGGCTGAAGAAGGGCTTCGGCTTTTCCGGCGTGTGGACCGTAAATGATCAGAACGATCTGCTCGCGCACCTCTTCGGACTACAAAAGGTTAACAAAGCATGAAAACGAGGACGCTCAGTGGATAATTGCGCGCTCCGAAAATGTTTGCGACAAGCCCCTGCAATATATTCCGCCGGTAATACCCTAACTTCTGAACGGACCGATCAGTGGGGCACGCGCGATCCTCGACTGCGTGCCCCCGATTTTTGGTCGATGAACCAGCTGCTAGGCGCGGAATGCTGCCGGACTGTTCCCTCTTCGATGGTGACGCGGTGGTCGACGCGCTCATTCGGTCCACCCGCTTCAGGGCGAAGCAAGTTAAAAGAATCATTTTGGTTCGAAAGGCAAATGCAGTGAGTGGTAACCTTCTCGTTCTGTCGGGGCTGGTAATATTTATTGCTGCATTCGTCCAAGGCGCAACAGGGCTCGGGTTTGCATTGATTGCGGCTCCAGTTATCGGGTTGATTAACCCGCAATTACTCCCTGTTCTGATTCTCGTTTTGATGATTCCATTGAACCTATTTGTGGCATGGCGGGAGCGCCGCGCCGTCGATGTTAAGGGCGCGGCGTGGATCATGGCAGGACGTGTGGCAGGCACAGCAGGCGGGTTGTGGCTGCTTCTTGCCATCCCTCTTAACAGCCTCAACCTCCTTGTCGGGGTATCTACGATCCTCGCTGCATCAGCCTCTCTGATTGTCTCACCGTTCAAACCGGGCAGCCGAGCGTTGATCGCGGTTGGTGCCATCACGGGAGTGACCGAGACGGCCACAGGAATTGGCGGACCGCCACTGGCCCTGGCCTACCAACATCGACCTGCACCGGTACTACGCTCAACGATTGCGACATGTTTTCTGCTGGGGGAGATTCTCTCTCTCGTCGTGCTTGCGGCTTCAGGTCAAATCGATGGCGAGCAAATCCGAATCGCTTTGCTCCTTCTTCCTGTCCTGGGCCTTGGTGTGCTGCTGAGCAGCCTTGTTCACCACAGGATCGATGGTCCCCTCGTTCGAACTCTCGTTCTCGCCTTCGCATTGCTTTCGGGTATCGTCGTCACAATCCGAGGCTGGTAATGACACCGATTTCCTCCGGAATGTGACTAGATGGTCTGAACAGTCGCTGGAATGGTTCCATGGAGCGCCGACAACTGGAATACTTCGTTGCAGTCGCAGAGCACGGCGGATTTGGGCGTGCGTCGGCAGCACTGAACGTGACCCAGTCGGCAATTTCGCAAGCCATCGGGCAGTTAGAGAGAGAACTCCGTACCAAGCTGTTTCTGCGCACCGGCCGTCATGCGAATCTTACCGCAGCGGGCCACGCCGCCCTAACACCGGCGCGGCAAGCGCTAAGGGATCTCGGCACAATTCGTGCGGTTGTTGCAGATGTGATGGGCCTGGCAGGCGGGCGACTGGACATAGCGACTTTTCCCCCGCTCGCCGAATGGCCGGTCGGCGCGGTTGTTGGTGCATTCCGGAAGAAACATCCCGCCGTAACGATACACATCAAAGGTCCCACTTGGGCGCGCATACCGGAAGTCGCTGAAATGGTCCGGGATGGTCGGTGCGAGCTAGGGTTCACTGACGATAGCGAACTTGCGCATGGCCTGATCGCACATCCTCTTGCGCACCAAGATTATGTCGGGGTTCTGCCACCCGAAACGCCTATCGCAGACAATGGCGTGATTTCACTTGAGGACGTCGTGGCACATGGCCTGATCGTGGGGCCGTGGTGGGAAACATCGCCTCCATACTTGGAGCTTCGGGCGAACTATCCGGATCTGATGCAGAATGCAATCGCTGTTCGAATTGAATACCGGGAAGCATACGTTCCACTCGTCGTCTCCGGCGCGGGGGCTGCAATTCTACCGAGATTTGTCGGGGAGCTCGCTTCTGCAGCGGGCGCTACGGTAGCGGAATTGGCCCGCCCGATTTGGCTCAAAACTCTTCTGGTTCAGCGGCCCGGAGACATGGCGCCCGCAGCGCGAGAGTTCCGCGATGTTACCTTGCAGCTCTATGGCGGAGTAGAAGCGCCGGCCGATACTCCTGCAAGCCAATCACTTCCAACATGACGGGATAGCAAGATGACGTGTATCGACGAGATTACGACGAAGCCTGCACAGGTATTAGCCGGGTTGATTCGCGAGCGCGAGCTCTCATGCCTGGAAGTTACATCCGCTTTCTTGAAAAGGATCGATGATATCAATCCAAAGATAAATGCATTTTGCACCGTCCTACACGAAGCGGCGCTCGCTGCGGCGGCGCAAGCCGATCAAGCCTTCAGAAGCGGGTCTCCGATCGGACCGCTCCACGGCCTGCCGGTAGCGCTCAAGGATTTGACACCGACTAAGGGAGTTCGAACCACCCGCGGCTCACGTCTTTTCGAAAACGCCGTGCCAACTGAGGACGTTGAACTCGTCAGGAGGCTCAAGAAAGCCGGAGCCATTCTCATTGGCAAAACAAATACTCCGGAGTTTGGGCATAAAGGCGAGACCGATAATCTCATTTTCGGCCCGACTCGCAACCCGTGGCGTCTTGATCGGACTCCTGGCGGATCGAGTGGCGGCTCAGCAGCTGCTGTAGCTGCGGGATTGGTCCCGTTTGCAGAGGGTAGCGATGGCGCGGGATCGATCCGAATCCCGGCGAGTATGTGCGGAATCTTCGGCTTCAAACCAAGCTACGGGCGAGTGCCCGATGTCGCCGGTCCGTTCTCCAGCCACACTCCATTTTTCCACAATGGTCCCCTGGCGCGAAGCGTGGGCGATGCCGCGTTACTGTATCAGGCGATGGTCGGAGCCGACAGCTCCGATCCGTTTTCCGTCCCAGCCGACCAGGATGCGCTGATATCTCTTGACCACGGTGTTGCCGGCCTGCGAGTGGCATTCAGCATGAATTTGGGATATTTTGAGGTGTCCGATGAGGTGAAGCTAGCCTGTACGCGGGCCACAGAGGCGTTTTCGGCGCTAGGTTGCGTCGTTGACGAGGTGGAGGTGGGCTTCGACGGTGACTTAGAGGCGGCTTTCTTCACCCTGTGGTGCGCAAAGTTGGCGACGGTCTATTCCGGCATTACGGACCGCGAATTCTCGATGCTGGAGCCGGTGGTTCAGGGCCTGATCGAACGAGGCAGAGAATTGAGCGCCGTCGAGTTTGGCCGGGCAAATCTCGTCCGCGAAGTCGTTTGGGGCAGGCTGTGCTCTATTTTTGAGAAGTATGATGTGTTGATCTGCCCAACAACAGCGGTTCCCGCCTTTTCTATAGAGAATGGGCCACCCGGTACGATCAACGGCGCGTCGATTAATCGCCTTCTGGGCTGGTTCCTGACTTATCCCTTCAACTTCACAGGAAATCCCGCCGCATCCGTTCCGTGTGGATTTTCTCATGACGGCCTCCCGATCGGGATGCAGATTATCGGAAGGCGTCTCGATGACGGCTTGGTTTTGCGCGCTTCCCGCACGTTCGAGCGTCTATCTCCTTGGCCCAAACTAGCAAATCCAAGCTCTTAACGATCGTGCCCGTTAGGTGAGGTATAGCTCAGGCCAATGGCTGGCCGGCCATGCTTCTACTAAAATGATAGAGCGCGGCCGGCGTTCGCAGCGGCCCGGAATCCAAGCCTCGAAGTGTCGCAAAAGTCTGTCGCACAAATTTGACTTTTGCCCCTGACTTTTGCGACGGAATTTCCCCTGAGAAATCAGCGCCCGTGATTTTGTCGCGAATGCTAGGATTTTTGCGACGTTACGGCGCCGGCACTGAAACCTCACATGTCTGCGCCGTTCCTGTCTGCCGCGCCGCATCCCGGCAAGCCCGGATCGCCTCGGCGTTCTCCTGTAGTAGGGTGGATGTGTAAACCAGGTTGCGGGCGCCCTCGGGGTCGGCGGCATACATGAGGTCGCTGCCGGCCGTCCAGCGATCGGCGTTACCGGTGGCGAGCGCGGCGAGATAGCCGCCGCCTGGCGCGAGGGCGGCGACCAGCGGGAACAGCACCAGGCCGGCGACGAGCGACGCGACGGCTGTCCAGGCGAGCGCCCGGCGCTGCTGACGCCGATCGCGCACCGTGCCGATCATCCGGGCGAGTTGGTGACGCTCGCGCTCCGTCTCGCGCGCTTCACGGTCGAAGGCCTGAACGGCATTGCGCAGAAGTTCGGCCCCGGCCGACGCGACGGCGCGGCCGTGCTGTTCGGGCGTGAGTTTCAGGGCGGGGTGCTCTTCATAGGATGCAAGGCGTTCCTCGACCTCACCGATCCGCTCGGAGATGACGCCGAGGGTCGGCGCGTAATCGGGCGGGCGGGCGGATTCGAGCTGGTCGAACAGGGCTTCGATCGCCCGCCGCTGCACGTTGATTTCGGCGCGAAGATCATCGAAAGCGCGTGCCGCCTCGTCCTGCTCCTCGTCGCCGTGCCGGTCCTGCCCGTGCTGCGTTTCTTCCGCCATGCCTTCTCCTGACCGCCCTGCCCTATCGTTCCATTTCGATGCCGCGGCTGAGGCGAAGCCCCTGCGACAGCTTCTGCTCAAGCATCTGGGCCGCCTGCCGCTCCTGCAACGCCTGGCCAAGCGTGCTGTCCCGGCCGATGCCGAGTTTTTCGGCCTGCGATTTCATGGCGGCCTCGGCTTGCGGGTCGCGGCCGATCGTATGCGCCACCTTTTTCATCTGGCCTTCCACCTGCTTACGCTCGGCGTCGTGCTGCCAACCTGAAAGCGCCTTGTGCTGTGTTTCGAGCTCGGTCCAGCGCTGAACCAGGCGCTCGGCCCGCACGTTCGGATCGGCTCGCAAACCTTCCTCGCGCTCAATACCGGCGACGAGCTGCGCTGTGCGCTCCCGGCCCGAAAATTCCGCCATCGCGCGGCCCATCTCCGGATCGTGCCGGAAGGCCGAACGCATGGTGCTGACCGCGCCAAGCCGTTCCTGGTCGAGCGCGGCGCCGGCCTTCTGTAAATCGAGCTTCTGGTGTTCGAGGATGGGAAGGTCTTTCGCTGCCATGCGTTCGGCCGCGTGAAGCGCCTGGGCGTAGCGGTCGACCGCAACCGCAAACCCGTCCTGCATCCTCGATCGCAACGGTTCTGCCGTCTCCCTCCCCTTCCCGGCTGGCAATGACACGCCGGCAAAGCGGTCCGGCCCCTGGCGCTGCTGGTTCCCCTGCTCCGGGCCGCGCGAAAGCCGAAGGCCGGCGAACTTGGCCACCCGTTTCGGCGACTCCTGGCGGTCGCCGGGGAGATCCTCGGCCTTGTTTTCGACACCGGCCCATCCCACCTTCCCGCCGCTCGCGGTTTCGTGAGTTTGGTCCCGGCTCTGCTTCCCAAGCCCCCCGCCCAAGCGGGTCGGGACCGTTTCAATCACATGCGACGAAACCTCCCGTTGCCGTGCCTGCTGTCTGGCCTGCGGAATCTCGATCTCGCTGCGAATGCCAAGCTCTTCGGCGAGGCCGCGCCGTTCGGCGTAGGCTTTAGCGTAATCGAGCGTGGTTTCCTTGAGACCGGCCCGGCTGAACGTGGCCGACAACGCCTTTTCGTCCTTGAACTCGTCACGGCCGGCATGGAGCTGAACGCTGTCGCGGTGCCGCGTCATCGCCACATAAGTCAGATGCCGGTCCATCGTGCCGGACGCCAGCACAAACGCCCGATCGACGGTCGACCCTTGAGTTTTGTGGATCGTCGTCGCATAGCCATGATCGAAGGCGGCATAATCCCGCGTCGATATGGAAACGCTCCGGATTTCTCCTCCCCCTGGCCCTCCCCTCGATCCGTCCAGCTCGGCCGTGAGCCGACCCGTTTCCACATGACTGACGGTGCCGAGCATGCCGTTCTTAACGCCAAGCTCGCGATCGTTCTGCAAAAACACGATGCGGTCGCCGGCGGCGAATTCTCTCTTCCCGGCATTGGTCTGGAAACTGATCTCGCCGGCGGCTTCACCCTTGGCCAACTGCCCGCGTTCCTGGCGCGCGGATCGAATGTCGGCGTTGAGAGCCCGGACATCGACACGCCGGTGCGCCATCGCCACCCGGCTCGCTTGAGGCCGCTGCTCGAGATCGGCCATGTAATCGCGCACGATGTCGGCTCGAGCGTTTTCCCGGGTGTCGGCAAACCGGATAGCTCCCCGCTCCGCATAGGCGGCAAGCCCCTCGGCCGTGCGGTGCCTGGCGAACGAAACCGACGCCTCTCGGCTCCAGTCCTCGCGCTGCCGGCGCACATCTTGCAATTCGGCAAAGCCTATTTGCTCGGCGATCGCCCGGAACGGCGCGCCGGCGCCGATCGCCTGAAGCTGCTCATGATCGCCGACCAGGACCAGTTTCGCACCGGATCGCTCGGCCTCGCCGACGAAGCGGGCGAGCTGACGCGATCCGACCATGCCGGCCTCGTCGATGACGAACACGTCGCCGCGGCCGATCTCACCCTTGCCTGCCTGCCAGCCATATTCCCATGACGCCAGCGTTCGGGACGCAATGCCGCTCGATTCCTCCAACCCCTCGGCCGCCTTGCCGGCGAGCGCCGCACCATGGACGCGATACCCCTGGCGCTCCCATGCTTCCCGCGCGGCTGCGAGCATCGTGCTCTTGCCGGCCCCTGCAAGCCCGACAACGGCAGCGATGCGCTCCGGGCCGGTGATGTGCCCGATCGCCTCCCGCTGCTCGCTGCTGAGCCCCGCAGCGCCGATCTCACCGCGCTCGACCTGGCCGGCGGTGCTGGCGAACACACCCGCCCGGATCGCCGAATCCTGACGGTCGAGCGCCTGGCCGACATGCGCGCGGTCCACACCATAGCCGTAAGACTGCGACAGCCGCTCCGCCGCTCCCGCCATGCGGCCCTCGATCTCGACCATCTCGCGGGTCGAATAGCGCGCCAGTTCCGCTCCTTCCGGCCCGTCCATCTTTTCCGGCTGCAACTCGACCAGCGCCGGCGACGCCATGACGGATGCAAAGGCATTTCTGAAAGCGTCCGGATCGTCGATATAGCGATGCAGCGCCCGCGCCACGTCGTGCCGGTCGAACACGCTCTTCTCGTTCGTGATGAGCGAAAGAACCTGCTCCGGCTTTTTCCGGATCAGCTCGGCGTTGCGTGTCGCCGCCTCAGCATCCAACCTCGTTCTGGATACGGCCAGGCCCCGCCTGTCCATCTGCGAGGCATGAACGCCCATATGCTCGGTTGGCTCGATCTCAAGGCCCCGCTCGGCGTGAGAACGATGGTCGATACGCGCCTCGATGCCGGCCCGCGCCAGATGCTCGTTCGCATGATGCTCCCAGGACTGCCGGATTTCCCGAAGCTGCATCATTGAAGTCGGCTGACCGTCCGAAAGCAACCGCGCGTTCTTCAATTCGATCGCCGTCTTGTCGCCAAGCCCGTCGGCCTCGACCCGCCGCGTCGTCATCATCACATGCGCATGATGATTGCGAATGTCCCCTGCCCCGTGCGGCTCATGGATGGCGAAATCCACCGCCGTCCCGTAGCGATCGGCCAGGCCCTGGGCAAAGTCCCGCGTTAGCGCAACCCGCTGCTCGGCCGACAGTTCATGCGGCAAGGCAACCTCGAACTCGCGGGCGACACGGGCGTCTTTTCGAACCTCCGCCTTCTCCGCCGCGTTCCACAAAGCCGCCCGATCGCGCGCCCATTCGGCATCTGAGCCCGTAGGCAAAACAATCTCGGAATGCTCGACGCCCTCCTTGCGGGTGAAGTCATGCACCAGGCCGTCGCGCTCGTTCAATATCTTCGTCGCGGTTCTGTAAGCAGCCGCCGCGACCGCGCTTCTTCCCGAAGCCCGTGCGATCGGCTTCATGCTGCAATGATAGATCGCCAAATTGCGCGTTCCCGAAAACGAATCGCAGGCTATCAAGCACTGACTTGCGCAGCAAGTCGTAAGTGCGCCCTTAAAACTTCCTTCGCTTCGCTCTTTTCGTTATGGTGTAGCGCGCTGTAACAGCGCTGGCGGATCACATGTAGACTGTCGAATTCGACATTTGATATTGCGGAAATGGTGGATTGATGACCTGGAACGGTTGGCCTGCTGGACAGGTCTCGCTAGAACGTCGGCGACAAAAGCAGGAGACGAATGCCTATGGCCCGGAAATCAATCGAGGAACGGCTGGCGCAACTGGATGCGCAGCGAAAGACGCTACAGGCCAGGCTCTCCAAACAGGAACGCGTCAGGGACACGCGCCGCAAGATCCTGCTCGGCGCGCTCGTGCTGCACCGCCTCGAATCCGATCGTGACGAGGAATTCTCAAAGCGCCTCGGCGACTGGTTGCGCCGCGAGCTGCCAGGCTTTCTCACCCGCGATGCCGACAAGGAGTTGTTCGACGATCTGCTTGCCGCGCCTACCGGCACTCCGAGGACCGACGGAGCTGCATCGTGAACCAGGCAACCTTTGCATGGGCAGCATTCAAGAACATGATGCGCCAAACCGCCCGTGATCCCGTGTGGGCGATTGCCGCGCTGATCGCCGCTCCCTTTCGGGCCGGCCCCTACGTCCTGAAACTCGGCTTCTTCTTTCTGATCGTCGCCATCGCCCTGTTCTTAGGCGCGAGATACCTTCTGGACGCGATCGGCCTGCAGCCGGGCGACCTGCTTTGGATCGCCGCCGATGTGGTGATAACCGCCTTTCTCGTTGTCCTCGCCTTCCGGTTTCTGACCAATCCCATGATCGAGCATTTCGGCGGCATGGACGGCGACACGCATGGCACCGCCCGCTTCGCCACCAAGGCGGAAATCGCTCCCCTCACCCGCCAGGAATCCGGCCTGCTCGTCGGCCGCGACGGAAAGACCGGAAAGCTGCTGCGCTATGATGGTCCCGCGCACCTGATGACGATGGCGCCGACGCGCACCGGAAAAGGCGTCGGCACGATCATCCCGAATCTGCTCACCGCCGATCGCTCCATCATCTGCATCGATCCCAAGGGCGAGAACGCCAGGATCGCTGGCCGCGCGCGAGGAAACTTCGGGCCGGTCTATGTCCTCGATCCCTTTGGCGTAACCGGCAAACCATCGGCCGCCTACAATCCCCTCGATGCGCTCGATCCCGCCGGCCTCGATTTTGCAGAGGATGTAAATACCCTTGCCGACGCCCTGGTCCATGATGAGCCAGGCGCTGTCGGCGAGGCGCACTGGAATGAGGAAGCCAAGGCGCTGATCGCCGGGATGATCCTCCATATCGTCGCCCACGAGCCCAAGGACAGGCGAACGCTCGCCACCCTGCGCGAATGCCTCACCCTTGCCCCCGAAACCTTCACTGCGCTCCTGAAGGAAATGCAGCGGTCAGCCGCGGCCGGTGGCCTGATCGCCCGCGCCGCGAACCGTCATCTCGGCAAATCTGACCGGGAAGCCGCCGGCGTGCTGTCGGCCGCGCAGCGCCACACCCATTTCCTCGACAGTCCGCGCATGACCGCGGTTCTCGGCCGGTCGGATTTCGCCTTCGGATATCTCAAGCGCCATACCGCGACCGTCTTCCTGGTTCTGCCGCCCGATCGCCTCGGGAGCTATTCGAGATGGCTGCGCCTGCTCGTCACGCAAAGCCTCACCGACATGGCCAGGACCGCCGCAACCTCCCCCGCCCGGCCGGCCGACGCGTCGACCAGGCCGGTCCTCTATCTGCTCGATGAGTTCGCAGCCCTCGGTCATCTTGCGCCGGTCGAGCGCGCCATGGGCCTCATGGCCGGCTACGGCGTCCAGCTCTGGCCGATCCTGCAGGACGTCCACCAGCTTCGCGCCACCTACGGGCAGCGCGCCGGCACCTTCCTCTCCAACGCCGGCGTCCTCCAGGTCTTCGGCGTCAACGATCATGAAAGCGCCCGCCTCGTCTCCGATCTGCTCGGCCAGGAGACCGTCGTGTTCAAGCCCATGAGCCGCGCGCTCGATTCCGAAAAGTCCGGCCTCACCTTCGGCGAACAGCATGTCGGCCGGCCGCTGCTCACGCCCGATGAGGTCCGCAACCTCCCCCAGCATACCGAACTGCTCTTCATCGCCGGGCAACGCCCGATCGTCGCCGGCAAGCTGCAATATTACGCCGATCCTGAATTCCGCGGCATATTTGACCAGGGATGAGGGCAAACGGACCCGGCGCTAATAGCGCCGGGTCCTTCCTGAGAACGGCCCTCCGGCAACCTACGGCGCGATTCGAAAGCGCGGTCGCCTCCGGGCCGATCGCGGCTTCCGCCGGCGGCTGACCAACATGCAGAACCTTAAGCGATGGCTTGAAGTCCCTTTTTCTGCACCACCGTAAGCAACCGCAACGCCGGGCCTCCCGGCTTCTTCACGCCGCGCTCCCAATCCGACACCAGACCCTTACTCACATTGAGGTAGCGGGCAAAAACAGGTTGAGACAGACGCTCACGCTCCCGAATGGCGCGGATTTCCTCCGGCGCGAGCGTTTCAACAGCCGTAAGGCACGCCTCGTCAAACTCTCGCATTGTCTGTTTGTCGATAGCGCCGCTCTGATGGAAGCCTTCCATCATCTCGTGGATAGCCGCCATCGCCTCGCTTTTATAACCCTTGGCCATTGCAATTCACCTCTATCAGTCGGCCGGCTATTACTTCGGCGTGCATCTGCGCATCGGTAAAACTTAGCACCAGCTTCGCCGCCTTCTTGAAGGCCGCTTCTTCGTCATCTTCGAGATTCGCTATGTCACTCTTGGCAAACCCGAAGGCAAAAACGGCCCTTGTCTGCGTTCGGAAGAAAATCAACGTCCGAAAGCCGCCAGACTTTCCAGCGCCAGGCCGTGCGACCCGCTGCTTAATGAGACCGGCTCCTAAATCGGCATCTATAAGGCCACGTTCAGCGCGTTCTACTGCTTCACACAGCATGGCGTCGGAGATATTCTCCTTACGGGCAAACTTTTGAAACCTGCTGCCTTTGAAAACCCTCACGCGATTTCCTCATCCGCCTATATATGGCACTTAGCGTTACACTTCAAGGTATTCACCCCTCATCGTCTCTAAGAGCCGCCATTGCCCGCTCGATCGTCTCGGCAAGCGTGATCTCATGGCGGTCGGCATAGGCGTAGATCGCTTCGAGGGTATCGGCGCGCAGCCGTGTCGCAAACTGCTCTGTGCGGCCTGTCTTGCGCCGCGTGCGGCGCGCCGGCCGGCCGGGAGATGATGGAAACAGATCCGAGGCTTTCGGGGTTTCGCGAAATCCCGCCGCGCGTGTGGCGGCCTTGACCGCATTCGGATCGACGGGCGGGACCAGCGGCGTTTCCAGCTCATCGCCAAAGTCGAGCGTGGCGCGCTTCTTTTCGTCGCCGGTCATGCGTCCCCTCCCCTGGTGGCATTGATGACGGCTTGCGCGTATTCGCGCGCGTTTTCCTTGGCGGTTACCAGTCCAGACACATCGGACGTTTCTAGCTCGTGCAGCGTGCCTCCCAGGGAAAAAAGAGTTCGATAGGCCGCGCGGTCGATCAAAGTGGCCGGCAACACCGGAACCGCAGCGCCGGAAAACTGCCGTTCTATGTCGCGTGCCGTGCGCTCGCGGATCGCCGGCGGCACGCGCGTAAAGAACACGCGATAAGAGATTACCCGGTTCGCCACCTTCCACATTTGGCGGACCAACTTGACCGACTTCGCGGCCTCGGCCGCGTCCAGAACCGAGCTTTGCAGCGGAATCAGGACCAAATCCGAGCGCGCGACGGCAAAACCGATGCGATCCGTTGCCGTGCCTTCAAGATCGACAATCACAAAATCCGCGTCTGCGCGGGCGTCCTCGATCGTGTCGATGATGGTTTCGGCCGAGTCATCGACTATGATGCGTAGGGTTTCGGGCAGCGGCCGAAGCCTTGACCAGGCTTCAAGCGGCCTGTTGGGGTCCGCGTCGATCAACGCAACCTTGCGCCCGGCTGCCGCGAACTCACCGGCAAGCACAACGGCGGAAGTCGTTTTTCCGACCCCGCCTTTGCTCGAAACAAACGATATGACGGCCATTTGCCCTCCAGTCATCTGATAGCTAGCAGCATGTTAGCAGCAGTTGATTTATAAGCTGTTAATTCGCGACTAGCAATCAGCTTATAAAATGCTAACAGCTAGTAATCCGCTATCACATTTATGCACTACCCTTGCCGCAGCTTCTTCGAAAGCCCATTCGACATTGCCGCGAGTCCTGTCGCTGGCGGTTATTTTTGATGGTTCCGCATCCCGGCCCGCCCTATAAGCGGGCCGGAACCGCCGCAGGGCTGCGTAAGCAGCCCGGACAGCGGCGTCCGTTTCTATTTTTCCCTTATAGGAATAGAACCAAGTTGGGATTCAGTCCGCTTGGCGGACTCACGTTCTTTCACCATCTTTCCTAGCCTCGCGAGGCTTTGAGCAAGGGGGCTATCGCCCAGCACGAAGAGCGGCAGCTCATCGGGCGGCAGGCTGTCCTGGTGCGCCTTCAGCGCGTCCTGACGGGCTTCCAGGGCGTCGCTGTGGTCATCGGGAAGGGGAGGGGCCTCGGCGCGGCGACCGAGAAGCCGCAAAGCCCGCGCCGGCAATGACAGGCGGTAGGCGTTGCTGGTCTGCTGCACCTGGGGGCCGCGGCCCTCGTTGCCGGTCGGCACATAGCGGCGCAGCCAGTCGAGGAAGCCGTGGGCGCGAAGGTTCTTCAAGGCATTGACGATCGCGTCACGCGAGCGCCTGAGATAGCGTTTGAGGGTTTCAATCGACGGATCGAGCCGGCCGGTGCGAAAATTCACCAGATTGCCCATGAGCTCGAGTATCTCGATCGCCACCGAGCCGAGCGGACCATTGCGCGATCCGGGTTGACGTAGCGCCAGCTCGTAGCGCCGCGCCGCCAAAAGGATCTTGCGGACCTCCTGACGATCGGTGCGGCGCCAGAATACGCCCTCGCAGCGTCCCGCTGCACGGCTATGCCTTCGGACGGGCGTGCGCTCCCGTCCGGCCGGCGCTCCCGTGAGCACCGTCCCTATCTGTTCAAACATGGTCCTTCGTCCTCTCCGTCCTGGGAGGGCATGACACTGTGGACGGCGGACAAAGCTTCGCCGGTCCCTGCAAGAATCACTCTTGCGGGGCGGGGTCTGCTCGGCTAAATTGGGGGAGAGTTAGGGAGCCCTCCAATCTAGCCGGTTCCGAAATCCAAAAGCGCCAGACCGCTGCTAACGGTCGGGCGCTTTTCTTTTATGCCCTCTGCTTCTGCTCGAAATAAAACCTCAATGCTTCCTCGATGATCGCCGCGCGTGCTGACGCGCCGCGTTCTTCCTTGGTCTGATCGACAAGAGCAACCAGGTCCCCCGGAAGGTCGGTCGTCACCAGCACCCGGCCAGCCGCGCGCCGTCGCTCTCTATGAGCGATAAGTCTCTCGCGGGCTGTGGCAGGGTCCAAGCGACTCATGTGTTGCATGCAACGCTAAAATCGCTGATTCTGCAATGCCTTGGTTCAAGTCGTTGAAAACATGAAGTATCGCTTCCGCCGCCGACACTGGCCGGGTGCAAATCAGGCACGAATCGCGCCCGACTCAATCTCGGCCAGGGGTGGGAGGGGAGCACGAGGGGCGGGGCTATGGGGCACCCCTCGTCTGACCCGGTCGGGTCGATCCCGGCCCGGGTCAGCCCCCGCGCCAATAGAAAACGCCCGAAGCGGTGCGCTCCGGGCGTTTTCTGTTGTGCAAGGAAGTCTTGCTGCTTACTCGGCCGCGATCTGCATGGTGTCGGTCGTGCTGTCATTATCGGCATCATTATTCCGGTCCTCGGCCGGAGCGGCATCATCATCATCGGGCAACGTGAGCGGGGAGGGGAGCCAACCCTTGCCGTCCAGTTCCCTTGTCGCCTGCGCTACCGCCTCGGCCTTTGGGGCGCGCTCGATCGCCCTGGCTGCATCCTCGGAGCAACCGGCCTCGCGCATGATGCTGGCGATCGTCGATTTGGAAAGGTGGGCGAGGAATTCCGCATCCGGCGTCCACCACGCGCGCATGTCGAGAGCAACGGTTCTTGCGATCTGATCGGCCTGTTCGATGCGGCTGCGGCTGGCGTCATATCGGGCGGACACCGCATTGAGGTTCGCCGCCGTGACCACCGCCAGAAGCTCGGTCAAGACATCGGTCGGCTGTTCGATGAGCCATTCCCAAAGGTCGGCTGGGTCGCCGGGAAGACGATGGCCCCATCCGCCCACGATCTCTTTCCAGCCGGCAAGCGCTCGGCAGGCTTCCGGCTCCTTGATGCAGGGGTCCAGCGCCTTGCGCTCGCCCCTGATCTCGACGGCCGAATCCATGCGCAGATACTGGTAGCCGTCATGGAAACAGCGCAGCACCAGCGGATGCAGCATGGCGGCAAGCGCGATCTCCGGACGGTTCGCCAGTTCGACGCGAAGTGCTGCCGTGCGGACTGCCGTCAGTTCCTCGATGAGCGTGGCGGAGTATCCGGACGGCTCGGCGGGCTCGGCCGCATCGGGCAGGGCAGGGGCCTCGCCAGCATCGTCCCCATTCCGAGCACCATCACGCAGCCGGTCCAGCGCCTTGCGGTCCTCCGGCTTCACAAGCCCGCGCGTCACCTGAAGGGAACCGTCATAGGCGACTGCGACAAGGCAACCGGCAAGGGCCTGTTCTTCCGGCCGAAAACTTTCCGTCGCGTCCCTGATCGCCTCGATGCGCTGTTCGATTTCGGCAAGCCGCGCCTCGTCGGCCGCGATTTCAGGATCGCCCTCGGCATAGGCCTCGATCCGAGCGGCCAGCTCGTCAAAAGCCTCGGCAAGAGCGGACGATTCGGCCTGCTCCTCGTCGGTATGGTCGCGGCGCTCCGGGTAAATCCGGCCATATCCGGCGCTGTGGATGCTGCCGCCGTCGATGCTGATCTCCGCCCATTTCCAGCCCTGCGGCGAAAATTCTTCCGCGACCGTTTCCAGTTTTTCGCCCACCAGCCTCAACAACAATGGCCGATCGGTGAAGAATGTCGCGTCGTCCTCCGCGAACAGATCGCGCAGCACGTTGCCGCCTGCGGCCTCATAGGCGTCCACGCCGACAAAGCGGGCCAGACGGTCATTGCTGCGGACATGCTCGCTGGTCAGCGCCGCGCGCAAATTACTAGGTGTAGCGGCTTGCCAACATAAGCGCCTCTGCTCGCAAACATCGGCATTTTCTGCTCGAATTATCTGACAATGGAGCGGGCGTCGTGCTCACGCTCTTTGCCAATGTGCTCGCAAACATCCGGGTCTGCTTGCAAACATCCGCCACGTGCTCAGATTAATTGCCAGCGACGGCATGGTCAAACCGGGACGCCTGCCTGTCGTAGTTGCTCGGTCAGCTGACGGGAATATTCGGGATCAAGGGTGCCCGCCAGGAAGGCGCGGATATACGGACATGCGCTGTGGCTTTCCCTCCTTGGCGCTTCGGGTGCAGGAGGTTCTGCAGCATGATCCGTTGTCAGGGCATCTCTTCGTCTTCAGGGGCCGCAGATCGGATATTTTGAAGATCATCTGGCATGATGGTCTGGGCGCCTGCCTTTTTACCCGGCGGCTGGAGAAGGGCCGGTTTATCTGGCCGAATATGGGATAGCATCCGTCAAGGTGGTGTAGAATTGGGACCGGGCCGTCATGATCAGGCGGCTCTGGGTGAAATTTCTCCATCGCAGCTACGCGAGGAGGTAGAGCTGAGTTTAAGTGCTGTCATTGAAGTTTCACGAGCCTGATAAACGGACGTCATATGTCGCCCATAGTGATGCAAATATTCAATCGATGCACCACTAACGATCAGGATTATTGTGATGCTGGCTCTGAACGGAGTTGCCGTGACCTATGCCAACGGCACCCAAGCTTTGAAGACAACGACATTGACGTTCAACCAGGGTCAGTTCGTCGTGCTCCTCGGTAGATCCGGCGCAGGCAAATCTACCCTCATCCGGACACTCAACGGCTTGGTTGCGCCGACGTCTGGTTCGATCACTTCTAACGATATTGGTGCTCTGGATGCGGAAACTAAGCTTCGCATTCACCGAAGGCGAACTGGGATGATATTCCAGCAGCACCAACTCATAGGGCGCTTGAGCGCGCTCGACAACGTCATGACGGGCCGCCTGGGCTACCACTCTGGCTGGCGTACGTTGTTCCCTATGCCGCGTTCGGATCGAAGGCTGGGGTTGGAATGCCTTGAACGCGTAGGCCTTCTTGATAAGGCTCTCGTCAGGGCGGATCAACTATCCGGCGGTCAGCAGCAACGGGTGGGCATTGCGCGCGCGCTGGTCCAGAAGCCCCAACTGGTCCTTGCAGATGAGCCCGTTGCAAGTCTGGACCCTGAAACGGCTGTCGAGGTCCTGTCGCAGCTTCGCGAAATATGCACAGCCGACGGCATCACTGCTGTGATCAGCCTTCATCAGATCGATCTAGCTCGCCGGTTCGGCGACCGGGTCATTGCTATGCGCGACGGGGAAGTGGTTGCGGACGCCGCTGTCGACGAACTGACCGATCAAATGTGTGCGTCGATCTACCGCAGCGCCCCAAGAAATCCGACCACAACACAAGATTTGTCCAACTACGAGTATGATCAACCTTTAGCTGCCATGGAGGCCGCATTATGAAGAAGCTTCTGTCCCTCGCATTCCTCGCCGTTCTTGGCTGGAGTTCGTTGGCGCATGCTGGCTCAAATCCAGAGACATTGCGCGTCGCGTTGCTACCGGACGAGAACGCCGCCACTGTCATCAAAAACAATCGTCCTCTCGAGGAGTATCTTGAGAAGACACTCGGTCGGGAGATTGAACTGATCGTAACGACCGACTACTCGTCAATGATCGAAGCGATGCGTTTCGGCCGGCTTGAGTTGGCTTATTTCGGGCCGCTCTCTTACACGCTCGCGAAAACCAAGGCTGATATCGAGCCTTTCGCAGCAGTTATGAAGGATGGCGAAACTACCTATCGCGCTGTAGTTGTCGCCAATGCAGAGGCTGGCATCGAAAGCCTTGAAGATGCAAAAGGGAAAAAGGTCGCGTTTGGGGACGTGGCTTCCACCTCAAGCCACCTTATCCCGAAATCTATGCTGCTTAAGGCCGGAGTTGAGGCTGGAAAAGACTATAGCGAGAACTTCGTAGGGTCGCATGATGCCGTGGCTATTGCAGTGCAGAATGGCAATGCTCAGATTGGCGGACTTTCGTTGCCCATCTACAATTCAATGGTCGCTCGTGGCACCATTGATCCTAAGAAAGTTATCGCCCTCGCCGAGTCCGATCCGTTCCCGCAGTACCCCTGGACCATGCGGTCGGATCTTGACACTTCGTTGAAAGAGGCGATCACCAAAGCCTTCATCGACCTTAAAGACGAAAAGGTATTGGCATCCTTCAAAGCCGATGGGTTCGCTCCGATCGATGACAAAGCCTACGACGTCGTCCGTGAGCTCGGTAAAGTGCTGAACTTGGACCTGAGTCAGTAAGGCGCGTTCGAGACAGTTTCTCACCTTTCGACGCAGGCGCTGGCCTGCGTCCTTTCTTCCAGGATATGTGATGACACAGCCGTCGGCCGACTACGACTCTATCCTTCAACATCAAAACAAAGCTTGGACCAGAGCTGGCGTGATCGCGTTGGCAATTGCGTGTGTGATCATTGTTAGCAGTTATCACTCCGGTCTTCTTGATCTGGAGCGTCTGGGATCTGGGTTTCCTGCGCTCTGGCAGCTCGGTACGGAAATGTTTCCCCCGGATTTCAACCGAGGCTTGGAGTGGATCAGCCCTCTCATCGACACTCTGGCGATGAGTATAGCTGGGACTGCGATCGCGGTACTGATATCACTTCCAGTTGGCTTTTTCGCCTCAGGGAAAACAGCACCCAACGCTGTCATCTATATGATCTCGCGTGGATTGTTGAATGGTCTACGGTCGATCCCGGAGCTGATTATGGGCATCGTCTTCGTGGCGGCAGTGGGATTTGGAGCGCTCCCAGGCGTGCTGGCTCTTGGTCTTCACTCGGTTGGCATGGTGGGCAAGTTCTTTGCGGAGGCGATCGAGCATTGCGATAATGCGCCTATAGAAGCCGCACGCGCAGCTGGTGCGTCGCCGTTCCAGATCGTGACGCGGGCGATCTTGCCACAAGTTCTACCGCAATTGGCCGATGTGACCATCTATCGGTGGGAGTACAACTTCCGCGCCTCGACAATCCTGGGCACTGTGGGAGCTGGTGGTATCGGTTTCGAGTTGATGACATCCCTCCGGATCATGAATTATCAGGAGGTTCTTGCGATCATGCTCGTTGTCCTTCTGATGGTCACCATCGT
Source organism: Shinella sp. HY16 (assembly GCF_028534175.1). Classification (NCBI taxonomy): domain Bacteria; kingdom Pseudomonadati; phylum Pseudomonadota; class Alphaproteobacteria; order Hyphomicrobiales; family Rhizobiaceae; genus Shinella; species Shinella sp. HY16. The sequence continues at coordinate 3,975 of NZ_JAHYXL010000011.1, read as the reverse complement.
TGACCAGGTCGGCGCTCTCCTCCGCCGCCAGCTGCAATAGAAGGATAAATTAAATGCTCCCAAAGGTAGTAATCACCCATCGCGTCCACGAGGAGATTATCTCAAAGCTATCTCCCCACGCTCGTTTAGTTTGCAACGATACTGATGATACATGGCCCCGCGAGAAACTGCTCGCAGAATTGAGCGACGCCAAGGCGATGATGGCGTTCATGCCGGACATGATCGACGCGTCTGTACTCGCGCACGCTCCCGATCTTCAACTTGTGGCATGTGCGCTGAAAGGCTTCGATAACTTCGACATCGAAGCCTGCACGCAGCGTGGAGTCCACGTCACGATAGTGTCCGATCTTCTCACTGACCCGACAGCCGAACTTACAATCGGTCTGATGATTGCTCTTGGGCGGCACATTCTGCCAGGCGACAAGAGCGTCAGGAGGGATTACAAAGGTTGGCGCCCTCGGTTTTACGGCCTTGGGCTGCAGGGCACAGCAATCGGCATTTTAGGGATGGGAGCGATCGGAAAAGCTATAGCACAGCGCCTAAGTACCTTCGGCGCCATTGTGTCGTACTGGGATCGTCAATCCCTGGACAAAGCCGATGAGATCAGACTGAACGTAAAGCCTCTTGAATTTGACCAGTTGATCTCGTCGTCTACCTTTCTTGTGTGTGCACTCCCGCTTTCGGCCGAAACGAAGCATCTCCTCGGCGCTGAACAACTCGCCAAAATGCCCAAAGGAGCACTTCTTATTAATCCTGCACGCGGAAGCGTGGTTGATGAAGAGGCTGTTGTCGCTGCATTGCAGGCGGGGCGCTTGGGAGGCTACGCCGCTGATGTTTATGAGATGGAGGACTGGGCCAGACCCGACCGGCCTGACAAGGTCCACGGGGGTCTCCTCAATCGCGAACATGATTCGATCTTGACACCCCACATAGGCTCAGCAGTGGCGAAGTCGCGTTTGGCTATCGAGCACGAGGCTGCTGACAACATTATAGATTTTGTCCAAGGCCGAAGACCTCGTGCGGCAATTAACGAGGTTCAACTAATTCCTTGATTAGAGAAAGTAATGTTTAGCCTTTCGCATGTCGCAGCATTCATAGAGGTAATCGAAACTGGCAGCTTTCACGAGGCGTCGCGACGGCTTCAGATATCCCAACCGACTGTCTCACATAATGTGAAACGATTGGAGGATATACTAGGGGTGCGGCTGGTCGAGAGGAGGAAGGACAAGTGTGTGCCGACTCGGCAAGGGCTCGTATTCTTGCCATTCGCACGCAGCCTTTTGACCGTCACGAAGAGATCTCTGGACCGCCTGCACAGCGGCCGGATTACGTTGGGTGCCAGTACTAACATCGGTACCTATATTTTGCCAGTCCACTTGAAGCGTTTACAGGATGCTCAAGGCCGGCCACCTGAGGTGGCCGTTGCCTCAAATCCTGAAATCATCGAAAAGCTCTTGAGGAAGGAGATTGATCTAGCCTTTACCGAATGGTGGGACGATCGAAAAGGATATCAAGCCCGCCTTTGGCGGAAGGAAAAGCTGGTAATAATCGTATCCCCACAGCATAATTGGAGGACGCGAAAAACAATTGAAGCGGCAGAGTTATTTCAAGAGTCCCTCATTGGCGGAGAACGTGGAACCGGTACCGGATCCGTGCTCCGCGAGGCCTTCGGCCAAGCGGCAGAGCAATTCCCAATCTCATTCAATGTCGGGAGCACTGAGGCTGTGAAGCATGCAGTTCGAGCTGGTCTCGGCATTTCGATCGTGATGAGGAGCACTGTCCTCGATGAGCTCGCGTCGGGTAGGCTTTATGAGGTTTCTGTTGAGAATGTGGTTCTCGAAAAGTCTGTGTGGGCTGTACATCCCGTACATATGGAGGATGGTTCACCGGAAGCAATCGCGCTTAAGGTTATACTCGATGCGAGCGCCCCTCTGGGTGACCTAGAGCACGTCCACATTACTCGGGGTCATATCCGCAAGATTTGAAGTAGTTGGCGCATTCCTGCGGCTCGAACATGGTAACGGCCTGGCCGACCGCATCCTTTGGTATCGCCGCCTCAATTCCCGGAGTATCCCATACAAGGGGGACAAGATCGGGGACCGCCCGATTTTCGATGCGTAAGGTTCCCTGCTCCATGTCGCGAATATTCGGCCGTCAGACACATAGTTGGTTTCCATGGATCGTTTGTCATAAACGAGGGTTTTTGAGCATGCCATAGCGCATGCCGTCACGCCCCTTGAATGGCGCGATGGAATCTTCTCAAAACTGTTATAGAAACGGTTGTCGCAAAATGCTATGTGTCCAACGACTTTCAAGAACATTTGGATGGCTATGCGGGTCGGGTACGCCAGGGTCAGCACGATCGATCAAAATCCGGAGCTTCAGCTTGAGGCGCTGAGACGCGCCGGTTGCGAGAAGGTGTTTACCGAGCGCGGGTCAGGCGCTCGCGATGACCGCCCGGAATTGGGCCGAATTCTCTCCGACGTGCTTCGCACTGGTGACACGCTCGTTGTCTGGAAACTCGATCGGTTGGCGCGATCGCTAAAGAAGCTCATCGCGACGGCGGAAGAGTTGGAGCGCGCGAAGATCGGGCTCGTGTCCTTGACCGAGAGCATTGATACGACGACGCCGGGCGGCATGCTGACCTTCCATGTCTTCGGTGCGATCGCCCAGTTCGAACGTGCTCTGATCCGCGAACGCACGACGGCTGGACTGGTCGAGGCGCGGCAACGTGGCCGCAAGGGTGGCCGCCCGCCCGCGATGCGCCCGGGCGATATTGCCGCGGCGCGCGCCCTGATGAAGGAAGGCAGCATACCGGTACGCAATATTGCGCAGCGCATGGGGGTTTCTGTTGCAACCCTCTATCGTCATATCGGCAAGAAGGGTGGCTCTCCCAAAACAGTGGAATCCGAGGACGTCCATGGCTGAGCGGAGAAAGCGGCCGCCCGGAGAGGCTCTTGTCGATCTTCGACGCCGATTGTCGCTGCTTTCTCCCCGTGATCCAGGCCGTACCGAGATTGTTGCTCGTGCCGCCGATGCCTACGGCATCTCGATCTGGACCCTGTATCGGGCGCTGCGGGAGTTGAACCGCCCGAAATCCGTACGGCGCGCCGATCACGGAACCTCCCGGATCGCCCCGCAGCCGGAGATGGAAACCTATGCCGAAATCATCGCGGCCCTGAAGATCAGAACGGCGAACCGGAAGGGGCGGCATATCTCCACGGCGCGCGCCATCAAGCTGCTTGAGGAAGACGGCGTGGTGACGCCCGATGGCCTGGTCCGTGCACCGCCCGGCATCTTGAAACGCGCAACGGTCGATCGGCTGCTGCGTGTTTCCGGCCTGGATTATGCGCGCGTCACCCGCCCGGTGGCTGCCGTCCGATTCCAGGCGCGGCGTTCCAACGAACTCTGGCACTTCGACATGAGCCCGTCCGACCTGAAGCAGGTGGAAGCGCCGCTTTGGGTCGAGGAAGGGCGCGGCCGGCCGACGCTGATGCTGTTCTCCGTGGTCGATGATCGCTCCGGCGCGAGCTATCAGGAATACCGCTCCGTCTACGGCGAGGACGCGGAGTCCGCCTTGCGCTTTCTCTACAATGCCTTCGCCGCCAAGCCTGAACCGGAACTGCCGCTTCAGGGGATTCCAACGACCATCCATATGGATAACGGGCCGGTGAGCCGCTCGCGCGTTTTCCAGTCCGTCATGGGTAGCCTTGGTGTCCGGGTTCTCACGCATATGCCCCCGTCGGACAGCGAGCGGCGCACGCCGGCGCGAGCGAAAGGCAAGGTCGAGCGGCCGTTTCGCACGATCAAGGAAGTGCACGAGACCCTCTATCATTTCCACAAGCCGAAGGACGAAGAGGAAGCCAACCTTTGGCTCAGGCGCGCCTTGGTCACCTACAATAACGGCGACCATCGCACAGAGTCTCATGCACGCATCGAGGATTGGCTGCGGCATCTTCCTCCTGACGGGGTGCG
>NZ_JAHYXL010000010.1:0-82936 GCF_028534175.1 Shinella sp. HY16 | reverse complement strand
GTCCGGATTGTCCTGTATTCGGCCCGCTTTCAAGCCTTGTGGGGCAGGAGGGGCGCATGTCGTAGTGAGGATATAACCAACAGGAGGCCTTTTCCGCCAGAGCAGATAGGCGTCTCCAAGTAGCGGTTCGCCAGAAAGCCTTTTGCTATCGTGCGGACGTTGTGCAAAGAGAACGGGATGTTCAATGGACCATCGGAGCACGTATTGACGTCTCTTACTCACCTTCAGCGACTGGAAGCTGAGGCGATCCATATTTTTCGCGAGGTCGCTGCGACTTTTTCCAAGCCGGTTATGCTCTATTCGGTGGGTAAGGACTCCTCCGTCATGCTGCATCTGGCGATGAAGGCCTTCTATCCGGCAAAGCCGCCCTTTCCGTTCCTGCATGTCGATACGACCTGGAAATTCAAGGACATGATCGCCTTTCGAGACCGCATGGCGGCCGAACTCGGCTTCGATCTGCTCGTCCATGTCAATCCGGAAGGCGTCGAGCAGCAAATCTCCCCCTTCACGCACGGCTCCAGCATCCACACCCATGTGATGAAGACGGTAGCGCTGCGCCAGGCGCTCGACCAATACGGTTTCGACGCGGCTTTCGGCGGTGCCAGGCGTGACGAGGAGAAGTCGCGTGCCAAGGAGCGCATTTTCTCTTTCCGCAACGCCGCCCATGCCTGGGATCCCAAGAACCAGCGCCCGGAAATGTGGAAAACCTACAATACGCGTGTTGCGCCCGGAGAATCGATCCGCGTCTTTCCGCTTTCCAATTGGACCGAACTCGATATCTGGCAGTACATCCTGAAGGAGAACATCCCGATCGTGCCGCTCTATTTTGCGGCGCGGCGTCCGGTCGTCGAGAAGGACGGCATGCTGGTCATGGTAGACGACGAGCGCATGCCGATCGGTAAGAGTGAAACGGTCGAGGACCGCCTCGTGCGCTTCCGCACGCTCGGCTGCTATCCGCTGACCGGCGCGATCGATTCCGATGCGACGACGCTGGAGGATATCGTGCGGGAAATGCTGACGGCGCGGACCTCCGAGCGCCAGGGTCGGATGATCGACAAGGACGAGGCCGGCTCGATGGAGAAGAAGAAGCGCGAGGGTTATTTCTGATGGCGACCGTCGCTTCGGACCTTTCCGCAAAGGGGATTGCCGATTATCTGCGCGAGCAGGAGAACAAGTCCCTGCTGCGTTTCCTCACCTGTGGTTCGGTGGACGACGGCAAGTCGACCCTGATCGGCCGTCTGCTCTACGACACAAAGCTGATCTTTGAGGACCAGCTCGCTGCGCTCGAGCGCGACAGCAGGAAGCACGGAACGGCCGGCGACGAAATCGATTTTGCGCTGCTGGTCGATGGGCTGGAGGCCGAGCGCGAGCAGGGTATCACCATCGACGTCGCCTATCGCTTTTTTGCCACCGATCGGCGGAAGTTCATCGTCGCCGATACGCCCGGCCATGAGGAATATACCCGCAATATGGCGACAGGTGCCTCGACGGCAGATCTTGCTGTCGTGCTGATCGATGCGCGTCAGGGCATCCTGCGGCAGACCCGTCGCCATGCCTATATCGCCTCGTTGCTCGGCATCCGGCATATCGTGCTCGCCGTCAACAAGATCGACCTCGTCGGCTACGACCGGACGGTGTTCGATAAGATCGTCGCGGAATTCAGGGCCTTTGCCGGCGCGCTCGGCTTTGCCACGATCCAGCCGATCCCGCTGTCGGCCCGTCACGGCGACAACGTCACCCGCCGCTCGGAGAATACGCCCTGGTATCAAGGGCCGCATCTGCTCGAACATCTGGAAACGGTTCCGGTCGAGGAGGCTAACCGCGAAAAACCCTTCCGGTTCCCGGTCCAGTACGTCTCCCGCCCGGATCTCGATTTCCGCGGTTTCGCCGGCCAGGTCGCCTCCGGCGCCGTCGCCGTCGGTGACACGGTGATCGTCGCCAAATCCGGCCAGTCGACGCGGATCAAGGAGATTGTCACCCGGGACGGTTCACTCGATCGCGCCGTGGAAGGGCAGGCGGTGACATTGGTCCTCGAGGACCAGCTCGAAGTCTCGCGCGGCAACATTCTGGTCGCCCCCGACGACCGACCGACCGTTGCCGACCAGTTCCAGGCGCATGTCATCTGGTTCGATGCGAACCCGATGATCCCCGGCCGCAGCTACATCCTGCGCACCGAAACGGACAGCGTCGAGACGACGGTGACAGCCCTCAAGTACGAGGTCGACGTCAACACCTTCGCCCATCTTGCCGCCAAGGCGCTGCACATGAACGGCGTTGCGGTGTGCAATTTCTCGGCCCGGGCGCCGATCGCTTTCGACAGCTACGCCGCCAACCGCGTGACCGGCAACTTCGTCCTGATCGACCGGATGAGCAACCGGACGGTCGGCGCCGGCATGATCGATTTCGGGCTGCGCCGGGCCGACAATGTGCACTGGCAGGCGATGGAAGTCGATCGCACGGCGCGGGCGGTCCTGAAGCACCAGAAAGCCGCGGTCGTCTGGTTCACCGGCCTTTCCGGCTCGGGCAAGTCGACGGTCGCCAACCACCTGGAGAAGCTGCTGCACGCCGAGGGCCGCCATACCTACATGCTCGATGGCGACAATGTCCGCCATGGACTCAACAAGGATCTCGGCTTCACCGCCGAGGACCGTGTCGAAAACATCCGCCGGGTGGCCGAAGTCGCCAAGCTGATGACCGATGCGGGTCTCATCGTGCTGGTCTCCTTCATCTCGCCCTTCCGCTCGGAGCGGCAGCTTGCAAGGGATTTGATGGTCGAGGGCGAGTTCATCGAGGTGTTTGTCGATACGCCCATCGAGGAATGCGCGCGGCGCGATCCGAAGGGGCTCTACAAGAAGGCGATGCGCGGCGAGCTCGCCAATTTCACGGGCATCAGTTCGCCCTATGAAGCGCCCGAAAATCCTGAAGTGCACCTCGAGACCGTCGGAACCGAGCCGGACAAGCTGGCGATGCGGATCCACGCGGTTCTGGAAAGCCGGATGGAGGGATGATCGACCGCATCCCGGCGCTACGCCGGATGCGGAGACGATAGAGCGATGGCGACCGACGCACCGAAAATCCCTACCTTTGCGCTCCATATGAACGGCTGGAAGCGGGCTGTCTTCCAGTCCTTCTTTCCGGAGCGGCGCTTCGTCTATCTGCCGCTGAACGTCACGGCGGAAGTGTTCGAGCGCAAGTGGATGGCGCGCATCGCGGCGACGAGGGGGGCGGAGGTCTTCATCTGGGGCCACAATCTGCCAGCCAACCTCGAGACCTTCGTGCGGGACCGAGGCATCCCCTGTTTCTTCATCGAAGACGGTTTTCTGCGATCGAACCGGCCCAACGCTGCGCGTACGCCACCCTTGTCGCTCTCGCTCGACAGTCGCCGGCCCTATTTCGACAGCCGGGGGCCATCAGACTTGGAAGTGATGCTGGAGACGCATGATTTTTCCGGCGATCCGGATCTTCTGGAACGGGCGAGGGCAGGCATCCGCCTCATCGTGGAAGGCGGCCTCAGCAAGTACAACATGGTGTCGAGCCTCTCCCTTGCGGACCTGCTCGGGGAGAAGACGAAGCCGCGCGTACTCGTCATCGGCCAGGTCGAGGATGACGCCTCCATCCTCTATGGATGCGACCGGAAATTTGGCAATAACGACCTCGTGCGGCTCGCCGCCGCGGAAAATCCGGACGCCGAAATCCTCTACAAGCCGCATCCGGATATCCTGAACGGCGTGCGCGACGCCCAGTCGGATCCGCAGGAGGTCGCCCATCTCTGCCGCATCCTCAGGGAAAAGATTCCACTCGCCCGGTCCTTCGAAACGATCGACAAGGCCTATGCGATCACCTCGCTCGGCGGCTTCGAGGCGCTGCTGCGTGGCATTCCGCTGACCGTGCTCGGCTGTCCCTTCTACGCGGGCTGGGGCCTTACCGACGACCGGCAGCCCAATCCTAGGCGCACGCGTCGGCGCACGGTGGAAGAGGTCTTCGCCGCCGCCTATCTTCGCTATCCGACCTATTTCGAGCCGGTGACGGGCGCGCGTTCCACATTCGAGCAGGCCGTCGAATGGTTGAAGCTGCGCCTTGAAAACCCGGAAAAATACCGGAACGAATTTGGCGATGCCAAGCCGGATGAATGGCGGCCCTGGGGCGCCTATGGCATCCTCGGCTGGCGCCACCTTTTGCCTTTCATCCTCATTCCCCTCATCGGGTGGGGCGGCAACAGGAGGCTCGTCGAGAAATACAGGGCCAATCCGATCCGCTTCTTCCGCGAGAGGACATCTCTGAAAGCGCGCATCGTCGGACGGGTCCTCTATCCGTTCGACGCACGGAAATAGAGGAGGCCGCGTCTTGTTCGAAAAACCGCTCATCACGGCCGTCATTCCCGTGCGTCTCTCCGCCGACCGGCTTTACGACGAGCCCGAGCGCATCGCCCGGATCATCGCGACACTGCCCCAAGGGTATGCGCCGCTCATCGTCGATTACGGCACGCCGGCGGAAAGGGCGGGAGAGTTGCGTGATCTTGCCGCCGCGACAGGAACGCGGCTGGTGCGCGTGGAAACGGGTGATGCCCCCTTCAGCGTCGGCCATGCGCGCGACATCGGCACACAGCATGCGCAAACGCCGCTGATCCTCTACCACGACATCGATTTTCTCATGTCGCCGCGCAGCTACGAGCGCGTGCTGGAGGAGACGCGGCTGCGCGGCATGCCCGACAATGCCTACACCTTTTTCGCCTTGCCCGGCGCCTATATGACGGAGGATTTCACCCGGCGTTACCTGGATCTCTTCGCACGCAGGGAGGCAGCCTTCGCTGATACGCTGCTGCATGACGGGGTGATGCGGGACGACAGGACGGTCTACCAGAATCACACCTATGCGATCTCGGCGATCGTCGCCAGCCGCTACCATCTCCTGGCGATCGGCGGGCACGACAAGAGTTTCGTCGGCCATGGGGCGGAGGATTTCGAGCTTCTGCACCGGCTCGCAAGCTACGGGCCGAAGGGACCGCGCACGGGCAATTATTATCTCAACACCCGCCGCAACGCGATCCAGCGCTATGAGGGGTTCCGGGCCTATTTCGCGCTCTATGGCATCGACGTCTTCCAGCGCGGCATGCAGATGGCTCATCTGTGGCACCCGCAGCGCGAGGATGCGAGCTATGTGACGCCGATGACGGAAAACCAGGAGCGCGTCTCCGGCATCATGGAAGCCTATGATACCGGTGCGTCCTGGCTCCTGCCCATGGAAGACCTGCATTCCCGGGAAAAGACGCTTGTCCTTGCCGAGGAAGACGCTCCGGCCCTCCGGGTGCTACGGCATGCTTTCCCCGCCTTCGGGCATTATCGGATCCGGCAGGAGGGGGATTTTGCCGATAGCGAATTGCTGAGCCGCACCCTGGATGCAGAAGGGTTTACCCGGATCCTTTTCCTCGACCCCTATGGCAATGACCATCGCTGCTCCCTGTACAAGGGCCTCAAGGCGGCGGGGCGGCGTCTTGTTGTCTGGGGGCAGGGTGGGCTGCCGGGAAGCTGGTTCTTCGATCCAGAAGGGTTTTGTGCTGACAGTGCCTCGTATGCGGCGGCGCGTTGGGACAAGCCTCTGGACGAGGCTGCCCGGCAGAGGGTGTTGGACTGGCTGGAAAGCGAAAAGCCCACACTTGCGGAGGACACCGAGGTAGCAGGGCCTGCTCTCGCCGAACGACTTGGTCTCGGCGGGCGGCGGATGGTGCTTGTGGATATGCAAGACCTGGATGACGGAATGGCCCGCGCCTTCGCTGGCCCTTGCGGCGGGGCTGATGCATTCAAGGACTGGATCGCTTATCTCGCAGAGGTGCTTGATCCGCAGACCTATCTCGTTGTGGCAAAATGCACGCCAGGCGCCGCCGTCCCTGATATGGCGCATGTCCTCTTCGTGGAGGAGAACGAGGAAGCGGCCGATCTGATTGACTTGGCTGCGTCGGTCGTCGTTCTCAACTCCGGTCTCGGTCTTGCGGCGCTTGCAAAAGGCAAGCCCGTGATCTGCTGCGGCGAAGCCTTCTACGCCCAGCCCGGCCTTGCGTGCACGGTTTCCGAAAGGGAGGCGCTGGTCGCGGCTGTCAAGGAGGCCTCCTTACCGGATGAGGACAGGCGGCTGAGCTTCCTGCGCTACCTGACCGAGGATTTCTATTCGTTCGGCGTTGCCGATCAGGTTCCCTCCAGCGCGGGAGGGACGACAAACCGTATCCTTTTTTCCGTCATCCGCGGACTGACCGAAGCTCCCATCGCTCTGGGGCAGGTTCCGGGAAACGTTTCTCTCAAGGCACCGCTCTATTTTTCCTTCGGCGGCCGTGAGGGGGTGCAGGAAGAGACGAAGGCTATCAATACATTCATCCGCATGGGAAGTGCGGCCTGCGAGAAAGGCGAATATGACGAAGCGCTTCGCCTGTTTGCGATTGCCAACCGGCGGCAGCTTGCCAACAAAAACCTGTCCCGTGCCATGATCGAAGCGGGCAAGGTGGCGCATGCGGCCGGCGAGCGTGATGAAGCTGCGCGCCTCTTCGAGATGGCGCGCCGATGGGTTCCCGATGGCATGAGTGCCGCGCGTCCGCTCATTGAGCTGGCGAAAGCCGTGCGTTTGGCGGGAGATTACGAGGATGCCGATCGCCTCTTTGAGATTGCCCATCGCTGGCTTCCGGAGGATCGGAATCTCCATAAACTCCTCCTCGAAACCGGCGTCCAGCGGCATGGTGGTCCCCTCGCCGACTGGATGATCCTGCCGGCCGGGAAACTGAGCGAAAAGGCACGGGAAGCCTTCGCCGCAGGCGATTACAGAAAGGCAACGCAGCTTTTTGAGGCCCTGCGTACGCGCGAACCCGATGAGGTCGAGCACCTGCGATGCCTAGCGGAATGCTATCTGAAGCGCGGTGCGGACGCTTTGGCGCTGGAATGCCTGGATGAGGCTTTGAAGCGCTTGCCCGAAAACAAGCGGCTGCAGCGCAGGAGGCGGGATGCAGCCTTGCCGCAATGGCTGCGCCGGTTCTTTCCAGGCCGGCCTTTCCTGCCCTGATGAAAGCGGCGGTGGGTGTGTCTTTCTTTACGACCAAGGATGACGAATGAGTTCCGCAGAAACCTCCCCCGGTAGACCGGGTGCGCCGATCAGCGTGCAGGACATCACCATGGTGTTCTGCGTCCGCCTTCATGACGGCAATCCCTGGATTGCCGACCGACTGGATGCGATGGCTGAATACTACCAGCCTTGCCCGCCGATCGTTGTCGTGGATTTCGGATCGGAGCCCTCGCACCGAAACGCCATTGCAGCCATCTGCACACGACGCGGCTATCGCTATCATTTCGTCGATGATCCAGGTGTGTTCTCGCTGTCGCTTGCCCGTAATATCGGTGCATCGCTGTGCGCTACGGATTTCATTTACTTCTGCGATCCTGATTTCATCAGTGAACGCGATCTCTTCCAGCGGCTGGCGGAGACGGCGAGCGCGCTCGATATGCGCAATGTCATCGACGTCATGCTCAATCCGCCGGCCTTTCATCTTGGGGCCGCCGAGACGCAGCAGCTCGAAAGCCTCGGCAGCGCCGAGCAACAATCATTCCTCCTGCGTAAATTCGCCTTCACGCTGAACTATTCCGAGGTGAGCGGCCCAGATGAGCGTTATGTCGCGCCCTATTCGAACGTCTTCCTGATCAGTCGGAAGATGTTCTCCCTCGTCGGAGGCTATGATCCATCCTTCCGTGGGCATGGATCTGAAGATTTCGAATTCCTGCTGCGCTTCTGCCTCCATGCGGGCCTTCTGCCTTTGCCGGAGGAGCCCGAAAAGGACCTGTTCGGGCCGCTTAGGGCCAATTTCTATCAGGCGCGGCCCTATGCCGGCTTTCGCAGGCTCTTCGAGCTGCTTTCTCAGCCGACGGCGGGGTTGGGGCTCAAGGTTTTCCACCGGCACCATCCTCGCGCGAAGGAACAGGCGTGGTATGCGTCTGGCGACAGGAAACGGGAGAATTTCCTTTCCGCGGCGCAAAAGTATCTCGCCGATCGCACAAGGTTGCTGTCGATCGACCATCTCGACCGCAAAAAGACGATTGCCTGCCTGTGCAAGAACAAGGACACGCTGGGCTATTTCCTGCCGCTCCGGCTTCTCGGCTACCGGCTCGTTCCCGTCCTCTCCGACAAGGCGGACGCGGTCGGCGAAATCCTTTCCGGCCTTGAACAGGGCCGGATCGACGACATCGCCATCTTCAATCCTTACATGAAGAGCCACGCCGCCTTCCGCCCGATCTTCGACAAGGCCAAGGCGCTCGGCCGGCACACGGTTGTCATCGAAAGGGGCGCCTTGCCGGAGACGATCTATTATGACGAGGACGTCTGCTACAACAGTGAGCGCTTTTCCGAAGCCGCCTTCCTTGCGGAAACGTTTTCCACCGAAGAGCTGGAAGATGCCCGGGCCTATGTCGACGACCTGCGCGGGGGCGGCAAGACCCTCGAACAGATGGGCGTTTACGAGGAGACGGCGGCAAAATACCGCCATCTCCAGGACGACCGCCGCCTCAAATGCTTCGTGCCGCTCCAGCTGGAAGACGACATGGCCGTTACCCTGTTCCTTCGCGGTGAACAATCCTACCCGCAGTTCCTGGCGTCCCTGGCGTCTTTGGTGACTGACAACCCCGACGTCCTCTTCATCATAAAGCCGCACCCCCTGTCGAAGACGGACCTTCCGCTTTCAAGTCCGAATGTCGTCACGGCGGAAAGGGATGACAACATCCACGCCCTCATCGACAGCGTCGATGCCACGCTCTGCTACAATTCCGGGGTCGGCCTTCTGTCCCTCATGCATGAGACGGTTACGATCACCCTCGGCAACGCCTTCTACAATCTCGCCGGGGCAGGCTATCGCGCACCCTCCGCCGCCGCCGGCATCGCGGCGCTGAAGAAAGGAGAGCTCAAGCGGCCTGCGCGTGACCTCGTTCTTCGCATCACCGCCTGGTTCATCCTCAGAAAATACTCCCGTTTCCGCGCCACGGACCACATCGTCGAGTTCCAGACCCGCAAGAGCCATGGATACAAGGACATCCGCGTGACGGAACTGCGCTGGAAGGATACGGCAGAGCGGCTCGGCCGCTTGAACGAGACGGTGCGTTTTTCCTGGCTGAGTTATGCCGGAGCCAAAATGGCGCCGACGCGATTTATGGGCGAGCCGGACCCATCAAGCGCTGAAGCGCTCAGCATGTCTGGTTTTGCCGCCTATCGGGAGGGCCGATACGAACAAGCGGCCGAACAGTTGATGCAGGCCTTCGCGTTGAAGGAGAACCAGCCGAACCTCTTGCGCCACGCGGCCGAGGCTTACCTTCTGGCCGGCGACCGGAAAGCGGCGATCGCGGCGCAGAAGGCGGCGATCGCACGCCTGCCGACCAACAAGCGCGTGAAACTGCGTCTCTGGATCATGCGAGCGCCGCTTCTCGGCATCATCCTCGGACAGCAGCAGTTCAAACGCCCGCAGTAAATGCCAGGGAGTGATTGTCATTTTGAGCGTTGATCGAACCGCGCCTAGCCCGAATAATTCATGAGGGGTTGGCGGATGTGGTTCAAGCCGTTGAAATGACGTAGGATTTGGTTGCTTACGCCGATCCGCGTCGTTTCTGGGAGACCGCACCCGCCATGAATGATCCTACGCTAGCGCTGCCCGGTTTGTCATCTGTTCGCGGCAAGTGCGTTGTCGCCCGTTTTGATGGCGGCATGCTGTCGTCCAACAGTGGGGTTCTCGCTCTTGCCGAAGTCGAGAAGCGGCTGCGGGTGGCTGACCGTCTGGCGCGCTGCATCGACGATCCGCGCTGCCCGGACCAGACCATCCATAGCCTGGCCGACATGATCGGCTTTCGCATGAAGATGATCGCTGCCGGCTACGAGGATGGCAACGATGCCAACCGTCTGCGTTCCGATCCGGTCTTCAAGATGGCCCAGGACGCGCTGCCGTCGGGTCGTAACCTGGCCTCGCAATCGACGATCTGCCGGCTGGAGAACCTGCCCGGCGTGCGGGAACTGGTGGCGATGGGCCGGGCGATGGTCGACCTTTACTGCGTCTCTTTCCGGCAAGTTCCCAAGCGGATCGTGCTCGACATTGACGACACCTTTGACGCCGTGCATGGCGGCCAGCAATTGCGGCTGTTCAATGCCCATTACGATGAATATGGCTTCCAGCCGATTGTTGTGTTCGATGACGCGGGACGGTTCGTCGGTGCGGTTCTGCGACCGGCAAAGCGGCCGAGCGGGGTCGAAATCCGTCCCCACTTGCGCCGCCTGGTGCAGGCGATCCGGAGCAATTGGCCGAACACCCGGATCCTGATCCGGGCCGACAGTCATTACTGCAGCCCGCAGGTCATTGACTGGTGCCGCGCCAACCATGTCGACTTCATCTTCGGTCTCGCGCCCACCACCACCTTGCGCAAGCATGTCGCAGACCTGGAAACCAGCACGGTGGCGCGGTTCGAAGCGTCGGCGAAGACGGGCAAGGTCCGCAGGTTCAAGGAATTCTTTGATGGCGCCGCCAGCTGGAGCCGCGTCGAGCGCATCATCGCCCGCGTCGAGGTTGGCGCCCAAGGCGCCGACACCCGCTTCATCGTCACCAACCTTGCAGGTGGCAAGGCCAAAGCGCTCTACGAGGACGTCTACTGCCGGCGTGGAGCGGCCGAGAACCACATCAAGTCATGGAAGACGCATCTCGCCGCCGACCGGACCTCCTGTACGAGAGCGGCGGCCAACCAGTTCCGGCTGTTCTTGCATGCTGGCGCCTACTGGTTGATGTGGGGCCTGCGCGCCGCAATGCCGAAACGATCCAGCTTTGCCGTCGCCCAATTCGACACGCTGCGACTGCGCCTCATCAAGATTGCCGCGCGCGTGGTCGAGATGAAAACCCAGATCCGCCTGCACCTGCCGACATCCTGCCCGGATCAGCGCATCCTGCGCATCGTCCTGGATCGCATCCCGCGGCTCGTGACATAGCCAACGGGGCGCTGACGCCCCAAAACGACCCCTGACCTCAACCTGCAAACCCCGCCTTCCATCGCGACGGATCAACTCCGGCGACTGGAAAAACTTGCCTGCGGTGTCGCGCAGCCAGCAAAAGCCTCGCATCTCGTCGCCAAAACGGCCCGCGCCATGCATTAAGGCGGCTAGGAGGCCTGCGCGCGAACAGCCCTAGTCACACGCACGGTTGCAAGGTGTTGATACCCGTGGTGGTTTCCACAGGGAAGGCTGACAAACACACGCCGGGGACGCTGTTCCTCTCGGAGAGAGAGCAGAGGTCGTTGCAGCGATCCGAGCGACGCTAACTGTCGTCGGCGCAAAGGAGCGGTTGAGTGGCCGGGGAGGTCATTTGGAACGCTCACCAGCTCTCAATTTCTCCAAATCAGGCATCTTCGACCCGAGCACCTTGCCGAGCGCTTGGGCGCCTTTAACTGGCAGCCTCAAGAAACCGTTGCAAAGGCTTGCCTTCCAAGCTCCCCCGCGATCCCATGCCTCTTCCCAAGCATCGACCAACTCATATTCGTGGCGCGTCTCTACCAGGGCTTCGAATAGCAAGGAAGCCTGCACCAGGTCTTTGTCTGACTTCACGCGTCCTAGCGCGTCATTGAGCCTTCTGGAGGCTACGATTAGCTTATGGACGGCATATCGTTCGGGAGCGGGGACCAGGACGTTCACGCCTTCGCGGAAGAGAAGCACCGTGCGGACAGGCTCGTAGATCAGGAAGTCTAGGAACCGGAGGTTTTCTGCCGACGCGCCGCCAAGGGCAGGCATGGAAGACGGCTTGCCCGTGTATTCGTCCGATCCTCGGTTTCCAGTTAAGAACTCTACCCGATAGCCTCTACCATTTTGGAATGCGACCACCTTGGCTTTGTCCGCCTGGTGCGGCACGGATCGGAAATCGGGATCGACCGACTGAAGGATGTCTAGAATGGGCGGAAGGCTGTCTTGGACCCTGGCTGAGATCGCAAAGTCCTGCGCGAAATCCGCGTCGCCTGTCTGCATGGCAGACGAGGGGAGTCGAACGCCGAGCATCCCCGCATAAGTGCTGAATGCCACCGACCCAATCAGGACCGCGCGCAGCCGGAACAATCCGGCGTCGGCAAGCGCCTTCGTGATGTCGCCCGCGAAGGTGTCGGGACCGGGGAGACCTGCACGACGCAGAGTGCTCACCATGCGCCTCCGCTCCCGGAGGCTGTCCTTGATCTCCTTGTGCGCCTTCACCCGCGCTGTGATCTCTTCGTCGCTTTCTGGACCGACATAGCTTCGCTTGTATTTGCCTTCGCCATCTGGGAGATCGAAATACCAGTAATTGCGGTCTTTGACGGTCACAGTCACGAACCATCCTTTCATCGGGAAGTCTGCCAAAAACTGACCGTCAAGCGTCCGCTGCGTCAGCTCCGCGAACATTGTCCGATAGCTGATGTCGATCTCTCTCATCATTGGCATTTCGTCCTTTTACAAGCGCCGACAAGCGTAGCGATCTGCCTGCCTTGCGCTTCCCTTTGACCAAAGTCGGTATCTCCAATCTTGGTCATCGTTATAATTTTTTGCCATAACATTATAACGCTGTATGCGCCCGTCAATGTTATAATTTTCTGCCAATATCTTATAACCGACATCAGCGCCGGAAAAGTGCGAACGCAATTGCGACGTTGCCTCTAGGCGCTTTTCGATCAACGCTTGATAACGTGGTAGCTCCCTTTTTCGGCCTGTTAGCTACGGCATTACTGAAGGCAGCGGCTCTCTCGGTGTCGATTTGCGAAGAATGGGAACATTGCCGGGTTTCATCGTTCCCATCTTGAGAAGGAACACTCTCCATTCGGGCATGCAGTCGCAGAGCGCCGGAATTGAGGGACTGGATGTACGCCTGAACTTCTGGCGCATACCTCTTCGCTAGGTTGAGCCCATATTACTGACCGGCGAACATCTCGGGCCAAGGAAGCAACGGCTTAGTGTCGTTTTGCCCCAGCCGAAACCGACCCTCGCCGCTGACGAGAGAGCAACCACTTTCTCCCCGCGTTCCCATTCTCACTCGTTCAGCGCATAAAGCCATAAGACAAGCCTAGTCCGGAGCGAGCGCACCCACAAACTTGCGAAATTCTGTTTTTTCTGTATTATCCTGTGAATACAGAAAATGAGGCGCTTCCTATGCACACCGTAACGACAGTCGAATTTATGCGTCACTTCGGCCGCTATCACGACGAGGCGAAGAAGAGTCCGATCACACTGACCAAGCATGGCCGTCCCTCGGTAGTCGTCCTCCCCGTCGAGCTTTACGAAAAGCTGAGGGGGCATGCGGATCCTCGTCGCGTCTATAAGGCAGGGGAAATGCCTGACGAACTGGCGACAATGTTCTTGGAGCAGTTGGAAAAGGATTCCGCGGAGCATCAGGCATCACCTGATGAATGATGGATTTTGTCGAGGCGACATCATCTCCTATCCTTACCTCTGGCAATGGCAGGTTGAGGAAAATCCGGACCGTGAACACGGCGAGAAGGATCGCCCTGTCTGTATGATCTTGACGATCACCGATAAGCAGGGCCTCACCCATCTTTTGCTGCTACCCATCTCTTCCAAGCCACCCTTTGAAGGTCAGGATGCTATCGAGATTCCGGGGCTGGAACTGCGCCGAGCAAAGCTCGCGGGCTATGAGCGCGGTTGGATCACGGTCAGCGAGTGCAACTACGACGTTTTGGAACGGTCGTACTATCTCGCTTACGGGCAGAAGCCAGTCGGCCGGTTCAGCAATGCGTTTCTTGAGAAAGTACGCCAAGCCTTTGCGCCGTTTCTGGCGGCTGGATCAGCAAAGGTCAATCGAACCTGATCGCGCGTCGGTCTGCTACTGGATTTCTGTCTCATTTAGGTATCCCCCAGAGAGGCGTCCAAAGCGAGTACGTCATCGACTGGGAAATATGGTCGAATGCACCGTGTATCGAGAGGGCTTTGCTTCTCCAGGAGGAGATCACGCTCAAGCGTGGCGTCTATCATCGTTTTCGACAGGGGGACATTCCAACTTATCCGCCACAGTGGGTCGCATACGCGGTTTATGCAAAGACGTCCGCTTCCGCCAACCGGGCGGCGGCGAGATCCTTGTCCGATAGCTGCAGGTCGCCAGCGGTGATCGGCCAGTCGATGGCGATGTCGGGGTCGTCGTAACGGATCGATCGGTCATGTTCGGGCGAATAGTAGTCCGTCACCTTGTAGACGACCTCCGTATTCTCGGTGAGCGTGACGAAGCCGTGGGCGAACCCCTTGGGGACCAGAAGCTGGTTCCATTTTTCTGCAGAAAGTTCGATGCCGACCCATTGGGCGAAGGTCGGAGACCCCCTGCGGATATCGACCGCCACATCGAAGATTGCTCCGCGGACGACACGGACGAGCTTGTCTTGCGCCCGCGGGGGCAGTTGATAATGCAGCCCCCGCAGCACGCCGCGTCTTGCGGACAGGGAGTGGTTGTCCTGCACGAAGGTGAGGTTGATACCGGAGCTCGCGAGCCGGGCGGCGTTGTAGGTCTCGGAAAAGAAGCCACGCGCATCGCCGAAGCGGGCGGGCACGATTTCGAGCACGCCGTTGAGCCTGGTGGGACGTATCTCGCTCATGCCGTGCAGAGCTCCCGGGCGCGCCGGCGCAGGTAGTTGGCGTATTCGCTGCGTCCCATCTGTTCCGCCCGCTGCAGCATCCTGTTGACCGGCAGCCAGCCCATTTCCACGCCGATTTCCTCCGGGCAGGCGATCTTGATGCCCTGGCGATGCTCGATGGTCCTTACGAAGGCGGAAGCCTCGTGCAGGCTGTCGAGTGTGCCGGTGTCGAGCCAGGCGTAACCGCGGCCGAGCTGCTTCACATGCAGCTTGCCCCGTTCGAGATAGGTGCTGTTGACGGTGGTGATTTCCAGTTCGCCGCGAGCGGACGGGGTGATGGAGGCGGCGATGTCGACGACGTCGTTGTCATAGAAATAGAGCCCGGTCACGGCCCAGCTCGATTTCGGGACGACGGGTTTTTCCTCGATGGATAGCGCCGTGCCGCCGGCGTCGAACTCCACCACGCCGTAACGCTGCGGGTCGTTGACGTAATAGGCGAAGACGGACGCGCCGCTTTCACGCGCTGCCGCCTGTCGGCAGAGGTCCGAAAGCCCGTCGCCGAAGAAGATGTTGTCGCCGAGAACCATGGCAACCGAGGAGGAGCCGATGAACTCCCGGCCGATGATGAAGGCTTCGGCGAGCCCGTTCGGCTGGGGCTGCACGGCGTAGGAAAGCTCGATGCCGAAATCCGATCCGTCGCCGAGCAGTTCCTGGAACAGCGGCAGGTCGCGCGGCGTGGAGATGATGAGGATCTCGCGGATGCCCGCCAGCATGAGTACGCTGAGAGGATAGTAGATCATCGGCTTGTCGTAGATCGGCAGGATCTGCTTCGAAACCGCGATGGTGAGAGGATAAAGGCGCGTGCCGCTTCCCCCCGCCAGAATGATACCTTTGAACGCCATGTAGGATAGACCAGTCACCAACGGAAAATCGCGCCGAACCTCGCATGGATGAGGGCCGTGTTGCAACACTTGCGCGCACCCAAAGACGCAGTCCTGTCCTTGCCCTGAAACTTCCCCTTCGGTTAAAGGTGAAGCCTCGCACTTCAGGCGAAGCGGACAGGAAAGCTAGCATGCGCGTACTCGTCACCGGCGGAGCCGGCTTCATCGGATCAGCCGTTGTCCGGCACCTCGTTCTGGAAAAGCGCTATGAGGTCCTGAACGTCGACAAGCTCACTTATGCCGGCACGGAGACGTCTTTGCAGGCTGTTCGCGGGGCGCCCAACTATCGTTTCCTGCGCGCCGATATCTGTGATGGCGAAACCATGTCGCGAACACTTACGGATTTCCAGCCCGACCGGATCATGCATCTTGCCGCTGAAAGCCATGTCGACCGTTCGATCAACGGGGCGCAGGACTTCATCAACACCAACATCCTCGGCACCTTCACGCTTCTGGAATGCGCCCGGGCTTACTGGTGCGCTCTGGAGGGAGAACAGAAACAGGCCTTTCGCTTTCTGCATGTCTCGACGGATGAGGTCTATGGATCGCTCGGGGAGAGTGGCCTTTTCAGCGAAACGACGGCCTATGATCCAAGTTCGCCCTATTCGGCCTCTAAGGCGGCCTCTGACCATCTCGTCAAAGCGTGGGAACGCACCTATGGCCTGCCGGTGGTCGTCTCCAACTGCTCCAACAATTACGGCCCCTACCATTTCCCGGAAAAACTGATCCCGCTTGTCATCCTCAATGCCATGGAGGGCAAGCCGCTGCCGGTTTATGGCAACGGCGCGAATGTGCGGGACTGGCTTTATGTCGAGGACCACGCCCGCGCCCTCGACATCATCGCTGAGCGTGGCCGGATCGGAGAGACCTACAATGTCGGCGGCCGTAACGAGCGGCGCAACATCGACGTGGTGACGCGGATCTGTGGTCTGATGGATGGTTTTCGCCCGCGTGCAACGCCGCATGGTGACCTCATCACCTATGTGACCGACCGGCCGGGACATGACGCCCGCTATGCGATCGATGCGACGAAGCTTGAAACGGAGCTGGGCTGGCGGGCTGACGAAACGTTCGAGACCGGCATCGAAAAGACCGTGCGCTGGTATCTCGACAATGAATGGTGGTGGAACCCCCTGCGCGAGCGTTATTCCGGTGCACGGCTCGGCCTTCCCGGCCATGCGCAGAAAACCGGCGTGTGAGGCGGCATGCACAGCACGCGTAAACGCATGGTGGTGACGGGCCGCGAAGGCCAGGTCGTCCGTTCGCTCCTGGAGCGCGGAGCCTTGAACGACCGCTTCGAGATCGTGGCGCTGGGCCGCCCCGAAGTCGACCTTCGCAATCCGGATGGGGTCGGTGCGGCCTTCCGGCTGGCACAGCCCGATATCATCGTTTCCGCAGCCGCCTATACGGCGGTGGACCATGCGGAGACCGAGGAGGCGGAGGCCCACGCTATCAATGCCATTGCCCCCGGGCGGATCGCCGGCGTTGCGGCTGACCTCGGTATTCCGGTCATCCACCTTTCCACGGATTATGTGTTTGATGGCGAAAAGCCTGGGCCCTATCTGGAAACGGATCCGGTTGGGCCGGCGAGCGCTTACGGCCGAACGAAACTCGCCGGCGAGCGCGCCGTGGCAGAGGCGACGGACAATCACGTCATCCTGCGTACGGCCTGGGTCTATAGTCCTTTCGGCAGGAACTTTCTGAAGACCATGCTCACTCTTGCGGAGAGCCGCGACCAGGTCAATGTGGTGGACGATCAGCGCGGCAATCCCACATCGGCGCTCGATATCGCCGATGGAATCCTGGCGATCGCCGAAAATCTTCTCGACAGCGCTGCTCCGCAGCTTCGCGGGATCTTCCATATGACGGGCTCGGGCTCGGCAAGCTGGGCGGATTTTGCAACGGAAATATTCGCTGTCTCCGCTAAGCAGGGCGGCCCCTCGGCTGCTGTCGGACGGATACCGTCCTCAGCCTATCCGACGCCCGCGCGCCGGCCCGCCAATTCGCAGCTCGATTGCGGCAAGTTGGAGCACGTTCATGGTGTAGCGCTCCCTCATTGGAAAAGCGCTGTCGCCGAAACAATCAAGGAACTGGTTTCGGCGTGATTGCCAAGGCGTCCTTCCATCAGTTTGCGAGCTTGTGTTCTTTGAGGACTTTTTCGATGTAGGTCTTCTTGGAGGCCTCTCCTGCGAAAAGTGCCCAATTCCGCCCCTGATTGTAGAGGACTTTGTCGCAGTTCTTAAAGGTGATCTGATCCTTTAAGTCTACATAAGCATAGAAAAGTGCGCATTGGTCTGCGAACCACATAGGGCTCTTTTTTCCTTGGGCCAGAACAAAAACTTTTGCCAGATAGTCGCGTAGATACTGTGCAAAGAGCCTACCACCCCGGGTGTCTCGTACTAGATTCGCTGCGGCTGGAATGGTTGACCATGGCAGATTGAAGACGACGTGGCCCGGTCGTAAGATTTTGGATTTAATGACGACATCTGCCTCCGCCAGTTCGGCGAGCACCTCACTTGCTGACAAATCCACAGAGCCGTCCGCATCTGATATCAGAATATCGGTATAGATATCGAGATAAGCGATCGCATGCATTAGCCGTGCACAGGCGTAATATCCTATTCTGTCGCGTTTTCCGAGGTTAGTAAGATCCGTCCGGTCTATGGTGAAGCCGATTGTCTCGTTAATATCCACGGCGCCACTAAGTGTTCGTGGGTCAAAGCCGACACAATGAAAGTGGACGCTGCGGTCAGGGTTTGTCACCGCGTGAATGGCGATAAACGTCGATGCATAGCGCTCGTAATAAGTCTGATCGATAGAGATAAGCGTTGCACGGCTCTTGTTGGCTCTTACAATCTCAAGAGGCCAGCTGGTTGTGTCGTACTCGGGCTCAAATAGTGTTGCCTTTGCCGCTGCAAGAGGCGGAATGAGTTCCAGTCCTTCGGACAAGCGTATAATCATGTCTCGCGCTGCTAACCTCTCTCCAAGAGAGTTTTGTAGGAGAGTTGAAAACAAATCGGCTCGGCGTGATTCAGAGGGCCAATATTTTCGCACGAATGTGATTGCATCAGATATTATGTTCTCGAATCCATCGGAATCAACGCCCTCGGCAATGATTTTCCAGTTCAATCGATATGAGCAGAGGAAATACAGGTCAGCTATATGCTCTGGAAATTTATGCAATGGAGCGGTGTCGCGAATAGCATCTGCCAGTTTTTTCCAATCTTTTAGAAAAAACATCAGCCAGGCGAACTCTATAATGGCTTTTGGCTTTTTCAGGCCTTTGTGGCCTTCTCGCCTGACTTCATCGGAAAGCTCTTTGAAGAAATTACCCTTTGAGCTTTCCTTTGCGAGAAAAAGCACCCTGGCATCTGCCGATTTAAAATGAGGGATCTCATGCCGAATGGCTTTAGCGGTCGCATAGCGACCGACCATGACCTCGAGGCTCTGATCTAGAGAGGGAAACCATTTTGCGAACATCACTTGTCCTTCTTCTGGGCAAGGTACCCTCTTTGCATCAACCAGCTCGTTACCTAGATTTCCCTCAGATGTCATTCAACGATGATAGTTGTCGTGGAGCTACGCACCACAGCCTCGTTGTTAAGAACGGAGACGCCGACCTCGTAGCGGCCGGGGTTGAGTGTGCGTTTCTTGCCGGCGAAGGCCGAATAGGTCGCCTTGTTTCGATCGAGCGGCTCGCTCGTGTGATCGACCAGGGTGTTTCCCTTGTCGTCCTTCAGGGCGAACTTGATGATGTCGCCTTTCCTGAGATTGGCGAACCAGGACCAGACGACGAAGACGCTGTCGCGCGAGGAAACCTGCGGTGGCGGACCGTCGTTGACGAGCGACTGGTGATCGATCGGCTTGCCGGCGAGGCCCGATGCGAGGATGTCGGGCTTCTTCAGGTCAATCTTTTCGACGATATCGGGGGAAAAGAGAGAGGCTGCCTGCTGGAAGGTCTGTATGCATCCCTCCGAAAGCTTGCGTCCCGTCAGGGGATCGAGTGTTTCCCCGTTTCGGGAAACAGTGATGTGGACATGAGGGAACTGGGCAAGGCCGGAAGAACCCACATCCCCGAGGCGGGCGCCCTTGCGCACGTCCGTTCCCGGTTTGACGGCAAGACTTCCCTTTTTGAGATGGCAATATTGGACCTCGTAGCCATCCTCCAGCTGCATGACCAGACCGTTGCCGCATTCCTTCCCGGAGATCCTCGTCCGGTCTTCCTCGGTTTCGACGAGATGATCTACCTCCCCGTCCCTGACGCGCAGCACCTTGCCGTCGGCGACGGCGATGACGGGATAACCCTTCTCCATATCTTTCAGGGAAAGGATGCGCAGGTCGGTTCCCTTGTGCCCGTCATAGGACTGGCCGCCGCACAGCGGGTCGGCAGTGCCGGCTCCCGCATCCATGTCGGGATATTGCTGCATAAAGCACGTCTTGCCGAGCTCACATTGGGCCGGCAGGCCAAGCTCGATCGCCAAGGCGGGTGCGGCGAAAAAAAGGGGCGTGAGAAGGGCTGAGCCCAGAAGGGGGAAAAGAGTTCGCAAAGGTTTTTCCTGAATTGAGGGAAAGACAACAGGACATATGGAAAGGCTGGCAGTTGACGGCTGGCGTGGCGAAGCTCTACCTAGCAAGCCGCAAGGAGACAGGCGGAATATGGCCATTTTAGCGTTCGTCTTGATAGCGCACGAGCCGGCGGAGGTGGTCGGAAATTCGATCGACATGCTGTTAAAGGCCGATGGCGAATGTGTGGTCTGCGTTCATTACGACGGCAACTCGTCTCTCAAGGAATTTGCCGAACTCAAGCGACGTTATGGCACAAGCGACCGGGTCCTTCTCGTAGAAGACAGGGTCCGTTGCGGCTGGGGCCAGTTTGGGCTCGTTGACGGAACGATCCGCGCGCTGCGCCTGCTCGCCGCATCCAGAAAGGCCTATAGCCACGCCTATCTGGTCAGTTGTTCCTGCTGGCCGATCCGGCCGATTATCGAGCTCAGACAGTTTCTTGACCGGAACGACGACGTCGACTTCATCGAAAGCCATGACGAGCGCTGGATGACGGGCGGCCTGCGGGAAGAGCGTTACACTCTGCGCCATCCCTTCAGCTTCACCCGCCAGCGTGCTTTGTTCGAGGCGGGTGTTCGCCTGCAGCGCAAGCTTAGGATCAGGCGGAAAATCCCGGCCGGACTCAGCCCGCGCTATGGGTCGCAATGGTGGTGCCTGCGGCGGGAAACGATTACCGGGATTCTGCGCTGGGTGGAGGAAAACCCTGCCGCTTATGCGTTTTACCGGCAGGTCTGGATTCCCGACGAAACCTTCTTCCAGACGATCGCCCATGCACTCGGCGCCACCGTGGCGCGAGGCTATATTCCGACTCTCTATACGTTCAACGTCCATGGCAAGCCGATCGTCTTTTACGATGACCATCTCGCCTGGTTGCAGCAGCAGCCCCATTTTTTCGCGCGGAAGGTCGCCCTGTCGGCGGAGCGTTGCCGCGCCGTGCTTTTCTCGCTCGCCGGTTCGCCAGCCCAGACGGAGCAGCCGGTCATCGACATCCCGAAGCGCGCGACGCGAATTCCGCCTGCGACAAGGACCGAACCATATTATGGCCGGATGTTCGAACCGGGCTCGGGCGTGCGAAACTGGCCGAAGAATCTGGAAACGATGCGTCAGAAGAGCGTGGTTCTCTACGGCCCTCCATCGCTGACGCGGCTTGCTGCCGAAACACTGCGCGCTTCAGGTGGCCTCACCGTACTGGGGCGGCTTTTCCATCCCGACCGGATCGAGTTCCAGCCGGGCCGATCCGATTTCCACGGGCTGAATTCCGGTGAGATTGCCCTTCGCGACTACGACCGGCCCCTCTATCTGTCGCGGGCCTTGCTTCGCTGCCCGGTATTGCCAGTCTTCGAGCTGTGCCCCGGCGACGACCCCGCTCTCGAGAGGCTCGTTTTGGAGAAAGAGGAGAGTTTCGTGGCGATCCCGCTCGTCCCGGGCGGGCGATCACCCGCCTGGCGCGTGTTGTTCTGGTATCTGGCCTTGCCGGAGTCGCAACGGGTTGCCATTGATGCCGCGACAAACCGGTTCGACCGCTTCCGACGTACGGAAGAGGCGGCCGCGAAACATTTCGGCCAGAAACATGTGGCGGCGATGGAGAGAAAACTCTTCGGCGCGGCGGCCGACAAGACCCTGGTGTTTTCCGGCGCGGGCGACGCGCCCGATCCTGAATGGAAAGCCGCGCTGCGGTTCCTGCATGGGGGGCGGATTGAGCCGCTTCTCACAGCCCTCGACGGGCTGGCCGGAGTTTTCAGTAAGCAGGACTGGCGAAAGCTTGCGCCGTCTTTCTCTGAGGAAGATGCAGGATTTGCGGCAAGCCATGGCTAGAAAAATCAAGCATCGCCTCGTCAGCAGCCGCGCCTATAATTTCGTCCTCGCACATTGGCAGAATCTTCGCTTCGGCGGCCAGTTGCGTTGTGTGCAAAATCGCCTTCGCAAGAGTGATCCCTGCGTGCTTTTCAGCTGCATCCGCAACGAGATGCACCGGATCGATTTCTTCTATCGTTATTACAAGGACCTTGGCGTCGATCACTTCGTTTTTGTCGATAACGGCTCCACGGACGGATTTCTGGAATGGAGCGCGGGCAAGAATGACGTGTCAGTCTGGCATACCGACAGGAGTTATAAGAAGGCTGGCTTCGGTATCTACTGGTGCAACTACCTTCTTCGGAAGTACGGGACGGGCAAGCTCTGCGTGACCGTCGATCCGGACGAATTCCTCGTCTATCCCCACATGGAGAGCCGTTCGATCAAGGACCTTGGCCAGCACCTCAAGGAAATAGGCTGGCCCTGCCTGCATGTGTTAATGCTGGATGCCTATAGCGACCGCTCAATCGACGAGACGACGATGGCGCCTGGTGACGATCCTTTCGCCCTCTGCCCCTATTTCGACCGCGACGGCTATGTGCAACGGTCGAACTATATGTCAGGCACCTTTGTGCAGGGCGGTCCGAGGCTGCGCGCCTTTAATCGCGAGACGCCGAAGGAGGCCCCTGCCCTCAACAAGATGCCGGTCGTCTGGTGGCGGAAGCATTACCGCTATCAGAGTTCCGCACATCTCATGTGGCCCTGGTCCCTCAACAAAACGTCCATGAAAACCGGCATTCCTCTGTCGGCCGCCCTTTTCCACTTCAAGTTCGTCTCTTCCCTTCAAGAGAAAGTGGAGGAAGAGATGAGCCGCGGCCAGCACTATGGTGGCAGCCGGGAGTACCGGCGCTACAAGGAAAATATCGCCGCGACCCTTTATCAGGAAGGCATCAGCGTGAAGTATGAGGATCCCGATCAACTCGTGAAGCTGGGCCTCGTGCATATGGGAGAGTGGATTTAACGATGCCCCGGATTATTGAGTATGGCTAAAATCCTTTTCGTCCATCATTTTTTTCCGGGCCAGTTCGGTTTTCTCGCGACCGCGCTGGTGGAGGGGGGTAACGAAGTCGTCGCCCTTGGCAGTACGACGGCGAGCGAGCTGCCGGGCGTCTCCCTGGTGCGTTGGCAAAATAAAAGAGGCACGACGCCCAATATCCTGCCAACAGCTATCCGGGCGGAAGCGGACATGATCCGCGCCGCGGCCGCCCTTGAAGCTGCAAGAGGTCTTCTTGAACGCGGGTTTTCACCTGATGTGATCATCGGTCATCCCGGTTGGGGGGAGACACTTTATCTTCGTGAGCTCTGGCCTAATGCACGGCTTATTCTGCACGCCGAATTTTTCTACAGTGCAACCGGTGGCGAACTCGGCTTTGACCCGGAGTTCGGTGCGGTCACCTTGGCCGACCGTTGTCGAGCGGTCTCGAAAAGCGCGACACTGGCTCTGGCCTATTCACAGGCTGACCGGCTCGTGGCTCCAACGCCCTTCCAGGCGAGCCGGCTTCCCGAATGTTTCCGGTCACGGACGGCCGTCATTCACGAAGGGGTCGATCTTCAGAAGATCCGCCCCACCCCGGATACCAGAGTAGCTATTGGCGAAAAAAGGTTCGGTCGGGACCGGCCACTCGTGACTTTCGCAAGCCGGGTCCTCGAGCCTTTGCGGGGTTGCCATACGTTCTTCCGTGCCCTGCCCCGTATCCTTGACGAGGTGCCAGACGTGGAAATCGTCATTGCGGGCGCGGAAACCGGCGCAGGTTATGGTCTTTCTCCCCCGGAGAACGAAACCTGGAAGAGCCATTTCTGGAAGGAGATCGAAGGCAGGGTCGATCCGGCCCGCATCCATTTCGTGGGATGGCTGCCGAACGAAACCCTGAACGCCCTCATGTCGATCGCAAGGGCCCATGTCTATCTGACCTACCCTTTCGTACTGTCCTGGTCTCTTCTGGAGGCAATGGCCTGCGAGGCCCTCGTGATCGGATCCGACACGCCGCCGCTTCACGACGTCATCGTCAATGGTGAGAATGGTCTCCTCGTCGACTTCCTGAGGCAGGATCTGCTCGCCGAAGCCGTCGTTGAAGCCTGCCGTCATCCCGAGCGGTTTCAAGGAATGCGCGCGGCAGGGCGGCAATCCATACTAGCGCGTTATGATCGCCGCAACGTCTGTCTGCCGCAGTGGCTGGACCTCGTTCGATCTACATAAGCTTGCGGATCAATAGGAGTGGCGGGTCTCCATGACCTTCTTGTAGGTTTCGGGGTCGAAGGGAACGCCCAAGAATTCCGTCAGCTTGCGGGCATGCTCCGGTCCCTTGACCAGCTCTTCGTATTCGACATGGAAGGCGTTCGGGGCGGCGGCGAAAGCGTTGTCCCGCAGCCGTTGATCCATGCTGCGGATTGTGGCGTAGGAATGGGCGGTATCCTTCCACCAGCTGCTCTTGGAGGTGGCGAGGATGTCGCGATGGTTGAAGATGATTTTCACGTCGCCGAAAATTTCCGTGACGTCCGACAGGAAAGCGTTGAGATCTTTAACCTCATTCCAGTTGATGCGAATTTCCTTGCATCCGACAACCTTCGCGTCCGCTGGCGGATTGAGGATGGATTCCACAAACACCTTGCGCAAAGTACCACGCATATCATCTGGCCTGATCAGATCGGCTCCGTACCAGGGGTGGACTGCTAACATCGACTTCTTAGCAACCTGCCCTTTTGTCTCCTTAGCGGATCGATAAAAGCTGCACAGGTGCGCAAGCGCGTTGTAGTTTTCCCCACGAATGCAAAAACCTGGCAAGCTGTTTAAATAGCCCATCAACAGGGTCGAGCCAGAGCGACCGTAGGTGAAAATGAAGACGTAGCGATAGGGATTGCGCTTACTTGGCGTCTTCTTCTGGGAATTCGAAGCGCCAGCGATTCTTGGCCTCGAGAGTTTGCTGATTAAGCTTCGAAATGATTTCATAAAGTTCAAAGGTCCTTTCAACGCTAGATACGTCGCTGATGACCGCTCCCTCGTAGTCCCGATCGTCCTTGATATAGATTTCCCTAATCGAGAGGAACTTCGAGTTCAAGGACGTGGCTTCCAGGCCGTTAGCGCTCATCACTCGACCTGTGGCATAATCTTCGAGGATATGCTGATATTTAGGGAGTGGCGTCGATGCGATGAGGCGCGCCGCTTTTCGGCTGAGGAAATAGCCGCCTTGACCATCATACCACGTCTGTTCGGGGTCGATCTCAAATATCAGGCCAGCGAGCTGCTTATTGGAGACAGCAGTGCTGTGCCAGTCAAAGGCCGTCCGGCTGCCTAGATTGACGTCGCTACCGATGTAATCAAAGTTCTCATAGGCGAATTCCAAAAGCTTCTGAACATTGAGTAGGCAATCGTCGTCAAGCTTGAAGTAATGCTCCGCATCAATGATACGCAAAGCTGCGGAAACCCCATGCCAGATCTTATGAGAGAGATACTCGTAGGTGTCTGGAACAGGTAGGATCAACCGGTCTTCGAAGAGCAGTGCTTGGGATTGCTCTGGGTGTCCCTCGATAAAGTAGACATCGATATTGGCAAGGCGAGCGTCTTTGGCCCAGGTGTCCCGTATTGCTTGCTGCTTATGACGGTTTTTTTTGCAACTCACGACCAGAACGGCCAGCTTGCCGCGTCGTGGAAGGTGAGAAACTTTTTTCTGATCGCGAAGTAGAATCGGTGAATCGGAAAGCCGCACCTCATCAATGTCCCATTGGAGGCCAGCCCTTGGTGTGATTACTGGGGCATAAATCGGATGACGTCCGGCGATGTCCTCTGGCGAAAGATGTAGCTTCCCACCAGCTTCCACGAAGTAAGTCTGCTTCCCAATAGAAAAGGCCTGAAGATCCCCGGAACGCCCGTCATCTAGCAAGAGGAAATCATCCGTTCGGCTACGCAACCGCTTGTCGTGGACGACGGCGGTGAGACGCTCAGGATCTGTTCCTGAATCGAGAAGGACGACATTGCGATGCCGGACCTCCGACAAAGCCCGGTTCATAAACAGCGCGCCTTTGAGCTTGCGCAAGGCCCCATCGCTTTTAACAGTCATTTCTATGACAGACGTGCGGATATTGAAGTGGGTACTTTGCAGTCCGACGAAGAAGCTGTGCTGAAAGAGGCTAGAATTATGGATGATGACGAGAATTTCATCGAAGTGCGAGTGGACTTTCTCCACTAGTCGAACGAATGTATCCTCGTTCCCATCCCACAGGTAAAGTCCGCATAATCCAGGTTTGAGCGCCTCCGTCTCTCCAAGAGCTCGCAACCGTGAACCAAGGCCCATCCTGAACCGATACTCGGGGAAGAAGCGCCACCGTCTGGAGAGGGCTTCAGTCACAGTTTCGTCGTCGCCAATCGTCATATAACGAAAATTACTATAGACGCTCCAGACGATGGATTTCGGAAAAGCCTTGCAAGGAAATTCGAGCCGAAAATCCTTCAGCTCGAGAATAAAGGTCTCACCTTCAAGAGAGAGCTTTCCCTTTATCGACTGCCCCTTAAACGGGAAATCATGCGTCTGCGGTTTGCTCCAGGCGCCAGCGTAGCGTTCTTTGACGGAAAGCTGTCCGGCCTCCCTATCAAACTCGACATGAAAAAGAACGTCATCGGCAAGGCTATCGACTATGTGGAAATAGAGGCGTGCTTCCTTGTCTACTGCCGAGGCCGAGAATAGAAGAGGGCTGTCGAACTTCTTGATAATTTTTGTTCGCTTCATCTACCAAGAGTTCCCTTTATACTGTAAAATTGTGTTACATAAAATTTTTATGGTTATATTGTTCTTTCACTATGTGGCTTAAATATTTTTATTTGATCTGGAGTCGGTTCTTTTTTGAATCCTATGAAGGCTATCTCTCTATTGCGACCTGGAATAGAAACTATCGTATGAAAGCCAGCACGCTTAAACGCACTTGCAAGTGATTTTCTGGTAAATCCAGTCTTGTGGGCGTAGAAATCTACGCCCGATGTCTCTATTTGCCTTCCATATCCATATAGGACATCCTTAACAAGAATTGGGCCCATTCCGGAATTGTAAAGAACGTCATCTATATCAAGTTCTTTCTCCACAACTTCCTTCATTACGGCGCCGATATCCGGAACGCGGACCTCTGCGAAACCATCAGATTTCAAGACGTGGGAAAACCCGGAAAGGACTTTTTGTACATCGTGAGAAAAATAATGCTCAAGATTATGTGAGCAATATATGGCATCGTATTGCTGTTCAGGAAGAGATAAAAGCTCGCGAGCGTCCATGCAGACGTCTGG
This sequence comes from Shinella sp. HY16, assembly GCF_028534175.1. NCBI lineage: Bacteria > Pseudomonadati > Pseudomonadota > Alphaproteobacteria > Hyphomicrobiales > Rhizobiaceae > Shinella > Shinella sp. HY16. The sequence continues at coordinate 55,727 of NZ_JAHYXL010000010.1, read as the reverse complement.
ATAAACGGCCGGATCTATATCCAGAAGTAGGTGTTCCCAATCTTTGTAGTACGGCGGTATAGCAACTTTCTTACTCCCGCCACCAACGTTGAGCACGCGCTTTTCCATGCAACTCCCCAGGACTACAGTTAATTTGAAGGCGTTTGCCCATTGGCAACGCGCTCGATTAAATTAAAGTATTTTTTTGTAAGGTCATTCATGTCGTAGCGCTCCAGCATGAGCGCACGCGCACGTTCCCTGAGTGGCGTGTAGCGAGCAGGGTCCGCCAAAACGTTTGCGAGCTGCGCTGCGAGCATCCCGGGTTCAAAAAACGGTACGAGGAGACCATTCTCCCCATCTGTTATGATTTCTCGAACCGGATCGGTATCAGAGCCGATGACAAGGGCACCGGCGCTCATGGCCTCCATCATGGACCAGGAAAGGACGAAGGGTACGGTGAGATAGACATGCGCCGCCGATACGCGCAGCACGTCGCGCAGCACTTGAAGAGGCTGACGCCCAAGGAAATGGATGCGGCTTTCATCCAGCGTCAGATTTTCGAGAGACCATTCCTTGTAGGTTTTACCGTCTTCGCGCTTGGCGCCATAGGCAACCCGATCTTCCCCGATCACGATCACATGAGCATCAGGGCGCTGCTCCTGAAGGCGCGCCACAGCCTCCATAAACTGCGGGAACCCGCGATAAGGTTCCATGCCGCGCGCAATGTAGGTGACCAGCGGGTCTCCCTTGCGAAACGTGAGATCACCAACCGAAAAGGTCGTGCTGTCGTCCGGAGAGAAGTACTCCGTATCGACACCATCGTGCAGCACGGAAATCCGATCATGGAAAATGGTGGGGTACTGGCTCTTCTGATACTCGGTCGGGCATTGCCCCCAGTCCATCGAGGCCAGGTCATGAAGAATGGCCGTGTTCTTCATTCGAATATTGAGTTCGGTATTAGGCTTCTTCGGTGCTCCATGATCGAGAAAGGAAGCATCCGATCCGTAAGAATGGAAATACCATTCCAGGTAAGGCATGTATTTGGCCTTCGGCCAAAGGTCTTTTAAAAAAAAACCATCGCCAAACCCGGAGTGGGACAGCATAATATCAGGATTCCAGCCTTTTTTTTGGGTATTCATAAAGGCTGAATAAACAGCCTGCCCGCGAATGACTGCCCCTTCTGTATAACGAACCGCTGGATGTGTTTTCTCACTCACCTCTCGGTGATTCTTATAGTGTATTCGGTCGATTATAGCAGGATTTTTGTTCGTCGCAAGCGACCCTGAAAGCATCTCTATATTCTTAAGCTTCTTGAGATGGCGTATAATTCTGGCATACTGCCCAGGAAAATTGTTGTGCACGAAAAGAATACGCATGGTTTTTCTTTGATCCGTATACTATTCTGTATAAGTCTTCATGGCGAAGCGCGTAACCGGTTCCGAAATATACTCAAAAAGAGTCTTGGCTTCCGTACGGAAGAACACTTCGGCCACGTTACCCGGCAGCACGTTTCTACCGTGCCTGGCGTCGCTCATTTTTACATGCGCTATGTAATAGGATGAGTTCGTCTGCGTGTCTGTAAAAGCGTCGGCGGAAATGTATTTTACAGTGCCATCCATAGGCGGAATCGCGTCGATGGTGTCCGTCGGAAACACCACTTCAACATCCTGACCGGTATGAATCTTCGTTATGTCTTTGGAATATACAGGAACCTGTATGAGAAGATTTGACGAATCGGGAAGTATCTCAGCGATTTTATCGCCAGATTTTATAACTCCACCCGTCGATTTCACGAGAAGGCTGAGTATAATTCCATCAACTGGAGACTTTACGCTTGATCTCCTTATGGTATCGTTCAACCTTGTTATGTAATCATCGCTTTGATTCAATTTCTGTTGTGTATCGGTAATGCTTTTGCTGACCAATTCGGCATGTTGAGAAACGAGGCCAATTTTCTGATCGCCGAACGACTTTATGTTATGATTTGATTTCTGGATTCCAGCCAGCGCATTGGCTCTTTGTGCTTCCAGTTGCGCGAGTGTGCGCTGCGCAGCAAAAACCTGGGATTGCCTGATCAAGCCTTGGTCAAGAAGTTCGACGTAGCTCTTTTCTTCCTTCTGCAGAAGGATCTTCTGCTCGCCATAGGCTGAGAGGAGGCTTTCCAGATAGGTTATGTCCTCGCGTTCGTTGGCGATTTTTCCATCGAGAACGAGCAGCTGTTGCTGGCGGGATTCGCGTGAACTGGTAAATTCACCCATCTGGCTTTCCAGCGCTTCCACCACACGCGGATGCTTCGATACCGGGTCCAGCAGGCTGGGATCGACAGAAAAGGTAGCAGCTCCGTCCCGCTCCGCACGCCACCGCGCCAGTTCAATGGTGCTCACGGCCTTTTCGACGAGAACGCGGTCGAGTTGGGATCTGCTGGATGTTTCTTCCAGTTTGATCAATGTCTGACCCGCTTTTACCTCATCGCCTTCCCGCACCATGATCTGCTCGACAACGCCGCCCTCCAGGTGCTGGACGATGCGGTTATTGCCTTCGGCAAACACGCGCCCCGAGCCAATCAGCGCGCCGCCGAGCTTTGCGGTCGCGGCCCATGTTCCGCCTATGCCCACGACGCTGATCAGCACGGCACAGGCGAACATTGCGAGGCCTCGGCGGCTTGTGGGCACCGAGTTGCTCCATGTCTGAAGCGACGACAGGTTCAGGCCGTCCGCTCTGAGCGGCGCGATAATATGACCGGTCGTAGGCTTTGGATCAGTATTGGAATTCATTTTCGTGCCACTTCCAAGTTTCACGATGCCTTGTTCGGAACTGCCCGCACCTGATTTGGCATGACATCCGCGGGAGAACCATAGGCATCGGCCAAGCCGTTCTTTAGAACGAGAACCTTGTCCACATGATGGAGAAGGGACAATCGTTGCGTCACGACGATCGTGGCTATGCCAGCACCGCTGGCCCTCTTCAGGAGATCGAAAAGCAAAGCCTCGCCGTCCGTGTCAAGGCTGGCATTGGGCTCGTCAAGCACGACGAAGGCCGGCATGCCATAATAGGCCCGGGCGAGACCAAGCAACTGCTTCTGGCCGCCGGAGGGCTGGAAGCCGCCATCTAAAATCTGCGTGTCGTAGCCTTGGGGAAACTGCATGATCATGTCGTGAACGCCAACGAACTGCGCAGCCTCGATGGCCAGTTCCGGCGGATCGTCGACACGCATCCTTGCGATATTTTCCCGAATGGTTCCCTCGAAAAAACGCACCTGCTGCGGCATGTATCCCATATAGGCGCCGCGCGTCACCGGATCCCAGGACCTGATATCCTGTCCGTCCAGCTTCACCTGCCCGCTGCTGGGCTCAAGATATCCCACGACCAAACGCGCAAACGTCGATTTACCGGCGCCACTTGGCCCGATAATGGCAACGTTCTGCCCGGGACCGAAGCTGCCGGTTATACCTTTCAATATCGGCTGCTGGTTCGGACCCGGAACAAAAACGACCCTGTCCGTCGTCAACGATTTCGACGGTCTCGGCAATTGGGTGACACCATCGACCAGCTTGAAACGGGTGAGGCGCTCTTCGAGCTTCGCAAGCGCAATCCGGCCCTGCTTGAGGGTCCGCCATCCGCTGACAATAGCCTCGATCGGCGCCAGCGCGCGCGAGGCGATGATCGAGGTCGCGAAGATGACACCGGCATTGGCAAGGCCGTCGATCACCAGAAGCGCGCCGCTACCGATCATGACGATCTGAATGATCTGCCTGATCTCTTTCGACAGGGAGGACAGCGCATTCGAGCGGCCAAGAACGGCGACGAGCTGGGTCAGGAACCTGTTTTGGATTTTGCCCCATTGGTTGACCGCTTGCGGATAGAGACCGAGCGCGCGGACGAGTTCCTGCTGCTCGAATTGATTGGTGAGCACCTTCCGCGCACTGGCGCTGGCTTCATCCGACTCCCTGATCTGGCTTGACGTCAGGATTTCATTGAGGACAGCCGTCAGGAACAGAACCACCATGCCGACCAGGACGACGCTTCCCAGAATGGTGTTGATGGTAAAAACGAGCAGAAGAAAAATGAACATGACCGGAAGGTCAAAGAGGCTGGGGAAGACGTTGGAACTGATGAGCTTGCGGATTTCAGCGAGTTGATAGAGTGATGCCGATGAACTCCCCTGGGGCATAGCCAGCTCACCGGCAAGCAGGAGACCGGATATGCGTGCTTCGAAGCGAATGCCGATCCGCGCAAGGAGGTTGTTGCGGATCGTCTCGAGCAGGCCGTGCGTGATCAGGACGACGATTGCAATGATGCTCAAGGCGATCAGGGTCTCTATCGAACGAGAGCTCAAAACGCGTGTGTAAACCTGCGAGAGGTAGAGGGGAACCGTCAGCAGGCCGAGGCTTGCCACGATCGAAAGGACCGCGGCGCCCAGCATCGCCCGCAAGGCGATCCGCTTTTCCGATTGATAGATTTCCTGAAGCTTCATCTCTGCCCCGATCGGCCAAAAGCTGCATGGACGCACGGTCCGGGCATGAACCAATATAGATCGATTGGTATTCTGCCCTCTTCATCTGTTTAGGATGACCTGCGCCCGCAGACCCGGAACGGATACAGTTGGCACCGTCCCATGTCAAATCTCTACGTTTCAGAACGTGTGCTAGATCGCTCAAAAAGAAAAGGGGGGCCAAAGCCCCCCTTTTCCCTCTTGTCCCTGAATGGGATTAGAGAACGATGTCGCCTTCAGCGAAGCCGCCAACGTTGATACCAAGAACAGTGATCTGGTTGCCACCGCCAAGATTGATCACGGTATTAGCGCCATCATTGAAGATAAGACCGTCCGTGATTGCGTCAGCGAGCGTGCCGCCGATGCCGTAGGCCGAGATATCGATAACGTCATCGCCCGTGGTGAAGCCGGCAGCGATCGTGTCATCACCGCTACCAGCGATGAAGCCGTAGGTGTCGGCGCCAGCGCCGCCATCGAGCGAGTCATCGCCAGCACCGCCCCAGATTTCGTCGTCACCGCCGCCACCAATTACGGTGTCGTTGCCAGCGCCGCCGAACAGCGTGTCGTTGTCGCCGGCGCCCGTTACCTGGTCATCACCAGCGCCTGCATACACTTCGATGAAGCTGCTTGCAGTGCTCGTGATCGTGTCGTCACCGAGACCACCGTAAATGGTGTCGCGCTGACCAGCCGACGTGATCGAGTCGTTGCCGGCGCCACCGCCGAGGATATTGTCACCGCCGTTGCCGTAGATCTCGTCGTCACCGGCGCCCGCCCAGATTTCATCGTCGCCATCGCCGCCGTTGATCGTGTCGTCACCAGCACCGCCGTAAAGAACGTCGTTGCCAGTTCCACCATCGATCGAGTCGTCGCCGCCACCGCCAGCGAGCGTGTCGTTGCCAGCGCCACCATCAATCGTGTCGTTGCCTTCGTCACCCTCGCCGGCCCATACGACGTCATCGCCGTCGCCTGCCGTGATGCTGTCAAGGCCGGGGCCTGCAACGATCGTGTCGTTGCCAGCGCCGCCGTTTACGGTGTCGTTGCCAGCGCCTGCGGAGATCTGATCGTCGCCAGCGAGACCGTTGACGAGATCCGCTTCCGCGGTACCTGCCAGGGTGTCATTGCCGGCCGTGCCATTAATCGTAGCCATATTTAGAGGCTCCCTCTTCAAAATTGTTCACTGCTGGGATGCATAGCTGCAGCTATGCTCCGACGTGCATGCCAATATTATAAAGGAAAGTCAACTCGGTCCGCGGCCGAATTATGCTTGCCACGCAGCCATTGTTTTCGGAATTTCAATCATAGCTCGATAATTATATAAATTTGGCGGAAATGTTGCGGCAACGCCACAGCCGCACGCCTTCAATCATCGAGTAAGATAAGAAAACAGACTTCTAAACGAAGAAAAACGCGGAAGGCCCAGCAAACCTTCCGCGTTCTTGCCTCTAAAGCGCTGATTTCCACGGCACAGCAAAATCTGCTTACGCGAAAACTCTGAGACATTCAATATGGTGCTCTTAAATTATCGCCACAATATCGACGGCGTCGCCTTGTGCCTGTCCCAAGACAGTGCTTATGAGGGGCATGGTGAAATGTACGAGGCTGGCCACGTGACGGAAATCATCGAGCATTTCGGCATACGGCTTCGCCCAGACCCAGAGTTCATGTCTCCAAAGCTGATTGAGGCTTTGCGCACTGGTCAGTATGAAGCAGGAGAGGCGCGCAAGATCGGCAAAATCATCCAGTCGGGCGACGTCATTCTCGAAATCGGCGCAGGCATCGGCTTCATGACAGCGTTGATGTTGAAGAACCCGGCGGCCGAACGGGTTGTTTCCTTCGAGGGTAATCCTCTGCTGATTTCTAAAATTCAGAGAACACTCGACGACAACAATCTCGGCGGGCAGCGCTTTGAGTTGCACAACAACATTCTCGGTGCAGAGGATACAGGAACGATCGACTTCCATATCCACAAGGATTTCTGGGCGTCGTCCCTGCGTAAGACGACGGGCACAATCCGCTCCTGCCCGGTTCCGCTCGCCAGCTTCGACAAGACACTCAAGGCCGTTCGGCCAAGCGTGATCGTCTGTGACATTGAGGGTGGGGAGACAGCGCTTTTCCCGACATCCGATCTCGCCGGTGTTCGTAGCGTTTACATGGAGCTGCACCAGCGGGTGATTGGTCCTGAAGGAATGCGCGGCGTGTTCCAGACTTTCCATGACCGAGGCTTTCACTATGACCAGAACCATTCGCATGGGGCGGTCGTGCTCTTCTCCAGGATTCCCACGTCGGCAGATTGAGGTTGGTTTTTCCGGTGAAAGGCCGTTAGGTTCACGCAAGTCGACCAGCTGATAATCTCTCGAACGATTATTCTTCGGAGAAGTCCATGTCGAACGTCGGCTCGGTCGGTGCTATTTCTGCCTTTACGCATAAGGCTTCCACCCCGGTCTTCAATGCGGAGCCATTTTACATTCCAGCAGAGCTGCGGGAGAGTTCCACCTCCACGGACAGCACCGAGGCGAAGCAGGATGCGGTCGGGCTCGAAGCAGCTCTTACCGAACGCCTTGCTGAAACAATCGCTCTTCTCAATGGTGGGGATTCCCTTTCCGCAAACGATCAACATATCGTCCTCTTCAACGCGATCTTGCAGAACAGGGATCAATTTCCTGCAGAAGCATTTCACATCAAAACCGACCTTCCGGGGGGCGCCTATATAGAGACGGAAATCCCGGCCATCGGGGACAAGGCCGCCGCGTTGCAACCCGTTGCTGTGATTTCAACCACCAAGCTATTTTTTGCCTGATTAACGGGCCAAAACGTTCGCCGTTACGTATGAGTGTAGTTGGTCGGCGACACCCCGCTCTCATGGGCTTGACGGGCGTATTTCATCAGGAATTCGTTGCGATAGGCTTGTCCGCAATCGAACCCCTGCGATTGGCTCCTCGTCGAAGCAGATTCGCTCAGCCTTTTCGGCTGACAGAATCTGCGTTGGGGATCAGTTCGTGTTTCTGCAGCGGCCTTGGCATGGGGCTCTCCAATGCGGCCGCGATATGCGCGTCAAACAGCCAAAAATCGATGAAGGTTCATTGAAAGCGCCTTCCGAATATTCGCTAGCGCAAATGGCAGCGAGACCTGGAAACGAGTTCGTTGGCTGCTCCGGAGCGGGCGGCGCTCGCTGCGATCTAGCGCATTTCTAAGTGCCGAATAACTGCCCTTCGCCAACCGTCCGCCGTACATTTCAGGTGAGTCGCTGGCGCCAAGCGTCAATCTAGGGGCGCTTCCGGTTGGAGGCGCAATGACATCCTCATGAGCAATTTAAGTTTTCCAGGTGCGATTAAGCGAATCTTTTATTGCACATCAAACTCCTAGGGTCCGGACTCACTAGAGCCACCAGATGACGGCTGCGGCGAGAGCGACGGCACCCATGAAGTTTTTGATGTTGCGATCGAAGCGGGTGGCGAGGCGACGCCAGTCCTTGAGACGGCAGAACATACGCTCGATGACGTTGCGCTGCTTGTAAACGGCGCGGTCGTACTCGTACTGGACCTTGCGATTTCGACGTGGCGGGATCACAGCCTCGGTACCGCGCTCGTCGAGCCACTCGCGCAGAGCCTGGCTGTCATAGCCCTTGTCCGCGACGAGCTGCGCGGTGGGCGGCAGGGCTTCGATACACAGCCTCGCCACCTTGCAGTCATGGACGTTGCCGGGCGTCAGGAGCAGGACGTGAGGGCGACCTTTCGCGTCGCAGACGGCATGGAGCTTGGTGTTCCGTCCGCCTTTCGTGCGGCCGATACCATGAGCCATGGCCCCCCTTTTCCGCCGCCTGCGCAGCGGTGGACCTTGATGCAGCTACTATCGATGAACAATCTGTCCGGCGCATCCTCGGCTCCGGCGAGTGCGCTGAAGATGCCTTCCCAGATGCCGCGCTCGGACCAGCGAACGAAGCGATTGTAGAGCGTCTTCTTCGGTCCATAGACGTCGGCGCAGTCCGCCCAGCGTCCACCGCATCGCAGCGCGTGGACGATTCCGCTCAACACGCGACGATCGTCCACGCGCGGCTTGCCCCGCACATCCGTTGGCAGGAGCGGTTCGATCCGTTCCCACTGCGCATCGGAAAACCAAAAGAAATCAGACATCTCACCGCCCTTTCGTCGCGGCAATGAATCATGCCCCAGCGCTCAAGGAAAGCTAATTATTGGGTCCGGACCCTAGTCGCGTTAACTTGATGCCCTTTGAAGGCGCGATGCCCATCACGCCTGAACCGTCGCAACACTCTCGGCACGCCGCATGCCTTCATCCAACAGCCAGCTTCGTAGCATCGCGACCTCTGGGCGCACGAGACTGGCCTCATTCGTTGTAAGTACATAGGGCTGGCGAATAGGCAAGGTCATGCCGAAGGCGTCGACGAGGCGCCCGCTGGCAAGCTCCTGCTCCACAATGAAATCCGGCACCAAGGCGAAGCCGGCGCCGGCGAGGCAAGCTTCGACGGCGAGGTGGACGAGGTTGAAGGACAGCGTCATGTGCAGTTCGAGATGTCCAAAACCGGTGGCGGCAAACCATGCTTCCCAGCCCTCGTCGTACCAGCCGGGTTCGGAGAAGTGCACGCGGATCAGCGGGCGTGACAGGAGGTCGGCCGGAGTGGGCGCGGCCGGCAACTGCGCCGCCACCACAGGTGCGGCAACGACGATCAGCTTCCCGCCGATCAGCATATCCTGCCGCACGCCGGTAATGGTGCCGCGATCGTGATAGATGGCAATGTCGGGATCACGCTCGTTGGCGCTCCAGCGGTGTGGAAGAGCTAGAACGGCGACCGCGATATCGGGATGTGCCGCATGGAAGCGGCAGATACGCGGCACCAGCCATTTCGTCGCCAGCGAGAACTGGCAGCGCACCGTCACAGTGCTGGTGCCACCAGGCGCACGGGCGGCCACGCTCGCCGCTGTGATCTGGTCGAAGATCGCTCCGAGGCGCGTGGCAAAAACACGGCCCGTTTCTGTCAGCCGCACGCCATTGGCCCGCCGCTCGAATAGGGGGGCCTCTACCCAGTCCTCAAGCTGCTTCATCTGGTGGCTGATAGCGCCGGGCGTAACACCGAGCTCGCCGCCCGCACGAGCGAAGCTGAGATGACGTGCAGCGGCCTCGAAGGCGCGCAAGGCCGGCAGGGGTGGTAGATGGCGTGTCATGGCATAGGCTCAATCACACTAAGGCTATCCGAGAGAACTTTTCGTTTGCGCCGTTATTCTTCCCCGTGACATCGTTCTGTCAAGAGAAGGAGTGAATACAATTATGCCTCGTGACGAAGCTATCTCCATCGCCACTGACTTCGCTTCCAACGGGCGTTTCCTTGCCGATCTGACCCGCCGGGTTGCCATTGCCACCGAAAGCCAGAACCCTGAACGACGCCCGGAATGCTACCGTTATCTGCGAGAAATCGAGGCGGGTTTTGCGGGGCTCGGCTTCGCTAGCGAGATCATCGAGAACCCTGACCCTACCGGTGGCCCGCTGCTGATCGCTCGCCGACAGGAGGGAGACGATCTGCCGACTTTGCTCATTTACGGGCATGGTGATGTCGTCGCCGGCATGGAGGGGCGCTGGGCGAACGAGCGTGACCCCTGGCATGTTAGCGTGGAGGGTGAACGCATTTACGGCCGCGGCACTGCCGACAACAAGGGTCAGCACACCATCGTCATGCTGGCGCTGGAAGCGGTGCTGCAGACCCGCGGCCATCTCGGCTTCAATACGGTCGCGCTTATCGAGACTTCGGAGGAAACCGGCTCGGCGGGGTTGAGGGAGGTGTGCCTCGCCCATCGCGAGAAACTTTCCGCCGACTGGCTGATTGCCTCCGATGGCCCCCGCCTTGCCATGGAGCGGCCGACGCTGGATGGCGGCACGCGCGGCACGGTCGATTTCGATCTCGTCTGCGACCTGCGCGCTGGCGCGCACCATTCCGGCAACTGGGGCGGCCTCATCGCCAATCCCGCTGCCATCCTTGCCAATGCCATCGCCAGCCTGATCTCGCACACCGGGCGCATTCATGTGCGTGGCATCCTGCCGGCCGAAATCCCGCCAAGCGTGCGCACGGCGCTGTCGCGCATCGACCTCAAGGCAGAGAAGGACGGCCCCGCGTTGGATCCCTGGTGGGGCGAACCGGGACTGAGCCAGCCCGAGCGGGTTTTCGGCTGGAATGCGCTGGAGGTGCTGGCCATGACCGCCGGCACGCCGGAACAGCCGATTAATGCCATCCCGCCGCGCGCTTCGGCGCGGCTGCAGATCCGCTATACGGTCGATACCGACCCCGCGACGTTTATTTCCGTCATCCGCGCCCATCTCGATGCGCACGGCTTTGAGAATGTTACGATCGTGCCGATGGCACAGGAATCGGACTGGGGCGCGACGCGGCTCGATCCGGAGCATCCGCTGATGCGCTGGGCCGCAGCCTCCGTAGAGAAGACGACGGGACAGGCGCCTACCATCCTGCCCAATGCCGGCGGCTCGCTGCCCAACGATTGTTTCGCCGACGTGCTCGGCATGCCCACGATCTGGGTGCCGCATTCCTATTCCGGATGTTCCCAGCATGCGCCGGACGAGCACCTCCTCCAGCCGCTTGTGAGCGAGGGACTGGCGATCATGGCTGGCCTCTTCTGGGATCTCGGGACGCCGGGCGGCCCCGAACGGAATTTCACAACAACAAAGAGATAGGGCGTTTTCGGGTTTCAGGAATAACCGCAACGCTCTAATCACCAAACGAAGGAGGAGGGGTTTCATGTTCAAGACACTGGCAAGGCTGTCGGGCATCCTGTCGCTCTGCGCGACGCTCGCAGCGCCGGCTATGGCGGAGGAGCAGGCAGAGGTGCGTATAGGCACGGATGGCGGCTACCTGCCATGGACCGCAATCACGCCGGAGGGCAAGCTGACCGGCTTCGACATCGAGTTGGCGGAGCTCGTCTGTGAACGCATGGAGCGCAAGTGCCGCTTCACCACGCAGCCTTGGGAAGGCCAGATCCCTGCGCTCGAACAGGGCAAATACGATATCGTCATCGGGGGCATCGCAATCACGCCGGAACGGCAGAAGCGCCTGTCCTTCACCCAGAGCTATGCCAACCTGCCGATCAATTTCGCCGCTCCCAAGGCGGCCGGCCTCAACGGTAAGGCGAACTGGGATGAGCTGCGGGCCTCGCTCGTCGGCAAGACGCTCGGCGTGCAATCGGGCACACAGAGCCAGAAGTTCATGGACAACGAACTCAAGGGCGACGTGACCATTCGCCTCTACGACAACCAGGATAGCCTCAATCTCGATCTACTCGCCGGCCGCATCGACGCCGCGCTCGCCGGCCGCTCGCCGTGGATCGCGCTGACAAAGACGGAACAGGGCCGGCCGATCGAAATCCTCGCGCCCGATCTCGACTATCGCCAGTTCAAATATCTTGGCGTGGGCGTCGGCGGGCTGATGCGCAAGGACGAGGACGCGCTGCGCAAGGCGTGGGACACCGCGCTGTGCAAGCTGAAGGCCGAGGGTGAGGTCAAGAGCATCTCTGAAAAATGGTTCGGCTTCGACATCTCCGTCGCCGCCGACCCGAAGATCTGCGGAGCCTGACGCATCATGGACGCCGGGGCTTCCCTCGCCGATCTCTTCGCATGGGGCCCCGGCGGATGGTCGAAACCGCTCCTCATCGGCCTTGGCGTAACCGTCGCCTGCGCCACCATCGGTTATGTGCTGGGCATCGCCCTCGGGCTTGCCGTGGCCTTCGCCAAGCTCGGCGGAAATCGGTGGCTGGCGGGGGCAGCCACGCTCTATACGACGGTGCTGCGCGGCGTGCCGCCGCTGCTCGTCATCTTTCTGCTGTTCTTTGGCGCCAACGGGGCCTTGATGTGGGTTGCCGGCGGCTTCGGCTATACTGGCTATATCGAGGTCGATGCCTTCACGGTCGGTGTCATGGCCGTTGCCCTCGTAGCAGCGGCCTATAGTTCCGAAGTGTTCCGCGGCGCACATGGCGCGATCCCACAGGGCCAGTTCGAAGCCTTCGCCGCGCTCGGCCTGCGACCGCTTGCCGGGCTCTGGACGGTGGTTATCCCGCAGATGTTCCGTCTCGCGCTACCGGGTCTCGGCAATGTCTGGATCCTCGCCATGAAGGAGACAACCCTGCTTTCAGTGATCTCGCTGGCGGAGCTGATGCGGGTGGTCGGCCTTGCCGGGCGCACCACGGGGCAGCCCTTCGTCTTCTACGGCGCGGCGGCCATCATCTACATGGTGCTGATCGCGCTCTCCACACGCGCATTCAAGGCGGTCGAAAACAGACTGCGGTGGGCCTGACCATGGACCTCGAAACCACGCTTCACGTCGCGACCGAGCTTGCCGGTGCCATCTGGATAACGCTGGCGCTAGCCGCCGTGACCCTGCCGCTCGCCTTCGTTTTCGCCGCACTCACTACCTGGGCGCGTGGCTCGCGCTACCGGTTGCTGCAGGTTCTTGCCGAAGGCTATGTTCTGGCCTTTCGCTCTACGCCGCTGCTTGTGCAGATCTTCCTGCTCTACTACGGTCTCAGCCAGTTCGCGTGGCTGCGCGCAAGCCCGCTCTGGCTGCTATTGCGCGAACCCTTCGCCTGCGCTGTCATTGCCATGAGCATCTGCGGCGGCGCCTATACGGCGGAAGTGATGCGCGGCGGCCTTGCCGCCGTTCCCGTCGGGGTAATTGAGGCCGCACGTGCGCTCGGCCTATCGCGCTTGCGCATCTTTTGGCTCGTAACCGCCCCTATTGCCCTTCGGCGAGCTTTGCCCGCCTACAGCAACGAGATCGTTGTCACACTGAAGTCCACCTCGCTTGCCTGCACCATCACGGTGATGGAGTTGACTGGCGTTGCCAAGGATCTGATGAGCCAGACCTTCGCCGTCATTGAAGTGTTCTGCATGGTGGCCGCTGTCTATCTGGCGATCAACATGATTCTGATCTTTCTACTGCGCCGTTTAGAGATCCGGCTTTCTCCAACCTACTTGCGCGCGGCATTACCGGCTCGCATGATGCCATCGACGGCCTGATCGCAACGCAACGGGTCTCCAATATCGGACCCAGTATGTTCACCGAGGTTGTGACAATGCTTGCCCAGCTCTGGCAACGACGTGATCAGCAACTTTGAGGCCGACCGCGATATCACCAAACTCGACGGCCAGAGCACATCGTTGTCGAAAGCGCAAATGGCGATGCCATTCTCAAGCTGTCTGGCGCGAGGGCAGAGTAACACTGCTGTGGGCATTTCGCCTGATGATGTCAATGCGGATTGATACCTATAGGTCAATTGAAGAAAAGTGCTCGGCCCCGATAACTTGATCAAATTCGTCCACACGGCCTAACGGCAAAACCGGACCACTTTCGCCGTGTCACCTCAGAGGCTCTCAAACCATACTTCGGTGACACCATTATTCAACCTTGGCTCTATAGGATAAAGTCTGTCACTTTCAGCGTCAGACTTGCGTCGATGAGGATTGAGAAATCTGCTTTTTTATCACCGTTTACGTCGGCGAACACGATGGTATCGCCGCCCTTCTTGATGTAGCGCAATTCTCCAGCATCACCTGAAAAAGCCTTCGTTCCGATAAACTCAAAAGTTTGGTTTCCTTTGGTCGCCGTATCCGCATCGATGGCTTTCAGATCGATCTTGTCGCCCTGCTTGCCGGAAAAATCCTTGACCGTGTCGCGTCCCGACGATGCAATCGTGGAGTCCTTGATCGATTTGAAGATAAAGACGTCCTTGCCCGCTCCGCCGTGGAGTTCGTCACGGCCCGCGCCGCCATAGAGTTTGTCGTTTCCAGCGCCGCCTTTCAGAATATCGTTGCCGCCTTGACCGGAAATCTGGTCGTTCCCTGCGCCACCATCATAGGTGTTCTTTCCGTTCGTCCCAAGAAAGCGGTCGTTTTCCGTGATGGACGGCTTCATAATCCGATCGAGGGGGATTTTTTCGTCGGGGCCGAAAAACCCGAACGTGAGCGGTTTCTCATTGGTAATAGAATTTATGAAGGAATTGTACTTTCCGGCGGTGGAGAGAGTCGGAATGGTGTTTCCCGATATCTGCATGGTGAACTGCTGATCGCCGAGATCAACAACAAGAATGTTCGCCACGCCTTTTGTACCGTTTCCATCCCGCCATGAGATTTGCGTTATTTCTGCGTCGAGTTTTTTCGGAGAGTAGACCTTGCCGTCTATGCGTAACTCGATGGCAGGGCTGGTAATCGTAATGCCCTCTTTTCCATCAGTCCGCTTGTAGCTGAAAACCGCATCCTTGCCGGTGGCTACCACTTCGAGCTTGGTCGATTTCAGCTTCGTGGCATTACCATTCGAAGTGTGGGTTGAAAGGTAGCCCTTGTAAGAAAAGGTCGTCATATCTTTCTCCGGTTATAACAGCGCATACATGGACAACAGTCTGCCTACACAATCTTGTCAATCCAGTTGATTGTGTTCAACAATAAATTTTTGCTATGCCGGAAGTTTATGGGAATTACCGGTTGCGGCAATATTAAATTTGCCACCACGCCATATTTTTGCGTTATGAGATGCTATCGATTCCTAAAAATCTATTGCAATGTGCGTTTAGGTCTTGGCAACCCGTAGCTACGAAAACAGAGGCGATCGCACAACAGGGCGCTCGGAGAGCGCCATCGAAGCAATCGATTATGTGTGAAAGGTACACCTTACCCACCGGCAGTTGGAATGTAGGCGTTTAGCCGATGGCGTCGGACCTGAAGTTCCAGGGCATGAGGGCTTCGATTTCAGACGCGGGCCAGCCCTGAGCGATGCGGGTCAAGGTTTGGCAGAGCCAGGCGAGCGGATCGACGCTGTTCATTTTGCAGGTTTGGAGACAGGGTGCCAGTGTCGCCCAGGTGCGTCCACCACCTTCGCTGCCGGCGAATAGACTATTTCTCGTGATTGCTACACCGCGCAACGCTCTTTCCGCGGCATTGTTCGTCATGCAGATCCTCCCGTCATCGGCATAGCGGGCAAAATCGGCCCAGCGTGACAGCATATAGTCGATCGGCCCGGCCACCGGGGATGAACGCGAGAAGCCGGCCCGCTCGGCGCGCAGCCATTCCTCCGTATCGTTCAGCAGCGGCTTGCTCTTCTCCTGCCGGGCAGTCAACCGCTCGGCCGCGCTGAAGCCGTTGATGTAGCGCTCGATGGCGAACAGAGCATCCATGCGCTTGACGGCCTCAAGCGCGAGCGGTGAGATCGGTTTGGCACCCCTGCCGCGCCAGGCATTGCGAGCGACATCGGCCAGTTCGAAGAACTTCCGGCGCGCATGGGCGAAGCAGAAGGCGGGCGTCGCCGGCATCTGCTTCCTCGTCCGGTCGAACAGCGGATTGAAGCCGTTGTAGCAATCAGCCTGAAGGATGCCGCTGAAGTCGACCCGATGCCGTTGCGGGTGCTCGCCGCGTCGGTCGCTGGAAGCATAGAAGACCGCAGCCGGTGGCGCAGGCCCAGCGAATGGCTGATCGTCACCTAGAGCGTGGGCGGCGTGCGAATCCGTGGGCACGAACATATATGGAGTCGTTTGCGGGAGGGGGTGGATCCTCCCGCCAAGGCTTTGGCCAACGATATTCTCCAGCGGGATTGATGTGCTACCACCCCAGCAATGAGACATGGGCCAGTAGATCGGTCTATGGGGGCTTTGCAATCGGAGATGATTTTCATGGATGATGATCCGCTGAAGAAAGGAGGAGAGAGGATGCGGCGGCTAGGTTTGCCGCCGCTTAAAATCTGGCATATACAAAGGAGGTGCGAGCTATGCCCATTCCATTCACGTCGCCGAAGCCGAAAGAGGCCAAACTATTCCGCAACAACCGCAGCCAGGCAGTGCGCATCCCGGTCGAGTTCGAGTTGCCGGGGGATCGCGTCCTGATCCATCGCGAAGGCGCAAAGCTCATCATTGAGCCTGTGAGCAGGCCGGCCAATCTTGTTGAGCTGCTAGCCGAATGGAGGAAGGAAACTCCGATGGAGGGGGACGATCAGATTCCGGATATCGATGACATCCCCGTCACGCCGGAGAACATCTTTTGAGCGGCTACATGCTTGATACCAACATCATCAGTGATCTCATCCGAAACCCGGACGGCGCGCCGGATCGAGCGTGCAGGGCATCAGCAAATCTGTACCAGCACGATCGTCGCAGCCGAACTGCGTTACGGCTGCGCCAAAAAGGGATCACCGAAGCTACTCGCGAAGGTCGCAAGCCTGCTTGAAACCATCGCTATCCTGCCGCTGGATGTACCTGCGGACGGGAAATACAGCGGTATTCGTGCAGAGCTCGAGGCCGCCGGGCTGACCATCGGTCAAAACGACTTGCAGATCGCTGCGCACGCCTACTCCCTTGGCTTGATCTTAGTGACGGACAATATCCGGGAGTTAGGCCGGATCCGTGGTCTCAAAGTTGAAAACTGGCTGAGGCGAGCAGATTAAGCTGAAGCCACGGCATCGTCAACTTAACGGAATCTGGCTTCCGATGTTAGCCCATGACCGATCGTGACCCGCTCTACCGCGGAGATTATCGCCCACGCGGTTTGGCTCTACTTCCGCTTTCCGTTGAGCTTGCGGATGGTCGAAGACATGTTGGCAGGGAGAGGGATTATCGTCTCGCATCAAACGGTCCGGATGTGGCAGGGAAATTCGGACGCGCCTTCGCCAACCAAATCCGTCGGCGTTCGTCCGGCCGGCTCGGCGGTAAATGGTATCTCGATGAAGCCGTCGTTTCGCTCGGTGGCAAGAAGCATTGGCTTTAGCGCGCCGTCGATCAGGATGGTTTCGTCCTGAACGTTCTCGTGCAAAGTCGCCGCCAGTAGCGCCAAGAAAGCGGCGCAAAATGGACCTGTGATCATCACCGACCGAGGCAAGCCTTCGCACGTGTTGATGACCTATGATGACTTCAATCGTCTGTCCGGCAAGCGCCGCAGCCTGGTCGAGACACTGTCCATGCCCGGGTTTTCCGAGATCGATTTCTCGCCCGAGCGCGCCGCGATCATTTTGCGCGCAGTGGATTTGTCTTGACCTATCTGCTCGATACCAATGTCGTCTCAGAATTGCGCAAGATCGGTGACAGCAAGGCCGACGCCAATGTCGTCGCCTGGGTTGGCCGGGAAGATGCGGCCTCCTTCTTCCTCTCGGCAATCACCATTCGGGAGCTTGGACGTGGGATCCTTGGCGTACAGCGGCGCGATGCCCGGCAAGGCGCCCGGTTACGGACCTGGCTCGACAACCATGTCCGGCCTGAATTTGCCGGCCGCATCATTGCCATCGACGATGTCGTCGCGACACGTTGCGCCCATCTGCACACTCCCGATCGACGCAATGAAGTTGATGCTTTGATTGCGGCTACAGCCCTTGTTCATGGACTGACGGTCGTCACCCGCAGCGTCAAGAATTTCGAGGGCACAGGCGCAATCATCGTCGACCCTTGGCTGGGCTGATCTTTACTTAGCGCATTTTAAGCACCTCAAGACGCTATAACCGCACTTCTCATTCTCCTTCTATTATGATGGATAAGATTGCCTTATCGTTCATAATTGACGGTTGCGCAAGGACATGGTAGAAAACATGAAAATGGTAGATTATAGGAGCCTTTCGTGTCCTTAAACATCAAGAACCCGGCGACCGTCGCCCTCGCCGACGAGCTTGCGCGCCGCCAAGGGATCACCAAGACCGCGGCCATTCATCAGGCGCTCAACGAGCGGCTGCACCGGCTGGGGCACGGAGATGTCGCACAGGACCGCCTTCTCGGAGAACTCCGCGCAATCAGCGAGCGTGTGGCGCGACTGCCCGAGCTCGATACGCGTACTGATGAGGAGATCGTCGGCTTTGACGAACACGGGATTCCGAACTGATGGTGATCGACACCTCCGCGATCGTCGCGATACTGCGCAATGAGCCGAAAGCGGAGACCCTGCGCAGGACTATAGTTGCCGACACCGTGCGGCTTGTTCCCGCAACCTGCGTGTTTGAAGCGCGCATGGTCCTTGTGAGCCGGCGTGGCGAACATGCGCTTGCCGAGATTGACCTCTGGCTCACCAAGATCGCGGCCGATGTGATTGCGGTCGATGCCGATCTGGTCGATGTGGCGACACAGGCTTGGCTCACCTATGGCAAGGGCCGTCACCCGGCCGGATTGAATTTTGCCGACTGTTTCTCTTACGCGCTTGCAAAGCGCAGCGACGAGCCGCTGCTTTTCATCGGCGATGACTTCTCCAAAACGGATATTCAGGCTGCCTAACGATGACGAGCGAGTCACGTTCGGCCGACGACGAACTCCCCGACATCATCGATATCGTGCGCGACGTGGTGGATGCCCTCTCCCCTGCCCTGCCGGCGCACCTCGAGCAATTGGCGGACCGGGCGCGCACCTATGTCGAAATGGCGAGCTCGGCGAATACTCGCCGCGCCTATGGAACCCCACGCCCATCGCGTTTTAGGACGGTCTCTCCGAAACCTGCGACACGCTACTCCTTGAGATCAAAGCGCGTAGCTCGTGCTGAACGTTCGTTGCCGAGACGGTCGGTGAGCAGGGAATAGAGCCCCGGGCGTCGTCCGGTCATCCAGCGCTTGTCGACTAGATCTGGCGCGCCTTGCGGTAGGCCGCAGCAGCATACACCTTCTTCTTTCTATTTCCTCATACAGGATCGTCAGACTGTTCCTTGCCGATTTCCTGATTCCCCTGCCAAAGGATCTGACGAAACGCGCTAGCTCCAGATTTCGATAGCATACTCCGTTCGGCCTGAAGTAGGGCTTCTTGCCAGGCCGGGCCGCGCTCCCATGCTTCATCGAACGCGATGGCGAAATCGGATGCTCTACGTGTCTCGAACAGGGCCTCGAAGAGGATCTCCGCCTGTCGGATGTCCTTGTCCCGCTTGATCGCGCTCATACCGTCGGTGCGTCGTCTCGTGGCGACGATCATCTTATGGACGGCATATCTCGCCGGATCCGGGACTGTCACAGGGACACCGCTCTTGTGAAGCAGGACTGTCCGCACAGGCTCCCTGATAAGAAAGTCGAGGAAGCGAAGCGGATCCGCGCTCGCCCCGCCGAGGGCAGGCATCTTCGATGGCTGGTCGATATAGTCGTCGGAGCCGCGGTTCGATGTCAGGAACTCCACGCGATATCCAGTCGAATTTTGGAATGCAGAAGAAGCCACGGATCCCGATCGATGAGGGACGGGTCGAAAGGTGGGATCGACTCTCTGCAGGAGTTCGACAATCGGGGGGAGGCTGTCTTCGACTTCCTGCGAGATCGCATAGTCCTGCGCAATATCCGCATCCCCGGTCAGGACTGATGCCGAGGGCAGGCGTACGCCGAGCAGTCCGGCGTAGGTCTGAAATGCGACTGTCCCGATGAGGACACAGCGGAGCCGGAAGAGGCCCCTGGCCGCGAGTGCCTCGACGAGGTTGCCGGACATCGCGTCAGGGGCGACCATGCCGCCGTCGCGTGTCAGCGTGCTAGCCATGCGCCTCCGAGCGATGAGATCGTCTTTCTGTTGTTGGTGGGTTTCGACACGCTGCGTGATCTCCGTATCATCAGCAGGGCCGACGTATCGCCGGGACTTGCCGCCGGAGCCGTCCGGGATGTCGAAATACCAATAAGCCCTCTCCTTGACGACGACACGCTGAAAGCGGCCCTCGGGTGGAAAATCGGCTGTCCATGCCGCGTCCATGGATCGCTGGCCCAATTCCGCAAGCATAGTCTGGTAGACGAGATCGATCTTCTTCATCGGTAGTGATGCTCCCCAACAGGGTGACTGCCCTTGGACCTCTCCCAGCGTTCAATCCCATGCCTTCTAAGCAGAGGTAGCCTGAGGCGTATTCGTATCGGCCCTCATCAATGACATAGCCGCCAATCTTGAGAACAGCTTCAGCGGACCTCGTTTTGTTCCGCTGGCAGACGTTAAGTTCGTTTGTTGCCGCTTCAAGCGCGATGGCCTTAACGCCGTTATACCTTTTTCGTAGATCGGTATAGCAAAACTGAAAAAAGGGGAAGTCCCCAGTGGACAATACCATGCACATTGCTCGGGTTGTCGCCCGGTCCCCTGTGCCGCTCTCAAGGTCAAAGCCGTGAGAGACCGGGCAAATATCTGATGCACATGAACGTAAACGGTCAGCCGATGGCGTCTGGCCGGAGGTTCCGGGGCATAAGCGCTTCGATTTTGGCTGCCGGTCAGCCTTGAGGGATGCGGGTCAATATGTGGGAGAACCAGTCGAGCGGATCGACGCAGTTCATTTTGCAGGCCTGCAGCTCAAGTCGGAGATCTATCTTGCTAGACATGAGGATAAACTCGAACTCACCGAAGTTGTGGCCTCTGGTACCCGCGGTTCGTTGCGCGGGCTTCGCGACCGGGCCATGATGCAGTTGCTCGGCTTTGCCGGCGGTCTGCGTCGCTCGGAGATCACCGGGCGCGACCTTGGCCGCGACCAGACAGACGATGGGCGCGGCTGGGTCGAAACTTTCGACAACGGCGCGCTGGTGTCTCTGCGTGGCTCGTCCGACGTCACCTGCCCTATCGCAGCACTGGAGCGCATAGATAAATTTGCCCCGCTCGCAAGAAAGAAGCACTCGCCGCCGGCATGTTTGGCGATCTTTCCGAGGCAGAGCGCGGCCAGCTTTTTGCCGGCCATTTGCTGCGCGCCCGCCTTGCCTCCTCGGCTGTCGAACAAATCAGAGATCCATGAAATGCAGCTAGCTGAGGAGCGCGAGAACCCAAGATCCCGGAGTTCTGGAATTTCGGCACTATTCACGCTATAGGTGGATTATATATAAGAAGGAGCCTGGATACCTGCGATGGCACTTAGTATCAAAGATCCGGAGACGGAGAAACTCGCACGCGCACTCGCTGCGCGAACCGGCGAGACCATTACTATCGCAACGCGGCGTGCGCTCGAGGAGCGCCTCAAACGGACCGGGTTGCAAGCGAAGAAAGCAGCCTTGATCGAGGACATGGAAGCAATGCAGCGCCGCTTAAGCGCCCTGCCTGTCCTTGATCACCGAAGCCCCGATGACATCATCGGCTACGACGAAAATGGGCTCCCAACCTGATGGTGATCGATACCTCTGCAATCGTGGCAATCTTCTTTAATGAACCCGATGCTGCGTCCTATCGGAATCGCATCGCAGACGACTCCATTCGACTGATTTCGGCTGCGACCCTCCTCGAAGCCGCGATGGTGCTAGAGGGCCGTTTCGGCGAGGCGGGCGGAGCCGAGCTCGATCTTTGGCTGCATAAGGCCGAGATCGAGGTCGTGGCAGTAACGGCAGAGCATTCCGATCAAGCTCGCAGGGCCTGGCGCCGCTATGGTAAGGGCCGTCATCCCGCAAGCTTGAACTATGGGGACTGCTTCTCCTATGCGCTGGCGACCTTGTCGGGGGAGCCACTGCTCTACAAAGGCAACGATTTCAAACAAACCGATATCCAGGCGGCATGACCCATCACGGTGAAATCGCTGCGGAGGAGGATCTGTCGGCGCTCGCGTCTCCTCCTCCCATGCCGCCTAGCTGCAGGTCTTGACTGAGCGCGCTCGAGGCTACATCGAAGCCATCATCAATCTTGAGGGACGTCGCCATATCCAGAGCCTCTTATCACTTAGCAATACCTGGTAATAATAAAGCTCTTCCCTGCCGAGCGGTCCATGCGGAGGCTATTGGCAAAAATGAACGCGATAGGGAGGCGCACCACTGATCGCCCTCCCCACACACTCCGTCCGTTTGTGCCGGTGTGATCGGCACGGTTACACTCCAGTCCAAAACTGCACCAATTAAGGCATTGGCTTTTTCAGCCGGACGCCGACACCCCCACCATTTTCTGGGATAAATTCTATACCGGCCTTTTCGAAGACTGACTGGATGACGATCATGGTGGAGTCTCGTAAGCGCTCGCCTCGCTCCAGCCTGGCTACGGTATCAGGCGATACGCCAGCAGATCTGGCCAGATCGCGTGTGCCCCAACCCAGTGCCACACGCGCCATCTTACACTGAACCGGCATCATTTCGTAACGCCGATACGATTAATTGTTGAAAAATGCAGCATCCTTGATTATCGTATCCACGTTACGAATTAGAACTCCCAAAGACGCTTCTGGTATAAAGAACCACAGTCGTCTTTCCGCAACCAAGCTAGTAGGAGCTCGGATCATGGCTGATTCCGAGAATAGCAGAATTTTGCCTTTTAAAACCCGCCGAAACATACTTTCGGCTGGGGCAGCGTTCTTCATGGCCGCTGCAACAAAGCAGGCATCTGGCACGCCCCGCACCCCTCCGGAAAGCGACGCCTCTCTTCTCGCTCTTTGGCGCAAGTGGAACAGTGCCCATCAGCGGCGGTGTGAGTTGACCGCACTCCAACGGCAGCTCGAAGCAAAGCTCTCGGAGGTTACGGACAAGCCCTTGGTTGCGATGCATATTCCTGGTGAGGAAATGCCTCTCTTCGTCTCCTCTGTTGAGGAGATCGAGCAAGCTCTTCCGGGAGCAGAGACCGTTGAGGCCAGAAACACTGCCGTCGAGCAGCTACGGTCTCTCCAACACGAATGGAACATTACAAGGTGGGAGCTCGGATACATTCAAGCTTGCGAAGAGGAGGTGATAGCGGACAGATTAGAATGGGAATTGGCGGAAGCTCTATGGCAGAGTTCCGCCAATTCCCTTGATGGCGTAGTGGCCAAACTGCATTCCATGATCGAAATGCAAGACCCAAATGCCTTCATGACCGACACCCCAGTACCAATGCTGCGCTCGATCCTCGCTGATTTGATGCGGATCGGCACCTGAGTTTCATTTCAGAAACGCCCGACACTCCTATCTGCTTAATCCAAGCCCTTTGGACTGGGAAAGCTGCAGTTTCAGGGCGTGATCGTGGCTCAACTCAGCCATCCTCGTGCGTTCGACCACTCGGGCTACAGACTTGATCTGCTCGGCTCGCGTCACAAGCTCTGGGCGCTGTTCAAGCTCCTTGGCAAAGTTTCGAGGATCAGAATAACCAAACCGGTGCTTGAGCGCCTCGGCAACCCGCCTGGCCTCTTCGAGCGCGGCCTTGCCCTCCGGCGTCGAACGTAGCTCATCAATGAGCTGGCTGCGCTTGCCAATGGGCGCCTTGTCCACCCGATCGAGAATTTCGGCACTGCGAGACGTAAGGCCAAGAACCTCGACCACATCGCGCTTTTCGCGCTGCCACTGCTCGGAGGCCCGTTCTTCCCCAAGCCGGCGCTCCCAAGCCTCGGAGGCATAGCCGATATGGGCAGAAGCTGCCTTGGCATAATGCAGCGCGGCTTTCCGCTCCTTGTTGTCCCCCAACAGACCGGACTTTCCGCGCAGTTCCCCAAACCGTTCCGGTTGCTCGGCCATGGCCTTCGCCATCACCTTGCCGTTACCCTCTTTCTCTGTGACGGCAGCGCGCAGGCGCCTTGCAACTTCGGCCGGATCACGGAACACATCGCGCACAATCGACTCCACGACTTCAAACCTTTGCTCGATAATGGGCATGGCCTTTTCGCGCGCGACGTCTTCAATGCTGCGATCGTGGCGCGTGATCGCCGGCACCAGAGGCTCGGGGGTACCGGCCTTGCTCGACCCAAGCCCCTGCGCCTGGTGATCGCGGCCCTGCTGTGCACCGGCGGCTACCGGTGACATGATTTCCCGCCAGTCTATCCGCCGCTCGCCCTCCTCCCCCCCTTCTCGGCCGTCCGGGCGGACTTCTCCACGATTATGGGCTAAATCTCCCCGAGGCTCCAAATGGGGGTCCTGCCCGAGATCTGCGCCAGCTTTCATCCCCTGCTTCCAGGACGTCTCCGGTTCTTTTTTCGCCCGCAGCCCAGCAGCACGATCGGCCCAAACGTCGACCTCACTGCGGACGCCCATTTGTTCCGCAATCCCCTGGTCGGCTGCGATCCCCCGCCGTTCGGCAAAGTCCTTGGTATAGTCGAGCGCGGTTTCCTTCACACCCGACCGCGACAGGCGATGCTCAAGCTGGTCATAGGCCAGCTCGCCGGCATTCTGAACCTTCCATGTGTTCCGATGCGTTTGCGTGCCATCGCGCAAAATGACGGGGGTGGAGCCTAGATGCTGAAGGCCGATCATCTCCCCGATGTCAGGCGCGGCCTCCTTCATGGCCCGCGCAAGATCTACGCTCCAAACGGTGCGGCGTTCGCCCTTGTCGTTTTCCAGCACCACGAAATAGCTGTCGCCCTTGCCTGGCTGGTGATCGTAGGGCGCAACACCATGCTCGACCAGGCGGCCCGAAGCCACCATTTGGCTAGCATTGGCGAACTCGTCCTGGGCAGCATAGAGTTGCACCCCGTCGCGATGCCGGGTCATGGCGACATAGGCCAGATGCCGGTCCATCGTCCCCGACGCCAACACATAGGACCGATCGACCGTCGCGCCCTGGTTCTTGTGGATCGTCGTCGCATAGCCGTGGTCGATCGCCTGATAGTCGCCCACCGGCACAGACACACTACGCTCCCGGCCGCCGTCGAGCTGCACCACGATCATGGGGCCGGCACCAAATCGATCAGGCTCGACGCTCTCAACCGTGCCAAGCATCCCGTTCTTCACACCAAGGTCGCGATTGTTCTCCAGGAATACGATGCGGTCGCCCGACGCGAACTCGCGCCTCCCGTCATTGGTCTGGAAGACCAGCGCACCGACGTTCTTGCCCTCGCCGCCTACGTCAGCCCGCGCGAGCTCACCCCGGTCCTGTAACTCCGTCCGGATCGCGTCATTGATGGCACGAACATCGACCCGGCGATGCGCCATGGCAACCCGGGTGCCGTCCGGACGCTCTTCACGATCGGCAAGGTAATCACGCACGATCTGGCCACGCGCGTCCTCGCCGGTTTCGGCAAAGCTGATATTGCCGCGATCCCGATAGGCGGCCAGCCCCTCGGCCGTCCGGTGGGTGGCAAAGTCAACGGAAGCCTCCCGCTGCCAGTCCACGCGCTGCCGGCGAATCTCGGACAGCTCGGCATGGCCGATTTCCTCCGTGATCGCCCGGAACGGTGCGCCGGCGCCGATCGCCTGCAACTGCTCATGGTCGCCTACAAGGACGATCTTCGCCCCGCGCGCCTCGGCCTCGCCAACAAAGCGGGCGAGCTGCCGGCTCCCGACCATGCCGGCCTCGTCGATCACGAACACGTCGCCGCGGCCGATCGTGCCGCGGTCGTTCTCCCAACCGCAGGACCATGACGCGAGGGTACGGCTCTGGATGCCAGAACTTTCCTCCAAGCCCTCGGCCGCCTTGCCCGACAACGCCGCGCCGTGGACCTGATAGCCCTCGGCCTCCCACGCCTCGCGCGCGGCGGCGAGCATGGTGGACTTGCCAGCGCCGGCATAACCGACAACGGCCGCGATCCGCTCCAGCCCGGTGATATGCTCGATCGCCCGGCGCTGCTCGTCGGACAGCCGGGCGGAAGCATCGCCGGCGCTGCGCTGAATGGAGGCGTCCTGCCGCTCTATCGCCCGCTCGACATGCCGGCGATCGACGTCATGACCATGCGCACCGTGCATCCGCTGCGCGCTCTCGATCATACCGGTTTCGATCTCGACCATTTCGCGGGTCGAATAGCGCGCAAGCTCGATTTCGCCCGTTACCGGGTCCGCGCGCTCGGCCTGCAACTCCACCAGCGCCGGCGAGGCCATCACCTTCGCAAAGGCGCTCTGGAACTCCTGCGGGTCGTCGTTGATGTAGCGATGCAGCGCCCGCGCAACGTCGTGCCGATCGAACACGCTCTTTTCGCCGGTGATGAGGGTCAAAACCTGTTCCGGCTTCTCCCGGATCAGCTCCGCATTGCGCCGCGCCGCGTCCTCGTCAATGCGTGTGCGCGATACGTCCATGCCCTTGCGCTGCATCTGCGTGGCATGGACGCCCATATGCTCCGTCGGCTCGATCTCAAGCCCGCGCTCCATATGCGAGCGATGATCGATCCGGATATCAAGACCGGCCCGCGCAAGATGCTCGTTGGCAATCCCCTCCCAACGCTGGCGAAGGTCACGAAGCTGTATGTCAGTCGTTGGCAGGTCGTTCGACAACAGCCATTTGTTTTCGCGCTCAAGATAGGTCTTCTCGCCTAGACCGCTCTCACCAACCTGCCGCGTCGTCATCATCACATGCGCATGATGATTGCGAACGTCGCTGGCGTCATGCGGCGCATGGATCGCAAAATCCACCGCCGCGCCATAACGGTTTGCCAATTCCTGCGCGAACCCCCGCGCCGCCTCCAGCCGCTGCTCGGCCGAAAGCTCATGCGGCAAGGCGATCTCGAACTCCCGCGCAACGCGAGCGTCCTTCCGCTTCTCGGCAAACTCCGCGGCGTTCCACAAGTCCGACCGATCCCGCGCCCAATCCGCCTCGACGCCTTCCGGCAAGACGATCTCCGCATATTCTACGCCCTGCTTTGCCGTGTAGTCATGCGTGATCCCGTCGCGCTCGTTGGTCAGCTTCTCCCCGGCACGATAAGCCATAGAGGCGACGGCGCTACGACCGCTCGCCCGCGAAACTGGCTTCATGCTCAAATGGTAGATCGCCAACCTGTTTCCTCGATCCTGTTTCCAATTTTCCCGCCAGCCTCCAAGCTGGCGGCGCGCTGAGTTGCGTACCAACTCGTAAGTGCGCCCTTCTTAAGGGAATCGCTACGCTCTTTCGTTGCTCGGTGTGGCGCTTGAGTTAACGCTGATGCAGTTAATTGATAGTCGGATTGTGCTGCAATTCCGGGAGATGTTCAATCGGAACAGGCAATATCTGGAAATGATCGTGAGAAATGATAGTCTCGGCGCTGAGTTGAGACAGAGGTGATGCGATGGCGCGCAAGACGATCGAACAAAGATTGGCCGAACTGGATGCACAGCGCGCCACATTGAAGGCCCGTCTATCGAAGCAGGAACGCGCCAACGACACGCGCCGCAAAGTGCTGCTCGGTGCGTTCGTCCTGCACCGCCTGGAAGGTGACCCGGATCAATTCTCGCGCGACCTGGGCGAATGGCTGCGCCGAGAACTGCCCGGCTTCCTGACCCGCGACGGCGACAAGGAACTTTTTGCCGATCTGCTCGCCGCCGCACCCAAGGCGGAACCCGCAGGCAACAACGGGGAGACGCCCTCATGAGCCAGACGGGACTTGCGTGGGCCGCATTCAAGAACATGCTATGGGCCGCTCTTCGCAATCCGTTGTGGGCGTTCCTGTCTCTGCTCGCCATGCCGTTCCGCGTCTGGAAACCGCTGCTGCAAAGTTTCTTCATTCTCTTCGTCATCCTGTTCGTGGTCGGACTGGGCGGGCGCATGGTCCTTCGCGACTTCGGCGGCTTCGGCCCCGGCTCCATTCCAGTCATTGCCTGGGATGGCGTCACACTGCTCATCATGGCCGCCACCGCCTTCCGCCTCATCACCGCCCCGATGATCCTCAATTTCGGGGACGTGGAAGGCAACACCCATGGTTCGGCCCGTTTTGCCACGGGCAAGGAAATGGCACCGCTGGCCCGCGCCGATACCGGCCTGCTGATCGGCCGCGATTCCAAATCAAAGCGCCTGCTGCGATATTCCGGCCCGGCCCATCTGCTGACCATGGCACCGACGCGCACCGGCAAGGGTGTGGGGACCATCATCCCGAACCTCATCACCACCGACCGCTCCGTGATCTGCATCGACCCCAAGGGCGAAAATGCCAAGATCGCCGGCCGCGCGCGCGAACAGTTCGGGCCGGTCCATGTGCTCGATCCCTTCGCCGTCACCGGCAGGCCCTCGGCCGCCTTCAATCCGCTCGACGCCCTCGACCCAGCCGGCCTCGATGTCGCGGAAGACGCAAGCACCCTGGCCGACGCCCTTGTGTTCGATGAACCCGGCATGGCCGGTGAGGCGCATTGGAACGAGGAGGCCAAGGCGCTCATTGCCGGCCTGATCCTCCATATCGCTGCCAGCGAACCGCGCGACAGGCGAAACCTCCCCACCCTGCGCGACCACCTCACCCTCGCCCCCGAAACCTTCGCCGCGCTCCTGAAGGACATGCAGGCGTCAACCGCCGCCGCCGGCCTGGTCGCCCGCGCCGCAAATCGCCACCTCGGCAAATCCGACCGGGAAGCCGCCGGCGTTCTCTCGGCCGCGCAGCGCCATACCCATTTCCTCGACTCGCCGCGCATGGTGGCCGTCCTCGGCCGATCGGATTTCCGCTTTGCCGATCTCAAGCACCGCAACGCCTCCGTCTTCCTCGTCCTGCCGCCCGATCGCCTCGCCACCTATTCCCGATGGCTGCGCCTGCTCGTCGCACAAAGCCTCACCGACATGGCGCGCGATCCCGCCAAGCCGGCCGCCCCGGTCCTCTATCTGCTCGATGAGTTCACCGCGCTTGGCCACCTCGCTCCCGTCGAGCGCGCCATGGGCCTTATGGCCGGCTATGGCGTCCAGCTCTGGCCCATACTGCAGGACGTTCACCAGCTCCGCGCCACCTACGGCCAGCGCGCCGGCACCTTCCTGTCGAACGCCGGCGTCCTTCAGGTCTTCGGCGTCAACGATCACGACAGCGCCCGCCTGATTTCCGATCTGCTCGGACAGGAGACGGTCGTATTCCAGACCATGAGCCGCGCCCTCGATGCCGCAGAAAGCCGCATCACCTTCGGCGAGCAGCACATAGCCCGCGCGCTGCTCACGCCGGACGAAGTTCGCAACCTGCCCGAAAATCTCGAACTGCTGTTTCTCGCCGGCCAACGGCCCATCGTCGCCGGCAAGCTCGCCTATTACGCTGATCCGGAATTCAGGGGGCTCTATGACGCTGCCTGACCGCCTCACCCATCTGCCGGACAGGAAACGCCGCGAGCTGGAGCGCGCGGCGCAAATCCTGTTCGAGGAATTTGACGAGTCCCTGAAAACCAAGCTCTCCGAAAAGGCCAGGCGTGGCCGTATCCTCAAGCTGATCCTGTTCGGCTCCTATGCGCGCGGCGATTGGGTCGAAGATCGCAAGAGCGGCTACCTTTCCGACTATGTGTAGCGGCTTGCCAACATAAGCGCCTCTGCTCGCAAACATCGGCATTTTCTGCTCGAATTATCTGACAATGGAGCGGGCGTCGTGCTCACGCTCTTTGCCAATGTGCTCGCAAACATCCGGGTCTGCTTGCAAACATCCGCCACGTGCTCAGATTAATTGCCAGCGACGGCATGGTCAAACCGGGACGCCTGCCTGTCGTAGTTGCTCGGTCAGCTGACGGGAATATTCGGGATCAAGGGTGCCCGCCAGGAAGGCGCGGATATACGGACATGCGCTGTGGCTTTCCCTCCTTGGCGCTTCGGGTGCAGGAGGTTCTGCAGCATGATCCGTTGTCAGGGCATCTCTTCGTCTTCAGGGGCCGCAGATCGGATATTTTGAAGATCATCTGGCATGATGGTCTGGGCGCCTGCCTTTTTACCCGGCGGCTGGAGAAGGGCCGGTTTATCTGGCCGAATATGGGATAGCATCCGTCAAGGTGGTGTAGAATTGGGACCGGGCCGTCATGATCAGGCGGCTCTGGGTGAAATTTCTCCATCGCAGCTACGCGAGGAGGTAGAGCTGAGTTTAAGTGCTGTCATTGAAGTTTCACGAGCCTGATAAACGGACGTCATATGTCGCCCATAGTGATGCAAATATTCAATCGATGCACCACTAACGATCAGGATTATTGTGATGCTGGCTCTGAACGGAGTTGCCGTGACCTATGCCAACGGCACCCAAGCTTTGAAGACAACGACATTGACGTTCAACCAGGGTCAGTTCGTCGTGCTCCTCGGTAGATCCGGCGCAGGCAAATCTACCCTCATCCGGACACTCAACGGCTTGGTTGCGCCGACGTCTGGTTCGATCACTTCTAACGATATTGGTGCTCTGGATGCGGAAACTAAGCTTCGCATTCACCGAAGGCGAACTGGGATGATATTCCAGCAGCACCAACTCATAGGGCGCTTGAGCGCGCTCGACAACGTCATGACGGGCCGCCTGGGCTACCACTCTGGCTGGCGTACGTTGTTCCCTATGCCGCGTTCGGATCGAAGGCTGGGGTTGGAATGCCTTGAACGCGTAGGCCTTCTTGATAAGGCTCTCGTCAGGGCGGATCAACTATCCGGCGGTCAGCAGCAACGGGTGGGCATTGCGCGCGCGCTGGTCCAGAAGCCCCAACTGGTCCTTGCAGATGAGCCCGTTGCAAGTCTGGACCCTGAAACGGCTGTCGAGGTCCTGTCGCAGCTTCGCGAAATATGCACAGCCGACGGCATCACTGCTGTGATCAGCCTTCATCAGATCGATCTAGCTCGCCGGTTCGGCGACCGGGTCATTGCTATGCGCGACGGGGAAGTGGTTGCGGACGCCGCTGTCGACGAACTGACCGATCAAATGTGTGCGTCGATCTACCGCAGCGCCCCAAGAAATCCGACCACAACACAAGATTTGTCCAACTACGAGTATGATCAACCTTTAGCTGCCATGGAGGCCGCATTATGAAGAAGCTTCTGTCCCTCGCATTCCTCGCCGTTCTTGGCTGGAGTTCGTTGGCGCATGCTGGCTCAAATCCAGAGACATTGCGCGTCGCGTTGCTACCGGACGAGAACGCCGCCACTGTCATCAAAAACAATCGTCCTCTCGAGGAGTATCTTGAGAAGACACTCGGTCGGGAGATTGAACTGATCGTAACGACCGACTACTCGTCAATGATCGAAGCGATGCGTTTCGGCCGGCTTGAGTTGGCTTATTTCGGGCCGCTCTCTTACACGCTCGCGAAAACCAAGGCTGATATCGAGCCTTTCGCAGCAGTTATGAAGGATGGCGAAACTACCTATCGCGCTGTAGTTGTCGCCAATGCAGAGGCTGGCATCGAAAGCCTTGAAGATGCAAAAGGGAAAAAGGTCGCGTTTGGGGACGTGGCTTCCACCTCAAGCCACCTTATCCCGAAATCTATGCTGCTTAAGGCCGGAGTTGAGGCTGGAAAAGACTATAGCGAGAACTTCGTAGGGTCGCATGATGCCGTGGCTATTGCAGTGCAGAATGGCAATGCTCAGATTGGCGGACTTTCGTTGCCCATCTACAATTCAATGGTCGCTCGTGGCACCATTGATCCTAAGAAAGTTATCGCCCTCGCCGAGTCCGATCCGTTCCCGCAGTACCCCTGGACCATGCGGTCGGATCTTGACACTTCGTTGAAAGAGGCGATCACCAAAGCCTTCATCGACCTTAAAGACGAAAAGGTATTGGCATCCTTCAAAGCCGATGGGTTCGCTCCGATCGATGACAAAGCCTACGACGTCGTCCGTGAGCTCGGTAAAGTGCTGAACTTGGACCTGAGTCAGTAAGGCGCGTTCGAGACAGTTTCTCACCTTTCGACGCAGGCGCTGGCCTGCGTCCTTTCTTCCAGGATATGTGATGACACAGCCGTCGGCCGACTACGACTCTATCCTTCAACATCAAAACAAAGCTTGGACCAGAGCTGGCGTGATCGCGTTGGCAATTGCGTGTGTGATCATTGTTAGCAGTTATCACTCCGGTCTTCTTGATCTGGAGCGTCTGGGATCTGGGTTTCCTGCGCTCTGGCAGCTCGGTACGGAAATGTTTCCCCCGGATTTCAACCGAGGCTTGGAGTGGATCAGCCCTCTCATCGACACTCTGGCGATGAGTATAGCTGGGACTGCGATCGCGGTACTGATATCACTTCCAGTTGGCTTTTTCGCCTCAGGGAAAACAGCACCCAACGCTGTCATCTATATGATCTCGCGTGGATTGTTGAATGGTCTACGGTCGATCCCGGAGCTGATTATGGGCATCGTCTTCGTGGCGGCAGTGGGATTTGGAGCGCTCCCAGGCGTGCTGGCTCTTGGTCTTCACTCGGTTGGCATGGTGGGCAAGTTCTTTGCGGAGGCGATCGAGCATTGCGATAATGCGCCTATAGAAGCCGCACGCGCAGCTGGTGCGTCGCCGTTCCAGATCGTGACGCGGGCGATCTTGCCACAAGTTCTACCGCAATTGGCCGATGTGACCATCTATCGGTGGGAGTACAACTTCCGCGCCTCGACAATCCTGGGCACTGTGGGAGCTGGTGGTATCGGTTTCGAGTTGATGACATCCCTCCGGATCATGAATTATCAGGAGGTTCTTGCGATCATGCTCGTTGTCCTTCTGATGGTCACCATCGTTGACCAGGTCGGCGCTCTCCTCCGCCGCCAGCTGCAATAGAAGGATAAATTAAATGCTCCCAAAGGTAGTAATCACCCATCGCGTCCACGAGGAGATTATCTCAAAGCTATCTCCCCACGCTCGTTTAGTTTGCAACGATACTGATGATACATGGCCCCGCGAGAAACTGCTCGCAGAATTGAGCGACGCCAAGGCGATGATGGCGTTCATGCCGGACATGATCGACGCGTCTGTACTCGCGCACGCTCCCGATCTTCAACTTGTGGCATGTGCGCTGAAAGGCTTCGATAACTTCGACATCGAAGCCTGCACGCAGCGTGGAGTCCACGTCACGATAGTGTCCGATCTTCTCACTGACCCGACAGCCGAACTTACAATCGGTCTGATGATTGCTCTTGGGCGGCACATTCTGCCAGGCGACAAGAGCGTCAGGAGGGATTACAAAGGTTGGCGCCCTCGGTTTTACGGCCTTGGGCTGCAGGGCACAGCAATCGGCATTTTAGGGATGGGAGCGATCGGAAAAGCTATAGCACAGCGCCTAAGTACCTTCGGCGCCATTGTGTCGTACTGGGATCGTCAATCCCTGGACAAAGCCGATGAGATCAGACTGAACGTAAAGCCTCTTGAATTTGACCAGTTGATCTCGTCGTCTACCTTTCTTGTGTGTGCACTCCCGCTTTCGGCCGAAACGAAGCATCTCCTCGGCGCTGAACAACTCGCCAAAATGCCCAAAGGAGCACTTCTTATTAATCCTGCACGCGGAAGCGTGGTTGATGAAGAGGCTGTTGTCGCTGCATTGCAGGCGGGGCGCTTGGGAGGCTACGCCGCTGATGTTTATGAGATGGAGGACTGGGCCAGACCCGACCGGCCTGACAAGGTCCACGGGGGTCTCCTCAATCGCGAACATGATTCGATCTTGACACCCCACATAGGCTCAGCAGTGGCGAAGTCGCGTTTGGCTATCGAGCACGAGGCTGCTGACAACATTATAGATTTTGTCCAAGGCCGAAGACCTCGTGCGGCAATTAACGAGGTTCAACTAATTCCTTGATTAGAGAAAGTAATGTTTAGCCTTTCGCATGTCGCAGCATTCATAGAGGTAATCGAAACTGGCAGCTTTCACGAGGCGTCGCGACGGCTTCAGATATCCCAACCGACTGTCTCACATAATGTGAAACGATTGGAGGATATACTAGGGGTGCGGCTGGTCGAGAGGAGGAAGGACAAGTGTGTGCCGACTCGGCAAGGGCTCGTATTCTTGCCATTCGCACGCAGCCTTTTGACCGTCACGAAGAGATCTCTGGACCGCCTGCACAGCGGCCGGATTACGTTGGGTGCCAGTACTAACATCGGTACCTATATTTTGCCAGTCCACTTGAAGCGTTTACAGGATGCTCAAGGCCGGCCACCTGAGGTGGCCGTTGCCTCAAATCCTGAAATCATCGAAAAGCTCTTGAGGAAGGAGATTGATCTAGCCTTTACCGAATGGTGGGACGATCGAAAAGGATATCAAGCCCGCCTTTGGCGGAAGGAAAAGCTGGTAATAATCGTATCCCCACAGCATAATTGGAGGACGCGAAAAACAATTGAAGCGGCAGAGTTATTTCAAGAGTCCCTCATTGGCGGAGAACGTGGAACCGGTACCGGATCCGTGCTCCGCGAGGCCTTCGGCCAAGCGGCAGAGCAATTCCCAATCTCATTCAATGTCGGGAGCACTGAGGCTGTGAAGCATGCAGTTCGAGCTGGTCTCGGCATTTCGATCGTGATGAGGAGCACTGTCCTCGATGAGCTCGCGTCGGGTAGGCTTTATGAGGTTTCTGTTGAGAATGTGGTTCTCGAAAAGTCTGTGTGGGCTGTACATCCCGTACATATGGAGGATGGTTCACCGGAAGCAATCGCGCTTAAGGTTATACTCGATGCGAGCGCCCCTCTGGGTGACCTAGAGCACGTCCACATTACTCGGGGTCATATCCGCAAGATTTGAAGTAGTTGGCGCATTCCTGCGGCTCGAACATGGTAACGGCCTGGCCGACCGCATCCTTTGGTATCGCCGCCTCAATTCCCGGAGTATCCCATACAAGGGGGACAAGATCGGGGACCGCCCGATTTTCGATGCGTAAGGTTCCCTGCTCCATGTCGCGAATATTCGGCCGTCAGACACATAGTTGGTTTCCATGGATCGTTTGTCATAAACGAGGGTTTTTGAGCATGCCATAGCGCATGCCGTCACGCCCCTTGAATGGCGCGATGGAATCTTCTCAAAACTGTTATAGAAACGGTTGTCGCAAAATGCTATGTGTCCAACGACTTTCAAGAACATTTGGATGGCTATGCGGGTCGGGTACGCCAGGGTCAGCACGATCGATCAAAATCCGGAGCTTCAGCTTGAGGCGCTGAGACGCGCCGGTTGCGAGAAGGTGTTTACCGAGCGCGGGTCAGGCGCTCGCGATGACCGCCCGGAATTGGGCCGAATTCTCTCCGACGTGCTTCGCACTGGTGACACGCTCGTTGTCTGGAAACTCGATCGGTTGGCGCGATCGCTAAAGAAGCTCATCGCGACGGCGGAAGAGTTGGAGCGCGCGAAGATCGGGCTCGTGTCCTTGACCGAGAGCATTGATACGACGACGCCGGGCGGCATGCTGACCTTCCATGTCTTCGGTGCGATCGCCCAGTTCGAACGTGCTCTGATCCGCGAACGCACGACGGCTGGACTGGTCGAGGCGCGGCAACGTGGCCGCAAGGGTGGCCGCCCGCCCGCGATGCGCCCGGGCGATATTGCCGCGGCGCGCGCCCTGATGAAGGAAGGCAGCATACCGGTACGCAATATTGCGCAGCGCATGGGGGTTTCTGTTGCAACCCTCTATCGTCATATCGGCAAGAAGGGTGGCTCTCCCAAAACAGTGGAATCCGAGGACGTCCATGGCTGAGCGGAGAAAGCGGCCGCCCGGAGAGGCTCTTGTCGATCTTCGACGCCGATTGTCGCTGCTTTCTCCCCGTGATCCAGGCCGTACCGAGATTGTTGCTCGTGCCGCCGATGCCTACGGCATCTCGATCTGGACCCTGTATCGGGCGCTGCGGGAGTTGAACCGCCCGAAATCCGTACGGCGCGCCGATCACGGAACCTCCCGGATCGCCCCGCAGCCGGAGATGGAAACCTATGCCGAAATCATCGCGGCCCTGAAGATCAGAACGGCGAACCGGAAGGGGCGGCATATCTCCACGGCGCGCGCCATCAAGCTGCTTGAGGAAGACGGCGTGGTGACGCCCGATGGCCTGGTCCGTGCACCGCCCGGCATCTTGAAACGCGCAACGGTCGATCGGCTGCTGCGTGTTTCCGGCCTGGATTATGCGCGCGTCACCCGCCCGGTGGCTGCCGTCCGATTCCAGGCGCGGCGTTCCAACGAACTCTGGCACTTCGACATGAGCCCGTCCGACCTGAAGCAGGTGGAAGCGCCGCTTTGGGTCGAGGAAGGGCGCGGCCGGCCGACGCTGATGCTGTTCTCCGTGGTCGATGATCGCTCCGGCGCGAGCTATCAGGAATACCGCTCCGTCTACGGCGAGGACGCGGAGTCCGCCTTGCGCTTTCTCTACAATGCCTTCGCCGCCAAGCCTGAACCGGAACTGCCGCTTCAGGGGATTCCAACGACCATCCATATGGATAACGGGCCGGTGAGCCGCTCGCGCGTTTTCCAGTCCGTCATGGGTAGCCTTGGTGTCCGGGTTCTCACGCATATGCCCCCGTCGGACAGCGAGCGGCGCACGCCGGCGCGAGCGAAAGGCAAGGTCGAGCGGCCGTTTCGCACGATCAAGGAAGTGCACGAGACCCTCTATCATTTCCACAAGCCGAAGGACGAAGAGGAAGCCAACCTTTGGCTCAGGCGCGCCTTGGTCACCTACAATAACGGCGACCATCGCACAGAGTCTCATGCACGCATCGAGGATTGGCTGCGGCATCTTCCTCCTGACGGGGTGCGGGCGATGTGCTCCTGGGAGCGGTTCTGCGCCTTTGCGCGCGAACCGGAACGACGGACGGTTGCTGGAGACGCGACCGTATCGGTCGAAGGCGCATCCTATGAGGTCGAGCCCGAACTTGCCGGCGAAACGGTGACCTTGCTCTGGGGCCTGTTCGATCAGGAACTGTTCGTCGAGCATGAGGGCAAGCGCTTCGGTCCATTCCAACCTTCGCGCGGGGCGGTTCCCCTCTTTCGCTATCGCAAATACCAGAAGAGCAAGCTCGAAGAGCGGCTCGACAAGGTGGTGCGCCTGGCAGACCAACTTGGGCTCCCCCGCGCCGCGGTCACCGGCGGGGATCGTCCATTGCCTTCGCTGCCCCCGACCACGGCTGGGCTGAGTGTACGGCGGACACCGTTTCCGGAACCCGCAATAGAGACCGCTTATCCAAATGGCCTCGCAGCCCGTGGGGCCATCGCCGACCAGCTCGGCCGGCCGATCGGCGCGATGAATGCCGGTGACCGCGCCTTCATCAATGAACTGCTTGGAGAAACACTCGACAAAAAGATGATCGCGGCCCGTATCCGCGAACGCTTCCAGGCGCGAAGAAAGGAAGAATGATGCTCGCTGACGTTCAATCCAGTTACGGCCTCGACCGGCCTTTCCAAGGGGCCGGCAACTTTGAGACCGAGCATCAGCGCACGATCATCCGCGAGGTGTGTGCGGCCGTCCAGACCGGTCGGCTTGTCGTGGTCTCCGGCCTGGTCGGTTCGGGGAAAACCCACCTTTTGCGCCGCATCGAGGCCGAACTCACCAAAGCCGGCAAGGTCGCACTCGCCAAATCGCTGGCGGTCGACAAGCGGCGCACTTCGCTGCCATCGCTCATTGAAGCCCTGTTCTACGACTTGTCTCCCGGCGATCGTGCGCAGGTCAAGATCCCCAAGCAGGCCGAGCGCCGGGAGCGCGACCTGCGCGACATCATGAAAAAAGGCAAACGGCCGATCGTCCTCGTGGTCGACGAGGCCCATGACCTGCACCACAAGACCTTAACCGGCCTGAAGCGACTGATGGAGGTGGTCGCCGACGCCGGCGTGCTCCTTTCCGTACTTCTTGTCGGGCATCCCCGGTTGCGCAATGATCTGCGCCGGCCGCAAATGGAGGAGATTGGCTACCGCACGACCATTTTTGACTACGAGGGGATCGGCTCCGCGCGCCGCGACTATGTTGCCTGGCTGCTTGGCGCCTGTGCGGCCGAAGGCGTAAAGGTTGGCGAACTCCTCGAGGAAGAAGCCATCGACCTCATCGCCGAACGTTTGCGCACGCCGCTTCAGATCGAGATGCATCTCACCCTCGCATTCGAGCAGGGCTTTCGCCTCGGCGCCAAGCCGGTTACCGCCGAAATCGTCGAGCAGGTCCTGTCCCGCGCCATCGACGATCTCGAACCGACGTTGACCCGAAATGGTTACGATGCGACGGCTCTGGTCACGCACCTCAATGCTCGGCCGTCGGATATCCGCGCCTTCCTGGCGGGCACCCTTGATCCCGAATATTCCCGTCAGCTGACCGAGCAACTACGACAGGCAGGCGTCCCGGTTTGACCATGCCGTCGCTGGCAATTAATCTGAGCACGTGGGGGATGTTTGCAAGCAGACCCGGATGTTTGCGAGCACATTGGCAGGGAGCGTGAGCACGACGCCCGCTCCATTGTCAGATAATTCGAGCAGAAAATGCCGATGTTTGCGAGCAGAGGCGCTTATGTTGGCAAGCCGCTACAACTATGACCTTCTCATCATCGTCAACGAGGAGCGCTTTGCCGAACAATATGACGCTTGGGAGAAGGCCGGCGAGCGGTTCTTGCAGGAGCTGACCATTACCCGCCAACTTGCCACGCCTGTCAACTTCATCGTCCACAGCTATCAGGACGTGAACGACCAGCTCGCCCAGGGCCGCCCCTTCTTTGTCGATATCGCCCGCGACGGCGTGGTGCTCTACGAGGCCTCCGGCTTTCCCCTCACCTCACCCAAGACCTTGACCCCGGAGGCAACCCGAGACCTCGCGCAGCAGTACTTCGAACAATGGTTTCCGGATACGGCCGAGCTGCTGGCAGGCGCAGCCTTCTATCGCGACCGGGGGAACCTTAACCTAGCCGCCTTTCAACTCCACCAAGCTACCGAACGCCTCTATCATTGCACCCTGCTCGTTCTCGCCCTCTACAGCCCAAAATCCCACAAGCTAACCTTCCTTCGCTCCCAGGCCGAAAGGATCGCTCCGCAGCTCATCGATATTTGGCCGCGCGATAGCCGGTTCGCTAAGCGGAGCTTTGCCCGTCTCGATCGTGCCTATGTCGATGCGCGCTATTCCCCGGCCTACGAAATAACCGGCGAGGAATTGGTCTGGTTGATCGATCGCGTGACCATGTTGCAAAAAACCGTGGCCAAGATCTGCACGGAGCGACTCGACGGCAACAAACCGGGCGCACCTTGAGTACGAGCCAGATGCCGTGCACCGAAGCCTTCACTAGTGCCCCTCCAGCTCTCTATAGCGTGGCGTGGAAACGTGTTCGCCTCCTCGCGAGTGCCGCTCACGCCGCCTCACTAAACCGGAGTTCGGTTAAGCGCCCGATCGCTCAATGGCTTATTGATTGAGCGATGCGCTTAACCGCATAGCCACCTATTCGCTGACTGCCAGCGGCCCAGGCCGCCAAGCCGCGGCACTTCACCCTTTCCATGCAGGAGCATGAGCTATGATATCGGTGTAGATATCAAATGATATTGATTTCAGATAGCATTCATATTGCAATCTAAATGCTATCCAGTTGCGATACGAATGCTATCTGATAGCTTTCAGAAATCATTCATGCATTCAAGCTATCAAGTATGCTTGATAATCAATAGGAGACGAGACATGCCGGTAGTGTGTGCAGCCAATCCCAAGGGGGGCGCGGGTAAATCCACGACCATCCTGGCTATAGCCTCGACCCTCGCTCAGCAGGGCGGATCTGTC
Source organism: Shinella sp. HY16 (assembly GCF_028534175.1). NCBI lineage: Bacteria > Pseudomonadati > Pseudomonadota > Alphaproteobacteria > Hyphomicrobiales > Rhizobiaceae > Shinella > Shinella sp. HY16. The sequence continues at coordinate 16,171 of NZ_JAHYXL010000010.1, read as the reverse complement.
ACGATCATCGATGCCGACCCCAACAAACCGATCACCGACTGGCGAACGGGAAAGAGCAATCTTCCAATCAAGGTCATCAGCGAGGCGACAGAAGGCAATATCCGCGACCTCATCAACACCGCCGCAGCCGAGGCGCAGTTTGTCTTCGTCGATCTCGAAGGCACAGCAAGCCGCCTGGCCTCACGGGCTATCATCCGGGCCGATCTCACATTGATCCCGCTGGGCGGCAGCGCCCTCGATGCCAAGCAGGCGGCACGCGCCGTTGGCCTGGTGCAAGAAAGCGAGGAGGACATCGGGCGCAAGCTGAACTTCACACTCGCCTTCAATCGCACAAGCCCTCCGCCATTCACACGGCGCATCGAGCGAGAGATCGCCGATCAGATGCGAAGCAATGATCTGCCGGTTCTCGGCACCCATCTTTATCGCCGCGAGGCCTATAACGCCATGTTCATGGAGCGGCTCAGCCTCTTCGAACTCGACGCTCGGCAGGTAAATGGCCTGGAGGCTGCAATCGACAATGCCGTTCAATTGACGGGGGAAGTGCTCGATATTCTCCGTCGTAATTCAGCGGAAAGGGCGGCGTAATGTCCAACGACCTCGGTTTTGGGAAGGCCAAAAAACTCGACCTTTCGGACTTCACCCCTCGCTCCCCCGAAAGAGCCCCCCCGCAGTCCGAACAGGACGCCTCTGACCGAGCGGCTGAGCGTGTGGGCTTTCAAAGCCGCGAGCCGGTCCAGAGGATCAAGCGCATACGCAAGACAAGCGAACCTTTGGACCAGGCATTCGTGCGTGCGCCGATCGATGTCATCAACAGGTTCAAGCAATATTGCAACGACACTGGTATGTCCTACGGTGAGGCACTGGACGAGTTGATGCGAAAGGCGGGATTTTGAATGCTCCCCCTTCTAATCGACAATACTGGGTAGGGGGAAGAAGCCATATAAGCCAAACCGTCGCGATTTGCCGCCAGCCGCCTACACCCTTTACGTCCTATTTGTTCCGTTTTGCGCCCTATTACGGCAAACAGATGCGCAGATTAGACGCATACGCAACTAAGTTACTCGCTACGTAATCTCTTAGATTTCTCCAACAACTCACCATCGGTTGGAGGCTACTATGGGTACGATATCGACCGAAGTAACAAGCGAGATACTAGGGTTTGCCGACACGGGGGATTCGAGAAATAAGGTCATAGGGGACACGCTCATCTCCGTAACAAGGAATACATCCGGAGACGCAGAAGTCCAGGTCGATTTTCTTGGGGATTTTGGCGACCTAACAAATCTATATCCAGACGAATGGTTTAAAGTAAGCATCGACGGATATGATTTAGGAACATTTCAAGGGATACAGTCCCAATATACAACTTCAAATTTAACAATATCATCAGCCGATTGGAAAAATATAATAAAGGATGGTACCATTGGAATTACTTATACAATGGGCCCAGAGGTGGACAATCTCGACACGGACCCCAATGAATTTATTAAATTGAAGTTTTCCTGGGAGAGACCGTCTCCCGGAGAGCCATCGCCCACCCAAGTCTCAGGTACAAAAGCGGACGACATTCTGAACGGCACTGATGGGAAAAACATCATCAATGGCTTTTTGGGGGACGATACAATTTCCGCCGGCGGGAACAACGACATCGTAAAAGGCGGCCTGGGTGACGACCAAATCAACGGTGGCAACCATTCCGATGCGCTTTACGGCGAACAGGGCAACGACACTATCTTCGGAGACGACGGGAATGACATCGCATACGGCGGTGTTGGAAACGACCTCCTCAATGGCGGCGCAGGCCATGACTTCCTCTATGGCGGTTCTGGGAACGATACCCTCAAGGGCGGCGTCGGCAACGACCTTTTGAAAGGCGCAAATGGCGATGACGTGCTGAACGGTGGCGGCGGCCACGACGAACTCTATGGAGGCGCAGGTCGCGACAAACTTTCCGGCGGTATCGGCAATGACGAACTGTTCGGCAACAAAGGTAACGACGCACTTTTCGGCGGCGCGGGCAAGGATGCGCTCAACGGTGGTCTGGGCGACGACGAGCTTTCCGGCGGCCTAGGCATTGACACGTTCATCTTTGGAAAGAAGGAAGGTGATGATATCATTCGCGACTTCGAGGCGAACCGCGATACCATTCAGCTCAACGGACAAACCTACACTGCCGCTGAAGATGCAAATGGCAACGCAGTGCTTGAATTGTCCGGGGGCGGAAGCGTGACACTCCTTGGTATCGCGCTTGAAGATGTCAGCTCCGATTGGTTCTTGTGAGTGTAGCTCAACTACGCAGGGTCGACGCGCCCGCCTGACACTCCCGGCTGCGACGACCCTGCGGGCTATACAAGCCCAACAAGGTTGGCCACCTGCATAGCGACCTTTCTCTTCTGCTCCACGCGTTCCTTGTCCCTATGCCGGATTTCACACTCCGGCATCGTGAAGATATCGAGACTGCTCCGCAATTGACGGAAGTTCGAACCGAGTTCAGTCACCAAACCATGCTTCATGCGATAGAAGTCGGACTGCGCGGTATAATAGCCGGTCAAGCCGACCCGTGCCGCCTGAAGATGAGGATGGAACCGCCCCGTCAGCATGAAGTCATCGGCCTTCAGTGGCAGGCCCGCGTTCAAAAGACGGTCATTGTCCAGCATCTCGACCTGCGGAAACTGCGCGGCCACCGCCTGGTACAGTTCTGCGTCTCCATTGGAGCAGGCCCAAAACACGACCTTGTCGAATTGATCGAACAGTTTCGGCCCTTCCTCTCCCGTCGGCCCGAGCACGGACTTTGCGCTGAAACCTGAAAGATGCAACCATTTTCCAGAATGGCCGACAGTCTGAACGGGGAAGAGGAACGCATCATCCAATCCTTCAGACAAGGAGGGACAGGTTCCGATGATCGATTGCAAGGCATGAACACTAGCCGAATCCCGGCACTCGAAGAGTTGGCAGCCTTCGACAATGTTCCGCCAAGCCGCGGCGCCGACAGGGTAAACCTTCTTGAACGGTGCTATGCCAAGGCCGGTCGCAACAACCGGAACCGACAGGAGCCGGCCGATCTCGACGACAGCGCCCAGCAGCCGCGTGGCATTCTTCCAGTTGGCGCAGGCATATCCCCCGCCGAGGAAATGGAAGCCTCGAACCCCCTTAAATCTGGAAAGGTTGGAGCGGGCATATTCCACGCCCTGCTCGTAGAAACTCGCATACGAGCCTTCCACCCCATCGGTATGCCGCGGAATGGTCTTAACATAGTCGACATTTGCGAAGTTCCGCAGGAGCGCGGCCGTCGCCGCCGCACCCTTGCCATCTACGGTGATCGGCCCGCCATAACCAAGCTCCCGATAGAACCTGAGCCAATACTGAACAAGCAGCTCATCGCCGAAATTGGGCGCACCGTTGCCCGCCAAAAGATAAAGCACTTGATCCTACCATTTCCAAGAACGAACCAGCCGATGCCGCGCGATATAGCGGGGTAGGGCCATCACGTCACCTGTTTTGGTGAGCCGCCCGTACGAGCGGCAGAAACTGCTGCACACGCAAGATCGGGCGGTGGCGCGCGCCGGTCTCCCATCCACTTTATGTTACAATTTTATGACAAAGATACTTCCACTGGGCAGTAAAATGCTGGAGAAGAGAACCTCAGAAATGATCTTCTGAAACGCCCCGCCTCCTGCACCTTTTCGGTAAGTGCAAACCTTCTTGGAAGAGTTTTATGACAGAAACCACAGCGGAATATTGGAATCGATACTACGGCGCACGGACATCTCCAGTTCCTAATATTCCCTCACAATTCGCAGCCTTCGTCGCGCTGGAAGTTGGGGCGGATTCCACCATCGTTGATGTCGGTTGCGGCAGCGGACGCGACAGCCTTTTCTTTGCGAATGCCGGCTTCAATGTCCTTGGTGTCGACGCCTCTTCTGCCGCTGTTTCGCTTTGCCAGCGCACGGCGGAAGAAAGAGGTATCAACCGGGCTTCCTTTCTCTGCTGCAATGTCGATGACCCGGAACTGTCCGCTAGAATTTCGGCCGCTACGACAGGTCGGATCGTCGTCTATGCCCGCTTCTTCCTGCATGCTATCCCTGAAGAGGCAGAATTGGCCTTCCTCAAAACGGCCGCCAGCCTCGAGAACCTCGATCTCCTGGCGATCGAGTTCCGGACCGACCGGGACGCCCAACAGACGAAAGTCACCGATAGCCACTATCGCCGCTTCATTCCGCCACTCGACTTCCTGTCCCGTGCGGCAAAGTTCGGCTTTTCTCCGGCCTATTTTACGGAAGGTTTCGGCTACGCGAAGTACCGCAACGACGACGCGCATATCGCCCGGGTGCTGATGCGCAGGGCCTAGCGGGAGTCCAGCCGTGAAGATCGACATACTGGATTTCGGCCCGACTATCATCTCAGGCCTCCTCCGAGGGGCCGGAGAGCGCCCGGTAAAGCTGCAGTTGCTGGCAGACGGTATTCCCTTGGCCGGCAATTGGGGCATACCCGCACCAGATCAGGGCGGGCAAACGTTCCGCTTCAACCTTTCGTCCATCTGGTCCTACCTCGGCAATGAAGCTCGCCTGCAGATCCGGGCAAACGACGTAACCGCGGATCTGCCAGCGCCGAGCTTCGCAGACACTCCGAAACTCAGCCTCGAGGATCTCAGGGAAAAGCTTGAAGCTGGCCATGTCTTCAACGAAAAAGGTAAGCTTCAGCTTTCGAAAACCGTCGATACGGTCTGGCAAAACAACATGTTCGCCCTGTTCGATGGCATGTCCGCGATCCTAGCGACGAAAGGCCTGAAGCTTTTCGTCCTGTACGGAACGCTGCTCGGCGCCTACCGCAACAGCAACTTCATCGGACACGATCACGACTTCGACGCCGGTTACATCTCGAACCATATCGATCCCGACAAGGTGGTGGCGGAGGTCGTTGAGGTGGCAGAAGCTCTGTCGCGTCATGGTTATCGTGTCGCGTGCAAGCTGTCCTGCATCTGGGTGACGGATCCGAAGACCAATGTCACGATCGATATATTTCATACCTTTTTTGACGAGACTGGAAAGCTCCTGCTGCCCTTCGGGGTCTGCGGCGTAAAGCCCTTTATGAAGAGCAACTTCCGGGGCCATGTCGATATCGATCTCGCTGGGCGCAAGGTCCCGGCTATCGCCGATACGGAGGCGCTTGTCGAATATATCTACGGCCCGCACTGGAAGATCCCCAACCCGGGCCATAATTGGAACCTCGACAGAACCGAAAAGTTTCCACAGGGGTATGCCAAGCCATATCACCGGTGGAAGATCTACTGGATGGATTACTACTGCCACAGCCGCGGGATCCTATCGCCTTCATCCTTTGAGGGGTTCGTTTCCCGCTCCGGCTACTTGCGGCGCAATGTCGTGGATGTCGGCTGTGGGAATGGCAGGGATAGCTTTGCCCTGTCGGCAATCCGGCCAACCGTGATCGGGATCGACAATTGCAGTGTCGCGATCGAGACGGCCAGGGCTCGTGTGATGCCACCGCCATCAAAAGGTATCGTCCGCTCCTTGTTGAACCTCTTCCGCCGGCGGCCTGTCCTCACCTTCGAACACGGGGATATAACGGACCCCGAAACGCTCAAGACCCTCCTTCACACAGCAAGGCCTCCCCGGGACAAGGGAGGACTCACGCTTTACGCCCGCTTCCTACTTCATGCGATCACGCGTATCCACCAGGACAAATTCCTTGAATGCGCCGCCCGGGAGCTCAGGGCAGGGGACACCATCGCCTTCGAGTTTCGTACAGATCAGGACGAACCCCTGAAAAAAAACAGGAAGCTGGACGGCCGTCGTTTCATTCGCCCCGAACTGATCGAAAGGCAGATGACGGAACTCGGCTTCCAGGTCGTTGAGCGGGAGGAGGGGATCGGTTTCTCGCCCCATCTTAACGAGAACCCACATCTTTGCCGGCTCATTCTCATGAAGACAGGTTAAGGCAATATACGCAGCATCATAACCGCCTTAAAAATTGGGTGTTTTCTTGGCCCATTGGCCCCATGTAAAACGCTTGAAGAAACCATTGAGCGAAGCTTTGTGTTTTTCCGCCAATCTGACGATTGTCTCATCGTCCGACTGCTTTCCAAAAGCATGCCCAAAAACCTGATAGTCATTTTCGTAAACGCTTTCGAGCTTTCTAATTAGCGCGGCCGACAATTCGTCACGATCGGCTGGCGGGCCGCCAACTTGTTTTCGTGGCAGCTTCTTCGGCTCGCCAGTCAACGTTGAGAAGAAAAGTTCTATCTGACGAGATTCCGATATATCAAATATTATGTCATAGTAAGATCTGGTTGACCCAAGAAATTCCGTCAAAGAATCAGTGTGAATTTCAATAGAACTGCTCGCAGACCTATAACTTTCTATATTATAAACGAACTCTGAAAGGCTTGGCTTTGGGTTTATTCCTAATTCTGCAATTTTTCTCGCCGACTTAACTCCTTCAAGCTCCTTATGATGCACAACTCTGTTTCTCCACGCCGAGATAACTCTATCAACAGGGTCTCTAACGATGGCAATCTTAAAGAAGCCTCGATACTCTTTAGGGTTTATACTAGAAAACTTTGGAGTTCCATACTCCTTGTGAATGTGACGATGGGTTCCCTTTGCTTCGTCGCGTACGCCAATGTATTTTTCGCCGGTTCTTATGTTATGGAGAAGATGCTTCATAGAAGTATTCGCTGCCTTCGGCACAGGAAAATAGGCGACCTTCACATTATCTACCGTTACGACCAAATCATCATCCCTGCATTTCAATATATTGGGGTCGCCCCTCCCAATCGCAGCGAGTTAGTCTGCCAGGCAGGGGTTTTAATCGTTATTTCTAGCGGAGATCCCGTAAAAAAGCCATGGATCATATAGATATATTTGAATTCTATAAAATATATATAAATCCATACTTGGAAGCCTACACAGCCTCGCCGGGAGCGGCTTGGCCTGTGTTAGCCGGCGCCCGACTTCTGCGGGTTAAGCCGGCGAACGTTCCGTTTCCCTTTTCTTGGCCATGCTGATCAGTTTTCAGAAACCCGGAGCCTGTGGTAAGTGCGGCCATCCCGGCTGTGCTGCCCTCGTTCGATGACGAGACAAAAGCTGCTGCAGGATGCGCGGCCTTTAAATCAACACGGAATGAAGTGCATGGAACTGCCAGTTTTCTCACCGGCTCCAACCATCTCCGACCAGAAAGTGCATGACGTGCATCTCGATCCGCGCAAACCCATCGGCCCCTCGGACATTTCGATGGTGCTTTGCGTACGTTGGCACGCGGGAAATCCCTGGGTCATCGATCGCATCGCACTGATGGGCGACTATTACGTCCCTGCACCGAAAATCATCATCGTCGACTTCGGTTCGCCCGCTCCTCAGGCCGCGCAGATCCGAACGGTCTGCACCGACAAGGGCTACACGTACCTCCACGTAGACGACACGGACATCTTTTCCCTTTCGACAGCGCGCAATGCCGGCTTTGCGGCCGCCGACACGCCCTTCATCTACTTTGCCGATCCTGATTTCTTCAGTGAACGGGACCATTTCGGCAGGCTCGTCGACATCATCAACACCATCGATGCCACCCGTGTCTTCGACCTCGTGCTCAACATCCCTGCTTTTCATCTTTCCGAGCCAAAGACCGAAAATTTCTTCAATCTTGCCGATTTCGATGCACGGTCGGATTACCTGAAGAAACTGTCCTTCTATAGCTATTTCGAGAATTTTGAGCCCAAAGAGGGGCAGTTCATCGCCCCGTATAGCAACGTCTTCCTGATCGGCTCGAAGCTGTTTTCCTATCTCGGTGGCTACGATTCCAGCTTTCGCGGCCATGGATCGGAAGATTTCGAGTTTCTGCTGCGATACGGTCAGCACGTCAAACACCTGCCCATGCCGGCCGAACCGACCGAGGATTGCTTCGGGCCCGGCAAGGCCTCCTTCTTCCATCAGAAAACCTATAGCGGTTTCCGCCGGCTGTTCGAGGCGCTCGCCTTGCCGGCCGAATCCCTCGGCTTGAAGACGTTCCATCTCTGGCACCCGAAGGACAAAGGCTCCGACTGGTACACGAACAACGACTGGAAGCGCAGCCGCTTTTCAGAAGCGACCGAGGTCTATGTCGGGAAGGACGAGCGGTTGCTGGAGGTCGACTTCCTGCCGCGCGCGAAGAAACTCGCCTGCATCTGCAAGAACCGCCACCATTGGGGCTATTTCCTGCCGCTGCGGCTTACCGGCTTCGAGCTTGTGCCCGTTTTCGGAGAAACGGACGAAGAGATCGCTGCGCTGACGGGAGGGCTGACGGATGGAACGCTCGACGGCGTTGCCATCTTCAACCCTTACATGAAAAGTCATAGCCGCTTTGCCGGCGCCGTCATGCTCGCCCGGCAACTCCGCAAGGACGTGGTGGTCATCGAACGCGGCGCCTTGCCAAACACCGTCTATTATGCCGACGACGTCTCCTATGCCTCACCGTCCTATTCGCAGGAGGCTTTCGACCGGGAAATGTTCTCGAGCGCCGATCTGGACGTCGCCCGGGCCTATATCGCGCGCCTGCGCGAAGGGTCCATGACGCTGGAAGCCATGGACGGCTATGCCGCTACCGCCGAAAAATACCAGCAAACGAAACAGCCCGGAAAGCCAGTCTGCCTCATCCCGCTCCAGCTCGATGACGACATGGCCGTCACCCAGTTCATCAAGGGGGAGCAGAACTACCACGATTTTGCCGCCAGCCTGCCGCGTCTTGTCGAAACCAACCCGGATGTGACGTTCGTCATCAAGCCGCACCCGCTCTCGAAACTGGATGCACTCCCGCGCACCGATAACGTCGTCATCGCCGACCGGGCCGACAATATCCATTTCCTGATTGATCATGCCGACGTCGTGCTGTGCTACAATTCCGGCGTTGGGCTTCTGGCTCTGCTGCACGGTAAGCCAACGATAACGCTCGGAAATGCCTTCTACAGCCTTTCCGGCGCAGGATATCATGTGACATCTGCGGAGGCGGGCATTGCCAGTTTCAAATCGGGCGCCGTGCGCGCACCGGACGACACCCTGGTTCAACGGATCGCAGCCTGGTTCACCCAGCGCAAGTACTCCGAATTCATCGCGACGGACCACATCGTCGAGTTCGAAAGCCGCAAGAGCCACGGCTACAAGGACGTCATGATCACGATGCTGCGCTGGAAGGGACACGAGATCGCCCTTGGCCGCCTGCGGCAACTGGCTCCCTTCGGCAGGAGAAGTTATCTGGCTGCCCGCGCCGACGTGATACGGCCACCGGCCATTAAGGCGAAGAAAATCAGCCGCCTGCGCCGACCGCTGGTTCCGGTCGTCCGCTTTTTCATCCGCCGTTTCGGCTCCTCCTCCGCCCGTCGCAAGTTCGACGCCGGCCCGGTAGAGTTTTTTCAGTCCCTTAAAAAACCTGGCTACAGGTTCATCGGCAGGATGCTGTTTCCCGGATAAGGGGACCATATCGCCCTTAACCAAAGCCTCCTATATTTGGTTAAGTAAAAGCACCGACATTGACTATTGGTTGCATTCTGCAATTGTGCCCGCGAAATCCAATGTTGGAGTAGCGGACAATGCTCGTTTCGTTTCAGGATGATCAGACCGGATTTGGAAACACCTTCGGCCCCAATGGGCTCGTCCCAGGCTTTACGAGTGAAATTTCGGGAACTCCCACATCGACAACCGGTGATGTAAATATAACTCTCGAATATTTCGGTGACTTCGATGTCGGAGGCAGCACAGAGGCGCTAACGGTAAACATCGAAGGCGTCACTTTCGGTCCATACACGGGGCAACAATACAATGGAGCCTTTGGTCCTGCATCACCGATAACTGTAAATCTCACCATCTCACAAGCCACTTGGGCGACCATTATCCAGGATAGCGTCATCAACATCAGCTATGATTTGGGAACGGGCTTCAACAATCTCTCCGACGCCCCAGGCGCCGAGGAATTCATCAAGCTCCGCTTCGACTGGGACTACCACTATACCCCGCCAAAACCGCCAAAACCGCCAGTCGTCACCGGCACGGATGGCAATGACATTCTGCGCGGCTCGAGTGTCGCGGATGTCATGAATGGTGGGGCCGGAAATGATGCCGTGTTCGGCGGCAACGGCAACGACACCATTCGGGGTGGCACCGGTGACGACGTCATCGGCGGCGGCAACCACGCCGATGCGCTCTATGGCCAAGAGGGTGACGACACGATCTATGCCGGCGCCGGCGACGATTCCGTCAAGGGTGGGGAAGGTAATGATCTCCTGTTCGGTGGCGCAGGCCACGATTCCGTGTTTGGTGGGGAAGGCAGCGACACCATACAAGGTGACGTAGGCAACGATCTCTTGAAAGGCGCCAACGGCGACGATGTGCTGCAAGGCGGTGTAGGCAATGACAAACTGCATGGCGGGGCGGGAAATGACGCGCTTTCAGGCGGCGCGGGCAACGATCAGCTTTTCGGGAACATGGGCGCCGATACGCTCACCGGCGGTGCTGGAAAGGATATTCTGAACGGCGGCCTCGGAAACGATGTCCTCTCTGGTGGAGTCGGCATCGATACGTTCCTGTTCGGTAAGAACGACGGTGACGACATCATCAGCGATTTCGAGGTCGGCCGTGACGCCATCGCGCTTAGTGGGCAAACCTATACGGTTGCTGAGAATGAAAACGGCGATGCGGTGCTGGAACTGTCCGGCGGCGGCTCCATCACGCTGAATGGCATCGTCATTGGCGATGTCAGCGCCGACTGGTTCCTGTAGCCGCAGGGATTAGAAGCGTCTCATTCCTCGCCGGACGACGTATCATGTCATGACATATGACGATGACGACGAAGAGCACTAACGTTTCAAATCGGGACACTTTCGCGTGGGCATAACCCGGCGAAGGCATCTAGCGCAGATAATGTTGACTTTTTTATTCATAATATTTATCCGTCGCCAAATGCCTTTGGCGGTCGCGGACTACCGAAAATACGGGTCGCTTTGGTACTTCCTTTAAGGGGATTCCCTTTCGTCGCTTGCCCCTCATAGACTTGGAGTCCCGCCGGTATGCCGAAACGCATCGCAAAATTACATCGGCACTTTAAGCCATTTCCCACAGTATTTCACTGTCGGGGGTGCTGAAAACTACACTTCAGTACTAGCCCAGATCAGTTTTATAGCCGCGCTGAATGCAGGAAGCGCGCGCTTTTCTGTGGAGTTTTTATCAATGGCTAGCACTGCAATTACAATTGATGCGTCTAACGCAGGAACAACAGGCGTCAACGTCGGCACAAACAAAGGCGCCGACAATGCGCAAGCGTCCGATTACATCATCGATTTCTTTACTGGATTAGCAAATTCTGTCCAGGGATACTATGGAGGGTCCGACAATTACAGCGGCTCAATTATGGGCTACGCCTTTGCCGACAGCCTGAACAAGAGCATATCCATTGAAGGCCAGGATTTATCATACGATAAGCTCCACTATACGGGGAATGACCCGAGCGGAAATCCCTACAATCATGGAGACATGTCGGGTAAAATTGATAGTTTTACATTTGGCTTCATAAAGGATGACCAGACATCCCCGGCAACAGGCTCCTCGGCTGCAGATTTTCTATCTGTATTTTCAGGAGAGCTTAAAATATCCGGTTTTGACATCGACGTCGCGCCAGGAACAAATTTTAGCACATCAAACTTTGTCTACCTCCTTCATAAAGTTGCTGAATCGCATTCAACCGCGAACCTGAAACTCTTCTATGATCTTCTTTCAGCTAAATCTCAGAACTTTTTAGGTTCCGCTGGAAAAGACACTTATGTCGGAACCAATAACGACGACACGGCCACGGGCAATGCCGGGGATGACGCTATTGATGGCGGCGGTGGCGACGACACGGCCGTCTTTACCGGCAACCGTGCCGACTACAGCCTGACCAAGAATCAGGATGACACCTGGACGGTGAAGGACCTGCGCACATCTGGGACCTCAGATGGCACGGACACGCTGACCAATATCGAGAACGTCAAGTTCGCCGACACGACACTGGTCATCAGCGCGGCCAACCAGGCGCCGAACAGTCTTGCCCTTTCGAAGTCGAGCATCGACGAGGATGCAGCCGTCGATACTGTAGTCGGCACGCTCTCGGCGACCGACCCGGAAGGCAAATCGCTAACCTATACGCTCACCGATAATGCTGGTGGCAAATTTAAGCTCGCTACCAACAACAGTGGTGAAACGCAGCTCGTGGTCGCCGGCGCGCTCGATTACGAAACGACCACCAGCCACACGGTGAAGGTCAAGGTTTCCGATGGCGTCAACGAAGTCGAAAAGGCATTCACCGTCGCTGTTGGTGACGTCGCTGACGACTCGGATCAATCCAAGGGCACCATCACGATGGATGCTTCTGGTTCGGACGGCATTACCTTCGACACCTTCCTGTTGAAGCAGTTCCTCGCTGGCACGACTGGAGGCTTCCCGACCTTCGACAATGACAAAACCCTTTACAGTGGGAAGGAAGCCTTCTTCAGCTATGGAGATGGCGCGTCATCCAAATATGTCACGGCACGTGGCTCGTTCGGATATGATATCAACACTCACCGGATCTCCGGCGAAATCAATACAATTGAGTATGGCACACGAGGTACCGGCTCGTTCAAGAGCGACGGCTCCTTTACCGGTGGAAACGTCCTGCTCCGTATCACTGGTCTCAAGTTTGCCAACGACGCAAATGCGGACGCCAACGGTGAGGTTCGCAATTTCATGAATGCATTCATGGCGGGTGGCAGTGCTGATGCCACTCGCCTCGAGCTTTTTCTTCAACAGCTCAGGCAGTATGCCCAGAATGTTGTCGGCTCGAAGGGCGCTGACACCTATGTCGGCACGCGCTTCAACGATACGGTCAAGGGCAATGGTGGCAACGACGTCATCGACGGCGGCCTTGGCGAAGACACGTTCGTGCTGAACGGCGCAAAGGCCGACTATACCTGGGTCGAGAACAAGAACGGTACCTGGACGGTCACGGACAAGCGCACCGGCAGCAATGACGGCGTCGATACGGTCAAAGGCATCGAGAAGCTGAAATTCTCTGACGGGACCGTCACGATCGGCGAACCCGAGGTCTCCGATATCATCGAAGGGACGACCGGAAACGACTCCCTCCCGGGCACCAGCCGCTCCGACCGGATTCTGGGCCACGCTGGCAATGACAAGCTCTTCGGCCAAGCGGGCCATGACATCCTCAACGGCGGCGAGGGCAATGACCAGCTCTTTGGCGGAACCGGCAACGATCAGCTCTATGGCGGCGCTGGTAAGGATGTTCTCTACGGCGGCACGGGCAATGACGAACTTTTCGGCGGTGCTGATAACGACCAGCTCTTCGGTGGAACCGGCAAGGATGTCATCTATGGCGGCGCTGGTAAGGACATCCTTTACGGCGGCACGGGCAATGACGAGCTCTATGGCGGTGAAGGCAACGACGACATCTATGGCGGGACTGGAAATGACCAGGTCGAAGGTGGCGCGGGGAACGACAAGCTCCGTGGAGGCGACGGCAACGACGTCATTTCTGGTGGTGCTGGAAACGACCGGCTGGTAGGTGGCAATGGTGCTGATCTGCTCTCCGGCGGCGCAGGTAAGGATGTATTCGTCTTCAACACGCTCGCCAACTCGACAGTAAAGACATCCGGCCGCGATACGATCCTCGATTTCAACGGTAAGGCCGGTGATCGTATCGACCTTTCAGGCATCGACGCCAATGGCAAGGTTTCTGGTAACCAGGCCTTCTCCTTCGTCGGTTCGGAGCAGTTCTCCAAGACAGCCGGTGAGCTTCGCATCGAGAAGACGGCGTCCGACACCTTCATCTATGGGGATGTCGATGGCGACGGAAATGCGGATTTTGCCATCCAGGTGGCTGGCAGCACGACCTTCCTGAAGGATTACTTCGTTCTGTAAGCCCACCTTAAAACGGAAGCGCCGCCCCTATGGGGCGGCGTTTTGTCCTTCTGAATATTTTGATTTCTAGCTGCGCTCTCAACTTTGCAGTGGGACAGAGCTTTCCTTCTGCTGGCCTTCATTTTGCGCAGGCGGCCCATTCTTTGGCGGCATCGAGGAATGAACCCAAAGGATATCCCGTTCCATGGTGAACTGAAATCGCCGGGGATGAGGGTGCGTATCGCTGACCCCTTGCATATCGTTTATCGCATCCAGGAAATCCTTGGGCGCGATCTTCACATAGTGCCCGCCCAGAACGTCGAGGCTGACATACACTTCTGAAACCGATTGAGCGGCGATCTTCATTTCCCAGAGGAACCGCCAGCTCTTTTCCGGTTCGCTTGTCTGTTCCTGGTTCATCCTGTGCCTCGTATCGTTGCTGCCTTGAGGCAGGCCATCGTCAGACTGGTCTGTTCTCAAGGCCATTGCATGGCATTATAGAAGGATCGTCCTTCTCGGCGAAGGCCTTCCATCTGATTCATTCAAACCTAGTGAGATCCCTGACACTGCCAAAAATCTGATTTCATCATGAAGCGCGACCGAATTTGGGAGCTTTCTTTTCCCCTTTTGAGAAAAGCTTGACCGACAAAAATCATAAATTCTCTCTTGAAATGAGGCCTTCAGCCTCGTTTTAGGTCGTTTTATAAGTTTTAATAAGTTTTAGACGCAAAAAATTCTATTTTTCATTTTTCAAACAATGACTTATTTCTATTAGATGTCGGTGATGTACGGGTTGTCGTCGGTAATGTACGGTTTGTCGTCGGCGATGTACGGAAAATTGTCGGCAAAATACGGTTTTCGACAAAATCTGACTACCTGTCCCAAGGGATACTCAGGGAAACTTGTCGTCGGTGATGTACGGCAGGGCGACAAAAATTTGTCGTCGGTAATGTACGGATCGGGGACAAAATTTTGTCGTCGGCGATGTACGGCGAGCTGTTGATTTTTGTCGTCGGCCAAGTACGGAGCCACGACAAAAATTAGAGCTCGGCGAGAAGAGGGGAGAGCGGCAGGTCGCCTTCGTTGCGGTAGCGCATGCACAGCATTGATCCATCCTTACCGTTCTCGAGTGAGAGATCGTATTCCGGCATCGGGAAGGCGAGGGTGCGAGTGACGAACTCCCGGAGGTCGTAGGAGAACTTTCGCAGTTCCTGGGTGGAGCCGCTGCGCTTGTAGAGTTCCTTCAGGCTGTAGGTCGCCTCGGTCTTGCCGGCGGCTTTGCGTGCCAGGCGGTAGATGAAGCGGCCAAGGCCGGAGCTGATCAGGAAGTAGTCCTGGTGGAGAGTGAGGAGAGGCAGTGTCCGCTCGTTGCGCACCACGCTGGTATAGACCCAGTCGGGGATGCTGATCTCGATCGTCTCTATGCGGTTGGCGCCGGTGCGACTGACGACGCTGTAACCGCTGATCATCGGGCGGCTATCGACCTGGCGGCGCTTGCCGCCGGAGAGGTTGACCATCTTGATTGTGGTGTTGGCGAGCCGGTCGAGCGCGGCCTCGAGATCCTCGTAGGATTTGCCGCCGTCCGAGCGTCGGCAGAATTTCAGGATATGGGAGGCGCTCGGACGATAGGTTTTCGGCGGCAGGCTTGGCCTGAGGCCTTTTGCCTCGCTGCTGCGATAGTTTTTTACCTCGTCGGCGAGATAGGACACCATGTTGAGGAAGATGTCGTAGTCGAAGACCGTTGCAAGGCCTGTCTCTGCGCCGCCCTCGATGGTGATGAGGCTGTCCTTCAGCTCGTATTTGATGATGCCCTTGTTCGCCTTCTTGCTGAGCGAGAAAGGAGCGACATCCATGAGGTGTACGTCGTCCTTCAGCGGCGCATCGTAGATCGTCGGCACGAAGAACATCAGTTGCGCGTCGTCCTGCGGCGCGGTGCGCAGGATGCGTTTCGGCGTCGTCTCCTGCATAAGGGCTGCGGTGACGTCGGCCTGGATGGATTCGTTACGGATCGCCTCACCGAGCCTGGACAACAACATGTCCATCTTGCTGTCACCGAGGTTCTCCAGCTTCAGATCGGCCCAGACCCGGCGGCTGTAGTAGCGGCGCAGCCGGCTGAGGGCGTCCTTGTCGAGCTTGATCCGTTCCCGCTCGTTCTGGTCGGCATATTGATCGGCGAGCGTCTGCAGATAGGTGTTCTTCTCATGCAGGGACAGGTCGCTGAAGTCAGCGCGTGTCATAATTGAGAAGCGAGGAGCCTTCAT
>NZ_JAHYXL010000001.1:3815000-4092887 GCF_028534175.1 Shinella sp. HY16 | reverse complement strand
CTTGCCGCCTTTCATGCGTCCTTCGCCACGTCGGCATTCCTGCCGGCGCCTTTCATGTTTGCCACCCCCCGGCCGTGCCGAGCCATCGCCCGGTCCGGGAGCTGGTGCCCCGATCATGCCGACCCCCTACATTCGGCACGAACCTGTTTCCCAAACACAATTCGGGTCCATCGGATCCGTTGTCATGCCGGATCATCAAGCCCCGTCTGTGGCCGCGCCGCTCACTCCCTCGTCGAGCGTACGGCGGGCATGCCCTCACCATCCGGATCGTCCTCACGACCCTTGCAACCGGCGCAACCAATAGTCACAAAAACCCTCGCCAGTGTGCGGTGAGGCACCTGGGGCAAGTGTTGCCGATTGGATGATTTTACGAAGCGGAGCCGCTCCGTCACAGGGGACAAACAATCACCGCTGTCTTCATGAGACAGTCTTGTCAGCGATCATTTTAAGGCTGTGTCCGCGCCCCCTGTGGAAAGCATTTAGGCAGGATCAGGCACCAAGATCAATCACGAATTTTACGCAAAATTAAGGGGCAGCCGTTGACTCGCAAGCGCGTTCCTGACTCGGAATCGGGGGGCCAAAGGAGAATCTGTTAGGAATCAATGGCTTTGTTTTCGGGTCCTTTTCGGAACCCCCAAAAAACGAAAAAAATAAAAATTCGCTTGACTCAAATTGCTGTCAAACTCCCGCAACGAAAGGCGGAAGAACCTCACCCAACCTCCTGCAAGTAACTGAATTTAAAGGATTTTCTTCGTCACTCTTTTGACACGATCAAGCCTTGCACATTCACCATGGCCGGGTCAAAAAACCAAAGAAAAAGCCCGGCGCAAGCGCCGGGCTTTTTCTAATATTGCATAGCTCGATGGAACTATCAGGCCGACATCGTCTTCACGCGGTTCGCCAGACGCGACACCTTGCGGGATGCTGTATTGGAATGGAGCACACCCTTCGTGGCGGCGCGCATCAGTTCCGGCTGGGCAGCCTTCAGAGCGGCAGCGGCGGAAGCCTGATCGCCGGAGGCGATGGCCTCTTCGACCTTGCGGATGAAGTTGCGGACGCGCGAGCGGCGCGACTTGTTGACTGCGGTGCGCGCGGCGATCTTGCGGGTCGCCTTCTTTGCCGAGGTTGTATTGGCCATTTATGCCTCTCTTCAGAAATCTGACACAAACTCCACCCTCGCCGTGCCGGGTCACTGCGACCTGTCATCAAAGCAATTCGGGAGCAATATCGGAAAACCTTGGAATTCGGCTTTCCAAACTGTGGGCGGCGTATAGCGGGAAACCACGGCGACGTCAACGCGGATTCTGCAAGAAACGCCAACCGCGGTCTCAGCGATGCCGGAAGGCCGGCTTGCGCTTCTCGATGAAGGCCGCCATGCCCTCCTTCTGGTCTTCCGTGGCGAACAGCGCGTGGAACAGGCGGCGCTCCGCGCGCATGCCCTCGGCCAGCACGGTCTCGTAGGCGCGGCCCACCGCCTCTTTCGCCAGCATGGTGGCCGGCAGGGAGTAGCCGGCGATCTTCTCCGCCGCGGCCAGCGCCTCTTCCAGCAGCTTTTCCGGCGCCACCACACGAGCGACAAGGCCGGCGCGTTCGGCTTCGGCCGCATCCATGAGACGGCCGGTAAGGATGAGGTCCATCGCCTTGGCCTTGCCGATGGCGCGTGTCAGGCGCTGCGTGCCGCCCATGCCGGGGATGACGCCGAGCGTGATTTCCGGCTGGCCGAACTTCGCCGTCTCCGAAGCGATGATGAAATCGCACATCATGGCAACCTCGCAGCCGCCGCCGAGCGCAAAGCCGCTGACGGCGGCGATCATCGGCTTGCGGCAGGCCGCCACATCGTCCCAGCCGGCGGCAAGATCCTCCATCATGGCGTCGGCGAAGCCATAGGGCTGCATCTCCTTGATGTCGGCGCCGGCGGCAAAGGCCTTTTCCGAGCCGGTGATGACGATGGCGCCGATGCCGGCATCCGCCTCGAAGGCGGCAAGCACGCCCTTCAGCTCGTCGAGTAGCTTGCGGTTCAGCGCGTTCAGCGCCTGCGGCCGGTTGAGCGTGACGAGACCGACGCGCCCGCGCGCCTCCACCAGCAGGGTTTCATAGGTCATGGTTCTCTCCTCTGTTCTATTTCTGGCAGGCGGCGCAATGGAATGTCGATCGGCCGCTCTGCACGATGCGGCCAATCGTGCCTGCGCAGCCCGGCGTGCGGCAAGGCTCCTTCTCGCGGTCATAGACGGAAAAGGAATGCTGGAAATAGCCGAGCGAGCCGTCGGCGCGGATATGGTCGCGCAGGGTCGAACCACCCGCCTCGATGGCATCGGCGATCACCTGACGGATCGCCTCGGTCAGGTAGACGAGTTCCTTCTTCGGCTTGCCCGCAGCCGTTACCAGCGTGCCCGCCAGCCTTTCCGGCGAAAGATGCGCGCGCCAGAGGGCTTCGCAGACATAGATGTTGCCGAGGCCGGCAATATTCTTCTGATCGAGCAGAGCAGCCTTCAGCGGCGTCTGGCGGCCGCGGAACTTGGCGGCGATGTAGTCGGCATCCAATGTATTGCCGGTCGGCTCGGCGCCGAGATCGCGGAAGAAGGCGTGGGCGGCGATATCTTCCCGCCGGGCAAGGTCCATAAAGCCGAAACGGCGGGGATCGTTATAGATGACGCGGCGCTCGCCTTCCGGCGTCTCCAGATGAAACACGACATGATCATGGCGCGTGTCCTTGCTGCGGGGAATGTGGAAATCGCCGGGTGGCTCGGCACCCTCCACCCGGAAGGAGCCGGACATACCAAGATGGGCGATCACCACGTCTCCGCCGTCGATATCGATGAGCAGATACTTGGCGCGGCGGCCGAGCGAGACGACACGGCGGCCGGACACCGCCTCGGAAAAGGCCGGCGGGAAGGGGAAGCGCAGGTCTGGGCGGCGCAGCTCCGCCCGGCGGATCGTCGCTCCCTCCATGACCGGGGCA
The DNA here is from genome assembly GCF_028534175.1 of Shinella sp. HY16. Lineage (NCBI taxonomy): Bacteria > Pseudomonadati > Pseudomonadota > Alphaproteobacteria > Hyphomicrobiales > Rhizobiaceae > Shinella > Shinella sp. HY16. Next base: position 4,089,928 of record NZ_JAHYXL010000001.1, on the reverse strand, counting down.
AGGCCGCGGCGCACCGTTTCCACTTCCGGCAATTCCGGCATTACGTTCTCCTTCGATTTAACCTTGAGCGCATTTGCCGCGGCGCGGCATTTCCCTCTCGGCAATCTATGTCCTATATACCCGGCGAAGCGACGGGTGCTGTGCGTGAGATAGCGCGGCCCCGGCCAATTCGCTATGGTCTTTGCGGCAATCCGGCTGCGACAGACCGGCCCATGGAGACGACGATGACGGAACAGCGCACATCCGCGGACGGCGGCATGGAAACCTCCTACGGGTTTCGCGAGGTGCCGCAGGGCGAGAAGCAGGCGCTCGTCAACGACGTGTTCCACAAGGTGGCCAAGCGCTACGACATCATGAACGACGTCATGTCCGCCGGCCTGCACCGGGCCTGGAAGGACGCGATGATCGCGAGCCTCAATCCGCGCAAGGATCCGTCCTACAGAGTTCTGGACGTCGCCGGCGGCACGGGCGACATCGCCTTCCGCATCGTGGAGGCTTCCGACAAGCTGGCCCATGCCACCGTGCTCGACATCAACGGCTCGATGCTGTCGGTCGGCGCCGACCGGGCGGCGAAGAAGGGCCTTTCCGCCAATCTCGATTTCGTCGAGGCCAATGCGGAGGAGCTTCCATTCGAGACCGGCAGTTTCGATGCCTATACGATCGCCTTCGGTATCCGCAACGTGCCGCGCATCGATGTGGCGCTGTCGGAGGCCTACCGCGTCCTGAAACGGGGCGGGCGCCTGCTCGTGCTCGAATTCTCCGAAGTGGAGATGCCGCTGCTCGACACGTTCTACGAGACCTGGTCGTTCAAGGCGATCCCGCAGTTCGGCAAGATGATCACCGGGGATGCCGAGCCTTATCAGTATCTCGTGGAATCGATCCGCAAGTTCCCGAACCAGCAGGATTTTGCCGCGATGATCCGCACCGCCGGCTTCTCCCGTGTCACCTTCACCAACTATACCGGCGGCATTGCGGCGCTGCATTCGGGCTGGAAGCTCTGAGCATGGCCCCGTCCTCCTGCAAGCGGCACCGTTCCGCATGAGTATTTTCGGTGCCTATCTTCGGCTCGCCCGCGTGGGCTGGGTTCTCGTGCGCGAGGGCGTCGTCTCGGCGCTGCCGACCGAGGGCATGCCGCCGCTCGCCCGCACCGCGCATACGCTTGCCGGCCTCTTCGAACGCCGTCGGGCTTCGAAGGAGGACCGCAGCGACCGCCTCGCCCGCGCCATCGAGCGTCTCGGCCCCTCCTATGTGAAGATGGGCCAGTTCCTGGCGACCCGGCCCGACGTTGTCGGCGCCGAGATCGCGGTCGATCTCTCCGCCCTGCAGGACCGCATGGCGACTTTTCCGCGCGAAGCGGCCGTTGCCACTGTCGAAGGCTCGCTCGGCCGGCCGCTCGACGATCTCTATGTGAATTTCGGCGACCCGATCGCCGCTGCCTCCATCGCGCAGGTCCATCCCGCGACGGTGCGCGACGCGACCGGCGAACGCAAGGTCGCCGTCAAGGTCATCCGCCCCGGCGTGCGCCAGCGTTTCGCCCGCGATCTCGAGGCGATGTATGCGGCCGCGCACCTCCAGGAACGCATCCTGCCCAACACGCGCCGGCTGAAGCCGGTCGAGGTGACGCGCACATTGGAGCAGACGACGAAGGTCGAGATGGATCTTCGCCTCGAAGCGGCCGCGCTTTCGGAACTCGGCGAGAACACCACGGACGACCCCGGTTTCCGGGTGCCCAAGGTCGATTGGGAGCGCACCGGGCGCGACGTCGTCACCATGGAGTGGATCGACGGTATCAAGATGTCCGATGTCGAGGGGCTGCGTAACGCCGGCCATGACCTCGACAAGCTGGCCGACACGCTGATCCAGTCCTTCCTGCGCCACACGCTGCGCGACGGCTTTTTCCATGCCGACATGCACCAGGGCAATCTCTTCGTCGATCCCGAAGGCGTGATCGTCGCCGTCGACATGGGCATCGTCGGCCGGCTCGGCAAGAAGGAGCGCCGCTTCCTTGCCGAAATCCTCTACGGCTTCATCACGCGCGACTACCAGCGCGTCGCCGACGTGCATTTCGAGGCGGGCTACGTGCCCTCGCATCATGATACTGCCAGCTTTGCCCAGGCGATCCGTGCCATCGGCGAGCCGATCCACGGCCAACCGGCCGAGACCATCTCCATGGCAAAACTCCTGACCCTGCTTTTCGAGGTGACGGAACTCTTCGACATGGAGACCCGCACCGAACTCGTCATGCTGCAGAAGACCATGGTGGTGGTGGAAGGCGTCTCGCGCACGCTGAACCCCCGCTTCAACATGTGGAAGGCCTCCGAGGGCGTTGTCGGGGACTGGATCCGGGACAATCTGGGGCCGAAGCGGCTTTTGACGGACCTGCGCGACGGCGCCCATGCCGCCCTGCGGCTGGCCGAGGCGGCCCCGGAAATCGCGGCCAAGGCGGAAAAGCTTTCGCAGGATATCACGAGCATGGCCGAAAAAGGCCTGCGTTTCGATGCAGAGACCGCCGAAGCGATCGGCCGCTCCGAGGCGCGCCACAGTCGCTCCGGCCGGCTGGCACTCTGGATCATTGCTGCAACACTCATCTATATCGCCTGGACGCTTACCTGACGGGTTGCTCTCCGCGCGTTGACAACACCGAAAAATTGCATCCATATCGTCGCCTTCGAGGGTGGACGAATAAGAAACATGCGTGTGTTGAAGCTGGGCGTTTCGGCCCTCGCGATCGTTGCGGGCTTTTTTCCGGCGTCGGCCGAAATTCTGCCGCGCGGCGCAACCGTCGATGGCGCCGTCGTGGATCGCAAATCCGGTGAGGAGGTGCGTTTCGTTGCGGTGGACAACTGGCGCGGCGTCGAGGTCAACCAGGACCTCCTTGCCGGCGATACGCTTCGCACCAATGCCATCGGCAGCCTTGCCATCCGCTTTGCCGACAACACGCTGGTGCGCATGGCGCGCGAGACGGTTTTGCGCGTGCGCAAGATCGACGGCGCCTCGGACAGTTTGCTCAATCTCGAAGGCGGCACGATCTGGGGCCGGGCGGACCGCGGCGGCAGCGGGCTCACCGTCGACACGCCCGCGGCGGCGGCGGCCATTCGCGGCACGGACTGGACGCTGCGCGCCGAGGGCGACCGCACGACGCTGACCGTGCTCGAAGGCACGGTGGAGCTATCCAATGCGCAGGGCACGGTGACAGTCGGCCAGGGCGAAGGCGCCGTGGCGCGGATCGGCGAGGCACCGCGCAAGTACATCCTCGTCAATCTCAAGGAGCGCGAGCAGGTCCTGCTCTACAGCGAGGTACGCGGCACCTTCTCGAGCCTGCCGATCAGCGGTGCGCAAAGCACCGAAGCCCGCGCCGAGCGGCGACGCATCCTCGATACGCCGGAAGCCGGCCGCAGCCGCGAGGACTGGCTGAAGCTTGCCGAGACGGCGCTCGCCTATGACGGCAGGGCCGCAGCCGAAGCCGCCCTTGCCCGCCTGCCGCGCCCGCTTCCCGCCGCGCTGGAAGCCCGCGCCAACCTGGTCGAGGCGATGATCGCCGGCCAGGCCACGCGATATGACGCGGCGATCCGGCTTTTCCGCAAGGCGATGCCGCATCTTGCCGGCGAACGGCGCGCCATGGCGCAGTACGGCGCGTGGATCGCCCTCTCGCTGGAGGATCCCGACACCAGCGCACGCCCTCCCGTGCTGAACCGCACGCCGAAATCGGCCGGCGAGGCCCTTGCCCAGGCCACCGTCATCGCCAACCTGCAGGGCGAGGTCGAGGCGATCGCGTTCCTGCGCAAGGCCGAGCAGCGTTTCCCGAAGGATGCGACCCTGCCCGCCATGCGCGCCAGCCTTGCCTATGAACTCGACGATCGCGACGAGGTGCGCGCAGCGCTCGACCGCGCCGGATCGATCGATCCGGACGATCCTGCCCACCTGCTTGTCAGCGCTCGGTTCCGTGCCACCGTGTCGAGCGACGTCGACGGTGCCCTTGCCGATCTCGACCGGGCGGTGAAGGCCGCCCCCGGCGACGATGCGGTGTGGAACGAGATCGGCATCCTCAAGAGCGACCGCAACGCCATCGTCGAAGCCAATGCCGCCCATCGGCGCGCCATCGCCCTCAACCCGGAAAACGCTGCGCTGCATGCCAACCACGCCCGTTTCCTGATGGACAACGACCAGATGGCAGCGGCAAAGGCGGCGATCGACGCCGCCGAAGCACTCGACCCCACCTCCTACGCCGTGCTTGCCGCCAAGGGTCGCTATCTGCTGCGCATGGGCGAGACCGCGGAAGGCGAGAAGGTCTTGCAGGAAGCCGCGGCCGTCAATCCGACGGCCGGCGACGCGCTGATCGGCCTTGCCATCGCCAACTACCAGAGCGGCGCCGATGCCGAGACCGCCCAGGCGCTCGACAATGCCGATCGTTTCGACAAGGACAATCCGAGCATCGCGCTGATCCGCGCCGGCATCGCGATCGATGAGTTCCGCGCCGACGACGCCATCCTCGACGCCCGCGAGGCGTTGCGCCGCCGCCAGGCACGCGGCGGCTACTATTCCGGCTACGACACCAACCGGCAGGTCTCCTCCTATCTCGGCGTGGCGCTCGACAATATCGGCCTCACCGAATGGGGCCAGTTTTATGCCGACCGGTCCTACGACCCCTTCGTCTCCACGACCTATATTGACGAGGCGACAGCGGGTGGCGGCAGCCCCTTCGTCAATACGCCGCTTTCCGGCCTCGACCGTTCCGCCTCCGGCGGGTCCTCCATCGCATCGGAACTTCAGGCCCGGCTCTTCGCCCCCCTGTCCATCGCTTCGGAGGAAAAGCGCAACAGCCTCGAGACCCGCAACTTCTTCGAGGCCTCGCTGGGCGGAACACTCACAGGCTACGGCGCCGATACCGGCTGGGCGAGCGACATCCTCCTCCAGGGCACGAGCTATACGCCCGTGCCGGTCAGCTACTATCTGCAGGGTAGCCTCTTCCGACCGGAGAGCGCCCGGGAGAACGACGAGAACGACCTTCTGGGCGGTCTTTTCCGGATCGGCATCAAGCCGATGCTGACCGACAGCGTCTACCTCTTCGGCAACAGGATCCGGCAGGAGGTCGGTTATCCCGGCCAGACCTCCAATCCTGCCCCTTTCAACGACAGCGTGACGGATGCTACCGAGCTTGGCGTCGCGTGGAGCCATGTCATCGGCGAGCGCAACGTGGTGCAAGCCTTCGCAGTCAACCGCCGGGTGGATGACCTGACTCGATCCCGCTCCACCGACAACAGCGTTGTCCCACCCGTCGTCTATCGCATCAATGAAAGGTCGCGGGAGGACATCTTCACCTATGGCGTCGGTCATCTTCTGGGCATCGGGCCGCTGACACTGCGCTACGGGATAGAAGCGGCAGAAAGCGATTTCCGAATTTCCGCGACCTCGACCAACCTGACGACCGGCGAGATCGAGGACCTCGGCGTCGCCAACGGCGGCAGTTCGACGACACAGGCCTATATCGACGGCTATCTGGAACTTTCTGATAGCCTGCAGATCCAGGCAGGCGCGTTCCAATCCCGCTTCGACGGCGACAGCCCGCGCTGGGGACCGGTCGACTACCGGCTCGGCATCGCCTTCGCGCCGAACGACAACCATTGGCTGCGCGCCTACTATCGGCAGGATACGCAATTCGCCAGCAACTATACGCTTTCGCCCGTCACGACGGTCGGGCTTGCCCCGATGGAGCTGCCGCTTTTCCGGGGCGGGCAGACGCGGACGACGGCGGTGCGCTGGGATGCCGAGTGGAACGAGCGCTTCTTCACCGCGGTCGAGTACCAGCACCTGCGCTTCAACGGCCTGACGCTGACACCGGAAGACTTCATGGCGAGCTTCCTGACGGACACGGGCAAGATCGACCGCCTGCAGATTAGCGCCAACTACTGGGTCGCCGACGGTCTCGGCGCCTTCGGCTCCTTCACCTGGAACACCAGCAAGGACACCACAACCGGCTGGGCCCCCTCCTTCGACGTGCCGCTGGTGCCCGACTATGTGGCGCAGGCAGGCCTGACCTATGTGCACCCTGCACGCTGGACGGCAACGCTCGCCCAGAACTTCGTCGGTCCGCGGCTCGGCTCGCAATATTACGAGGAGGACGGCGCACCGGGTGGTCGCACGCTCGACAGCTACTGGACGACGGATGTCGCACTGACCTGGAAATCGGAGAGCGGGCACCTGGAGGCCGGCCTCAGCGTGCTGAACATCTTCGACAACGACATCGAGATGGCAGATCGCCTGCCCGGACCCGGCCGCACCTTCCTCGCGACGATGAAGGCGCGGTTCTGACGGGACGCTTGACCGGCCTTTGGCGGGCGCTAGTCTTTCGGCATGGCTGACGAACCTCTGACCGCAACCGAACCGCCGCCCTTTCTCGAACGGGTGCGGCGGCAGTTGCGCGGGCTCTATTTCGGCCGCGACCGGGAGGCGATCCGTTTCCAGGTCACCATGCTCTTCGTCGATATCGTGATCCTCGGTTTCTTCATCGCCGGCCCGTATCTGCGCACCGGGCCGGCCTACATCATCGTCGATTACGTCATCGCCGCCATCATCGCCTTCGAGCTTGCCGCACGGGCGCTGATCGCGCCGAACCTGCGCTACTGGGCAACGCGGCCGATGACCTGGGTGGATATCGTCGTGCTCGGCACACTGCTCTTTCCCAATCAGCTGCACAATTTCGCCTTCCTGCGTGTCCTGCGCATCTGGGCGATCAGCCAGAGCAAGCTGGTGACATTGCTGCTGCACCGCATCGGGCAAGGCGAGAAGGAGGAGGTCATCCAGGCCTGCGTGAATTTCCTCGTCTTCCTCTTCCTCGTCACCGGCTTCGTCTACAGCAACTTCTTCTACGGCGCCGAGGGTTTCGAAGGCTTCGTCGACGCGCTCTATTTCTCCGTCGCGACCGTCACGACCACCGGCTTCGGCGACATCACCCTGCCCGGCACGCTGGGAAAGCTCACGTCCATCGTCACGATGATCATCGGCATCTCGCTCTTCGTCCGCCTCGCGCAGGCGATCGTGCGGCCCTACAAGGTGAACTTCCCTTGCCCGCAATGCGGCCTCTCGCGCCACGAGACCGATGCCGTGCACTGCAAAGCCTGCGGCCATGTGCTGAACATTCCGAACGACGACGCCTGAATCACCCTGTCTTGGCCCGCCGCGCCTGTTCCCGCAGGACGGGAAAGATGCTACTTTAGAAAAGTCGGAATAACCGACATATCGCATTGCAAGACCGTATTCTCCAAAGGGCCAGAGGGGAGCCGTCCATGCGCAAGATCCTTGTTTCCATCGCCATTACCGCCATGTCCCTTGGTGCTTCCGCCGCACCGTCGCTCGCCGGCATGACGCCGGACCCCGCGACGATCCGGCCGGCAAGCGCCGTCGAGCTTGCCACGCACTACTACGGCCACAAGCCGAAGTGCTTCTGGAAGAAGATCAAGAAATACGACTACTACGGCAACCTCGTCATCAAGAAGGTGAAGGTCTGCCACTAGGCGCCTTGCCGGCCACGGTTGGGGAACCGCCGCCGGACAAGACCTGAAAACACTGCCGCAACGGGCAGGACGGAGCAGTCGTCCTTCCGAGCGTGGGGCATGCGCTACAGGCGGCTGGAGGTTTCCGCGCTTCTTCGAAGCACGAAAACACTCCAGCGTCTTGTTTTCACACGATTGCGGGCGCAAAACCGCTTCAGCGCTTTTGCTGGAATTGTTTGGGACCCGCCATGTCGCTTGCTGGAAAACGCATCCTCCTCGTCATGTCCGGCGGCATCGCCGCCTACAAGAGCCTCGACCTGATCCGCCGGCTGCGCGAGCGCGGCGCCGAGGTTCGTCCGGTCATGACGGCGGGCGCGCAGCAATTCGTCACGCCGCTTGCCGTCGGCGCGCTTTCGGCCGGCCATGTCTATACCGACCTCTTTTCCCGCGAAGACGAGCAGGATGTCGGGCATATCCGGCTGGCGCGCGATTGCGACCTCATCGTCGTCGCCCCCGCCACGGCCGATCTCATGGCGAAGATGGCGAACGGCCTCGCCGACGACCTTGCCTCCACGGTGCTGCTCGCCACCGACCGGCCGGTGCTGCTGGCTCCTGCCATGAACCCGAAAATGTGGTCGCATCCGGCGACCCGGCGCAATGTCGAGACGCTGCGGGGGGACGAGCTTGCCTTTGTCGGCCCCAATGCCGGCGAGATGGCGGAGGGCGGCGAAGCCGGCCTTGGCCGCATGGCCGAACCGCTCGAGATCGTCGCAGCGGTGGAAGGCCTGCTCGATGGTAACGCAAGGCCGCTGGCCGGCCGCAAGGCCGTCGTTACGTCCGGGCCGACCCATGAGCCTATCGACCCCGTGCGCTACATCGCGAACCGCTCCTCCGGCCGGCAGGGCCACGCCATCGCCGCAGCGCTCGCCCGGCTCGGAGCCGAGGTGACGCTGGTGTCCGGCCCCGTCACGCTCAGCGATCCGCCGGGCGTCAAGGTGGTGAAGGTCGAGCGGGCGGACGAGATGCTGCAGGCGGTCCTCGGCGTACTGCCCGCGGATATCGCCGTCATGGTCGCGGCCGTCGCCGACTGGCGCGTGGCAACACCGAACAGCGAGAAGATCAAGAAGCAGCCGGGCGAAGGGCCGCCCCCGCTGATGCTCGCCGAGAACCCGGATATCCTGAAGACCGTCGGCCATCATGCCAAACGCCCGAAGGTCGTCGTCGGCTTTGCCGCCGAGACGCAGGATGTCGAGAACAACGGCCGGGTGAAGCTGCAGAAGAAGGGCGCCGACCTCATCGTCGCCAACGACGTCTCGCCGGAAACGGGCATCATGGGTGGCACGCGCAACAGCGTGAAACTGATCACCGCCGGCGGCGTCGAGCAATGGCCGGATCTTTCGAAGGACGACGTCGCCGGTCGCCTTGCCGGCTGGATTGCCGAACGGCTTACTTGACGAGGGCGAGACGCCCTTCCATCGCCTGTGCCGGCCGGCCGGCGGGAGAGAAGATGCGCACGTCGACGCCGTTTTCGCCGAGCACGACGGCGCTGCCATCGGGGATTTCCACCCAGGCTTCCGTATCGTCGTTCAGCGGTTCGGAGACCAGGCAATAGCCGCCCGTCGCACCCATTGGCGCAGCGTAGAGCGTCGGCGCCGCGTAGTCCGTCGCATAGCGCACCGCATAGAGCTGGTCGCCATCGGTGAAGGCGGCGGTGAAGCGCACGAGCACGCGGCGCTCCAGATGGGCGGCGAGCCGTTCGACGAAGGCGATCGTCTCGGCCATCGCGCCGAGCGGGTCGCGGGCAAGGCCGAACTGCAGGGCAAGCAGGAAGAGCAGCTCGGAATCCGTCGAGCCGGTGCGGGCCATGTAGAGGTCGTTGTCGAGCATGGTTTCGAGCGGCCGGCGCAGATGCTCGAAGTCGGCGATCTGGCCATTGTGCATGAAGGACCAGATGCCGTTGACGAAGGGATGGCAGTTGTCGCGCCGCGTTCCGCCGCCGGTTGCGGCACGCACATGGGCAAGAAACAGCGGCGAGCGCACCTGGCTGGCAATGCTGCGCAGGTTGCAATCCGACCAGGCGGGCAGGATGTCGCGGTAGCGGCCGGGCTCCGCGCGCTCGCCATACCAGGCGATGCCGAAACCGTCGCCATTGGTCGCCGTCTTGGCACGGGTGGCGCAGTGGGATTGCTCGATCAGCGAATGGGCAGGCGAGGACACCAGTTCCTCAAGGAAAAGCGGCTCTCCACGATAGGCTGCCCAACGGCACATGACGCTACTCTCGCTTTCGAAGACCGGCACGAACCGGTGATGGACCCGACGCATTAACCATGGCACTGCCCGGATTTTCAACGCAAATGGGTAAAATTGCGTTAACGAATGTAAACGGGCCGAAACCATGCGTGTCATTATGATGACAGCAGCAAAGGGCGCAGTTTCCGGCGGAACATGCGTTTTGTGAACGGTCCGTTTCCCGGGCGCCGGATTTCGTGAACAATGACCGGGGCGTATAAGGGCTGCAAGCAACCCGACCGAAAGGACCTCCCGATGTCCATACGCCCCGTCAAGCACGAAAGCATCGCCCAGCCGACCATGGAAGGCGCCGGCGTCAAGCTGCACCGCGTCTTCGGGTTCGGTGATCCCTCGATGACCGATCCCTTCCTGATGATGGACGATTTCCGCAACGACAACCCTGCGGACTACATCCGCGGCTTCCCCTGGCATCCCCATCGCGGCATCGAGACCATAACCTATGTGCTGGCCGGCACCGTGGAACACGGCGACAGCCTCGGCAACAACGGCGTCATGGGTGCCGGCGACGTGCAGTGGATGACCGCTGGCAGCGGCATCCTGCACCAGGAAATGCCGCGTGGCGACTTTGCCGGCAAGATGCACGGTTTCCAACTGTGGGCCAACCTGCCCTCCTCGCTGAAAATGACCGCGCCGCGCTATCAGGATATCAAGTCCGCCGACATCCCCGTCGTCGTCGATGACGACGGCACGGCGGTGCGCATCATCAGCGGCAGCTTCTGGGGCCGGAGCGGGCCGGTTGACGGCATCGCCGCCGAACCGGTCTATCTTGACGTTTCCGTACCGCCGGGCAAGCGCAAGGTGCTGCCCGTCGACACCTACCGCTCCGCCTTCGCCTATATCTTCGCCGGTTCGGGCACCTTCCGCGATGCCTCCAAGCCGTTCGGCGTGAAGGTGGAGAAGGAGTACCAGGGCGAGGAGCTGAACATTCGCGATCTCTCCGGCAACCGCACGCTCGTGGTCTTCGACACGGGCGACGAGGTGACGGTTCAGGCTGGCGAGAAGGGCATCCGCTTCCTGCTCGTTACCGGCAAGCCGATCCAGGAGCCCGTCGCCTGGCATGGTCCGATCGTGATGAACACGCGCGAGGAGCTGCAGCAGGCGATGCGCGAACTGCAGAACGGCACCTTCATCAAGCCGGCGCATTGACGCGCGGCCGCGAAACCCTATCCTTCCGCCCTGTCCCGCGGCGGAAGGATAGACCATGCGGATCGACGGCCAATGCCATTGCGGCTTCGTCACCTACGAAGCCGAGATCGACCCCGAGGCGGTCTCCATCTGTCATTGCACGGATTGCCAGCGGCTGACCGGCTCGCCCTACCGCGTCACCGCGAGCCTTCCGAAGGACGCCCTGCGCCTCACCGGCAATCCGCCGAAACTCTACACGAAGACGGCCGAGAACGGCCGCAAGCGCCTGCAGTATTTCTGCCCCGAATGCGGTTCGCCGCTGTTCACGACAGGCACGGACACCGATGCTGCAACGTGGGGCATCCGCTGGGGCAGCATCAACCAGCGCGCCGCGCTTTCCCCGAAAAGCCAGATCTGGTGCCGCTCGGCCCTCGACTGGTTCGGAGAAGCGACGGCGCTTCCCGGCGTCGCGACGGATTGAACCATGGCGACGGAGCGTTTCCAGATCGTGCGAACGGGCCTCGACGGTATCGAGGCGGTCTTTGCCGACAGCCGGCATACCTTCGCGCGCCATACGCACGAGACCTACGGCATCGGCCTCATCGAACGCGGCGCGCAGAAATCGGCGAGCGGGCGCGGGCTGGTGGAGGCAGCGGCCGGCAACACGATTACCGTCAATCCCGGCGAGGTGCATGACGGCGCGCCAATCGGCGGCGCCGCGCGTGCCTGGCACATGCTCTACCTGCAGCCCGCGCTCGTCCAAGCGGCCGCCGAGGATATTTTCGAAGGGCGACCGCGCGAGGAATTCTACGCGCCGGTGCTGGAGGACGGGCGCATTGCGGGCCTGGTTTCGAGGCTGCTCACCCTGCTTCTCGACGCAAGCGCCGGCGCGCTCGACCGCGAAGAACAGCTTCTCCTGCTGCTTGCCGCCGTGCTGCGCGAACAGGCGCCGCGGCAGGACGGTCCCGCGGCGATCGGCCGTGCCCGTGACCGGCTCGACGGCGATCCGGCCTCGGCCGTGACGCTGGAAAACCTTGCCAGCGAGTGTGGGCTCGGCCGCTTCCGGCTGGTGCGCGATTTTGCCCGCCTCACCGGCCTGACACCGCATGCCTACCTGCTCCAGCGCCGCACCGAGCTTGCCCGGCGGCTGATTGCTTCCGGCACGCCGCTCGCCGAGGCAGCGATTGCGGCCGGCTTTGCCGACCAGAGCCACATGACGCGCAATTTCACCCGCCGCTACGGCTACACACCTGGCACCTATCTCGCCGCCCGCGCCTGAACGGCCTGCATCCCGCAATTTCGTTCAAGACCCGCGCCGCCCTTCCGGTATTCCCTGCCGTCTTTCAAGCCGCATGGAACCAGACATGACTTCCGAATTCCTCATTACCTCGCTCGTCGTCATCCTTTTGCCCGGCACCGGCGTGATCTATACGCTGGCGCTCGGCATCAGCGGCGGGTTCCGCGCTGCTGTTCTGGCCGCCTTCGGCTGCACGCTCGGCATCATCCCGCATATCCTCGCCAGCGTCGTTGGCCTCGCCGCCGTGCTGCATGCCAGTGCGCTCGCCTTCGAGGTGCTGCGCTATATCGGCGTCGCCTATCTCCTGTTCATCGCCTGGAGCCTGCTGAAGGACAGCAATGCGCTGGATGTCGGGCCGGAGCAGGCACCGGTCGGCGGCGCGGCAAGGATCGTGCGCAAGGGCATCTTCACCAACATCTTCAATCCGAAGCTCTCGCTGTTCTTTCTCGCCTTCCTGCCGCAGTTCATCCCGGCGGGCACTTCCGGCGATGCCACCGGACAGATGCTCTTCCTCGGCGGCATCTTCATGGCGCTCACCTTCCTTGTCTTCGTCGGCTATGGAGCGCTTGCCGCCGGCCTGCGCCGGCAGGTGCTGAGCCGGCCGGCGGTCATCGTCTGGATGCAGCGCAGCTTCGCCGCCGCCCTCGGCCTCATGGGCCTCAGGCTTGCACTCGCCGACCGGTAACGGCCTGAGCGGGCTGCCGACCGGTCCTAAAGAGCGTGAAAATGATGCAGCGGGCCGTGGCCGGAGCCGACGGTCAGCGCATCCGACATGCGCACGGCACCGGCGATGAAGCGCTTGGCCGCCGCCACGGCATCGGGGAGCGCCAGTCCCTTGCCGAGTTCGGCTGCGATTGCGCTCGACAGGGAACAACCGGTGCCATGCGTGTTGCGTGTCAGCACCCGCACACCCTCGAACCAGTGCAGCCGGTCTGGCGTCGCGAGCACGTCGGGGCTCTCGCTGCCCGGCAGATGACCGCCCTTCAGCAGCACCGCCTTCGGCCCGAAGCCAAGCAGCCGCCTTGCCTGGTCCTCCATACCAGCCCGGTCCACGGCCTCCGCCTCGCCCAGGAGGGCAGCCGCCTCCGGCAGATTCGGCGTCAGCACGCTTGCGCGCGGCAGCAGCTGGCGCGTCAGTGCGGCGACGGCCTCCTGCGCCAGGAGCGAAGCCCCGCCCTTGGCGACCATGACCGGGTCGAGCACGATGGGCACATCACGATGCGGCGAGAGGGCAGCGGCCACGGCTTCGGCGATCTCTGCCGAGGCGATCATGCCGATCTTCACCGCATCCACCCGGATATCGGCGAAAACCGCGGCGATCTGCGCCGCCACGAAGCCGGGCGGCACCAGATGCACGCCGGAAACGCCTTGCGTATTCTGCGCCGTCAGGGCCGTCAGGGCCGCCATACCGTAAGCACCGCGCGCGGCAAACGTCTTGAGATCCGCCTGTATGCCCGCGCCGCCCGAGGGGTCGGAGCCCGCGATCGAGAGAATGTTTGCGATTGTGTCGGCCATCTCGCCTCCTTTCGGCAGGGGTGGCCTCGGGGTGGCTGCGATGCGGCACCCGTTCGACTCCCTCCGCCGGCATGATCCGGTTCAGGTTCAAAGGGTGCTTCTCAGCCCGCCTTCCGGCGGACGCCCCTGTCTTAAACGAGTTTTCGCAAATGACGCGGCGCCTGTCACGCCGAAAGTGGCGTACAGGAGCGTTTGCCCCCGGCGCCATGCATCCTTCTCCCTGTCCGCAGGGAGAAGGCGGCCGATGGATTCGCAGGCAGGTAACCCGCCCAATCAGGCCTTTGTGACGTGGTATTCCTTGATGGCAACCATCTTGATTGCCGGATACCGCTCTGCCTCGTAGCGCAGCGAGAAGGCATCCTGCGCCAGGAAGACCGGGTCGCCGTCAAGGTCGCGGGCGATATCGCCGCGGCGCTGGGTGACGAACTTGTCCAGCTCCGCTGCGCTGTCCGAGGAAATCCAGCGGCAGACGGAAAAGCGTGACATTTCGAAGGAGACCGGCAGGCCATATTCCGCCGAAAGCCGCTCCTTCAACACGTCGAGCTGCAGCGCACCGACGACGCCGACGATGGCGGGCGAGCCGTCTTCCGGCGAGAAGAGCTGCACGACGCCCTCCTCCGCCATCTGCTGGAGCGCCTCCTTCAGCTTCTTGGCTTTCATCGCGTCTTCCAGCCGCACGCGACGCAGAATTTCCGGCGCGAAGTTCGGCACGCCTTCGAAGACCAGCGCCTCGCCTTCCGTCAGCGTGTCGCCGATACGGAGCGTGCCATGGTTGGGAATACCCACCACGTCGCCGGCATAGGCCGTATCGGCCAGCTGGCGCTGCGAGGCGAAGAAGAACTGCGGGGCGGAAAGGCCGATCGTCTTGCCCGTGCGGGCAAGGCGCACCTTCATGCCACGCTCCAGCATGCCGGAGCAGACGCGGGCAAAGGCGATGCGGTCGCGATGGTTCGGGTCCATGTTCGCCTGGATCTTGAAGACGAAGGCCGTCATCTTGTCTTCCGAGGCGTGGACCTTGCGCACATCCGCCACCTGATCGCGCGGCGGCGGCGCGAAGGCGCCGAGTGCGTTGATGAGGTCTCGCACGCCGAAATTCCGCAGCGCCGAGCCGAAGAAGACCGGCGTCATGTGCCCCTCAAGGAAGGCCTCCTGATCGTAGGGCCGGCAGGCCTCGCGGGCGAGTTCAAGCTCTTCGGTGAAGGCGGCCCGCTCGTTTTCCGGCAGGTTCTTCGCCACGACGGCCGGGTCGTCGATCTTCGTCGGCTGCACTTGCGTGTCCGAGCCGCGGAAGGTGCGCTCGGCCAGGTGATAGGAGCCGCAAAAGGTCTTCGAGCGGCCGACCGGCCAGGTGATGGGCGCGGTGTCGAGCGCCAGCTTCTCTTCCACCTCATCGAGGATTTCGAAGGGGTCGCGGCTCTCGCGGTCCATCTTGTTGACGAAGGTGATGATCGGGATGTCGCGCAGGCGGCAGACCTCGAACAGCTTCAGCGTGCGCGGCTCGATGCCCTTGGCGGCGTCGATGACCATGACCGCAGCATCCACCGCCGTCAGCGTGCGGTAGGTGTCGTCGGCGAAGTCCTCGTGGCCGGGCGTATCGAGAATGTTGAAGACGTTGCCGTCATATTCGAAGGTCATCACCGAGGTGACGACGGAGATGCCGCGTTCACGCTCGATCTTCATCCAGTCCGAACGGGTCTGGATGCGGTCCTTCTTCGCCTTCACTTCGCCGGCGAGCTGGATGGCACCGCCGAAAAGCAGGAGCTTTTCCGTGAGGGTGGTCTTACCGGCATCCGGGTGCGCGATGATCGCAAAGGTGCGGCGGCGGGAGACCGCCTCTGCAAGGGTTTCGGCCATTTTCTGCAATATCCTGTGAGTTGCCGCGGTCTTTACAGGCTCCGCCGGGAAGATGCAATTGACGGGGTGGGACTGCGGCCGGCTTATGGGCGGATGAACGCACACGCCTCCACCCAGCCCATGCTCAGCCTTCTCCGCCTGCCGCATGGCGCGGGCATAGAACTTCCCGCCTACGAGACCGGCGGCGCCGCCGGCATGGACCTGCGTGCCGCCGTGGCAGAAGATCAATCGCTGACACTGCTGCCCGGCAAGCGCACCCTGGTGCCGACCGGCTTCGTCTTCGAAATCCCGTCCGGTTACGAGGGGCAAGTCCGCCCCCGCTCCGGCCTTGCCTTCAAGAACGGCGTCACCTGCCTCAACACGCCCGGCACCATCGACAGCGACTATCGCGGCGAGGTGAAGGTGCTGCTCGTCAATCTCGGCGATGAGCCTTTCGTCATCGAGCGCGGCATGCGCATCGCGC
The DNA here is from genome assembly GCF_028534175.1 of Shinella sp. HY16. Classification (NCBI taxonomy): domain Bacteria; kingdom Pseudomonadati; phylum Pseudomonadota; class Alphaproteobacteria; order Hyphomicrobiales; family Rhizobiaceae; genus Shinella; species Shinella sp. HY16. The sequence goes on along the minus strand of NZ_JAHYXL010000001.1, from coordinate 4,073,874 downwards.
AGATGGTGATCGCCCCGGTCACGCAGGTCGCCGTGCGCGAGGCGGAGACGGCGAGCGAGACGACACGCGGAGCCGGCGGTTTCGGCTCCACTGGCGTACGCTAGGTCGATGCCCCACCGCGAAGACCTTTCCTTCCGTTCGGACTATTTCGGCGACAGCGCCGCCTGGCGGGCGCTCGCCGGTCTACTTGAGGATGTCTTCGACATCGATGTGACGGTCATGGACCGGCTCGGCGGACCGGACCCGACCAGTATCCCCTTTGCCTGGTTCGACGGTGAAGGCCGCTGCATCGCAAATATCAGTGCCTTTTCCCTGCCGCTTGTCGTCAACGGCACCTTCGTGCGCGCCGCGGGCCTGCAATCGGGCGCCGTGCGGCCGGAATACCGTGGAAAGGGGCTCTACCGCGACGTCATGGAAGCGGCGCTACGGCACTGCGATGCGGAAGGGTTCGAGGCCGTCGTGCTTCTGACCGATACGCCGGATCTCTACCGCCGCCATGGCTTTCGCGTGCTGGCGCAGCATCGTTTCGAAGGACCGGCGCCGACAGGCGGCCGGGCCGGGCCGCTTCGACGGCTCGATATCGGCAGCGAGGCCGATTTCACGCTGCTCGGCCGCCTGCTTGAGGGACGCCGACCGGTATCCGATCACTTTGCGCCGCTGCGGCAGAAGGAGATGTTCCTCTTCAATGCCGCGCTGATGCCAGACCTCAGACTCGACCTGATGGAAGAGACCAATACCGCGATCGCCTGGCAGATGAGCGAGGATGGCGGCGTCGATCTCCTCGATGTCGTCGGCGCGCGCATTCCGAGCCTTGCGGACATCCTGGCGAGCCTGCACACCGCACCTGCCCGTGTCACCGTGCACTTTGCACCCGATCATCTGGACTGGGCGGGCGCGGGTCTACCGGACGAAACGACATGGTGCTCATGCTGCGCGGGTCGGATGGGCTTTCGCCGGAGCAACCTTTCGCGCTGCCGCCGATGGCCGAGTTCTGATCAGCGGCGCGCATCCATCGCCATGCGCAGCGCAAACCCCGCGAGCACGGTGCCCATGAGCCAGCGCTGCACCAGCATCCAGCGCGGACGAGTCGTGAAAAGGGCAGCAACGGAGCCGGCGGAAACAGCGATCAGTGCATTGACGCTGATGCTGATGGCGACCTGCGTGCCGCCGAGGACCAGTGCCTGCAGGAAGACATCGCCCTTCGCCGGGTCGATGAACTGCGGCAGCAGCGAGAGATAGAGCACCGCGACCTTCGGGTTCAGCAGGTTTGTCAAAAGGCCCATGAGAAAAAGCTTGCGGTTGCTGTCTCGCGGCAGTGCCTTCACCTCGAAGGCAGAGCGCCCGCCAGGACGTAGCGCTTGCCAGGCAAGCCAGGCCAGATAGAGCGCGCCGGCAAACCGCAGCGCATCATAGGCATAGGGCACCGCCATCAGAAGCGCGGTGATGCCAAGGGCTGCGGAGATGAGGTAGAACACGAAACCGAGCGCCACGCCGCCAAGCGAGACGAGACCGGCTGCCGGCCCCTGACAGATCGAGCGGGAGATGAGATAGATCATGTTCGGGCCCGGCGTCAGCACCATGCCGAGCGCGATGAGGGCGAAGGCGGCAAGGCTGGTGACGTCGGGCATCCACGATCCTCCATGGCGGGAACAAGACATATCGCGCGTTTCCAGCCTGCAGCAAGTGCCCATCTCCCCAGACGCCATGGAGGCGTGAAAGGTGTGCAGCGCAGTTTTCCAAAGTCCGGTTTTCCGTTCCGTCTAGAGCGCTGCAAAACCGCTTCGCTCCCGGGCTGGAAGTGCGCTAGAAGAACAGGATCCTTCGGAGTTCCGTCATGACCGTCGCTGTCCTGCTTGCTTATTGTGGCGCCTTGTTCATCGCTGCCATCATTCCCGGTCCCGGCATCACGGCGATCGTCGCGCGGGCGCTCGGCTCGGGGTTCCGGCCCACTTTCTTCATGGGGCTCGGCCTCATCCTCGGCGACATGATCTATCTGACGGCGGTCATCCTGGGCCTTGCCTTCATCGCCCAGACCTTCACCACGACCTTCATGCTGATCAAGATCGCAGGCGCGCTCTATCTCGGCTATATCGCCTGGAAGCTCTGGACGAGCGGCCTCATCCCGCAGGATATCGAGGCGCGGACCTCGAGCAGCATGACGATGTCGTTCCTCTCGGGTCTCTTCGTGACGCTCGGCAACCCGAAGACCATGCTCTTCTATGTCGCGCTGGTGCCGACGCTGATCGATCTCGAGGCGATCGGCCTCGAAGACTACGGCATGCTGCTTGCCGCGACCTTCGTGGTGCTGCTCGTCGTGCTGGTGCCCTATATCGCCCTTGCCTCGCGCGCGAGGCTTCTCCTGAAGCAGCCGAAGGCGCTGCAGCGGATGAACCGGGTCGCCGCCGGCATTCTCGCCGGGACCGCCGCTTACATCGCGACCCGCGCGGCGTGAAGGTTCATCCGGTTTTGCGCCGGCAGGAAACGGATTATTCCGTTTTCGGCACTTTTGTCGCGAAATCCGGACTCGTCTCCGGCACCATTCGCTCCTATCTTCTGCGGAACGAGAACCGAGGGAGCACCCGATGACCGACACCCGCAAATCCGGCCGCGGCCGTATCTACGCCTCCATCACCGAGACGATCGGCGATACGCCGATCGTGCGGCTCGACAAGTTTGCAAAGGAAAAGGACGTTTCGGCCACCCTTCTTGCAAAACTCGAATTCTTCAACCCGATCGCCTCGGTAAAGGACCGTATCGGCGTGGCGATGATCGAGGCGCTCGAAGCCGATGGCAGGATCACGCCCGGCAGCTCGACGCTGGTGGAGCCGACCTCGGGCAATACGGGGATCGCGCTCGCCTTCGCTGCCGCCGCCAAGGGCTACCGCCTCATTCTCACCATGCCGGAGACCATGTCGATCGAGCGGCGCAAGATGCTGGCGCTGCTCGGTGCCGAACTTGTGCTGACCGAAGGCCCGAAGGGCATGAAGGGCGCGATTGCCAAGGCAGAGGAGCTGGCCGCCACCATTCCCGGCGCGATCATCCCCCAGCAGTTCGAGAACCCGGCCAATCCCGAAATCCATCGCCGGACGACCGCCGAAGAGATCTGGAACGACACGGACGGCGCGGTCGATATCCTCGTTTCCGGCATCGGCACGGGCGGCACGATCACCGGCGCCGGCCAGGTGCTGAAGGCAAGGAAGCCCGGTTTCAAGGTCGTCGCCGTCGAGCCGGCCGACAGCCCGGTCCTGTCCGGCGGCGCTCCCGGCCCGCACAAGATCCAGGGCATCGGCGCCGGTTTCGCGCCGGCGGTCCTTGATACGTCCGTCTATGACGAGGTCGTGACCGTCACGAACGACGAGGCCTTCGAAAATGCCCGCCTCGTGGCACGGCTGGAAGGCGTACCGGTCGGCATCTCCTCCGGCGCAGCGCTCACCGCCGCCGTCAAGGTCGGCAGCCGCCCGGAAAACGCCGGCAAGACCATCGTCGTCATCATCTCCTCCTTTGCCGAGCGCTACCTTTCCACCGCGCTCTTCGAAGGTCTCGGCGGCTGAGGCTCCCGGCCCGTCGCGCCATGCGCAAGGCGGGCCGCCACCATTTCCCGGCGGGCACTTCATGCTCCACCATCTCTCCCTCGGCGTTCGCGACATTCTCCGCGCAGCCGCGTTCTACGACGCGGCCCTGGCGCCGCTCGGCTACGGGCGGGTGTGGTCGGATATCCGCCCCGGCGAACCGGATCAGGCCGTCGGCTACGGGCCGCCGGGCAGTGGCGACAAGCTCTGCCTGAAGGACCGCGGCATGGTCGCCGCCCCGCCGGGACCGGGCTTTCACGTCGCTTTCGCCGCACCGAGCCGCAGCGCGGTGCACGCCTTCCATCAGGCCGCCCTTTCCGCCGGCGGACGCGACAACGGCCCGCCCGGCCTTCGGCTCCACTACGGTCCGGCCTACTATGCGGCCTTCGTGATCGATCCCGACGGGCACGCTATCGAAGCCGTCTTCAAAGACCCGGTTTAAGCCTCTATCGGCAGGCGTACCGTTCGCCCGCCACCGATCAACCTGGCACGATCCTCTCCACATCAAGGACGGCTCGGGCAGCGACACAATCCCCGGACTCCAAGGCGGGAGGCACTTGATCAGCAACGGCGCGACGAATGGCACCGGCGACCGGGAGGTCTACGCGTCCGTCAGAACAATCCCGATGAAATCCGGCTCACCGGAGTGGCTGCATAACTCGTTCTCAACACCATCCGGCACCGAAGCGATTTCGCTTCGGCTGGTGGGGCTTTGGTTTTGCGGTGCACCCACATCGCTGGAGCATTTCCGGTAAATCCGTGTTCACCGGAAATGCTCTATCTCCTTGTTTCTTCCGCATTGCCCGCCGCCGAAACGATCCCGCTTCGGCTGGAAATGCTCCAGGATCACGCCGCCGCGGAAAGCCGTTCGCTCGCAATGCGGTAGGAGATTGCCTCCGCAAGGTGAATACGCCCGACGATGGGCGTTTCATCGAGATCGGCGAGCGTGCGGGCGACCTTGAGGATGCGGTGATAGCCACGCGCGGAAAAATGCATCTTTTCCGCGGCATCGCGCAAGAGCTGGAGGCCACCGGGATCGGGCTCCGCCACCTTTTCGACGAGCGCGGTCGAAGCACGCGCATTGCTGGTGACGGAGGCCATGCCGAGCCGGGCAAAACGATCGACCTGCAGGACGCGGGCACGGGCAACGCGGCGGGCGACGGTCTCGCTGGCCTCGGCAGCCATGGGGCGGATGAGGTCCGTCGCCGAAACGGCCGGCACGTCGATGCGGATGTCGATACGGTCCATCAGCGGACCGGAAATGCGGGCCTGATAGTCGCTCATGCAGCGCGGACCGCGGGCGCAGCTGCGGCCGGGTTCACCCGCCATGCCACAGCGGCAGGGGTTCATCGCCGCGACGAGCTGCATGGCGGCAGGGTAGCTCACCCGATGGTTTGCCCGGGCAATGATGCACTCCCCCGTTTCGAGCGGCTGGCGCAGGGCATCGAGCGCCTGCGGCGAGAATTCCGGCAGTTCGTCGAGGAAGAGCACACCATTATGGGCGAGCGACACCTCGCCGGGCCTTGCCCGCGATCCGCCGCCGACCAGCGCGGCCATGGTGGCGGAATGGTGCGGTGCACGAAAGGGCCGACGATCCGACAGCCGACCGCCGGAAAGCTGGCCGGCGATGGAATGGATCATCGAGACCTCCAGCAGCTCGCGCGGCGAGAGCGGCGGCAGGATGGCGGCAAGGCGCGCGGCGAGCATGGATTTTCCCGAGCCCGGCGGGCCGACCATCAAGAGGTTGTGGTTTCCCGCCGCCGCGACCTCCAGCGCCCGCTTGGCACTCTCCTGCCCACGGATATCGGCAAGATCCGGCAGGCCCGCCGCTGCCGTACGGATGGCGGGCGCCGGCCGGGACAGGACCTGCGTGCCCTTGAAATGGTTGGCGAGTGCAATGAGGCTGCGCGGCGCCAGGATGTCGAGATCGCCGCCGGCCCAGGCGGCTTCCGCACCGTTTTCCGCGGGGCAGATCAATCCCTTGCCGAGCGCATTCGCCCCCATGGCCGCCGGCAGCGCTCCGGCGACCGCGGCGATCGTGCCATCGAGGTTCAGCTCGCCGATGACGACGTAGTCCTCCAGCGCATCCCCCGGCACGGCACCGAGCGCCATCATGAGGCCGAGCGCGATGGAAAGGTCGTAGTGGCTGCCTTCCTTCGGCAGATCCGCCGGAGCGAGATTGACCGTCACGCGCTTCGGCGGCAACGAGAGGCCCGACGCGTGCAGGGCGGCCTGCACCCGCTCGCGGCTTTCGGCAACCGCCTTGTCCGGCAGGCCGACGATCTGCATGCCCACCTTGCCGGGTGCGACCATGACCTGCACATCGACGGGCACACCCTCGATGCCCTGAAATGCAATCGTACCGACCCGCGCCACCATGATTGCCCCCGCCCGCTCCCGCCGCGCCGCGCTTCATTTCGCGCAAGGCACCGCGACACGTTTTCGCCGAAAACGATTGCCGCAACCCCTTCTGGTTGCAGGCGCAAATCTGGCATGGAATCCGGAATGAAACAAGAACAATTATAGAACTTGCGAGGGAATTTTCCGCGCACTGGTTGTACTCGGTTGCAAGGACGGAACGAAGGCGGGACGTTCGCAAACGGAACGCCCCGCAACGGTCCTTGCCGCGGGTGGCAAGCGGCTCAGCGCTTGCTCTCGATGGCGTCCCAAAGCAGGGCGGAGATGTCTGCGCCGCCGAACTTCCGCACCTCCCGGATGCCTGTCGGAGAGGTCACGTTGATCTCTGTCATATAGTCGCCGATGACGTCGATGCCGACGAAGAGGAAGCCGCGCTCGCGCAGCGCCGGGCCGATCCGGGCGCAAATCTCCTTTTCGCGCGCCGTCAGCTCCGTCGGCTCCGGCCGGCCGCCGGCATGCATGTTGGAGCGGGCGTCGTGTTCGGCAGGCACGCGGTTGATGGCACCGACCGGCTCGCCATCGACGAGCAGGATGCGCTTGTCGCCCTTGCGTACGTCCGGCAGGTACTGCTGGGCGATGAAGGGTTCGCGGAACATCTGGCCGAACATCTCGAGCAGCGAGGAGAGATTGCGGTCGTCCTTGGTAGAATGGAAGACGCCGGCGCCGCCATTGCCATAGAGCGGCTTCAGGATCATGTCGCCCATCTCTTCACGGAAACGGCGGATTTCGGCGGGATCGCGGGTGATGAGCGTTGCCGGCATGAGGTCGGCGAATTCGGTGACGAAGATCTTTTCCGGCGAGTTGCGCACCCAGGCCGGGTCGTTGACGACCAGCGTCTTCGGGTGGATGCGCTCCAGGAGATGCGTCGAGGTGATGTAGGACATGTCGAAGGGCGGGTCCTGGCGCAGCAGCACCACATCCATCGTCGAGAGGTCGATGCGCTCGGGGTCACCGAGCGTATAGTGGTCGCCCTTGACGTCGCGCAATTCCATCGGCTCGGCGGTGGCGTAGACCTTGCCGTCGCGCAGGCTCAGACGGTCTGGCGTATAGTGAAAAAGCCTGTAGCCGCGGTTCTGCGCCTCAAGGCTCATGGCGAACGTGGAATCGCCGGCGATGTTGATGGTCGACACATGGTCCATCTGGACCGCGACGTTCTTGATCTTTGCCATGGAAAGTCCCCTCAGGAATGCCCGACACATTTAGGGTGCGGGCGGCGCGATGGCAACGGGCCTCGCACGGGGTCAGGCGAAGCCATCGATTTGGCAGGTGATGAGGTCGTGGTCGGAAAGCGGGCGTCCGGAGGGGCAGAGCGAGGAGACGATCTGCGTCTGCGAGACGGCGAGGCCGCGTGCAAGAAACCAGTCGAGCTTCATCGCCCGCTCGGGCCAGCGCGTGATGAGGCTCGGGCGTGTCGTCATCCCGTCCAGCGGGCCGCCATGGCGAATGAAGCCCCGTTCAGCCGCGCGGGCAAAAAGCCCCTCGGCCTCGAAATCGCCGTCGGCGTGGTTGCCCGTGTTGAGGTCGCCGCCGATGAGGACGGGATGGCCGGGGAAAGCGGCGTCGAGCGCGTCGATCAGGCCGATCATCTGGCGCTCGCGATAGGCGGCCGTCGTAGCGCTTTCGAAATGCGTGGAGGCAAGGACGAGTGGGCCGGCCTCCGTGTTGACGACAGCGCCGATCGCCATGCGCTCACCAAGACGCGGCTGGTCGACCTCGCCCATGAACCACAGGCGTTCTCCTTCCAGCCGCAGCAGGAAAGGCTGGTGCAGCGGCACGGTGGCCATGAGGCCGTTGCCGTGCAGACCGCGGCGATTGAACGGATCCTTGCAGAATTCCAGCTCCGTGTCGGAGCCGAGGCCGAGTTCGATGAATTCGACGCCGTAGAGATAGGCCATGCCGAGATCGCCGGCGACCTCGGCCGTGGTGTGACGCTGGCGCGTGCGGGCCATGCCATCGTCCATTTCGGAGAGCAGCACGATCTCGGCACCGGTCGCGCCGAGATGCTCGGCGCTTTCGAGCGGAAAGAGGCAACGCTCGAGGTTCCACGCGGCGACGGTGAAGGGAAAGGGCAACGGTTCGGCGCGCTCGGCACGGCCGCCTTTCTCCACGGCGTTCATGCAGGCAAGCTCCGCCATCCGGGCATCGTGCGCCGGTATGGACTTTTCGAGATCGGCTATCGCCGCACGCTCCGCCGGAGTGGGAGCGGTCAACCTGTCGACGACCGTGCGGATCATGACGCGGGCTCCAGCGCCGGGATGCCGGCGGCATGGGTTTCCGACCGCTCCTCGCCCGACCAGTCGATCCGCCGACCGCTGGCACTGTCGAAAAAATGCAGCCGGCAGGGTGCGATGGAGAGCGACGCGGTTTCCGGCAGCAGATTTTCCGAGGAGACCGCGGCGACGAGCGGCTGGTCGCCGACGAAACCATGAACAAGACGCTGGGCGCCCAGTTCCTCGACATAATCGATCCGGAAAGGCAGGCTGCCCTCCCCGCCCGGATGGAGACGCAGATCCTCGGCACGCAGGCCGACGGTCACAGTGCCCTGTGCCGGGACCGTGGCGCCGAGGTCGATGAGGGCCGGGCCGAGGGCGAGTTTGTTGCCATGGATTTCGCCGGAAACGAGATTCATAGCCGGCGAACCAATGAAGCTGGCGACGAAGGTTGTCGCCGGGCGATGATAGACGTCGAGCGGACGACCGATCTGCTCGATCCTGCCGCCGGAGAGCACGACCAGTCGGTCTGCCAGCGTCATGGCTTCGAGCTGGTCGTGAGTGACGTAGATGGAGGTCGTGCCGACGCGGCGTTGCAGGCGCTTGATCTCGCCGCGCATGGAGACGCGCAGTTTCGCGTCGAGGTTGGAGAGCGGCTCGTCGAAGAGGAAGGCGGAGGGTTTGCGCACGATGGCGCGGCCCATGGCGACGCGCTGGCGCTGGCCGCCGGAGAGCGCGCGGGGCTTTCGTTCCAGATAGGGCTGGAGTTCGAGCATGCGGGCGGCTTCCGCCACGCGCGCGTCGATCTCGGCCTTCGGCGTGCGGCGGTTCTTGAGGCCGTAGGCAAGGTTTTCGTAGACCGTCATATGCGGGTAGAGCGCATAGTTCTGAAAGACCATGGCAATGTCGCGGTCGGCCGGATCGACATCGTTGACGACGCGTGAGCCGATCGTCACCTCACCCTCGCTGATCGTCTCCAGCCCCGCGACCATGCGCAAAAGCGTCGACTTTCCGCAGCCGGAGGGACCGACGAGCACGATGAACTCGCCGTCGGCAATGTCGATCGAGACGGAGCTGACGGCGGTCACGCCGCCATTGTAGATCTTGGACACGCCCTTGATACCGATCGATGCCATGGGACGACCCTCCTATTTGTCGCTTTCGGTGAGGCCCTTGATGAACCACCGCTGGAAGATCAGCACGATCATGACCGGCGGCAGCATGGCGAGGATCGCCAGCGCAAAGGCCTCGTTGTAATCGGGAATGTTGGAGCCGACCCAGACGAGCAGGATCTGCTTGATGCCACGCACCAGCGTGAAGAAGCGCTCGTCCGTGGTCATCAGCGTCGGCCAGAGATACTGGTTCCAGCCATAGACGAACATGATGATGAAGATGGCGGCGATCATGGTGCGCGAGAGCGGCACCAGCACGTCGATGAAGAACTTTATCGGCCCGGCGCCGTCGATGCGCGCGGCCTCCAGCAGTTCCTCCGGCACGGACTTGAAGAACTGGCGGAAGAAGAAGGTACCGGTGGCCGATGCCAGGAGCGGCACGATGAGACCGGTATAGGTGTTGGTGAGCGAGAGCTTGTTCATCACCTCGTAGGAGGGGACGATGCGCACTTCGAGCGGCAGCAGCAGCGTCGTGAAGATCATCCAGAAGAACAGCGTGCCGAGCCTGAAGCGGAAATAGACGATGGCATAGGCGGCGAGCATGGACAGAATGATCTTGCCCGCGGCGAAACCGACACCAAGGATCAGCGAATTCCAGATCATGCGCGCACCGGTGATCTCGCCGGTAAAGCCGCCTTCGCGCGTCAAAACGGTGTTGTAGGTCTCGGTGAAATTGCCGCCCCAGGTGATGGAGAGGCCGTTCCTGTGGATGTCGGCGGCATCGTGCGTCGAGGTCATGAAGGCGACCACCACGGGCGCGACCATGACGAAGACGCCGAGCATGAGGATGAGATGATCGAACAGACGGGTACGGTTCATGGCGGGCGGCCTCTCAATTGTAGTGCACGCGCCGCTCGATGAAGCGGAACTGGAAGATGGTGAGCACGAAGACGACGATCATCAGGATGACGGACTGGGCGGAGGAACCGCCGAGGTCGTTGCCGCGGAAGCCGTCCATGTAAACCTTGTAGACCAGCGTGATCGGGTTGTTGGCGGCCTTGTCCTTCACCATCACGTCGATGACGCCGAAGGTGTCGAAGAGGGCGTAGGTCATGTTGATGATGAGCAGGAAGAAGGCAGTGGGCGCGAGCAGCGGCAGCGTCATCGTCCAGAAGCGCCGGACGCCGGAGCGGCAGTCGATGGCGGCCGCCTCGCGCACGGAGGCCGGAATGCTCTGGAGCCCCGAGAGGATGAAGATGAAATTGTAGGGGATCTGCTTCCACACCGACACGATGATCATGGCAATGGCGGTATCGTTGTAATTGAGGCCGACCTTCATGTCCCAGCCGAAAAGGGCGGCGAATTTCACCAGAGGGCCGATATGCTGGTCGAAGAACATCATGCCCATCAGGCCCGCGACCGGCGGGGCGATGGCGTAGACCCAGATCAGCAGCGTCTTGTAGGTCGCGCTTCCCTTCAGCACCGCATCCGCCTTGACGGCGAGCAGCATGCCGATCCCGAGCGACAGGAAGGTGACGAGCGCGGTGAAGACCACGGTGAAGCGGGCGATCGACTGGTACTGCGGGGAACCGAGCGCATCCGAATAGTTCGCCAGGCCGACGAAGGTAGAACCGAAGCCGAAGGGATCCTCGAGATAGAAGGACGACTGGATCGCCTGGACGGACGGCCAGTAGAAGAAGACGAAGATGATCGCCATCTGCGGCGCGATAAAGAGATAGGGCAGGTAGGGCGACGAGAACTGGACGCGCTTCATGTCGTGGCCTTTGAAAGAGCGGAGGCGGCGGGCGACTGCCCCTCACCCCAACCCTCTCCCTAGCCAAGCGGGGAGAGGGGGAGGAAACGCCGCGGCTTGGTCCCTTCTCCCCGCCTGCGGGGAGAAGGTGGCCGGCAGGCCGGATGAGGGGCCGGCCGGAGCTGAACCTATCAGCCGGCGGTCTTGGCAAAGCGGGCGAGCAGGTCGTTCGCCTCGGTCTCGATCGTCTTCAGGGCGTCTTCGACCGACGTTTCGCCGGCGAAGATACGACCGTATTCACGCTCCATGATCTCGCGGATCTGCGGGTAGAAGCCGAGGCGGTAGCCCTTCGACCAGTCGCCCGAGGGCAGCATGAGCTGCTTGATGCCGACTTCGGCGACCGGGGTCTTTTCATAGTAGCCTTCGGACTTCGCCAGCTCGTAGGCCGCCTTGGTGATGGCGACGTAGCCGGTGGCCTGGTGGTAGAACTTCTGCACTTCCGGCGAGGTCAGGAACTGGAAGAAATCGGCCGTGCACTTGTTCTCTTCGTCCGACTTGCCAGACATGGCAAACAGCGCAGCACCGCCGATGAAGGAGTTGGTGCCGGCGCCCTCGACGCTCTGCCAATAGGGCAGGAAGGTCGCGGTGAACGGCTTCTGCGCGGTCTTCGTCAGGCCACCGAAGGAACCCGAAGAACCGATCCAGAAGGCGGCCTTGCCCTCTTCGAAGAGCTTCTGGTTGTCGTTCCAGCCGGCGCCGTAGTAGCCGAAGTAACCCTCGTCGGCCCAGGACTTCAGCTTGGTGAACATCATGACGAGGTTCGGGTCCGTCATGTTGATCTTGGTGTCAACGACCGAGTCGTAGCCGTTGTTGTTCGTTGCGAACTGGATGTTGTGGCGCGAGAAGAAGTTTTCGGTGAACTGCCAGGTCAGCTGCGACTGGACGAGCGGCAGGTAGCCGGCCTCCTTCAGCTTCGGCGCGATCGCCTCGAACTCTTCCCAGGTCTTCGGCGCTTCCACACCGACCTTTTCCAGGGCTTCGGTGTTCACGTACATGATCGGCGCTGAAGAGTTGAACGGCATGCCGACGAACTTGCCATCCGGCGCAGCGTAGAAATAGCGCACGCCCTCGATGAAGGCTTCGCGGTCGAACTTGTGGCCGGCGCCGGTGATCAGGTCTTCGGCCGGGATGACGGCGTTCGGAGCGTTGATGATCGTCGCCGCGCCGGCGTCGAAGACCTGCAGGATGTTCGGCTGCTCGCCCGAGCGGAAGGCGGCGATGCCGGAAGCGAGCGCTTCCTCATAGGTGCCCTTCGAAACCGGCGTCAGCGCGCAGGCCGACTGGGCCTCGTTGAACTTCTTGGCGACTTCATTGATGACTTCGCCGTTGCGACCGGCCATGCCGTGCCACCAGGTGATGTTGGTGGCGGCCATCGACGCCGAGGCGGAAAACGCGAGTGCGAAACCTGCGAGGGAAAGCGGCTTGAACATGGGTTGCTCCTCTTCACCGGATTTGGTGTGAGGGGTGCACTAAGGGGCCACCGTGACGGGCGCGTTACGGTTTCGTGTCAGTTTCGTTACATTTTCCTTTTGATCAAAACGCATCCGGCAGATGCCGGGGAAGCCGCCAGGGGCGTACGGCGACGATGTCATATCTGAGGGAAAGGCGGTGGCCGTCAGGTTGCTGCGACAACCAGATTTCGCTTGCCGCACGGATGCGCCGCTGCGCGGTTCCTGTGACGGCAAAGACAGCGCTGTCGACATCACGGCGGGCCTTCACCTCGACACAGACGACCAGATCGCCCCGTCGCGCGATGATGTCGATTTCGCCGAGCTTCGTGCGGTAGCGGATCGCACGGATGCGAAAACCCCTGGCGACAAGGTAGAGCGCGGCGATGTATTCTGAGACGTGCCCGCGGCGAAAGGCCTTCAGCCGGCCCGGATCCGCCGGCCTATTGCCCATCGCCGCCCTTCAGGTCGATGAGGCGCTGGTAGAGATCGCGCCGCGGCAGGCCGGTCTGCCGCGCGGCCTCGGTCGCCGCCTTGCCGGCCGGCATGTCCCTGACGAGCGCGGCAAGCAACCGGTCGACATCCTCCGCCTCCGGTGCGGCGGCCTCACCGGGCGGGCCGATGACGAAGACGATCTCGCCCTTGACGGTGTGGCCGTCGCCGTAAAATACCGAAAGCTCGCCGAGCGTTCCGCGGCGAAACTCCTCGAAGGTCTTGGTCAGTTCACGACAGACGCAGGCCGCCCGCTCCTCCCCGAGCACCTCGGCCGCCGCCGCCACCGTCGCGGCGATGCGATGCGGGGATTCGAAGAACAGCAACGTCGCCGGCACGCCGGCAAGCTCGGCCAGACGATCCCGCCGCGCCTTGTCCTTGGACGGCAGGAAGCCGGCAAAGAAGAAGGCCTCGTTGGAGAGGCCCGAGCCGACGAGCGCAGCAAGCGGGGCGGAGGCGCCGGGAATGGGCACGACACGGTGGCCCGCAGCAATGGCGAGCAATGCCAGCCGGTATCCGGGATCGGAAACAAGCGGCGTGCCGGCATCGGAGACGAGAGCAACGGATTTGCCTTGCTCCAGCGCGGCGATGAGGCGCGGACCCGCCTCGTCTGCATTGTGCTCGTGATAGGCGTAGGGCCGGTTTACAATACCGTAGCGGTCGAGCAGGACGCGGGTGACGCGGGTGTCCTCACAGGCCAGCACATCAGCGCCCGCCAGGGTCTCGAGCGCCCGCAGCGTGATATCGGAGAGGTTGCCGATCGGCGTCGCGACGAGATAAAGCGCCGGCTCCAGCGGCCGGGCGGGTATCACGGCATTGTGCAGGCGAAAGGTCTTCGCGCCTCCGCCACCGCCGTTTGCCGCATCGTCATCCCGCATCGCCCGTCGCCTTTCCAGCCGCTGGACGGCCGCCTGTCCTCATCCTTATGGGCGAGCGGGCAGGCCCTCGCAAGGTCCGGGCGTTGACTATCCTGTGTCCTCTGCCGTTAGCACTTGCAAAGTTCCGCATGTTTCTGCCATTTTGCCCGTCCACATCGTCCGGCACCCGCCGGGATTTCAAGGCAATGCCGCGCCGGCCTTCCGGCGTGCTAGCGGTCGAAAGCGGTACAGTTCCATGCGCATTACTCTCGAGCGGTCCAATCTTCTGAAGTCGCTGAACCACGTCCATCGCGTGGTCGAACGGCGCAACACGATCCCGATCCTCTCGAACGTGCTGCTGCGTGCGGACGGCGCGAGCCTCGACATGAAAGCGACCGACCTCGACCTCGAAATCACCGAAGCGACGCCTGCCCAGATCGAGCAGGCCGGCGCGACGACCGTTCCCGCACACCTGCTGTACGACATCGTGCGCAAGCTCTCGGACGGTTCGGAAGTGCTGCTCGCCACCAGCACCGACGGTTCCTCGATGACGGTCACCTCGGGCCGTTCGAAATTCTCGCTGCAGTGCCTGCCACAGTCCGATTTCCCGGATCTCACCGCCGGCAGCTTCTCGCACACGTTCCGCCTGAAGGCGACGGACCTCAAGATGTTGATCGATCGCACCCAGTTCGCGATCTCGACGGAGGAGACCCGCTACTACCTCAACGGCATCTTCATCCACACGATCGAAAGCAACGGCCAGCTCAAGCTGCGCGCCGTCGCCACCGACGGCCACCGCCTTGCCCGCGCCGACGTGGAAGCGCCCTCGGGTTCCGAGGGCATGCCCGGCATCATCATCCCGCGCAAGACGGTCGGGGAACTGCAGAAGCTGGTCGACAACCCGGAGCTGACCGTGACCGTCGAGGTCTCGGACGCGAAGATCCGCTTCACCATCGGCTCGATCGTTTTGACCTCCAAGCTGATCGACGGCACCTTCCCGGATTACCAGCGCGTGATCCCGACCAACAACGACAAGGAGCTGAAGATCGACTGCCAGTCCTTCGCCCAGGCCGTCGACCGCGTCTCCACCATCTCTTCCGAGCGCGGCCGCGCCGTCAAGCTGGCGCTTGGCGAGGGCCAGCTGACGCTGACCGTCAACAACCCGGATTCGGGCAGCGCGACGGAAGAACTGCCGGTCGGGTATGACAACGATCCGCTCGAAATCGGCTTCAACGCAAAATACCTTCTCGATATCACGTCGCAGCTTTCCGGCACGGAAGCCGTGTTCATGCTGGCCGATCCCGGTTCGCCGACGCTGGTGCGCGATCTCGCCGGTGACGACGCGCTCTACGTGCTCATGCCGATGCGCGTATAGGCCTCCCGTATTGGGGAAACTGTTCTGGAACCCGCCGGCTCGCCGGCGGGTTCTTTTTTAGGAAGTGCTTTCGCCGGCAGGGGAAACTTGCGGGCGGCGGCGCAATCAGACTTGTTTTTGACGCAAACCGCGTCACATATTTGGCATGGCCGAACGAAGCGGACGGGAATGAAGCCTGCCGCCGGCCGGAAGCGTACCATGAAGGGGGATGGCATGACGTTGCGTGTGAAGGTCAAGGAACGGCTCGGCAAGAAATTCGACGACGAGATCCGCTTCTTCAAGGGCTGGATGAGCAATACGCGGGCCGTCGGCTCGATCATCCCCACCTCCTCGATCACCGCGCGCCGTATGGCGAGCGTCGTCAATCCCGCTTCCGGCCTTCCCGTACTGGAGCTCGGTCCGGGCACCGGCGTCATCACCAAGGCGATCCTCGAGACCGGCCTTGCGCCGGAAAAGCTGACCTCGGTCGAATTCTCCACGGATTTCTACAACCACCTTGTCGCCCGTTTCGACGGCGTCAATTTCATCAACGGCGATGCCTTCGACCTCGACAAGACGCTTGGCGACCTCCGCGATGCCACCTTCGACAGCGTCGTCTCCGCCGTGCCGCTGCTCAATTTCCCGATGCACAAGCGCGTGTCGCTGATCGAGGACCTGCTCTCCCGCATTCCGGCCGGACGGCCCGTCGTGCAGATCTCCTACGGCCCGCTTTCTCCCGTCGTCGCCATGCCGGATCGCTACCAGATCACCCATCTCGATTTCGTCGTGCGCAACATTCCGCCGGCGCAACTCTGGACCTACCGCCGCACCCATTGAGGGGCGGCAATGTTCGCGCTCTACATCACCCATCCGCAGGTCGCCATCGACCCGGCCGTGCCGGTGCCCGACTGGGGCTTGTCCGAGCGCGGCCGCGAGCGAGCGCTGCTCGCAGCCTCCGCCGGCTGGGCGCGACAGATCGGCCGCTTCGTGGCAAGCGGCGAGCGCAAGGCGATCGAGACGGCGGAGATTCTTGCCGGCGGCCGCCTTGCCATCGAGACCGACCACGCCATGGGCGAGAACGACCGTTCCGCCACAGGCTACCTCGCGCCCGATGCCTTCGAAGCGGCGGCAGACGCGTTCTTCGCCCATCCAGAGACGAGTTTTCGCGGCTGGGAGCGCGCGGTGGATGCGCAGGCGCGCATCGTTGGCGCCATCGAGCGTGCGCTGGCTGGGCATGATCAGAACGTTCCCATCGCCTTTGTCGGCCATGGCGGCGTCGGCACGCTGCTGAAATGCCACCTCAAAGGCACGCCCATCCGCCGGGATGGCGACCAGCCGGCAGGCGGCGGCAATCTTTTCGCATTCCGGCTTGCGGACCGGGCCGTCGCATGCGAGTGGACGCCAATGGAATCTTGGAAAGGGTTTTGACCATGTCCGCGCGCGACCGCCTGATCGTTGGCCTCGATGTTCCGACCATCGCGGAGGCGGAAAAGGTGGTCCGGACACTCGGCAGCACCACCCTGTTCTACAAGATCGGCTACCAGCTCGTCTTCGCCGGCGGCCTGGAATTCGCCCGCGACCTCGCCAAGGACGGCAAGAAGGTCTTCCTCGACATGAAGCTGCTCGACATCGACAACACGGTGGCCAAGGGCGTCGAGAACATCGTGAAGATGGGCATGTCCATGCTGACGTTGCACGCCTATCCGAAGGCTATGGCTGCCGCCGTTTCCGCGGCGAAGGGTTCCGACCTCTGCCTCCTCGGCGTCACGGTGCTGACCTCGATGGACGCCAAGGATGTCATCGATGCCGGCTATGAATACGATCCGCATACGCTGGTGCTGCGCCGCGCCGAACAGGCCCGTATCGCCGGCATGGGCGGCATTGTCTGTTCTGCGGAAGAGTCCAAAGCCGTGCGCAAGATCGTCGGCCCGGACATGGCGATCGTCACGCCCGGCATCCGCCCGGCGGGGGCCGATCTGGGCGACCAGAAGCGCGTCATGACGCCTTCCGATGCGCTGAAGGCCGGCTCCAGCCATCTCGTCGTCGCCCGTCCGATCGTCAACGCGGTCGATCCGCTCGCCTCAGCCAAGGCAATCCTTGCCGAAATGGACGGCGCGCTCACAGCATAAACACCAAAGAGGGAGAGAGACATGCCCAAGGGCTACTGGATCGCACAGGTCGACGTGCGCGACACCGAGCGCTACAAGGACTACGTTGCCGCCGCCAAGCCGGCCTTCGAAAAGTACGGCGCGAATTTCATTGCCCGCGGCGGCGCCTTCGAACGGCTGGAAGGTCGCGTGCGTGCGCGCAACGTGATCATCGAGTTCCCCTCCCTGCAGGCGGCCGTCGACTGTTACAATTCGCCGGAATACCAGATCGCCGCGGCCATCCGCCAGGAAGTGGCGGATGCGGAAATGGTGGTTGTCGAAGGCTTTTGAGCCGACCGATCCAGACCGCGGAAAAACCCGGCGCTAGAGACGCTTCGCCGCGCTTCACCTTGCGAACGGTTTGGGCTATGTAGGCGCTACCTACCTACAATGTTCTTCAGGAGCAGCCTCATGACCTTGTCCAACCTTCCGCCGCTCGTCACCGTTTTCGGCGGCTCGGGCTTCGTCGGACGTCATGTGGTGCGCGCGCTGGCGCGTCGCGGCTACCGCATCCGCGTCGCCGTGCGCCGGCCGGATCTCGCCGGCTTCCTCCAGCCTATCGGCGGCGTCGGCCAGATCTCCTTCGTGCAGGCGAACCTGCGCTATCGCCAGTCGGTCGATCGCGCCGTCGAAGGCTCCGACCACGTCATCAACTGCGTCGGCATCCTCTTTGAGAGCGGCCGCAACAACTTTGACGCCGTGCAGGATTTTGGCGCCCGCGCCGTCGCCGAGGCGACCCGCGCCATCGGCGCCAAGCTGACGCACATTTCCGCGATCGGCGCCGACGAGGCTTCCGGCTCGTCCTATGCCCGCACCAAGGCCCGCGGCGAAGCGGCGGTTCTGCGCACGGTTCCCGACGCCGTCATCCTGCGCCCCTCCATCGTCTTTGGCCCGGAAGACGGCTTCTTCAACAAGTTCGCCACCATGGCGCGCTATGCACCCGTCCTGCCGCTGATCGGCGGCGGCCATACGAAATTCCAGCCGGTCTATGTCGCCGACGTGGCGGAAGCCGTCGCCCGCTCGGTGGACGGCACGATCGAGCGCGGCCGCGTCTACGAACTCGGTGGCCCGGAAGTGCTGACCTTCCGCCAGTGTCTTGAACTGATGCTGCGCATCGTCGACCGCAAGAACCCGCTCGTCTCGCTGCCCTTCGGCATCGCCTCGCTGATGGGCTCCGTCGCGTCGCTGGTGCCCTTCATCAAGCCGCCGCTGACGGCCGACCAGGTGACGCTGCTGCGGTCCGACAACATCGTCTCGGATGCGGCCCGCAATGAAGGCCGCACGCTGGAAGCGATCGGCATCGAGCCCATTCTTGTCGAAGCGATCCTGCCGAGCTACCTCGTGCGCTACCGCCCGCAGGGCCAGTTCACGCGGATCGACCGTACGGCCTGAGCCATTTTTCGTGAACGAAACCGGCCGCCGCAGGGGCTTTCCCGCGGCGGCCGGTCGCGTTTTGTGAAAGCGCTTTGGGCTGGCTGTTGCACTTATGCAGCGGTAAAAAAAATCGCTGCGGCATTTACGCGCGATTCAGCATGTCGCGATATTGATTGTCTTCGGACCAGCGAATAAACACCGCCCCCGTCGCGTCGTACTGATGACAGTTCTGCGGCGTATTTTCAGGACTTTGAGAGGCTTTCGGCGCAATGGGCAAGGCAATTGCAATCTTCTTCGGATTTTCGGCTCTGATCATCGTGGCCGGATCCTTTGCCGCGCCGTCGACGGTCTCCGCCGGCAAGCATGGCTGTTCGCCGGCCTACGGCGTCGATCCCTGCACGACCGCCTCGGTCAAGTAAGGCCGGCCGGCCCGAGAGCCGGCCAAGAACGTTCATCCAAAGATCAGAAGGCCGATCAGGCCCAGTGTTCCCACGACGATGCGCCAGATGGCGAACAGCGTGAAGCCGCGGCGCGACACGAAGTCGAGCAGCGAGCGCACGACGAAGAGACCCGCCACGAAAGCTGCGGCAAAGCCGACACCGATGACGAGAAGATCATCGGACGAGAGCGCATCGCGGTTCTTGTAGAGGTCCAGCGTGAAGGCGCCGACCATGGTCGGCATGGCGAGGAAGAACGAGAATTCTGCCGCCGAACGCTTGTCCGTGCCCATCAGCAAGGCGCCGGCGATCGTCGCGCCCGAGCGCGAGGTGCCGGGGATCATGGCAAGGCACTGGCAGAGGCCGATCTTGAAGGCCAGCGACGGCGGATACTGCATGGCATCCGTATAACGCGGCTGCAGCGGCAGGCGGTCGATTACATAGAGGATGACGCCGCCGACGATCAGCACGATGCAGATCAGCATGGGTGTTTCGAACAGCACCGTCTTGATGAAGTCATGCGCCAACGCGCCGATGACGGCCGCCGGCAGGAAGGCAATGAGCACGCTGATGACGAAACGGCGCGCCTCCGGGCTCGACGGCAGCGCGAAGGCGATCTTCAGCAGCTTGGCCGCATAAACCGAGAGGATGGCGAGGATCGCACCCAGCTGAATGAGCACGGCGAAGGTGTTGCCCGGCGACTTGAAGCCAAGAAAGTGCCCGGCAAGCAGGATATGACCGGTGGAGGATACCGGGATGAATTCGGTCAGGCCCTCGATCAATCCGAGAATGAGGGCGCTGACAATGGACTGGTCTGCCATGTAGGTTCCTTGGGGAAAAGGGGAAGAAAGCCACGAAATGAAGCGGACATACGGCAAAAAGCCCGATTCGCTTGTGTTTGTACCACCAAATTTCTATAGGTTCGTCAAATCAGCCATGGTCAAATCAGCCCGCATGCGCGCTCGACCCGGCCACAGCCCCTTCCGCAAGACCAGCAAAGCAGCCTGATGCCCACACTCTACCATCACCCGATGTCCGCCGCCTCCCGCTTCGTCCGCCTCATCCTGGCGGAATACGGGTTTCAGACGGAGCTTGCCGAGGAGCAGCCCTGGGAGAACCGGCGTGATTTCCTCGCCCTCAACCCGGCCGGTACGCTGCCCGTCTATGTCGACGACAGCATGCGGGCGCTTTGTGGCGCGAGCATCATCTCCGAATATCTCGACGAGACGCATGGCGTTCTGAAGCGCGACCGCCGGCTGCTCGCCGAAGACCCGTTCCAGCGCGCGGAAATCCGCCGCCTGACGGAGTGGTTCCTGCAGAAGATGGAGCAGGACGTGACGCGCCCGCTGGTGCGCGAGCGCATCTTCAAGCTGCAGATGACACCGGACCAGGGCGGCGGCCCGCCGGACAGCAAGATCCTGCGCAATTCGCGCGCCAATATCCGCCAGCACATGAAGTATCTCTCCTGGCTCGCGGGCTCGCGCACCTATCTTGCCGGCGACCGCCTCTCCTATGCAGACCTTGCCGCGGCGGCCTGTCTTTCCGTGCTCGACTATATGGGCGAGATCAACTGGACGGATGCACCCCAGGCCAAGGAGTGGTACCAGCGGCTGAAATCCCGCCCCTCCTTCCGCCCGCTGCTCGCCGAGCGCGTGCGCGGCGTCACCCCGGTTTCGCACTACGCGGACCTCGATTTCTGAGGACGAGACGATGTCGGGCGACGACAGGATCCGGCGCCGCCTGACCGACTTCCTCAAGACGGAAGCGGCGGACAAGGGGTTCGACCTCTGCCGCATCACCGGCCCCGATTCCATTCCGGAGGCGCCGCCCCGGCTCGCTGATTTCCTTGCCGCCGGCTATCACGGCACCATGGATTGGATGGCGGAGACCGAGGCGCGACGGGCCGATCCACGCGTCCTGTGGAGTGAAGTGCGCTCCGTCGTTCTCTTCGGCATGAACTACGGCCCGGCGCACGATCCGCGCGCCGTGCTCGCCATGCCGGATCGGGCGGCGATCTCCGTCTATGCACAGAACCGCGACTATCACGACCTCATCAAGGGCAAGCTGAAGGAAGTGGCGACACGCTTTGCCGCCCGCGGCGGGGTGGATGTGAAGGTTTTCGTCGATACGGCTCCCGTGATGGAAAAGCCGCTCGCGGCCGCCGCCGGGCTCGGTTGGCAGGGAAAACACACCAATCTCGTCAGCCGCACGCACGGCTCCTGGCTCTTCCTCGGCAGCCTCTTCACCACGGCCGAGCTTGTCCGCGACGAACCGGAGCGCGACCATTGTGGCTCCTGCCGCGCCTGTCTCGACGCCTGTCCGACCGACGCCTTCCCGGCACCGTACAAGCTCGATGCGCGGCGCTGCATCTCCTACCTCACCATCGAGCACAAGGGACCGATCGACCCGGACATCCGCGAAAGGATCGGCAACCGCATCTATGGCTGTGACGATTGTCTTGCCGCCTGCCCCTGGAACAAGTTCGCCGCTGCCGCTTCGCAGATGAAGCTCATCGCCCGCGAGGATTTGAAGGCCCCGGCGATTGCCGATCTTCTGACCTTCGACGATGCCGGCTTTCGTGCGCATTTCTCCGGCTCGCCGGTCAAGCGCATCGGCCGCGACCGCTTCATCCGCAACGTGCTGATTGCCGCCGGCAATTCCGGCGACCGCAGCCTGATTGCCGAATGCATCCGCCTTGCCGACGATGCGTCAGCCGTGGTGCGTGGCATGGCCGCATGGGCGCTTTCCCGGCTGATGACGGCTTCCGAATTCGGGAAATTTGCGGCAGGAAGGACGGACGACGCGGACGCGGATGTGCGCGCGGAATATGAAAGAGCGAAGGCAGACTGTCGATGACGCACCTCCTGATCCTCGGTGCCGGTTTTTCCGGCAAGGCCATCGGCCAGACCTTCAAGGCGGCCGGCTTTTCCGTTTCCGGCACGACGCGCTCGGCGGAGAAGGCGGACGACCTTCGCGCGCTCGGCATCGCACCGATCCTCTATGACGGTGGCCCGGTTCCCGAAGCCCTCGCCGCCGACATGGCACGCGCCACCCATGTCGTGCAGTCCATCGCGCCCGGCAAGGATGGCGATCCGCTGTTCCGCGCGGGCATGCCCTCCCTCTCTGCCCTGATGCCGAAGCTCGTCTGGGCCGGCTATCTTTCCACCGTCGGCGTCTACGGCGACCACAAGGGCGGCTGGGTGGACGAGGACACCGCGCTGAACCCGGTTTCCGCCCGTTCCATCGAGCGGGTGGAGGCGGAGAACCACTGGCTCGACTTCGGCAGGATCTCGGACCTGCCCGTCGCCGTATTGCGCCTTGCCGGCATCTACGGCCCGGGCCGAAACGCGCTGCGCAACATGGACGAGGGCACCGCACGGCGCCTCGTCAAGAAGGACCAGGTGTTCAACCGCATCCGCGTCGAGGATATCGGCCGCTCGGCTCTCTTCCTCGCGGAGAAATCCCTTGGCGGCGTCTGGAACATCACCGACAACGAGCCCGGCCCGCCACAGGACGTGGTGGCGGAAGCTGCCCGGCTGATGGGCCTGCCGGTGCCGCCGGATATTCCTTTCGAGACGGCGGAACTTTCCTCCATGGCACGGTCTTTCTATGGGGAGAACAAGCGCGTCTCGAATGCCAGGCTGCGCGCTGCCGGCTTCGAATTCCGCTTCCCGGACTATCGCCAGTCGCTCGCCGAACTCCACGCGACTGGCCGCTGGCGAGGCTGAGAGGCCGGACCTTGCCGGCCGGCTTTTGCGATTTTGCACAACCCTGAATTTATCTGCCTCATTTTTGCCGCCGAATTCCTGCGCATAAATTGCTAATATTGAAAGTTTTTTCCGAAAATTTGCGCGATTACCGGATGACTATTCCGGTCCGCAAGTCGATCCAGTTTAGTGACTGATTCGCAAGACTCTTTCCTGTCACGTTAACGAAGATTAAAACTCCATCGCTGGCGATGGACTGTATATCCTGCCGGCCCCCGACAGCAATTGCGGCGGGTTGAGGCACGTTTTTGCCATTTTTGCTTCCTCATACGGCGATCAACACAGTGGAAATTCACAACTTTCCCGGAAGGTCATCCGATACATGATGCTCAAGCTCTCCAGCCTCGCGCTTGCTTCGCTCGTTGCCGCCTCTTCATCCTTCGTTACGTTCTCGGAGGCTCAGGCCGCCGGTTGCGGTCGCGCCTCCTGGTATGCGCTGCACTCGCGCACCGCCTCCGGTGAGCGCATGAACCCGAACCTCATGACGGCCGCCCATCGCAGCCTGCGCTTCGGCACCAAGGTGAAGGTCACCAACGCCAACAACGGCAAGAGTGTCGTGGTACGCATCAATGATCGCGGTCCGTTCATCCGCGGCCGGGTGCTCGACCTCTCCAAGGCTGCCGCCTCCAACATCGGCATGATCCGTTCCGGCCACGCCAAGATCTGTTACGAAGTCATCGGCTGACGACCGCTATTCTGCGGCTCCCGGCTTGCCCTTCGCGCATTCCGCCGCTACCACGACGCAAAACGGAGTATGCGGATGCGATTGGGTGGGCGGCTCTCGGGAGCCATCGAGGTTCTGACGGATATCGAGACGCGGCGGCGCCCCGTCGCCGATGCGCTCAAGGACTGGGGCCTTTCCCACCGGTTCGCCGGTTCCGGCGACCGCGCCGCGATCGGCAATATCGTCTATGACGCGCTGCGCATGAAACTGTCGCACGCCTATCTCATGGACGATGACAGCCCCGCCGCACTCGGCTATGCTGTACTGCTGCGCCAGTGGGGCCTCGCCCCCGAGGCGCTTGCCGCCGAGTTCGACGGCGACCGCTTTGCGCCCGAAGCCTTTTCAGACGAGAAGCTCGCCGCTTTCCGTACCCGCAATCTCGATGACGCCGCGCCGCATGTGCAGGGCGACATTCCCGAATGGATCCAGCCCGCCTTCGAGGCCAATTTCGGCGAAGCATGGCTGGCGGAAGCGAAAGCGCTTGCCGGACGGCCGACGCTGGACCTGCGCGCCAACACGCTGAAGGCCGGCCGCGACAAGGTGCTGAAGGCACTGGAACGCAACGCCGCCGTCGCCTCTACTATCGCCCGCGAGGGCATCCGCATTCCCGCGGGCGAAGGCCCCTCGCGCCTGCCGAACGTCACCGCGGACCTCGCCTTCCAGAAGGGCTGGTTCGAGGTGCAGGACGAAGGCTCGCAGATCGTCGCCGATCTCGTCGTCCCGCAGGAGGGCGAGCAGGTATTGGACTTTTGCGCCGGCGGTGGCGGAAAGACGCTCGCCATGGCGGCCGCCATGCATAACAAGGGCCAGGTCCACGCCTACGACACCGACCGCAAGCGCCTCGCCCCGATCATCGAGCGGCTGAAGCGCGCCGGCACCCGAAACGTGCAGGTCCACGAGAGCATTTCCAGCCTCTCGCCGCTGAACGGCCGCTTCGACCGCGTGCTGGTCGATGCCCCCTGCACGGGCACCGGCACCTGGCGGCGCCGGCCGGACACCAAATGGCGCCTTACCGAAAAGAACCTCGAGGAGCGCCTCACCCAGCAGCAGGAAGCGCTCGCCAATGCCAGCGCCTTCGTGCGCCCGGGTGGCTTCCTGCTCTATGTGACCTGTTCGATCCTGCCGCAAGAGAACGAGGAGCAGGTTCACGGCTTCTGCGCAGCCAATCCGGATTTCGAGATCCTGTCCGCGACCGACACCTGGAAGGCGCTGTTCGGTGCTGAGAAGCCCCAGCCGTGGTCACGCGACGGTAAGACCGTCACCCTGACGCCGGCCTCGACCGATACGGACGGTTTCTTCTTCTGCGCGATGGGCCGTAGGGCCTGAGGCGATTGCGCTCTGTCAAATGTGCCGGAACAGCTTGAAACCATTCTAAACTATACACTTTGACACCAGTTTTTATTTGGTCCATGACAGCAATGCCTGAATAATCCCGGGCCCGGCGGTACGCCGGACCATCCGGGCGGCGGCGGCCAAGGGAGGCAAGCCGTGACGTCCGGTGTCGGGGGACACATCGAACAGGACACCAGGAGACGTCATGACCACTTTCTTCCTCCGCACGGCCGCCTTTGCGCTCGCTGCCGCGACTTCGGGGCTTGCCATTGGCTCCGCCCATGCGGCGGCCGACCCGGCGGCGATCGTCAAGCACTATGCTGAAATCGCGCATGCCAAATTCTCCGACTCGCTCGACGCCGCAAAGGCACTCGACGCGGCGGTCGACGCCCTCATCGCCAAGCCGAGCGACGAAACGCTGAAGGCCGCGCGCGAGGCGTGGCTGAAATCCCGCGTGCCCTACCAGCAGACGGAAGCCTACCGCTTCGGCAACCCGCTGGTCGACGACTGGGAAGGCAAGGTCAACGCCTGGCCGCTCGACGAAGGTCTGATCGACTATGTCGATGCCAGCTACGGCACGGAAAGCGACGAGAACGCACTCTTCGTCGGCAATGTCATCGCCAACCCGAAGCTGGAGATCGGCGGCAAGACGATCGACGCCACCACCATCACGCCGGCGGTCCTGCAGGAACTGCACGAGGCGGGCGAAGTGGAAGCCAACGTCGCGACCGGTTACCACGCCATCGAATTCCTGCTGTGGGGCCAGGACCTCAACGGGACCGGCAAGGGGGCCGGCAACCGCCCGGCGACGGACTATGACAAGGCCGCCTGCACCAACGGCAACTGCGACCGCCGCGCCGCTTACCTGAAGGCCGCCTCCTCGCTGCTGGTCACCGACCTCGAAGAAATGGTGAAGGCCTGGGCCGCCGACGGCGACGCCACCAAGAACGTGACGTCAGATCCGAAGGCCGGCATCACCGCCATGCTGACCGGCATGGGCTCGCTTTCCTATGGCGAACTGGCCGGCGAACGCATGAAGCTCGGCCTCCTGCTGCACGATCCGGAAGAAGAGCACGATTGCTTCTCCGACAACACGCACAACTCGCACTACTACGACGTCGTCGGCATCCAGACGGTCTATACGGGCGAATATACCCGCCCGGACGGGTCGAAGCTGACCGGCCCGTCGCTCTCCGAACTCGTCGCCGAGAAGGACGCCGCGCTCGACACCGAGATGAAGGCCAAGCTCGACGCCAGCCATACCGCCTTCAAGGCGCTGGTGGACCGTGCGGAAGGTGGCGAAGCCTATGACCAGATGATCGGCGAAGGCAACGCGGAGGGCAACAAGGTCGTCCAGACCGCCGTCGACAGCCTGATCGACCAGACCAAGACGATCGAGCGCGTCATCGGGTCGCTGGACCTCGGCAAGATCGAGCTTGAAGGCTCAGACAGCCTGGATAATCCTAACGCTGTCTTCCAATGATAGAAGGCGGGCCGCCTCCCCGTGGGACGGCGGCCCGATCCCAGCAATGACAGAACGTCCCGCCCGTCGCCTGCTCGCGGTCTCTGCCGCGATTTCCATCGCGGCGGGCGTTTTCGTTCTGGGAAATGCGCATTCCACCGACCGCGGGCGCGACGATCTCTCCGAAAAGGATCGCAAGCGCGTCGCCGCGGTGACGGCGCTCGCGACGGATTTTTCCAAGGCCGAGCAATATGAGGCGATGTCCGGCGGGGCGGCGACCTCGCTCGCATCGGTCAACATCAACAGCTTCTCCCACTTTTCCGAGAACATCACCTTCGAGGAAGAAGAGACGTTCAAACTCGGCAACGCGCTCTTCCAGAAACTCTGGGTCTCCTCACCCTCCTCCACCCAGGCCTCCGACGGGCTCGGGCCGCTCTACAATGCGCGCTCCTGCCAGACCTGCCACATCAAGGACGGCCGTGGCCATCCGCCGGAAGGCGCCGCCGAGGCGACATCGATGTTCCTGCGACTCGCCCGTGCGGCCAGGACGCCGGAGGACGAGACGGCGCTGAAAGATTTGCGCGAGATGAGCCTGCCGGACCCGATCTATGGCCGGCAGCTCCAGGATCTCGCCATACCCGGCCTCAAGGCCGAGGGCCGCATGGTGATCGACTATACCGAGGAGCCGGTAACGCTTGCTGGAGGCGAGGTCGTCACGCTGCGCCGCCCAAGATATTCCGTCGCCGGTCTCGCATATGGCGATCTCGACGCGACGACGACGCTTTCTCCGCGCGTCACCCAGCCGATGCTCGGCCTTGGCCTTATCCAGGCAATCCACGAAGCAGACATCCTCGCCCTTGCCGACCCCGACGACGCGGATGGCGACGGCATCAGTGGCAAGGCCGCCGTCGCCATCGATCCGGCAACGGGCAAGAAGGCGCTCGGCCGCTTCGGCTGGAAGGCGCAATCGGCCACCGTGCGCCAGCAGAGCGCCGACGCCTTCGCCTTCGACATCGGCCTTTCGACGCCGGAAGTGCCGCTGCACCAGGGCGACTGTACGCTGGCCCAGACCGCCTGCCTGAAACGTCCGAATGGCGTGCAGACGCGGCTTGGCGATGCCGAGGCACCGCCACCGGTGATGGACCTCGTCACCTTCTACGCGGAGAACCTTGCCGTGCCGGCCCGGCGCAAGGCGAGTTTCGCCGAAACGCTGAACGGCAAGCGCGTCTTCTACGAGACGGGCTGCACACGCTGCCACCAGCCGAAGTTCGTCACCCGGCGCGATGCCGGCAACAAGGCCCATGCCTTCCAGCTCATCTGGCCCTATTCCGATTTCCTGTTGCACGACATGGGCGAAGGCCTTGCGGACGGACAGGCGGTCGGCGTGGCGACCGGGCGGGAATGGCGCACGCCGCCGCTGTGGGGTATCGGCCTTACAAAAACCGTTAACGGTCATACGTTCTTCCTGCATGACGGGCGCGCTCGCAACCTGACCGAGGCCATTCTGTGGCACGGCGGGGAGGCTCAGGCGGCCCGAGACCGCTTCGCCGCGCTGGAAAAACAGGACCGCGACGCCCTTCTGACCTTCCTGGAGAGCCTCTGATGCCAAGCCGGCCCCGTCCCTTCTTTCGCTTTCCCGCCGTTCTCACGGCCTTCGCGATGCTTTCCGCCACCCTGCCGGCGCTGGCACAGGAGGGCGAGGCGCCCGTGCCGCCCGCGCTGACGGACGAGAACGTGGTCGGCGTCATGACGCGCGCGGTCGACGAGGTCATCCGTCCTGGCTACCGTCGTTTCCAGGCATCGGCCGGCACGCTCGCCGAAACAACCGCCGCCTTCTGCAAGACACCCTCCGAAGGCAGCCGGACAGCCGTCGACGATGCCTTCCGGCAGGCGGTCGCCGACTGGGGCCGCATCGAGATCGTCCGCATCGGCCCCGTCATCGACGACAACCGCTTCGAGCGCATCCTCTTCTATCCCGACCGCAAGAGCACCGGCCTGAAACAGGTGCAGGCCCTGCTGCAAAAAGCCGACGAAGCCGATACGAACGCAGCGGCCATGGCCGGCAAGAGCGTTGCGATCCAGGGTTTTGGCGCGCTCGAATTCGCGCTCTACGGCACCGGCGCGGAAACCCTGATGCAAGCACCGAACGGTTTCCGCTGCCGCTATGCCGCCGCCGTCGCCCGCCACATCGAGACGACGGCCGGCCAGCTCGTTGCCGCGTGGGACGCCCCCGGCGGTGTGCAGCAGGACTGGAAACATCCCGGCCCGCAGAACCCGGTGTTCCGCACCGGCAAGGAGGCGGTCACCGCCCTCCTCGGCATTCTCGTGCACGGGGCGGAGGCGGTGCGCGACCAGCGCATCGAGACCTTCTACCGCAATGGCGGCACGGCGCGGCCGAAATCGGCGGTCTTCTGGCGCTCGGGCAACACCTGGACCTCGATCAACGCCAATATCGAAGGCCTGCAGGCGCTGTTCGACACATCCGGCATGGCCGACCTCATCGATCCCAATTTCATGTCCATCGCCGGCAATATCGATTTCGTGCTGAAATCACTGCACCGCGTTGCACCGACCATCGATCCCGACATCGAAAAGGCCGTCTCGACGCCGGAGGAACAAGAGAAGATCGCTTTCCTCCTCGTCAACACGCGTGACCTCATCCTGCGCCTCAACACCGAATATGGCGGGGCAATCGGGCTCGGCGCCGGCTTCTCCTTCGCGGACGGCGACTGATGCGGGCCGCGGGCGCCGCAAGCACGCTTGTCGACCGTCGCGCCTTCCTGCGCATGGCGGGTGCCGCCTGGGTTGCGGCGCTTGGACCTCGGCCGTCCTTCGCACTGTCGCAGACCGACGCCGTTTTCGCCTCCGGCTATATGGAACGCGATGGAAGCTTCGGCATCGCAGTCCTGGCGGAAGACGGCACGCTCATCGACAGGACGCCGCTGCCGGCCCGCAGCCACGGCATGGCCTTTTCACCCGCAACCGGCCATCTCGTCGCCTTTGCGCGACGCCCCGGAACCTTCGCCCTGATCGCCGACCGCAACGGCCGGTCTGCACCCGTGACCATCGCCGCCGCCGAGGACCGGCACTTCTTCGGCCACGGCTGCTTTTCCCCGGACGGCAGGATCCTTTATGCCAGCGAGAACGACTTCGACGCCAATCGCGGCGTGATCGGCCTCTATGACGCCGGCGACGGCTACCGCCGCATCGGCGAATATTCGACCTACGGTATCGGCACGCACGATCTCTCCGTCAGCGATGACGGCCGCCTGCTGATCGCCGCGAACGGCGGTATCGAAACCCATCCGGATTTCGGCCGCACCAAGCTGAACCTCGACCACATGGAGCCCTCGCTCGCCCTGATCGACGCCACGTCGGGCGCGCTTGTCGAGCGTCATGCGCTGCCGGAAAAGCTGCGCCAGCTTTCCACCCGCCATATCGACCTCGACGTCACGGGACGTATCTGGTTCGCCTGCCAGTATGAGGGGCCGCGCGACGACCTGCCGCCGCTCGTCGGCCATTTCGGCCGAGGGGAAGACCTGACCTTCCTCTCGCTGCCGGAGGAAACCACGATCGGCCTTGCCAATTATGTCGGCGCCATCGCCGTCAACCGGCGCGAAGGCCTTGTCGGCCTCACCTCGCCGAATGGCGGACGTTTTGTCGTTCTGGAGGCCAAAAGCGGCCAGGTGCTGCGGGAGGAAACGGTTGCCGACGCCGCGGGCATCGCCGCAGCGCCGCAGGGCTTTGCTGTCTCCTCCTATGACGGCCGCTTCGCAGGCAGCCGGGAGGCTGTCGCCTGGGACCAGCATATTGCCAGCCTGATGCCGCGCCGCTGAACGTGCCCCAGGGCGGTCATGGGCGCCGCAATCTTCCCTGGGAACGGAAAGGCGCTTGCAGTGCAGCATGCCCCGTGCAAACGTTCGGCCATCTTCGCCAATCCCGCCGGCATGCCGGCAGACCTGTGTGCACCATGACCGATTTTCCACCGGCCGATTTCGCCGATCGCATCACCCGAAGCTTCGCCCGACAGCCGGCAATGCGGCTCATCGGCGCCGAACTCACCCGTATCGAGCATGGCACGGTGGAAATCGAGCTGCCCTTCGACGAGAAGCTGACGCAGCAGCACGGCTTCCTCCATGCCGGCGTCATCTCCGCCGCGCTCGACACCGCCTGCGGCTATGCTGCCTATTCGGTGATCGACGCGGATGCCGCGATCCTCACCATCGAGTTCAAGGTCAACCTCATGTCGCCGGGGCGCGGCGAGCGCTTCCTCTTCCGCGGCGAGGTCACCAAGCCGGGCTCCAACATCATCGTCGCCGACGGGCGCGGCTATGCCATCTCGGACGGCCCGGCAAAACTCATCGCCTCGATGACGGGCACGATGATGGTGGTGCGCGGGCGCGAGGACATTGCCGGATGAGCGTTTCCCTCAAGACCGTCGGCCCGCACCGCATCCTCTATGTGATGGCCGTCGATGCCGAATACGGCCCCCACCTGAAAACCCGCATCACGCCCTTCATGACGGGTGTCGGCCCCGTGGAGGCGGCCGTGCAGCTGACGCTCGCGCTCTGCCACCTGAAAGCGGAGGGCGATCTCCCTGATCTCGTCGTCTCGCTGGGCTCGGCCGGATCGGCGGTGCTGGAGCAGACCGGGGTCTACCAGGCGACCTCCGTCTCCTATCGTGACATGGATGCCTCGCCGCTGGGCTTCACCCGCGGCGCGACGCCCTTCCTCGACCTGCCGGTGGAAGTGCAGCTTCCCGTACGCATTCCGGGCATATCCGAGGCACGGCTTTCGACCGGCGCCAACATCGTCTCCGGCACCGCCTATGCCGATATCGACGCGGACATGGTGGAGATGGAGACCTTTGCGGAACTGCGCGCCTGCCAGGCCTTCGGCGTCAAGCTGGTCGGCCTGCGCGGCATATCCGACGGCAAGGCCGAACTCAGCCATATCGGCGACTGGACGGAGTATCTCCACGTCATCGACGAGAAGCTCGCCGAGGCCGTCGACCGGCTGGAAGCGGCCATCGCCGACGGGACCGTCGTGCTGAAGGGCTGAAAATCCGGCATTTCCCCGTTGCGCGGCGACAGGATTTTCATTAAAGGCTCGCCATGACCCAGACAGCTCATCCCGACAGCGTTCTCATCATCGATTTCGGCAGCCAGGTGACCCAGCTCATCGGGCGGCGCGTGCGCGAAGCAGGCGTCTATTGCGAGATCATTCCCTTCCAGTCGGCGGAAGAAGCCTTCCACCGCATGCAGCCGAAGGCGATCATCTTCTCCGGCGGCCCGGCATCGGTCCTCGACCAGGGCAGCCCGCGCGCACCGCAGGTCGTCTTCGATTCGGGCCTGCCGATCCTCGGCATCTGCTATGGCCAGCAGACGCTCGCCACCCAGCTCGGCGGCACCGTCGAGGGCGGGCACGCCCGCGAATTCGGCCGCGCCGATGTCGAGATCCTGAAGTCGAGCCCGCTTTTCGAGGGTTTCTGGGAAGTTGGCCAAAAATATCCGGTCTGGATGAGCCACGGCGACCGCGTCACCGTCGCGCCCGAGGGTTTCGAGATCATCGGCACCTCCGAAAACGCCCCTTTCGCCATCTGCGTCGACGAGGCGAAGCGCTACTACACGACGATGTTCCATCCGGAAGTGGTGCACACGCCCGACGGCGCGAAGCTGCTCTCCAACTTCGTGCACAAGATCGCCGGCATCAAGGGCGACTGGTCGATGTCGGCCTATCGCGCACGAGCCGTCGAGGCAATCCGCGAGCAGGTCGGCGACAAGCGCGTCATCTGCGCGCTTTCGGGCGGCGTCGACAGTTCCGTTGCGGCGCTCCTCATCCATGAGGCCGTCGGCGCGCAGCTCACCTGCATCCTCGTCGACCACGGCCTGATGCGCAAGAACGAGGCGGCCGACGTCGTCGCCATGTTCCGCGAGCACTACAACCTGCACCTCATCCATGTCGACGCCGTCGATCGCTTCGTCGGCGAACTGGAAGGCGTTTCCGACCCGGAGACCAAGCGCAAGATCATCGGCCGCCTGTTCATCGAAGTGTTCGAGGACGAGGCGAAGAAGCTCGGTGGTGCGGAATTCCTCGCCCAGGGCACGCTTTACCCCGACGTCATCGAAAGCGTCTCCTTCACCGGCGGTCCTTCGGTCACCATCAAGTCGCACCACAATGTCGGCGGCCTGCCCGACCGTATGAACATGAAGCTCGTCGAGCCGCTGCGCGAACTCTTCAAGGACGAGGTGCGCGTGCTCGGCCGCGAACTGGGCCTGCCCGATAGCTTCATCGGCCGCCACCCCTTCCCGGGGCCGGGCCTTGCCATCCGTTGCCCGGGCGGCATCACCCGCGACAAGCTGGAGATCCTGCGCGAAGCCGACGCCATCTATCTCGACGAGATCCGCAAGGCAGGCCTCTACGACAAGATCTGGCAGGCCTTCGCCGTTCTGCTTCCGGTCCAGACCGTCGGTGTGATGGGCGACGGGCGCACCTACGAGTTCGTCTGCGCGCTGCGCGCCGTCACGTCGGTCGACGGCATGACCGCCGATTTCTACCACTACGACATGAACTTCCTCGGCCGCGCCGCCACCCGTATCATCAACGAGGTGCGTGGCATCAACCGTGTCGTCTACGACGTGACGTCGAAGCCGCCGGGCACGATCGAGTGGGAATAGGAGACCGCATGCGGGGATCCAAGACAGCAGTGAAGTAGGCCGCAACGACACCCTGGTTGTTGCGGCGTTCTGCTGACGCATCTTTTTCGACAGCGCAGACGCCGCCGAATGTTTTCATTTAGCGGATGAACAGTCATGCGTATTCAAGATCCACGCCCGTGGACCAAAAGCCTTCCGGCGGCACTCCTGCTGCTGGCCCCCTTCAACATTCTTGCCTCGCTCGGCATGGACATCTACCTGCCGGTGGTGCCCGCCATGCCCTCGATCCTGCACACGACGCCCGAAATGGTGCAGCTGACGTTGACGGTCTATATGATTGTGCTCGGCGTCGGGCAGGTGCTCTTCGGCCCGCTTTCCGACCGGATCGGCCGGCGGCCGGTGCTGATTGCGGGGGCGGCAATCTTCGCTGCTGCCTCCTTCGGCCTTGCGGCAACCACCTCCGCGCCTCTCTTCCTGTCGCTCAGGCTGCTGCAGGCGGTGGGCGCTTCGGCGACGCTGGTGGCGCTCTTCGCCACGATTCGCGACGTCTATGCCGAGCGGCCGGAAAACGCCGTCATCTATGGCCTGATGAACGCCATGCTGGCCTTCGTTCCCGCCCTCGGGCCGATTGCCGGCGCCCTCATCGCGGGTGCCCTCGGCTGGCGGGCACTCTTCGTCGCGCTCGGCATTCCCGCCGTGCTCATGCTGCTCTGGGCGTTGCCGAAATGGCATGAAACCCGGCCAGCCGCGGCGATGGCACAGGCACGCGCCTTCCGCCCCGTGCTGGCAAGCGGCGCCTTCTGGACTTACACGCTCGCCTTCAGCGCCGCCATGGGAACGTTCTTCGTCTTCTTTTCGACGGCGCCGCGTATCCTGATGGATGAAGCCGGGTTTTCCGAGTTCGGCTTCAGCCTGGCCTTTGCCAGCGCGGCGCTGGTGATGATCGCGACGGCCCGGTTTGCGGAGGGTATTGTCGGCCGCTGGGGCATCCCGGGCTGCATGGTGCGCGGCATGACCTTGCTGCTGGCCGGTGCCGGCCTGCTGGCGCTCGGGCAGATGCTGGCGGCACCGTCCTTCTGGACCGTCCTGCCGCCCGTGTGGGTGATGGCCGTCGGCATCGTGCTGACGGCCTCGGTCGCCGCCAATGGTGCGCTCCGAGCCTTTGGCAAGACGGCGGGCACGGCGGTTGCCCTGCATTTCTGCGTCCAGAGCCTGATCACCGGCCTTGTAGGCACCGCCTTCGTCATCCTGCTCGATGGCACGACGGCCTGGCCCCTGGTCGGCTATGCCACCTCAATGGCCACGATCACGCTTGTCGTCCATGCCCGCTTGAAAAACCGGCGGCATGACGCCTGAAATGAGCACGGGCGAGCGTTGCTGGCCCGTGCTCAGAACCCGAAGGATTGCTGCGCCGGCTCCGGTGGGGTAAACGAAACCCCTTCGAGCGCCAGCATCTTCAGCTTGGACACCGAACCGCCCGGTGCAGAAAAGCCACCGACCTTGCCGCCCGCGGCAAGAACGCGGTGGCAGGGGATGATGAGCGCGACCGGGTTCTTCGCCATGGCCTGACCGACCTCACGCGCGGCTTCCGGCCCGGCGCCGAGTTCGCGGGCAAGCGCGCCGTAGGTCGTCGTCTCGCCCCAATGCACCCGGCGGGCCGCATCGTAGACCGCCAGGAAGAAATCGCTCTGGCCGGCAAGATCGAGCGGCACGTCGGAAAAATCCGCTTCCTCGCCGGCAAAATAGTGCCGCGCGGCGGCAATCGCCCTGGCGACGGCCGGTGGCGGCTCGGCCGCTTCCGCCTCAGGCAGATGGCGCAGAAGCAGGCGGCGCGTCGTATCCGCATCCTCGCCCGGAAGCTGGAAGCGCACGACGCCGGACGCGGTCCAGGCAATACCACAGGGGCCACCCGCGGTGTCGAAGATCAGATAGTGGGTTTTGCCGGTCATATGCGGCTCCTGTTCCCGTTTGTCACAAGATCGGGCTTTGCCCGACTGCTTTCAACCCGTTTCCTGCGCGACGGCGGGTTTGTCACCGGGGACTTGCGCCCATCTGCGCCAGTTCGCATAACCCGTTCCCAAAAGCGAAACAGCGAGGAGACGACGTGGAACATTCGCAGATCATCATCAGCGGCGATACGGCAGGTATCGAATGGCGCATTCCCGTTTACCGCTTCAAGGGTAATGATGCCGCGGCGCCCTCCGTCTATATCCAGGCCGCCCTGCATGCCAACGAACTGCCGGGCACCGCGCTCCTGCACTTCCTCGTGGAGCGGCTGCGCAAGGCAGAGGAAGACGGGGCAATCCGCGGCGACATCACCGTCATCCCGCAGGCCAATCCGATCGGTCTTGCGCAATCGCATTTCGGCGAGATGGAAGGCCGGTTCGATCTCGGCACGCGCACCAACTTCAACCGTGACTTTCCGCTGGTGGCGCTTGGCGAGCGGGAAACGCTGCTCGAGGATATCGACCGCCGCAGCGCCGTCGACCGCCTGAAGCGTACGCTGCTGCACACCGCGCTCGGCGCCGACCTCGTGCTGGACCTGCACTGCGACGACGAATCCCTGCAATACGCCTATATCGACGAGGCCTTCTGGCCGGAGGCGGCCGATCTCGCGGCGGCGCTCGACATGGCAGCCGTGTTCCTTTCCGATGGCGAGAGCACCGCCTTCGAGGAGGCGGTCGGCTACGCCTTCAAACGCCAGGGCGGAGAAAAGCTGAGCAGCGTGCCCGGCCGCCTCTCGGTGACCGTGGAGCTGCGCGGCAAGCGCGACGTCTATCCCGACATGGCGAAGGCGGATGCGGCTGGCCTGTGGCGCTTCCTTGCCGGACGCGGCGTCGTCGCCGACCCCACCCATGCAGCGGAAGCCTATGCCGGCTCCGCCGTGCCGCTCGACAATATCGAGATGGTACGGGCGCCGGAGCCCGGCACCGTGCTCTTCCACCGCGATATCGGCGAGACGGTAAAAGCCGGCGATCTGCTTGCGACGCTGATCACCCGGCCCGGCGCGCCGGATGGCACGCTGGCGGTGACCGCCGGCCACGACGGGCTGATCGCCACCCGCAGCTCCGCCCGCTATGCGCGGCGCGGCGACGACCTGATGAAGATCGCCTGCCACGAGGCGACCCGCAGGAACCGCAAGCCCGGCACGCTGGAGGACTGAACCGCAGGCCCGGAAAGAAACCTGCGAAGGGCGGGTCCCGCCCCTCGCAATCACCTCACCCGAAGCAATATATAGGTGCGAAACCAGCGTGACGCGCAACCGCCGCAAGCGGGTGTGACATCTGCACACGCGAAGACGAAGCCGCCTTGGGATGATCCGCACGCATCATGTTTGAGACGCTCTCCGCCTATTGGCCGCACATCCTCGTCGCCCTGTCGATCGTTCTCGGCGTGCCCGCCGCCATCCATGCCACGATGACGAAGGAAGAGGTACGTGCGGCGATCGGCTGGGTCGGCGTCATCATGCTGTCGCCGGTCGTCGGCCCGCTCATCTACGCCATCGGCGGAGTGAACCGCATCCGGCGCAAGACGCTGAATCTCAGCCGCGAGGGACTGCTTGCCGCCGGCTGGCACCATATGGCGGAATATGACGTTTCCAATGCCTATATGCAGGTGGCCTACGGTCGGGCCCTCGCCGCCATGCAGCACCTTGGCGATACGGTCGGCCGCTGCAAGCTGACGTCCGGCAACCGCATCCACCTGCTGTCGACCGGCGACGAGGCCTATGCAGCCATGCTGGCCGCCATCGCCACCGCCGAACGCTCCATCCTGCTCGAAACCTACATCTTCGACCGCGATCCCGCCGGCGAGCGTTTCGTTGCCGCACTGTCGGGCGCGGTGGCGCGCGGCGTACAGGTGCGCGTGCTGATCGATGCGGTCGGCGCGCGCTATTCGATCCCGTCGATCGTCTCCGACCTGCAGCGGGCGAACGTGCCTGTGGACGTTTTCAACGGCAATATCGTCATGGGCCTGCGGCTGCCCTATGCGAACCTGCGCACCCACCGCAAGATCCTCATCGTCGACGGCAGCGTCGCCTTTACCGGCGGGCTCAACATCCGCGCCGGCTTCTGCGCCGAATTCTCCGGCGAGGCGGCAGCGCTCGACACGCATTTCCGCCTGACCGGCCCTGCCGTCAGCGATCTCTTCCGCATCGCCTACGAGGACTGGCGCTTTTCCGGCGGCGACGAGCTGGCGGGCGAGGCCTGGCAGATCGCCCCGCCGCCGGACGCACCGGAAAGCGGCATGCTCGCCCGCGTCGTGCCGTCAGGCCCGGACAAGAGCCTTGAAACCAACCACCGCATGCTGATGGGCGCACTCTCCATCGCCAAGCGGCACATCCGCATCATGTCGCCCTATTTCCTGCCGGACCGCGAGCTGATCAGCGCGATCGTCACGGCGGCGCGGCGCGGTGTGGAAATCGACATCGTCGTGCCATCGGCCAACAACCTGAAGCTCGTCGATCTCGCCATGACGGCGCAATTCGACCAGATGCTGAAACACGGCTGCCGAATCTGGCGGGCCTCCGGCGCGTTCAACCATTCCAAGCTCACGGTCATCGACGGCGCCTGGTCCTATATCGGCTCGTCGAACATCGACCCGCGCTCGCTGCGGCTGAATTTCGAGGTGGATATCGAGGTGATCGATGCGGACTTCGCCGATCTCATCGGCCAGCGCATCGCCGCCGCCCTGTCCGAAGCCGAGGAGGTCAAGCTCGATGAGCTCCGGGCGCGTCCCTTCGCCCAGCGCCTCGTCGAGCGCATCACATGGCTTGGCTCACCCTATCTGTAGGGTCGAACGAGCGCTCCCAGACGACCTTGAGGTCGATATGCGCCTTGATCGGCAGGTGATCGGACGCAACGCGCGCAAGCGGTGTGTCGTGCACCTCGACGGACGTGACGAGATCGTGCGGATGGCCGAGCGCGCGGTCGAGCGCGAGGACCGGAAAACGGGAAGGAAAGCTCGGCACCGCGCCGGACGCGGGGTCGAAGGTCGGCTGCAGGCGCGAGAGCGAGGACCTACGGCCGATGCGCCATTCATTCAGGTCGCCGACGAGCAGGGTTGGCATCTCCTCCTCCTCTGCGACGGACGCGAGGATCGCCATGGCCTGCTGCTCGCGCGAGCGTTTCAGGAGACCGAAATGGGCGGCGACCAACCGCAGCTTGCCCACCGGCAGGTCGAGCGTCACGACCAGCGCACCGCGCGGCTCGACGCCCGGCAGCTTCAGCTGGCGCACCCCGCCAACGGCGCCCTTGCGGATCAGGATCATGTTGCCGTGCCAGCCATGGCCGGTCGACGACAGCGCGGTGATCGGCACCGGAAGGAGACCACAGTTCCGTTCGAGGACATCGAGATTAAGCAGGCCGGAACGCTCGCCAAAACGCTTGTCCGCCTCCTGGATGGCAATGATGTCGGCGTCGATCTCGGCAATCACGCTTGCCGTGCGCTCCGGATCGAAGCGCCGGTCGACGCCCACGCACTTGTGCACGTTGTAGGACGCGATCACGGTATCGCCGGGGCGATTGTTTTCCGGCGGCCGATGGCCGCGGCGGTTGCGGATGGCCGACAGCAATGCGGTCGACATCATCTTGTCGTTCAGTTTCCTGTCCACGTGTCCTTCCTTGTGGCGCCTTCATCATATGGGCGCTTTGCCCCGATCGGCAACCTTTCACGACCAAGAAGGTTCCGTGAAAATGGCTAGGGAAGCGCACTCACCTGCATTTTCGGGCTGTCGAGCAGGATGGTCGAACGCAGCGTCTTGATCTCGCCGATTCGCTCGAACTCGCTCCAAAGCAGCCGACGATAGTCGGCGACGTCCTTCACGGCGATCTTCAGGAGGAAATCGAAATCGCCGGCGACCGTGTGACACTCCACCACTTCAGGCATGCGCCGCACGAGATCGATGAAGCGCTCGCCGACGCGCGGGGCCGTGCGCTCGAGCGTCACCTCCAGAAAGGCCTGAAAACCGATGCCGGCGGCGCGCGGATCGACGATCACCGTGTGGCGGATGACGCCGCTCGCCTCCAGCCGCGCCAGCCGTCGCGACAGCGGGGCCGGCGAGAGGCCGACCTTCTCGGCAAGCTGGTTGTTGGAGAGCCCCGCATCCTCGACGAGCAGGCGGATGATGCGCCGATCCGTCTGGTCCAGCGTCAGCTCATCGTCCGGCTTCCTGCCCATGTCCCGCTCCACGCAAAAACCTGCACCAATCTAGCAGCGGAAAGCAAGAAGACAAAAGCTTCTTGCGCTTTCTCCGCAATATCATGGTCGATTTTGCGGCAGCTTTGGCCTACACCGCTTGCAGACCCACCGCACAAGGAACCCGGCCATGTTCGACGCCCTCACCCGCCAGCCCGACGACCCGTTGCTTGCCCTGATCGGCCTTTTCCGGGCAGACGAGCGCGCCGGCAAGGTGGACCTCGGCGTCGGCGTCTATCGCGACGAAACGGGTGCGACGCCGATCTTCCGCGCGGTGAAGGCGGCGGAGCGGCGCCTCGTCGAGATGCAGCCGACCAAGGCCTATGTCGGCCCGGAGGGCGATCCGGTCTTCCTGGAGCGCCTGTGGACACTGACGACGGGCGAAGCCGGCCGCGGCCGCGCCACCGCCGCGCTGCAGACGCCGGGCGGATCCGGCGCGCTGCGCCTTGCCGCCGACCTGATGGCCCGCATGGGCGTCAAGGGCATCTGGCTCGGCCTGCCGAGCTGGCCGAACCATGCCAGCATCTTCAAGGCGGCCGGCCTCGAGGTCGTCACCTATCCCTTCTTCGACATCCCCTCGCAGACGGTGCTCTTCGACCGCATGATGGAGGCGCTTTCGGGCGCCGCGCCGGGCGATGCGGTGCTGCTGCATGCCAGCTGCCACAACCCGACGGGCGCCAATCTTTCCGCGGAACAGTGGCGCGCCGTCTCCGAGCTCATCGCCGCACGCGGCCTGCTGCCGCTCGTCGACATCGCCTATCAGGGCTATGGCCGCGGCCTTGACGAGGATGCCGCCGGGCTGCGCACGCTGCTTGCCGCCGTGCCGGAAGCGCTGGTCGCAGTCTCCTGCTCGAAGTCCTTCGGCCTCTACCGCGAGCGCACCGGGGCGATCTATGCCGCCTGCGGCAGCGCGGAGACGGCGCTGTCCGTGC
This sequence comes from Shinella sp. HY16, assembly GCF_028534175.1. NCBI lineage: Bacteria > Pseudomonadati > Pseudomonadota > Alphaproteobacteria > Hyphomicrobiales > Rhizobiaceae > Shinella > Shinella sp. HY16. The sequence goes on along the minus strand of NZ_JAHYXL010000001.1, from coordinate 4,033,575 downwards.
GCACCAACCTCGCGGCCCTCGCCCGCACCAGCTATTCCATGCCGCCGGACCACGGCGCGGCCATCGTCGCGACAATCCTCGGCGACGACGCGCTGAAGGCCGACTGGATGGCGGAAATCGAGACCATGCGGCTGCGCATCACCGCGATCCGCGAACGCCTCGCTGCCGGCCTCTCCGGCCGCTGGCAGGTGCTGACGGCCGTCCGCGAGCAGGAGGGCATGTTCTCCCTGCTGCCGCTGGAGGAGGCGGACGTCCTGAAGCTGCGCGCCGAACACGCGATCTACATGCCAACCTCCGGCCGCATCAACATTGCCGGCCTCAAATCGGCCGAAGTCGATGCGGTGATCGAGAAGTTCCTGAGCCTCTGAGGAAACGATGTCTGTCGAAACAGCAGCCCGGCCCGAGCGCCATTCCGCCTACGAGGATGCCATCGCCATCGTCGTCGGCACGATGTTCATGGCGCTCGGCGTGGTGATTTATACCAAGGCCGTGCTGCTCGCCGGCAGCACGGCGGGCCTCGCCCTGCTCCTGCAATATGCCAGCGGGGTCGGCTTCTGGTGGCTGTTCTTCGCCATCAACCTGCCCTTCTATGTCCTTGCGGTCAAAAAGCTCGGCTGGGCCTTCACGCTGCGCACCTTCGCGGCCGTCACGCTCGTCTCGATCTTTACCCGGCTAACTTCCGACCTCATTTCCTTCTCCCACCTCGACCCGCTCTATGCGGCCGTCATGGGCGGAGCGCTGTCCGGAACAGGCCTGCTCATCCTCTTCCGCCACCGCACCGGCCTCGGCGGCATCAATGTGCTGGCGATCTATCTGCAGGACCGTTTCGGCATCCGGGCCGGCTACTTCCAGCTCGCCGTGGATCTCGCCATCCTTGCCACCGCCGCCTTCGTCATCCCGCCCGATCGCCTCGCGCTCTCCGTGCTCGGTGCCGTCGTCGTCAACATGACGCTCGCCATCAACCATCGTCCGGGCCGCTATCTCGGAGTGACGTGACGTCCGGACGCAAAACCGCTGCGCAGTTTTGCCGGAATCGCTCTATGAAGGCGGCGACCATAAAACGAAGGAGACCGGCGTGACCGTCACGATCTACGGCATCAAGAACTGCGACACGATGAAGAAGGCCCGGACCTGGCTCGACACCAAGGGCGTCGCCTATCGCTTCCACGACTACAAGGCGGAAGGCATCGATGCCGCGAGCCTGACGCGCTTCGTCGATGCGCTCGGCTGGGAGACGGTGCTGAACCGTGCCGGCACCACCTTCCGCGCCCTGCCGGATGCCGACAAGCAGGCCCTTGACGCCGGGAAGGCGATCGCACTCATGCTCGCCCAGCCCTCGATGATCAAGCGCCCCATGCTCGACCGCGACGGCGCCGTGACAGCGGGCTTCAAGCCGAAAATCTACGAAACCTTGTTCTGAGATCTACGGCCAGGCGGCATAGGAGGTTTCCGCGCGCACCTGCCGGCTGGCAAGCCCCGCCCGCCGGGCGCGCGGCGAGACCCCGGCCAGTCGCTTGAAGAACCGGCTGAAATAGGCCGCATCGCGAAAGCCGAGCGCTTCGGCGACCTCGGCGATCTGCAGGCTCGACCCATCGAGCAGCATCTCCGCCTCCATCATCAGCCGGGCATGGATCAGCTCCATCGGCGAACGCCCCGTGGCGCGCCGCACCGCCGTGTTCAGCCGGTCCGGCGTCACGCCCAGGACGGCGGCATAGTCGGCGAGCGACCATTGCTCGCGCATATGCAGCTCCACGAGATGCAGGAAGCTGCGCACGGTGGCGCGCGGCGAGGGTTTCGGCTTTTCCGTCGCCGGATTGGCGCGGCGCCAGATGGCGATCAGCAAGAGGGCAAGGTGATGACGCACCACCTCCTGCATGCCCGCCGCGTTCTCGCGCAGCTCCGCCTCGATCGTCTCCACCGTCTGGAGCATCTTTCTCGCATCCGCCAGCGCCAGCTTGGCGCCGAGGATCGGCCGGGCGATGGCGTCGCGCACCTCGGCGAAGATCGCTCCCGTCGGCATGGCGGGGCCAAGCGCCAGCTCCGGGATCGCCAGCGCCGCCCCCTCCGCGCCGGCATCGAAGAGCACCGTGCCCCGCTCGCCGGCCGGCGCCCAGACGATGGAGGGACCGGAGAGCCCGAGATCGGCCGGACCGAGCGACACCCGGCCGCTGCCGGAGAGGAGCAGGAAGACGCGGTTGCGCCCGCCGCGGAAGGTCCAGCCGGACTGCGACAGCGCACCACGGAAGAGCCGCGCCTCCGTCGGCAGCGGCGGCGTGTTGCCGGCGGCGCGATGCTGCGGCGCAAGAGCATCCTGGAAGGGCATGGCGGCAGTCTCCTTGCCGTGAAAAGTACAAGTATCTCTTGTAAAAGTCTATTCCGCCCCGCCCTGCGTCCGGCTAACCTTTCATCCGTCAAGAGGCGACAGAAGGCCCGGAGGAGAATGCGGCCGCTGCCCGCCTTGGCGCGACGCCTGCCGGAAGAGCAGGCCTTTTGGGAGGAATCGACGATGAAATCTCTGCAACGCAGGCACGTCCTGCGCGTGATGGCGGCTGCCTCCGCCCTCCTGGCGACGGGCATCGCGCCGGGCGCGCTGGCACAGGACCGCAGCTCGGTGAAGATCGGCTACGCCATTTCCAAGACCGGCCCCAATGCCGGCGGCGCCGGCATCACGACGCTGCCGAACTACCAGCTCTGGGTGAAGGACGTGAACGACGCCGGCGGGCTCGAACTGCCCGACGGTAAGAAACTGCCGATCGAGGTAATCGAATATGACGACCGGTCCACCTCGGAAGAGCTGGTACGCGCCGTCGAACGCCTGGCGACGCAGGACGAGGCGGACTTCATCCTCGCGCCCTGGGGCACCGGCTTCAACCTTGCCGCCGCGCCGCTCTTCGACCGCTACGGCTACCCGCAACTCGCCGTCTCCTCCGTTACCGACAAGGCGCCGGATTTCGTCAAGCGCTGGAAGAAAAGCTTCTGGATGCTCGGCGGCGGCCACGACTATGCCGGCGCGCTCGCCGGCCTCATCAAGAGGGCCGTCACCGACGGCACGCTCAACAACAAGGTCGCCATGGTCTCGGTCGCCGACGGCTTCGGCATCGATCTCGTGAACGCCGCACGGCCGGCCTTCGCGGAAGCCGGCATCGAACTCGTCTACGACAAGACCTATCCGGTCGGCACGTCGGACTTTTCGCCGATGATCAACGAGGCGAAGGCGAGCGGCGCCGACAGCTTCGTCGCCTTCTCCTATCCGCCGGATACGTTCGCGCTGACCCAGCAGTCGCAGGTCGCCGATTTCAATCCGAAGCTGCTCTATCTCGGCGTCGGCACGGGCTTTCCGGTCTATGGCAAGAACAACGGCGACAATGCCACCGGCATCATGAGCCTGGGCGGCATCGATCCGGCGAACGAGGCGAATGCCGCCTATCGCAAGCGCCACGAGGAGGTGACCGGCCAAGGTCCCGACTATTGGGGCAGCGTCATCACCTATGCCTCGCTGCAGATGCTGCAGGAGGCGATCAAGCGCAAGGGCCTCGACCGCGAGGCCGTGTCCGCGGAGCTGTCGACCGGTACATTCCAGACCGTGCTCGGCGAGACGAAGATGGAAGACAACCAGCTTCGCACGCTCTGGTGGACCGGCCAGTGGCAGAACGGCCAGTTCGTCGGCATCGCCCCTGCAGACCGTACCGGCGCCAGCCAGCCGATCCTGCCGCGGCAAGCGTGGAAGAAGTAGCGGCCTTCGTCACGCGGGATCGAAGGGCGCTTTGGCGGACCGGCGCTTTCCCTCGCTGACGACCGGAACGGGCACGACTGCCCCTCACCCCGGCCCTCTCCCCGCAAGCGGGGAGAGGGGGATGGCAACGGTATAGCCAGGTTTCCTTCTCCCCGTTCACGGGGAGAAGGTGGCCGGCAGGCCGGATGAGGGGCATTCTGCCATCGACTGAAAACGGCGCGGTGCATGCCATCGGCCGGCAAATGTAAGGAGCGGCCATGCTCGTCACGGCCTTGTTGTCCGGGCTCGTGCTCGGCGGAACCTATGCGCTGGTCGCGATGGGGCTGACGCTCCAGTACGGCATCGCGCGCATCATGAACCTTGCCTATGGCGAGACGATCATCGCGGCAGCCTTCCTTGCCTATGTGCTGTTCAACGGTCTCGGCATCAATCCGGTGCTCGGTCTTCTAGCCGCCGTGCCGCTCGGCTTTGTCTTCGGCTATCTCGTCTACGGCCTGATGATGCGCCCGCTGGTGCGCCGCGCGAAGAACCGGGAGACGCTGGAGATCGACTCCATCCTCGCCACCTTCGGCCTGCTCTTCGTCATCCAGGGCGTCATGCTCGTCTTCTTCGGCAGCAATTATACGAGCTACAGCTATCTCAACATCGGCGTCAGCGTGTTCGGGGCCACCATCGCGGCCAACCGCCTCATCGCCTTCGCGCTCGCCATCGTCCTCGGCAGCGGGCTGTACCTGCTCCTCACCCGCACCCTCTGGGGCACGGCGCTACGCGCCGTCGCCGTCTCGCCGACCTCCGCGCCGCTCGTCGGCATCGATGTCGAGCGTGCCGCCCGCACGGCCTTCGCCATCGGCGGAGCGCTGGCGGCCGCCGGCGGTGTGGTCATCTCCATGTACCAGACCTTCACCGCCACAGCCGGTGTCGTCTTCACCATGAAGGCGCTGATCGTCATCATCATGGGCGGGGTCGGCAATATTCTCGGCGCGCTGTTCTCCGGCCTGCTGCTCGGCCTCGTCGAGACCTTCGTTGCGACCTATGTCGATCCGGGCCTGACGCTCGCCGCCACCTACCTCATCTTCCTCGCCATCCTGCTCTGGCGCCCCGCCGGCCTCTTCGGGAGGAGCGCACGGTGACGGCACGCACGCTTTTCGGCCTCCTCGTCGCCGGCCTCGTTCTCGCCGCGCTCGCCGCCCTGCCCTTCTTCGCCGGACCCTATGCGGTGACATTGATGATCGGCATGACCGGCTATGTGGTGCTCGCCACCGCCTGGGGCCTGTTCTCCGGCCCGACGCGCTATGTCTCGCTCGCCACCGTCGCTTTCTTCGGCATCGGCGCCTATACGGTCGGCGTCTTCAGCGAGACCCTGCCCTATCCGCTCGTCCTTTTCGTCGCGGCGATGATCGGCCTTGCCGTGGCGCTGGTCGTCGGTCTCTCGACGCTCCGCCTTGCCGGCGTCTATTTCGTGATCTTCACCTTCGGTCTTGCGGAGCTCATCCGCCAGCTCGTCACCTGGTACGAGGTCAACGTGACGGGCACGCTTGGCCGCTACATCTTCCTGCCCGTGACGCCGGAGGGGATCTACTGGCAACTGCTGGCGCTCGCCGCCGCCACCTTCCTCTTCTCCTGGGGCATCGGCCGCACGCGCTGGGGCCTCGCCTTGAAGGTCATCGGTGACGACGAGGTGGTGGCGAGCCATTGCGGCATCGACATCACCAAGCTCAAGCTCGCGCTCTTTGCCGTCAGTGCCGTGATCATCACGCTCGTCGGGGCCATCCAGGCGCCGCGCTGGACCTATATCGAGCCGAGCATCGTCTTCAACCCGACCATCTCCTTCCTGACGCTGATCATGGCGCTGCTCGGCGGGGCGGACCGACTGTGGGGCCCGCTGCTCGGCGCCATTCCGCTCTTCCTGCTCTTCGAGTGGCTTTCCGCCAACTTTCCGAACCATTATCCGATCATCCTTGGCCTTGTCTTCATCGCCATCGTGTTCCTCCTGCCGAAGGGCGTGCTGGCAGCCGTTGAAAGCCGGCTAAGGAAAGGCGGTGCGCGATGAGCGAACTTCTCGCCCTCACCGGCCTTACCAAGCGCTTCGGCGGGCTTACCGCCGTCAACGCCGTCTCCTTCTCGCTGGAGCGCGGCGAGGTCGTCGGCCTGCTTGGCCCGAACGGCTCCGGCAAGACGACGGTGCTCAACATGATCTCCGGCTTCCTGCCGCCGACCGGCGGGCGGATCGCCCTCAACGGCGAGGCGATTTCCGGCCTTGGCCCGAACCGCATCGCGAGGAAAGGTGTCGCCCGCACCTTCCAGCTGGTGCGCGCGCTTCCCTCGCTGACGGTGGCCGAAAACGTCGTGACCGCACTAGCCTTCGGCCGCCGGAAGCTCTGGGGCAAGGCAGCCCACGAGGCAGCCCAGGCCCATCTTGCCGCCGTCGGCCTTGCCGGACGCGCCGACCAGCCGGCCGGCTCCCTCACCTATATCGACCAGAAGCGCATGGAGCTTGCCCGGGCGCTCGCCGCCGAACCGGAACTGCTTTTGCTCGACGAATGGCTCGCCGGCCTCAATCCGACGGAGCTTCGCACCGGCATCGACCTCATCCTGTCGCTGAGGGAGCGCGGCATCACGGTGCTCCTTGTCGAGCATGTCATGGATGCCATCCGGGCGCTCTGCGGGCGGGCCATCGTGATGAATGCCGGCCGCAAGATCGCCGACGGCCCGACCGCCGAGACGCTGCGGGATCCGGAGGTCGTGCGCGCCTATCTCGGAGACGGCCATGCTTGAGATCCGCGACCTCTCCCTCCACTACGGCCCGCACCTTGCCCTCGACCGGATCTCCGTCACCGTCGGCAAAGGCGAGACCGTCGTCATGCTCGGCGCCAACGGTGCGGGCAAGTCATCGCTGCTCAAGGCCGCCGCCGGCCTCGTCCGGCCCGATCCCGGCGCCGATATCCGCTTTGTCGGCGCGGACATTGCCGGCCGGCCCGCGCATCTGGTGCTCGAAGCCGGCATCGCGCTGGTGCCGGAGGGCCGCGGCGTCTTCGGCGACCTGACGGTCGAGGAGAACCTTGCCCTCGGCGCCTATGCCAGGCGCGCCCGCGCCCATGGCAAGGCGAGCCGCGAGCTAGTCTACGGCCTCTTCCCGAAACTCGCGGACCGGCGCCGGCAGTTCGTCAACACCATGTCGGGCGGCGAGCAGCAGATGGTGGCGATCGGCCGCGCGCTGATGTCGAAGCCCGACCTCCTGATGCTCGACGAGCCGAGCCTCGGCCTTGCCCCCGTCGTCGTCGGCGAGCTCTTCGCCGCGCTCGGCCGGGTGCGCGAGAGCGGGCTGGCGCTCTTGATCGTCGAACAGAACGTCAAGATGAGCCTTTCGATCGCCGACCGCGGCTACCTTCTGGAGGCAGGCCGCATCGTCGGCGAGGATACCGCAACAGGACTGATGAACGACGACGCGGTAAAACGCGCGTTCCTCGGCGCAACCGTCTGAATGTCAAGCAGGGAGCAAACCATGTCCGTCCTTGGACTGAAGATCAACAATCTCGACCAGGCCGCCTCTGACGGGCGCACCTTCACCCGCATCAACCCGATTTCCGGCGAAATCGCTTCGGAGGTCGCCGCCGCCTCGCTGGAGGATGCACGCCAGGCCGTCAATGCCGCGGCGAAGGCCTTCCCTGCCTGGGCGGCGACCGGGCCCGGCCAGCGCCGAAAGCTGCTTCTTGCCGCCGCCGACAAGCTGCAGGCGAGAACCGCCGATTTCGTCGCCGCCATGGCCGCCGAAACGGGCGCGACGGCCGGCTGGGCAATGTTCAATGTCGGCCTTGCCGCCGACATGCTGCGCGAGGCCGCATCGCTGACGACGCAGATCGCCGGCGAGATCATCCCCTCCAACCGCCCCGGCTCGCTCGCCATGGGCATGCGCCAGCCGGCCGGCGTCGTCCTCTCCATGGCGCCGTGGAACGCGCCGGTCATCCTCGGCGTGCGCTCGCTCGCCACCCCGCTTGCCTGCGGCAACACGGTGGTCATGAAGACTTCCGAAATCTGCCCGCGCACCCACCGGCTGATCGTCGACGCGCTGCACGAGGCCGGTCTGCCGGAAGGCGTGCTCAACGCCGTCTCCAATGCGCCTGACGATGCCGCCGCCATCGTCGAGGCGATGATCGCCCATCCCGCCGTGCGCCGCGTCAACTTCACCGGCTCCACCCGCGTCGGCCGCATCATCGCCGAGACCGCCGGGCGCTACCTGAAGCCGGCGCTGCTGGAACTCGGCGGCAAGGCCCCCTTCGTGGTGCTCGACGATGCCGATATCGACGCAGCCGTCGCCGCCGCGGCCTTCGGCTCCTATATGAACCAGGGGCAGATCTGCATGTCGACCGAGCGCATCGTCGTCGATGAGACGATCGCCGACCGCTTCGTCGCAGCCCTTGCGGAAAAAGCCGCCACACTGGTTGCCGGCGATCCGCGCGAGGGCAACACACCGCTTGGCTCGGTCGTCGATGCCCATGCGGCCCAGAGGCTGGAACAGCTCATCCGCGACGCCGTCGGCAAGGGCGCGGTGCTCTCGGCCGGCGGCAGCGTGCGGGGCACGATCGTCGACGCCACCCTGCTTGACCGGGTGACGCCCGCCATGCGCATCTACGGCGAGGAGAGCTTCGGCCCGGTCGTCAGCGTCATCCGCGTCGGCTCGACCGACGAGGCGGTGCGCGTCGCCAACGACACGGAATACGGCCTTTCCGCCGCCGTCTTCGGCAGGGACGTCAACCGCGCCATGCAGGTCGCCCGCCGTATCGAATCCGGCATCTGCCACATCAACGGCCCGACCGTGCATGACGAGGCGCAGATGCCCTTCGGCGGCGTCAAGGAATCCGGCTACGGACGTTTCGGCGGCAAGGCCGGCATTGCCGAATTCACCGAGTTGCGCTGGATCACCGTGCAGGACGGCGCCATCCATTATCCGATCTGACCCATGGCGCTCCTCCACAACAAGACCGCCATCGTGACGGGCGGGGCCGGCAGCATCGGCCTTGCCGTCGCCCGGCTTTTCCTTGCCGAGGGTGCCAATATCGTGCTCGTCGACAACGACCGCGCGGCGCTTGAACGGGCCGTTGCGGGCCTGCCGAAGGAGCGTGTGGCCTGCGCGGCAGCCGATGTCACCGACAGTATCTCGACGCAGGCCTATATCGGCCTTGCCGTCGAGCGCTTCGGCGGCATCGACGTGCTGTTTTCCAATGCCGGCACTTTCGGCACAATCGCACCCATCGCCGACTATCCGCTCGACATCTTCGACGCCGTGCAGGCGGTGCATGTGCGCGGCGCCTTCCTTGCCGCCAAACACGCCGTGCCGCATATGCGCGATGGCGGCAGCAGCATCATCACGTCGAGCGTGGCGGCGACGCGCGGCGATCCCGGCGTCTATGCCTATATCACCGCCAAGCACGCCCAGACCGGCCTGATGCGCTGCCTAGCCAAGGAGCTCGCCCCGCGCGGCATCCGTGTCAACACGGTCAATCCCGGCCCCGTCGACAACGGCTTCCAGCTTGCCGTGGAACAGGGTTTTGGCGCCGCGACCGGCATGGACGGCACGGATTTCTTCAACAGGCTCATCCCGATGGGCCGCCATGCCAGCGCCGAGGAAATCGCCCGCTCGGTGCTCTATCTCGCCTCTGACCAGGCAAGCTTCGTCACCGGCACGATGCTGATGGTCGATGGCGGCATGAGCATCTGACCGCAGCACGGCAAAAGACCCGGATGCAGGGAACATCCGGGCCTTCGGGGAGGTCAATGGGGAGGTGCTTACTTGCAGACCTTGATCTTCTTGATGATGACGTTGCCGTAGTAGTCGTAGGACTTTACCTTCTTGATGAAGCAATGCGGCTTGTAGCCGTAGCTGTAGTAGCCGGCCTGCGAGGGGGCGGCGAAGGAGACGGCAGCGATGGCGGCGATGGCAGCGGAAACGATGATCTTGCGCATGGGGTCTCTCCTGATTTCATTGGGATGAGCCTCTCTCATCCGGTGACCAGAAGGTCGCACATCGCCGCGCCCGCCGCTGTTCCGCAGGAAACAGGCCCTTTTACCTGACGCCGAAGCGATTTCGCTTCGGCTGGAACGGCTCTAGCGAAAAAGCCGCTCCACATAATCCCGCCCGAGCCCGACCTTCTCATAGTGGTCACGACAGAGGGCAATGTAGTTGTGCACGTCGAAGAAGCCGTCGGGCTCTCCCTTGTCGTCGAGCCAGATCAGCGGCCCCTTGACCTGGAAGAACACCTTCATCGGTTGCTCGTGCTCATAGGCGACGAGCGTGTGGCCCTCGCCGGGCGTCTCGTAGACGAAGTCGCCGGCCGTCGCCGTCCAGTCGTGCTCCAGATAGCCCCACTTGCCGGAGATCGTATAGGCGAAGACCTCGTGCGGGTGGTAGTGGCGATTCACCAGCCCCGCCTTCTTCGCCATCAGGATGTCGCACCACTTGTTCTGCGTCGGCGAGATCCACAGCGGACGGGAGGAGACGGGCTCGGTGAAGGGCACGTAGTAGCGCTCGTCGTCGGTCGGCGCATTCTGGAGATAGACCTCCGGCTGGGCGTCCGGCTGGAACACCGTGTCGATCGGCTTCAGATCCTTCCAGAATTCGTTCTTTGCAAGCTCGGGCATGGATTTCCTCCTCGTATGATGGTTCAGGCGCGGACGGCGATGTCGAGCAGCGCGAGCGTCCGCTTCGTCTCGATATGGTCGATCGCCTCGGCAAGTGCATCGGAAAGGGCGGCGCCGTCGGTGACACGTCTTGCATAGGCCCGGCTCGCCTCGGCGACCTTCACGAAATCCGGCACCGGCGAAAGCGCGGTCAGCGGCATGCGGTTGGTCTTCGCCGCATACCCGTCCGGATAGAGGCCGAGCACCGACTGGCGCACCGCACCCCATTCGGCATTGTTGACGATAAGGACAAGGATCGGCAGTTCCAGCGCCTCGGCGATCTGATGGCAGACGACGGGATTGGCGAACATGTACGAACCGTCGCCCATGGTGGCGACGATGAGCCGCTCTCGCCGCGCCAGCTGCATGCCGAGCGCGGCGGGAAAGGACCAGCCGAGGCCGCCGGAATGCGGCTCCTGATACCAGGCCTGATGATGAGAAAGCGTCATCGGTGCCAGCGGGCAGCCGAGTTCGGAAAGCACGGTGGCATTCCGGCCCGCCAGCGCCTCGGAAAGCGTCAGGCTGACGAAATCCTTCGTCATCGGCGTGCCGCCTCCGCGCCGGGCCGCATCAAGAACGCCGTTGCGGGCCATGCGGTTGCGTTGCGCAACCGCCGTGGTGCGACGTTCCGCCGTGGTGCGATGGGCGGGCAGCAGCAGGTCCATCGCCACCTTCAGGGCCAGCAGGCCGGTATCGACATCGCCGGCGAGCGTCACGTCGGAGCGGAAGTAGCGTACCGGCTGGCGCTGGCAGAGCGGATCCTGGGCGAGCTGGATGACCTTGCAGCCGGGCCGGAGCAGATGGACATCCGGCGACCAGGGCGCCAGCGCATCGAGGATGAGCACCACGTCGGCAGCCTCCAGGAGGGGCCCCGGATCGGCCTGTGCGGCCATCGGATGGTCCGTCGCCATGGCAAGCTGCACCGCCCAGTACTGGCAGACGGGAATGCCCCAGTCACCCGCCAGCGCCGCGAGGGCGGCAAACCCCTCGGCCGACCCGGCGCCGTGCTGCGCGAAGATAACCGGGCTCTCCGCCGCCGCCAGAAGACGCGCGGCCTCCGCAACCGCTTCGGCCGATGGCGTGGAGACGGCAGGCATCATGGTTGCCGGCGCCGCAAGGTCCTCCGTCGGGCAAGGCTGGCAGAGCACCTCGCGCGGCAGGCTCATATAGACCGGCCCGCGCGGCGTGGAATTGGCGATGGCATGCGCCCGGTCGACCATCTGCGGGATATGCTCGGGGAAGCGCAGCTCGTCGTCCCACTTGCAGGCCTCGCGCACCAGCGCCGCCTGGTCGCGCATCTCCTGCCCCCAGCCGATCGGCACGGTGCGTGACCCCTTTCTTCCGCGCTCGGTGACCGGCGTGCGGCCGGAGAACAGGAGAACCGGGATATGCTCCATCGCGGCGTTGATGGCGCCGATGGCGCAATTGGCAAGGCCGACATTGGTATGCGCCATCACCGCCTGGGCACGGCCGGTGGCGAGATAATAGCCGTGCGCCATGCCCATCGCCGCCGATTCATGCGGCATGACGAGCGCTTGCGGCAGGGCGATGCCCTTCGCCTCCGCCTCGGCCAGGCCCTCGATGATTGGCGGAAAATCCGTGCCGGAATTGGCGAAGATAAAGTCGATGCCGACCGCCTTCAGTCGGGCGAGCAGCGCACCGCCCGCCGTCATTGCCGGCGCCCCGGCAAGATCGTCTTCGCCCATCGGAACCTCCCCGTCGTGCGGCAGCCTGCCCGCGGCCGCCGGTTTCCTCGAACCGGACGGCACAGGTCTCAGGCAGCACTCTGACAGGCAGGACAGTGATGTAAAATGAAATGCCGGCCACGATACATAACGAAAGCCGTATGAATTGCTCTCAGTGCAGCCCGCCGACGCCGAGCAGCGCCTCAACCGTGTGCCGGTCGGCAGCGAGCGCCGCCGGAGTGCCGGTCCAGGCGATGCGGCCGCGCTCGAGGATGATCACGTCGTCGGCGAAATCGAGCGCGCTCTGGATGCGCTGTTCGACAAGCAGGATGGTCATCTCGCCGGAGGCCGCAAGCGTACCGAACGCCGCCATCAGTTCCTCGCAGATAACAGGGGCAAGGCCCTCCAGCGGCTCGTCGAGCAGGAGCACGGAGGGTTGGCCGAGAATGGTGCGCGCCGTCGTGAGCATCTGCTGCTCGCCGCCGGAAAGCTGCGAGCCGAGGTTCCTGCGCCGCTCCTTGAGCCGAGGGAACATGGCATAGGCCTCATCGATAGCCGTGCGCGGGCGGCCCTTCAGCCCGACGAAGAGGTTTTCCTCCACCGTCAGCGTCGGGAAGACGTCGCGAGACTGCGGCACGTAGCCGAGCCCCTTCAGCGCGCGGGCGGAGCTGCCCATACCCTCGATCGCCTCTCCGCCGAGGCGGATAGCGCCACCATAACGCTTCGTCTGGCCGGCGAGCGTGGCGAAGAGCGTGGATTTTCCCATGCCGTTGCGGCCGAGCACGGCGAGCCTGCGGCCGGCATCCGCGGCAAAGGAGATATCCTCCAGAACCCGCGTCGGGCCGTAGCCGGCGGAAAGACCGGCGATTTCAAGCGACGCTGCGGGCATCGGCATAACTCCCGAGATAGGCCTGTCGAACACGGGCGTCCTTCGTCACCGCGTCTGGCGATCCGTCGAAGATGATCTCGCCCGCCGCCAGCACGATGACGCGCTTTGCGAAGCGGAAGACAAGGTCCATGTCGTGCTCGATCATCAGAACGGCAAGATCCGCCGGCAGATCGGCAATCGCCTGCTCGATGCGCGCCGTATCGCTCTGCGGCACGCCGGCGGCGGGCTCGTCGAGCAGCAGGACCCTGGGTTTGAGCGCAAGCGCAAGCGCGAGTTCCAGCAATCTTTGCTGGCCGTAGGCGATCTCGCTGACGCGGCGGCCGGCAAGCTGGGCGATGCCGAGCCGGGCAAGCAGCGCATGCACCTCATCCATCACGTCAGGCATGGCGCGGTGGCTGGCGAACATGCGGCCGGACCGGCCTTGGCGCTGCAGGATGGCGAGCGCGACATGGTCCTCCGGCGTCATCTCGGAGAAGAGCCGCGTCACCTGGAAGGACCGCACGAGGCCGCGGCGCACGCGCTCCGTCGGCCCGAGGCGGGTGACATCCTCGCCGCCGAGCGTGACCGTGCCGGAATTCGGCAGGAGATTGCCGGTGACGAGGTTGACGAAGGTCGTCTTGCCGGCGCCGTTCGGGCCGATCAGCGCAACCCGGTCGCCCGGTGCCATCGACAGGGACACATCGTTGGTGACGGCGAGGCCGCCGAAGCTCCGCTTCAGGTTGCGGACATCAAAAATCGCGTTCATCGGTCCTTCCTTCCGCGGCGTTCGAGGAGGGCGGCGAGCGAGCCGTAGAGCCCCTTCGGCGCGAAGAGCACCACGGCGATCAGCAGCGCGCCGACGATGGTGAGCCAGTGGAACGGATTGGCCGCCGAGACGACGTCCTCGAACCACAGGAAGGAGAGTGTGCCGATCAGCGCGCCGTAGAGCGAGCCGGTGCCGCCGAGCACGAGCATGACGAGGGCTTCGGCCGAGAGCGTGAAGGACAGGCTGTCGAGGCCGACGACCTGGGTCGAGATGGCGTTGAGTGCCCCGCCCGCCCCGGCGACGGCACCCGAGATGGCGTACATCCGGATCAGCGTGCCGTGCACCGAGGCGCCCATGGCGCGCACGCGCAGCGGGTCCTGCTTGATGCCGCGGCAGAGCATGCCGAAGGGCGAGCGCACGATCTGGCGCAGAACGACGAAGACGGCGACCAGCAGCACGATGCCGAAGACATAGGCCGTGCGGCCCCACAGGTCGAATTGCCAGAGGCCGAAGACGGCATCCGGCATGATGCCGGCAAGACCGTCGCTGCCGCCGGTCCAGCCGGACGCCTTGTTGGCCGCCTCGTGGGCCAGATGGACGATGGCGATGGACAGCACAAGCTGCGGCAGGCCATGCGCCCGCAGAACGACGGCACCGGAGACAAGGCCGGCGAGCGCACCCGCGACCACGCCGACGGCGAGCATGGCGATCGGATCGGTAATGCCGAAATGGGCCGCCGCGATGCCCGCCCCATAGGCCCCTGCACCAAACAGCGCGGCATGGCCGAGCGTTGCCACGCCGCAGTAGCCGGTGACGAGATCGAGCGAGAGGACCAAGAGCGCGATCGCCGTGATGCGTGTTAGCAGCGCGAGGTTGTTGGGAAAGAGGAGATAGCCGAGGACGGCGACCACAAGGATAACGAGGACCCCGATCGCATCGCGCGTCAGGCGGGCGCGGCGGTCGTGGGTGGTGGAGAGGTTGTCGGTGTTCATGGTGAGCGCCATCACTTCATCCTTCCGGCAAGGCCGCGCGGGAAAATCCAGACGATGGCGATGACCGCGAGATAGAAGAAGAATTCGCCGAATTCCGGCATCAGGTAGCGCCCCGTCGTATCGATGGCGCCAAGCAGCAGGCAGGCGGCGAGCGCACCCGGAATGGAGCCCGCCCCGCCAACCGAGACGACGACGAGGAAGGTCACCATGTAGCGCAGCGCATAGTAGGGCTCGATCGGCAACAGCTCGGCGCCGACGACACCCCCGAAGGCGGCAAGGCCGACCGCGACGGCGAAGCTGACGGCATAGACGACCTCGGTCTTCACTCCGAGGGCGGCGGCCATGGCCGCGTTGTCGACGCTCGCGCGCAACTTCACGCCGAAGGCCGTGCGCTCGATGAAATACCAGAGGCCGAGCGCGACCGCGGCACCGCAGGCAATGACGAAGAGGCGATGCGCCGAAACCGTACGGAAGCCGAGGCTGACCGGCGCGCGCAGGCTTTCCGGCGTCGGAATGGTCTTCAGCGTCGGCCCGAAGACATAGTTGGCGATGCCGATGACGCAGAAGGTGATGCCGATGGTCATCAGCACCTGCGTCAGCTCCGGCTGGCCATAGACGCGGCGATAGAGCAGGCGCTCGACGGGAATGGCGATCAGGATGGTGCCGAAGACGGCAAGCATGACGGCAACGGCATAGGCAAGGCCGAGGTCGCGCGCGGCATAGGAGGCGATGTAGCCGCCGATCATCGCGAAGGCGCCATGCGCGAGGTTGACGACCCGCATCAGCCCCATCGTCACCGAGAGGCCGATCGAGATGACGAAGAGCACCATGCCGTAGGCGAGGGCGTCGACGCCGATGCTGAAGACCGTTTGCATCCAACTATCCTGCTGTGGTGGAGGAACAGCCCCTCATCCGGCCTGCCGGTCACCGTCTCCCCGCGAGCGGGGCGAAGGGACATGCCGCACCGTTTTCCTCAAATCTACACCGTGGTGCGGGGCACGTCCCCTCTCCCCGTCTGCGGGGAGAGGGTTAGGAACAAGCCATTTGCCAGGCAGCAACGATGGTTACTTCGCCGCCGCAAGGCCGGGGTCGCCCTGCTTTTCGAAGGTCTGCACCTCCTTGTTGTAGTAGGTCCCGTCATCGGCCTTGGCCACTTCGCGCAGGTAGATGTTCTGCGTGATATGACGGCTTGCCGGATCGATCGAAACCGGTCCGCGCGGGCTTTCCCAGGAAAGACCCTTCACGGCCTCGACCGCCTTGGCCGCATCCTGCGCGCCGCCCGTTGCCTCGATCATCTTGTAGATGACATGCATGCCGTCATACGCGCCAACCGCGGGGAAGGAGAGCTCCGCCGGATTGCCGATCGCCTTGCCGGCGGCCTCGACGAATGTCTTGTTCTCCGCTGAATCGTGTGAGACGGCATAGTGGAAGGTGGTCGTGAGACCCAGCGCCGCCTCGCCGAGCGCCGGCAGGTCGGATTCCTGCGTCAGGTCGCCGGGCGCGAAGAACTTGATGCCGCCGGCTTTCAGACCGTTCTCGTTGAAGGCCTTGACGAAGCCGAGCGTCGTCGGGCCCGAGGGCAGGAAGGCAAAGACGCCTTCGGCGCCGGAATCCTTGATGCGCTGCATGATCGGCGAGAAGTCGTTGGTCTGGAGCGGCATGCGGATCGCCTCGACAATCTCGCCGCCCGCCGCCTCGAAGCCCGCCTTGAAGGCAGCTTCCGCATCGACGCCCGGACCATAGTCGCTGACGACGGAAATGATCTTCTTGGTGCCACCGTCGAAGGCGACCTTGGCGATCGGCGTCGAAGTCTGCCAGGTGGTGAAAGAGGTGCGCACCACATAGGGGCTCTTGGTGACGATGGCTGACGTCGCCGCGTTCATCACCACCATCGGCACATTGGCCTGTTCGAGCAGCGGGGTCGCGGCCATCGCATCCGGCGTGAAGTAGAATCCGGCTAGGTACTGTACGCCTTCCTTGACGACGAGCTCCTGCGACAGCGCCTTGGACTGGGCCGGGTCGGCGGTCGGGATGTCGCGGTAGATCACCTCGATCGTGTCGTCGCCAACCGTGTTGCCGTTCAGCGCCATATAGGCGTCGATGCCTGCCTTGAAGTTCTTGCCCTGGAGCGCGAAGGGGCCGGAGAACGGCCCGACGACGCCGACCTTGATTACATCGGCATGGGCAGCACTTCCCATCAGCACAGCCGCCAGCGCGGCGATCGCGACATGTTTCATGTTTTCCTCCCTGAAAGGCCGGTCTCCCACCGGTGCTCGATCCTGTCCAAAACTGGATTTTTGTCAGATTGACAGATGAAACGGTAATGTAAAATGAAAAAATATGGCTATTTCATAACTTAGAAATTATGAAAACACATCAGGCCGCACCCAGATGCCGAACGGACGACAGCATCGTATCGGCCAGGCGAAGGGCAGCGCCGGTGGCGACCACCATCTGTGGCAGGATCATCCATTCCAGCGTCCAGGCCGCCCCGGAACGCTCCTGTTCATGCACCATCGCCTGCGCCAGACCGCCGAGCTGTGCCGCATTGAACCGGGCAAGCGCGACCAGCCCTTCGGCGGCGACCGGGTTCTGCTTGTGCGGCATGGCGGAGGAAGAACCGCCGCCGGCAAGCGCGATCTCGTCGCCACGGTCGGCCATCAGGACGACATCCTGCCCGATCTTTCCAAGGCTGCCGCTGATGCCGGAAAGGAGGGCGGCAAGGTCCATGATGCGGTCCCGCTGGCTATGCCACTGCGGGACATCCACAAGACCGAGATTGCGGGCAAGCGCGGCACGCACGGCCGGTGCTTTCTCGCCCAGTTTCTCCAGCGTGCCCGCCGCGCCGCCGAACTGCACGACAAGCCCCTCCTCCATCAGACCCTTCAGGCGCGTATGATGGCGCTCAAGGGGCGCACGCCAAGCGCCGACGCGGTCCGCCACGGTAATGGGGATGGCAGCCTGCATGCGGGTGCGCCCCATCAACACCCGGTCGCCGAAGGTGACGGCGAGACCATCGAGCACGCCGGTCAGCGCTTCCAGCCGGTTTTCAAGAACAGGCAAGACGCGTGAGAGGCGCAGCATCAGCCCGGTGTCGACGACATCCTGGCTGGTCGCGCCGACATGTACATGCCGGCGATGCGGCTCGCCGACGGCGGCGCGGAGTTGGCGAACGAAATCGGGCACCACCACACCGTCGCGGGCGGTGGCGGCCCTGAGACTTGCGACATCCGGCGAGAAGCGGTGCGCGGCAGCCTCGATCGCCGCGGCGGCTTCTGCCGGGATCACACCCGCCTCTACTTCGGCCCTTGCCAGCGCCACCTCGAACGCGAGCATGGCCTCAAGCTCAGCAGCGACGGAAAACAGCGCTGCCACCGCCTCGTCGCCGAGCAGGCCGGAGAGATAGGGATGGTCGAAGGGAGAAACGGTCATGTGTCGCTCTTTTCCGATGGGAAGCGCGTGGATCGTCGGGTCAAGCCCGAGAATGACGGAGAGGAGGAGAGGTCACGGACCTCATGAACGATGCGGCATGCGGCGCCGTCAATCTGACTGCAAACCTCGCTTCTTTCGTCATCCTCGGGCTTGATCCGAGGATCCACGTAGCCGGTGCCGAGCTTAGCACACAGCCTAGATATCGAAGAACACCGTTTCCTTCTCGCCCTGCAGATGAATGTCGAAGCGGTAGCTGTCCCCGTCCACCGCTGCGATCAACGTCGACACGCGCACCCGGTGTTCGATGCGGGCGAGCACCGGGTCCTCGGCATTGGCCGCCTCTTCATCGCCGAAGTAGAGACGCGTGTTGAGGCCGAGATTGATGCCGCGGGCGACGATCCAGAACGAAATGTGCGGCGCCATCGGGCGGCCGTCCTTGAAGGGCGCGCGGCCAGGCTTGATGGTCTCGAAGCGGTACTCGCCGGTCTCTCCGTCGGTGGCGGCACGACCCCAGCCGGTAAAATTGGGATCGGCGCTGCCGCGCAGCTCCGAGAGGCTGTTGTAGAGACCTGCCGCATCCGCCTGCCAGATCTCGATCAGCGCATCCTTCAGTGGCGTGCCGGTGCCGTCGAGCACCCGCCCGGTGATGGTGATGCGCCGTCCGAGCGTCCTGTCGTTCACCATGGTGGCACCGAGATCGCTCTCATAGACGCCGGCAATGCCGGAAAAATTCGGCGTGAGACCGATATGGACATAGGGGCCTGCCGTCTGCGAGGCGCTTTCCTTGAGATAACCGAGCGGCTGCACCATCAGTTGCCCTCCATCCGGTTTTCGAAGAGCGTCGAGCGGCGGCCGCGCAGCACGATGTCGAACTTGTAGGCGCGCGCATCCATGGGGATCGTGTTGCCCCAATCGAGCGCGGCGACCAGCTGCTCGATGGCCGCCTTGTCCGGAATCGTCTGCACGATGGGACATTTCCAGATCATCGGGTCACCCTCGAAATACATCTGCGTGATCAGCCGCTGGGCGAAACCGTGGCCAAAGACGGAGAAATGAATATGCGCCGGGCGCCAGTCGTTGACGCCGTTTGGCCAGGGATAGGGGCCGGGCTTGACGGTGCGGAAGGCATAATGGCCGTCTTCATCGGTGATGGTGCGCCCGCAGCCGCCGAAATTCGGATCAAGCGGCGCGAGATAGCTTTCCTTCTTGTGGCGGTAGCGCCCGCCGGCATTGGCCTGCCAGAACTCAAGCAGCGCGCCCGCCACCGGCCGCGCCCGCTCGTCGAGCACCCGGCCGTGCACGATGATGCGCTCGCCGATCGCGCTTTCGCCCGGTTTTGCGAAATTGTGAATCAGGTCGTTGTCGAGCTCGCCCAGCATCGCATGACCGAAGACCGGGCCGGTGATTTCCGAAACCGTGCCGTCGAGCGACAGAAGGGCCTTCTGCGGCGAGCGCAGCACGGAGGTCTTGTAGCCCGGCGTCAGGCCCGGCGGATGCCACAGGCGATCACGGGAGAAGAAGGCGCCTGTTTCGGGCTTGCGATTGGAAAGGTCCGTCATGGTTTCCTCAGGCCGCCTTTTCGGCGTCCATGTCCTCGAAGACGTGCTTGGCGATCTTGATCGCCCGGTTGGCCGCCGGCACGCCGGCATAGATCGCGACATGCAGAAGCGCCTCGGCGATATCCTCGCGGCTGGCGCCGGTGTTGACGGTGGCGCGCACATGCATCGCCACCTCCTCATCGTGACCGAGCGCGGCGAGCAGCGCGATCGTCACCATCGAGCGCTCGCGCATCGTCCAGCCGGGCCGCGACCAGACCGTGCCCCACGCCGCTTCGGTGATCAGCTCCTGGAAGGGCTGGTCAAAGGCGGTGGCGCCGGAGGAGGCGCGGTCGACATGACTGTCGCCGAGCACCGCGCGCCGGGTCACCATGCCCTGGCGGTAGCGGTCGGAAAAGGTATGCGCATCAGCCATGGGGCTCGTCTCCGGCAGGTAGGGTGGCGATGAAGGCGCGGATCATCTCCGTCAGCATTTCCGGCTGCTCGACGCAGGGAATGTGCCCGGCATCCTTGATGACCTCGTAGCGGGCGCCGGCAATGAGCTTTGCCATGGACAGCACCACATCCGGCGGGGTCGAGCCGTCCTGGTCTCCGACGACGCAGAGCGTCGGTACGGCAAGGCGTTCCGTCGAACGGGTGAGGTCGGCGTCGCGCAGCGCGGCGCAGGTGGCGGCATAACCGACCGCGGACTGGCGGGTGAGCATGTTGCGGTAGCCGTGATAGGCGGCGTTCTCCGGACGACGGAAGGCCGGCGTGAACCAGCGCTCCATGACGGCGTCGACGAGACCTTCGATACCCTTCGTCTCGACGCTTTCGATACGCGCATTCCACATCTCGGCCGTGCCGATCTTGTGCGCCGTGTCGCAGAGCACCAGCGCCCGGACGAGGTCCGGCCGCTTCGCCGCAAGGCCCTGCGCGATCATGCCCCCGACGGAAAGGCCGCAGATGACGGCACCCTTCACATCCAGCCGGTCGAGCAGTGCGGCGAGATCGAGGACATGGTCGTCGATCGAATAGGGTACCTGGCCGAGATCGGACAGGCCATGGCCGCGCTTGTCATAGGTAACGATGGGGAAGTCGCCAGCAAGGCGCACGACGACGTCACGCCAGATGCGGAAGTCGGTGCCGAGCGAATTGGCAAAGACGATCACCGGCCGGCCCGCCGGCCCGCCGATCAGCTGGTGGTGCAAGATGACGTCGTTGACGGTTGCGAACTGCACTTCTGTCTCCTCCGGACCCTCAGATTGGCCCCTTGATCTGGTTAGGTAAAATGATATTTCATGCCGTTTCGTTAACTTGAGGGTTATGGAAACCATGGTCGATAGCCGTATCAAGTTCCGCCATCTGCAGACCTTTGTCGAGGTGGCCCGCCAGAGAAGCGTGATGAAGGCAGCGGAAATCCTGCATGTCAGCCAGCCTGCCGTGACGAAGACGATCCGTGAACTGGAGGAGGTTCTCGGCGTCGCCGTCTTCGAGCGCGAGGGGCGCGGCATCAAGATCACCCGGCATGGCGAGGTCTTCCTCAAGCATGCCGGCGCAGTGCTGGCGGCGCTCCGGCAAGGCTTTGATTCGGTCTCGCAGGCGCTTTCCGGCGATGCCCCGCCGATCCGAATCGGCGCATTGCCCACCGTCTCGACGCGCATCATGCCGAAGGCGATGGCGCTGTTTCTCGCGGAAGAGACGGGCGCACGCTTAAAGATCGTCACGGGCGAAAACGCGGTTCTGCTGGAGCAGCTGCGCGTCGGCGACCTCGATCTCGTCGTCGGGCGCCTTGCTGCACCGGAGAAGATGACGGGCTTCTCCTTCGAGCACCTCTATTCGGAAAAGGTGGTCTTCTGCGTGCGCGCCGGCCATCCGCTGCTTGCCGGCGGATCGGCCTTTGCCGGGCTCGACGCCTATCCCGTGCTGATGCCGACGCGCGCCTCGATCATCCGCCCCTTCGTCGAAAGCTTTCTGATCACCAACGGTATTGCCGGCCTTCCGAACCAGATCGAGACCGTGTCCGACGCCTTCGGCCGCGCCTTCGTGCGCGAAAGCGATGCGATCTGGATCATTTCCGAAGGGGTGGTGGCGGCGGATATCGCGGATGGTGCGCTCGCGGCGCTGCCGATCGATACGAGCGGCACGAAGGGGCCCGTCGGCCTCACCATGCGCACCGACGCCGTGCCGTCCATGCCACTGTCCATCCTCATCCAGACGATCCGCGAAGTGGCAGGCAAGGTATCGCCCGCGGCTTGAGCCCTTCGCCCCTCGGCCAGAGGGTTCGCCACAATTGCGGGCGCAAAGCCGCTTCCCGCTTTTGCTGGAATTGCTCTAGGAAGGGTGCATGACAAGCGAACTTATCTCTTTCCGCACCGCGATCGTCGCACTTTATCCCGATCTGGAAAATGCCGCCTTCCGGCTACTGCCGGGCGGCTGGCATTCGCGTGCGGTGGCGGTGGACGAACGTCGCGTCTTCAAGTTCCCGCAGGGCGAGGAGGCGGAACAGGCGCTGCGCCGCGAAGCCTCTATCCTCGCGACCATCCGCCCGCATCTTGCAATGCCCGTTCCAGACCTTCACCTCCACGAGGGCGCACCGCTCTTTTCCGAACACGCAATCATCCCCGGCGACCATTTGGAAACCGCTCACTACGAGACGCTGCCGGAGCCGGCGCGGAGGGCGTTGGGTGAGACGCTCGCCCGATTCTACACGCAGCTGCATGCCCTCCCCCGCCCGTTGATGGAGGCCGCCGGCGCGCGGCCCATCGAGCGCTGGCTGGATGCCGATGGCATCGCGGCAAGGGCCCTGCCGCTGCTGCCGGAAGACCTGCATGGCTTTGCGGGCGAAATCCTTTCCGGGTGGCGCACGCTGGCGCCGGATCCTCATGGCGAAACCTACGGGTTCTTCGATGGCCACGGCTGGAACATGGCCTTCGACCATGCCGCCGGACGGCTCAACGGTATCTACGATTTCGCCGATTCCGGTTTCGGCCCGCTGCACCAGGATTTCATCTACACGAACTTCATCAGCCCCGACCTCACCGCGCGGGTTGCGGACAGCTATGAACAGCTGACGGGCCGGGCGCTCGATCGTGCCCGCATCCATCTCCTGACCGGCGTGCACCGGCTCTGGGAACTTGCAGCCCTCGCCGAAGCGTCGGAGCACCACGCGACGATGATCGCCTCCATCGCCGCCTGGGCGGCGCGTCAGTAAGGCAGGCCGACGTAGTTTTCCGCCAGCACCATTTCGGCCGCGCGGGAATGGGTGAGATAGTCGAGCTCGGCTTCCTGGATCTTCTGGTCGAAATCGCCGGCCCCGGGAAAACGGTGCAGCATGCTCGTCATCCACCAGGAGAAACGCACGGCCTTCCAGACCCGGGCGAGCGCCCTTGCCGAATAGGCGTCGAGGCCGGCCTCGGAGCGCTCCCGATAGTGTTCCACGAGACCGGAGAAAAGGTAGTGTACGTCGCTTGCGGCAAGGTTCAGCCCCTTGGCGCCCGTCGGCGGCACGATATGGGCGGCGTCGCCGACGAGGAACAGCCGGCCGAAGCGCATCGGCTCGGCGACGAAGGAACGCAGCGGCGCGATCGACTTCTCGAAGCTCGGTCCGGTGACCAGCGCGTCACCATGATGGGCGGGAAGGCGGCGGCGCAGCTCGTCCCAGAAGCGCGCATCGGACCAGGCTTCGATCTTCTCGTCGAGCGCGCACTGGAGATAATACCGGCTGCGGGTGCGCGAGCGCATGGAACAGAGGGCAAAGCCGTGCGGATGGTTGGCATAGACCAGCTCGTCGCTGACCGGCGGCACTTCTGCGAGAATGCCCAGCCAGCCGAAGGGATAGACCTTTTCGAAGGTGCGGATCGCCTTCTCCGGCACGGCCTTGCGGCTGGCGCCGTGGAAACCGTCGCAGCCGGCGATGAAATCGCAGTCGATCCGGTGCGTGATACCGTCCTTCTCGTAGGTGACGTAGGGCGTGGCGCCGTCGAAGCCATGCGGCGTGACATTTACCGCCTCGTGGATCGTCAGCCGGCCGTCGGCTTCCCGCTGTTCGATGAGATCACGGGTCAGCTCCGTCTGGCCATAGACCATGACGCGCTTGCCGCCGGTGAGATCGAAGAGGTCGATGCGGTGATCGCGGCCGTCGAAGGCGAGCGAAAAACCGTCATGCGGCAAGCCTTCGGCATGCATGCGCGCGCCGACGGCGGCCTGGTCGAGCAGTGCGGTCGTGCCCTCCTCCAGCACCCCGGCCCGCACGCGACCAAGGATATGCGCGCGGCTCGACCGGTCGAGGATCACCGTCTCGATGCCGGCATTGCCGAGCAGCTGGCCGAGCAGCTGGCCCGAAGGCCCCGAACCGATGATGACGACCTGAACGCGCATAGTGTCCTCCCGAACTGGCATTTCGCAAATTGTCGGCGGGAAGGGTGGTGCCGAGCAATGGACGGATCGGCCACAAAATTGTACAAATCGAACATCGCGAGACAGTGGCAGAACGATGAAGCGACCGGCCCCGACCTACGATCTCTACGGCGAAAGAGCCGGAAACGGTCCGGATTTCTGGCTGCACTGCGAAACGATCCCTTCGCGCAGCAGCCTGCACCGCTACGAGATCGGCCTGCATCGGCACGAGAGCTTCTTCCAGATCCTGTATATTTCCGCTGGTTCGGGCGATGCGCTGTTCGAAGACCGGCGGTTGACGCTGACCCCGCCCGCCATCGCCACGGTGCCGCCGGCGCTTGAGCACGGCTTCCGGTTTTCCCGCGATGTCGACGGCTATGTTTTCACCCTGCTCGCCTCGCATCTGCGCCTTGCCGGCGAGGCGGGACGCTTCGTTTCCGAGCCGCGCGTGACGCCGCTCGATCCCGGCGATGCGGACGGTGCCTTCGTGCTTTCGACGCTCGGACGGCTTGCCGCCGAATGGACGACGCGGCGAAGCGGGCGCACCGACCTGATGCAGGCCTATCTGGTCTCGGTCCTGACGCTTTCCGCGCGGCTCTGGAGCCGGGACGAAACAGCAGGCGACGCCGGTGAGACGGCACGGCGCATGGAACATCTCAACGGTCTGATCCAGCAGCATTTCCGCGGCCAGAAGCCGGCCGGCTTCTACGCCGGCGAGCTCGGCATTTCGCCGACGCATCTCAACCGCATCGTCAAGGCCGCGACGGGCCTGACGGCCCATGCCTATGTCGGTCGAAAGCTGATCGACGAGGCGAAACGCGAACTCGTCTTCACCGAGGCGCCAGCGCAGGAGATCGCGCTTGGCCTCGGTTTTGCCGACCCCGCCTATTTTTCCCGCTACTTCCTGCGCGAGACGGGCGAGACACCGCGCGCCTGGCGGCTGCGGGAACGGGAGCGGCTTTCCGCTCAGTCGTCGGAATAGCGCTCCTCGGCCCAGGGGTCCCCGCGCATATGATAGCCGTTGCGCTCCCAGAACCCCGCCTGGTCGCCGGGCAGGAAATCGATGCGCGTCAACCATTTGGCGCTTTTCCAGAAATAGAGATGCGGCACGACGAGGCGCATCGGCCCGCCATGCTCCGCCGAGAGCGGCTGGCCCTCCCAATGGGTGGCGAGGATAGCGTCCTCGACAGCGAAATCGGCGAGCGGCAGGTTTGTCGTATAGCCGTCATAGCTCGTCAACATGACGAAACTCGCCTCCGACCGCGGCATGACACGGTCGAGCAGATCACGGGTAGCGACACCCTCCCAGCGGTTGTCGTAGCGCGACCAGGTGGTCACGCAATGGATATCCGAAAGTCTTTGGCTCTGCGGCAGTGCCAGGAACTCCGTCCAGCTGAAGGATTGCGGGTTTTCCGCGCCACCCTTCACGTCGAGCCGCCAGCTTTCCCGGCGGATGGCCGGCTGCTGGCCGAGATCGAGCACCGGCCAGTTCTTTACGAGATGCTGGCCGGGCGGCAGGCGGTCGGTCTCGGGCCGGGAAATGCGCCCCGTGAGGAACCTGCCCTCGTCCGCCCAGCGGCGTTTCGTGCGGGTGAGCTTGCTGTCGTCGTCGCTCATGGTGGCCTCCTGCTGCGGTGCAAAAGGTGGGGCCGCGACCTTGCTTCTGTCAAGATCGGCACCCGGCAGGGCCGGAATTGCCTTTAGGCGAGCACCGGCCGCAGTGCCGCCTGCACCTCGCGCATCGCCGGCAGGTAGCGGGTCACCATCTCCTCCGCCGAGGCGAGAGCGGCCGGCGCACCGATATTGAGCGCGGCGACAACGCGGCCGCGGGCGTTTTCGAGCGGCACGGCGATGGAGCGAAGCCCGATCTCCAGCTCCTGGTCGATCAGGGCAAAGCCGTTCCGCCGCACGCCGGCCAACTCCTCCATCAGCGCCTCCGGCGCCGTCTTGGTATAGGGGGTGTTCGCCTTGCGATCGGAAGCTTCCACAATCGCCCGCGCCTCCGCTTCCGGGAGAGCGGCCAGGAGAACGCGGCCCATCGAGGCGCAGTAGGCCGGCAGGCGCGAACCCGGCGTGAGGTTGATCGACATCACCCGCTTCTGTGCAGCCCGCGCCACATAGACGATTTCGACCCCGTCCAGTACCGAAGCGGACGCGCTCTGGCCGACCCTCTCCGAGAGCTGGTCGAGATAGGGCTGCACCAGCCGCGGCAGGGGTGTCGCCGAGAGATAGGCGTGACCGAGGCGCAAAATCTTCGGCGTCAGTTCGAAGAACTTGCCGTCATAGGCGGCATAACCAAGTTCGGCCAGCGTCAGCAGGCAGCGCCGCGCCGTCGCCCGGTCGAGGCCCGTTTCCTTTGAAACATCCGTGATGGTGAGGCGGGGTTTTGCCTCACCGAAGGCCTCGATGACCATCAGCCCCTTGGCAAATCCGCCGATGAAATCCGTTTCCCGCACTTTTGTCTCCTCATCGGCTGGCCGGACGGCATTGTAGCATGCAGGGGTGCCGCCGCCTGCCCCTCCTGTCTCCGCCCTCTCCTTTGTCACTTCGGGTCTGGCCCGAGGATGACGTCGAGAGCGGGGTCGGCGCCGCGGCTGATCCCACCACGGCGTTCAATCCATTTTGTGCGATTATTGAACAAATGTCAAATATCGCACAAAATGGATTGCCGGTTTACCGGTTTGGATTTACCTCTGTTGGCGACAACGGGAGATTTTGCATGGACAAGACAATTCCCAGCCTTGCGGAGGCCGTATCGGGCATCGGAGACGGCGCGGTTGTGATGATCGGCGGCTTCGGTGGCTCCGGCGCCCCGATCGAACTGATCCACGCCCTCATCGACAAGGGCCCGAAGGGCCTGACAGTCATCAACAACAATGCCGGCAACGGGCGCATCGGCATCGCCGCGATGATCGATGCCGGCATGGTGAAGAAGATGATCTGCTCCTTCCCCCGCTCCACCGATCCGCGCGCCTTCACCGACCGCTATCTCGCCGGCGAGATCGAGCTGGAGCTGGTGCCGCAGGGCACGCTCGCCGAGCGCATCCGGGCCGGCGGCGCCGGCATTCCCGCCTTCTACACACCGACGAGCTACGGCACGGAGCTCGCCAAGGGCAAGCCGGTCGCCGAATTCGACGGCCGCATGTATGTGCAGGAGCGCTGGCTGAAAGCAGACTTTGCGCTGATCAAGGCGCATGTCGGCGATACCAACGGCAACCTCACCTACAACAAAGCCGCCCGCAATTTCAGCCCGCTGATGTGCATGGCGGCGACAAAAACCGTCGTGCAGGTCAGCAAGTTGGTCGAGCCCGGCGGCATCGATCCGGAACAGGTCATCACACCCGGCATCTTCGTCGACCAGCTCGTCGAGGTTTCCGATCCGAAGCAGGAAGAAGATCTCATCCGTGCAGGAGTGGCCTACGCATGACCGTCGATACACGTGAAGACATCAAGCTTTCCAACGCCCAGATCGCCTGGCGCGCCGCGCAGGACATCTTTGACGGCGCTTATGTGAACCTCGGCATCGGCTTTCCCGAAATGGTCGCCCGCTACCAGCCGGAAGGCCGCGCGGCGATCTTCCATACGGAGAACGGCATCCTCGATTTCGGCGAGGCCCCACCCGCCGGAGAAGAGGACTGGGACCTGATCAACGCCGGCAAAAAGGCCGTGACGCTGAAGCCGGGTTCGGCCTTCTTCCATCATGCCGACAGCTTCGCCATGGTGCGCGGCGGCCATCTCGACGTGGCGATCCTCGGTGCCTACCAGGTGGCCGAGAACGGCGACCTCGCCAACTGGCGTGTCGGCTCCAAGGGCGTGCCGGCGGTCGGCGGGGCAATGGACCTCGTGCATGGGGCCAAATCGGTCGTCGTCATCACCGAGCACGTCACCAAGAACGGCGAGCCGAAGCTCGTCGAGCGCTGCACCTTCCCGCTCACGGGCGTCGGCTGCATAACCCGCATCTATACCAGCCATGCCGTCATCGACGTTTCGGACAGCCGTTTCGTGCTGCGCGAGAAACTTGCCGGCATGAGCTTTGACGAATTGCAGGCGATGACCGGCGCGAAGCTGCATGTCGACGGCCCCGTCGCCGATCTCGTCGTGCCGGAACTCTAGGGAAAACCCGAAGCCGGTTTCGCCCCGGGATACTGTTTTTGACGCATTCCCCAACACCGAAGGGCGACCCGTTTCGGCCGGGAATGCCTGAGAGGAACATCATGTCTGACGCCTATATCTGCGACTATATCCGCACGCCCATCGGCCGTTTCGGCGGTTCGCTCTCCTCCGTCCGCGCCGACGATCTCGGCGCCATCCCGCTGAAAGCCCTGATGGCGCGGAATGCGGGCATCGACTGGGAAGCGGTCGACGACGTGATCTTCGGCTGCGCCAACCAGGCTGGCGAGGACAACCGCAATGTCGCGCGCATGTCCTCGCTTCTCGCCGGGCTGCCGGTCGCCGTGTCCGGCACGACGATCAACCGGCTCTGCGGCTCGGGCATGGATGCCGTCATCGCCGCGGCCCGCGCCATCAAGTCCGGCGAAGCGGACCTTGTCGTCGCCGGCGGCGTCGAGAGCATGAGCCGCGCGCCCTTCGTGATGCCCAAGGCGGAGACGGCCTTTTCCCGCCATGCGGAGATCCACGACACGACGATCGGCTGGCGCTTCGTCAATCCGCTGATGAAGAAACAGTACGGTGTCGATTCCATGCCGGAGACCGGCGAAAACGTCGCCGAGGATTTCAAAGTCTCCCGCGAGGATCAGGATGCCTTCGCCGTGCGCTCGCAGGCCAAGGCCGCCGCGGCGCAGGCGAACGGCCGGCTGGCGAAGGAGATCACGTCCGTCACCATCGCGCAGCGGAAGGGCGATCCGGTCGTGGTGGAGAAGGACGAGCACCCGCGCGCCACGACGCTTGAAGCCCTCGCCAAGCTGGGCACGCCCTTCAGGAAGGACGGTGGCACGGTGACGGCGGGCAATGCCTCCGGCGTCAACGACGGTGCCGCAGCGCTCGTCATCGCCTCGGAGGCGGCGGTCAAGAAATACGGCCTGACGCCCATCGCCCGCATTCTCGGCGGCGCCATGGCTGGCGTTCCACCGCGCATCATGGGGATCGGCCCGGTCTATGCCACGCAGCGCCTGTGCGCCCGGCTCGGCCTGAAGCCTGCCGATTTCGACGTGATCGAACTCAACGAGGCCTTCGCCTCGCAGGGCCTTGCGACGCTGCGCGCGCTCGGCATCGCCGATGATGCGGATCACGTCAATCCGAACGGCGGCGCCATCGCACTCGGCCATCCCCTCGGCATGTCCGGCGCCCGCATCACCGGCACGGCGGCGCTCGAATTGCAGCTCACCGGCAAGAAGCGCTCGCTCTCCACCATGTGCATCGGCGTCGGGCAAGGTATCGCGGTGGCACTCGAGCGCGTCTGAGGCTTCGACCTGCTCCTCTCCCTGCAAGCGGAGAGAGGGAATGTGCCCCACGCCGCAAACTGGCAGGAAAGCCGTTGCGACATCCCCTTCTTCCCGCCCGCGGGGAGAAGGTAGCGAAAACCGGATAAGGGCTGCGCGCAAAAACGGCGCCTCGGAAGTATCGTCGCATCCCGTCGGCACAGCGCTTTGGCGCTGGCAAAGTCCGCCGCCGCCTCGCCCTCGGCAATCGAACGTTGACAGCGCCCCCGCGCTCCTGCACCCATGCGGGTCATCCTTCTCGCATCGATGACGGGTCCGCCATGTCCAAGACCACCCGCGCCACCCAGGCCCTTGCCAAAGCCGGCGTTTCCTTCACCGTCCATACCTACGAGTACGATCCGAATGCCGACCGCGTCGGCATCCAGGCAGCCGCGGCGCTGGGAGAGGATCCGGGCCGGGTGCTGAAGACGCTCATGGCGGAGGTGGACGGCAAACCGGTCTGCGTCATCGTGCCCTCGGACCAGGAGGTCAGCATGAAGAAGCTGGCAAGCGCCTTCAGCGGCAAGTCGGCCAACATGATGAAGCCGGCAGATGCCGAACGGCTGACGGGCTTCGTCGTCGGCGGCATCAGCCCCTTCGGCCAGAAGAAGCAGGTACCGACCGCGATCGAGGAGGCGGCGCTGGTCCATGACCAGGTCTATATGAACGGCGGGCAGCGCGGCCTTCAGGTGCGCCTTGCCCCGCGCGACGTTCTGGTGGCGGTGAAGGCGATCGCCGCGCCCGTGATTGCCTGATTGCGCCTTCTCTTTCGGCGCCAGGCACACTAAGTTTCCTTCATCCGAGTAGAACAGACAGGCATGCCATGACCTATCCCGCCAATTCCGCCTCCGCCGTCGATCCGCAAAAGCTCGACAAGCTCGCAGAAGTCGCCGTGCGTGTCGGCCTTCAGCTCCAGAAGGGGCAGGATCTCGTGATGACGGCGCCCGTCGCCGCCCTGCCGCTTGCCCGGCTCATCACCAAGCACGCCTATATGGCCGGCGCCGGTCTCGTCAGCACCTTCTATGCCGACGAAGAGGCAACGCTCGCCCGCTACCACCACGCGCCGGACGAAAGCTTCGACCGGGCCAGCGACTGGCTCTACGAGGGCATGGCCAAGGCCTATGCCAACGGCGCTGCGCGCCTTGCCATTGCCGGCGACAACCCGATGCTGCTCTCGGGTGAGGACCCGGGCAAGGTCGCCCGCGCCAACAAGGCGAATTCCATGGCCTACAAGCCGGCGCTGGAAAAGATCGCCAATTTCGACATCAACTGGAACATCGTCTCCTATCCGAACCCGTCCTGGGCCAAGCAGGTGTTCCCGAACGACCCGGAAGAGGTGGCGGTCGAAAAGCTCGCCAATGCCATCTTCGCCGCCTCGCGCGTCGATGTCGCCGACCCCGTCGCCGCCTGGGCGGCGCACAATGCTGGCCTTGCCAGGCGCTCGGCCTGGCTGAACGGCGAGCGCTTCACCGCGCTGCACTTCAAGGGGCCGGGCACGGACCTGACCGTGGGACTGGCGGACGGCCACGAATGGCACGGCGGCGCATCGATGGCCAAGAACGGCATCACCTGCAATCCGAACATCCCGACGGAAGAGGTCTTCACCACGCCGCATGCGCTGCGCGTCGAGGGCCATGTCTCCTCCACCAAGCCGCTCTCCCACCAGGGCACGCTGATCGACGATATCCAGGTACGCTTCGAGGGCGGCCGGATCGTCGAGGCAAAGGCGTCGAAGGGTGAGGCAGTGCTGAACAAGGTGCTGGACACCGACGAGGGCGCGCGCCGGCTCGGCGAAGTGGCCCTCGTGCCGCATTCCTCGCCGATCTCGGCGAGCGGCATCCTGTTCTACAACACGCTGTTCGACGAGAACGCCTCCTGCCACATCGCGCTCGGCCAGTGCTATTCGAAGTGCTTCCTCGACGGCGCGAGCCTGACGCCGGATCAGATCCGCGCACAGGGCGGCAATGAAAGCCTCATCCATATCGACTGGATGATCGGCTCGGACAAGGTGGACATCGACGGTATCCGCGCCGATGGCAGCCGCGCGCCCGTCATGCGCGGCGGCGAGTGGGCATGAACCATCTCGGCGTGATCGGCGGCGGCGGATGGCTGGCCGGGGCCTTGCTCCGGCCGGTGCTGACCGACCGCCTCATCAAGCCGGCCGACCTCGTGCTTTCTTCCCGCTCGGGCAACATTTCAGGCTACGAAGCCTGGCCGGGCGTGCACATGACGACGGACAACGCGATCCTCGTCGATGCCTGCGACACCATCGTCCTGTCCGTCCGAGCCGGCGATCTCGACGAGATCGATATCGACCTGCGCGGGCGGTTCGTCATCTCCGTCATGGCGGGGGTGACGGTGGAGGAGATCAGCGACCGCTTCGGCGCGCGGCGTATCGTGCGGGCGATGCCGAATGCCTGCGCCGAGCAGCGGCTGTCCTTCACGCCCTGGTGCATGACCGACGACGTGCGCAACCCGGAAGCGGATTTCGCGCGGCGCTTCTTTGCAGCCTCGGGCCGTCAGCACTTCATCACCGACGAGCACGAGCTCGACTATTTCACCGCACTGACAGGATCGGGCGCGGCCTTTCCGGCACTGATGGCCGATGCGATGATCCGCCATGCGATCGAAGCGGGCATCGGCCCGGAGACGGCGGTCCTTGCGGTCCGCCAGCTCTTCCTCGGCGCCGCCACGCAGATGGCCAGTGTCAGCGATACGCCGGCCGATATCGTGGAACTGTTCATGGAATACCATGGCACCACGGCTGCCGGCCTTTCCGCGATGATCGACGCCGATCTCGCCCATGCGGTCTTCACCGGGTTGACGGCTGCACGCCGGCGGGCGCAGGACGGCGCGGACTGATCCCGTCGGATACCGGACGCGCAGCCTGCGCCCGCTGGCTAAGCCAGACGCTCCCGAGCACCACGAGCATTCCTGCGGTCTGCAACAGGCCGAGATCCTGCCCGAGCAGCGCCCAGCCGAGCACGACGGCAACGAGCGGGCTGAGGAAACCGAGCGGCGAAATCGTCGCCGGGTCGAGCCGTGCAAGGCCGCGGAACCAGACGATGTAGGTGAGCGCTGCGCCGATCACGCCGAGATAGAGAAAACCGAGCAGGTTTTCCGTCGTCGGCACCGGCAGGGCCGGCTCGAACCAGAGCGCGACAGGCACGAGCAGCAGGCCGCCCGCGGTGAGCTGCCAGGCAGTGAAGGTAAGCGGTGGCACCGGTGGTTTCCAGTGGTGCGACAGCACGGTCCCAAAGGCCATGGCAACCGCGCCGGCAAGACCAGCGGCGACACCGACCGGGTCGAGGGCCGCCGAGGGCGTCAGCACCAGCAACGCTACCCCGCCTATACCGGCAAGACCGGCGAAGACGGCGAGTGGCCGCACCGTCGTGCCGATGACGGCGCGCGAAAGCCCGAGCACGACCAGCGGCTGGATGGCGCCGACCGTTGCCGCAACGCCGCCCGGCAGACGATAGGCCGAGACGAACAGCATCGCCCAGAAAAACGAGAAGTTCAGCGCGCCGAGCAGGAAGGTCCGCGGCCACCAGACACCCTGCGGCAGGCGCCGGACGAGGAGCAGAAGAAGGAGCCCCGCGGGCAGCGCGCGCAACATGGCGACGGTGAGCGGATAGCCGGCCGGCAGAAGCTCTGTCGTCACGACATAGGTACTGCCCCAGACGGCCGGAGCGGTTGCAGTGAGGAGGACATCGGTGGTGCGAGACATGATTATCTCCAATCAAAGAATCTTGAAATCAAGATATATCATTTTATCTTGACGTCAAGACGATGGGACCGCTAAATCCGGCCATGGATCACGTCGACAGAATTCTTACGCAATGGAGGCAGGAGCGGCCCGACCTCGATATCGCGCCGATGGGCCTGCTCGGCCGCCTCGCGCGGCTGCGCACCCATCTTGCGCGGGAAATCGAGAAGGCGATGGCTGCGCACGGGCTGAACTCGGCAAGCTTCGACGTGCTGGCGACCCTGCGCCGTGCCGGCCCGCCCTACCGGCTTTCGCCGGGCGATCTGCTCGCCACCACCATGGTCAGCTCGGGCACGATGACCAACCGGCTCGACCAGCTTGAAAAGGCAGGCCTTATCGAACGCTCGCATAACCCGGAAGACCGGCGCAGCGTCATCATCGCGCTGACGCCGACGGGATTTGCACTGGTCGATGTAGCGGTCACGGCCCATGTGGAAAACCAGCACCGCCTGCTGGAAACGCTGAGCGCGGACGAGCGCGTGGCACTGGACGACCTTTTGCGAAAGTTCCTCGCCGCGTTCGAATAGAGCATCTCCGCTTTTCCTCGACGCGGAACCGTTTCGCGGTTTTTCCGGATTCTCTCCCGGTCAGAGGCGGCCCGCGAGCCGCTCGACCCGCGCAAGATGCGCCTTGCGTATTTTCTCGCTTGCACGGTCCATGTCGTGCAGGCTCACCATCCTGAAATCGAGGCCCTTGGCGCAGAAGGCGGCGATGCCGCGCTTCAGGAGCCGCTTCACCGGGTTGCCCATATAGAGATGCACCACCCACCAGGGTGAGCCGGTCGTGGTGAAGGCCCAGAAGAGGCGGATGTTGCCGAGCCGCGGCTGGATGCGCCCCCCGGCCGGATCGTTCTCGAAGGCGACGCCAGGGGCGAACACCCGGTCGAAGAACCCCTTCAGGATGGCCGGGAAATTGAACCACCATTGCGGAAAGACGAGCACGAGCCCTTCCGCCGCTTTCAGGCGGGAGACGAAGGGTTCGGCATCGGACGGATCATAGCCCGGTTCGAAATAGCGCGACCGCTCGGAGGGCGTCATGCGCGGATCGAAGCCCTCTCGGTAGAGGTCGAGCAGATCGACCACATGGCCGTTTGCCTCCAGCTTCCGCCGCACCGTTTCGGCGATGCCGGCGGCAAAACTCTCTTCCAGCGGATGGGCGAGCACGAGCAGGATGCGCATGCCGGCCTCAGAACAGCGAGCCCTGGCGGGGCGCGGGCTTTTCCTCCGCCTCGCCCTTCATGCCCTTCTTGCGAGGCGGCACGCCGCCGCCGGCTCCGGTGACGGCATCCACCGTGCCGTCGGCGAACTCGATGGCAATGGCGCGGCCGGGGCCAAGGCTGGCGGCGCCCTTCACCGGCGCCCCCTCCTCGTCCCGCACCAGCGCATAGCCACGCTTCAGGACATTCCGGTAGGAAAGCGATTGCAGCATGCGGTCCTGCGCCTGCAGAAGGGCGCGGCGGCGGGCAAGGTCGCCGGCAAGCGCGCTTTCGGCACGCAACGCAAGACCCGACAGACGGTCACGCGCGCGACCGGTTTGCGCGGCGATACGGGCGGGTGTTGCGCGCAGCGAAACATCGAAAGCGGAAAGGCGCGCACGGACCTGGTCGAGCCGGCGCTCGACGATGCGGTCGGCGCGCTGCAGGCGGTCGGCGACGCGCTGGCGCCGCTCGGCGATGCGCGTCAGCAGCATGTCGGGCCGCAAATGCGCTGCCGTACGCTCGAAGGCGCGGCGCTTGCCCACGGTGTTCATCTGCAGGCCGCGGCCAAGGCCCGCCGCCGCCTCGTCGAACCGGCGGCGCGGCAAGGCGAGAAGCTGGTCGAGCGAGGGCAGCGCCCGAGCGAGTGCGCGAACGCCCTGCCGACGGCTGTCCATCTGGCGCGCCGTGGCGCCGCGCAGGCGCGCGGTGAGCGAAGCGATTTCCGCATCGAGATCGGCCTTGACCGGCACTGCCATTTCGGCCGCCCCCGTCGGCGTCGGGGCACGGCGATCGGCGGCGTGGTCGATCAGCGTCCAGTCCGTCTCGTGGCCGACGGCGGAGATCAGCGGGATTTTCGAGGCCGCGGCAGCGCGCACGACGATCTCGTCGTTGAAGCTCCAGAGGTCTTCGAGACTGCCGCCGCCCCGGGCAACGATCAACACGTCCGGTCGCGGGATCGGGCCGGCCGGCTCGAAGGCGTTGAAGCCCTCGATAGCCGCGGCAACCTCCTGCCCCGACCCTTCGCCCTGGACCTTGACCGGCCAGACGACGACATGGACCGGGAAGCGGTCGGCGATGCGGTGCAGGATATCACGGATGACGGCGCCCGTCGGCGAGGTGACGACACCGATCACCTTGGGCAGGAACGGCAGCGGCTTCTTGCGTTCGGCATCGAAAAGGCCTTCGGCCGCGAGCTTGCGGCGACGCTCCTCGAGCAATGCCATCAGCGCACCGGCACCGGCCGGCTCCAGTGCCTCGATGACGATCTGGTATTTCGAGGAGCCCGGGAAGGTGGTGATCTTGCCGGTCGCGATCACCTCCATGCCCTCTTCCGGCTTGAAGCGCAGGCGCGAAAAGCTGCCCTTCCAGATCACCGCATCGATGCGCGCGCGATCGTCCTTCAGCGAGAAATAGGCATGGCCCGAAGAATGCGGGCCGCGATAACCCGATATCTCGCCGCGCACGCGCACCTGGTCGAAGGCCTGTTCGACCGTGCGCTTGATGGAGCCGGAAAGCTCCGACACCGAATATTCGGCAAGATTGCTGGGCGAATCAGTCTCGGGGAAAAAGCTCATGCGGCAAAGTGTAGTGCGTTTGCCGGCGGATGACAGGGTGCTGCCGCCAGCATCCCCAGCCCACTTTGCGCTTTCCCACCCTATTCCGGCTTCACCCGGTAGAGGCGCAGCACAGCCCCTCCGGCCCCTTCGACCGGTTCGAGATACGCCGGGACCTCCCCTTTCAGAAGGTCGGCATAGAGCCCTTCCGGTTCCGCATCCGCAAGAAGCAGCGTTTCGGTGTTGCCGGGGCAGAAGGCAAGCAGCGTCACGCCGGCACCGCGCAGGAAAGCCTCGGCCTGGCGGGGATTGGACAGACCGATATGCAGCTGCGTCAGCATGCCGCCCTGGTTGCGGTGGTAGGGTGCCGAGAGCACGCGATGACCGCTGAAACGCAAGATCGACGTGCCGATATCCGAAACGGCAGCCACCACACCGGCCGGCTCGCGGGCGAGCGGCGCCAGAACGGCCTCGTCGGTGCAGGCCGGCGGCTTCGCTCCGCCGGCAAGCTCGGCGCGCAACATATTGCCGGAATAGCCCGGCACCAGGGCGCCGGCGAGCGCCCAGGTTGCGGGCGTCGAGGCAAGCGTCAGACCGGCGAAGGCAAGGCCCAGCCTCAGGTTCTTCGGCTGCGCATTGGCGGCCGTGCGCAGCTCGGCGATCATCCGGCCAAGTGGAATGGCGGCGAGCACATGGACGAAGATCGAGCCACGGACCTGGAGGAGGGAAACGGCAAAGGCGACGGCCAGCAGCGCTAGCAGGATAAGATGCGCCTCGGTGGCCTCGCGGCGATAGACGCTTCTGACGCAGACGGCGATGGCGAGAAGACCCGTCGCATAGAAACTGCCGATCGATGTGGGATCGAGACGGAATTGCGCCAGCGCCGATTGGGCCTCGATGACCATGTCGAGCCAGAAGGTCTTCAGCAACGGATCAAGCGCGGCGAGCGGATTGGCGAGGCACCCGGGCGCGACCAGCAGCACCGCGACGGCAACGATGCCCCCTGCAGCCGCAAGGGCAGCCAATCGGCCGCGGAAAGACCAGGTGCTCGCCAGGGAAGCCGTGAGAAACAGCGTGCCGCCGCCGAACGTCGCCAAGGCATAAAAGCCATAGGAGAGGCTGTCGCAGGTCACCTGCGTGTAGCGCGACGGCGCGACGGTGGCAAAGAAGGCGGCGGTCACCGTCAGGGCGAGCGAAAGGCCGAAGGCGGTGGCCGCATCATGGAAGGCACGGCCATGCCAGACCCAGCGCAAGGCGACGACGAGGCAGACCGCGCCGATGAGCGGCGTCGTCTCCACGCCGATGGCAATGGCAAAACCGGCAAGCACGCCGGCAATGGCGTGGTCGCGCGCCCGCATGGCGGGGGCGAGCAGCATCGCGGCAATACCGACGATGAGCGCGACCTGGACGTTGTGGTGGTCGATCGAACCGGGCTGGAAGCGGTTGAGCGAGACGACAAGAATGACCGTCAGGACCAGCGTCGTGTGCATCGCCATGGTGCCGCCGAGCCGATAACCGGCAAGCCCCGCACTGAAAAGCACGGGCAGGACGAGGAACGACGGCCAGACGGCAAGCGCCAGCGCCTCGGCCTGTCGCTGCCCGGCGAAGAGCGAGAAGAAGCTGATCAGGTTGGCGATCGGCAGATCGACGAAGCGCGACCAGTGCATGAGCGTACCGCCGGCAAGACCAAGGCGATACTGGGTCGTATCGAACCAGCTCTGCCCGGCCAGGAGATCCCGCACCACGACGAGGCGCATCCTGTCGTCGTTGTCGACCCCGACGTAATCGGTCGCGAAGGGCAGCGACAGTGCGAGCAGAAGCGCAATCGTCAGGAGACTGTAGAGAGCAAGCACACGCCATGTCATCCCGAAGCGCCCCGTGGACGCATCCCGGGTTGCAAACGACAGGGCAGCAGGCATGGATTTCGACACGTTTCGCCCCTTCGTCCACCATTGGAAGCCTGCCGAAACCTAGCCTTAACCTTCTCAAGAAATAGTAAAATCGTGGGTCGCATGAAGGGGCCCGCGCCGGGAGAACGCGCCACCATGACGGAAAACCTGATGGAAGACCTGGAGATCGCCGTGCTGCTGCCCTGCTACAACGAGGCGCAGACGATCGGCGACGTCGTTCACGGCTTTCGCGCCGCCCTGCCGTCCGCCCGCATCTATGTCTACGACAACAACTCCACCGATTCGACCGCATTGCGCGCGGCGCTGGCCGGTGCGACGGTCGTGCGCGAGCGCCGCCAGGGCAAGGGCAACGTGGTGCGCCGCATGTTCTCCGACATCGAGGCCGACATCTACATCATGGCCGACGGCGACGGCACCTACGCCGCGTCCGATGCGGCCGAACTCATCCGCACGCTGATCACCGAAGGCGCCGACATGGTCGTCGGCACGCGCCGCGGTGTGCATGCGGATGCCGGCCGACAGGGCCACGCCTTCGGCAACCGCATCTTCAACACCCTGTTCCGCTCGCTCTTCGGCAACGATTTCTCCGATATCTTCTCCGGCTACCGCGCCTTCTCGCGTCGCTTCGCGAAGAGCTTTCCCGCCGTTTCCGGCGGCTTCGAGATCGAGACCGAAATGTCCGTGCACGCCTCTCGGCTGCGCATGCCGATCGCCGAGCTGGAACTCGACTACGGCCGCCGGCCGGAAGGCTCGCATTCCAAGCTCTCCACCTTCAAGGACGGCGCGAAGATCCTCTGGATGTTCGCCATGCTGATGAAAGAGACACGACCCTTCGTGTTCTTCAGCGCCATCAGCGGCGTCTTCATGGCGGCGAGCCTCACCTTCATGGCGCCGGTTCTGGCCGCCTATTTCCACACCGGCCTCGTCGAGCGCATGCCGACCTGGGTTTTCTCGCTCGCCCTGATGATGATCTCGTTCCTCGTCTTCTCCGCCGGCCTCATCCTCGATTCCCTCGCCCGCGCCCGCGCCGAGCAGTTGCGCATCCACTACATGAACCAGCCCGCAGGCCGGCATATCCGCAGCGTCCGCAAGGCGGACAAGGCCACGCGGCATCTTGCGGCCTGATCGAACGGAAGACGAGCATGAACAGGGAAACCACCAACCGCATTCGTTTCGTCATCGAGGACGTGCTGCCACCGATCCTGCGCGATTCCGCGCTCTTCCGGCAGGCGGCAAGCCTCGTATGGGGCAAGCACATCGGCAAGCTCGCAAAATTCCGTGAGCGAGCGCCGTTTCTGACTGCTGCGGAATATGAAGACCTCTATCGCGAACATCCACGCGTCCATGCCGGCACGGACAATTCGCAGGCCTGCATCGACCGCATCGTCGGCTCCATCGCCGGGGAAAGCATCTGCGACGTCGGTTGCGGCACCGGCGCGCTGCTCAGCTACATCAAGGCCGGCAACCCTGATCTCAAACGGCTGACCGGCGTCGATTTCGTCGTTGACGACGCGGCCCATATCGCAGGCGTCGAATATGTCGCGGCGATGATCGAATCCCTGCCCTTCGCCGATGGCGAGTTCGATACGGTCGTCTGCACCCATGTCATCGAACATGTGCTGGAATACCGCCAGGCGATCGCGGAACTTCGCCGCATCGCGCGCCGGCGTCTGATCATCGTCGTGCCGCGCGAGCGAGAGTACCGCTATAGCTTCAACCCGCATTTCAACTTCTTCCCCTACACGCATTCCTTCCTGCGCGCCGTGCATCCTGTGCCGCCCCGCCACGTCTGCCTCGATATCGGCCGCGACATCTTCTACATGGAAGACCGTGCGGAGGCCGAAGCGTGACGGCGAGCGCCTATAGCCCTGCGGTCTGGGCCGGCCTGCTCGGCACGCCGCTCCTGATCGCCACGGGACAGGTGCTGTTCAAGCTGACGAGCGGCACGACCGGCGATTTCGGCCTCAAGGGGCTGGCAGCGCTGGCGTTCAATCCGCTTCTTCTTCTCGCCCTCGCGATCTACGGGGCAGGCACCATCATCTGGATCTTCGTGCTGAAAGCGGTGCCTCTGACGATCGGCTATTCGTTCATGGCACTGACCTTCTGCTTCGTGCCGCTCTTCGCCAGCCTTTTCCTCGGCGAAGCGCTGACGCTGCGCTACGCGGTTGGGGCCTTCCTCATCATCGGCGGCATGCTCGTCATCAACACCTGACTGTCCTCATTCCTCGAAATGTGCCCGCGTCCCGGCATCCGCCGGGAAGAAGCTTTCGATCAGCACGCCCTGCACCAGCGCATCCTGCACGGAGCCGAAGGAGGTAAGCGTGGTGATCCAGTTGAAATGTTTTGTCCCGATCTTCATCTCGATCGGCAGGATCGGCAGCCGGCCCGTCTCCGGAAAGGCTTGCAGCGCGGCCTGGATGTCAGCCGCGGCGGCCAGCCGCTCGATGCGCTTCAGGAGCGGGCTGCGCGGCCCCTGCAGCCAGGCCTCGGCACGGATGCGGTGCACGAGATCGGCGGCCGATTGCGCCCAGTTGACGACGATCGAGCGTAGCGGCGTCGGCCCGAGATAGGCATCGAGGAAGTTGTCGCCCGGCGAGACGGCGATGCCCGCCATGCCGGCAAGACCAAGAAAGGCCTGGTTGGCGGTCAGCACGTTGTATTCGTGGTCGAAGACAACGCCCGGATAGGGATCGTGGCGGGCGAGGATGAGGCCGATCGCCTCCGCCACGGCAGGCGGGAAGGCGGCAAGGCTCGTGGCCGGTGCCGTTGCGAAGCGTGGGCGAAAGCCGGCGGCGGAAAACAGCAAGCCCTGATCGCGCGCCGGAATATCCAGCACCGCGGAGAGGCGCAGGATCATGCCTTCCGAGGGGCGCGAGCGACCAGTCTCGAGAAAAGACAGATGGCGGGCTGAAATGCCGGCCTCGCTTGCCAGCTCCAGCTGGCTCATACGGCGATGGCCGCGCCACTCCTTGAGATGCTCACCGAATTCCATGCGGTCCTCCTTTTCATCTCCCGCACTAAACAGGAGGCCCGGCATGATTTCCATTACCTCCAAGGTAATTGGTTTACACCACCGGCCCCGGCAGGATCAGCACATCGAAACCGAAAGGAGCCCACAATGTTCGCTGCCATCAACCGCAACCTGCTGAAGTCCATCATGCTTGCCGACGGCGTCTTCTCGCTTGCCGCTGCCGTCCTTCTCTTTGCCCTGTCGGGCCCGATCGGCGCCCTCGTCGGTCCGCTCGCAACACCGGCTGTCCTCAACGGTTTTGCCGCTTTCTTCGCCCTCTGGGGCGCCTTCCACCTCGCTGTCGGGCGGCAGGAGCAGCCCTCGGTCTCGGCCGTCCGCTTCGCCATTGCGGGTGATGCAGCCTGGATCGTCGGCAGCATCGCCGTCCTCGCCCTCGCCGGCAGCGGGCTGACGCTTGCCGGCATGGGGCTGATTGCGCTTGCCGCCGTGGTCGTCGCCGATGTGCTTCTCCTCAAGAAGATCGGCCTTGGCCGCCGGCAGCGCGCCGCGCTTGCCTGACCGCGCCGATGCCCCCACCACGTGCCCTCGCCATTGGCGGGGGCACGTGCCGTTTCAGGGCCGACACAATGCAGCCGCCTACCGCGCAAGGGAGATTCCCCTTCTCTGGAAAATGCACTACCGTCGCGCCCGAATGAAAACGGGGAACCCTTCATGCGTGTTATTTTTTCCGAGGACCACAAGCTCAGGAACGCTCGTAGCGAGCTTTACGGCGGCGAGCTCGTGCCGCCCTTCGAGGCGCCGTTCCGGGCGGAGTGGATCCTCGCCGCGGTCAAGGATGCCGGTTTCACCGACGTTTCCGCGCCGGTACGCCACGGGCTGGAAACCGCACTGAAGGTGCATGATGCCGGCTACCTTTCCTTCCTGGAAGGCGCCTGGGAGAAATGGAAGGCCGCCGGCTACAAGGGTGAGGCCATTGCGACCTCCTTCCCGGTGCGCCGCACCTCGTCGCGCATCCCGAGCCAGATCGACGGCCTGCTTGGCTACTATTGCAATGCGACAGAAACGGCGATCACCTCCGGCACCTGGCAGGCCGCCGTCTCCTCCATGCAGAGCGCGGTGACAGCGGCCGATATCGTGGCTGACGGCGCGAAGGCGGCCTTCGCGCTTTGCCGCCCGCCGGGCCATCATGCGTGCATCGACAGTTTCGGCGGCTACTGCTTCATCAACAACGCCGCCGTCGCCGCCCAGCGCTTCCTCGACAAGGGCGCCAGGAAGGTTGCCGTGCTCGATGTCGACTTCCATCACGGCAACGGCACGCAGGATATTTTCTACGAGCGCGGCGACGTCTATTTCGCCTCGCTGCATGGCGACCCGACCGAAGCCTTCCCGCATTTCCTCGGCTATGCGGAAGAGACCGGCAAGGGCGCAGGGGTAGGCACGACACAGAACTATCCGATGCCGCCCGGCACCCCCTTCTCCGTCTGGGAGGCGGCACTCGCCGATGCCCTGAAGCGCATTTCAGCCTTCGGCGCCGAGGTGATCGTGCTCTCGCTCGGCGTCGACACCTTCGAGAAGGACCCGATCTCCTTCTTCAAACTGACTTCGCCGGACTACATCACGATGGGGCGGGCGGTCGCGGCCAGCGGCGTGCCTGTCCTCGTCGTCATGGAAGGCGGCTACGGCGTGCCGGAAATCGGCCCCAATGTCGCCAACACGCTGAAGGGCGTTGCCGGCTGAGGCCAGCATCAATTTTCCTGAAGCAAGGCGTCACGATTATCCATTTGCCGCGTGACGCCCCCTCCACTAATGCATGTCCCGCTAAAGTGCGCTGAGGTTCTTCAAACCCGGTGCTTTCAGCGGGCAGCCGGGAGGGCATTTCATGGCCGATCAACAGACAGCGACAGGCGGCGGGCTTTCGGGCTCCGGCAATGCAGGTCTTCTCACCGGGGTCATCCTCTGCCTTGCGTCCATGTCGAGCGTGCAGTTCGGCGCAGCCTTTTCGGCCACCGCGATTGCCGACTACGGGCCCTTTGCCACGACCTTCCTGCGCCTCGTGATGGCAGCGTCCGTGCTGGCGCTGATCGTGCGGCCCCCCATGCGCTCCTACAGCCGCGAACAGTGGAAAAGCGCGCTGGCGCTGGGCACCACCATGGCGGCGATGACGCTCTGCTTCTTCGCCGCCATCGGGCGCATCCCGCTCGGCCTTGCCGTGGCGATCGAGTTCCTCGGACCGCTCGCCGTGGCGACATGGGGACTCGGCGGCGGCTGGCGGCTGATCTGGCCCCTCGCGGCCTTCCTCGGCGTGGTGCTGCTCTCCCATGACGGCGACGGCTGGGTCGGCGATCCCGTCGGCCTGCTCTTTGCCTGCGGTTCCGGCATCGGCTGGGGCACCTACATCGTGCTGATGAAGAAGGCCGGCCGGGTCTTTCCGGGCCTCGAAGGCCTTGCCATGTCGCTGATCATAGCCGCGGTCGTCGCCGCGCCCTTCGGCCTGGTGCGGGCGCATGAGGCGATGAGCCCGGAAGGCCTCGGCATGATGCTCGGCCTTGCGCTTCTGGTGCCACTCATCCCCTATGCGCTGGAAATGATTGCCCTGCGCCGCATGCCGGTGGCCGCCTTCGGCATTCTGATGAGCCTCGAGCCCGCCCTTGGCGCGCTTGCCGGCTTCCTCGTGCTCAGCCAGCCGATGACGCCTTTGCAGATGCTCGGCACGGGCCTCGTGGTCGCCGCAAGCGCCGGCGTCACTTCCAGCGGGGGCGGCGAAACCTAGGCAAATGCGCGCCTCTTTCATGTTCCTGCCGCAATCGGTAGGTTGAAGCAGAATCATCGAAGTCTCGGGGATGCCTGCATGTACAAGAAATGCGCTGTTGTCGCGGTTGCCGCGGTCTATCTTTCTGCCTGCACGACCACCGACCCCTATACGGGCGAACAGAAGGTTTCCAACACGGCCGGCGGTGCGGCGATCGGCGCGGGCGTCGGCGCGGTCGCCGGTCTCCTGATCGGCAACAACCCGGTGCAACGTCGCAATGCCGCGCTGATCGGTGCCGGCGTCGGGGCACTGGCCGGTGGCGCCATCGGCAACTACATGGACAACCAGGAAGCCGAGCTGCGCGCCCAGCTTCAGGGCACCGGTGTTTCCGTCACGCGCATGGGGGATCGCATCATCCTCAACATGCCGTCGAACGTCACCTTCGCTACGGATCAGGACCAGGTGATCCCGCCGTTCTATCCGACGCTCGATTCGGTCGCGCTCGTCTTGCGCAAGTTCAACAAGACGCTGATCGACGTCGACGGCCACACCGATTCGGTCGGCAATGCCGGCTACAACATGGACCTCTCCAACCGCCGCGCCAATTCGGTCGCCAATTACCTGGCCGGCCGCGGTGTCGACCCGCGTCGCATGTCGGCGATGGGCTACGGCCTGGAACGTCCGATCGCCTCCAACGCCTCGGAAATGGGTCGCGCGCAGAACCGGCGCGTCGAAATCGCGATCTCGCCGCTTAAGCAATAAGATACCGCAGATTTTCGCGGGGGGCCATCAGGACCCTTCGCGACCCGGCGCCCATTCCAGCCGCTTGTAATCGAAACCGTATTTCAAGGTCGGCTTGACGATCTCGAAATAGGGCGAGAGATCGAAGTCGCGCGGCGTATAGAGCGAATGATGGCGGATGTGCAGGATTTCTTCGCGCGAATAGGTCGACGTCGCCGCGGCATGGCCGGGCGCTCGCGTGATGTCGGGCAGGATCGGATAGCGGATCGCCTCGAAGGCTTCCGCAATCAGCGTCGAGCAGATCGCCCGCGTCGGATCGCCTGAACCGAAGGCGATCATGCGGCGGCGCCAGCGGACGGGCACCGGCGGCGTGGGCATGAAATAGCGCAACATGTCCGTGATGTTC
Source organism: Shinella sp. HY16 (assembly GCF_028534175.1). Classification (NCBI taxonomy): domain Bacteria; kingdom Pseudomonadati; phylum Pseudomonadota; class Alphaproteobacteria; order Hyphomicrobiales; family Rhizobiaceae; genus Shinella; species Shinella sp. HY16. The sequence continues at coordinate 3,988,759 of NZ_JAHYXL010000001.1, read as the reverse complement.
TTCAGATCGTATTTCAGCCCGAGGCGCGAGATCATGAAGGCGACGAGCGTGTCGCGATCCTCCGGCGTCAGCCCCACCGGGCGGCAGATGCGCGTATTGTAGGTACGGTACTTGGTGAGCGGCACGGCAACGCAGCCCTCGCCGAGATTGACCTCGATAAGCTGCGGGCGCTGCGCCGCCGGCAGCGTTGCCTGATCCAGCGTCAGCGGCACCTCATCACCGACGAAGAGCGCCGCATGCGACCAGGTGGACTGCGTCAGGTACTTGATCGCGGCCGAGACCTTCTGGTTGCCCTCCACCAGCAATACGTCGCCGGGCCGCAACGTGCGCGCCAGCGTTTCAGGATCGGAAGGCGTGTAGGGCTCATAGCCGGAGGTCTGGCCTTGCAGCTTGTCGGCAAAACGGCGGCCGAGGCGATCGAGCAGCGTGTCGCGGCTTGCGGTAAGCGGCTTCAGTCCGGCGGTCACATCACGTCCTTCGCAGTCTCCACTACGGCCACACTAAAGCATGTCGCGCAAAAGTGTGCAGCGGTTTTACGAGAACGGCACGCGGAAAATCAGGCCCCCCAGCGGAACGAGCGAGCAAGGATATCGGATGCGCCTTGGCCCGCAGGCGCGACATCCTGTCGAGGTTGACCAAGGCATGTTCGATCCTATATTTAGAATTATTCTAAACTGGATTGTTACCGATGTTCTCCCGCCTTTTCCGCCCCGGCAAACGCAGCCTCGAATCCCTAAGCGAACAGGAGATCCTCGCCCTTGCCATCTCCTCGGAAGAGGACGACGGGCGCATCTACCTTGCCTATGCCGATGCGCTGCGCGACGCCTATCCGCATTCCGCCCGCATCTTCGAGGAGATGGCCGAGGAGGAGAGCCATCACCGCCAGATGCTCATCGATCGCCATGTGGCGCGCTTCGGCGACCGCATCCCGCTGGTGCGGCGCGAACATGTGCGCGACTTCCCGGAACGCAAGCCGGACTGGCTGATCCAGAACATGCCTCTCGAGGCGATCCGCGCGCAGGCCGAGGCGATGGAGGACGCTGCGCACCGCTTCTACCTTGCCGCCGCCTCCCGCACCGAGGACGCCGCAACGCGAAAACTGCTCGGCGACCTGGCGCTTGCGGAGAAATCCCATGAATCGCTCGCCCGCCGGCTTGGCAAACAGCACACACCTGAAGATGTGAAGGCGGAGGAAGACCAGACGGCACAGCGGCAATTCGTGCTGACCTATGTGCAGCCGGGCCTTGCCGGCCTGATGGACGGCTCCGTCTCGACGCTCGCGCCAATCTTCGCCGCCGCCTTCGCCACGCAGGACACCTGGCAGACCTTCCTTGTCGGTCTCTCGGCCTCGGTCGGCGCCGGCATCTCGATGGGTTTCACGGAAGCGGCCCATGACGACGGGAAACTCTCCGGCCGTGGTTCGCCGGTCAAGCGCGGCCTTGCCTCGGGCATCATGACCGCCGTCGGCGGTCTCGGCCATGCCCTGCCCTATCTGATCCCGAACTTCATGCTGGCGACGACCATCGCCGTCTTCGTCGTCTTCGTGGAACTCTGGGCGATCGCCTTCATCCAGAACCGCTACATGGAAACGCCGTTCTTCCGCGCGGTTCTCCAAGTCGTGTTCGGAGGCAGTCTCGTGCTGGCTGCTGGCGTGCTGATCGGCAATGCATAGGGAGACGGAGAGGCCTAGCGGCCTGTCGGGCGGTTCATGTCGCGCACCACCCAGCGGAAGAAGAGATAGACGCCGATACCCATGATGGCGAGCGGCAGGAGATTGGCAGCAGAATCCATTTCGACCTCGATAACCTCCCGGGGAGGGAATTAAGGCCTTGCTAACCAATGTTCAATCCACAAGCCGGCAACGGTCCGTTCACAAAATGCGACCGGTGCTCACGAATTGGAAAGCGGGGCGTGACCGCCCCGCTCCGGTCCCGGTCAGGCGCGCAGCGTGCCGCCCGTGGTCTTGACGACATTGCCGACGATCTTGGCGGTGAGTGCCTCGAAGTCCTCGTCCGTCAGGGTCTTGTCCGTCGGCTGGAAGACGACTTCGATGGCGATCGACTTCTTGCCATCGCCGAGCGATGCGCCCTCGAAGACGTCGAAGACGTTGACGGCGGCGATCAGCTTGCGGTCCGCCCCCGTCGCAGCGCGCACGATGGCGCCGGCTTCCACCGTCTTGTCGACGACGAAGGCGAAGTCGCGCTTGACGGCCTGGAAGGGCGAGAGATCGAGTGCCGGCTTGGTGCGGGTCGCCTTCTTCTTCGGGTCCGGCATGGCATCGACAAAGATCTCGAAACCGCAGAGGGCGCCGGATACGTCGAGCGCGCCGAGCGCCTTCGGGTGGAACTCGCCGAAATATCCAAGCACGATCTTCGGGCCCATCTTGATCGTGCCGGACCGGCCCGGATGATACCAGCCGGGCGCACCGGGCTCGATCTGCACATTGCCCATCGGCAAGCCGCAGGCCTCGATCACGGCCAGCGCATCGGCCTTGGCGTCATAGACGTCAACCGGCTTGCCGCCACCCTTGGCGGCATTCGACCAGAGGCGGCCGGAACCGGCAAGCGAGGCCGTGCCGCGGCGCACACCGCCGGCAACGCGGCGCTGGCCCTCGGGCCTGTCGTTCTCATAGGTGCCGGAGACCTCGAAGAGCGCGACATCGCCATAGCCCTTGTCGGCATTGCGCTGTGCGGCGGCAAGCAGGCCCGGCAGCAGCGACGGGCGCATGTCCGACATATCCGATGCAATCGGATTGGAGAGCGCCAGCGAGGCAGCACCGCCGCCGAAGAGTTCGGCATGGGCCTTCGGGATGAAGGACCAGGTGACGGCCTCCAGCATGCCGCGTGAAGCAAGCGCCCGCTTGGCAAGGCGCGAGCGGATCTGCAGCGTGGTCAGGATGCGGCCATTGACGGCACCATGGCTTTCGAGCGGCGCCGGCTTGATGTTGTCGACGCCGTGGATGCGCATGACCTCTTCCACGAGATCCGCCTTGCCATCGACGTCGGGACGCCAGGAGGGGACCGCGACGGAGACCCGCTCGCCCGAGCCGGCGACGGTGAAGCCGAGACGGGTCAGGATATCAACGCTCTCTTGCGACGACACTTCAAGGCCGGTCAGGCGCTTGACCTCGGAGAAGGGGAAATCGACGGTCTTGGCGTCAAAACCCTTGTAGCCGACGACATCCGTCTTCGCGGCCACGCCGCCGCAGAGTTCCAGCACCAGCGCTGTGGCGCGCTCGATGCCGGGAACCATATATTGCGGATCGACGCCGCGCTCGAAGCGGTAGCGCGCATCGGTGATGATACCGTGCGCACGGCCGGACTTGGCGATGTTCATCGGGTCCCAAAGCGCCGATTCGATCAGTACGTCGATCGTGTTCTCGTCGCAGCCCGAATGTTCGCCGCCCATGATGCCGCCGATCGATTCGATGCCGTTGTCATCGGCGATGACGACGTTGGCCGGGTTCAGCGTGTATTCGCGCGTGTCGAGCGCCAGCACCTTTTCCCCCTCGGCCGCGCGGCGCACGACGAGGTTGCCCTTCACCTTGGCCGCGTCGAAGACGTGCAGCGGGCGGCCCTGGTCGAAGGTCATGTAGTTGGTGATGTCGACGAGCGCGTTGATCGGGCGAAGACCGATGGCGAGAAGCCGCTGCTGCATCCAGCGCGGGCTCGGGCCATTCTTCACGCCGCGCACAAGCCGGAGCGCGAAACCGGGGCAGAGATGATCCTCCCCGCCAAGCTCCAGCTTCACCTTGACCGGTGTCTCGCCCTCGACCGGGAAGGACGGTGCCTTTGGGGCCTTCAGCGTACCGAGGCCGGAGGCGGCAAGATCGCGGGCGATACCGAAAATGCTCGTGCAGTCCGGGCGGTTCGGCGTCAGGTTGATCTCAATGACCGGATCGTCGAGGCCGGCATAGGCCGCATAGCTCGTGCCGACAGGCGCATCGGCCGGCAGGTCGATGATGCCGTCATGGTTGTCGGAAATTTCCAGTTCCTTTTCCGAGCACATCATGCCGCGGCTCTCGACGCCGCGGATGGTGCCGACGGCAAGCGTCACGTCGATGCCGGGCACATAGGTGCCGGGCGCGGCGAAGGCGCCGACAAGCCCCGTACGCGCATTCGGCGCGCCGCAGACGACCTGGATCGGGTCGCCCTTGCCGGTATCGACCATCAGCACGCGCAACTTGTCGGCGTTCGGGTGCTGCTCGGCGGAAACGACCTTGGCGATGACGAAGGGCTTGAAGGCCGCCTTGTCGTCGACATCTTCCACTTCAAGGCCGATCGCCGTCAGCTTCGCGCAGATCTCTTCGAGCGTGGCGTCGGTCTCAAGGTGATCCTTCAGCCAGGAGAGGGTGAATTTCATGAAAATGTCTCCTTGGATGCCGGTTACGCGCTGAGGCCGCCGAACAATGTCGGCATGTCGAGCGGGCGGAAGCCGTAGTGGCTGAGCCAGCGGACATCGGCGTTGAAGAAGTCGCGCAGGTCAGGCATGCCGTATTTCAGCATGGCGATGCGGTCGAGGCCCATGCCCCAGGCAAAGCCCTGATATTCATCGGGGTCGAGCCCACCGGCGCGCAGGACGTTCGGATGGACCATGCCGCAGCCGAGGATTTCCATCCAGTCGGTGCCTTCGCCGAACTTGACGATCGGGCCCGAGCGATCGCACTGGATATCGACCTCGAAGGACGGCTCGGTGAACGGGAAGAAGGACGGGCGGAAGCGCATCGTGACGCTGTCGACCTCGAAGAAGGCCTTGCAGAACTCTTCCAGCACCCAGCGCATGTTGGCGACATTGGCGGTCTTGTCGACCACGAGGCCTTCGACCTGATGGAACATGGGTGAATGGGTCGCGTCACTGTCCTGACGGTAGGTCTTGCCGGGAATGATGATGCGGATCGGCGGCTTCTGCGCTTCCATGGTGCGGATCTGCACCGGCGAGGTGTGCGTGCGCAGCACCTTGCGCTCGCCGTTCTCGTCCGCGGGGAAGAAGAACGTGTCGTGCATCTCGCGGGCCGGATGGCCTTCCGGGAAGTTCAGCGCCGTGAAATTATAGTAGTCCGTCTCGACGTCGGGACCTTCAGCGATGGAAAAGCCCATGTCGCCGAAGATCGCGGTGATCTCGTCGACGATCTGGCTGATCGGATGGATGCGGCCGCGCTCGGCGGGCGAGGAGCGCACCGGCAGGCTGACATCCACCGTCTCGGCGGCAAGGCGCGCCTCGATGGCAGCGTCGCGCAGCGCCGTCTTGCGCTCGGTGATCGCATCGGTGACGCGGGTCTTCAACGCGTTGATCGCCGCGCCGCGCGTCTGGCGCTCTTCCGGCGACATCGTGCCGAGCGTCTTGAGGAGTTCGGAGACGGAACCCTTCTTGCCGAGGGCGCCGACGCGCACGGCTTCGATCGCCGCCTCGTCAGAGGCTTCGGCGACGGCGGAAAGGAGGCCATGTTCCAGTGTATCGAGTTCAGTCATCTTTACCTGCTTTGCTTGCGTCGGCCGGGCGGGGCGGCAGGAGAACCTGCGACAGATAGCGGGTTGCGGCGAGGAAACGCCGCAGATCACTACCCATGTGCACGCGCCCGATCAATCGGGTGAGCCATAAAAACTTGGCGAGAAACGCCACGAGAAGACAGAGTTCGGAAAGCGCATCACCGGGCGCGCTCTCCATCCAGGCGGAAAGCGCCCGGCCCGCGGTCGTTTCGCCATCGAGCGCGCTCGGCACGAGCTGGAGAAACAGGAGCCAGAGGTCGCGCGCCTGGGCGGCGGGCAGCGGCATGGCGGCTTCCGGTTCCTCCTCGAAATCCATGTAGCCGACACGGCCATTCTCGAGAAAGAGGTCACGCGGATGCGGGCGTCCGTGACAGAGGTTCAGCGCATGCACGGACCCGAGATCGGCAGCACAGGCAACGAGCAGCGCATCATGGCGCGCCGGATCGGCTGATTTCAGCGTTCCCAGCTGCATGCCGATCGTCGGACCGGCATCGGACAGGACAAGCGCACCGTCCGAGCGATAGAGCACCTTCGGCACCGGCAAGCCCTCGGCAGCGAAGGCCTCGAGCCGCCGCACCTCGCGATCCACCATGGCCTTGCGGTCCAGACGCGGAGAGGCGCGCAGGAAGGGTTTGCGGAACAGCCGGGCGAGCGCATTTTGCGCATGCGTCCAGACGATCGGCTTTTCCGTGCCGTAGCGCTTCACCCAGACGGTGCCGAACGACATTTCCACGCGCTCGATACGGCGCGCACCACGGGCAAGAACAGCGAGAAGCGTCTCGATGTCCCTGGGGGTCGCATCCGGGATCGCGGATAGATCGTTCAGCCTGCCATCCATCTCCAGTCCTCCGATGAGGCCGGTCCACAAAGCAAAAACCCGCACCGGTTCCCCGGCGCGGGTTTCACAACGAAACGATGTTTTGGTTGTGGAAGCGCCGGTTAGTTTACGGCGGCTTCAAACTCGTTCTTCGTGCCGGCGTCCTTGAGGTATTCCAGCGCCTTCTTGGCGGCTGCGACGAGCGCGCCGAAAGCTGCGGTCTCATGGATCGCCATGTCGGACAGAACCTTGCGGTCGACTTCGATGCCAGCCTTGTTCAGGCCATCGATGAAGCGGCCATAGGTCAGGCCGTGCTCGCGGACGGCAGCGTTGATGCGCTGGATCCAGAGCGCGCGGAAATTGCGCTTGTTGACCTTGCGGTCGCGGTAGGCGAACTGCTTGGAACGATCAACCGCGGCCTTGGCGGCGCGGATGGTGTTCTTGCGGCGGCCGTAGAAGCCCTTGGCTGCCTTCAGCGTCTTCTTGTGCTTGGCGTGGGAAGTTACGCCGCGTTTTACACGTGCCATGTCATGATCTCCTTAACGTATCAAATCGCGCGATTAGTCTCAGAGACCGTTCGGCAGGTAGTTCTTGATGACCTTCTTGCCATCGGGCTCGGCCAGCACCATGGTGCCGCGCGCGTCGCGAATGAACTTGTTGGTACGCTTGATCATGCCGTGGCGCTTGCCGGCGGCAGCTGCAACGACCTTGCCGGTCGCGGTGATCTTGAACCGCTTCTTGGCAGAGGACTTCGTCTTCATCTTGGGCATTTTGCTACTCCATTCTTCTTGAATTCGAGAGGCACTGACGAGGTGCATCTCCAGCGTAAAGAACGGCCACGGCATGCCCTGCCGGACCGTTCGGACGGCGGCTTGTAACCGATGTCCCTCAAAAGCGCAACCGGAATCCTCGAACCTCGACATCCGGCAGGCAGAAACGGAAAAGCCGCCCCGAAAGGCGGCTTCGATCCGGTGGTCATGGGGTCGCGATCACCGCGGCGCGAGCACCATCATCATCTGGCGGCCTTCGAGCTTCGGCTCGGCTTCCACCTTGGCGATGGTCTGCGTATCTTCCTTGACCTGCATCAGGAGCTTCATGCCAAGCTCCTGGTGGGCCATTTCGCGGCCGCGGAACTTCAGGGTCACCTTGACCTTGTCGCCTTCGTCGAAGAAGCGGTTCATCGCCTTCATCTTCACGTCATAATCATGCGTGTCGATGTTCGGGCGCATCTTGATTTCCTTGATCTCGACGATCTTCTGCTTCTTGCGCGCTTCGGCCGCCTTCTTCTGGTTGGCGTATTTCAGCTTGCCCAGGTCAAGGATCTTGCAGACGGGCGGCTCGGAGTTCGGCGAAATCTCCACGAGATCGAGGCCGGCTTCTTCGGCCATGCGGAGTGCCTGATCAGTCGGGACGGTGCCGTGGTTGTTACCGTCGGCATCGATAAGCTGAACCCGGGGAATCCGGATTTCCTTGTTGGAGCGCGGGCCGTCCTTGACGGGGGCTTCCGCTTTAAAGGGTCTGCGAATGGTCGTGTTCTCCTCGAACTGTTTCGATAGGTATGGGCCTGCGTCGACCGGGCCGTTTGCCCGCCTGACGGCGTTTTCCGGCAATGTGTTGATCGCGCTTGCGAAGTCAATAGCATGCCGCGTGGAAAAAATCACCACCTGTCCTTGCACGCGCGAATCTGGTCTAGCTCTCGGCAAAAGACCGGCCGGCGAGCGCTTTGCCGCGGTCGGGGCACAGGACAAGGAGATAGGCATGACGGCGTCGAACGGCAACGGGGTCCCTGCGGAATTCATCACCGTGGGCGCGGGTGACGACGCCCGCAAGATCGCGATGGCGCTTCAGCCGGCCGCAGCCGGCAACGATCTGGCGCACGTCATTTGGCTCGGCGGCTACCGGTCCGACATGACCGGCACCAAGGCGGTGGAGCTTGCCGGGCTTGCCGCCCGCCTCGGCACCGGCTGCGTACGCTTCGACTATTCGGGCCACGGCGCCTCGGGCGGCGCCTTCGTCGACGGCACGATCTCACGCTGGCTGGAGGAGACGCTCGCGGTGATCGACCACGCGGCAAAGACGCTCGGCTCGCGCCGCACGGTGCTCGCCGGCTCCTCGATGGGCGGGTGGATCGCACTGCGTGCCGTGGCCGAACTTGCCGGGCGCGGCGGCATCGACGTCGCTGGCCTCGTGCTCATCGCGCCGGCGCCGGATTTCACCTCGGACCTGATCGAGCCGAACCTGACGGAGGCCGAGCGCACGGCGCTGGCCGAGCGCGGCCAGTTCGAGGAGCCGACGCCCTACGGCCCCGACCCGAACATCTATACGCGCAAACTCATCGAGGACGGCCGCGACAACCGCGTTCTGACCGGCGCCATCGAGACCGGTTGCCCCGTGCACATCCTGCAGGGCATGGCCGATCCCGATGTGCCCTATGGCCATGCGGTGCGCCTGATGGAGCACCTTTCCGGCGACGACGTCGTGCTGACCATGATCCGTGACGGGGACCATCGCCTGTCGCGCCCGCAGGATATCGCCAAGATCCTCGAGGCAACAGAAGCCCTCGTCCGCGGGCAATGAGGCCCCGACCCGATCACATTTTAACCATATTCCCGCATCGCCAAATCTCATGATTGACGAAGTGCCCGCCTGGCCGTTAACTCTTTGTTAACGATTAGGGGACGTTTCATGGCACGAATGATTGGTGCGAAGGCTGGGGTTGCGGCGGTTCTCGCTCTCCTCGTTTCTTCTTCCTCGGCTTTCACGGCGCCGGCCTCGGCGCTGACCATGCAGACCGGCGGCATCACGTCCCAGCCGATCGGCCATTATGAATTCTGTCAGACCAACGCTTCCGAGTGCCGCACGGGCGTGCGCGGCCAGGCGCCTGCCAAGGTGACGGCCTTCGGCTGGACGGTGGTGCGCGAGATCAACGCCAGCACCAACCGTGCCGTCACGCCGATGACCGACAAGGACCTCTACGGCAAGGACGAAGTCTGGGCCTATCCGGACGGCGCAGGCGACTGCGAGGATTATGTTCTGCTCAAGCGCAAAAAGCTGATCGAAAAGGGCTTTGCTGCCGGCGATCTGCTGATCACCGTCGTGCGCAAGCCGGATGGCGAAGGCCATGCCGTGCTGACGCTGCGCACCACGGAGGGCGACTTCATCCTCGACAACCTTAACAACGAGGTCAAGCTCTGGACGGAAACGCCCTATCGCTACCTGAAGCGCCAGGCTTCTTTCCACGCCGGCCGCTGGGTCTCGATCGAAAACGGCGATGCCGTCATGGTGTCGTCGGTCGGCCAGTAAGACACATTTCGCAGGGGGACTGCGAAGGCCGCGGAGCAATCCGCGGCTTTTGTCTTTTCAGGAACCGGCCCCAACGTTACACCGCCAGGGCCGCCTCGCCGATCCGCTTGTAGAAGAAGGTCGTCGCGCAGAATCGGCCATCCGGGTAGAGCGCATAGTCAGGAATAACCCCGGCGCGTTGCCAGCCGAGGCGTTCGTAGACGGTTTCCGCGGGGCTGCCGGTGGCGGTATCGAGCACCAGCACAGTCTTGCCGCGCTGCGCGGCCTCCGCCTCGGCAGCGGCCATCAGCCTGCGGGCGACGCCGCGGCCGCGCTCACTCTCCTTGACGAGCAGCTTCTTCACATCCGCCCGGTGCGGCTGGTTCGGCATCTGGCGGATGCCGACCTGCACCGTGCCGACGATCCGCCCTTCCCGTTCGGCGGCAAAGAGCAATGTCGCGCCCTCACCCACCGCCGCCGCCACATCCTGCCAGAAGGGCAGCGCATCGGCCGGCCCATAGGGCGCCATGAAGCCGACGGAGGCCCCGCCGGTCACGCAATCGGTCAGCACATCCGCCAGTTCGCCCAGCCGGGCCCGGGTTTCATCGGCATCGAGCAGCCTGATCTCGCTCATCTCGTCCTCCTGGCTCAGGGTCGGCCGCGGTCCAGCACCACGGCATAATGCGCCGGCTCCACGCCGGGATTCTCGAAGACATGCCCTTCGGTGATGCTCATATAGAGGCAGTCCCCGGGGTAAAGCTCGTGCACGGCCGTGCCGACCGTCATGCGCAGACTGCCGGCAAACAGCCAGACGTGCTGCGTCATGCCGGCCTTGGCCGTTTCCGGCGGATAGGCGATGCGCGCGCCCGGCGGAAACGCCACGTCGATCACCTCGACGCGCGAGGCCGTGTTCGGCGCCGAGACGGCACGGCGCTGGTAGCCCGTTTCGGGATCCCGCCAGACCACCTGGTCCTCAAGCCGCGACAAGGGATCGCCCGCCGCCTCGGAGAAGGCGAAGAAGGCGGAGAGGGTGAGATCGAGCGCCGCACAGAGCCGCGAGAGCAATTGTGCCGTCGGGCTCGCCTCGCCTCGCTCGATGCGCGAGATCATCGCCCGGCTGACGCCGGAGGCGCCTGCAAGGTCTTCCAGCGTCTGGCCGCGCGCCATGCGCAACAGCCGCACGCGCTCGCCGATGGCACTTTCCAGAGGGTCGATTGCTTCTTCCATTATAATGGAATAATTATCTCTTATAATAGAGTCAATGTACTGAGCCTTTCCAAAATAATATTTTCCGGCGATGCCGCTCCCGCGACAATGCGACATCCACCTGCCGGATAAGGTGCCGCAGCAAGAATCGGAGGGCGGGCGGATGACAGGTGAAGCACAGCGGGCGTCCTCGCTCTTTTCCATCACCGCCATCGTCGTTTCGATGACCTTCGTCGCCATCGGCAACGGGGTGATGCTGGCCTATGTGCCCTACGTGCTGTCGCGCGCCGATGCGCCCTCCTGGACGCCGGGGGCAGCCGTCACGGCGATCGCCTTCGGCGGGCTTGTCGGCTGCGTCATCGCGGGCCCCGTCATCCGCCGCGTCGGCCATGCCCGCGCCTTTTCCTGCTCGCTGGCGCTGGTCATCATCGCGGCCTTCCTCGTCGCGCTCGGTGTCAACCCGGTCGTCTGGATCCTCGCCCGCGGCATCTACGGCGTGGCCGGCAATGCGAATTTCATCATAGCCCAGAGCTGGCTCAACCATGCCAGCGACAATCGCTGGCGCGGCAAGGCCATGTCCTTCTTCTACATGGCCTATGTGCTGGGGCTCGGCGTCGGCGCCTGGCTGTTCGGCCGCATGCCGGCGGATGGCAATCTCGCACCACTCGTTACCATCTTCGTCACCACGATCGCGCTGCTGCCCATCGGCCTCACCCGACTGCCCACGCCACCGGCACCCGCCCGGGTCAGCGTCGATTTCGCCATGGCCTGGCGCAACTCGCCTGTCGCGCTGATCGGCGTCCTGGCCGCCGGCGGCCTCTCCATGGTCGTACAGGGCTTTACGCCGATCTATGCCGCCACGAACAAGGTCGGCCAGACGGATGTGGCGCTCCTGATGTTCGTCATGCAGTTCGGCCTCATCTTCGTACAGTACCCGCTTGGCACGCTCTCCGACCGTATCGACCGGCGCATCGTGCTGATCGCCACCTGCATGCTGATCGCAAGCACTGCGGTCGCGGCTCTTTTCGTCTCCTTCCAGGCCTTCGTCATCCTCATGATCGTCTTCGCGCTTTGGGCGGGCGCCGTCGAAAGTGTCTATTCGATCGCCAATGCGCACGCCAACGACCGGACCGACCCCGAGGATTTCGTGCCGCTCGCCTCGACCCTCCTCGTCGCCTGGTCGACGTCTGCGACACTGGTTCCACTGGCCGTGACGGCGCTGACCCCGGTCTTCGGCCCGAAGACTTTCATCTATGCCGCCATGGCCGTGGCGCTGCTCTATGCCGGCTTCGTTGCCCAGCGGCTGCGGCTGCGCGAGACCGTGCCGCCGGAGGCGCGGGAGAACTTCGAGATCAGGAGCGCCCAGCTGCCGAATGCCGGCGCGCTCGTCGAAGGCGAAAAAGCCCCGGAATAGCGGCGTTCGCACGCACGAAACCCTTCATTTACCGCTTTGCGGGAATCTCCCCCGCTGCTATATGGCGCGCATGAGCACCAACAATTCGACGCCCCTCGACCATATCCGCAACTTCTCGATCGTGGCCCATATCGACCACGGCAAGTCGACGCTTGCCGACCGGCTGATCCAGTCGACCGGCGGCCTTGCCGACCGCGAGATGTCGGAGCAGGTCCTCGACAATATGGATATCGAGCGCGAGCGCGGCATCACCATCAAGGCCCAGACCGTACGCCTGCACTACAAGGCGAACGACGGCGAGACCTATGTGCTGAACCTCATCGACACGCCCGGCCACGTCGACTTCGCCTACGAAGTCTCGCGCTCGCTGTCGGCCTGCGAGGGCTCGCTGCTCGTCGTCGATGCCTCCCAGGGGGTCGAGGCCCAGACGCTCGCCAACGTCTATCAGGCGATCGACAACAATCACGAGCTCGTCACCGTGCTCAACAAGATCGACCTGCCGGCCGCCGAGCCCGACCGCATCAAGGAACAGATCGAGGAGGTCATCGGCATCGACGCGTCGGAAGCCGTGCTGATCTCCGCCAAGACCGGCCTCGGCATCCCGGATGTGCTCGAAGCCATCGTCCAGCGATTGCCCGCGCCGAAGAGCGAGGGCGGCGAGAAGGCCCCCCTGAAGGCGCTGCTGGTCGACAGCTGGTACGATACCTATCTTGGCGTCATGGTTCTCGTGCGCGTCATCGAAGGTCGCATCAGCAAGGGCCAGACCATCCGCATGATGGGCACGGATGCGAAGTACACGATCGAGCGCGTCGGCGTGCTGACGCCGAAGATGGTGGCGATGGATTCGCTCGGCCCGGGCGAGATCGGCTTCATCACCGCCTCGATCAAGGAAGTGGCCGACACGCGCGTCGGCGACACGATCACCGAAGACAAGCGCCCGACGGCAAAGGCCCTGCCCGGCTTCAAGCCGGCCCAGCCTGTCGTCTTCTGCGGCCTCTTCCCGGTCGATGCTGCCGATTTCGAGGACCTGCGCTCGGCAATGGGCAAGCTGCGTCTCAACGACGCCTCGTTCTCCTTCGAAATGGAAAGCTCGGCCGCGCTCGGCTTCGGCTTCCGCTGCGGCTTCCTCGGCCTTCTGCACCTCGAAATCATCCAGGAACGCCTGGAGCGCGAGTTCGATCTGGACCTGATCGCGACGGCCCCCTCGGTCGTCTACAAGCTGTTCATGACTGACGGGTCCGAACGAGAGCTGCACAACCCGGCAGACATGCCCGACGTCGTGAAGATCTCGGAAATCCATGAACCGTGGATCCGCGCGACGATCCTCACGCCAGACGATTATCTCGGCGGCATCCTGAAGCTCTGCCAGGACCGCCGCGGCATCCAGATCGAGCTGACCTATGTCGGCACCCGCGCCATGCTGACCTACGACCTGCCGCTCAACGAAGTCGTCTTCGACTTCTACGACCGCCTGAAGTCGATCTCCAAGGGCTACGCCTCGTTCGACTACCAGATCACCGACCACAAGGAAGGCCATCTGGTGAAGATGTCGATCCTCGTCAACGGCGAGCCGGTCGATGCGCTGTCCATGATGGTGCACCGCATGGCGGCGGAAAAGCGCGGTCGCGACATGTGCGAGAAGCTCAAGGAGCTGATCCCGAAGCACATGTTCAAGATCCCGATCCAGGCCGCCATCGGCGGCAACGTGATCGCCCGCGAGACGATCTCGGCGCTGCGCAAGGACGTCACCGCCAAGTGCTACGGAGGCGACGCCACCCGCAAGCGCAAGCTGCTCGACAAGCAGAAGGCCGGCAAGAAGCGTATGCGCCAGTTCGGCAAGGTGGAGATTCCGCAGGAAGCCTTCATCGCCGCGCTCAAAATGGGCGACGAATAAGACAAAAAGGGAGGCTCGGGCCTCCCTTTTCTTTTCTCAATCCCGCTTGATCGTCGCCAGGACCTCCCAGAGGTCGGCTCCCGTTTCGAAGACCGCCGCATTGGCACGAAAACCGGTTTCGGCGAAGACAAGGTCCAGCACATCCTGCGCCGGATCGCCCGCGGCCGGAGAAGCGGCGCCTGCGATGGTGCGTGCGGCTCTCTCGATGCGCGCAGTTTCCGTCGCCATGCCCTCGCGGGCCGTGTTCATGATGCCGGCAATCTGCATGAGAGGCGCCCCTTTAAAACTGGTGCCCTTCTACACGACCGCCCTTTCCATACCGTGAATGCAGGAATCGCGGCCCTGTGCCGAAACCGCACAGGGCCGCTGGCCTCAGTGACCGGGATGCAGCGCGTCGTTCAGGTACATGCAGGTCAGCATGGTGAAGACATAAGCCTGGATGACCGCCATCAGCAGTTCCAATGCGGTCAGGGCGACGGTCATACCGAAGGGCAGGATGGCGCCGATGACGCCGAGCGTGCCGAGGCTGCCCATCGAAACGACGAAGCCGGCGAAGACTTTCAGCGTGATATGGCCGGCGAGCATGACGGCGAACAGACGGACCGAATGGCTGACGGGACGCGAGAGGTAGGAGATCACCTCGATCGGCACGATGATCGGCGTCAGGATCAACGGCACGCCATCAGGCACGAACAGCCGGAAGAAGCGGGTGCCGTGCTTGAAGAGGCCGTAAAGCGTGACCGTGGAGAAGACCAGCATGGCCAGCGCGAAAGTGACGATCAGGTGGCTCGTCACCGTGAAGGCATAGGGGAACATGCCGACGAGGTTGGCGACGAGGATAAACATGAAGAGCGAAAAGACCAGCGGGAAGAAACGCATGCCCTGCTCACCCGCATTGGCCCTAAGCGTCGTCGCGACGAATTCGTAGACCATTTCGGCGCTCGACTGCCAGCGGCCGGGCACCAGGCCGCGCCGGCGCGTGGCGAAAAGCAGGAAGCCGCTCGCGGCGGCAATGGTCAGCACCATATAGGCAGAGGAATTAGTGAAGCTGAGGTCAAGTCCGCCGACCTCGAACGGGACAAGCGGCTTGATCTCGAATTGCTCAATGGGTCCGGCCATCGGATATCCTCGGGAAGGCTTCAGGGCGCACGACAGGCGTGCGCGCTGCGACTGCGGCACGCGAAAACCGCGCGGCTGATTTCGAAAAGGGAGGGTGTGAAGGGTTCACGCGGGGCTTTCTCTCTCGATTGCGAGATGAGGGGCCGTCCCCGGAACGAACAAGGCGCAGGTCGTCCAGCGCGAGAGCTGTTTAGCCGCTCGGCCGCATCATGGCAAGGGCCGCGATCGCACCCCACTCCATTCAAAAACCATCCAGGTCCAGTCCACGCCGAGCGCACGGTTGCCCGCCTGGTGTGATTCGGCCTTGCGGCTTCGAAGCAGCGTCAGGTCACAGCGCGCCGCGGCGTCGATCGTCTCCTCGTCCGAGAGCCGGAAGGCCGGCCTTCCCGGTGCGCCGGGCCCGTGGCGCAAGGCAAAGACCAGCCGGCCGCCAGGTCGCAGCATATTGGCCAGAACCGGCAGGGCAACGGCGCGCGCAGGCGCATCGAGATGGTGCCAAACGCCGTTAAGGGTGACGAGATCGAAGAGACCGTGATCCCGCACCCTTGCAAGATGGGGCAAGTCATCGTCGAGAAAGACGATGCCGACATCGCCGTGCCGCGCCAAGCCGGCCTCGCGGAGCGGCTGTACGGGCTCGACCGCCAGAACCGTATGCCCCTGCCGGACGAACCACGCCGCATCCCGCCCCGTTCCCGCACCGATATCGGCGACACGGCCCGGCGCCCGCGGCAGCAGGTCGAGCACGGGCGCATAGAGCGCCGCCGGATCGAAGGCCTCGTAGCGCTCGATCAGCGCCGGCGTCGCCGCGGCAGCGTAGCCTTTCAGAACATCGTTCATCTGCCCTCCGGTGTTCCGCTTCACCGGAGAGCTGTTCGGCGCGGCTGTCAACCGCGTTGACGCGCGGTGCGAAAACCTCACACGCCCTCGTAGATCCGCTGGCCGGTGAGGAGTGCCGCATCCAGTGGCCCGCCCTCCGGGAAGATCGACAGCGTGTCGGGCATGTCGACGCCCTCGACCAGCCGGTGGCAGGTCTGCACAGGGCCGAGCACCGTCGTAACAGGGATGACGCCGGCCCAGATCGGCAGGGCGAAATCCTCCTCGTCGTCACCAACGCCCTTGGCACGCACCTTGGCCGCCGCCTCGTCGATCGGCATGGCGATGATCGTCGTCGCCTTGGCTTCCTGTGGCGTGATGGGGCGCAACAGCGTGCTGCGGTCCGGATAGAAGCGGTCTACGACATCGCGCATCGCCTCGATCTTCTCCTCCGGGTCCTCGACGAGCCGCGCCGTGCCGAAGCACATGGCAGAGCGGTAATTGGCCGAATGGTTGAAGCCGGACCGGGCGAGTACCAGCCCATCGAGATGGGCGACGGTGAGACAGGCGGGCGTCCCGGTCTTCAGGTGGCGCAGCATGCGGCTGGCGGAGGAACCGTGCCAGTAGAGCGTATCGCCCTTGCGCCAGAAAAGCGTCGGCGTCGCGTAGGGCTGGCCTTCGATGACATAGGCGACGTGACAGAGCATGGCCGCATCGAGAATGGCATAGACGCTTTCACGGTCGTAGCGGCCGCGCTCGTGCATGCGCTTGACGCGGTTGCGCGGGGTGACGGGATAGGCGACGGTCTCGGTGCTCATGTGCAGGGCTTGCCTTTCAAAGGAGAGGCCGCCATGGTGCGCCATGCCATTGGATCGAAAAAGCACCAATTCTGATCAAAAAATCAGGACCACTTTACCAGACTGGTCCTCGCTCGTTCCTGTTCTTCCCGCAGCAGGCAGGCGGACGCCGTCGCTTTACCGCGAGCTGCGCCGGCTGATCGAGGCCGGGGACATTCCGCCCGGCAGCAAGCTGCCGCCGACGCGGGATCTCGCGCACCGCCTGAAAACCTCGCGCGGCAGCGTGGTCGCCGCCTTCGAAACGTTGATCGCCGAGGGCTTTGCCGTCGCCCGTACCGGGGCCGGCACCTTCGTTGCCGACCGGGTGCCAACCCTGAAACCCTCGGCCCCCATCGAGCGGGAAAGCAGCGCCCCGAAAATGCCGTTGCCAGGCACGCTCGGCGTCGCCATGGCCGATGCACGCACGCTGAAACAGTTCCGCACGCTGCTCGGGCGCCATCTCGCCCGGCCGGGGCCGGAGCATTTCTATTATGGCGATCCACGTGGCGGCGACGCGCTGCGCCAGGCGGTCGCCGCCTATCTCCGGCAAGCGCGCGGCGTGCGCTGCGAGGCACGTTCGATCATCATCACGACCGGCACGCAGCAGGGCATAGATCTCGTCATCCGCAGCGCGCTGTCGTCGGGCGACCGGGTGATGATCGAGGATCCCTGTTATCCGAGCGCCCGGGCGGCCTTTTCCGGCAACGGTCTGGTCCTCTCCGGCCTTGCCGTGGATGGCGAGGGGGCGGATATCGCGCTGGCAGCACCGGGCGCCCGCGCGATCTACGTCACGCCGTCGCACCAGTTCCCGCTCGGCGTTACCATGAGCATGCGCCGGCGGCTCGCCCTCATCGACTGGGCGCGGGAGACCGGCGGCTGGATCATCGAGGACGACTATGACAGCGAGTTCCGCTTTGCCGGGCCGCCGCTCGCCGCCATGCAGGGCATGGACGACAGCGGACGTGTGATCTATCTCGGCACCTTCTCCAAGGTGCTCTTCCCGGGCCTCCGGCTCGGCTATGCCGTCATTCCCGATCCGCTGCTGGAGACGGTCGTGGCCTTGCGCAGCCGCAGCGACCGCAGCCCGCCGACGCTGGCCGAAGCCGCCCTCACCGACCTTCTTCGCGAAGGCCATTTCGCCGCGCACCTGCGTCGCGCCCGGCGACAGGCGCAGGCGGCGCGCGATGCGCTGGTGGCAGGGCTTTCAGCGACCGGCGCGCTTTCAGTCGGCGTGCCCGACCAGGGCCTGCACCTCGTCGCCGGCCTGCCGGCTGGACTTGCCGATACGGAGGCTGTGGAAATTGCCGCGCGCGCAGGGCTGGGTGCCCGGGCGCTCTCGACCATGACCGTCACCAATCCGCCACGGCAGGGCCTTGTCATCGGCTTTTCCGGCTTTGCCCCCGATACCCTTGATGCCGCTGCCGCGCGTTTTGCAGCAGCGATATCCGCGATCTGACGCCCTATCCGAAGCCGCGTCAGGCGACCCGGCGCGTTGCGACGGGGGCAATCGTCGCCACCCAGGCCCGTGCGATGGCAAGGCCCGTCGCGTCGGCGCTCGGGCCGTTCTCATCGGCCAGCGCGGCGCGTTTTTCGAGCCAGCCGGGCTGGAGCGCTTCGATGAGCTGCGGGAAGGTGTCGACCCAACCGTCCACCACGGCGCGGCTCGCCTCGAAATGGAACTGCGTGCCGTAGGTGGCCCGGCCGATACGGAAAGCCTGGTTCTCGGCAGCGCCATTGGTGGCGAGGCGCACGGCATTGTCCGGCAGGGTGAACGTATCGCTGTGCCACTGGAAGATCGGAAACGCACCAGCCGCCGCCGATAGAACCGGATCACCGGCACCGTCCTTCGTCAGCGCGACCGTACACCAGCCGAATTCCGGCGTCGCACCGATCAGGTTTTCCGCACCATAGGCCCGGGCGAGAAGCTGGCTGCCGAGGCAGACGCCGAGCACGGACTTGTCCGCATCGCCGAAGCGCCGCATCAGCGCGGCGAGCGCAGGGAGATAAGCGTGGCGATCGTCGTCGCGTGCGTTCTGCGGACCGCCCATCACGACGATGGCATCGTGGGCCGCATCATCCGCCGGAATGGCATCGCCCGCATGGGGGCGGCAGAGGTCTAGTTCGGCACCCGCCTCTTCCAGCGCGACGCCGATCTGCCCGAGCAGCGTTACCTTATCGTTCTCAATCACCAGAACCCGCATGCCAAACTCCTGCTTCCCGATTCTCGCGCGAGACAAACACGAGCCTCCGCTTCATTCAAGGGCATTGAAGAGCCGAAACAGAAAGAACCCGGCTCCTACGAGCCGGGCAAGTCGGGGAGGATCGGCAGAAGGAAGGGATCAGTGGCAGACGCGGATCTTCTTGATGATGACGTTGCCGTAGTAGTCGTAGGACTTCACCTTCTTGATGAAGCAGGACGGCTCGTAGCCGTAGCTGTAGTAACCGGCCTGGGAAGGCGCCGCAAAAGAGATGGCGGCAACGAGGGCGACGGTGGCGGAAACGATGATCTTGCGCATGGGGGTCTCTCCTGATCTCTGGTAAGGATGAGCCTCTCTCATCCGGTGATCAGAAGGTCGCACATCGCCCCGCCGCCCGCTGTTCCGCGGGAAACAGGCGTCACGGATAGATGACGCCCTTGCGCAGGATGACGTTGGCGTAGAGCCGCGGCTCGCTGGTCTGCACCAATGTATGGGCAGCGCGCACACGGCCGTAGAAGTCGGCACCGACCAGCGGCACCACCGCGCGATCCGGCTCGTGGCCGGCGCAGCAGTCGATGATTTCGCGGTGCACGGGCTCCAGCGTGTCGCGGTCCTGGCGGTAGGTGGAGCGGAAGATGGCCTCCTCGACGAAATCATCGATCGGCATCACCGAGAGCACGGCATTCAGCACGGGAATGAGCGGCACGCCGTCGAGGCGGATGAGACGACGGGCGTGCTCGACGCCCGGATAGTTGCCGTCGACGATCGCAATCTCGTCGCCGTGGCCCATGGCACGCAGCGTGGCGAGCAGCTCCGGGCTCAGGATGGGGTCAAGACCTTTCAGCATTCAGGCAAGCTCCTTGAAGAGGACGTTGTGGTCCGGCAGATAGCGGGAGAAGAGCGGCAGGCTCGCCCCGCCGATCGAGCGCGCGGCACTGCCGACCGCACCCTCGACGATCTCCGGCAGGGTGACGCCCTGGAGATCGAGGCGGGCGACGGCGGCCTGCGTCGCCGCGACCACGCGTTCGCGCACCCAGGCGGGAAAACCGCCGTCGATGATGACTGCAGAGAAGTCGATGACGGAGGCGGAGGCGACGACGGCCTGCGCGAGCGCGGCCGCCATGTCCTCGATCCAGATTGCAAGCGGCGCGCCGAAATCGATCCAGCCATCCGTCGAATACCACAGCGGCTTCGGATCGATGCCGTGCTCGCGCAACAGGTTTTCCAGACGATAGACCGAAGCGATCTTCAGGAGCTGCACCGTCTCGCCGTTGCGACCCTGCACGGGAAGGGGGCCGATGGCGCCCGCCGTGCCGGTACGGCCGGTGAACAGCGCCGAGTTCAGCACCACACCGCCGCCGATGAAGGAGCCGATGAAGAGATAGAGGAAATCCGGATATTGCGGGCCGAGGCCGAAGACGAGCTCGGCGGCGCAGGCGCTCGTCGCATCGTTCTGGAGCACCACAGGATGGGACACGCGGCTGGCGATCTCCGCCTCGAGGTCGACACCGCGCCACTGGTCCATGTCGGCCTGCGGCGCCCCGACTTCGCTCGCCCAGCTCCAGAGTTCGAACGGCGCGGCGACACCGAAACCGGCAATGCGGGCGCGTTCTTCCGGCGTGATGGCGGCTTCGAGTTCCGCAAGGCCCTCCTCGACGAAGGCGAGCAGCGGACCGGGCATGGGATAGGGATAAGTCCGCCGCACCTGCCGGCGGATGCCGCCGACGAAATCCATCATGACGAGATCGGCGCTGCGGCGACCGATCTTCAGGCCGAAGGAATAGACGGCATCGGGATTGAGCCGCATCGGCACGGAAGGCTGGCCGACCTTGCCGCGCATCGGCTCGCCGCGCATCAGAAGCCCTTCGGCCTCCAGCGCGCGCATGATGACGGTGACGGTCTGGGCGGAAAGGCCGCTGCGCCGGGCGATCTCGGCCTTGGACAGGCTGCCGTGCCGCCGCACTAGCGACATGACCAGGCGTTCGTTATAGGCCCGGACGCGCACCTGGTTTGCACCGCCGCTCGGATCGAGGATTTCGGCCGGCACGGCATGTGCCGTCACGTCCTTTCTGATCATCGTCTCCTCCCGTTCCGGACCGGGCGTCGCGCACCCTTTCCGGTCCTCTTATCGGCTGGCGTTCCGCTCTTCCACCGGAAACGCACAGCGGGGCTTTTCGCCCGATCTTTCCTGCAGCATGCCACAACGAATTAATAATTCAATTCGATTTATTTATTGACAGCCATTTCTTTTGGTGTTCTCTTGAGGACGGAAGCGAGGATCGGCCGGCAGAAGACCTGCCCGCCCACCCTGCGACCGGATCGCCCCAGGAGAGGGGCGCATCCCGTTTCGTCCTTGGGAGGATACCATGAAGAAAACCATCATTTCCGCCGCTCTCGGCGCGCTTGCACTCGGCGTCGCCTTCTCCTCGCCGGCAGCCGCCGAAACCACGGCCTGCCTGATCACCAAGACCGACACCAATCCCTTCTTCGTCAAGATGAAGGAAGGCGCGGAAGCCAAGGCCAAGGAACTCGGCGTGACGCTGAAGGCCTATGCCGGCAAGATCGACGGCGACTCGGAAAGCCAGGTTGCGGCCATCGAGACCTGCATTGCCGACGGCGCAAAGGGCATCCTGATCGCGGCCTCGGACACGAAGGGCATCGTTCCCTCCGTGCAGAAGGCGCGTGAGGCAGGCCTGCTCGTCATCGCGCTCGACACGCCGCTCGAGCCACTCGACAGCGCCGACATGACGTTTGCCACCGACAACCTGCTCGCCGGCGAACTGATCGGAAAATGGGCTGCCGCCACGCTCGGCGACGCCGCAAAGGACGCAAAGATCGCCTTCCTGAACCTCACGCCGTCGCAGCCTTCGGTCGATGTGCTGCGTAACCAGGGCTTCATGAAGGGCTTCGGCATCGACGTGAAGGACATTTCCAAGATCGGCGACGAGGACGATGCCCGCATCGTCGGCCATGACGTGACCAACGGCAACGAGGAAGGCGGCCGCACCGCCATGGAAAACCTTCTCCAGAAGGATCCGTCCATCAATGTCGTGCACACGATCAACGAACCGGCCGCTGCCGGCGCCTATGAAGCGCTGAAGGCCGTTGGCAAGGAAGAGGACGTGCTGATCGTTTCCGTCGACGGCGGTTGCCCGGGCGTGCAGAACGTCGCAGACGGCGTCATCGGCGCGACCTCGCAGCAGTACCCGCTGATGATGGCCGCCCTCGGCATCGAGGCCATCAAAAAGTTTGCCGACACCGGCGAAAAGCCGAAGGCGACCGAAGGCAAGGACTTCTTCGACACGGGCGTGACGCTCGTCACCGACAAGCCGGCAGCAGGCGTCGAATCCATCGACACCAAGGCCGGCAAGGACAAGTGCTGGGGCTAAGGCCCCCGCCGGCCCGGCTTGACCGGGCCGGCTTTCCGCTACGGACGCGGTCTGGGTCGCGGGAAATACCGACCCTGCTTTGACAACAGCAACAAGACATGGGCACCTTTCTTCCCGGGCGACGGCACGAGCCGGTTCACCTTGGGGAGGAGACCGCCCGCAGATGGCGGCAGGTGCGCGAAGCGCGCCCTGCCGATGCGTCCACGCACCATTTCATCCGGCACGCCGCGACGGTCGGCACCGGAAGGGGAGGAAAATCATGAGTGAGACATCGACGGCCTCACAGCCTTCGCAGGAATTCGAGAAGGTGCTATCCGGCAGCGCGACGCAGGTCGCCTCCTTCGATACGCACGACAAGACACCCATCCAGAAATTCCAGCATTTCCTGCACGGCAGCCCCTCCGCGGTGCCGCTGATCGTGCTCGTGATCTCGGTCGCGGTGTTCGGCGCGGTGCTCGGCGGCAAGTTCTTCTCCGCCTTCACGATGACGCTGATCCTTCAACAGGTGGCGATCGTCGGCATCGTCGGCGCGGCGCAGACGCTGGTGATCCTCACCGCCGGCATCGATCTTTCGGTCGGCGCGATCATGGTGCTCTCCTCCGTCGTGATGGGCCAGTTCACCTTCCGCTACGGCCTGCCGCCCTCGCTTGCCGTGCTCTGCGGCCTCGCCTGCGGTGCCCTCTGCGGTTACATCAACGGCCTGCTGGTCGCCCGCATGAAGCTGCCGCCTTTCATTGTCACGCTCGGCATGTGGCAGATCATCCTCGCCTCGAATTTCCTCTATTCGGCCAACGAGACGATCCGCTCGCAGGATATTTCCTCGCAGGCGCCGCTCCTCCAGTTCTTCGGCAACAACATCAAGCTCGGCAGTGCCGTCTTCACCTACGGCGTCATCGCCATGGTGCTACTGGTGGCGCTGCTCTGGTACGTCTTGAACCACACCGCCTGGGGCCGCCATGTCTACGCGGTCGGCGACGACCCCGACGCGGCGGAGCTCGCCGGCGTCAATGTCAAGCGCATGCTGGTCTCGGTCTATACGCTGTCCGGCCTCATCTGCGCGCTGGCTGGCTGGGCCCTCATCGGCCGCATCGGCTCGGTCTCTCCGACCGCCGGCCAGTTCGCCAACATCGAATCGATCACGGCCGTTGTCATCGGCGGCCTCTCGCTCTTCGGCGGACGCGGCTCGATCCTCGGCATGATCTTCGGGGCGCTCATCGTCGGCGTCTTCTCGCTCGGCCTTCGCCTCATCGGCACGGACCCGCAATGGACCTATCTCCTGATCGGCGTCCTCATCATCTCGGCTGTCGCAATCGACCAGTGGATCAGAAAGGTAGCAGGCTGATGGCACTCGAACCCATTCTCACCGCCCGCGGTCTCGTCAAGCGCTACGGCCGCGTCACCGCCCTCGACCATGCCGATTTCGATCTCTATCCCGGCGAGATCCTTGCGGTGATCGGCGACAACGGCGCCGGCAAGTCCTCGATGATCAAGGCGATCTCCGGCGCCGTCACGCCGGACGAGGGCGAAATCCGCCTCGAAGGCAAACCGGTGCATTTCCGCTCGCCGATCGAGGCCCGCGGCGCCGGCATCGAAACGGTCTACCAGAACCTCGCGCTTTCCCCAGCCCTCTCGATCGCCGACAACATGTTCCTCGGCCGCGAGATCCGCAAACCGGGCGTCATGGGCCAATGGTTCCGCAAGCTTGACCGCACGGCGATGGAGAAGTTCGCCCGCGACAAGCTTTCGGAGCTCGGGCTGATGACCATCCAGAACATCAACCAGGCGGTGGAGACGCTTTCGGGCGGCCAGCGCCAGGGCGTCGCGGTGGCGCGCGCTGCCGCCTTCGGCTCGAAGGTCATCATCCTCGACGAGCCGACGGCGGCGCTCGGCGTCAAAGAAAGCCGGCGCGTGCTGGAACTCATCCTGGACGTCCGCCGTCGTGGCATTCCGATCGTGCTGATCTCGCACAACATGCCGCATGTCTTCGAGGTGGCGGACCGCATCCACATCCACCGGCTCGGCCGGCGGCTCACGGTCATCAACCCGAAGGACTACACCATGTCCGACGCCGTCGCCTTCATGACCGGTGCCAAGCTGCCTGCGGAGGCCATCGCGGCATGACAACGGTCGAAACGATCGTGGACGACCTTCTGCGGCGCGCTGAAAACGCGCGCCGCTTCCTGCTCGGCATTGCCGGTCCGCCGGGTGCCGGAAAGTCGACGCTGGTCGAAGCCGTCAAGGAGCGGCTTCTCGCCCGCGGCGAGACGGCAGAGATCCTGCCGATGGATGGCTTTCATATGGACAATGGCATTCTTTCCGAACGCGGCCTCCTGCCGCGCAAGGGGGCGCCCGAAACCTTCGACGCCCGCGGCTTCATCGATATCGTCACAGCCCTGAAAAGAGCCGAGGACGAGGTGCTCGTGCCGGTCTTCGACCGCACGCGCGAGATCGCCATCAACGCCGCCCGGGCCATTCCGGCCGAAACGCGCTTCGTGCTCGCCGAGGGCAACTATCTGCTGCTGACCGAAACGCCCTGGGATCGGCTGGAAGAAAAATTCGACTTCACCATCTTCGTCGGGCCGCCCTATGCGGTGCTGGAGGAGCGGCTGCGCCGGCGCTGGCTCGGCTACGACCTGCCGGAAGACGAAATCCAGCGCAAGCTCTACGGCAACGACCTGCCGAACGGAAAGCGCATCCTTGAAAATTCCCGCCCGGCGGACCTCACCATCGACATCTTCTGAAACGATTGTCGTTCCGCTCCACGGATGCTATCGCAGCCGCCAGAGAAATCCCGGCAGGAATGCGAGAGCGTTTCACATCCGGGATCGCTGCAAAGCCAAGGGCGGGAGCTACGCCGATGACCACAGAACTCACCATCCGCCGGCCGGACGACTGGCATCTGCACCTGCGCGACGGCGCCATGCTCGAAGGCGTGATCGGCGACACCAGCCGCCATTTCGCCCGCGCGATCATCATGCCGAACCTCGTGCCGCCGGTCGTCACCACCGCGGATGCGAGCGCCTATCGCGACCGCATCCTCGCCGCCCTTCCGAAGGGCGACCGGTTCGAACCGCTGATGACGCTCTACCTCACCGAGCACACCGACCCCGACGACGTCGAAGCCGGCTACAGGAGCGGCCTGATCCGTGCCGTCAAACTCTATCCGGCCGGCGCGACGACCAATTCGCATGGCGGCGTGCGCGACATGGACAAGGCCATGCCCGTCCTGGAGCGCATGGCGAAGATCGGTCTGACGCTCTGCGTGCACGGCGAGGTGACGACGCCCGAAGTCGACATCTTCGACCGCGAGGCCGTTTTCATCGAGACCGTGCTTGATCCGCTGCGCACGCGCCTGCCGGAACTGCGTGTCACCATGGAGCATGTCACGACGAAAAACGGCGTTGACTATATCAAGGCCGCGAAGGCAAACCTTGCCGGCTCGATCACCACGCACCACCTGATCATCAACCGCAACGCCATCCTCGTCGGCGGCATCAAGCCGCATTACTACTGCCTGCCCGTCGCAAAACGCGAGGAGCACCGGCTGGCGCTGCGCAAGGCCGCGACGTCGGGCGACAAGCGCTTCTTCCTCGGCACCGATTCGGCGCCGCATGTCGATCCGCTGAAGGAGTGCGCCTGCGGCTGTGCCGGCATCTACACCTCGATCAACACGATGAGCTGCCTTGCCCACGTCTTCGAGGAGGACGGCGCACTCCCCATGCTCGAAGCCTTCGCCTCGCTGAACGGTCCCGCCTGGTATGGCCTGCCGGTCAACGAGGAGACGATCCGCCTCGTCAAGCGTGCGGAGCCGGTGGCTTTCCCGGCAAAGATCGAAACGGGCGCCGGGACTGTAACGGTGTTCGACCCGATGTTCCCGCTGCACTGGGACGTCGCCTGAACGGTTCAAAAGGTCGAAGCGGTTCTGCCAGCCGGAACCGCACCGGTCAAAAAGATCAGATGAAGGGGCGGGCCTGCTTGTTCAGTCCCTCCCAGCCGGCCAGCGCCAGAAGACCGTCGCCGTCAAGGATTTCGCAGCCCTTGTCCTGCCAGCGCATCAGCTTGCGGTCGGCGAGCTTGCGCAACGTCTTGTTGGTGTGAACGAGCGAGAGGCCGAGCGTATCGGCGACATGCTGCTGGGTGATCGGAATGACCCGCCGCCCACCGTTGACGCCGGCAGAATGGGCGCGCTGGTGGATGAAGGAGAGCAGATAGGCCGTGCGCTCCAGCGCCGAGCGACGGCCGATGCTGAGCAAGTGCTCGTCAAGGATGCGCTCCTCATGCGCCGCGATCCAGGTGAGATCATAGGCGAGTGACGCGTGACGCTCGAACAGCCGCTCCAGCTTGGAGCGCTCGAAGACGCAGAGCGTCACCGGCGTGAGCGCCTCGACGGAATGATCCATCTCGCCCATCAGGCTTCCCTGCAGGCCGATGAGATCGCCGGGCAGGAGATAGTTCATGATCTGCCGGCGCCCGTCCGGCAAAAGCTTGTAGCGGAAGGCCCAACCTGAAAGCACGGTGAAGAGATGGGCGCTGTGCATGCCCTCGACGAGGATCGTGGCGCCGCGCTCGCTGGAAAGCTCGCCGCTCTTGAATTGCGAGACGAAGTCCAGCTCCTTTGCCGAAAAGTCCCGGAAAGTCGAAAGAGCGCGCAGGGGACATTGCTGACAGGGCGTGCGCCATCTGGATTGCTGATTGACCGCCGTACCACCCGACATTACGCCTCCGCCGCGTTTGATCCTGCCCAAACCCGCGGGCTGGCCCGGAAAACGCGGCGCGTGCGCCGTTGTTCCATCGCACGGGTGCTATGTCTTTTTTAAATGACACTCCCGGGGGGCAAGCCCAAAGTCCGCCTCCCGAACCGCCCCCTCCGGCGGTATCACATGGACGAGGAGTGCGGCGCCATGAACCATTCACTTCCGCACATCTTGATCGCCGAACGCGAATTCCTGATTGCGCTCGACGCGGAATATCTGATCAAGGCGGCATTGAACTGCCGGACCACCCTTCTGCGGCCGGAGCAGCTCGACCAGTGGGATACGACGGCGCTGGCCGATGTCGATCTCTGCCTGCTCGACATACCGCTGGATGCCACGCTGATCACGGAGCGTATCGAACGGCTCGTTGCCAAGGGCGTTCCGCTGCTCTTCACGACCGTCGGTGACATCCATCGCGATGGCGTCGAGGGTTTTGAGGTGATTCCCGTCGTCATGAAGCCGCATGACGCCGAAACGCTGGTCGTCAATGTCAGGAAACGGCTGCGGCCGAGGCCGCAACCATCACAGGAGACGGATCAGAACTGACGGCCAAGTTTGGCATCGACCGAATGGGCGTTGGCCCCGCGGATCACGAAATAGAACATGATCAGCGTCCAGAGGATCGATTTTTCCGCGCCCATCAGGCCCTCGGCCTGCACGATGCCGTGGAAGTAGACGGTGACGGCGAGCACGATCATTGCCGCGAAGGCGGCAGGACGTGTGAACAGGCCGATCGCGATCAGGATTCCGCCGAAGAATTCGGTCGCGGCGAGCAGCGGCGACCAGAAGGCGCCGGGATAAAAGCCGAGGCTTTCCACCATGCCGCTGGCACCGAAGGGATTGAGGATCTTTCCATAGCCGTGCGTCACGAGAAGCACGCCGGCGGCAACGCGCAGGATCGTTTCCGCGCTTTCGCCGAGCGCGGCATAGATGCTGCCGAGCGAGGGAATGATAAGGCGGGAGCGGGTGGTGGCAAGCTCTGTCATAGGGTCTCCGGTTGATCTGTTGCGGTGCACCACGTCTCCTCCAGGAATCCGGCTGCGACAAGATGTCCGCCAACAAAACATGATAAATTGAGTTGACAATTCTGTGAGGGGACCGCGAGTGGGCGCGTGCCAAGAGGACGCCGCTGCTATATGCTTTTCGCATCGATCAGGAGGTGACCATGACCGGGGAAAAGCCGCGCGTTTCCATTCTCTACTGTACCCAGTGCAACTGGCTGCTGCGCGCCGGCTGGATGGCGCAGGAGCTGCTTTCGACCTTTTCCGATGGACTCGGCGAGGTGGCGCTCATTCCCGGCACCGGCGGCAATTTCGAGATCCGCGTCGGCGAGACCCTGGTCTGGGAGCGCAAGCGCGATGGCGGCTTTCCCGGGCCGAAGGAGCTGAAACAGCGCGTGCGCGACATTATCGAGCCGGGCCGTGACCTTGGCCACACGGACCGTGTCACGGGCAGCGGTCAGGGCTGAAACGAAAACGGCGGGCCGAAGCCCGCCGTCCGTGTGACGATCCCCGCCGTGCTCAGCGATAAGGCGAGTAGCACAGACGGTAGACACCGCCGCCGGCATGGTAACGGTTGGTGTAGGGGTCGTAGGTGCGATAGCGATTGGCGCACCAGTTCACATGCGCCCGGCGCCCGCCATAGTAGCGCGGCCGCTCGTAGCGTGGTCGTTCATAGCGCGGCCGATAGTAACGGCGCTCGTAACCGCCGTAATAGGGCTCATAGTGGCGGCGATAGTAACGGCGGTCGCAGCCGTCGCCATAGCAGAATTCCACCTGTGCCTTGGTGACGTCGCTTTTCGTCTCCACCTTCATGTCCGGCACGGCAAGCGGAACGGCCTGCGCCGCCCCGATGGGCGCGATCGCGGAGGCAATCCCCATCGCGCAACCGAAAACAAGATTTCGAATCTTCGACATGTGATCCTCACTGTTCTGGCGGGATTTTTCCCTGACACGTCCCTGCTTTGCATTACGTTCACGCATTTTGTTTTATTCATGTCGCATCCTCCGCAGGATCGGACCGCAAGAAGACATGAGGTGACTGCATGAGCCTGAAATTCGGAACCAGCGGCCTGCGCGGCCTTTCCGCGGATCTCGAAGGGCCGGCCACAGCACTGTATGCCACCGCCTTCGCCCGCCACCTTCTGGCCGCCGGAATCGCCCGGCAGGGCGACGAGATCCTGATCGGCCGTGATTTCCGCGCCTCCAGCCCCGCCATCTCGGCCATCGCCATCGCCGCCCTCGGCAAGGCCGGCTTCTCCCCGCGCGACTGCGGCACGCTACCGACGCCAGCGCTCGCCCTGCTCGGCCTTGCCCGCAAGGCGGCCTGCCTGATGGTGACGGGCTCCCACATTCCCGCCGACCGCAACGGCATCAAGTTCTACCGGCCGGACGGCGAGATCGACAAGGCGGACGAGGCCGCCATCACCGCGGCCGCCGAAACGATTCGCGCCGAGGGGCTCACCTTCGACGCCGCAAGGGAGACCGCCGACGATCTTCATGAGGCCGCGATGGCCCTCTATACCGCACGCAGCCGCACGCTGCTGCCCGAGCAGGCGCTTGCCGGCCTTCGCATCGGGGTCTACCAGCATTCGACGGTCGCACGCGATCTCTTCGTTTCGGTGCTTGCCCATTATGGCGCGGACGTCGTCGCGCTCGGCCGGTCGGAGAGCTTCATTCCCGTCGACACGGAGGCGGTTTCCGCCGAGACGATCGGCCTCCTGCAAGGCTGGGCGGGGGAGCACGGGCTCGCCGCCATCATTTCCGCAGATGGCGATGGGGACCGGCCGCTTGTCACCGACGAGACCGGAACGCCGCTGCGCGGCGACCTCGTCGGCCTCATCGCCTGTCGCTTCCTCGGCGCGACTGCCGTTGCGACACCGGTCACCTCCAATTCTGGAATCGAGGCCGCAGTTTCCGGCACGGTGCTGCGCACCCGGGTCGGCTCGCCCTTCGTGATCGCCGCCATGAACGAGGCGGTCCTGGCCGGGAAAGCCGCTGTCGCCGGCTTCGAGGCCAATGGCGGCACGCTGACGGCAACGCCCTTTGCCGTGAACGGCCACATGCTCAGTGCGCTGCCCACCCGCGACAGCCTGATGCCGGTTCTCGCCGTGCTCGCCCTCGCGGCAGGGCAAAGCCGGCCGCTCTCCGAAATCGCCGCCGGCTTTGCCCTGCCGGCCGCGGCCAGCGACCGGCTGGAAAACATGCCGGTGGAGGCCAGCGCCGCCCTGATGGCGGAACTGCGCGCGGGCGCCGGCCCGCTTGCTGCCTTCCTCGCGCCGATCGGCGTGCCGGCAGCGGTAAGCGACATCGACGGGCTGCGCGTCACTTTGGAGGACGGCAGCGTCATCCACTTCCGCCCCTCCGGCAACGCGCCGGAAATGCGCTGCTATGTCGAAGCGGAGAGCGAAGCCGCCGCCGCACGGCTGCTTGCAGCCGGGCTGGAACGGATCCGCGCCTGGGTCACGAACCACTGAGCATTTCGCCTGTCCGGACGTTCTCCACGAAACCGTCGAGGCCATTTGTGGAAAAGACAGTTTTTGCCAAGCTGTTGCGAAAACTTCAAAAAGCCTGTTGACACCAGCGAGCGGTCCTTCTACATGCCTCTCCGTCGCCCAGATGGCGGAATTGGTAGACGCGCCAGCTTCAGGTGCTGGTACTCGAAAGGGTGTGGAGGTTCGAGTCCTCTTCTGGGCACCAAATTCCCATTCCGGATTTTCCGGAACATGCAAAAAAGCCCGGCTCTGCCGGGCTTTTTTGTTGCTCGCACCCGGCGCCGTTTCGCTTCCTTTCCGGCAAAACAGAATCTTCCGGTTGCGCCCTTGCGTCATGCGCGCGATAGGCACATAAGCCTGCAAAATAATCATCTGCCTTTTTAAGATCAGGATCATCGTGGCCCCGCCTCAACACGATGCCCAAAAACCGGGCAACCTGTCCAAATTTCGGCTGTTCGCACCGATTCTTGCCGGCGCCACCCTCAAGGAGCGCCTGATCGGTTGCGTTGGAGCCCTGGTCGGCATCTGCCTCACCGGCCTCGTCTGCGGCTTCGTGATGGGCCAGGACCCGCATCTGCCCCTGATCGTCGCGCCCATCGGCGCCTCCGCGGTTCTGCTCTTCGCCGTGCCTGCCAGCCCCCTCGCCCAACCCTGGTCGATCGTCGGCGGCAACACGATTTCCGCCTTTGTCGGCGTCACCGTGACCACACTGGTCAGGGATCCGGCCATCGCCATCGGCCTTGCCGTGGCATTGGCGATCCTCGCCATGTCGCTGACCCGCTCGCTGCACCCGCCGGGCGGAGCGGCCGCGCTGACCGCCGTTATCGGCGGGGCGGCGGTCAGCCGGTCGGGCTTCTGGTTTCCGCTCGTGCCGATCGCGATCAACTCTTTGATCCTCGTAGCCCTCGGCATGATCTTCCACCGGCTGGCCGGGCGGCAATATCCACACCGCCAGACGATTGCGCCCGTCAACACGCACAAGACCGCCGATCCGCCCGCCGCCTTCCGCGTCGGCTTCAACAGCGAGGATATCGATACGGCGATCGCCAACCTCAACGAGACGCTGGATGTCAGCCGTGCCGACATCGACACGCTGCTGCGTCAGGTCGAGCTGCAGGCCTTGTTGCGCCAGCGCGGCGAGTTGAGCGCCGCCGACATCATGTCGCGCGATGTGGTGACGGTGACCCGTGATGCCACGGCCGACGAGGCCCGCAGCCTCCTGCTCGACCACGACATCCGCACGCTGCCCGTGCTCGACGCCGACCGGCAGCTTCTCGGCACCGTGGGGCTGCGGGAACTGGCCGCCATGGCGCCGGACGCCCATCTGCCCATTTCCGAGGCGGCGACCGCCCGCCCGTCCGATCCGGCCATCGGCCTGCTGCCGCGGCTGACGGACGGCTCCATCCATGCCGTCGTCGTCGTGGACGACGAGCGCCATGTGGTGGGTATCATTTCCCAGACAGATCTTCTGGCCACACTCGCGAAAAGCCTCTCCCAGACCGGTCCCCCGGGCCTGATGGGCGGCCACGGGCAGGGCATCTGACCATGCCCGGACGATGTCAATCGGGCCTGCCGGCGCCAGACCGGCGGCCCTTCCAAGAAATGTGAGACCGAGACGAAAGGAGTGTCGCCATGGCGACCGTCGACGAAAAGCTTGAACCGATCCTTGCCCAGGTACTGCAGCGCAACCCTGCCGAACCGGAATTCCACCAGGCTGTGCGCGAGGTCCTGGAAAGCCTCGGGCTCGTCGTCTCCAAACATCCCGGCTACCTGACGGACGCGCTGATCGAGCGCATCTGCGAGCCGGAGCGCCAGATCATCTTCCGCGTACCGTGGGTCGACGACAAGGGTCAGGTACAGATCAACCGCGGCTTCCGCGTGCAGTTCAATTCGGCGCTGGGACCCTACAAGGGAGGCCTGCGCTTCCATCCCTCCGTCAATCTCGGCATCATCAAGTTCCTCGGCTTCGAGCAGATCTTCAAGAACGCGCTGACGGGCCTGCCCATCGGTGGCGGCAAGGGCGGCTCGGACTTCGACCCGAAGGGCCGCTCTGACGGCGAGATCATGCGCTTCTGCCAGTCCTTCATGACGGAACTCTACCGCCATCTCGGCGAGCACACAGACGTGCCGGCAGGCGATATCGGCGTCAGTGGCCGCGAGATCGGCTGGATGTTCGGCCAGTACAAGCGCCTGACCAACCGCTTCGAGGCCGGCGTCTTCACCGGCAAGGGCCTGAGCTACGGCGGCTCGCTGGTGCGCAAGGAGGCGACCGGTTACGGCGCGGTCTATTTCACCCGCGCCATGCTCTCCACCAAGGGCACCGATTTCGAAGGCAAGCGGGTCACCGTCTCGGGCTCGGGCAATGTGGCGATCTACGCTATGGAGCAGGCCATCAAATATGGCGCCAAGGTCGTCGCCTGCTCGGACAGCAGCGGCTACATTCTCGACGAGGAAGGCATCGACCTCGCACTGGTCAAGGAAATCAAGGAAGTGCGCCGCGAACGCCTGTCGGAATATGCCCGCGCCAAGACGACCGGCGTGCATTTCATCCCGGCCGGCAAGGGTTCGATCTGGGACGTGCCCTGCGACGTGGCGTTGCCCTGCGCCACCCAGAACGAACTGTCCGGCAAGGACGCCAAGACGCTGATCAAGAACGGCGTCATCGCCGTCGCCGAGGGCGCCAACATGCCCTCGACGCCGGAAGCCGTGCGGGCCTTCCAGGAATCGGGCGTGCTCTTCGGCCCCGGCAAGGCCGCGAATGCCGGCGGCGTTGCCACCTCGGCACTGGAAATGCAGCAGAATGCCAGCCGTGACAGCTGGAGCTTCGAGACGGCCCGCGAGCGCCTCGGCCAGATCATGCAGGGCATCCACGACCGCTGCGCCGAAACGGCGGAAGAATATGGCGCCAAGGGCAACTATGTGCTCGGCGCCAACATTGCCGGCTTCACGCGCGTCGCCGAAGCCATGCGCGCGCAGGGCGTGATCTGATCACCTCTCGCTGAATCTCAGGCAGCCGACGGCCCCGGACCCTGTCCGGGGCCGTTTTCGTTGGCGGGCGTGAAGGCGCGGTCGGCAAGGCCGCCGGCGATAACCCGGAAGGGCGATCGGACCGCCTCTGCCGGCGCCTCTGGCGCGAGGCCACCGGCTGCCGGCTGGAACAGCACCTTTTCCAGGACGATCCAGTCGCGCCGGCCTTCCGGCCGGTCGAAGGTCATCGCCTGGCCTTCGCGCAGGCCAAGCAGGGCAAGGCCATAGAAGGTCGTGATCGGCAGGAAGGCGCTGCCCGGCGCGTAGGTGCCCGGCAGACACAGCGTTCGGGTATCGGTGAGCCCGCTTTCGCAGCGGAACGTCACCCGCGCATCGATCATCGCGAGATCGGCGGGGATGCACCCGCCGGCAGGCAGGCACCCGCTTGCCAGCTTGCGGTTCAACAGCACCAGCCATTCCTCCGTCAGCGGCGGCCAGTCGCGCAGCATCTTTTCCAGCACATATCCATCTCTTGCCGTGAGCATAGCGGGATTCCGTCCCATAACCATTCTCCATCCTGCCTGCGCGAGCGCGCGGCTTGAAAACCCGTGGTGGAGAAGCCCCCTGGCCGCAGCCGCGGCACAGGGGGTCACGATCCTGCGACGAGGCAGCCTCCGATGCGCCCGGACTGGAGGAAGGACAGGAATTTCAAGGCAGAATATCCTCAGGAGGCCTCGGCCGCATCCGGCACCGCGACATGCACGGCGATGATGCTGAGGCGCCGCACCTTTCCGTCGCGTGCCGCCCATTCGATCGACTGGCCGGCCGAAAGGCCGAGCAAAGCAGCACCGACCGGCGTCAGCACGGAAATGCGATGGCGGGAAATATCGGCGTCCTTCGGAAAGACCAGCTCGGCGGTCTGCGGCGGTTCATCGTCGATACGGAACTCGGCAACCGAGCCCATGCGAATGATGCCGGGCGCCATGCGGGCGTCATCGACGACTTTAGCGCGGTCGAGCTCGGCGGCAAGCTGTTCGGCCGCATGCGGGTCGCGCTCGGCCAGCATGTCGGCAAGGTTCGACAGGCGCGCATGTTCGGAGCGGGCAATGGTGATGGCAGGCGGGCGGATGGCCTTGGTCTTGGCGGTCATTGAAACCTCGCGGCACGGGTCTTCGCGGCCCGGCGGGCACGCGGAAAGTCGAAGATCTAGGGGGAATGTCGCGCTTTCCGGTGCGGTTTTCGTGCAGAAACGAAACCGCTATTGCCCCACGGCCGGGGCGCGACGCGACCAAGCCGAGGGGCTAGTGTCCTGCGAGAGGAAACAACCGTTTCAAGAACCGGGCGATGGATTGCGTCGTGGTCATGCCACCATGATGGCTTGAGGGCGCGGAGAAAGTCAAGCCGGGCCACGACGGCGCGGCCGAACGCCGCCCCTGCGACGGTCTGCCGGTTTGACAGAAGTCAGGTCCGGGCGGAGAACGCACCATCCCCACAAGCCGGAGCCACGTCATGATCGAGGACCTTTTCGCCAGGAACAAAGTCTGGTCCGCCGAGCGCAAGGCTGAGAAGGCCGATTATTTCGACCGCCTCGCCAACCTTCAGCAGCCGGACTATCTGTGGATCGGCTGTTCCGACAGCCGCGTGCCGGCCAATGTGATCGCCGGGCTGGAACCGGGCGAGGTCTTCGTGCACCGCAACGTCGCCAACCTCATCCATCCGGCCGACCTCAACATGCTCTCCGTGGTCGAATATGCCGTGCACCAGCTTGGAGTGAAGCACATCATCATCTGCGGGCACTATGGCTGTGGCGGCATCCGCGCTGCCGTCAGCGGCGAGCGTTTCGGCCTGATCGACCATTGGCTTCAACCGATCCGCGATGTGGCGGACCGGCGTTTCGAATGCCGGGAATGTGCGCCCTGGAGCGATGCCGACCTCGACCGGCTCTGCGAGGCCTCGGTCGCTGCGCAGGTGGAGCGGCTGGCCCGCACGCCCACCCTCCAGACGGCCTGGCAGGCCGGCCGTGCGGTTTCCATCCACGGCTGGGTCTACGGCTTGAAGGACGGGCTGCTTTCTGATCTCAAATGTACGATTGGCAGTGGCCAGAGAGGCAAAACCCATGCCGGTGGAGACCAAACGCATCTATGACGACCCCGAACCCACGGACGGGACACGCATCCTCGTCGACCGGCTCTGGCCGCGCGGCCTTTCCAAGGAAAAGGCCGGTTTCGACCTCTGGATGAAGGATGCGGCGCCCTCCACGGCGCTGCGCAAATGGTTCGATCACAAGCCGGAGCGCTGGCCGGAATTCCAGGCGCGCTACCGGGAGGAACTGCAGGGCAACCCGGCGCTGGAGGATCTGCGCGAGCGCGTTGCGGCTGGCACGGTCACGCTGCTTTACGGCTCGCGCAACCGTGAATTCAACCATGCGGCCGTGCTTGCCGACATTTTGCAGAACGGGATCTAAGGTTCCGCACTGCCCGGCAATGACTGCAAAATTGTTGCTGGCTGACTGCAAGAGAATTCATTTGTCAGAGACCGGTGGGCTGGCCATTTTCTTCTCGTAACACGAGGAGCAGGCATCGATGCCCGAGCGAACGGCGATCGAAATTCAACCGGAAACCATTGCCGCGGCGCATGGGGTGGCAAGCGATACCGCCTTCGGCGCGGTGGCACCGCCGCTCTACCTTTCCACTACCTACGAGTTTGCGGATTTCGACACCCCGCGCGCCTATGACTACGGCCGCGTCGGCAATCCGACGCGCGATCTGCTGGCGGATGCGATCAGCAAGCTGGAGGGCGGAGCCGGCGCGGTGATGGCGCCGAGCGGCATGGCCGCCGTCGATCTTCTCGTCGGGCGACTTCCCTCCGGCAGCCTGGTCCTTGCGCCGCACGACTGCTACGGCGGCACGATGCGCCTGCTCAAGGCGCGCGCCACGCTCGGCCACCTCTCGCTGCGGCTGGTCGACCAGTCGGATCTCAACGCCTTCAAGGTGTCGCTCTGGGACCATCCGGCGCTGGTGCTGATCGAGAGCCCGAGCAACCCGCTGATGCGGGTGGTGGATATCGCCGCCCTCTCCGCGCTGGCGAAGGCCGCCGGTGCGCGCGTCGCCGTCGACAACACCTTCCTCTCGCCCGCCCTGCAAAAACCGCTGTCGCTCGGCGCCGACTATGTGCTGCATTCGACGACGAAGTTCCTCAACGGTCATTCGGACGTCATTGCCGGGACGGTGATCGCCGCCGATGCGGAGGATGCCCGCGCCCTGAAGCACTGGGCCAACGTAACCGGCGCGACGGCCGCGCCCTTCGATTCCTGGCTGACGCTGCGCGGGCTCCGGACCCTCTTTGCCCGCATGGCCGGGCAGGAGCGCAACGCCATGGCGATCGCCGAGCGGCTTTGCGCGCATCCTGCCGTTTCTCGGGTGCACTATCCGGGCCTTGCCGACCATCCCGACCATGCACTCGCCGCCCGCCAGCAGCAGGGGTTCGGCGCGATGATGAGCTTTGAGCTTGCCGGCGGCGCCCCGGCGGTACGGGCCTTCGTGAAGAGGGTGCGCTGCTTCACCTTTGCCGAATCGCTCGGCGGCGTCGAAAGCCTCGTCGCCCACCCCGCCACCATGACCCATGTCGATATGGGCGTGGAGGCGCGCGGCAAGGCGGGCATCGGCGACGGGCTGCTCAGGCTTTCCGTCGGGCTCGAACATGTCGATGACCTGCTCACTGGGCTCGAGGCCGGCCTTTCAGGTTGCTGACGCGTTTTCATTCGCAATCGCTCGCGCACACTCTACACTGTCGAAAGGGAGGGCACGATGGAGGCCGATGACGACATTCCCGCGACTTTCGCCTCGCCGGCCTGCTTCATGCACGAAGTCGACCCGACCTATATGGGCCTGCCCGGCCCGCTCGACCGGCAGGCCTGGACGGACGTCAATCGCTGGCGCCGAAACGAACGCGAACGCCTGATCGCCGAGCGCCTCGCCGTGCCGGCCGAGCGGCGCGCGCAACAGGGCGAAGCCATCGCTGAAGGCATTCTCGCCGAGATCGGCGATGTCGAGGGACGCATCGTCAGCACCTACTGGCCCTTCCGCGGCGAGCCGGACCTGCGGCCGCTGCTTGCCGAGGTCGCAAGACGCGGCGGGCGCACGGCGCTGCCCGTCGTCGTCGAGAAGGCGAGGCCGCTGGAATTCCATCTCTGGCAGGCAGGCGATCCGCTTTCCCGTGGCGTCTGGAACATCCCGATACCGGCCGAGCAGAACCGCGTCCTGCCCGATATCGTGCTTTCGCCCGTCGTCGGCTACGATGCCGCCTGCTACCGGCTCGGCTATGGTGGCGGCTTCTTCGACCGGACACTGGCGGCCATGCCGGCACGGCCGCGCGTCATCGGTCTCGGCTACAGCGCGGCACGACTTCCAACGATCTATCCGCAGCTGCACGACATTCCGATGGACCTGATCGTGACGGAAACCGGCATCGTGCGCCCCGGGCCTCAGGCGGGCGTTTCCACCGTGCGTGCATTGACATAGAGCGCCCGGCCGGCAAACCAGCCGTTGACCGCCGCGCCGAGGCCGAGCAGCACGAAGAGCACGGCACTCCAGGCAAAGCTGCCGGTCCAGCTGCGGATGAGGCCGACGACCAGTGGGCCGATGGCGGCAAGCAGATAGCCGACGCATTGCGCCATGCCGGACAGATGCGCCGCCACATGCGGATCGCGCGTGCGCAGCACGATGACGGTGAGCGCCACCGCGATCAGCCCGCCCTGCCCGATGCCCTGCAGCACCGCCCAGACCCAGACCGTGGACAGCGGCGCGAAAAGCAGGCCGAGAAGGGCGACGACGGCGAAGCCGCAAAGCACGACGTTGATCAGCCGCTGATCCTTGCCGCGCACGGCGATATGCGGCGCGACGAGGCAGGACGCGGCCTGCACCATGACGGAGACGGACACGATGGCCCCGGCGGTGACGCCATCGAGCCCGCGCTCGCGCAGGATCGGCACCAGCCAGCCGAAGACACAATAGGCGAGCGCCGATTGCAGCCCCATGAAGAGGGTGACCTGCCAGGCGAGCCTGTCGCGCCACAGCCCCTCGACCCGGAAGCCCGAGCGCTTGACTTGCGAGCGCGTCGCCAGCACCTGCGGCAGCCACAGGAAGCCGACGATGAGCGCCGGCAGCGCCCAGACCGCAAGTGCCCCGTCGAGCGAACCGCCCAGCGCGTGCTCGATCGGCAAGGTCAGGCCGGCAGCGCTCGCCGCGCCGGCGCAGAGCGCCATCGTGTACCAGCCGGTCATCAGCGCCGCCTTGTCGGGAAAATCGCGCTTGACGAGGCCCGGCAGCAGCACGTTGCCGACTGCGATACAGGCACCGGCAAGCGCCGTGCCGAGGAAGAGCAGCGGAATCGAGGAGAGGCCGCGCAGCGCCGTGCCGAGCGCCAGCAGGAAGACGACGAGGAGCAGCGTGCGCTCCGTGCCGATGCGCTGGGCAAGGCGCGGCGCCAGCGGCGAGAACAGGCCGAGGCAGACGACCGGCAGCGTCGTCAGGAGGCTGGCACCCGTGGCCGAAAGGCCGAGCGTGTCACGGATTTCCGGCAACAGCGCCGAGGCGCTGGAAAAGACCGGCCGCAGGTTGAAGGCGATGAGCACGAGGCTGGCGCCGAGCAGGAAGCGCGTGACGGCGGCCTTCGGACGCTGCGGCTCGGGCGTCGGCACGCTGTCGGCTTCGGCATCGATCAAGTCGATCGAGCCGGGATCGTTCTTGGCAAGATAGGTCATGACATCAGCAACCGGTCGAGGGCGGAAAGGACGGGTGCCATGAAGCGGCGGACGGCGGCATCGGCAGCGTCCGGACTGCCGCTCTCGATGGCATCGACGATGGCGACATGCGCGGCCATGTCGGGTTCCGGCAACTCCTGGCCAAGGGTCGCGTCGATGGTTTCAGCAATCAGCGTCGAGAAGAAATCGTACATGCCGATCAGCACCACGTTCTGCGAGGCGGCGACCACGGCCTGATGGAAGGCGAAATCGCGCGCAATGAAACCGGCCTTGTCACCACTGCCGTAGTCGCCACGGGCGGCCAGCAGGGTCCGAAGTCCCACAATGACGGCCGGCGTGTGGCGCAGCGCCGCAAGCCGCGCGGCCTCCGCATCCAGCGCCAGCCGCGCCTCGAACTGGTCGCGTAGCCCCGCGCGCCGGGCCATACCGAGCGGGCGCACGCTATCGGCCGTCGAGAGCACATAAGTTCCCGAGCCCTGCCGGGTTTCGAGATACCCCTGCGAGACGAGCACGCGCACGGCCTCGCGCACCGTGCCGCGGCTGACGGAGAGCATGGCCGAGAGTGCCGCTTCGTTCGGCAGCTTCTCGCCCACCGTCCAGCGATGCTCCAGGATTTCGGTACGGATCGCCTCGACGGCGGTGTCGGCGAGATTGGTCTTGCTGAGGGCACGCATGGATTCAATCACAAAGTCATCAGATGACTTTGTGATTATCTCTCTTTCCTCGGGCCGTCAAAGGGAATCGGCCAGCCCATCTACGAGCCGGCCGATGATGCGTGGCAGATAAAATCCTTAGCCGGCTATAATGGGCGTTGTACGGGCCGCCAGCCAGTCGGCGACCTCCGGCTCCAGCAAGCCATCCATCGCCGCGGCGACCTCGGCGTGGTAGACATCGAGCCAATGGCGCTCGGCCTCCGTCAGGCTGCCGAGATCGGCAAGGCGCAGATCGATCGGCACCAGCGTCAGCGTCCGGAAACGAAGGAAACCGTCCGTATCGGCGACGACTTCCACCTGGTTTTCGATGCGGATGCCGTATTCGCCGGCCTTGTAGTAGCCGGGCTCGATCGTCGTCACCATGCCGGGGGCGAGCACGATCTCGTTGATGCGGCGGTCGAAGCGCTGCGGCTGCTCGTGAACCGAAAGGAAATGGCCGACACCGTGGCCAGTCCCATGGTCGTAGTCGAGACCGAGATCCCAGAGCGGGCGCCGGGCAAAAGCATCGACCTGATGACCGCAGGTGCCGACGGGGAATTTCAACGACATCATCGAGATGAAACCCTTCAGCACGGCGGTGTAGCTGCGCCGGACATCCTCGCCGACAGGCGCGAATGCGGTGGTGCGCGTGGCGTCTGTCGTGCCGGAAAGATACTGGCCGCCGGAATCGAGCAGATAGACACCCTTGGCGGAGATCGGCGCGCTGCTCACGGCGCTCGCCGCATAGTGGCACATGGCGGCATGGCCGGCGGCCGCCGAGATGGAGCGGAAGCTCGGCTCGACGAAGATCTCGGACATCTGCCGGAAGGCGAGGATGCGCTCTTCCGCCTCCAGCTCGGTTATCGGCCGGCCGCCCGCTTCACGCTCGACTGCATGCCGTTCCAGCCAGGCGAAGAAGCGGATCCAGGCCGCGCCATCGAGGCGGTGGCAGTCGCGGAAGCCGGCAAGCTCGACCGGGTTCTTGACCATCTTGGCGAGCGTGACGGGGCTGCGGGCAAGCCGCACCGTGCCGCCTGCCGACCGCACCGCATGGGCGACGGCCGATGGCGCGAAGGCCGGATCGAGCAGCAGGGTGCGGCCGGGCGCAGCGGCGCGAGCGCGCTCGATCAACGTTTCCGGCGCAGCCATGGTCACGCCATCGAGCTCGAAATCGGCAAGATCGTTCGGCAGCTTGCGGTGATCGACCAGCCATTCGGCCGTGCCCGCCCGGTCGAAGATCAGGAAGGACTGCGGCATGGGATTGAAGGCGACATCGCTGCCGCGCACGTTGAGGAACCAGGCAATGTTGTCCGGCTGGGTTTCGACGAGGAAGTCCGCGCCCTCCTTCGCCAGCATGGCGGCGATGCGCCCCTTCTTCTCAGCCACCGCCTCACCGGCATGGGAAAGCGGAAAGGCCATGATCTTGCCGAGCGGGCGTTCCGGCTGGTCGGCCCAGATCGCATCGACGAGATCGCCCGAGACCGGCACCCAGTGGCCGCCCGCGGCCTCGACGGAGATACGGCAATCCGCATCCCAGGTGGAGGGCAACAGCATGGCGTTGAAACCGACGCGCTCGCCGGAGCGCAGGTTCTTCGCCAGCCAGTCCTTCAACGGCGCATCGTAAAAATGCTCGATGGAGAACAGGCCCTGGTCGATCTCCTCGCGCACCTGCACCTGATAGCGACCATCCACGAAGATCGCCGCGCGGTCGCGCATGACGATGGCAACGCCCGCCGAGCCGGAAAAGCCGGTGACATGGGCAAGGCGATTGTCATGGGCGGCGCAATATTCGCCCTGGTGCTCGTCGAAGCGCGGAACGACATAGCCGTCGAGCCCTTCCTCCGCGAGTCTTGCGCGAAGGGCGGCGACGGGGCCGGCGGT
This sequence comes from Shinella sp. HY16, assembly GCF_028534175.1. Taxonomy (NCBI): domain Bacteria; kingdom Pseudomonadati; phylum Pseudomonadota; class Alphaproteobacteria; order Hyphomicrobiales; family Rhizobiaceae; genus Shinella; species Shinella sp. HY16. Next base: position 3,946,757 of record NZ_JAHYXL010000001.1, on the reverse strand, counting down.
CTGCGGCCGGGTTTTCGGGGTCATGGCAATGTCCTTGGATTGCAACGGAGAGGGATTTCAGGTGCCCGGCAGCGCGTCCGCGAAGTGGCAGGCCGCAAGGCCTGCACCGGCCGGCCGGAGCGCCGGCTTCTCACGCCGGCAGATCTCGCCGGCATGCGGGCAGCGCAGATGGAAGGGGCAGCCCGGCGGCACATTGAGCGGCGATGGCAATTCGCCGGCGATGGCAGGCTTGCGCCGGCGTTTTCCAGGATCGAGCGAGGGGGCGGCGGCAAGCAGCGCGCGGGAATAGGGATGCACGGGATTGGCGAAGAGCGGACCGGACGGGCCGATCTCGACGATGGCGCCGAGATAGATGACGGCGACGCGGTGCGAGACGTGGCGGACGAGCCGGAGGTCATGCGCGACGAAGAGCACTGTCAGGCCGAGCGTATCCTGCAGCTCCATCAGAAGGTTGACGACCTGCGCCTGGACGGAGACGTCGAGCGCGGAGACCAGCTCGTCGGCGACGAGGCAGGCGGGCTCCAGCGAAAGCGCGCGGGCAATGCCGATGCGCTGGCGCTGGCCGCCGGAAAACTCGTGCGGGTACTTGTCCGCCGCCCCCTCGGGCAGGCGCACGAGGTCCAGCAGCTCCTCGACACGCCGGCCGACCGCCGCGCCGCTGCGCATGCCGTGTACGGTGATCGCCTCCTCCAGCGTGTCGCGCACCGTCATGCGGGGATTGAGCGAGGTATAGGGGTCCTGGAACATCATCTGGACACGGCGGTTGTAGGCGCGCCGCTTTGCGCCCCGGAGGCCGACGACGCTTTCGCCCTCGAAGAGGATGTCGCCCGAGGTCGGCCGGTTGAGGCCGGCGATGCAGCGGGCGAGCGTGGACTTGCCGCACCCCGATTCGCCGACGATGCCGAGCGTCTCGCCGGGCATGACATCGAGCTCGACGCCGTTCAGCGCCGAGACGACCTTTCGCGGCCGGCGCGCGACGGTATCGGCGAGCGAGCGGGGTTTTGCGAATGTCATCGACAGATCGCGGATGGAGAGAAGTGGGGCAAGGCTCATTGGGCTGCCTCCCGTGCCGAGAAAAAGGCCGCGGCTTCGGGGAGCCGGTGGCAGGCGACGAGCCTCCCACCCGAAAGCACGGCAAGCGGGGGCCGGACATTCCGGCAATCAGGCCCGGCGACCGGGCAACGCGCCGTGAAGGCACAGCCCGCCGGCATGGCGGAGAGCGCAGGCGGCGCGCCGGGAATGGAATAGAGCGGCGTGCGCGGCGGCACGTCGCGCGGGATGGAGCGCAGGAGGCCGAGCGTATAGGGGTGTCGGGCGTCCCCGATCACCGCCGCCGTCTCGCCGGTCTCGCAAAGCCGTCCGCCATACATGACCGCGACGCGGTCGCAGGTCTCCGCCACCACCGCCATGTCATGGGTAACGAGGATCATCGCCATGCCGAGTTCCTCGGCGAGCGACTGGATAAGGCGAAGGATCTGGTCCTGGATCGTCACGTCGAGCGCCGTCGTCGGCTCGTCGGCAAGAAGCAGGCGCGGATTGGAGGCGAGCGCAATGGCGATCATCACCCGCTGGCGCATGCCGCCGGAAAATTCGTGCGGATAGTCGCCGAGCCGGCTGCGCGCGGCAGGAATACCGACCATGTCGAGCAATTCGACGGCGCGGGCCTTGCGGGCGCGGGCGTCGAGATCCGTATGGGCGACGAGGTTTTCCTCGATCTGCAGGCCGACCGTCAAAAGCGGGTTGAGCGAGGACATCGGCTCCTGGAAGATCATGGCGATCTCTCGCCCGCGCACGGCCCGCAGGCGCGTCTCGTCCAGTGCGGCAAGATCGCGGCCCTTCCAGAGGATTTCCCCGAAGACCCGGCCGCGGGGCTGCACGATGCCGAGGATCGAGCGCAGCGTGATGCTCTTGCCCGAGCCGGACTCGCCGACGAGGCCGAGGATCTCGCCTTCGCGGACCTCGAAGGAAACTCCATCGACGGCGACGAGGGGATGCGCGGCGGGACCGAATTCGGTGCGCAGGTTCCGCACCGCAAGAACGACCGGTTTTTCCATGTCAGCGTCCCTTCGGGCGAAGCAGGTCCGCCAGTGCATCGCCGAGCAGGCTGAAGCCGAGGCCGGTGACGACGATGGCGATGCCGGGCATGAGGCTCATCCACCAGGCGGTCATCAGGAAGTTGCGGCCCTCCGCAATCAGCACGCCCCATTCGGCGGCGGGCGGCTGGGCGCCGAGGCCGAGATAGCCGAGCGAAGAGCCGAGCAGGATGGCGAGCGCCATGTCGGTCATCCAGTAGACGATGACGGGGGAGATGGCGTTGGGCAAAAGATGGCGGAAGATGATGCGGGTATCGGAATAGCCGAGAACGCGGCCGGCGGCGGCATAGTCGTTCGCCTTCTGCGCCATGATCTCCGCCCGCGTCAGCCGGGCATAATAGACCCAGTTCACGGCAGTGATTGCCACATACATGTTGACGAGGCCGGGGCCGAGCACGGCGACGATGGCGATGACCAGAACGAGAAAGGGAAAGGTGATAATGGCATCGACACAGCGGCCGAAGATCATGTCCGCGACACCGCCGTAATAGCCGACGAAGGCGCCGACGGTGACCCCGATGAGAAGTGCGAAAATGGTGGCGAAGAAAGCCATCTGCATATCGACCGAATAGGCCCAGATGACGCGCGAGAGCATGTCGCGGCCGAAATTATCGGTGCCGAAGGGATGGGCAAGGCTCGGACCCTGCTGGATCGCGTTGAGATCGAAGGCCAGCGGGTCGTAGGGCGCAAGCACCCCGGGGAAGAGGGCGAGCGCCAGCGACAGGACGAGGATGGCAAAGCCGGTAACGAAGGCGGGCTTGGCGAAGGCGCGGGCAAGGAAGGCCTTGAGCCGCGAGGGTCTTGCCGCGGAAAGGGTGACGGTGCTCATGACTGGCGAAGCCTCGGATCGAGCCAGGACTGCACGACATCCGTCAGGAGGAAGACGACGGAGACGAGCACGGCGAAGGTGAGCGTCAGCCCCTGGATCAGCGGATAATCGCGCGCGAAGATCGCCTCCAGCATCAGCCGGCCGACGCCCGGTACGGCAAAGACCGTCTCGGTCACCAGCGTGCCGCTCATCAGGTTGCCGATGGAAAGGCCGAGCAGGGTCACGGTGGAAACCATGGCGTTGCGCAGCACATGGCGCGTCATGATGATGCGCGGGGAAAGACCCTTTGCGCGGGCGAACTGGACGTAGTCGGCATCCAGCACCTCGATCAGCGAGGCGCGCAGGTTTCGAAGGATGACCGCCGACGTGTAGAGCGCGACGGAAAGCGCCGGCAGGATGAGGTGGTAGAGATTGTCGAGGAAGCTCGTGCCGTAGCCGCCGACCGGAAAGAGGCGGAGCTTTGCGGCGAGCACCGTCAGCAGGAGGAGGCCGATATAGAAGACCGGCATCGACAGGCCCACCTGGAAGATGCTGCGGATCGCGATATCGGTCGCACCGTTGGCACGGGCGGCGGCAAGGAAGGCGAGCGGCCCGGCAAGACAGATGGCGAGCACGATGGAATAGAGCGCCAGGAAGATCGTCGTCGGCAGGCGGGCGAGGATGACCTCGGTGACCGGCGCCTTCAGCATGATCGAACGGCCGAGATCGCCCGTCAGCGTGTTCTTGACGAACACGCCGAACTGCACCGGCAACGGCTGGTCGAGACCGAGATTGCGGCGGATCTGCTCGATCTGCGCGTCGGTCGCCTTGGCCTCGGCCATGGCGATGGCCGGATCGCCCGGCAGGAGGCGCACGAGAAGGAAGATGAAGATCATCACCAGGAGGAAGGTGGGGATGATCTGCACCAGCCGCGCCAGAAGATAGGAAAGCGAAGGCATGGATGGAACCTCAATGCCACCTGCCGCAGGCAACAAGGCATACGGCAGGCAACGTTCGAGCTGGTGTCGTCGGGGCTGGCACTACTTGGCGCGCCAGGCCTCGGAGAAGTCGTTCGCACCGAGCGGGGTCTGCACATACCCCTCGATGGAGCGCGAGACGGCAACGGCGAAGGGCGTCTCGAAGAGGAAGAGCAGCGGCGCCTCCTGCGCATAAATCTCCTGCATGCGCTTGTATTCGCCCTTGCGCTTTTCCGGATCGATCTCGGAGTTCGATGCCTCGAAGAGCGTGTTGAATTCCGCATTGTTCCAGCCGGTGCCGACGGCCTGGCGCTGCTTGTAGTAGCCGAGCCAGCCGGTGACCTGCGCCGGGTCGTTCACGTCGTTGGCCCAGCCGTAGGTGTGGATATCGAAGGCGCCGGAGCGGTTCTTCTCGCCGCGCGTCGGGTTGTCGACCTGCTCGACGGTGAGATTGACGCCGAGCGGCGCCCACATCTGCTGGAGCGCGGTGAAGAGCGTGGCGTCGTCGGCGCTGCCGGCAAGCGTCGTCAGCTTCACCTCGAAGCCGCCGGAAAGGCCGGCTTCGCCGAGCAGGGCCTTTGCCTTCTCCGGATCATAGGGGTAGAGCGGCGCGGGGCCGTGGTGCAGCTGGGTCGCGGCCGACATCAGCGAGGTCATCGGCTTGCCGGTGTCGAAGGTGACGAGCTTGATCAGCACGTCCTTGTTCGTCGCATAGTTCAGCGCCTGGCGCACCTTCACGTCGGCCAGCGGGTTCTTCGCCCCGTCGGCGCGCGTCTCGCGCGTGTTGATCGGCGCATAGACGATGCGCGTCGAGGGGAACAGCTCCATCTTGAGGTTCGGATCGGCACCGAGCTCCCCGACGCGGGCGAAGGGGATGAACTCGGCCGCATCGACCTCGCCGGCCTGCAGCTTCAGGATACGCGTCGCGTCGTCGGGAATGACGGCGAAGGTGACCTCGTCGAGATAGGGCAGCGGCTTGCCGTCCTCGCCGGGGCGCCAATAGTTCGGGTTGCGGGCAAAGCTCATGCTGGCGCCCTGCACGCGGCTCTTCAGCATGAAGGGGCCCGACGTGACGGGGCCGCCCGCGAAGAAGGCCTGCGCCTTCTCCTGGTCCGTCGCGCCCGCCGCCTTCTCGAAGGCCGCTTTCGGCATGATGCCGGTGTTGAAGGTCGCAAGGATCGAGAGAATGGTCGGATCGGGCTGCTTCAGCGCGAGCGTGACGGTGTCGCCCTCGGCCGTCACGTTTTCAACCGAACCGAGCAAGCCGGCCCAAGGGCCGAGATCGGGATTGCGCGCCCGGTCGAGCGAGAAGATGACATCCTCTCCGGTGATCGGCGAGCCATCGGAGAACTTGAGGCCGGACCGCAGGGTCAGCGTGATCGCCTTTCCATCGGCGGAAACCGCGTGGCTTTCGGCAAGACCGGGCACGATGGAGCCGTCAGGACCGTTGCGCAGCAGCGTTTCGTAGAAGGCGTTGATCATCCACAGATCGGGATTCCGGTCGGCATAGACGGGGTCGATGATCGCCGAATCGTCATAACGGGCAAAGGCCATCGACCCGCCGCGCTCGATGGCGAGCGCCGAAGTCGCGGCGGCAAGGCCAAGGGCCGCGCCCAGGAAAAGTGGCAGCAAAGGCTTCATGTCATTCCTCCTCGATGGTCCGGCAAGGCCGGCATCTGCCTTTTTGGATATTGGATCCAATTTTTCCGGACAGGGCTTGCCCTTTCCGGCATGAAAACGCAGACGTTCGTGTTGATCCCCCTTAAAAACCGGCGGCAGGCACGATAGGCTCGCGAGCTTGCGTAACCGACTTTAGTCAAACTAAAGTCCATCACGCGATGCAAGTCAAGCGGAAAGCCACGATGACCCTCGACGACGACAAGATGCCCGCCAGCGACGCCGGAGGAACCGGCAGCGACATGCCCGCGCCCGCCGCCCTCGGCCGGATGCTGCGCCAGCGCCGCAAGGCGATCGGCAAGACGATGAAGCAGGTTGCGCTTGAGGCTGGCCTCACGGAGGGCTTCATCAGCCAGATCGAACGCGGGCTTTCCACGCCCTCGCTGATCTCGCTCTACAACGTTGCCAACGCGCTCGGCACCAGCGTCGATACCTTCCTGTCGCAGCCGCCGCGGCATGAGCACTCGATGGTCTCCCATGCCGGCGAGCGGCCCGGCTACAATGTGGCGACGAAGGACCGGGTCTATGAACTGCTCGAACGCGGCTTTCCCGGCGCCATGCTGAACGGCTGCATCACCCAGATTCCGGAAGGCTATGTCTCCGAGCTGACGAACCATGAGGGCGAGGACTTCATCTACCTGATCGAGGGTGAAATCCTCTACGAGGTGGACGGCAAGGACTATCACCTGAAGGCCGGCGACACGCTGCACTTCCCCTCGAAACTGCCGCACCGGGCCCGCAACATAGGCAAGGGCCCGGCGCGTGAGCTCTGGGTCGGCACGACCCGGATCATCACTGAAGACTGACCGCGTTACTGCTTGCGCGGCCAGGTGTCGGCAAGGCGGTAACCCGCCGGCCACGGATCATCCGGATCGAGCATGACCTGGCTGGTGCCGGTGACCCAGGCGCGGCCGGAGATTTCCGGCACGATGGCCGGACGGCCACCGACCGTGGTTTCGCCGACGATACGGCAGTCGAAGCGCGAATCGAGGATCGAATAGCCGGAAAAGCTCTGGCCGACCTTGATCTGGCCGCGGGCATGCAGCACGGCCATGCGGGCCGAGCAGCCGGTGCCGGTCGGCGAGCGGTCGAGCTTGGCCGGCTGGATGACGACCGTGTTGCGGCCATGCAGCGCTCCGTCGCGCTCTTCCACCGGCAGCGTCAGCTGGCAGAAGGAGATGTGGCTCCATTCCGGGTTTTCGGGATGGGTGAAGCCGAGCTGCTCGTTGGCCGCCTTGGTGATGCGGATACCGGTCTCCGCCAGCTCGCGCGCCTCGTCCGGTGTCACGGCGAAACCAAGCGCGCGCGCATCGGTGAGGACGAAGCTGTCGCCGCCATAGGCAGTGTCGACGGTGAGCGTGCCGAGGCCCTCCACTTCAAGCTTCGCATCCAGCTTGTCGGCGAAGGAGGGGACGTTGGTGACGGTGATGCGCTCGGCCTTGCCGTTGCGGCACGCGGCGACGACATTCACCAGCCCGCCCGGCGCTTCCAGCACCATGTGGGTTTCGGGTTCGACCATCGGCACGATGCCGCTGTCGAGCAGCACGGTGGAGACGCAGATCGAATTGGAGCCGGACATCGGCGGTGTGTCCTCCGGCTCCATGATGATGAAGCCCATCGTGGCGCGCGGATCCTTCGGCGGCACGAGCAGGTTGATGTGGCGGAACACGCCGCCGCGCGGCTCGTTCAGCACGAAATTGCGCAGGGCCTTGTCCTCGGCGATGAACTTGCGCTGCTCCCACAGCGTCTTGCCGGGCGGCGGGGCGACGCCCCCGACGATGACGTCGCCCACCTCGCCCTCGGCGTGGCAGGAAACGATGTGGATGACCTTGCTGCTGCGCATGGCTCTTTCTCCGATTTCAGGCTGTTTCGGCGCGGTCGGCCTTGCCTTGCCGACACAGTTCCGCTTTCATAGAAAAATTGGATCCAATATACAATCGTGTTTTTCATGGGGCCACTCCAGCAGGGTTCTGTTGCCCCGCCTCTGGTTTCGACCTATGACCGATCGCTTCATTCCACCGGGGTTCGACGTGATGAAATTTGCTGCCGTCGATGTCAGGCAGGCCGCTTCGGCGGCGGACATCGTCTACGAGGCCCTGCGCAAGGCGATCATCGAGGGCGACCTTGCCGAGGGCGAGAACCTTCGGCAGGACCAGATCGCGCAGATGTTCAACATCAGCCGCATCCCGGTGCGCGAGGCCCTGTCACGGCTGGAGCAGCACGGCCTCATCACGACCCAGCGCTACAAGGGCGCCGTCGTGGCCGGCCTTTCGATCGAGGAGATCGAGGAGATCTTCGAGTTCCGCGCACTGATCGAGGCGGAGGTCATCCGCCTCGCCGTGCCCAACCTCGACCGGGAGACGCTGGAAAAGGCACGGCGTTACTGCAACGAATTCGACCGGGAGACCGATCCGCACCGCTGGGGCGAGGTCAACCGCAACTTCCACTACAGTCTCTATGAGGCTTCGCGCCGGCCGTATTATCTGCAGAACGTGCGCTCCTCGCTCGACCGCATCGACCGGTATCTGCGTGCCCAGCTGACCTTCACCAACGGGGTGCCGCGTGCCGGGCGCGAGCACGAGGCGATCCTTGCCGCCTGCGAACAGGGTGATGCGGATCTCGCCTCGAGGCTCACCCGCGCCCACATCCTCGATGCCGGCCGATCTCTGATGACGTTCTTGCGGGAGCAGCGAGGCTGAGCATGGCGCCTCAAGGCCCGAACACAGGTTCGGCCGCCGCGCCGGCTCTGCTGAAGGGATGATCTATCTCGCGAAAGAGCCTGCCGGGTCGAAGCGCCCCGCCGACCACCCGGTTTTCGTCAAAACTCTTCCCAGTCCCCGTCATTCCCCTTGTCCTGCCGCACGCCAAGGGCGCCTGCCAGCTTTTCGCTGAGCGCGAGGGCCGGAGAGGTGACGGGGCGGGATACGCTGTTGGCGGGCTTGACGTTCCATTGGCCGGGCGACTTGCGGGCGAGTTTCGGAGCCGTGGTGGACGCCACCGCCGGCGAAACCGGGGGCGATGCCGGCGTCGACGACGGCACGACATGCAGATGCGGGGCATGCACGGTGCGGCCGGCGGCGGCGCTGCCGCCGACATTGAAACGGCCGATCAGCGCGTTGAGCGCCTGCACCTCGGAGGCGAGGCCATGGCTTGCGGCGGTCGTCTCCTCCACCATGGCGGCGTTCTTCTGCGTGCCCTGGTCCATCGCATTGACGGCGGTATTGATCTCCTGAAGGCCGGACGACTGTTCACGCGCCGCCTCGACGATCGCCTGGACGTGGCCGTTGATCTCCTGCACCTCGGTGACGATCGCCTGCAGTGCGCGGCCCGTATCGCCGACGAGGGAGACGCCGGAGCGCACCTGCTCGCCCGAAGTCGTGATCAGTGCCTTGATCTCCTTGGCGGCCTTGGCCGAGCGCTGGGCGAGTTCACGCACTTCCTGCGCGACGACGGCAAAGCCCTTGCCCGCCTCGCCTGCCCGGGCCGCTTCCACACCCGCATTGAGGGCAAGGAGATTGGTCTGGAAGGCGATCTCGTCGATGACACCGATGATGCTGGTGATCTCGCTGGAGGACTTTTCGATCTCCTGCATGGCCGAAACGGCGCGGCGCACAATGTCGCCGGATTTTTCAGCGCCCGTGCGGGTGCGTGCGACGAGCTGGCCCGCCTCCTCCGCCCGCCGGGTGGAATCCTTCACGGTGGTGGTGATCTCTTCGAGCGCGGCGGCGGTTTCCTCGACGGAGGCAGCCTGCTGCTCGGTGCGGCGCGACAGATCGTCAGCGGCGACGCGGATCTGGCTGGCGCCGGCGTCGATCGCGCGGGCATTCTCGCCGACCTCGCGCAGCGCATCGCTGAGGCGCGAGACGGAGGCGTTGAAATCCTCGCGCAGCCGGTCGAGATCGCCGTCGAAGGGTTTTTCGATACGGCAGGTCATGTCGCCGCCCGCAAGCCTGCCGAGCGCTTCGGCAAGGCTGGCGACGGCCTCCTGCACACGGCCGCTGTCGCGGGTGCGCTCTGCCTCACGCGCCTGGCGCTCGCCCTCGGCGCGGCGACGATCGTCGTCGCCCTGACGTTCGAGGCGCTGGCGCTCGGCCGCATTGTCGCGGAAGACGGCGACGGTGCCGGCCATCTCGCCGATCTCGTCCCTGCGGTCGGCATGCGGGATGGTGACGGCGGCGTCACCGGCCGCCAGCTTCTTCATTGCGCCGGCAAGACCGTTGAGCGGTCTGACGACGCGGCGGTTGACGAGGACGATCGCGGCAAGCGCAAGACCCATGGAGATGACAAGCGAAGCCCAGGTGAGTGCGAAGGCCGAGCCTTCCTCGCCGCGCGCCGAAAGGATCGTCTCGTCCGTCACCTTCTGGGTGCTGGCGACGAGGTCGTTCAACGAAGCGCTGATCGCATCGGCGCTCGCCTGCATCGGCCCCTTGTAGACTTCCAGCGCCGGACCCTTGGCGGCAATGGCCGAGAACTGGATGAGCTTTGCCGCATCGTCGAGATAGGTTTTCAAGGTCGCCTTGATGCCGTCGATTTCCGCGACGGCGGCCGCATCGCCGCTGTTGGCCGCGCCATAACTATCCACCATGCCGGCAAAGGCATCGGCGCGCTCCTTGATGCGCGCCTCGATACGGCCGATCTCGTCGGGATCCATCGAGAGCAAGTGTTCGGAATAGGTCGCGTTGAGCTCGGAGAAGGCGTGGCTGAGCTGGAGGATGCGGCTCATCTCGGGCATGCGCTCGGCGCCGATACGCTCGATATGGCCGGTCATCGCCGAAAGGGAGCGGAAAGCGACGACGCCTTGCAGGGCGCCCAGCACGACCATGAGGACGAAGAGCGCGGGCAGGAGCCTGCTGATCCGGACATTACGCATGACAGTTCCCTGATAGTCTTCGGCGGCACGGCTTCGTGCGGGTGCGCAAAAGTTTAGGAGCGGTCGTTTAACGCAGGCTTAATGGACGGACCCGACCTCCTGCCTTGCCGGCTGCTTTTCCACACCCTACATGCGGGGCGAACAGGAGTTTTCGATGATCCTCGACGCCGCCCGCCTTTCGCTTGCCAATCTCTTCGCTCCCGAGACGCGGGGCGTCTTCTGGAAAGTCATCGGGCTCACCCTGCTCGCGCTCATCGTCCTGTGGTTCGGCCTCAGGGAAACCTTCATCGCCTTCGCCTGGCCCTTTCTGCAGGGCATGATGATGCCCGACCTGCCGGAATGGGCGGGCTGGCTCACCTTCGTCTTCGGCATCCTCGCCAGCATCGGCCTGGCGCTCGGCCTTGCCCTTCTGCTTGCGCCGGTGACGGCGATCATCGCCGGCTTCTTCCTCGACGACGTCGCCGAGGTGATCGAGAAACGCGACTATCCCGGACAGCCGCCCGGGCAGGCACTGCCGCTCGGCCAGGCGATTGCCGGCTCGATCAAGTTCCTCGGCATCGTCATCCTCGGCAACCTTTTCGCGCTTTTCCTGCTGTTCATCCCGGGCATCAACCTCGTCGCCTTCTTCCTGGTCAACGGCTACCTGCTCGGCCGGGAGTTCTTCGAATTCGCGGCCATGCGCCACCGGACACCGGCAGAGGCGCGCCTGTTCCGGGCCAAGCACGCCTCGACGGTGTTGATCGCCGGCCTCCTGATCGCCGCGTTCCTGGCGATCCCGATCGTCAATCTCCTGACGCCCCTCTTTGCCGCCGGCCTCATGGTGCATCTCCACAAGGCGCTGAGCGGCAAGGATCCGGGCTTCTCACTGCGGCAGGGCTGACGTCTCGTACAGCGCGACATAATCGCCCTTCGGCGGGATCGGCTTGATCACGTCGATGAGCATGCCGTTGGGATCGGCAGTGATGAAGTGGCGCTGGCCGAAATCCTCATCGCGAATATCGAGCAGGATGGGCAGCCCGGCGGCGCGCAGGTCCGCATAGACCGCATCGACATCCTCCACTTCGAAGTTCAGCAGCATGCCGGAAACCCTGCCGCGGCCGATGGCCGGGATCGTCTCATGGCTGCCGTCGAGTACCGCAAGCGTAACCTTCTCATCCTCGCGCGACTGGAGGTGGACATACCAGCCACTGTCGAAGAGGGCTTCGAAGCGGAAGTGCTTTTCATAGAAGGCGGCCGTGCCGGCGACGTCGTTGGTCATGATCACCGGATAGTAACTGATCGTTTTCATCGGGCTTCTCCTGGTTCCGTTTTTCGTGTCGCGACGGCCAACCGCCTTATGGATTTCACTGGATTCGCCGTCTAATTAAACATACAATCTGTATGTTTCCGTCAATTAACATACATTCTGTTTGCATGTAAAGGAGAAAAAATGGCGCGCAGCAACAAAGAACGCACCGAGGCGACGCGCCTGGCGCTGATCGAAGCAGCCCGGCGGCTTTTCGTGGAGAAGGGTTATGCGGAGACGGCAACGCCCGACATCGTGGCGGAGGCCGGAGTGACGCGCGGCGCGCTCTACCACCATTTCGAGGACAAGAAGGCCCTGCTCCGCGCGACGCTGGAGCGGGAAGCGGAGGCAGTTGCCGCTCATATCGAAAGGGTCTCGCTACCCTCCGGCTCGCCGCGCGACGCGCTGCTATCAGGCGCGACCGCCTATTTCGACGCCATGGCGGAGCCCGGCCGCACGCGCCTTCTGCTGCTCGAGGCCCCCGCCGTACTCGGCTTCGAAAGCACCGGCGCGATCGACAGGGACAATGCGGAGAGCACATTGAGGGTCGGGCTTTCCGACCTGCTCGGCAAGGATGTGGATGCAGCAAGGCTTCAGGCCCTGACCGACCTCATCTCCGCCGCCTTCGACCGGGCGGCGATCGCCATCGAGACGGGCGCCGACCGGAAAACCTATGAGGCGGCGATCGCCAGCCTGCTGGACGGGCTCACGGCGTAGGGCCGAAGAGCTGCGGCGGCAGCTCCACGAGGGGCGCCGGCACGTCGCAGGTCTTTTCCGGCGAGCGACAGAGATCTGCAATCACGCAGTGCTCGCATTCCGGCTTGCGCGCCTTGCAACAGTATCGCCCGTGCAGGATCAGCCAGTGATGCGCGTGGTAGAGATACTCGTCCGGAATGAGGCGGATCAGCTTGTCCTCCACCTCGTCGGGTGTTTTTCCCGGGGCCAGTCGAAGGCGATTGGCGATGCGGAAGATATGCGTATCGACCGCCATCGTCGCCTGGCCGAACGCCATGGACAGCACCACGTTCGCCGTCTTGCGCCCGACGCCGGGCAACATGATCAGCTCCTCGCGGGTGCGCGGAACCTCGCTGCCAAACCGGTCGACAAGCATCTGGCTGAGGGCGATGACGTTCTTCGCCTTGTTGCGATAGAGCCCGATCGTCTTGATGTAGTCGCGGACCTTTTCCTCGCCGAGCGCCAGCATCTTTTCCGGCGTGTCGGCGACCTTGAAGAGCGCGCGCGTCGCCTTGTTCACGCCGGCATCCGTCGCCTGGGCGGACAGCGCCACGGCAACGACCAGCGTGAAGGGATTGACGTGCTCCAGCTCACCCTTCGGCTCCGGCCGCTGGATGGAGAAGCGGCGAAAGATCTCCTTCAGCTCATCCTGCGAATAGAGGCTCTTCGGCCGGGCCGGCGTCTTGCGCCGCGGCGCTGCTTTCTTCTTGATCGTTCCGTTTTCCATGGTGCTCCCGCAGGACGCATGCCGTCCGGCAAAACCGCTACACAGTTCCGCGCGACTTGCTTATAGTCATGCCCCATGACGCAAGGCAACGCCGACCTCACGATGAACGACCTGCCGGTCTTTTCCGCCGAACTGCACCCCTACCGGTCGCTCGGGCGCAACGGTCACCGCATCTTCTTCATCATCGCCGGCGCACTCAGCTTCGCCCACATGGCCGTTTTCATGATCTCCGGCGCCTGGCCGGTTGTCCTGTTCTTCGGCCTCGACTTTCTCGTGCTCTTCGGCGCCTTCTGGCTGAACAACCGGGCGGCGAAGGCCCGCGAAGTGGTCTCGCTCTCGCGCACCAACATCTCGATCCGCAAGATAAACCCGTCAGGCCGCGAGACCGAACATGCCTTCAATCCGCTCTGGGCGCGCTTCCTCGTCTCGCGCAAGGCGAAGATCGGCATCACCGCGATGCATGTGCGCGGCAACGGCCGCGAGACGGACGTCGGCACCTTCCTGCCGCTCGACGACCGCGAGCGTTTTGCCTCGGCCTTTTCCGGCGCGCTCGCCCGCGTCAAGCGCGGCTACTGACCATAACGTTCCAACCGGTTGCAGGCGCAAACCGCCCGCATGTCTTCACTCCAGTCGTCTGGTCGCAGGAATCGGGTGGCGGGCACGCCAAGGGCGTGCTTTTCTGGCGATACAGGAGAAGAACGATGAACATTGCCGCAAGCCTGCAGACCGACATCACGCCCGAGGGCGACGACTATTCGACCGTGCGCCGGGTCATCGAGCTCATTACCGAGGATTACCGCGAACAGCCGGGCCTCGAGGAGATCGCCGGCCGGCTCGACCAGTCGCCGACGCAGCTGCAGAAGACCTTTACCCGCTGGGCCGGCCTTTCGCCAAAGGCCTTCCTGCAAGCGGTGACGCTCGACCATGCCAAGCGACTGCTCCGCCAGGAGGAGCTTCCGCTGCTGGAGACGAGTTTCGAGGTCGGTCTTTCCGGCCCCGGCCGCCTGCACGACCTCTTCGTCACGCATGAGGCGATGTCGCCGGGCGAATGGAAGGCGCGCGGCGCTGGTCTGACAATCCGCTACGGCCTGCACGCCTCGCCCTTCGGCGGAGCGCTCGTCATGATCACCGATCGCGGCCTCGCCGGCCTTGCCTTCACCGACGAGGCCGACGGCATGGACGCTTTCGAGGACATGTCCTCGCGCTGGCCGAATGCGCACTATGTGGAAGATTGCGAAGCGACCGCCGCCTATGCGGAACGCATCTTCGATCCGAAGCGCTGGGATCCCAAGGCGCCGCTCCGCGTCGTGCTGATCGGCTCGGATTTCCAGGTGCGCGTCTGGGAAGCCCTGCTGCGCATCCCGATGGGCTGCGCCGTCACCTATTCGTCGATCGCCGAAAAGCTCGGCCAGCCGACCGCCTCACGCGCCGTCGGCGCCGCCGTCGGCCGCAACCCCATCTCCTTCGTCGTGCCCTGCCACCGGGCACTTGGCAAGAGCGGGGCGCTGACGGGCTACCACTGGGGCCTGACGCGCAAGCGCGCAATGCTCGGCTGGGAATCGGGCAAGGCCTGAATGGCGGGGCGACTGCCCCTCATCCCGCTGCCGCGACCTTCTCCCCGCTTGCGGGGAGAAGGTGCCGGTAGACGGATGAGGGGCTTGGGCCACACCCGCTTAGGTTAGCGCTCAATGCGCGCCGGACATGTCTCCGAGAACGTCCTTCGACTTCACCGTCGAATCCGCGTTCAGCACGTAGACCATCGGCACACCGGTGGCGAGGTTGAGCTTCAGGATCTCTTCCTTGGAAAGCTTGTCGAGCACCATCACCAGCGAACGCAGCGAATTGCCGTGCGCGGCGACGAGCACCTTTTCACCGCGCAGCACGCGGGGCAGGATTTCCGTGAGATAGTAAGGCCAGACGCGGGCGCCGGTGTCGCGCAGGCTCTCGCCGCCCGGCGGCGGCACGTCATAGGAACGGCGCCAGATATGCACCTGCTCCTCACCCCATTTTTCGCGCGCATCGTCCTTGTTGAGGCCGGACAGGTCGCCATAGTCGCGCTCGTTCAGCGCCTGGTCGCGAATCGTTTCCAGACCCTGCTGGCCGATCTCGTCGAGGATGAGCGACAGCGTCTTCTGGGCGCGGGTAAGATCGGACGTGAACGCGATATCGAACTTGATGCCCGTCTCGGCAATCGCCTTGCCGCCGGCCTTGGCTTCCTCGATGCCAAGTGCCGTCAGGTCCGGATCGCGCCAGCCGGTGAAGAGGTTCTTCAGGTTCCATTCGCTCTGGCCGTGGCGAACGAGGACGAGGGTTCCGCTCATATGTCTGTCTCCTGAGGGTTAGCAACGCTTCGAAACGTGGATACCGGCGTCCGGAACGATGCGAAAACGAAAGAAAGGATCAGTTGAGCCCGAGCACGTCGAGCATGGAATAGAGGCCGGGCTTCCTGTCACGCGCCCAGAGCGCCGCCTGCACGGCGCCGCGTGCGAAGATCGAGCGGTCCGTCGCGCTGTGCGACAGGGTCACGATCTCGCCCTCGCCGGCCAGCATCACCGAATGCTCGCCGATGACCGAGCCGCCGCGGAGCGTGGCGAAGCCGATCGAGCCGGCGAGGCGCGGGCCGGTGTGGCCATCGCGCACGCGCACCGAATGGTCGGCAAGCGCGATGCCGCGTCCCTTGGCGGCGGCATCGCCGAGCAGCAGCGCGGTGCCCGAGGGCGCATCGACCTTGTGCTTGTGGTGCATTTCCAGCACCTCGATGTCCCAGTCGGCAGGGCCGAGCGCTCGTGCAGCCGTTTCGGTGAGCACGCCGAGCAGGTTGACGCCGAGGCTCATATTGCCCGACTTGACAATGCGGGCGTGGCGAGCGGCGGCCTTGATCTTCTCGTCGTCGGCCGGCGAGCAACCGGTCGTGCCGACGACATGCACGATACGCGCCTGAGCGGCGAGGCCGGCAAATTCGATCGTTGCGGCGGGCGCCGTGAAATCCAGAACGCCCTCTGCCGCGACGAAGGCTTCAAGCGGCTTGTCGGTGACGGGAACGCCGATCGGCCCGAGGCCGGCCAGTTCCCCCGCATCACGGCCGACGAAGGGCGAGCCTTCGCGCTCGACCGCCGCAAAGACCTCGGCCCCCTCGATCGCATGGATCGTGCGGATCAGCGTCTGGCCCATGCGGCCCGCAGCCCCCACGACGACCAGCTTCATTGCGTTGCCGCTCATGTCCCGTTCCGTCCCTTCTGCGGAGTGCCGGCGCACTCCGGTTTCCTGTCTTTCCGCACGGTCGCCCGCCGTAGAGCCACCTATTTGCCCGTGCTGCCGGCGGCGGGCGCCTGGAGGCTGTTGAGACGAGCGTAGAGGCCGTTCTCCCGGCTCGCAAGCGCCTCATGCGTGCCCTCTTCGGCAACCGTGCCGGCCTGCATCACGATGATCTTGTCCGCCCGCACGACGGTGGAGAGCCGGTGCGCGATGACGACGACGGTACGTCCGCTCATCGCCTCGTCGAGCGCCTTCTGCACGGCCTGCTCGGATTCCGTATCGAGCGCCGAGGTCGCCTCGTCGAGCAGGAGAATCGGTGCACCCCGCACCAGCGCGCGGGCGATCGACAGCCGCTGGCGCTGGCCGCCGGACAACGTCACGCCGTTCTCGCCGACGGGCGTATCATAGCCGAGTGGCTGGGCGAGGATGAAGTCATGCGCATAGGCATGGCGCGCCGCCTCCTCGATCTCCGCATCCGTCGCATCGGGGCGGCCATAGCGGATATTGTCGCGGATCGTGCCCTCGAAGAGATAGGGCTGCTGCGAGACATAGGCGATGGCGTTGCGCAGCGACTGTTTCGTCACATGGGCGATGTCCTGCCCGTCGATGAGGATCTCACCCACTTCCGGATCGTAGAAGCGCGGAATGAGGTTGATGACCGTCGACTTGCCGGCGCCCGACGGCCCAACGAGCGCCGTCGTGCGGCCACCCTCGGCGGTGAAGCTGACATCCTTGAGGATCGCCTCGTTTTCCGAATAGCCGAAACGCACGCCCCGGAAGGTGATCGTGGCATTGGAAACGGCGAGCGGCTTTGCATCCGGCCGGTCGGCCTGCCGAGGCTTCAGGTCGAGCACCTCGTAGATCATGCGCGCATTGACGACCGCGCGCTCCAGCGAGACCTGCAGGCGGGCGAGGCGCTTTGCCGGGTCGTAGGCCATCAGCAGCGCCGTGACGAAGGAGAAGAAGGCGCCCGGCAGCACGCCGCCGTAGATCGAGCGGTAGGCCGCATAGGCGAGCACGCCGGCAATCGCTGCACCCGCAAAGGTTTCGGTCATCGGCGCGGTGCGCTCGGTCAGCCGCGCGATGCGGTTGGAGCGGCTTTCGGCTCTCTCGATGATGCCCTCGACCTTGGTCTTCAGCTGCGCCTCCATGGTGAAGGCCTTGACGATGGCGATGCCCTGGATCGTCTCCTGCATGGCGCCGAGCACATGGCTGTTGAGCTCGACGGATTCGCGCGTGGCACTGCGCAGGCGCCTGGAAACGTAGCGCAGGCCGATCAGGAGCGGCGGGGCGACGACGAAGACGATCAGCGTCAGCAGCCAGTCCTTGGAGATCATCACGCCGATGAGGGCGACGAGCGTCAGGAAATCACGCGCGACCGAGGTCACCGTCATGTTCAGGACGTCGCGGATGCCGGTAACGTTCTGGCTGATCTGGGCGGCGAGATAGGCCGAACGCGATTCGTTGAAATAGCCGACGCTCAGCGCCATCAGGTGCGAGTAGAGCCGCCGCTGGTAGCGGGCGACGATATTGTTGCCGATCTTCGACAGGATGACGGCCTGGTAGTAGGTGGCAAAGCCGCGCAGCACGAAGGCGATGAAGATCGAGCCGCAGATGAGGGCGACGAGGTCGGCGCGCTTGTTCGCGAAGGCCTCGTTGACCACCGATTCCATGATCCAGGCGGTAAAGCCCGTCGTACCGGCGACGATGGCGAGGCAGAGGATGGCCAGGACATAGCCGCGGACGTGCTCGCGGCCGTTTTCGGCGATGATGCGCTTGAGCACGGTGGCGACGGTGTCGGAGCTGACGTGTGGGCGCTCGGTTCGACTCTTATCGGCCAATAAACTGACTTTCCTGCACGATCCTGCGGCACCGGGAGGATGTGCCGCGCTGGACCCGCTCTATAGGGGCTCGGTCCCTCTTTGGCGAGTCCGCGGCGCAGCGAAGCGCCGGCGGAGGCTTCACCTTTTCCAGTGGCGTCCCTCGGTTGCAACACCAAAGCGGTCGGGCATGCGCGCAAAGGCGGCAAGACCGGCAAGGGCTGCGACCGGATGGGTGACCACATAGGTCGGGATCGTCTTCAGAAGCGCGCTGTGCGGCGCCTTGTCCTCGAAAGCGGCGCGGAACTCCGGTCCACGCAGCGCCGGTAGGATCTTCTGCGAGATGCCGCCGGCAAGGAACACGCCGCCCTTGGCCATGAAGATCATCGCCATGTCACCGGCGACGCGGCCGAGATAGGTGGAAAACAGCGAGACGGTCTCGATCGCCGCGCGATCCTCCTGCGCCAGCGCCCTGGACGTGACGTCCGCCGGGGTTTCGAGCGGAGCATCGACGCCGTCGGCCGCCGAGACGGCGCGGTAGATGTTCATGATGCCGCGGCCGCACAGGAGCTGCTCGGCGGAAATGCGGCCTTCGATGGGCTCGAGAAAGGGCCAGATCTGGTGGTCGCGCTCGCTGCGCGGGCCGACATCGACATGGCCGCCCTCTCCCGGCACCGGGATCCAGCTGTGGCGCGCATAGACGAGCCCGGCAACGCCGAGCCCCGTGCCGGGACCGAGTACGGCGCGTGAGGCGGCCTGCCGCTCGACGCCGGGGCCGATCTTCTCGCGGTCCCCCTCACCGAGCGAGGCGATGGCAAGCGCCTGCGCCTCGAAATCGTTGACGAGCAGTACGTCGTCGAAACCGAGATTGGCGATCATGTCGTGCGGGCGCACCACCCAGGGGCAATTGGTCAGCGGCACTTCGTCGCCCTCGATGGGGCCGGCAAGCGCCAGAATGGCCGAACGCGGCTGCACCGAACTCGTGTCGAGGATGCATTGCTGGAGCGCGTCGTCGATATTCTTGAAATTGGCCGTCTGGACGATCGGAAACTGCTTCGGCTCGGCGAAGGCATCGACCAGCAACGCAAAACGCGCATTGGTGCCGCCGATATCCCCGATCAGGATGGGAAAGGGGAAGTTCGTTTCGGTATCGTTCGGCCGCACCATCAGGCTGTCCCGTTCATTTCGCGTGGAGGTCGTTTCCGGTGAACGTGCCGTCAAACGGCGGCAAAGTCGAGCAGATGTTCCGCCGTCGCACGGTTCAGCGCCATCGGAATGTCGTAGACGATGGCGAGCCGCATCAGCGCCTTGACATCGACGTCGTGCGGCATGGGGGTCAATGGATCGACGAAGAAGATGAGCAGATCGACCTCGCTCGTCGCGATCAGCGCACCGATCTGCTGATCGCCGCCGAGCGGGCCGCTCTTGAGACGGGTGACGTCGAGACCCGGGCAAGCCTCCAGCACCCTGCCGCCCGTCGTACCAGTCGCGACGATTTTCGCCTGCGCCAGCACCCTCTCGTTCTGCAGCGCAAAGGCTGCCATGTCGTCCTTCTTTTCGTCATGCGCGATGAGCGCGATGCATTTCTGGCGCGACATGGGCGTTCCCTGCGATTTTAAATCGATTTGAACGCCTTATACAAAAGCGGCAGCGGGTTGAAAAGCCCCGACCAGACACGCCCCTCATCCGCCTGCCGGCACCTTACTGAAGCGGCCGCGGGATCGGGATCGGCACGATGGCCGGAAGCATCGTGTCGGCGGCGATCACCGATTCGATCGTGCGGCCGGCACTCTCGCCACCGCCGGAGAAGGCGAGTGCGGTGGAGGAAACGCCGCCATTGCCTCGATAGGTCACCTCCTGCTCGGAGGTCGGTGAAGCGCTGGCCAGCACCGTGCTGCAGGCATTCGGCAGGTCGGAGAGCTTGACATAGCGTGGCTTGACGGGCTTGGCGTCCTTCTTCGGCGTCGGCTTTGCCCACGGCTCCTTGGTGAACCACCAGGCGAGCGACTGGTCGCAGCCATCGCCGGCCGGAACGCGCGCCTGCGGCTTGCAGCCGGCCGCGCCTTCCGGGCATTTGATGCGGATATGGAAGTGCTCGTCATGGCCGTAGATCGGCCGCACCTTGCCGAGCAGGGAACGATCGCCCTGCCAGGTCTCGCACAGCTTCTTCTTGATGGCCGGGTTGACGAAGACGCGATCGACCTGCGGGTAGCTTGCCGCCTTCATGACGAGGCGGGCATGGGTCGAGGTCCAGCGACGCGAATCGACCGTCAGGAACTTGCTCTTGTCGAGCATGGAGGTGAAGGGCAGCTTTTCACGCTCTTCGGCCGAAAGCCGTTGGTCCGGCATGGGCGTGAACCAGATGTCGGCATCCAGCCCAACCTGGTGGGAGGCATGGCCCGACAGCATCGGCCCGCCGCGCGGCTGGGAGATATCGCCAAGCAGCAGTCCCGGCCAGCCGAGCTTCTGCGCATCCTGCGAAAACTGCTCGATGAGCGCAATCATGTCGGGATGACCCCAGCGCCGGTTGCGCGACAGGCGCATGGCCTGCCAGGACGGGCCGTCCGTCGGGATCGCCACCGCACCGGCGATGCAGCCCTTGGCATAGGAACCATAGGGGCTCGCCGCCATCTTGGCCGGCAGGCGCTTTGCGCCGAACAGTTCCTTGGCCGGCCGCTCCTCGGCGGCAAGCGGCCCGGCAAGCGCGGTCAGCGCAAGGCCGGCGGCGAGGAAGCAGGTGGTCAATCGGGAAAGCATGGAATGCACAGGCATCGTCCGGTCTGAAAATCGCAATCGCTGACGAAAGGTTAAAGGATCATCCTTTCGCGGAAGTGAATCGTTGCCCGGAATAGGCACGCCAAAAACCGCCGCTTTCATGGCAGGCCTGTCATTTGCCCGGATTTTGCCTATTCTCTGGTTCACGCTTCGGCAAACGAAACGAAAGGGATTTTGGCATGCAGGCAGCCTCCGGGAAAATCGTGTTCACCATCGCCATCGCCCTGTCGCTGGCGGCCGCGACCGGTGCAAGGGCCCAGGAGGCAAAGGAGCCCGTCTGGCGCACGGGTATCTCGACGATCGGCGAATTGAAGCGTCCGAACGGCTTTGAACGCTTCGACTATGTCAATCCGGATGCGCCGAAGGGCGGCGAGCTGAAAATGTCCGAAACCGGCACATTCGACACCTTCAATCCCGTTCTCTCGAAGGGCGAGGCTGCGACAGGCGTCACCTCCCTCGTCTTCGACACGTTGCTGAAATCCGCCGACGACGAGATCACCGCCTCCTACGGCCTGCTCGCCGAGGCGGTCTCCTATCCTGACGACATCGCCTACACCACCTTCCGCCTGCGCCCGGAGGCGAAGTGGGCCGATGGCCAGCCGGTAACGCCCGAGGACGTGATCTTCTCCTTCGACAAGTCGAAGGAACACAATCCGCTTCTTTCCAACTACTACCGCCATGTGGTTTCCGCGGAAAAGACCGGCGAGCGCGATGTCACCTTCCGCTTCGACGAGAAGAACAACAAGGAGCTCCCCAACATTCTCGGCCAGTTCCCGATCGTGCCGAAGCACTGGTGGGAAGGAACCGATCCCAAGGGCTACAAGCGCGACATCAGCCGCACGACGCTGGAGCCTGTCATGGGCTCGGGCCCCTACAGGATCGCATCCTTCCAGGCAGGCGGCTCGATCCGCTTCGAACTGCGCGACGACTATTGGGCCAAGGACCTCAACGTGAATGTCGGCCAGAACAATTTCGGCGTGATCAGCTATACGTTCTTCGGCGACCGGAATGTAGAGTTCGAGGCCTTTCGCGCCGGCAATGTCGACTTCTATCGCGACAACAGCTCCAGCCACTGGATGACGGCCTATGATTTTCCAGCCGTGAAGGATGGCCGCATCGTGCGCGAGGAGATCGAAAATCCGCTGCGCGCCGTCGGCATCATGCAGGCCTACGTGCCGAACCTGCGCCGGGAACGGTTCAAGGACCAGCGTGTGCGCGAGGCGCTGAACTACGCCTATGATTTCGAGACGCTCAACCGCAATCTCTCCTTCGGCAGGCTCAACCGCATCGACAGCTACTTTTGGGGCACCGAGCTTGCCTCCTCCGGCCTGCCGGAAGGGCGCGAAAAGGAGATCCTCGAAGAACTGAAGGACAAGGTACCCGCTTCCGTCTTCACCACGCCCTACACCAATCCCGTCGCCGGCGACCCGAAGAAAACGCGCGAGAACCTGCGCAAGGCCATGACGCTCTTCAAGGAGGCGGGTTACGAGCTCAAGAACCGGAAGATGACGAACATCAAGACGGGCGAGCCGTTCGGCATCGAGATCCTGCTCTCCAACCCCTCGCAGGAACGCACGGTCCTGCCCTACGTCAAGAGCCTCAACGACATCGGCATCGACGCCCGTATCCGCACGGTGGACGCCTCGCAATACACCAACCGCGTGCGTGCCTTCGACTATGACATGATCTACGGGATCTGGGCCCAGACGCTGGTGCCGGGCAACGAGCAGAGCGACTACTGGGGCTCTGCCTCCGTCGACCAGCAGGGCTCGAAAAACTATGCCGGCATCGCCGATCCCGCGGTCGATGAACTGATCCGCCGCATCATCTTCGCACCGAACCGTGCGGAGCTCGTGGCGACGACCCATGCGCTCGACCGCGTCCTGCTCGCCCATCACTATCTGGTGCCGATGTTCTATTCGAAATCCCAACAGGTCGCCTATTGGAACCACCTCGCCCGTCCGGCGGAGCTGCCCTATTACAGCCTTGGTTTCCCGGATGTCTGGTGGTCGAAGAATGCCGTGAAATGAGCCGGGGCTTGCGCCATGCGGCGTCCTCGGCTCCATATAGCGATGACGAATCACCGCCGCGGACAGCGGCGGCAGAACGGAAGGGTTGGGCTTGACCGACTGGACTGCGCCAAAACAAGAAGACGGACGACAGGCTGCGATGGGTAGCTGCTGATGGGCGCGTATATCCTTCGCCGCCTCCTGCTGATGATCCCGACGATCTTCGGCATCATGGCGATTTCCTTCGCGATCGTGCAGTTCGCCCCGGGTGGCCCTGTCGAGCAGGTGATTTCCGACCTTACCAGCCAGGGTTCTGGCGACCGCCTCTCCGGCAGCGGCGGCGACCTGCAGAATATCGGCCAGGACAGCGCCTATCGCGGTGCACGCGGCCTCGATCCGGAATTCATCGCCAAGCTGGAGAAGCAGTTCGGTTTCGACAAGCCGCCGCTCGAACGCTTCTTCACCATGATGTGGGACTATCTGCGCTTCGATTTCGGCGAGAGCTTCTTCCGCAACACCTCGGTGATCGATCTGATCGCCCAGAAGATGCCGGTCTCCATCTCGCTCGGCGTGTGGATCCTCGTCTTCTCCTATGCCATCTCCATTCCGCTCGGCATCCACAAGGCCGTGAAGGACGGTTCGGCCTTCGACGTCTGGACCTCCGGCATTATCATTGTCGGTTACGCCGTGCCGAGCTTCCTCTTCGGCATCCTCCTGATCGTGGTCTTTGCCGGCGGCTCGTTCCTCGACTGGTTCCCGTTGCGCGGCATCGTCTCGGACAATTTCGACAGCCTCGCCTGGTGGCAGAAGCCGCTCGATTACATGTGGCACATGACGCTGCCGCTGATCACGCTGTTGCTCTCCGCCTTCGCCACGACGACGCTTCTGACGAAGAATTCGTTCATCGACGAGATCAAGAAGCAATACGTCACCACCGCGCGCGCCAAGGGCCTGACCGAGCGGCAAGTGCTCTACGGCCACGTCTTCCGCAATGCCATGCTGATCATCATCGCCGGCTTTCCGGGAGCCTTCATCTCGGCCTTCTTCACCGGCTCGCTGCTCATCGAATACATCTTCTCGCTCGATGGCCTCGGTCGCCTCGGCTATGATTCCATCGTCCGGCGCGACTATCCGATCGTCTTCGCAACGCTCTTCATCTTCTCGCTGATGGGTCTCCTCGTCAGCCTCGTCTCCGACCTCATCTATACCTGGGTCGATCCGCGCATCGATTTCGAGCGGAGGGACGTGTGATGAGCGCCGTCACGGAAACAGCACCGGTCGCGCCGCCGAAGAAGGGCCTGTTGAACCCGACGAACCTGCGTCGCTGGGAGAATTTCAAGGCGAACCGCCGCGGCTACTGGTCGCTGTGGATCTTCCTCGTCATCTTCGTGCTCAGCCTGTTCGCCGAGTTCATCGCCAACGACCGGCCCGTCCTCGCCTCCTACAAGGGCGAGATCCTCGTTCCCGTCCTTGTCGACTACCCGGAGGAGAAGTTCGGCGGGTTCCTCGCCGAGACGGACTATCGCTCGGATTTCATCACGGAAGAGATCAACGCCAACGGCTGGATGATCTGGCCGCCGATCCGCTACTCCTACAACACGACGAACTCCAACATCCCTCATTCCGCGCCGACGAAACCCTTCTGGCTGATGTCCGGCGAGGAGCGCTGCGCCGGTTATCCAGGTGGCGCCGGCGACCCGAACTGTACGCTCGCCAACCTCAACTGGCTCGGCACCGACGATCAGGCGCGCGACGTGCTCGCCCGCGTCATCTACGGTTTCCGCATCTCCGTGCTGTTCGGCCTGGCTCTCACCATCGCCTCTGCCATCGTCGGCGTGACGGCCGGTGCGGTGCAGGGCTATTTCGGCGGTTGGACGGACCTTCTGATGCAGCGCTTCATCGAGATCTGGTCCTCGATGCCGGTGCTCTATATCCTGCTCATCATCGCCGCGATCCTGCCGCCCGGCTTCTGGATCCTGCTCGGCATCATGCTGCTCTTCTCCTGGGTCGGCTTCGTCGGCGTGGTGCGCGCGGAGTTCCTGCGCGCCCGCAACTTCGAATATGTGCGGGCCGCCCGCGCGCTCGGCGTCGGCAATGCGACGATCATGTACCGGCACCTCCTGCCGAACGCGATGGTGGCGACGCTGACCTTCCTGCCCTTCATTCTATCGGGGTCGATCACCACGCTCACCTCGCTCGACTTCCTGGGCTTCGGCATGCCGCCGGGTTCACCCTCGCTCGGTGAACTGGTCGCGCAGGGCAAAAACAATCTCCAGGCGCCGTGGCTCGGCCTGACCGCCTTCGTCGTCATGTCCCTCATGCTGTCGCTGCTGATCTTCGTCGGCGAAGCGACGCGTGACGCCTTTGATCCGAGGAAGACCTTCCGGTGAGCGCTCCCGAACCCCTCCTCTCCGTCCGCGACCTCTCCGTCGCCTTCCACCAGGGTGGCAACACTTCGCTTGCCGTCGACCGCGTTTCCTTCGACATCCGTCGCGGCGAGGTCGTGGCGCTTGTCGGCGAGTCCGGCTCCGGCAAGTCCGTGACCGCCAATTCGATCCTGAAGCTGCTGCCCTACCCGGCCGCCAGCCACCCCTCGGGCGAGATCCATTTCAACGGCGAGAACCTGCTGAAGGCCGACGATGCCGCGCTGCGCGCGGTGCGCGGCAACGACATCACGATGATCTTCCAGGAGCCGATGACCTCGCTCAATCCGCTGCACTCCATCGAGCGGCAGATCGGCGAGATCCTGAAGCTGCACCAGGAGATCGAAGGCCCGGCCGCCCGCGCAAAAACGCTCGAGCTGCTCAACCAGGTCGGCATCCGCGAGCCGGAAAAGCGCCTCGCCGCCTATCCACATGAGCTTTCCGGCGGCCAGCGCCAGCGCGTGATGATCGCCATGGCGCTCGCCAACCGCCCGGAGCTGCTGATCGCCGACGAACCGACCACCGCGCTCGACGTCACCGTCCAGGCGCAGATCCTGGAACTCCTGAAATCGCTGAAGGTCGAGCACGGCATGTCCATGCTCTTCATCACCCACGACCTCGGCATCGTCCGAAAATTCGCCGACCGGGTCTGCGTGATGACCAAGGGCAGGATCGTCGAGACCGGCCCCGTCGAGGAGATCTTCTCCAACCCACAGCACGCCTATACCCGCCACCTGCTCGCCGCCGAGCCGAAGGGCGAGCCCCGCCCGGGCGACGATAGCCAGCCCGTCGTTATCGAGGCGGAGGACGTCAAGGTCTGGTTCCCGATCAAGGCGGGCTTCCTGCGCCGGGTCGTCGATCACGTAAAGGCGGTCGACGGCATCGACGTCACGCTGCGTGCCGGCCACACGCTCGGCGTGGTGGGCGAGTCCGGTTCCGGCAAGACGACGCTTGGCCTCGCGCTGACGCGGCTCATCGCCTCGAAGGGCCGCATCGCCTTTGCCGGACAGGATATTGCCGGACACTCCTTCAGCGAGATGCGCCCCCTGCGCCGCCGCATGCAGATCGTCTTCCAGGATCCTTTCGGCTCGCTCTCGCCGCGCATGTCGGTCGCCGATATCGTTGCAGAGGGCCTGAAGGTTCACGAACCCTCGCTTTCCGAGGCCGAGCGCGACCACCGCGTCGCCTTCGCGCTGGAAGAGACCGGCCTCGACCCGGCCACCCGCTGGCGTTACCCGCACGAATTCTCCGGCGGCCAGCGCCAGCGCATCGCGATCGCCCGCGCCATGGTGCTGAAGCCGGAATTCGTCATGCTCGACGAGCCGACCTCGGCGCTCGACATGAGCGTGCAGGCGCAGGTGGTGGAGCTCCTGCGTGACCTGCAGGCAAAACACAATCTCGCCTATCTCTTCATCAGCCATGACCTCAAGGTCGTGCGTGCGCTCGCCAACGACATCATTGTCATGCGCGGCGGGCAGGTGGTGGAGAAGGGACCGGCGAAGGATATCATCGAACGGCCAAGCGAGGCCTATACCAGGGCGCTGATGGCCGCCGCCTTCAATCTCGAAGCGGTCCGCAACGAAAGCATCCGTCAGTAGAGCCTTTGTTTTTACGCATTGTCCGACGCCGAAGCGATTTTGCTTCGGCTGAAATGCTTCAGCAGGAACCAGCATGCAGACGAAAAGCCCCGTCATCATCGATCTGAAATTCGACCAGGAACAGGTCGCCACTGCGCTGAAAGGCGCCTTTGCGGACCGCGAGGTGATCAACCTCCAGCATCCGGCAAATCGCAACCGCGACCTCTCCGGCATCGACTATGCCGTGGTCTGGAAGCCCGGCGCCGATCTCTTTTCGCGGGCGAAAGACCTGAAGGTGGTGTTTTCCGGCGGCGCGGGCGTCGATCATGTGCTGACGCTGCCAGACCTGCCCGCGGTGCCGCTCGTGCGCTTCGTCGACGAGACGCTGACGACGCGCATGAGCGAGTGGGTGGTCATGCAATGCCTCCTGCATCTGCGCCAGCACCAGGCCTATGAGGCACAGCGGGAAAAGCGCGTCTGGCGCGAACTCGCCCAGCCGGAAGCGAAGGACATGACGATCGGCATCATGGGCTTCGGCGTTCTCGGGCAGGATTCCGCCGCCAAGCTGAAGACGCTCGGCTTCAACGTCATCGGCTGGTCGAAGAGCGGCCGCAAGATCGACGGCTTCGAGATCTTCGACGAAGCCGGGCTCGACACCTTCCTCGGCAGGACCGACATCCTCGTCGGCCTGCTGCCGCTGACACCGGAGACGAAGGGCATCTACAATACCGGGCTCTTCACCCGCCTCAGCCGCAAGGGACCGTTCGGTGCGCCGGTCTTCATCAATGCTGGCCGCGGCGGCAGCCAGGTGGAGGCCGATATCGTCGCTTCCCTCAACGACGGCACGCTGCACGGCGCCTCGCTCGATGTCTTCCAGCAGGAGCCGCTGCCGCTCGAAAGCCCGTTCTGGGCGATGGACAAGGTGTTCATGACGCCGCACGCCTCGGCGGCATCGGATGTCGCAGCACTCTTCCGCCATGTCGCAACACAGATCGAACGGCTTGAAAGCGGGAAACCGCTGGAGCATCTGGTAGATCGCAGCGCAGGGTATTGAGGCCCGCCGAAGCCGGCCCGATATGCGTCAGGGCCGGCGGTAGCCGGTCGGCTGCTCGTAGAGCCAGCCGATGCGCTCGATGGCTGCATCCAGCCCCTCACGCGCCACGCTCATCGTGTGGCCGTTGGCGTGGATGATGGTCGCGTCGTCTTCCATGATCGCGACATGGCCCTTCCAGAAGACGAGGTCGCCGCGACGAAGCGCGGCACGCTCGATCGGCGCGCCGAGGCCGGCGGCCTGCATGTCGCTGTCGCGCGGCGCGGTGCGGCCCGTCATCATCATCGAAAGCTGCACCAGGGCGGAGCAGTCGAGGCCGAAGCCCGAGCGGCCGCCCCACAGATAGGGCGTCTCAAGGAAACGTCCGGCGATGGCGACATAGTCGTCCCCCGCCCTCTCCCCGACGGCAAGGCAGTGGCTGGCAACGACAGACTGACCGCTTGCGAGCGTGAGATAGCGGGTACCGCGCGTTTCGCTTTCCCCGACTGCCGTTATCCGGCTACCGATCGACAGGGCAAAGGCAGCGGGTGTGCGCAGGTCCGGCCCGGAATAGGCAAAGGTGCGTGGCACGGCGACGACATGGGTCGCCGCAGGCGCGTCCGCATCGAGCGCCATCTCCGGTAAATACCCGACATATCCGTCGAAATCGGATTTCACCCAGGCCCAGCCTTCCGCCCGGTCGAGCACGCGCACGCCTTCACCGAAGAGGAGTTCCGTATCAATGCCGGCGGCGGCATCCGGCCGGGGACGCAGCGCGACGACGGGCTGCACCACGAGGGCCGGCGTACCCGTGACATAGTGTTCGGCCGGAACGGTGCCGCGCAGCGCTTCCTCGGCAAGATCCGGGCGGAAGGCGTTGAGGCGGCGGTCGGGAAGGGCGTTCATGGATCTGGTCTCGCGGTGCCGGTTCAGGGGGTCTGTGCTCGGCCCCGGGCGATGATGAGGTCGCCGAGGCGTTCGAGATAGAGCGCACCATCCACGGTGCGCTTGATGATGACATTGCGGCGATCGCGGTCGTCGCGCATGCGGGTAACGAGGCCCTGCTCGCCCATCGTGTCGAGCGCGCGGGTAATCACCGGCTTGGTGACGCCAAGCTTCGCCGCCAGCCCCCGCACCGTATGCGGCGGGGGCACCAGATAGATTTCCAACAGGATCGCCAGCTGGCGCAATGTAAGGTCGCGCCCGTCCTCATGGACCTGTTGCAGCGTCACCTCGTGCCAGAGGCCGAGCGCCTGCGATGGGGTCAGATCTAGCGGCACGGCGTCTCCGGGTACGACGGCATTTTCGTTACGATACCGTATCGTTTCCCGGAAGAAAAGCCGTGGCTCAGGCCGCCGCCTTGCGCAGGTGATGATAGAGCGCGCGGATGGCCTGCGCCTCGCCGCCGACAGGCGAATGCGGCCGCTCGGCCTGTGCCCAGCCATAGATGTCGAAATGCGCCCAATGCTTGTTGCGGGTGACGAAGCGCTTGAGGAACAGCGCCGCGGTGATCGACCCCGCCATGCCGCCGGCGGGAGCGTTGGTGAGATCGGCGATGCGGGCGGAGACGTCCTTGTCGTAGCCCATATAGAGCGGCATGCGCCACATCGGATCATCCACCGTCAGGCTCGCCTCGGTGAGGTCGTGGGCAAGGTCCTCGTCGTCGGTGAAGAAGGGCGGCAGGTCCGGGCCGAGCGCGACACGGGCGGCGCCCGTCAGCGTCGCCATGTCGACGATGAGGTCGGCCTCGGCCTCGTCGGCATAGGCAAGCGCGTCGGCAAGGATCAGCCGGCCCTCGGCGTCGGTGTTGTCGATCTGCACGGTGAGGCCCTTGCGGCTCTTGTAGATATCGCCAGGGCGGAAAGCGTTGGCCGAGATCGAATTCTCGACGACCGGCAGGAGCACGCGCAGGTCCACCTTCAGCTTGGCGTCCATGATCATCAGGGCAAGGCCCATGACATTGGCCGCGCCGCCCATGTCCTTCTTCATCAGCAGCATGGACGCGGCCGGCTTGATGTCGAGGCCGCCGGTATCGAAGCACACGCCCTTGCCGACCAGCGTCACGCGCTTGTGACCCTTCTTGCCCCAGGTGAGCTCGAGCAGACGCGGGGCCTGTGCGGAGGCGCGGCCGACCGTGTGGATGAGCGGGAAATTCTCCTTGAGGAGATCATCCCCCGTGATGACAGAGACCTTGGCCTTGTAATGCTCGCCGAGCGCGCGAAAAACGTCTTCAAGCGCTTCCGGGCCCATGTCGTTGGTCGGCGTGTTGATGAGGTCGCGGGCAAGGAAGACGCCGGCGAGCTGACGCTTGATGTCTGTCGCATCGGCATCGCTGGGGATGAGCAAGGTCGGGGCTTCCGAGGCGGAGGCCTTGTAGCGCTCGAAACGGTAACTGCCGAGGCCGTAGCCGAGCGCGAGGCGATTGGCCGTCAGCGGAGCGGTCTCGATATGCCAGTCGCCGGCCGGCAGCGCACGGGCGAGCTTGCCCGTCAGGAAGGGTGCGTCGGACGGATTCTTGCCGAGGCCGAACAGGGCGCCGCCGAGATGGCCGTCCGCCGTCGGCACCATCAGCAACGCCCCGGACTCCGCCTTAAAACCGGCCTTCTTCGCCCAGTCCAGCGCGATGGGATCGATCGTCCCCGTCTCGATATGGGCCGGGGTGATCGCGAAAATCGGCAGCGTCTTGCCGTTCTTGGTGTTGAAGGGAGAGGGCCGGTCGATGTACTGGAAGGGGGCCATGGCGGAACCTTTGGGCAGGGCTTGAGAATCAGGCGATTAACACTCTGTTAGGGTTAACAGATTATTGCTGGAGCGGAGATTGCGGCGTGATTCCTTGACCGCCGCGACCTGCGGAAATCGCTTCGGGGACTTGTCATGGCCGCTTCGCTCACACGTTTGTCATTCCGTTCCGGGCTTCTGAGAGGCGCAGCCCTCGTCGTCATCGCCACTGCGGTGGCGGGTTGTGCGGGCAAGAGCAACCTCACGACCGGCTCCATTCCGAAAATGTCGAAGCCGGTTTCCGAGATGAATGCGACGGAACTGCGGGGGGCCGCCGAGACGATCGGCCGGGCCTACGAGAAGAACCCGAAGGACCGCACGGTCGGCATAAACTATGCCAATGTACTGCGCATGAACGGACGCAACGATCAGGCGCTCGCCGTCATGCAGCAAGTCGCCATCAACAATCCGAGCGACCGCGACGTGCTCGCCGCCTACGGCAAGGCACAGGCCGCCGCCGGCCAACTCGAACAGGCGCTGAACACGATCCTGCGCGCGCAGACACCGGACCGGCCGGACTGGCGGCTGAAATCGGCCGAAGGCGCGATCCTCGACCAGCTCGGCCGTGCCGGCGAGGCACGCGGGCGTTATCGCGAGGCGCTCGACATCAATCCGAACGAACCTTCGGTCCTGTCCAATCTCGGCATGTCCTACCTCCTGGCAAAAGACCTGAAGACCGCGGAAACCTACCTGCGCTCCGCCGCCTCGCAGCCCGGTGCCGACAGCGGCGTGCGCCAGAACCTGGCGCTGGCCGTCGGCCTCCAGGGCCGCTTCCAGGAGGCCGAGACCATCGCCCGCCGCGAGCTGACCACCGAACAAGCCGAGGCGAATGTCGCCTATCTGCGCTCGATGATGACCCAGCAGAACGCCTGGAAGAAGCTCGCTGCCGACGACAGCGGCAACACCAACTGATCTCCTCGACCGGGATGCGCCCACGGACGCAAAACCGCCGCACAGTTTTGTTGCAATAGCCTTGATACTTGCTCCCAAGCACGACCTCGCCCCGGCAGACATCTCGACCGGGGCTTTTTTTGATCTAGGCTCCGTCCGTCTTTCTAGAAGCGATCGGCGACCTGGATGCCGGCGGGGCCGAGGATGACGGCGACGAGCACGGGCAGGAAGAACAGGATCATCGGCACGGTGAGCTTCGGCGGCAGGGCAGCGGCCTTCTTTTCCGCCTCGTTCATACGCTGGTCGCGGCATTCCTGGGCGAGGACACGCAACGCCTGGGCAAGCGGCGTGCCGTAGCGCTCGGCCTGGATGAGGGCCTGCGTCACGGATTTCACCGTATCGAGGCCAGTGCGTACACCGAGGTTTTCATAAGCCGCGCGGCGTTCCTGGAGGAAAGAGAGCTCGGCCGTGGTCAGCACCAGTTCCTCGGCCAGTTCCGGCGAGGCCATGGCGATTTCATCGGCCACGCGCCTGAAGGCGACCTCGATGGAAATACCGGACTCGACGCAGATCAGCATGAGGTCGAGCGCATCCGGCCAGGCCCGCTTGATGGACAGCTGGCGCTTCGACACGCGGTTGGAGATGTAGAGATTGGGCAGGTAGAAGCCGATATAGGCCGCGACGACTGTCGCCAGGATACGCATCGGCAACGGCTTTTCGCCAAGGAAGCCGAGAAAGAAAATGTAGAAGATGGCGACGGCAGCGACGACGAAGGGCAGCACGAAGCGCGCAAAAAGGAAGACATTGAGCGCATTCTGCGAGCGGTAGCCGGCCTGACGCAGGCGGTTCATCGTGTTGGCGTCGACCAGCGCCTCACGCAGGTTGAGCCGCTCGACGACCTGGCGGACGGGAGCGTTGTGCTGGGCGCGCAGCGAGGCCTTGCTCTGGCTGGCTTCAGCGCTCATGCGGGCACGTTCGCGCGCGCGCATCTGCTCGCGCTCCAGTGCCACGGACTTCATGCGCTTGTCGAGGTCGCCGCGGTCGAGATAGGGCGCGGCAAGCGTGTAGACGGTCGCGAGCACCGCAATCATCACGAAGGCCGGCAGCAGCACGGCCGGATCGGTAAGGGTGGTGACTAATCCCGACATGCCCCTGCCCCTCAGATATCGAAGTTGATCATGTTGCGCATCACGAAAATGCCGATGGACATCCAGACGGCCGAAATGCCGAGAATGAGATGGCCGCGCGAATCCTGGAACAGGATCATGATGTAGTCGGGTGAGGTCAGGTAGACGAGGAAGGCGACGATGAACGGCAGGGCGCCGATGATGGCGGCCGAGGCCTTCGCCTCCATCGACAGCGCGCTCACCTTGGCTTTCATCTTGCGCCGTTCGCGCAGGACGCGGGAGAGGTTGCCGAGCGCTTCGGACAGGTTACCACCGGCCTGGCTCTGGATCGCGATGACGATGGCGAAGAAGTTGACTTCCTGCAGTGGAATATTGGTGAACATGCGCGCGCAGGCTTCCGACACGCTGAGGCCCACCTGCTGCGCTTCGACCAGCCGGCGGAATTCGGTGCGCACCGGCTCCTGGCCTTCGGCCGCGATCAGGCGCAGCGCGTCGGTCAGCGGCAGGCCGGACTTGATCGAACGCGTCATCACGTCGAGCGAATTGGGAAACTCCTCAAGGAATTTGTTGAGGCGCCGCTTGACGAGATAGCCGACGACCCAGCGCGGCAGGCCGGCACCGGCGATGAAGGCCGCACCCAGACTGAGGAGCAGGCCGGAGCCCGCAATGAAGGCGAGCAGGAAGATGAAGATGCCGGCGGCGACGCTGAGAAGGTAGAACTGCGTCATGCTGATCGAAAGCCCAGCCTGGACCAGCTTGGCCTTGAGGGTGGTGGCAATGCGCTTGGTCTGCTCCTGCTGCTTCTTTTCCAGGTCCTTCAGCGAATCCTGCACCGACTTGCGGCGCTTGGACAGTTCCTGCATGCGGTCGCGCGCCGCCTTGGCCTTGCCCTGGTCGGTTTCGGCAGCCTGGACGCGGCGTACGCGGCTTTCCGTCTTCTTCGCCGCCTCGATGCGCGAGAAGAGCAGGCCATAGGCAAGCCCCGCGGTGGAAAGGGCCGCAAGGGCGAAGATCGCAACGATGGTGATATCCAGTCCGAACATCCCTGCCCCTTACGGCTTTTCCATCGCGTCGAGCGTTGCCGCCAGGCGCTTGTCCTCGTTGAAATAGCGGGCGCGATCCCAGAAATGCGGCTTGCCGATGCCCGTTCCGGTGTGCTTGCCGATCAGGCGGCCATTGGCATCCTCGCCCTGGATATCGAAGCGCATCAGGTCCTGCGTGACGATGACGTCGCCTTCCATGCCCACCACCTCGGTGATGTGGGTGATGCGGCGCGAACCGTCGCGCAGGCGCGAGGCCTGGATGATGATATCGATCGAACCGGCGATGATCTCGCGCACGGTCTTGGCTGGCAGCGTGTAACCGCCCATGGCGATCATCGATTCCATACGGGAGAGGCATTCGCGCGGCGTGTTGGCGTGGATCGTGCCCATCGAACCATCGTGGCCGGTGTTCATGGCCTGGAGGAGATCGAAGACCTCCGGGCCACGCACTTCGCCGACGATGATGCGTTCAGGCCGCATGCGCAGGCAGTTCTTGATGAGGTCGCGCATGGTGATCTCGCCCTCGCCCTCGATGTTCGGCGGGCGGGTTTCGAGACGCACCACATGCGGCTGCTGGAGCTGGAGTTCGGCCGAGTCCTCGCAGGTGATGACGCGTTCATCGCGATCGATGTAGTTCGTCAGGCAGTTGAGCAGCGTCGTCTTGCCCGAGCCGGTACCACCGGAGATGACGAGGTTGCAGCGCACGCGACCGATGATCTGCAGCAACGTCGCGCCTTCGAGCGTGATCGAGCCGAACTTGACGAGCTGGTCGAGCGTCAGCTTGTCCTTCTTGAACTTACGGATGGTGAGCGCGGTGCCGTCGATGGCAAGGGGCGGGGCGATGACGTTGACGCGCGAACCGTCCGGCAGGCGCGCGTCGCAAATCGGGCTCGATTCGTCGACACGACGGCCGACCTGGCTGACGATGCGCTGGCAGATCGACAGGAGCTGGGCATTGTCGCGGAAGCGGATCTCCGATTCCTGCACCTTGCCGGCTACTTCGATATAGGTCTTGCCCGCGCCGTTCACCATGATGTCGGCAATGTCGTCACGCGCGAGCAGCGGCTCCAGCGGACCATAGCCCAGAACATCGTTGCAGATGTCGTCGAGCAGTTCCTCCTGCTCGGAGATCGACATCGCGAAATTCTTGATGGTGATGATGTCGTTGACGATGTCGCGAATTTCCTCGCGCGCGCTCTCGGTATCGAGCTTGGCGAGCTGCGACAGGTCGATCGTGTCGATGAGCGCGGAGAAAACCTGGCTCTTCGTGTCGTAGTAGTCTTCCGTGCGCGGCGCGCGGCGGCGGGCGGCAGCAGCCGGTGCAGGCACCGGGGCGGGGGCCGGCTCGAAGACGGGTTGCGGCGGCGCGGCCATGGCCGGGCGCTCCGCCGTCACCGTCGTGACGGCAGCCGGCGTGGCCTGGACCGCCTGGCCCGCCGCCCCGCTCTTGCCGAAACCTTCATTGCCGCGTTTGCCGAACATGCCACTTCATCCAGTCTGTTGCGCCGCGCGTCGGGCCTATTTCTTGCCGAGCAGGCCGAGCAGATTGCCAAGGCCTGCCTTCTTGGGTTTCTTGATCGTCGCTCGGCCCGTCACGAGATGGGCGATCTGCGAGAATGTCTCCGCCGTCGGTGACTTGCGGCCCATCTCCGCGATCATGCGGCCGCTGTTGGCGGCAGTGCCGAAGAGCTGCGCATCGAAGGGAATGACCGCGACCGGCTGGATGCCGAGCGGCTCGCAGAAATCGGCCGTGGCGATCTCCGGCCGCTTCGGCAGACCGACCTGGTTGAGGATCAGGTGCGGCGGCTTGTCGTTCGGCCGAAGCTTCTTCAAGGCATCGAGCATGTTCTTGGTGTTGCGCAGGTTGGCGAGATCCGGCACCGCCGTGATCACCAGCTCGTCGACCTCCGAGAGCAGCGTGCGTGTCCATTCCGACCAGGCATGCGGCACGTCGAGCACGGTTACCGGGGCACTGCGCTGCAACACCTCGATGATCGGCTGGAAAGAGCCGCGCTCCAGGTCATAGGCACGGTCGAGCATGGAGGGAGCGGCGAGCAGCGACAGGCGCTCCGAGCATTTCGTCAACAGGCGATCGAGGAACACTTCATCCAGCCGGTCCGGTGCGTAGATCGCTTCGGAAATGCCCTGCGGCGGATCCTGATCGAAATCGATATTGGCCGTCCCATAGGGCAGGTCGAGATCGGCGAGGATCACTTCCGTCTGGAAGAGGCTCGAAATGTCGAAGGCGCAATTGTGCGCGATCGTCGACGCCCCCACCCCGCCCTTGGCGCCGATGAAGGCGATGGTGCGACCGAGCGGCTCGGCGTCCGGATCGACGAAGATTGCCGACATGGCGTTGAGGATGTCGGCCATGCCGACCGGGCCGACCATATACTCGGAAATACCGTTGCGGATGAGGTCGCGATAAAGCGGAATATCGTTGTAGCTGCCGACGATGATGACCTTGGTGCTGGGATCGCAGACCTCGGCAAGCGGGGCGAGCTCGTCCATGATGCCGCGCGGTTCCGTCGAGGTCTCGAGGATAAGCAGGTTCGGCGTCGGGGCCGAGCCGAACATATTGGCCGCCGCCGCAATGCTGGCGCTGGAAACCTTGAGGCTCACCTTGGCCATACGCCGGTCCTGGCCGCACCGCTCCATGGTGCGCAGCATGGCCTCGCTTTCGCAGAAGGCATGAACCGAGATGCGCGGCAGCGGGCGAACGCCCTCCAGTTCGGTGGAGCGGACCGTCTCTTCCGCCTCAAATGCGTCCGCGCGCTCGATGGTGTAGTCTACTGTGCTCATCGTCATGCCCGTTCCTGGTGTCCGGCGGACCGGATGGATATGTGCCTGGCCCTAGCCGGCGATTACAGCAGCGGCTGGCCGAACTCGCGATAGTCCTGAATCACCACGTTGCGCTGCTCGGCGTCGATCGGGGTCATGCCACGCGGCTGCACGAGATCCATCGGATTGGCGATCTGGGCGGCCAGATTGGCCTGCGATGCACAGCCGAAGTTCTGGTAGTTCTTGTTTTCCATCGTGTTGACGACAAGGTCTTCCGGCCATTGACCGCAGGGGCCCGTCTGCGCGGTGATGGCGAAGAAGGCAAGCCGGATCGGCGCATTGGCGCCGTAGCCGCTCGCATCGTAGCTCGTCTCGATCAGCTGGTCGCGCTTCAGGCCCGCTCCGGTCAGCGTGGTGCGGATATCCTTGCGCAGATAATTGGCCGTTGCCGCATTGGCCGAGCCGCGCGGCAGCATGATCTGCACGGCACTGCGTGACTTCGCGGCATGGTCGGCGGCAAAACCGCGAATGTTGTCGCGCATGGCCATCGTCAGCGAACGGTCGCCGGTGGCGATCGGGATGTCCATCGTCTGTGCGGATTCAGCCAGCACGATCGGGTGGCGCGTGCGGTAGTCGTCCGGGATCGACGCCGTCGTGGAGCGATCCGGTCGCGCACCGCAGCTGGCGAGCACGGTGGCGGACAGGATGAGGGTCGCCGCGAACACGGCGCGCATCGGCAGGGGCTGGTGCATGGTGCGGTTCCTCGCGGAAAGCCAAGTCTTGCTGGTCGTGTCGCGCATGTCCCGTCCCGTCACTTGTAGATGAAGCCGATGGAGCCGTGGTAGTTGCCCGCCGGCATGGCGTCTTCCTTGCGGCCATAGACCTTGTTCACCTTGCCGAGGAAGAAGCTCGCCGCATCGTTGGTCGCGTTGAAATTGTCATCAGGACGCTGGAGCGCGCTGCGCGCGACAGGCCGCACGAGATAGGGCGTGGCGATGATGACCATTTCCGTCTCGTTGCGCACGAAGTCCTTGGAGCGGAACAGCGTGCCGAAAATCGGAATCTTCGAAAGACCCGGCAGGCCGGAAACCGCCTGGCGGATATCGTCCTTGACGAGGCCGGCAATGACGATCGAGCCGCCAGACGGCAGTTCGACGCTCGTCGTGGCCTCGCGGCGCCGGATGCCAAGCACCGTCATGCCGGGAATGCTGTGGACACCGCCATAGGTTGCCGAGCCCTCGAAGGTCGGTTCGGATACCTCCGTCTCGACACGCAGGCTGATACGGCCGGGCGAGAGCACGACCGGGCGGAAGTTCAAGCGGATGCCGTATTCGACCTCGGTGAGGCTGCGGGTGACCGTAGGGGGTTTGCTTTCGTCGCCACCGTCGATCGTCTGTTCCGTCGGGAGACGGAAATCACCGCCGACATAGAAGCGCGCCTCTTCGCCCGAGATCGCCGTCAGGCTCGGTTCGGCAAGGGTGCGCATCACGCCGGCCTGTTCCATGGCGCTCATGCTGCTGGCAAGAGCAAGGCCGCCGATCGTGCCGGAGGCTGCGCCGTTGGAAACCCAGTCCGCCGCGCCACCGAGATTGGTCGGGTTGCGGAAGGAGATGCCGCCGTTCGATCCCTTGACAGAACCGTTGAAACCAAGCTGCTTGAGCACCTGGCGGCTGACTTCCGCCACGGTGATCTTCAGCGTCACCTGGTCCTCGCCGTCGATCTTGAGCATGTTGACGACCTGCGAACGCTGGCGCACTTCGCCGAAGATCGCTGCATCGCCGTTGTTGCCCTGAGCCGTGATGTTGCGGGTCGTTGCTTCACCGCCCCTCAGGAAGATCTCGGCAAGACGCGTCGCCTGGGCGGCGTCCTGCGGGGTCCGCACCGTGCCGTTGAGCACGATGTTGTCCGAGATGATCTCGACCTGGATGTCGGAGTCCGGGATGAAGCGGCGCAGGTTCGCCTGCAGGCCATCGATGTCACGCTCGACGGTAAGATCGATGCTGACAATCTCCTCGCCGCCCGGTCCGAAGATGAAGATGTTGGTCTGGCCCACTTCCTTGCCGAAGAGATAGATGCGGCGTGACGTACGCGTGACGGCATCCGCCTTGCCCGGGTCGGCGACGAGGATGTCGTGCGCGTCTGTCGGAAGGTCGACCACGATCGCCTTGTTGAGGCCCAGCTTGACAGCCTTGCGGGCACCGGGCCCGGCATCGTTGATGCGGATGACGGAGGCCGTCGCCGCCTCGGCGACACGTGCCGGCGTACCGGTCAACACGATCTCCGGCAGGCCGGAAAGCGCCAGGCAGAGGCTCATTCCACCGGCGACAGAAGCCCGAAAAGTCCTTGTCATTCCAAACACGGGTCAGCTCCTGGTCACTTCTGGGCTGCGGGCTCGCCGCCGTTTACGATTTCACCGGTCTTGATCACCTGTATGATCGGCATGCCATCGCCACCGCTGAGAAGGTAGTCGGCCGCGCCGGTATCGGATTCCTGGGCATCGGCGATGCTGCGCAGCGCCAGCGACAGACGCTCGGCCATCTGCTGGGCGACGGCGATCACCTTGGTCTGGTCGGGTGTAAGCTCCAATGTCGCAGTGGTGCCGACGGCGGATTTCGAACCGTCCTCGTTTTCCTGGATCTGCTGGTCGATGGCGAGCACGCGCACATTCGACAGGACAGTCTCGGTTATGTAGGAGCCTTCCGGGCTCTTGCGCACCATGATGACGTCAACGCGGTCGTTCGGAAGGATGAAACCACCGGCGCCCGTCGCGACCGAGATTTCGGTCGCGACCGCCCGTTTGCCCGACGGCAGCAGCGACGACATGATGCGGTTGCTCGAATCGGCGATCTTCTCCTGGCGGATCGGCTCGCCGTTGAAGATCGGCATGCGGGCAATGGCACCGTTGAGGTTTTCCATCGCGTCCGGCTGGTTCTGGTCGGTGATGAAACCCTCGGCGACCGAGCCTTCCGGCCAGGCCGTCCAGGCGATCGTTTCCGGATTGAGCCGCGCACCGACCGGCAGGCTTTCCCTTGCAACCAGCACGTTGACCGTCGGCTCCCGTTCGACGACAGCCTCCGGCTGGACAGGCGTGCCCCCACCGGCGACCTTCAGGGCCAGAAGCCCTGCGACGCCGGCCGAAACGACGGCCACTGCCAGAATGATGATTCGCGCCGGTCTCATGTGGTTTCCCTGGGCTGCGGACTTTTCTATCCGCCCACATTGACCGGCAATGGTGTAATTATGGTTAATGGCTGACTTACGGGTATGGTTAATGCAGCGCTAACAACACAGAGGACCGAACGCGCATAAGCTCCGGCATTTCAACCGGAGCCAGCAGAACGACCATGAAAACGAGCGCGGGGTAGTCGCCTTAACCGAGCGCCGCGAGCATCAGTGGCGAGGACGGATAGGCAAGGAAGGCGCCAATCCCGATCGCGATACCATAGGGCACCTTCTTGGCCTTGAGGAGGTGATCGGGGACCGGCAGGCCTGACGCGAGGATCAGGTTCGTGTTGGCGCGCAGAGAGAGAATCGCGAAGGTCAGCAATCCGCCGAAGAAGGATACATAAACCAGATATTCGATGAGGGAGAAACTCATCCCGAACCAAACCGCGCTGGCGGTCAGGAGTTTGGCATCGCCACCACCCATGACATTGAGGGCGAAGAGCGCGAAGCAGATGGAGAAGACGAGAAGGCCGGCCGCGAGATGCATGGCGACCTCCGTCAGACCAAGGCCCGCCAACGGTGCCACAACGATGAAGGCGCCAAGGAGTATCGCCGAGACCCGATTGGGAATGAGCATCGTCAGGAAATCGGAGCAAGCCGCGACCGCGAGGCATAGCGGGAAAACCACGAAGATGATGGCCAGGGTCATATTGCTCTCCTTTCAGCGCATGATGCGCTTGATCCGTTTCGGAAAGGATAACGGCGCAAAACAGAAAGCCGCCTCGAAGGCGGCTTTCCGGTAGAGATGTTTATTCCGGCAGTGCGTTCTGCTTACGGCGCGCTCTTGTTCACAGCAGTCGTCAGCTTGGTGCCGAGGCTACTGAACGTCGTGTCCAACGAGTTGCCGAGGGCGGTTGCGCCGGTGATGAGGGCAACGGAAATCAGGGCAGCGATCAGGCCGTATTCGATGGCGGTGGCGCCCGATTCGTCCTTCATAAGGCGAGCGAAAATCTTGGTCATGGTATTCTCCTAGCTCCACGATGTTGGTTCAGCACGTCCGCCAACTGTTTCCGTTGTTCGGATGACTGCAACCTACAGGCAAGCCATTTCCATCGACTTAAGGAAACCGGTTAACAAGACCCTGCCAATCGATTGCCGAATTTATGGTAAGCAATGGGTAAAACTCCCTACGCGCGCGAATCTCCTCTATTATTGAACCCGCTTGCGGTGCAAAGCGGGCAGAATGTGCGACAGATAATTCTGCAAGGTTAGCGAGTGGCTTAAGGCTTCATTCACCATTCACGGCGATGCTGTCGGTGTTTTATCGCCGGGATGACTGTTTATGGGACGCGACTGGATTTTCACGGCGTTGGCCGCAAGGCTTGCAACAGCCGCTTTTGTCATGGTGGCGGCGGTTTTCCCCGCTCTTGCCGAGGAGCCGTTGATGCGCGTCTACATGGACCACGCCCGCGTGCTTAAACTCGACCGCCCCGTCAGCAAGGTGATCATCGGCAATGCCGACGTTGCCGATGCGACCGTGGCCGATGCCCAGACGATCGTGCTGACTGGTCGTAATTTCGGAACTACCAACCTAGTCCTGCTCGATGCGGACGGCAACGCCATTGTCGATGAGCGCATTCTGGTCTCGATCGACGAAGGCAACACGGTGCGCGTCTTCCGGCAGACGGACCGCTCTGTCCTCTCCTGCACGCCCAATTGCGAAGAGCACGTCGCCCGAAACAAGAGCGGAGGCTGACGCCACGTCTCGCTTCGGGCGTCCGAATGCGGGAAACCCTTCAACTCTTTCGCATCACGCATACGAAATATAAACGTTCCCCGGCCTATTGTCGCCCGTGTCCAGCATTTGGGAACGGATCGCGATGTCGCTCGATCATGATGCACCTGTACGCCGGAGGCCAATGAAGGGTCTTTTCGGTCGCCTTCTTGCCCGGCGCGACGGCGCGACGGCTATTGAGGTTGCGCTTCTCAGCCTGCCCTTCTTCCTGATCGTCTTCGCTTCGATCGAGACCTTCGTCGCCTTTTCCGCAGAGCAGCTTCTCGCCAACGCCACGGAAACCATCGCACGCAAGATCAGGACAGGGGAAATCCGTTCCAACATCAAGGAAGAGGATTTCCGGAAGGCCTTCTGCGACGAGATTGCCATTCTGATGCCATGCTCCCCCGAAGAAATCAAAAAGGCCAACAAACTGTTTCTCGACGTTCGAAGCTTCGCAAAGTTCTCGGATATCCCCAAAACCATTCCGCTCGTCGGCACAGATCTCGATACCGCGTCCTTCACGATCGCCCCGGGCGGCAAGCGAACCATCAATATCGTACGCGCGTACTATCGTTGGGACATCGTGACGGACCTCGTCCGCCCCTACATCTCCAACATCCGCGCAGCCGACGGTTCCCGGCAGAACTATCTGATGATGGCGACGACCGTGGTCCAGAATGAGGACTATCCGTGATGCGAATGGTTCTTTCCCCTTCGGATGCCGTGAAAACCTTGCAGGCCACCGGGCACGGCGTACTGCTGCGCCTGCGCCATTTTATCCAGGATCGCCGCGGCGTCGGCGCCATCGAGTTCGCGATTGTCGCACCGCTGCTGATAATGGCCTATGTAAGCGCCTTCGAGGTGACCGTCGCCATCACGGCCTCGCGCAAGGTGAGCCGCGCGTCGGCAACCGTTTCCGACCTCCTGACGCAGAGCAATACGACCAACAAGGCGACGCTCGACACGATGAAGGATCTTGTCGCCAAGATCGTGGCGCCGTTCCCCGTCAACAGCGCCTATACGCTGAAGATCACCGGTGTCGCGGTTGCAGCTGACGGCAAGGCAACCGTGGCCTGGTCCCGCGACCAGGCCGGAAACGTCCCCTATGCCAAGGGCGGTGCGGTTCCGCTGCCAAGCGACATCGGCGCCATGGAGACCTTCATCGTGCGCACGGAACTGTCCGTGCCCTATTCGATCCTGCTGCTCGCGCCGAATCTCGATTCGAATCTCAACAAGATCAATCTCGGCCGGACAAGCTACTTCCGCCTGCGTGTCGGCAAGAAGATCGATTGCTCCGACTGCTGAGCCAACGTCTCGTTCATCCGGCGATTTCGCTTGAACCGCGTACAAGCGCCATGCCATGTCTGGCGGTTCATCCACCCATCCGACCGGCAGGCCGGATACGGGCAGACGGCAGGTGATCCATGGCGCGAGCCTTTCTCTTCGTTCTCGATTCCTTCGGCATCGGCGGCGGCCCGGATGCGGCCGCCTTCGGGGATCTCGGTGCCGATACGCTCGG
The DNA here is from genome assembly GCF_028534175.1 of Shinella sp. HY16. Classification (NCBI taxonomy): domain Bacteria; kingdom Pseudomonadati; phylum Pseudomonadota; class Alphaproteobacteria; order Hyphomicrobiales; family Rhizobiaceae; genus Shinella; species Shinella sp. HY16. Next base: position 3,903,615 of record NZ_JAHYXL010000001.1, on the reverse strand, counting down.
CCATATCGCGGAATTCTGCGCGGCTGGCGTCGCCGACCGGCCGGGTCTCCGCCAGGGACCACTGAAACTTCCGAACATGTCGGCACTCGGTCTCCTGCACGCCGCCCGTGCCGCGACCGGCCGTTTCCCGCAGGGCATGGACGTGCCGCAACGCGTCTTCGGCTACCACGGCGCCGCCAGCGAGGTTTCCAACGGCAAGGACACACCTTCCGGCCACTGGGAGATCGCCGGCACGCCCGTCGCCTTCGACTGGGGGTATTTTCCGACCGAAGGGGACGCCTTCGAGCCGGAACTCGTCGAGGCCATCTGCAGTGCCGGCAAGGTCTCCGGCATTCTCGGCAATTGCCACGCCTCGGGCACCGACATCATCGCCCGCCACGGGCTGGAACATATCCGCAGCGGCAAGCCGATCTGCTACACCTCCTCAGACTCCGTCTTCCAGATCGCCGCACACGAGCGCATCTTCGGCCTCGACCGGCTGCTCGCCTTCTGCGAAACGGTGCGGCAGATTCTCGATGAGCGGCCGGGCGGGCGCATCGGCCGGGTCATTGCACGGCCTTTCGTCGGCGAAACGCCGGAAACCTTCGAGCGCACCGGCAACCGCCGCGACTATTCCGTGCTGCCGCCCGAACCGACCCTGCTCGACCGGCTGACCGAGGCCGGCCGCACCGTACATGCCGTCGGCAAGATCGGCGACATCTTCGCCCATCAGGGCATCGGCAGGCTGACCAAGGCAAACGGCAACATGGCGCTGTTCGACGCGACGCTCCATGTCATGGACGAGGCCGCGGACGGCGATCTCGTTTTCACCAATTTCGTCGATTTCGACATGCTTTACGGCCATCGCCGCGACGTGGCGGGATACGCCGCCGCGCTCGAAGCCTTCGACCGGCGCCTGCCGGAGGTGGACCGCAAGCTGAAGCCCGGCGATATCGTCATCCTCACTGCCGATCATGGCTGCGACCCGACCTGGCGCGGCACGGACCACACGCGCGAACGCGTGCCGATCATGAGCTTCGGCCCGGGCCTGCGCTCGCGCCTGCTTGAAACCCGCACCACCTTCGCCGATATCGGCGAAAGCATCGCCCGCCATCTCGGCATTCCGCCGGGCCCGCATGGAAGGAGCTTTCTGTGACCAGACGCATGCCCAAGGCGGAACTGCACTGCCATATAGAGGGCGCGACCCCGCCTGCCCTCGCCCTTTCCCAGGCGAAACGCTACGGCATCGACACCTCGGCGTTCATCCGCGACGGCGAATATGCCTGGCAGGATTTCACCAGCTTCGTTGCAAGCTACGACGCGACGGCAAACCTCTTCCGCACGGAGGAGGATTACGCGCTGCTCGCCGAGACCTATCTCATCGAGATCGCCGAAGCCGGCGCCATCTACAGCGAGCTGATCGTCTCGCCCGACCAGGGTGACACCATCGGTATCGGCGCCGATGCCTATATACGCGGCCTCGCCGAAGGGGCCGAGCGGGCCAGGGCGAAGACCGGCATCGAAACGCGCCTCCTCATCGTCGGAATCCGCCATTTCGGCCCGGAACGGGTGGTGAAGGCGGCGGAATATGCCGCCCGCCGGCCGCACCCGCTGATTTCCGGCTTCAACCTTGCCGGCGAGGAGCGCATGCATCGCGTCGCCGATTTCACCCGCGCCTTCGACATCGCCCGCGATGCCGACCTCGGCATCACCATCCATGCCGGCGAGCTTTCGGGTGCCTTCAGCGTGCGCGACGCGCTCGACCATGTTCGCCCCACCCGCATCAGCCACGGCGTGCGCGCCATCGAGGACGGCGACCTTGTAAAGCGGCTGGCGGACGAGGGCGTGGTGCTGGAAGTCTGCCCCGGCTCGAACGTGGCGCTGAAAGTCTTCCCGGACTTTGAGCGCCACCCGCTGCGCGCTCTCCACGAGGCTGGCGTGCGCGTCACGCTCAATTCCGACGACCCGCCTTTCTTCCACACCTCGCTTGCCCGGGAATACGAGATCGCGTCCTCCGTCATGGGTTTCAGTGATGGCGAACTTCTCGGCATGACGCGAACCGCAATCGAGGCTGCCTTCGTCGACGAACCGACGCGCCAGCTGCTGCTTTCCCGGCTTTGAGGGGTAAGCCGGCTGGGGATGTTTCCGGCCGGGTGCTCTCCACTCTTGCGGCCTTGCGCCGTTCCGTGGAAAAAGAAGCGTTTACTCATTCTCGGAAGGTTGGCCATGGACGGCGTCACAGTCATCGATCACCCGCTCGTGCAGCACAAGCTGACCATCATGCGCAAGAAGGAGACCTCGACCGGGAGCTTCCGCCGCTTGCTGCGCGAAATCTCCACTCTGCTCTGCTACGAGGTCACGCGTGACCTGGAGCTGACCACGCAGCGCATCGAGACGCCGCTCGAAGAGATCGACGCACCGGTGCTCGAAGGCAAGAAGCTGGTCTTCGCCTCGATCCTTCGCGCCGGCAACGGACTGCTCGAAGGCATGCTGGAGCTGGTGCCGTCCGCCCGCGTCTCCCATATCGGCGTTTACCGCGACCACGAGACGCTTGAAGCGGTCGAGTATTTCTTCAAGGCGCCAGACAGCATCGACGAGCGCCTCGTGATCGTCGTCGACCCAATGCTGGCGACGGGAAATTCGGCAATTGCCGCCATCGACACGCTGAAGAGCCGTGGCGCGACGAACATCCGCTTCCTCTGCCTGCTCGCCGCACCCGAGGGCATCAAGAGCTTCCGCGCGCACCATCCGGATGTACCGGTCTACACCGCCTCCATCGACCGCCAGCTCAACGAGAAGGGCTACATCGTGCCCGGCCTCGGCGATGCCGGCGATCGCATGTACGGCACGAAGTGAGCGGTTAACCCATCCTTTACCAAGTCCATCGAAGTTCGTGGAGAGGGGCGCCGACGGGTGCCCCTTTTGCCGTCCGTTAGCCGGATGCGTGCTATTTCGGGACAGATCCTCCCGGAGACTGTCCCATGTTCGTTCGCAGCCTTGTCTTTCTCGTCGGTTCCGTCGTCGCAGCCGCGGCCTTCGTGCCCGGCGTCGCGACCCGTTATCTCGACGCGACCGCCAAGGCGCCCGAAGCGAAGGTGGAACAGGCGGCCCTGGAGACCGGAAAGAATGCGGCGCGCTACACCGGCAACCGCAGTGCCGTCATCAGCGCCGATCCGAGCGGTCATTTCACCGGCCTCTTCGCCATCAACGGTCGCAAGGAAGAGGGCATGGTCGATACCGGCGCCAGCATGGTCGCCATCAACATCTCGACGGCGCAACGCCTCGGCATCGCCAAGGCGGATCTTGATTTCCGCTATGCCGTCGATACGGCGAACGGCAAGGCGCGCGCCGCCTATGTCCGCCTCGACCGCGTCGAGATCGGCCCGGTGCGCATGGAGAATGTCGGCGCCATGGTGCTCGACGACAAGGCGTTGTCGGGCACGCTGATCGGCATGAGCTTTCTGAAGGGGCTGTCGTCCTACCGTGTCGAGGACGGCCGGATGCACCTCACCCGCTGATGCGGGTCAGGATATCCGGCGACGGCAGGGGTGCATCCGGTGCGATCCGGTAGAGCCCGGCAAGGCGCGCCACGCCATGCGCAGCGCTCTCCGCATCCGACGCATGCACGCGGCCGATCTCCTCGCCCTTCTCCACCTTCGTGCCGAGCGGCAGCAGCCGGTCGAAACCGACGCGATGGTCGATCCTCTCGTCCGGGCGGCTGCGCCCGCCGCCGAGCTCGATGACGGCAAGGCCGACGCCGCGTGTGTCGCAGGCCGCAAGATAACCGGATTGCCGGGCGATGACCGGCCGGGTGACCGGGGCCGGCACAAGATAGGCGTCCGGCCGCTCCAGGAGGTCGGCCGGGCCGCCGAGCGCCTGCACCATGCGCCCGAACGCCTCGGCCGCCGCGCCGCCGGCTAGGGCCGCGGCAGCCCGGCCTTCGGCCGCGGCGATATCCTGTTCCAGCCCCGACAGAACCAGCATTTCCGCCGCGAAGGCGAGCACGATGCGTTCGAGCCGCGTCCCGGCCTTCCCACCCTTCAGGAAGGCGATGCAGTTGGCGATCTCGATGGCATTGCCGGCGGCATCCGCGAGCGGCTGGTTCATGTCCGTAATGAGGGCGGCGGTCGTGACTCCGGCCCCGTTCGCGACCGCGACCAGCGAGCGCGCCAGCGTCTCCGCCTCGCCCGTATCCGCCATGAAGGCGCCGTTGCCGACCTTCACGTCGAGCACCAGCGACTGGAGGCCGGCGGCGAGTTTCTTCGACAGGATGGAGGCCGTGATCAGCGGTACCGAATCGACCGTCGCGGTGACGTCGCGGATGGCATAGAGGCGCTTGTCGGCCGGCGCGAGATCGGCTGTCTGGCCGATGATGGCGCAGCCGACCTCTCGGACCGTGCGGCGGAAGCGGTCGGCGGAGGGCATGATCGTATAGCCGGGGATCGCTTCCAGCTTGTCGAGCGTGCCGCCGGTATGGCCGAGCCCGCGACCGGAAATCATCGGCACGGCAAGCCCGCACGCGGCAGCGATCGGCGCCAGCATGAGGGAGACATTGTCGCCCACCCCGCCGGTCGAATGTTTGTCGGCGACCGGCCGGTCGATATCCGACCAGTCGAGCACATCGCCCGAATCGCGCATGGCGAGCGTCAGCGCCACGGTCTCCTCACGCGCCATGCCGTTGAACCAGACCGCCATGGCGAAGGCCGCCACCTGCCCTTCCGAGACGCTGCCATCCGTGAGGCCGGCGATGAAGCGGGCGAGCTCCTCCGCGGTGAGAACCTCGCCGTTCCGCTTGCGGCGGATCGTCTCCTGCGGGAGCATGCTAGTAGCTCGCGGGCGGCGGGGGCGGTGCGGACTGCCCGCCGAGCACGGAGAGGATGTCGCCGAGAAGGCCGGAGGCGCCGAAGCGGAAGGTTTGCGGTGTCGCCCAGTCCGCGCCGAGGATCGAGGCGGCGAGCGCGAGATATGCGTCGGCATCCGCAACGGTGCGCACGCCGCCCGCCGGCTTGAAGCCGGCCGGCTTGCCGCTGTCCTTTATCGCCGTCAGCATGATTTCGGCGGCCGGCAGTGTCGCGTTGACGGAGACCTTGCCGGTCGATGTCTTGATGAAATCGCTGCCGGCGGCAATGGCAAGGTCCGACGCCTTGCGGATGAGCGCCGCATCCTTGATCTCGCCGGTTTCCAGGATCGTCTTCAGGCACACCGGCGGCGTGCAGGCGGCCTTGATCGCCGTCACCATCTCGCTCACCGCCGCCTCGTTGCCTGAAAGGAAGGCGCGGTAGGGGATGACAAGGTCGATCTCGTCGGCGCCATCGGCGATCGCCTGTTTCGTCTCCGCCAGCACGTCGGCAACAGCAAGGTCGCCGGAGGGGAAGTTGACGACGGTCGCGATCTTCACCGCATGGCCCGCGCCGAGGATGCCCCGTGCCTGCGCCACGAACCGCGGCCAGATGCAGATTGCGGCCGTGTTTCCAAAGCGCGTCTGCGCATGGGCGCAGAGCTTGCCTATGGCGGCGGCATCGCAGGTGTCGCTGAGGTCCGTCAAGTCGAGCAGCGAGAGCGCCTTTTGCGCAGTGGCCTTGATACTGTCTTCATGCATGGTCTTCATCTCCACCCGCGATCATTTCGGCAAGGATCGCGGCAAGCCGCTTCCCGCCGACCGGGGCCATGTCCTTGGTTTCGTGGTGGCTGAGCTCGCCGCCCGTCATGCCGGCACCGAAATTGGTGATGACCGAGGCGGCGGCGACGTCAAGGCCAAGATGGCGGGCGATCAATACTTCCGGCACCGTCGACATGCCGACGGCATCGGCACCGAGGACGCGCGCCATGCGGATCTCCGCTGGCGTTTCGAAATTCGGGCCGGAGAACCACATGTAGACGCCTGACGACAGCGGGATCCCCAGTTTCCCGGCCGCCCTTTCCATGCGCGCGGCAAGCGCCGTGTCATAGGCATTGGTCATGCCGACGAAGCGATCGTCGCTGTCGATGCCGATCAGCGGATTGGCGCCGGAAAAATTGATGTGGTCGGAAATCCGCATCACCGAGCCGGGCGGCATGTCCTCACGCAGCGAGCCTGCCGAATTGGTGAGAATCAGCGACGTGACGCCGAGCCCCTTCAGCACCTCGATGGGCGGGCGCATGGCGTTGGCATCGCCACGCTCGTAATAGTGCACGCGGCCGGAGAGCATAATGACCGGCACCGCGCCGAGCGTGCCGATGACCATTTCGCCGGCATGGCCGGAAACGGAACTGACGGGAAAGCTCGGCAGGTCCGAGTACGCGATGCGCAGGGGGTTCTCGACTGCTTCGACGAGCGATCCGAGGCCGGAGCCGAGCACGATGCCGTAACGCGGCAGCACGCCGCCGAGGCGGGCGCGCAGCAGTTCCGTGGTTTCGGCACTCATCCGATTACATCCGTCGCAAAGCTGTGCGGCAGAAGCTCGTCCATGGTCATGGTCTTCTTCACACCCGCCTCGTCACAGAGATAGATCGGTGTCCTGGCGGTGGCGAACTCCGCGATCTTCTGCCGGCAGCCGCCACAGGGCGGGCAGAGCGGCAGCTTTTCGGCGATGACGGCCATTTCGACGATCTTCTTGTTGCCGGCCATGATCATGTGGCTGATCGCGGTCGGCTCGGCGCACCACCCCTGGGGGAAGGAAAGGTTCTCGATATTGGCGCCGGCGTAGATCTTTCCGTCCTCGGCGCGGATCGCCGCGCCGACGGGGAATTTCGAATAGGGCGCATGGGCGAAGGCCATCGCGGCGCGCGCCGCCTCGAAGAGGTCGTGGGACATTTTTTATCGCTCCTTGACGTAGGGCACCCCGCCGGCCTTCGGCGGAATGGCCTTGCCGATGAAGCCTGCGAGCAGGATCACGGTCAGGATATAGGGCAGCGCCTGCATGAACTGTACCGGCACCTTGCCGATCAGCGGGAAGGCATAGCCCTGGTAGCGGATGGCGAAGGCATCCAGAAAACCGAAGAGCAAGCAGGCGAAGAGGATGCTCTTCGGCCGCCACTTGGCGAAGATGAGGGCGGCAAGCGCGATATAGCCCTTGCCCGCCGTCATGCCCTTGGTGAAGCCGGCATTGGCGGAAAGCGAGAGATAGGCCCCGGCGATGCCGCACAGGATGCCGCAGCAGATGACGGCACGGTAGCGCAGCCAGATCACCGAGATGCCGGCCGTATCGACCGCACCCGGGTTTTCGCCGACAGCGCGAAGGCGAAGGCCGAAGCGCGTGCGGTAAAGGATCCACCAGCTGGCCGGCACCATCAGGAAGGCGAAATAGGTCAGCGGCGAATGGCCGGAAAGCAGGCCCGAATAGATCTGCCCGAGGACCGGCACGTCGCGCACCGCATCCGCGAAGGGCAGCGTGATCCGCCCGAAGCGGCCATCCTCCGTCAAAGCCGGCGTACGCCCGCCCTGGCGGAACCAGGCTTCGCCGAGGATGACTGTGGAGCCGGCGACGACGAAATTGATCGCGACGCCCGAGACGATCTGGCTGCCGCGCTGGGTGATCGAGGCATAGCCATGGACCAGCGAGAGCAGCACGGAGACGAGCACGGCGGCAAGAAGCCCCATCGTCACGGACTGCGTGATGTAGGCAACGGAGCCCGCCGCGAAGGCGGCGCCCAGCATCTTGCCTTCGAGGCCGATGTCGAAGATGCCCGCCCGTTCGGTGAAAAGACCGGCAAGCGCGGCAAGGATCAACGGCGTGGAGACGCGGACGGTCGACTGGGCCAGCTCGATGAAGACCTGAAAGAAATCCATGGCTCAGGCTCCCTTGGTGGCGGCGACGTCGCGGGTCTTCGGCGAGAGCCCGAGGACGATGCGCGTGATGGCGGGGCGGAACATGTGCTCGAGCGCGCCGGCGAAGAGGATGACGAGACCCTGGATGATGACGATCATGTCGCGCGAGATGGAGGGCATCTCGAAGGAGATTTCCGCCCCGCCCTGGTAGAGCATGCCGAAGAGCAGCGCGGCAGGAATGATGCCAGCCGGATGGGACCGGCCCATCAGCGCCACCGCGATGCCGACGAAGCCCGCGCCCTGCACGAAGTCGAGCTGCATGCGGAACTGCTCGCCCATGATCGGGTTCAGTGCCATCATGCCGGCAAGCCCGCCCGAGATCATCATGGTGATGACGATGATCTTCGCCTCCTTGATGCCGGCATAGCGCGCGGCGGCGGGGCTGTGGCCCATCGTGCGCATCTCGTAGCCGAGCTTCGTGCGCCAGATCAGCACCCAGACGCCGAAGGCCGCAAGAAGCGCCAGCAGGAAGGAAATGTTGAACGGCGCCGTGCCGACGGAAAGGCCGAAGATCGACATCAGCCAGTCGAGCTTGGGCAGCTGGCCGCCGGCATCGAAGGTGCGGGTTTCCAGCGACATCGAGCCGAGCGGCTTGAACACCTTGTTGAGCAGGTAGTTCATCAAGCTGGCGGCGATGAAATTGAACATGATCGTCGTGATGACGATATGGCTGCCGCGCTTGGCCAGCAGCCAACCGGGGATCAGCGCCCAGAGCGCGCCGAAGAAGGCGGCGCCGAGGATGGCGATCGGGAAGACGAGATACCAGGGCAGCGTCTGGTCGAAGGACAGGCAGGCGAGCGCCACACCGATGCCGCCGATATAGGCCTGCCCTTCGCCGCCGATGTTGAACAGGCCGCAATGAAAGGCGACGGCCACGGCAAGGCCGGTGAAGATGAAGGTCGTGGTATAATAGAGTGTGAAGCCGATGTATTCGCCGCGGCCAAAGGCGCCATTGATCATGTGGTAGGCGGCTTCCAGCGGGCTTTCGCCGACGATGAGAACGACGAGGCCGGAAATCAGGAAGGCGACGGCGAGGTTGACGAGCGGGATCAGGCCATATTCGGCCCAGGCCGGCAGTTTCGCATGGGGAACACTCATTCCGCGGCCTCCTTCCGGCCTTCCACCCCGGCCATCAGCAGGCCAAGCTCTCCTTCGGTGGCATCCGGCGTACGCTCGCCGACGACACGACCGGCGAACATGACCAGGATACGGTCGGACAAGGCACGGATCTCGTCGAGCTCGACCGAGACGAGCAGCACCGCCTTGCCTTGGTCGCGCATCTCGATGATACGCTTGTGAATGAACTCGATGGCCCCGACATCGACGCCGCGCGTCGGCTGGCCGATGACCAGCACGTCCGGTCCGCGCTCCATCTCGCGCGCCAGCACGATCTTCTGCTGATTACCACCGGAGAAATTGGCAGTCTTCAGCCGCGGGTTCGGCGGGCGGATGTCGTAGGCGGCAATCTTCTCCTCCGCATCGGCGCGGATGGCGTCGATGTCGAGCAGCATGCCCTTCCGGTATTTCGGATCGTCGTGATAGCCGAGGATGGCGTTTTCGCTTTCCTCGAACTTCAGGACCAGGCCGACATGGTGCCGGTCCTCAGGCACATGGGCGAGACCGCGCTTGCGCAGGTCTGCCGGGTCGGCATGGCCGGTGACGTCGATGGGGCTGCCCTTGAGCAGCACGGTGCCGGATTTGGCGCGGCGGATGCCGGAGATCGCCTCCAGTAGTTCCGACTGGCCGTTGCCGGCAACACCGGCGATACCGACGATCTCGCCGGCGCGGATGTCGAAGGAGACGTCATCGACCATCGTCACGCCCCGGCTGTCGCGCACGGTAAGGTTCTTCACCGAAAGCTTGACGTCGGCAGGCTTCGCCTCGCCCTTTTCGACGCGCAGCAGCACGCGGCGGCCGACCATCAGCTCGGCCAACTCCTCCACCGAGGTATCCTTCGTCATGCGTGTCGCCACCATCTCGCCGCGGCGCATGACGGAGACCTCGTCGGTGATCGCCATGATCTCGCGCAGCTTGTGCGTGATGAGCAGCACCGTCTTGCCCTCGGCCTTCAGCTGCTCGAGGATGCGGAAGAGGTGATCGGCTTCCGCCGGCGTCAGAACGCCCGTCGGCTCGTCAAGGATGAGGATGTCGGCCCTGCGGTAGAGCGCTTTGAGGATTTCCACGCGCTGCTGGATACCGACGGGCAACTCCTCGATGACGGCATCCGGATCGACCTCCAGCGCATATTCCTTTTCCAGCCGCTTCAGCTCGGCACGGGCCTTGGTGATGCCGGCATTGAGGATCTGGCTCTCTTCCGCGCCGAGCATGATGTTTTCCAGCACGGTGAAATTCTCGACCAGCATGAAATGCTGGTGCACCATGCCGATGCCGGCGGCGATCGCCGCATTCGGGTCACGGATACTGACCTTGCGGCCACCGACCAGGATGTCGCCATGGTCGGCCTGGTAGAAGCCGTAGAGGATCGACATGAGGGTGGATTTTCCGGCACCGTTTTCACCGATAATGCCGTGAATGGTACCCTTGCGGACCTTCAGGTTGATGTTCCGGTTGGCGTGGACGAGGCCGAAGCTCTTGTCGATGCCCTGCAGTTCGATTGCCAATTCGCTCATGACGATCCACTCTTACGGGGATTTGAGGCCAACGGGCCTTTCGGCCGATCGGGCTTAGTCTTGTTGCTTCCGCCGTGCTTGTCCAGCCTGATTGCGGGTTGATGCGGCCCTCGCTATAGCTCGTGCCGCCGGCAGCGAGCGACGAGGACCGCCCCATGACACCGCCTGAGACCACGCCCGACCTTCTCGAAGATGACCGCATCGCCCGCCTGGAAGAGCATATCGCCCACCAGGCGAAAACGATCGAGGAGCTTTCCGACCAGCTCGCCGAACAATGGCGCGTGATCGAACAGCTGCGGTCGAAGCTCGACCGGCTGACGGAGCGGTTCCTCGTGCTGGAAGAGGGCTCTCTCGATGCCCCGGCCATCACCCGCCCGCCGCATTATTGAGATCTAGGACGGGGAGACGGAATCGGCCCGTCCGCCTTCCGGCAAACGGGCCGTCACTGCCGCTTAGTAGGGGCAGGTCTCGTCCGACATGTAGTCGTGCGGCTTCACCGTACCGGCGATGATATCGGCGCGCGCCTTGTCGACGGCAGCCTTCATTTCGGGGGTGATGAGCGGCGCATTGTTCTCGTCCATGGCGACGTCGACGCCATTTTCCTTGAGGCCGAGCACGTTGACGCCTGGCTTGAACGTGTCGTTCTTGGCGGTGATGAAGGCGTCATAGACGGCCACGTCCACACGCTTGACCATCGAGGTCAGAACCTTGCCCGGATGCAGGCCGTTCTGGTTGGAATCGACGCCGATGCCGAGCTTGCCGGCATCGACTGCCGCCTGGAGAACGCCCACGCCCGTGCCGCCGGCCGCATGGTAGACCACGTCGGAGCCCTGGTCGAACTGGGACTTGGCGATTTCACCGCCCTTGACCGGGTCGTTCCAGGCATCCGGCGTCGTGCCCGTATAGGCTTCAAGCACCTTCATGTCCGGGCCGAGCGACTTGGCGCCGCCGATGTAACCGCAGGCAAACTTGTGGATCAGCGGGATATCCATGCCGCCGACGAACGAGACGGTCTTCGTCTTGGACGCCATGCCGGCGAGGATGCCGGCGAGCCAGCCGCCTTCCTCTTCCTTGAAGACGACCGAGCGGACGTTCGGCTTGTCCACGACCATGTCGATGATGGCGAACTTGGTGTCCGGATATTCGGCAGCGACCTTCTCGAGCTGGGCCGCCCAGGAGAAGCCTGCCATGACGATCGGGTTGTTGCCGTCGCTGGCGAAGCGGCGGAGCGCCTGCTCACGCTGCGCGTCGTTGGCGATTTCGAAGTCGCGATATTCGATGCCGGTCTCGGCCTTGAACTTTTCCGCGCCGTTATAGGCTGCCTCGTTGAACGACTTGTCGAACTTGCCGCCGAGGTCGTAGATGATCGCCGGCTTGATGTCCGCGGCAAGCGCGCTTGCCGACATGGCGGCCGTGGCAAGAAGAGTGAGAAGGGTTTTTTTCATTGTGCAGCCCTGTTCGCTATTGATCTTATAGGGACCTTCCGCGTGGGCGCCCGAAAGGCGCGCAACGGAGCCACCGACCCGTTCCCTTGGGTCAGGCTGGCGGCATCCTTGCATGGCTCAAGGAAAAATTCACCAGAAATTTTTCAACTGGTAAAAAATAGAAGCCGCCACGAAAGTCTTTTCGCAGCGGCTCGCATGTTTCTGAAAATTTTACGAAATCAGCCGATGGCGCAGGAGACGCCTGTGCCCCGCAGGCCGCAATAGCCGCCCGGGTTCTTGGCAAGATATTGCTGGTGCACATCCTCGGCGAAGTAGAACGGCCCTGCCTCGGCGATCTCCGTGGTGATCTTGTCCGTGCGCCCGGCCGCGATCAGCGCCGCCTGGTAGACGTCGCGTGCGCGGCGCGCGATCGCAAGGTCCGCCGGGTCGTCGAGATAGATCGCCGAGCGATAGGTCGTGCCGATATCGTTGCCCTGCCGCATGCCCTGCGTCGGGTCATGAGCCTCGAAGAACGCCTTCAGCAGCGTCTCGAGGCTCACCACGGCCGGATCATAGACCACCCGCACGACTTCGGTATGGCCGGTCAGGCCCGTCGTCGTCTCGTGGTAGGTCGGGTTGGGCGTGAGACCGCCGGAATAGCCTGCCGCCGTCACATGGACGCCCGGGATCTTCCACAGCAGCCGCTCGGCACCCCAGAAGCACCCCATGCCAAGCAGCACGGTCTTGAAACCATCGGGATAAGGCCCCTTCAGCGGACGCCCGCTCACGAAGTGGGTCTCGGATGTGGGAATGGGCTCGGCGCGCCCGGGCAGAGCTGCGCCGGGGGCGGGCATGACGGTCTTCTTGTTGAACATGTCGATGAGGAACATTTTTGGCCTCCTGGCCAGTTGGGCGATTCCAGCAACGGTGCCTGGCGACCTGCCTGGCGAGAACTGCGTGAAAAGGCATCTTTCAGGCGGTAAAGCGACCCGCGACGGGCGGACGCCGATAGGCGATCAGCCAGAAGAACAGCGAGACGGCGAGCAGGACGGCAAAAGCCGGCTGCGAGAGCACCCACATGGCCGCCGGATCCCAGACATAAGGATGGAGGTTGCGCATGATGCCGTCGGCAACGAGTGCAATCGTGTCCGGGCTTGCCGTGCTCCAGGCCACGGCGAGTGGCGTCAACACCGGCTCGGAGGCCGAAACCGACTGGATCGCATCGATCGTGCCGGCCATGACGGCGACGACCAGCGCGAGAAGGCTGATGGCCTTCAGGATGAACCGTATCATCGCGCACCCTCCATGTACCGCCTGCGTAAGCCTAAATCCGCTCCGCTTCCTTCGTGCCTATAGATAGGAAGACGGCCGGCATTCCGCAATCCTTCGCCCGAAGCCGAACATCCTTCAAAAATCTGTCAGAAAGCGGTTGATCCCGCCGCAAACCTCGGTATATATCGCGCCGTCCCGCCGAAATGGAAACAGGAAAGCGGTCCGCGCCGGATTGACCATCGGCTGCGAGCGGACGGACAGGTGGCCGAGTGGTTGAAGGCGCACGCCTGGAACGCGTGTATAGGGGAAACTCTATCGAGGGTTCGAATCCCTCTCTGTCCGCCATTTTCTCAAATCGCCTCCTCATGCTAGATTTCCGTTCATCTGGTGCCCGGCGCCTTTCGTCGTCGGATCATTGCAAACGCTGCCTGCGTATTCGGGCGCAATGCCTGGCACGCCCTTGAAGACTTTTGCCGGACCCGGGGTTCGACAAGGCCCCCTAACGAAGAGGCGTCACAGCAACGCTGCTGTTTTCGAACTGGCTAGCCTTGGCAGAAATGGTTTAATGGCTTCCACCTGCGGGCAAAATGCTGAGTATCCGCTCGTGCCTGTTTCGCTGTACTGGCTCTGAGATAGCCGAAAAACTTCAACTTTTCGCTTCCTCAGAAAATTTATCCCACAAGTCAACATCTGTTCTTCGACAAGAAACCAGCCATTTCACCTGACCGAGCAAGGGTTTGATTGGCCGGCGCATTTGTCGAGCGTATTGATTTCAAAATTTCCATCCTGAGTGGAACCATTGTCTACCTACAACAGTTTACCGAAGAACAACCGGTGATGGTGGGGTCCGGCATGCACGATATTGTTGTTCGGGTCTTCAGCAGGAATGGCCATGAGCTTCTCGCCATGATTCCTCTAAACAGCATGGCCTTCGTTCGTCAGGACGGCATCCCCGGCTCGGACAGTGAAATCATAGCGGGCGCCATGCTGTTGCTTCGCGACCAGAGGCGGTTTTCAGATGCGGAGATCGAGTCCTTTCGCTACCGGGTGGAGCACCCGCGACGCCCTGACGTCTCGGCCTTCAACGCTGACGGCGCATAGCTTCGTTTGACATCTGAATTTCCGGACATCCAGGACCATTGATGGCGGGGCGCAAGGCGTCACGCGACGCGTTTTGAACCTGCCGACCTCGACCCGCGCCACACGGTGCTGCACGCAGGCGTTCTGGGTGGATTTCGGCATGCTCCATCTGCCGGCCGCTCCTTGGCACGCGCCCCGCTTCAGGAGCCGATCCTTGCCAGTGCGATCGGCATCGCATGAACCGCGCAGTTTCCCATTCGCTCTCCTGCACGTCCCCGGCGCGGCCTTTGCAAGCACCGCCAAGATTTTAGATTGAATTTTCCACGCACCCCATCCATCACGAAAAGTTTTCATGGGATTTCTGGATATATCGAAAGAGCCGCTCTACAATCCTTTGAATCAATAGAAAGGTTGCATAGATCGCTCCGCACAATCTTCAAAAATGAGCGGTCAGATATACCACAAACCGGGAAAAGCTCGTTGGTCGTTACCATAGAAAAACTAAAGGTTGCATATTTTCCGGTGCCGAAGGCTGCGAATACCTCGATGAAGCATCTGCTTCACGGCATCAAGACTGGGAAGAGATTTACAACGACTACGGATCAGGCAACCGGCGCTGTCCGCCACATCCACAGGGAGTACAGAACGCCGAAATTTTCGTCCATCAAATCCGAGGATTATCGCGGGTTCTTCAAAATCGCGATCGTCCGGGACCCGGTCGAAAGAGTGGTCTCTGCCTGGCGGAACAGGGTCATGCATCACAAGGAGCTGGAAGACGGAAGTACAGCGGAAAAAATCCATCATGTCGGCCTCCCCCAAAAGCCGACACTGCCGCAGTTTGTCGAGTGCCTGGAAGAATACCGGGCGGTGAACAAGTCCATTGCCGTTCATACGGCACCGCTTGTTGATTTTCTGGGCCCGTCCCGAAATTACTACGACTTGATCTTCGACATTTCCGAATCCCGCCAGATCGAAGTTTTCTTCTCGACCCTCACCGGTGAAGACAGAAAGCTGCCGGTCAAGCAGATTGGCGGGCCACCGGCGAACCGGGATCAACTGCCTGACGAACTCGTTCAAAAACTGGAAGGCATCTACAAGGACGACTACCGGCTTTTTGGAGATGTTTTCGGCAGGCAGACCGATCTGCAGCTGATCGCCAAGCGCGCCAAAAGGCACAAGGCTTCCCTGAATGGTTTTCTTGCCCGCCTGAAATCAAGGCTGCTGAAATAGAAACACACACCGGGTGGGCCGCTTGCTCCATGCGAGAAAGCCCGAGATGCGGTCCACACATACTCGCCTTGCCGACGCCCGCCGGGGCATTGTTTTCCGGTCAGGAGAGCCAGGATGGCAGGCGAGGCGGCACGCGGGCGGTCAGAGCCGCCTCGATACAGTCGGAAAGATTGCCGAAGCGAACGGTGCGGCCGGAAAGGCCCGGGCCGTAATGGGCGTATTTGCCGGAATTGGTGAGAAGTGTGCGGGTCCTCGGCGGGAAGACCGGCTCGGAGATCGAGCACCAGCAGAGGTCGGGCAGGACCTGGACGCCGCTTTCCCTTAGCCGGGCAACAATCGGGCCGGCTTCCGCCATGACATCACGGCCGGCGGTGACGATCACGGCGACGTCCGCGTGGCAGCTGCGGCCGGCAAGGGCATCGGCAAGGGCCTGGCATTCCGAGAGCGAGGCATGCGGGCTGCCGATGGCGACGAGCTCGACCTCAGCCGGCCCCTCATTGAACATCGTCCAGACCTCGGCCATGTCGGCGCGGGTGATCGTCACGAAGTCGGCGGCAAGCGATGCCGCACCGTGCGCTTCGGGCGTGACACCCTCGATATGCAGCATGGGGGCGGCGGAGGTGGTGCCGAAGGCGGCGCAGAGGGCCTTGAGATCGTCCCGCGTCGGCTTTGCGGCGGCAAGGCCGCGCAGGAGCGGGATGCGGTCGGGCGCGGCGCGGCCGGCGAGATAGCCGATGAGCGGCCAGAAGGCATCGTCGATCCCATCGGGCAGATCGACATCGACAATCCGCCTGGGTTTGCGGTGTTCGTCGAGATAGACGCCGGACAGTGGCGCGCGGCCGGTGAGCGCGATGCAGAGGTCGAGGAAATCGGGGTGCTTTGCCGTGCGAGCACCGAGCACGGTGTTGGCGAAGATCACCGCATTGGATTCGGCCCAGGCGATGGCTTCGCCGGCCTTCGGTGCACTGTCGAGCAGGTAGGGCGAACAGGTGAAAGTTGGGCGGCAGCCCATGCGGACATAGGCATCGGCGAGGCGAGCGGCAGGGTCGCCGAAGGACGGCGGCACGCCCTGGGCCTGCCAGTTGGCACGGTCAACGGAGATGGCGTTCATCGTGGTCGGCACGCGGACCGTCGCCCCCATCTCGGCCATCTTTTCCGCAAAGGTAAGATTGGCGGGGCTGGCATAGATGCAGCCGTCGATATGGCCCTGCACGACATCGACGAGTTTCAGGGCACCCTGCTGGGCCGCCATGGCGGTGGTGATGCGCATGGCGAGCGCCACGGCGATGCCGTCGCGGCCCTCAAGCATGGCGCGATCGTCTTCCGTCAGGTCGAGCGCGGCGGTGGCGGGCGGAGCGACGGGGATGGTGAGACCGTCGGCCTCGATCATGGTTTCACCGATCCGGGCGCTCTTGGCACGACAGAGTGCCTCAAAGGCCGCTGGGGAGAGGCGCAGGACCGGCAGGGATTTGCCGAACATTTCCGCAGCGATCAGCGCGCCAAGGGTCAGAACGTCCTCCGCCTCGCTGAAGACGAGGGCTGCGGGGGCACGGCCTGTGAGGGCGAGATCGAGCAGCACGCCGGAGCCGGTGCACGAGCCGCGGCTCGACGGCATCATCAGGATGCCGCCGGTGATCGTCAGGCCATGCAGCGGGTGGTGCACGTCGATGACGCTTCCGGTGGCGGGATCGACACCGCCCCAGAAGCTCAAGGCCTCGCCGGTTGCGATGACCGGACCGGAGGCGGTGCCGGAAAGGATGCTGCGGGCAGAAAGGTCGGCCATGGGACGGTTCCTCTATTGCTGGGGCTATTCCATCAAAGCGACGATGCGGCGCTACCGGAAAACCGGAGAATGCAGCTTGCCCGCACCCCGAGGAGCGCGGGCGTGGCCTAGAAGCGCTGCGGCGAAAAGGACACGATGTCGATTGCCGGCGGATGGCCGGCGACGAGATCGGCGACGAGCCGCGCCGTGCCGGCGGACTGGGTGAGACCGAGATGGCCGTGGCCGAAGGCATAGACGACATTGGGGGTGGCGCGGGCGCGGCCGATGGCGGGCAGGCTGTCGGGCAGCGAAGGGCGGAAACCCATCCACTGCACGCCGCCCGCCGGCTTCAGGCCGGGCAGGAAAGCTTTCGCCTTCTCCAGCATCGCCTCGGACCTGCGGAAATTCGGCGGCAACTTCAGCCCGCCGAGCTCCACCGCACCCCCGACGCGGATGCCGGTCGATAGCCGGGTAACGACAAAGCCATGGCCACCGAAGGTGACCTGTGTCTTGAGGTCGAAGGCGTCGGCAGGCAGGGTCGTGTTGTAGCCGCGCTCGGTTTCGAGCGGGATGGATTCGCCAAGTGTACGGGCGACCTGGTGCGAGAAGGCGCCGGCCGCGAGCACGACCTTTTCCACCCGGCGCGTGCGGCCGTCCGTCGTCGTGATCTCGACACCGCCTTCGACGGGCCTGAGGCCGGACACCTCGGCCCGCTCGATCCTGCCGCCCCTGGCACAAAAATGATCGGCAAGCGCCAGCGTATAGAGCTTCGGGTCGGCGATGGAATACCAGCCGGGCGTGAAGGTGCCGTGCGTGAAGCGCGGAGCGAGGCCGGGTTGGATCGCGGCCATCTCGGCCGCGTTCATGTGGCGGAACTCGATGCCGTGCGCCTCGCGCGCCTTCCAGCCGGGCAGCGATGCATTGAGTTCGGCCTGGCTTTCATAGACTTGGAGGTTGCCCTCCTTGCGCAGCATGGGAAGCGTGCCGGTCTCGGCGAGGAAGGGTTCCAGCTCGGCCCTCGAAAGGTCCATCAGCGCAGTCTGCGCGGTCGTGGAATGGGCGACGCGGCCTGCCGAGCAGGCGCGCCAGAAGCGGAACATCCAGGGCGCGATCTGCAGCGCGTAGGACGGCGGCACGCTGAGCGGCCCGAGCGGGTCGAGCAGCCATTTCGGCGCTTTCTTCAGGATGCCGGGCGAGGCCAGCGGCAGGATGTCGGTGAAGGCGAAGGCGCCGGCATTGCCCGCAGAGGCGCCGGCGGCGGGGGCTTCACGCTCGATGACGGTAACGGCAAGGCCACGGGCCTGGGCGGCAATCGCCGCGGAAAGGCCGACCACGCCAGCGCCGATGACGACGACGCCGGGTTCGATTCCAATCTGCATCATGGCCTCAGTGCGTCGCGGCGAGGAAGGTCTTGAGGTCGGCATCCTTCGGGGCGCCGAACAGCTCTTCCGGCGGCGCGATTTCGGCCATCACACCCTTGTGGAAGAAGGCGACGCGATCGGAGACCTCGCGGGCGAACTTCATTTCGTGCGTGACGCAGATCATCGTCATGCCCTCGGAGGCGAGCATGCGCAGCGTGTCGAGCACTTCGCCGACGAGCTGCGGGTCGAGTGCCGAGGTCACCTCGTCGAACAGCATGTAGGCCGGCGACATGGCAAGCGCGCGGGCGATCGCCATGCGCTGCTGCTGGCCGCCCGACATGCGGCTCGGATAGACCTTCAGCTTGTCGCCGAGGCCGACATGGGTGAGCTGCTTGACGGCCATGGCCTCGGCCTCGGCCTTGGACTGGCCGAGCACCTTGACCGGCGCCAGCATGACGTTTTCGAGCACGGTGAGGTGCGGGAAGGCGTTGAACTGCTGGAAGACGATGCCCAGCTTGCGGCGCAGCTTGTTGAGATCCGTGCCCTTGGCATGCACGTCCGTGCCGTCGACGACGATGCGACCGCCGTCGATGGTCTCGAGGCCGTTGATGCAGGTGAGCAGCGTGGATTTTCCCGAGCCCGAGCCGCCGATGATGGTCAGGACCTCGCCCTTCTGGACGGTCAGGTTGATCCCCTTCAGGACTTCCAGCGAGCCGAAGGATTTGCGGACGTTTTCGATCTCAATCATTGGACCACCGTCTTTCGAGATAACCGCCGAGCCGGGCGATGGGGAAGCTGATGATGAAGTAGATGGCGCCGCAGATGAGCAGGATGAACAGCGGCTCCTGCAGGCGCGTGACGAGGATCTGCGAGGCGCGCAGAAGCTCGATGAGGCCGAGCCAGAGCACGAGGGCCGAATCCTTCATGACGCCGAGCGTCAGGCCGATCCAGGCGGGCAGCGAGACGCGGGTGGCGAGCGGGGCGACGATGTAGCGCATGTCCTGCCACCAGGTCATGCCGAGCGACCGCGCCGCGCGGCGCGTGGTGGCCGGTACGGAGGAAATGCCGCCGCGCACGATCTCGGTGCAATAGGCCGCCGTATAGAGCGACAGCACAACGCAGGAGGTGGTGAAGGGCGCCCAGCCGAGCTTCATGATCGATTGCAGCGCATTGCCGAGCACGAGCTGGATGAGCAGCGGAACGGAACGGAAGATATCGAGCACGAAGGTGAGCGGCATCGACCAATAGGGGCCGGCCTGGTTGCGGATGACGCCGCACAGGATGCCGAGAACCGTGCCGGCAAGGACGGAGACGGCGGTGACGGCAAGCGTCATGGCCGCGCCCTTGGCGAGGAAGCCGAGATCGGCGAGGGTGAGAGCGGTGTCGAACATGGTGTTTCCCCCTCTCAGTAGCGGAACATGCGCGCGGCAGCGAGGCGTGCTGCCAGCGTCACAGCCTTGGCGATCAGGTAGTAGATGACCGCGGCAAGAGCGAAGAATTCGAATGTGCGGAAGGAGACCGCGTTCAGCGCCTGGGTGATGCCGGCCAGATCCGTGTTCATGCCGACGGTGACGCCGAGCGAAGTCATCAGGATCGCCCAGACCATCTGGTTTGTGGCGGGCAGGAAAGCGATGCGCAGCATCTGCGGCATGACGATATAGCGGAAGGCCTGCAGCGGCGTCATGCCGAGCGAGCGGCCGGCGCGGGTCTGCGTCTCCGGGATCGCCTTCAGGGCGCCGCGGAAGTTTTCCGCGAGATAACCGGCATTGTTGAAGGCGATGCCGACGAGCAGCGCCGTATAGGGGCTGAGGTGGATGCCGAAGCTGCCGAGGCCGAAATGCGCCATGTAGATCTGGAAGAGGGCCGGCGTGTTGCGCGCGATCTCGACCCAGGCCGTGGCGAAGCCGCTGAGAATGCGGTTGCCGGACAGCCGGAAGAGCGTCAGTGCCAAAGCGACCACGAGGCCGATGGCCATGGAGAGAAGCGCGATCTGAAGCGTGACCAGCGCGCCGTCCAGCATCTGGGGCAACGCCTTCAGCGCCTGGTTCCAATGGAAAGTGTAACTGAACATTGCCGTCTCACCCTTCGGAAACGATGAACGGCGCGGGACGCATGTCCCGCGCCGCCAGGGAAGCGGCAGATTAGCGATAAACGCCGTTCACGGACAGGTCCGGCACGTCGCCGCCGACCCACTTTTCGTAGAGTTCGTTGTAGCGGCCGGTGCGAACCTGCTGGTTGACGAAAAGGTTCAGGTAATTGATCAGGCCGTATTCTTCGCGGTTGGTGAAGAGCGCGACATAGTCGATGTCATAGGGCGCCTTGCCGACGACGGAGATGCCGGCGAACTTGCCGCTCTTGACGTTGGACTGGGCGACCGTCGAGGTGGAGACCGTGGCGTCGATCTGGCCCTGGCTCAGTGCCAGGAAGACGTCGGCCTGGGTCTGGTACGGGCGGAATTCACCGGCACCCCATTCCTTGACCGACTTTTCGAGCGCGATGGCCTCGAACGTACCGGCGGTAGCGCCGACCGTTTTACCCTTCATGTCCTCGAAGGACTTGACGCCCGACTTGTCATTGGCCGTGACGGCCATTTCGAAGGCGAAGTAGGGGATCGACATGCCGACAGTCTTGGCGCGCTCCAGCGTGTCGGAGGTCGAGGCGACGCCGACGTCGACGCGGCCGGACATCAGGGCCGGGATGCGCTCCGGGAAGGGCGTTTCAACGATCTCGGCGGTGACACCGAGGGCCTTGGCCAGATCGTTGCAATAGTCGACGTCGAAACCGATCGGGTTGTTGCTCTCGTCGCGCGCGCCCATCGGCGGGAAGTCGAGAACGACGGCGCAGCGCAGCGTGCCGGACGAGATGATGTCGTCCAGCTTGTCGGCCTTGGCCGGGCTGGTCAGAGCGGTGGCGGCCACGAGGCCGAAGGCGAGGACCGAGGTCTTCTTCATAACTCTCTCCCTGGGTTGGTCTGTCGATTCACGCGGCGGAGGTCCGTCCTGCGCCAGAACTGTAAACCGCCACTAAAATACAACTAATATACAAAAAGTATATACCCGGAAGGAGAAAATATGCGGGCCGGGCTTCCCTCACGGAAAACCAGGCCCACAGGACGCATACGCTATTGAATCAGTTGATAAAATCTTCCGGCAGAAGACCTTCCGGCATGTTCTGGTAGGAGACCGGGCGCAGGAATCGGCGGATTGCCATCGTGCCGACGCTGGTGGCACCGAAATTCGTGGAGGCCGGATACGGGCCGCCATGCACCATGGAATCCACCACCTCGACGCCCGTCGGGAAGCCGTTGACGAGCACGCGACCAGCCTTGCGCTCGAGCGCCGGGCGCAGGCGCTTAGCGTCTGCAAGATCACCGTCATCCATGTGGATGGTCGCCGTCAGCTGGCCTTCGAAATTGCGGGCGAGCTTTTCCATCTCGTCGACCGAAGAGACGCGCACGACGAGGCCGAGCGGACCGAAGACTTCTTCCGACAGAGCATGGTCGGCAAGGAACTGTTCGCCCGAGATCTCGAAGAGGTTCGGCAGCACCGTGCGGCCGGTGGATGCGGTCGTCAACAGCGGCTTGACGGTGTTGCGGCTTTCAAAGCGCGCCTGACCGTCCTGATAGGCCTTGGCGATGCCGTCGGTCAGCATGGTCTGCGGAGCGACCTTGCCGAGGGCCTCCACGGCGGCTGCCGTGAAGCGATCGGCATCTGCGCCGTCCTGGACGATGGCAATGCCCGGATTGGTGCAAAACTGGCCGGCGCCCATTGTGAGCGAACCCGCCCAGCCCTGGCCGAGGCCTTCCGCCCGGGCCTTCATGGCCTCCGGGAGCAGGAACATCGGGTTGACCGAGCCGAGTTCACCGAAGAACGGGATCGGCTCCGGGCGCGCGGCGCACAGGTTAAAGAGGGCGCGGCCGCCGGCGAGCGAGCCGGTGAAGCCGACAGCCTTGATCAGCGGATGCTGTACCAGAGCCTCGCCGACCTGGCGGTTGCCGCCCTGGATGAGCGAGAAGACGCCCGGATGCATACCGGTCTTGCGGATGGCGGCCTCGATCGCCTCGGCGATGATCTCGCCCGTACCCGGATGGGCGGAATGCCCCTTGACGACGACGGGGCAGCCGGCAGCCAGCGCGGCCGCCGTGTCGCCGCCGGCCGTGGAGAAGGCGAGCGGGAAGTTGGAGGCGCCGAAGACGGCGACCGGGCCGATCGGCCGCTGGATCAGGCGGATCTCCGGGCGCGGCGCCGGCTGGCGATCGGGAAGAGCCGCATCGAAGCGGCGGTCGAGATAGTCGCCCTTCTCGATATGGTCGGCGAAGAGGCGGAGCTGGCCGGTGGTGCGGCCGCGCTCGCCCTGAAGGCGGGCGACCGGCAGGCCGGTTTCCTGCGTGCCGATCTCGGTGATGGCCTCTGCACGCGCATCGATCTCGTCGGCGATGGCGCGCAGGAACGCGGCCCGCTCGGCGCGCGAGGAGTAGCCGTAGCTGAGGAAGGCCTCTTCCGCGGCTTCCGCGGCCTTGTTCACCAGCTCCACCGTGCCGACGGCGAAATCATGCGCCGGGCCATGGGCGGGCGAGGAGGTGAACGTGCCGTTTCCGTCAAGCCATTGCCCGGCGACGAGATGTTTACCGTTGGGGGTGAAAGCCATTAGACGTACCTTTCTCACGGGAAGAGGGATTCGCCCCCGACATAGACTCTTGCGGGGTGAATTGCACTTGTCGAAATCTTGTATACTCTATGTATGCAAATGATCAATCGCCAACCTGACCCGGTCGGCAAAAGTGGAAGAGACCAGAGATGACGCAGACCTCCACCCTGACGATTGCCGCCCTTCACGAACGGGTAGAAGCGATCTTCCGCAAGGCCGGCCTCAACGCCGTGCAGGCCGGCGCGCTTGCCCGCGTCATCGTCGCCGGGGAGCGGGATGCCTGCAAGTCGCACGGCATCTACCGGATCGAGGGTGCACTGCGCACCGTCAAGGCCGGCAAGGTGAAGCCGGACGCCGTGCCGGTGCTGGACGCCAACGAGGGCTCGGCGATCGTCAAGGTCAATGCCAGCGGCGGCTTCGCCAACCCGGCCTTCGAACTCGGCGTGCCGGTACTTGCCGAGCGCGCCCGCAAGCTCGGGATTGCCGCGCTCGTCATCAACGACTGCACACATTTCTCCGCCCTCTGGCCGGAGGTCGAGGCTGTCACCAATGAAGGGCTTGCCGGCCTCGTCATGTGCCCGAGCTATGCCACCGTCGCGCCCACCGGCGGCAACAAGCCGCTGCTCGGCACCAATCCCTTCGCCTTCGGCTGGCCGCGCAAGGGCGATGCGCCCTATGTCTTCGACTTCGCCACCTCGGTCGCCGCCCGCGGCGAGATCGAGCTGCACCGCCGCGCCGGCAAACAGCTGCCCGAAGGCTGGGCGATCGACGCAGACGGCAACCCGACCACCGATCCGGAAGCCGCGCTCGCCGGCGCCATGCTGCCCTTCGGCGGCCACAAGGGTTCGGCCATCGGCACGATGATCGAACTGCTCGCCGGCATCATGATTGGCGACCTCACGAGCCCTGAGGTTCTCGACTATCTCGGTACCACGACGCTTGCTCCCTTCCACGGCGAGCTGATCATCGCCATGTCGCCGGAAGCCTTCTCCGCCGGTCGCCCTGGCGATCCCTTCGCCCGCGCCGAAGTGCTGTTCGAGGCCATCGTCGGCCAGGGTGCCCGCCTGCCCTCGCAGCGCCGCTTCGTGGCGCGCAGGACGTCCGAAACGGACGGCGTCACGCTCACGGCTGCCGAACTGGAACAGCTCGACCGCCTGCTGGAAAAGGGCCTCGACGCCATCGCATAAGGGGTTCAGCCCCGCCGCCGCGGCAAGACATTGCCGCGGCTTCAGCCCTTCTGCAGGGCGAGATGGGCACCGAGGCCGACGAGGATCGTCCCGCCTGCCCGGCGCACCAGCGCCTGCACCCCGCTCGACCGCTTCAGCCGCGCCAGGATGACATCAGCCAGGAGCACGGTGACGATATCGGCGAAGGTGAAGATGAGGTTCACCATCGTTCCGAGAATGGCAAGCTGTACCCAGACCGGCAGGCTGGCGCCGCTGTCGACGAACTGCGGCAGGAAGGCGAGGAAGAAGATCGCCGTCTTGGGGTTGAGCACCTCGACGGTGATGCTCTGGATAAACGCCCGCCGCCCACCCTTCGGCACCACGGTGACATCACCCTCTTCCCGCATATCCGTCGATCGGAAAAGCGAAATGCCGAGCCAGACGAGATAGGCGGCTCCCAGCAGTTTGACGACGGTATAGGCGACCGGCACCGCATGGAACAGGGCGGAAAGCCCGGCCGCGGCGGCGATGATATGGGCATAGGATCCCAGATGGATGCCGAGCACCGCCATCAGGCCCGCCGCGCGACCGCCCGCCATGGTCCGGGCGGCGGCATAGAGCATGGCGGGGCCGGGAATGAAGGCGAAGATCGCCGTGGTCACGGCAAAGGCAAGCAGCACGTCCAGGGAAGGCATTTCCGGTTCCTCGCGATCGATTTTCGCGACTGTCGCAAAAGCGGACCACGACGGCAATGCAAAACGAAACGCCGCCCGCAGCGTGGGCTGCAGGCGGCGTGAAATGCCCGTAGAGGGGTGATCGGAGGCTTACGCCTTGTAGGTCTGCACGGCGCCCGGCAGCTTACTCCATTCGGCATACCAGGTATCGAACAGCTTCAGCTGGCTTTCGACATAGCCGCGCTGGCTGTCGGAAAGCGCGTCGGTCTCGTAGAAGTGCAGCGTGTATTCCTTGTCGCCCTTCAGCACCATCATGTGCTTGAAGTAGAGAACGAGGTCCGGGCCTTCGTCGAAGGAGGAGAGCACGGCAAGCGCCGATTCCAGCTCCAGCGCACGGGCGCGGGCATCCGGGTCGCCCTTGGCGGCAGCCTGGGCGAGGTTGCACATGTGGATGACTTCCTTCGGCAGCACGCAGCCGATGCCGGTGATCGCGCCGACGGCGCCGCAATCGACGAAGCCGGTGAAGACGCAGGTATCGACGCCGATCATCAGCGAGACGTCATCGTCGCGGCTGGTGATGTTCTCGGCCGCATAGCGCATGTCGGCCGCACCGCCGAATTCCTTGAAGCCGACGAGGTTCTTGTGGTCTTCGCGCAGCGCGAAGAACAGGTCTGCGCGGGTGGCGAAGCCGTAGTAGGGGCTGTTGTAGATGACGGCCGGCAGATCCGGCGCAGCGGAGAGGATCGCCTTGAAGTGGTTCTTCTGGGCAGCGACGACGGAGCCGCGGGAGAGGACGCGCGGGATGACCATAAGACCCTGTGCACCGACCTTCTGGGCATGGGCGGCATGGGCAACGGCCGAGGCGGTGTTGACGGCGCCGGTGCCGACGATGACCGGGATGCCCGCCTTGACGAGGCGCTCGACGCCCTCCATGCGCTGCGCGTCGGTCAGCAGCGGCCAGTCACCCATCGAGCCGCAATAGACGACAGCCGACATGCCCTTTTCGATGAGTTCCTTGCCCTTGCGCACCAGCTGGTCGAAATCCGGCGTGCGGTCGTCCTTGCAGGGGGTCATCAGGGCGGGAATGACGCCGGAAAAAATCTTGGCCTTCATGTCGGTCTCCTTTGGCGGTTCATCGGATGGTCGGCCGGCACGATGCACTGGGCCTCCCCTCTTTCTGATGATGGGTATAGCATCTTGTATTTTATTTGTCGACAAGAAAAATACAGCGCCTGTCAGAGCGCAATGTCGAGCCTGTCGTTGCGGCTGAACAGCTTCTGCACCTGGGCGACGATCGCCTCGGCATGGGCCTTGCCGAGCCGGTCCGCCTCCTCGATGTCACGGGCCTCGATGGCGGCAATGATCGCGGCGTGCTCATCCACGAAGCGCTGGGGAAACTGCTCGTCGTAGGACTGGTAGTAGAGCTGCAGGATGCGCCGTCCCTCGTCGAGCAGCCGGCGGAACAGACTGGTGAAATAGGGGTTGCGCCCGGCCTCGGCGATCGCGGCGTGGAAGGCCGCGTTGGTGGCGATCATCGTCAGGGCGTCGCGCGCCTTGAGCGCCGCCGCATAGTCCTCGTGAAAGCCCCTGATGATGGCGAGGTCCTCGGGGCGGTGCGCCTGCGCCGCAAGCCGCGTCGTCACCCGGTACATCAGCACCAGCGCGTCGAAGAAGGTGTGCAGGTTGAGGAAGTCGATGTTCGAGACCATGGTCGAGCGGTTCGGCAGGGTCTCGATCAGCCCCTCGCCGGCAAGCCGGACCAGCGCCTCGCGGATCGGTGTGCGCGACATCTTGAACCGCTCGGCAAGCTGCACCTCGTCGATCGGGCTGCCGGGGGCAAGCTTCAGGTCGAGGATCTCGTCGCGCAAGAGGTCATAGACCATCTTCACACCGGAGCCTCGTTTGCGTTCGGGCAAGGAACTGGAATCGGTATCGGTCATCGAAAATCCTCTTGTCGACAAAAGAAATACAATTGTCCGGCAACGCTATCAATCGTTTAAAGTGGGCATTTTGACGAAAGTGTCGTCAAGTCTCCGAAGCGCGGGATTCCCCGAAATCCTGCGGCTCCCCCGCACAAAGACGAAAAAACGCGTGCGAAAGCCCGCTGGCGAGACGCCGGCAGCCGCTCTTTTGTCCTGAAGGATGCCGTCACCTCGCGCTGACGTTATGCCTCGTCCTGCCGTGGCGGATAGGAATGCGTTTGCCCGCGAAAATCACGAAGACGGAAACAGCCATCGTCCGCCTCTTCGACCGCCGCCGAATCCGCACGCACCTTGCCGTGCCCGCCGGGGATGTCGAGGATGTAGTCCGGCTGGCAGAGACCCGAGACATGGCCGCGCAGGCTCTCGACCAGCGCCCTGCCCTCGGCGAGCGTCAGGCGGAAATGCGCCGTGCCCGGTGCAAGGTCGGGATGATGCAGGTAGTAGGGCTTGATCCGGTTCTCGACGAAAGTGCGCATCAGATCGGCCAGCACCGCCGCATCGTCGTTGACGCCTTTCAGCAGCACCGTCTGGCTGATCATCACCATACCGGCATCGACGATGCGGGCGATGGCGGCACGGGCCTCGGCGGTGAATTCGCGCGGATGGTTGGCGTGCAGCGCCACATAGGTCGTCTTGCCGGAGGCCTTCAGCGCCGCGATCAGCGCGGCATCCACCCGCGCGGGATCGACGACAGGCACGCGGCTGTGGAACCGCACGATCTTCACATGGGGGATGGCGGCAAGCCGTTCCATCATGGCCTGCAGCCGGCGCGGCGAGAGCACGAGCGGATCGCCGCCCGTCAGGATCACCTCCCAGATCGCCGGCCGCGCCGCGATATAGGCGATCGCCGCATCGAGTGCCTGGGCGGACAGGGTGCCGAGCCCTTCGGGCCCGACCATCTCGCGGCGGAAACAGAAGCGGCAATAGACCGGGCAGACATGCACGGCCTTCAGGAGGACACGATCGGGATAACGGTGCACGATGCCCTCGACCGGGCTGTGCGCGAGATCGCCGATCGGATCGGCGCGCTCCTCCGGCAAAGTCTCGAGCTCGGCGGGGTCGGGCACGAACTGGCGGGCGATCGGATCGTCGCGGTCCGCAGGATCGATCAGCGCGACGAGCGGCGGCGTGACGGCGACGGCATAACGCGCGGCAACGGCCGTCGCGCCCGCCCGTCCCGCCTCGGGAACGAGACCGGCCTCGACGAGTTCGGCCACCGTCGTCAGGCTGCGTGCCACCGTCATGGCGCCGTCTCCGCGACCGGCGCCCAGATCACCTGGTCGATGCGCGCGGCGCCCGTCGCCAGCATGACCAGCCGGTCGAAGCCGAGCGCGATGCCGCTCGCCTCCGGCATATGGGCGAGTGCGGCAAGGAAATCCTCGTCGAGCGGATAGGTCTCGCCGTAGACGCGGACCTTTTCCGCCATTTCCAGCTCGAAGCGTCGGCGCTGCTCGTCCGGATCGGTCAGCTCGCCGAAGGCATTGGCCAATTCCACGCCGCAGGCATAGAGCTCGAACCGCTCGGCGACCCGCCGGTCCCGCGCCGCCGGGCGGGCAAGCGCCGCTTCCGCGGTCGGATATTCACACAGAATGGTGGCGCGGCCGAAACCGAGCTGCGGCTCGACCTTTTCAACCAGAATACGGCTGAAGAGATCGGCCCAGGTGTCGTCTTCCGCCACGCGCAGCCCGGCCGCCCGCATGGCGGCGGCAAGGCGCGCGCGGTCCGTCGCGCCATCAGGGTCGATCGAAGCGAGAAGGTCGATGCCGGCATGCCGCCGGAAGGCATCCGCCACTGTCAGCCGCTCCGGCAGCAGGGCCGGATCGCAGGTCGCACCGCGATAGGTGAGCATCGATGCGCCCGTCACTCCGGCGGCCAACACGAGGATTTCGGCGCAATCCTCCATCAGCAGCTCATAGGCCTCGCCCGCCCGATACCATTCCAGCATGGTGAATTCCGGGTGATGCAGCGGCCCGCGTTCCCGGTTGCGGTAGACATGGGCGAAGCAGGCGATGCGCTGTTCGCCCGCCGCCAGCAGCTTCTTGCAGGCGAATTCCGGCGAGGTGTGCAGGTAAAGCGGCGTCCTTGCACCGGAATGGCCGATCGCAGCGGTTTCGAAGGCGTGCAGATGCGCCTCGTTGCCCGGAGAGACCTGCAGCGTCGCCGTATCCACCTCGGTGAAGTCGCGCGCCGTGAACCAGCCGCGCAACGCCGCCTGGATGCGGTTTCGCGCCAGAAGGAACGGCCGGCGATCGGCATGGACATCGGGCGCCCACCAGGGCGAGGGCTTCAGGCTCATGACGTTCCTGTGGCAGGTTTCTTCGCGCTTGCCGGCGGACAGACTGGTCTTTTGCCGGAATATAGGATAGTTGCGGCCCCGAAAACACATTTTCGGCACTCGGGGAAGGCGTCTCACGGCGGTCCTGTACGCCGCGATCCATCCAGTTACAAGGAAGACTTATGGTAAAGATCATCGCCTCTTCCGTCCGCAAGGGCAATGTCCTCGAGGTCGAAGGCAAGCTCTATGTCGTGCTGACGGCGCAGAACTTCCACCCGGGCAAGGGCACGCCGGTCACCCAGGTCGACATGCGCCGCATCTCCGACGGCGTGAAGGTTTCCGAACGCTACCGCACGACCGAACAGGTCGAGCGCGCCTTCGTGGAAGACCGCGAGCACAACTTCCTCTATGAGGATGGCGACGGCTACCATTTCATGAATCCGGAAAGCTACGACCAGCTGACCATGTCCCACGAGGACATCGGCGACCTCAAGGCCTATCTCCAGGAAGGCATGACGGTCATCCTGTCGGTACATGAAGGCGTTGCCATCGCCATCGACCTGCCGCGCCACGTCACGCTCGAGATCACCGAGACGGAACCGGTCGTAAAGGGCCAGACGGCCTCGTCGTCCTACAAGCCGGCGATCCTGTCGAACGGCATTCGCACGCTGGTGCCGCCGCACATCACCGCCGGCACGCGCGTCGTCATCGCGACGGAAGACGGTTCCTACGTGGAACGCGCCAAGGACTGATTCTTTTTAAGGGCGCACAATGCCTTTCCTTCGATCCACACCGATCGAAAGGCTTATGCGCCGCACCATAAGAAGCTGCCCGCCGGAGACGGCGCGGCGGCTTTTTTTCTTCCAACTTGCGGAAAATCCGTTAAGACCAACCCCCGGCTCTTACCACTTGTTTTGGCGCATGCCGTCGTCGCAAAACCGCTGAGCACTTTTGCGCGGCATGCTTAGGGAGACGGGAACCCCGCATGACCAAATTCGACGTGCTGACGGTCGGCAATGCCATCGTCGACATCATCGCGCGCTGCGATGAGAACTTCATCACGGACAACGGCATCATCAAGGGCGCGATGAACCTCATCGACGCCGAACGGGCGGAACTGCTCTATTCCCGCATGGGTCCCGCACTCGAAGCCTCCGGCGGCAGCGCCGGCAACACCGCCTCTGGCGTCGCCAGCTTCGGTGGCAGGGCCGCCTATTTCGGCAAGGTGGCGAACGACCAGCTCGGCGAGATCTTCATCCACGATATTCGCGCCCAGGGCGTGCATTTCGAGACGAAGCCGCTGGCCGGCCCGCCGCCGACCGCCCGCTCGATGATCTTCGTCACGCCCGACGGCGAGCGCTCGATGAACACCTATCTCGGCGCCTGCGTGGAGCTAGGCCCCGAGGATGTGGAGGAAAGCGTCGTCGCCGAGGCCAAGGTCACCTATTTCGAAGGGTATCTCTGGGATCCGCCGCGCGCCAAGGATGCGATCCGCGATTGCGCCCGCATCGCCCATGCGAGCGGCCGTGAAATGTCGATGACGCTGTCGGACAGTTTCTGCGTGCACCGCTACCGCGGCGAATTCCTCGACCTCATGCGCTCCGGCACGATCGACATCGTCTTCGCCAACAAGGCGGAAGCCCTGGCGCTCTACGAGACCGAGGATTTCGAGGAGGCACTGACACGCATCGCCGCGGATTGCCGGCTGGCGGCAGTGACGATGAGCGAGGAAGGCTCTGTCATCCTGTCGAAGGGCGAGCGCATCAATGTGGACGCGATCAGCATCCCCAGCGTCGTCGATACGACGGGCGCGGGCGACCTCTATGCCGCCGGTTTCCTCTATGGCTATACGGCCGGACGGTCGCTGGCCGATTGCGGCCGGCTCGGCAGCCTCGCCGCCGGCCTCGTCATCCAGCAGGTCGGCCCCCGCCCGCTGCTGTCGCTGGCGGAGGAGGCCAGGAAGGTCGGCCTTATTTGAAGGCCTCGCCGGGATAGGCACCCCAGATTTCGTTCTGCGAGACCCAGCCGGCCGTGCCATCCGCCTCGGCGCGGCACCAGTCGCCATTGCATTCGCCGACCTTGACGACGACGCCGGGCTGGATCTTCGCAATGACCGACGAGTTCGACATGGCGTCGCGGCGCATGTTGACGAAGATGCCCTCGCCCTTGCCGCGCATCCACGGCGCGGTCACGGCCGTGCGCTCGCCTGACAGGAGCGCCTGGTTGACCCAGCCCTCGGTGCCATCCGCATCGCGGATACGGCGCCAGTTGTCATACTCCTGGATGATTTCGACCGGCACACCGGACTTGAGGTAGCGCCAGGCAACGGCATAGTCGACGCTGGGGCCGACGCGCAGGTTGACGCTTTTCGCCTTGAGGCTGACGAAGCGGGGCAGCGGCAGGCCGCTCGGCCCCTTGGCCGCCTGGGCATGGGCGTACTGGACGCCGGCAACGGAAACGAGGATGCCCGCAAGGGCGGCAAGGCTGAGACGCAGGACAAGGTTACGCATGGACGATCCGCACAAACTGGAGAGGGCATGATACTGCCGGACCGGCGCAAAGTGGCAAATCGCGGGAACGCCAAAGACGGCGGATTGTCTTCGCGACCGGGTCTGGTAGAAAATGCCCCTGATGAAGCAATCCTTGCCCAACTTGGTTAAGGACCCGTCAACAGGACGCCGGAACAGCCCATGACCCAGAAGAAAAAACCGAAGGTCTACATCACCCGCCGCCTGCCCGAGGTCGTGGAGACCCGGATGCGCGAGCTGTTCGACGCGGAACTCAACATCGACGACACGCCGCGCAGCCAGCCCGAACTCGTCGCCGCCGTCAAATCGGCCGACGTTCTGGTGCCGACGCTGACGGACCGGATCGACGCCGCGCTCATCGAGCAGGCCGGCCCCCAGCTCAAACTGATCGCCTGTTTCTCCAACGGTGTCGACAATGTCGACGTGGAGGCGGCGGCCCGGCGCGGCATCACCGTCACCAACACGCCGAACGTTCTCACCGAGGACACGGCCGACATGACGATGGCACTGATCCTCGCCGCCCCACGCCGGCTGGCGGAAGGTGCGCGCATCCTGACGGACCGCAAGGGCGAATGGGCCGGCTGGTCGCCGACCTGGATGCTCGGCCGACGCATCTGGGGCAAGCGCCTCGGCATTGTCGGCATGGGCCGCATCGGCACCGCCGTCGCCCGCCGCGCCAAGGCCTTCGGCCTCTCCATCCACTACCACAACCGCCACCGCGTGCGCCCGGACACGGAGGACGCGCTGGAGGCGACCTATTGGGACAGCCTCGATCAGATGCTGGCGCGCGTCGACATCGTTTCGGTCAACTGCCCCTCGACGCCGGCGACCTATCACCTGCTGTCGGCCCGAAGGCTCGAGCTGATGCAACCGACGAGCTACATCGTCAACACGGCGCGCGGCGGCATCATCGACGAGACGGCGCTGATCAAGTGCCTGCGCGACGGCAAGATCGCCGGCGCCGGCCTCGACGTCTTCGAGAACGAGCCGTCGGTCAACCCGAAGCTGCTGAAGCTCGCCGCCGAGGGCAAGGTCGTGCTGCTGCCACACATGAGTTCGGCAACGCTCGAAGGCCGCGTCGACATGGGCGAGAAGGTCGTCATCAACATCCGCACCTTCTTCGACGGCCATCGGCCGCCGGACCGCGTGCTGCCGAGCCGGGTGTGATCAGACCAGCGTCTTGCACATTTCGATCGAGGTGGGGCGCGCGAAGCCGGGATGGGATTTCTCGGCCGTCCTGACGAAGCCCCACCGGGCAAAAAGGGCATGGTTGGCGGCCAGTTCGACCCGCGTTTCGAGCCGGAGCGTCGCCAGGCCCTTTTTCCGCGCCAGCGCCTCGGCGTGCTCCAGGAGAGACCGCCCCACGCCGCGTCCCTGAAAGGACGGCAGGACAGCGAGCTTGCCGATATAGAGGCTTTCTTCCTCCGGCTTCAGGAACATGCAGCCGACCAGCATGTCCCCCTCCACGGCGAGAAGCCCGATTTCCTCCCGCGCCTTCTTGGCAAGTGCGTCGGGTGTCAGCCGATGGGCGGAGGATGGCGGGTCTATGAGACCGTCCATGAAGGCGAAAGCCGAGAGGATCAGCGACAACAGCGCGTCCCAGCCGTCGAAATCCGGCCCGATCGAGCGGACTTCCGTCATTGCCCGCCCTTGCGACGCTTGTATTTCAACGTCTCGAAGCGCGCAGCCAACCCATCATAGAGCAACAACCGCCCGACCAGCGGATCACCGGCGCCCGTGACGAGCTTGATCACCTCCATCGCCATCAACGTGCCGACGACACCCGTCAGCGCACCGACGATACCGGCTTCGGCGCAGGCCGGCACGACGCCCGGCGGAGGGGCCGTGGGGAAGAGATCGCGGTAGCCGGGATTGAGCATGCCGTCCGGCCCGGCCTCGTAGGGCTTCAGCACGGTGACCGAGCCGTCGAAGCGGCCGACAGCACCGGTGACGAGTGGAATGCGCGCAATCTCCGCGGCATCGGCGGAGGCATAACGCGTGTCGAAATTGTCGGAACCGTCGACGAGGAGGTCGTAGCCGGCGAGGAGACGTGCGGCCGTGTCGGCCGTCAGCCGCTCGGCGATGCCGGTGAAGGTCACGTGCGGGTTGAGACGGGCAACGGCGGCTTCGGCGCTCGCGATCTTCGGCGTGCCGAGCCCGGCGGTGTCGTGGATCACCTGGCGCTGGAGATTGGAGAGGGAGACGCTGTCATCGTCCAGCACGCCGATATGGCCGATGCCGGCAGCGGCAAGGTACTGGATGACCGGCGCCCCGAGCCCGCCGGCGCCGACGATCAGCACATTCGCCTGCTTCAGCTTCTGCTGCCCCGCACCGCCGATCTCTGCGAGCACGATATGCCGCCGGTAGCGGTCGATCTCTTCGGGACTGAGCGGATCGGTCATGGCACGATGCCTCCATGCGAGACGGTGAGGAACTGCGCGCGATCGCCGAGCGCATCGAACATCGACCGGTCGGTACCGGTCATGAAGGCCTGTCCTCCGAGTGCATCGACCCGGTCGAACAGCGCGGCCCGGCGGCCCTCGTCGAGATGGGCGGCGATCTCGTCGAGCAGCAGCACCGGTGCATGGCCGGTCATGCCGCCGACAAGGCCGGCATGGGCGAGGATGAGGCCGACGAGCAGCGCCTTCTGCTCGCCCGTCGAGCAGCGTTCGGCCTCCATGTCCTTTTCGCGGTGGCGGATCAGGAGATCGCCGCGGTGCGGGCCGTCCAGCGTGCGGCCGGCGGCGGCGTCCCTATAGCGGCCATCCTGCAGCATGCCGAGATAGATGTCCTCGATCTCATAGGCCGGGCGCTGCCATTCTCCGTCAAGGAAGCCGGAGAGACGCATGCTCGCCGACGGGAACGGTCCATCGTCGCGCGCCGCCTCCACGAGGCCGGAGATGAGGCCGACGAGTTCGTGGCGGGCATGCGCCATGGCGATGCCGAGCTCGGCCATCTGCTTTTCCAGCGCCGTCAGCCAGGCAGGATCCGGCCGCGGTTCGGAGAGCAGCCGGTTGCGACCGCGCATCGCCTTCTCGAAATCCGCTGCCCGGCGGCCGTGTTCGGGATCGAGCGACAGCACCAGCCGGTCGAGGAAGCGACGACGATCGGCGGAGGGACCGGTGAAGAGGCCATCCATGGACGGTGTCAGCCAGACGACACGCAGGTGGTCCAGCAGTTCATCGACGGTGCGGGCAGGCGTGCCGTTCAGCCGGAGTCTTCGCGCCTGGCCCTCGTCGCCCCCCTCCGTGCCGGTGCCGATATCGACCTCGCCCATCATGCCGTCGAGCGTGGCGAAGATCGTGAAGCCGGCGCTGGCGCTGGCGCGCACGACATCGCCATAGGGCGCGCGGCGCAGGCCCCGGCCCGGCGAAAGCAGGGATACGGCTTCCATGAGATTGGTCTTGCCCGCACCGTTCTGCCCCGTCAGCACGACGTGCCGCCCGTCGAGCGGCAGCGACAGGCCCGCATAGTTGCGGAAATCCGTGAGCTTGAGGCGGGAAAGGGAAACCTTGTGCGGCATGGGGTGAGAGCTAGAGCATTTTGCCGCCAAGGGGAATCACCCTGCGGCGCATAAATCGGGCAACAACAGAAAGATGGGCAGGCGCCTGGCGCCACGCAAGCCGCAACGGCGAGAACAGCGGGCGGAACCCGTGCCAGGGACAGCGCTCCACCGAACAGGGCCGTGCGGAAAATCCAGCAGTTCAAGCCGGTTGCCTGCATGGCCGGGAGCAGGTAAGCCAGGACATCCCGCCGCGCTTCGCATCCTCCCCTCCCAGCCCGCAGGTCCTTGCCTTGTCCTCTTCCCTTCCCGTCTTCGACCGTTCGTTTTCCGCCTTCCTCTTCGACATGGACGGCACGATCATCAACTCCATTCCGGCCACCGAACGCGTCTGGACACGCTGGGCGCTGAAGCACGGGCTGGACGTCGCCACCTTCCTGCCGACCATGCATGGCGTGCGCGGCATCGATACGATCACCCGGCTCGGTCTGCCGGGCGTCGATCCCATTGCCGAAGCCAAGGAGGTCGAACGCGAGGAGATGGAGGATATCGAGGGCGTGCTGCCGATCCCGGGTGCGATCGCCTTCCTCTCCGCCCTCCCAGCCGGCCGCTGGGGCATCGTCACCTCGGCGCCGGTGGCACTCGCCCATCGCCGCCTCGCCGCCGCGGGCATCCCCCTGCCGACAGTCATCGTGACGGCCGACGACGTGACCCGCGGCAAGCCGGCGCCGGACGGCTACCGGCTCGGCGCCGAGCGTCTCGGCTTCGATCCGGCCGATTGCCTGGTCTTCGAGGACGTGCCGGCGGGCATTCTGGCCGGCGAGGGCGCCGGCGCCCATGTCTTGGTGATGACGGCAACGCACCATCATCCGATCGAGACCGGCCATCCGACGCTGCAGAGCTATGAGGGCGTCACGACGAAGATCGACGCCGATGGCCGCCTGACGCTGCTGCGAGCCGCGGGCTAAGCCATCAGCCGGCCGGCTTCACGGCGATGCCGGCCAGCACCGTCTCGATCACGGCGTCGATTTCCGCCTCGGAGACATCGAGCCGTTCGGTCAGAAGCCGACCCCAGGCGAAGCTCGACAGAAGTTCGGTGACGAGCTCGGGGCTGGCGTCCGGGCGCACCTCGCCGCGCGCCTGCGCCATCTCGATGATCCGGCTGCTCTGGCGGCGGCGATCGCGCATATAGGCCGAAAGGGCAGCCAGCGCATCGGGCTCGCCCTGCGCCTTTGCCACGACGCAGCGGAACACTTCGCCGCCCGTGCCCACGCGCCATGTCGTCAGCAGGCCAGAAAGATGGGCCCGCAGGTCGTCGCGAACGTTGCCTGTGTCCGGGAAGGTGAAGTTCGCCCGCTTGCGACGATGATAGACATCCAGCAGAAGCGCAGCCTGCGACGGCCACCAGCGATAGATCGTCGGCTTTCCGGCGCGTGCGCGCCGCGCCACCGCCTCGATGGAGAAGCCGGAGAGCCCGCTTTCCACGAGTACCGCCTCCGCCGCAGCCAGGATCGCCTCCTCGCTTGCCGGATTGCGTGTGGCACCGATTGAACGGCGGGCGGGTCTGGTCTCTGCCTCTGACATCCGATCTTCCATTTTTGCCGTTTCTAGCATGGGCGACACTTGAACGGAACGTTTCGTTTCTATATAAACGAAACGTTCCGTTTTATAAAGGTTGCTCCCATGACCGACGATTCTCCGGCCCTCCGGCTGTCCAAGCCGCACCTGGCGCTCGCCCTGCTGTTGCCCGTCTACCCGCTGATCACCGTCCTGCTCTACATCGTGCTGCCCCTCACCGAGGGCTGGACGATCTGGCAGCGCACCGCCGTGATCACGCCGATCATGGTGTTCGCCATGGTCTTCGTCGTCTCACCCTTCGTGCAGAAGCGCTTTGCCGCCTTCATCCTGCGCGCCGCATGAAAAAAGCCGGGGCGTTTCCACCCCGGCTTCCATTGTCCATCAAACGCCGACCGAAGCAGCGCGCGAGAACGCGGCGATCAGCCCTCGAAGAACTCCTTCATCCGCGCGAAAAAGCCCGCGGATTCCGGGTTGTTGTCCTTCGAGGAAATCTCCTCGAACTCCTTCAGCAGCTCGCGCTGGCGCTTGGTCAGCTTTTGCGGCGTCTCGATCTGGATCTGGATGTAGAGATCACCGACCTGCGTGGAACGCAGCACCGGCATGCCCTTGCCCTTGAGGCGGAACTGGCGGCCGGCCTGGGTGCCCTCGGGCACCGAGACGCGCGACTTGGTGCCGTCGAGCGTCGCCACGTCGAAGGTGCCGCCGAGCGCTGCCGTCGTCATCGAGATCGGCACGGTGCAGTAAAGGTCCGCCCCGTCGCGCTGGTAGAACTCGTGCGGCTTGACCGACAGGAAAATATAAAGATCGCCCGCCGGCCCGCCGCGCACGCCTGCTTCACCCTCGCCCGAGAGCCGGATGCGCGTGCCGTCCTCGATGCCGGCCGGAATGTTGACGGAGAGCGAACGCTCTTCCGTGACGCGGCCATGGCCGTGGCACTTGGTGCAGGGATCGCTGATCGTCTGGCCGCGGCCGTGGCAGGTCGGGCAGGTGCGTTCGATCGAGAAGAAGCCCTGCGCGGCGCGCACGCGGCCGGAGCCCTGGCAGGTGGCACAGGTCTTCGGGCTGGTGCCGGGTTTTGCGCCCGTACCGGTACAGACGTCGCAGGTGATCGACGTCGGCACACGGATCTGCGCCGTCTTGCCGGCATAGGCCTCTTCCAGCGAGATCTCCATGTTGTAGCGAAGATCGCCGCCGCGTTCACGCCCACTGGCAGAGCGCCGCTGGCGCCCGCCGCCCATCATCTCGCCAAAGATGTCCTCGAAGATGTCCGAGAAGCCACCGCCCTGGAAGCCGCCGCCACCGCCCATGCCGCCCTGCTCGAAGGCCGCGTGGCCATAGCGATCATAGGCCGCCCGCTTCTGCGGGTCCTTCAGCGTCTCATAGGCTTCGTTGACGTTCTTGAACGTCTGTTCGGCGGAGGCATCACCCGGATTCTTGTCGGGGTGGTACTTCATCGCCATCTTGCGGAAGGCGCTCTTCAGCTCCTTCTCGTCGGCGGTCTTGGAGACACCCAGCGTCTCGTAAAAATCAGCTTTTGCCATTCGGGTTCACGTCCGTTTCGTGGGAACGGTCTTCTTGTTATGGACCTGGAAGCTTGCCTTAGCCTGCGCTTGCAAAGCACGCACGCAAAGAGGCGGAAGCCGGTGCGAAGAAAAGACCATGACATCGTCACCGCTTGCAACGGGAGTGATCATCTTGGCCTTGTTCCCTTCGCGCTGACTTCCGCCTTCTTGCTATCCGTTGCACCGGCCGCCTGGGGCGGCCGGCTTTTCAGGAGAATTAGGCCGACTTCTTACGGTCGTCCTCGTCCTTGACTTCCTCATAGTCGGCATCGACGACATTGTCGCCGGCCTCACCCGAGGATGCATTCTCTTCAGCCTGCTGAGCCTCGTAGATCGCCTGACCGAGCTTCATGGAGACTTCCATGAGCGTGTTGGTCTTCGCCTTGATGTCGTCCGCGTCGGGCTCGGAGGCTTCGACGGCGGTCTTCAGCGCGGCGATCGCGTCCTCGATGGCCTTGCGATCGGCTTCCGTGACCTTGTCGCCATATTCCTTGAGGGACTTTTCCGACGAATGGATCAGGCTTTCGGCCTGGTTCTTCGCCTCGACGCCCTCACGGCGCTTCTTGTCGGCCTCGGCATTGGCTTCGGCGTCCTTGACCATCTTCTCGATATCGGCGTCGGAGAGGCCGCCGGAGGCCTGGATGCGGATCTGGTGCTCCTTGCCGGTGCCCTTGTCCTTGGCCGAAACCTGCACGATGCCGTTTGCGTCGATGTCGAAGGTGACCTCGATCTGCGGCATACCGCGGGGTGCCGGGGGAATGCCGACGAGGTCGAACTGGCCGAGCAGCTTGTTGTCCGCAGCCATTTCACGCTCGCCCTGCGAGACGCGGATGGTCACGGCCGACTGGTTGTCCTCGGCGGTCGAGAAGGTCTGCGACTTCTTCGTCGGGATCGTCGTGTTGCGGTCAATCAGACGGGTGAAGACGCCGCCCAGCGTTTCGATGCCCAGCGAGAGCGGGGTCACGTCGAGGAGCAGGACATCCTTGACGTCGCCCTGGAGAACGCCGGCCTGGATGGCGGCGCCCATGGCGACCACTTCATCCGGGTTGACACCCTTGTGCGGCTCCTTGCCGAACAGCTGCTTGACGACTTCCTGCACCTTCGGCATGCGGCTCATGCCGCCGACGAGAACGACTTCGTCGATCTCGGCCGCCGTGACGCCGGCATCCTTGAGGGCTGCCTTGCACGGTGCGACGGTGCGCTGGACGAGGTCGTCGACCAGGCTTTCGAACTTGGCACGCGACAGCTTCATCGTCAGGTGCTTCGGACCGGAGGCGTCCGCCGTGATGAACGGCAGGTTGATTTCGGTCTGCTGCGAGGACGAGAGCTCGATCTTTGCCTTTTCGGCAGCTTCCTTGAGGCGCTGAAGGGCGAGCTTGTCGTTCTTCAGGTCGATGCCCTGGTCCTTCTTGAACTCGGCTGCGAGATATTCGACGAGACGCATGTCGAAGTCTTCACCACCGAGGAAGGTGTCGCCGTTGGTCGACTTCACTTCGAAGACGCCGTCGCCGATTTCCAGGACCGAGATGTCGAACGTGCCGCCGCCAAGGTCGTAGACGGCGATGGTCTTGCCGTCCTTCTTGTCTAGGCCGTAGGCGAGCGCGGCTGCGGTCGGCTCGTTGATGATGCGCAGCACTTCAAGACCCGCGATCCTGCCGGCGTCCTTGGTCGCCTGGCGCTGCGCGTCGTTGAAGTAGGCGGGAACCGTGATGACGGCCTGGGTGATGGTCTCGCCGAGATAGGATTCGGCGGTTTCCTTCATCTTCTGAAGGATCATGGCGGAGATCTGCGAAGGGGAATAGCCCTTGCCGCGGGCATCGACCCAGGCATCGCCGTTGTCGCCCTTGACGATCTTGTAGGGAACGAGACCCTTGTCCTTCTCGACGAGCTTGTCGTCGTAGCGGCGGCCGATGAGGCGCTTGACGGCGAACAGGGTGTTTTCCGGGTTGGTGACCGCCTGGCGCTTGGCCGGCTGGCCGGTCAGCCGCTCACCGTCTTCGGTGAAGGCAACCATGGAAGGCGTCGTGCGCGCGCCTTCGGCATTCTCAATGACCTTCGCGTCCTTGCCATCCATGACGGCGACGCAGGAATTGGTCGTCCCGAGGTCGATACCGATTACTTTAGCCATGTCATTCTCTCCTTGAAGCGAACTGCCGGAACCCATTCAGGCGTTCTTTTGGCAGCCCCTAATGGTATGGTCTTATCGAAAGCACGGGCCTCAGCCCTGCCTTGCGGCGTATATAAGGAGCCCTCCAGACGACTGCAAGACATTGCCGGGCCGCAAAGCTCGCAAAATCAGCGCGTCCGTTGGAATTGGTGTACCGCCGCCGCAACCCGCAATCAACCACAATCCTCTCAGGTGTCTCAAGCGGCGGATTGCGGTTTTGGTGGCTATCGGAGAGATAGTATCTCCCGGCTCGGAAATGTAGAGCCTCCAGTACAAACGGAGATGCCGAAGAGAGAATGGCCGAAGGAAATATATAATATTTCCCTTCACTTGAACGCATCGTGAAATTTTCCCGGGGTCAATTCATCCCCGTCGCCGCCACCTCGCCCACACTTGTTCGACTGAATCGCGAGCGGATTGTGCGGCAAATGATCTCGACGGACCCG
The DNA here is from genome assembly GCF_028534175.1 of Shinella sp. HY16. Classification (NCBI taxonomy): domain Bacteria; kingdom Pseudomonadati; phylum Pseudomonadota; class Alphaproteobacteria; order Hyphomicrobiales; family Rhizobiaceae; genus Shinella; species Shinella sp. HY16. The sequence continues at coordinate 3,862,543 of NZ_JAHYXL010000001.1, read as the reverse complement.
ACCGAACCAGCCTTTTTACAATTGAGCTACAGACATGCGGCGATATTAGTCGAAATCCGCGCGCTGGCTCTATCCCTCCAATTGAAGGCCGGCTTCCGCGCCGACCAGCCGCGCGTGCCCGCAGGCAATCCCGACGGCGGGCAATGGGTCGACGAAGGTTCCGGCAACCAGCCGATCCTCGTCAGCCGCCGCGGACCTCGCGGTGGGAGACAAGTTCGCATCCTCGGTAGGTTGCAAACTATCACGCCCGCGCAGGAGGTGCGGCTGGCGATCAGTACAAGTCGCATGCAAGAGGCGCTACGCGCCGTTCATAGGCGTGAACCGAACTGGAAACCAACCCCGCAAATCTACGAGACGCTTGAGGGGTTAATACGAGCCAACGAAGCGACAACGCAGGAAGCGATGCTCCGCGTGCTCCAGGCGAAGCTACCACAAACTGGGCTTGGCCCCTATGCAAAAGAGTGGGTTGTTACACCAGAAACAAATAGACGATTTAACCGGACGGAGCAGTCCGAGATCGATCGCATCGGCCGAACCTATGGATGCCATTGGTGTGGTAGAAAGACTTCGGGAACACCTCGCGGCCATTTCATCGGTGACCATCAGGTACCAAAATCAGTTGGCAAGCCAAGCAGGATTTATCCACACTGCTGGTGGTGCAGCAATTCACAGGGCGGACTTTTATCGAAGAGGAGATTTTGACACTATGGCCGTGCAACACCTATCGATCGCCCCGGAATATGTAAGCTTTTACGTCGCAGGCCGCCGAAATGTAGACGTTCCAGTTCATATGGACAGGCAGGGAATCTTTGTTTCCAATGACTGTGTCAACATTCCAGCCTATTACTGGAGCGATGGAGACACTCATGTGACGCTCGGACCCTATTCCGAGGTTGCGGAGGCAAGGGAGCCGGATTCCGACACCATTCTGAACACGCCCAACCAACAGCTCATTCTGTTCGATGCGAACGAGCCTCAATACGCCATTGCACAGGTGCCATCCACGAAAACACGCATCCGGGTCTGGATGGATCACCCGGTCGAGCCGTCAAACGTCACCATCGCCTTTGGATAAACGGACGGCCGTCAGCCGCCCAGAAGCACGTCGAGGAGGGTCGTCCGGCGCGTGCCGGTCTGTCCCTGCTGGCCGACATCGGCGGGCGGCGTAAAACCATCGTCGAGCGGGACGGCGCCCGTCTGTTCGTCCGCCACCGCCTGTCCGTCGCGGGCGGGTTCGTTGCCGAGCGTGCGGGAGATGATGTCGAAGAGCTGGTCGCCTTCCGGCGCGGGTTCGGTTCCGTCCACCACCGGCTCTCCGCCGCCGGCGGTTCCGAAGAGCGGCGAGGGCGCAAGGCCCTCGTGGGCGGCGGTCATGAACTGGCTCCAGGCCTTTGCCGGAAGCCCGCCGCCCGTCACCTTCTTCATCGACTTGCCGTCGTCGTTGCCGAACCAGACGCCCGTCGTCAGGTTGCTCGTATAGCCGACGAAGAGCGCGTCGCGGAAGGATTGCGTCGTGCCGGATTTGCCGGCGGCCGACCAGCCGGGAATGCGGGCGTTCTTGCCGGTGCCCTCGGTGATGACGCGCATCATCATGCCGTTCATCATCGAGACGATATTCTGCTCCAGCACGCGCGGCGGGTTGTCGTAGGTGTTTTCGTAGAGCACCTTGCCGTCGGCCGTCGAAATGCGGCGGATGATGTGCGGCGTCGCCTTGTAGCCGCCGTTCATGAAGGGCGCATAGGCGGCGGTCAGCTCCACCAGCGTCACCTCCGAGGTGCCGAGCGCGATCGAGGCGTTCGATTGCAGCTCCGATTCGATGCCGAGCCTTCGGGCGAGTTTGATCACCTCGTCCGGGCCGACTTCCATGACCAATTGGGCCGCAATCGTGTTCAGCGACTGGGCGAGCGCGGAGGAAAGCGTCACCTCGCCACGGTATTTCTGGTCGTAGTTTTCCGGCGTCCATTTGCCGATCCTGACCGGTGCGTCGTTGCGCACCGAGAGCGGCGAGCGACCGGCTTCGAGCGCTGCGGCATAAACGAAGGGCTTGAAGGCCGAGCCCGGCTGGCGCTTGGCCTTGGAGGCGCGGTCGAACTGGCTTTCAGCATAATCGCGCCCGCCGACGAGCGCGCGGATCGCGCCCGTGCCGTCGATCGAGACGAGCGCGGCCTGCGAGGCGTTCGATTTTTCGCCGTCCTTGTCGAGGAGCGCGGTGATCGCCTCGTCGGCCTTCTTTTCCAGATCGAGGTCGATCGTCGTGTCGATGACGAGGTCTTCCTTGATGTCGCCGATCATGCCCGGCAGCTGGGCCATGACCATGTCGGCGGCATAGTGCTGCGCGCCGGACCAGTAGCTCTTCGCCCGGGCCGGCGTCTGGGACATCGCCGTCGTGATTTCGGTGTCGGTGACGAACCCTTCCTCGCGCATCGCGCCGAGGACGACCTGGGCGCGGGCTTCGGCGGCTTCCGGATCGCGCGCCGGCGAAAGGCGGGACGGCGCTTTCAGGAGGCCGGCCAGAAGCGCGGCCTCGCCGAGGTTCACGTCGCGCGCCGACTTGTTGAAATAGCGCCGCGATGCAGCCTCGACCCCGTAGGAATTCGAGCCGAAGAAGACACGGTTGAGATACATCGCAAGGATCTGGTCCTTGGAATATTTGTGCTCCAGCCAGAAGGCGAGCAGCACTTCCTGCACTTTGCGCTCCAGCGTGCGCTCCGGCGAGAGGAACATGTTTTTCGCAAGCTGCTGGGTCAGCGTCGAGCCGCCCTGCACCATGCGGCCGGTCGTGATGTTGGTGATCATCGCACGGGCGAGGCCGAGCGGATCGATGCCGAAATGCGAATAGAAGCGCCGGTCCTCGATGGCGATGACCGCCTGCGGGATATAGGGCGACATGTTTTCGAGCGACAGCGCCTCGCCGCCGGTGAGGCCGCGGTTGGCGATGGCATCGCCGCTGACGGCGAGGATCTTGATGTTCGGCGGCCGGTCGGGGATCGACCAGCTCGTGGCGCTCGGCATGCGCGCACCGTAATAGAGCACGAGACCGCCGACGCCGATGGCGCCCCAGATGCCGAGCACGACGCACCAGTAGAAGAGCCGCCGGAACAGGCCGAAGAAACCGCCACCGGACGACTGGCGGCGCCGGCCGGAACCGCGCCGCGGCCGCTCGGCCTTCGCCGGCTTGCCGCGTCCCTTGCGCCCGCCCGCCACGCGATCCCCTGCGTCGACGTGGAAATCGTCGTCGTGGCGGCCTCCCGATCCCTGGAAGGACGGTTCGATGCGCTGGGATTTGCGGTTGGCTGCCATAAGCGGTTGGATACACCCTTAAAAATATCGCCGTCCGGTGGACCTTAAATGCGGCGATTTAAGGGGTCGTTAAGAAGCGGTGAACGCGCGGGCGACAGTTTGAGGGGGATTTGAGAGAAAGATCGGGCGGCCGATGGGCCGCCCGGAAAAATGCGCCGGTTTGCCGCGCCGTTTCCGGCGCGGAACCACTCAGACGGCTGCGCCTTGCTCAATAATAGGGCGAGTAGCACTGGCGGCGGCCGCCATAGTTGGGCTGGAACGTGTTGTCATAGTCGCGATACGAGCGATAGCGCGCATAGCACCATTCGGTGTGACGCGGGTTGATGCCCTCGTAGCGCGGCTGCGAATAGCCGTCATTGGCGATCGCGCCGCCGATGATGGCACCCGCACCGAAGGCTGCCAGCGGATACCACCAGCCGTCCGAGTGGCGGCGATAGCCGCGGCGTTCATAGCGATAGCCGCGATGGCCGCCATACCAGCCGCGACGCTCGTGGCGTTCACGACGCCACTGCACGTCCTGCACATCGCTCGCCTGAGAAGCGCCGACCTTCGGCATCGGCATGGCGAAGGCCGGTGCGGATACGAATGTCGTGGCGAACATGGCGACGGCCATGGCAGCGGCAATGCCGCCCTTGATCGTTGTCTTCATGTCGGTCTCCCTTGGATAGTCACTGTTTTACAGTGATCAAGACGGATGACAGCATGAAACAATTCGACTGAATGCAAGATGAACCAAACTTCTCCATCGCCTCAATCCTCGCCGTTGCTCAGCCGGCTGAGAAACCGCTGCCGTTCGAAGATGAGAATGACCACCAGCGCCATGATGAAGGGGATGATCAGGTAGAACAGCCGGAAGACGGCAAGCGCCGCCAGCACCGCCGCCGGATCCATATCCGGCAGGCCGGCGATGAAGACGAGCTCCAGGACGCCGATGCCGCCCGGCGCATGCGACAGCAGCGCGACCGAGAAGGAGGCGAGGAAGATGCCGAGCACGACGAAGAAGCCCGGATTGCCCGCCTCCGGCAGCACGAAGTAGATGATCGCCGCCGCGCCGATGAGTTCGATCGGCGCGATGAAGAGCTGGCGGAAGACCAGCGAGGGTTTTGGATATTCCAACTTCAGCCAGCGGGTATCGATCGGCCGGAAGCCGACGAGACTGCCGACCACGTAGAGCGCGACCAGCGCAAGAATGAAGATTCCCGTCGAAAACGCCGCCTCGATCGGCAGAAGATGGGAGAAGCGCTCGACGATTTCCGGTTCCAGCACCAGCACCAGGCCGAACAGCATGACCGTGCCGAGCGCGAAGGTGAAGGAGCAGAAGGCGACGAGAACGCCCACCTCCGATCCTGTCAACCCCTTCGACGTATAGGCGCGATAGCGCACCAGCGCGCCTGAAAACACCGAAGCGCCGATATTGTGCGACAGCGCATAGGTGGTGAAGGAGGTGATGGTGATGAACCACAGCGAGATACGGTGACCAAGGTGTTCGAGCGCCAGATGGTCATAGGCGGCAAGCGCCGCATAGGCGAGCAGGGTCGCGCCGCAGGCGAGCAGCCAGCCGGAGACCGGAATGGCATGGAGGCTTGCCATGAACTCGTCGAGCGACAGGCCCCGCAGGTCCTTGTAGAGGATGTAGATCGACAGGATGATCGCGGCTGTGCTGACGAGCGGCCAGAAGAATTTTTTCAGCCGCTTCATCCTGCCTCCCCCTCTGCTCCCGGCGCGCCATAGCCTGAGCAGCGAGGGTTTCTCGCAATCTTTCCTGATGCCATCCTCACCCTTCCCCATGTCCGGGCCGTCGTCGCCTGTCCGCGCGCGGCCCTTGTTTTTTGAAGAAACCAGCATTTCCGTTCCGTCCGGTTAATGCTGGCCTCCCATCTCATCACATCTGCGTCAGCGCGCTGCGAGCGCCGAAAGAATGCGCACCCACGAGCGGATGCCCTTTTCGAAGGAGCGCAGCTCGTATTTCTCGTTCGGCGAATGGATGCGGTCGTCCGACAGCGCGAAGCCGACGAGCAGGGATTCCATGCCGAGCATCTTCTGGAAATCGCCGACGATCGGGATGGAGCCACCCATGCCGATGACCACGGCGGGCTTTGGCCATTCGTCCGACAGTGCGCTCTTCGCCTTGCCGAGCAGCGCGGAATCGTAAGGGAGCTGGATGGCCGGCGAACCGCCATGGGCGTGGAACGTCACCGAGCAATCGGCCGGCACCCGGGCCCGCACATAGGCGCGGAACGCGTCGCGGATCTTCGCCGGATCCTGCTTGCCGACGAGGCGGAAGGAGACCTTTGCCGAGGCTTCGGCGGCGATCACCGTCTTGAAGCCTTCGCCCGTATAGCCGCCGGTGATGCCGTTGACCTCGGCGGTCGGGCGCGCCCAGGTGAGTTCGAGCACCGAGCGGCCCTTTTCGCCCGAAGGAATCGACAGGCCGATCTCGCCGAGGAAGCTCTCAGCCGTCTTGCCGAGCGTTTCCCATGCCGCCTTGATCTGGGTCGGCGTCTCCTCGACGCCGTCGTAGAAGCCGTCGAGCGTCACGCGGCCGGTGTCGTCGTGCAGGCCGGCGAGGATGTCCGACAGGATGTGGATCGGGTTTGCCGCAGCGCCGCCGAAATAGCCGGAATGCAGATCCCGGTCAGCCGCCTTGACGACGATCTCCTCGCCGACGAGGCCGCGCAGGCCTGCGGAGATCGCCGGCGTGTCGGCGTCCCACATGCTGGTATCGCAGACGAGGGCGAAATCGGCCGTCAGCTCGGCGGCATTGGCCTCGAGGAAGGGCTTCAGCGAGGGCGAACCCGACTCCTCCTCGCCTTCGAAAAGGATGGTGACGCGGCAGGGCAGCGCGCCCGTCGTTTCCTTGTAGGCGCGGCAGGCTTCCACGAAGGTCAGGAGCTGACCCTTGTCGTCAGAGGTGCCGCGACCGGTGATGACGCGCCGACCCTCGCCCGCATCGCGCACCGCCGGCTCGAAGGGATCATGGTCCCACAGGTTCAGCGGATCGACCGGCTGGACGTCGTAGTGACCGTAGAACAGGACATGCGGCGCATCGGGCCTTGCGCCATCGTGATGGGCGACGACCATGGGGTGGCCGGGCGTGTCGCGCACCGTCGCGTCGAAGCCGAGCGAGCGCAGCTCCGTGACCAGCCACTCGGCCGCCCGGCGGCACTCCACCTTGAAGGCCGGATCGGTCGAGATGGACTTGATGCGCACCAGTTCGAACAGGCGTTCGAGGCTGGCCGGAATGCCGGCGCTGGCACGATCGAGGACGGGCAGGATATTGGTCATGGATGAACCCCTAGAACATGATGCGGTCGCGCTCTTGCGATGCAACATGCGGCAAATCAAATGAATTTCGGCGCGACATTAGACCGATCGGCTCGGTCAGGGCAAATCGTATGACGATCAGATGCGCGGATCGCGGCCGAGATTGGCAAGCACCAGGCGCATATATTCCAGAAGCAGCTCCCGCTCGAAACGCCGGAACCCCTGGAACAGCGTGTCCTCGGTGGCCGAGGCCGCCGCCATCGCGGTTTCGCGCAGCGCCTTGCCACGGTTCGTCAGGAAGACGAGCTGGGCCCGCTTGTCCTTCGGGTGACGCCGGCGGGAGATGAGCCCGTCGCGCTGCATGCGGGCAAGCGTGTTGGCCATGGTCGCCTGCTCGATGTCGAGCCGGTCGAGCAGTTCGCGCTGGGTGAGACCGTCGCCGCTCCAGAGCTCCAGGAGGACCGGGAACTGACCGGGCGCAAAACCAGCCCCGTCCGCCCGCACCTGAAGGGCGCGGGACGCCGCCTTCGCCAGGAGATTGGCGAGGTATGCTGCCGACTCCTTCCGGTCAAATTCCATGGCGGGAAGGTATGCCGCTTTCAGGGGGAAGACAACTATGGATCGCAGGCGATCCATCTGCCCCAAAACGAGAAGCCGCCGACGACAGGAGGCTTGTCGCGGCGGCTTCTTCGAATGATGGACAAAGGCCCGGAGAGGGGGATGAGGCCTTTGTCCTTTGTCTGGCGCGGCGGGGGACAGGCCGGGTGCCAGACAACGGCTTTGATCAGGTGCCGATGACCAATATCTGTGGGTTCGAATGTGGCTTTTCAAGGGATTCAGGAGGCCTGGAAAATTACAAATTGGTAACGTTCGTGTGAGGCTTTCCACGCCCCGGGAGCGCCCGTTTTCCCACAATGAAAGATGGACGCGGAAAGCCGCCCGCGCTATCCATTCACCCCATGAAAAAAGGTGATCATCTCTTCCTCGTCGACGGCTCGGGTTTCATCTTCCGTGCCTTCCACGCCATCCCGCCGCTCAACCGCAAATCGGACGGGCTGCCGGTCAATGCCGTCTCGGGTTTCTGCAACATGCTGTGGAAGCTCTTGAAGGATGCGCGCAACACCGACGTGGGCGTGACGCCGACCCATTTCGCGGTCATCTTCGACTATTCCTCGAAGACCTTCCGCAACGAACTCTACGACCAGTACAAGGCGAACCGGTCGGCACCACCGGAAGACCTGATCCCGCAGTTCGGCCTGATCCGCCATGCGACACGCGCCTTCAACCTGCCCTGCATCGAGAAGGAAGGTTTCGAGGCCGACGACCTGATCGCCACCTATGCCCGCCTTGCCGAAGCCGACGGCGCCGGCGTCACGATCGTCTCTTCCGACAAGGACCTGATGCAGCTCGTGACCGAGAACGTCTCGATGTACGACGGCATGAAGGACAAGCAGATCTCCATTCCCGAAGTCATCGAGAAATGGGGCGTGCCGCCGGAGAAGATGATCGACCTCCAGTCGCTGACCGGCGATTCGACCGACAACGTGCCCGGCGTGCCCGGCATCGGCCCGAAGACGGCCGCGCAGCTTCTCGACGAATATGGCGACCTCGATACGCTGCTCGCCCGCGCCGAGGAGATCAAGCAGGCCAAACGCCGCGAGAACATCATCGCCAATCGCGACCTCGTGCTGCTCTCCCGCCAGCTCGTTACGCTGAAGACGGACACACCGCTCGATACGCCCCTCGACGACCTGATCCTGCACCCGCAGGACGGGCCCCGGCTAATCGCCTTCCTGAAGGCGATGGAGTTCACCACGCTGACACGCCGCGTCGCCGAAGCCTGCGATTGCGATGCCGGCGCCATCGAACCGGCGGACGTGCCGGTCGAAGGGGGCACCGAGGCGCGCGGCTCGGACCTCGACAAGGGCGACAGCGCGACAGCCCCTGCCGGCACGGAAACGGCTGCCGCAGCGCCGCCGCCTGCCGCGGCTGCGGACGGCGATACGCCCGCCGCGCTCGCAAGGGCACGCGCCGAGCGCTTTGCCGCCGTACCCATCGACCATGCCGGCTACGAGACCGTCCGGGACCTCGAAGCGCTGGACCGCTGGATCGCCGCCGCACAAGAGACCGGTCTCGTCGGTTTCGACACGGAGACGACCTCGCTCGACGCCATGCAGGCCGAACTCTGCGGCTTCTCCCTGGCGATCGCCGACAATGCCAAGGATCCGGCCGGCACCGCCATCCGCGCCTGCTATGTGCCGCTCAACCACAAGACCGGCGTCGGCGACCTGCTCGGCGGCGGGCTTGCCGAGGGGCAGATCCCGATCCGCCCGGCGCTGGAGCGGCTGAAGAGCCTGCTGGAGGATCCGTCCGTCCTGAAGGTCGCGCAGAACCTCAAATACGACTATCTCGTCATGCGCCGGCACGGCATCACCGTGAAGGGCTTCGACGACACGATGCTGATGTCCTATGCGCTCGATGCGGGCACCACCACGCACGGCATGGACACGCTTTCCGAACGCTGGCTCGGCCACAAGCCGATCGCCTACAAGGACGTCGCCGGCTCCGGCAAGGGCGCGCAGACCTTCGACATGGTCGATATTTCCCGCGCCACGACCTATGCCGCCGAGGATGCCGACGTGACGCTGCGCCTCTGGCACGTGCTGAAGCCGCGCCTTGCGAGCGAGCGCATGACCACCGTCTACGAGCGGCTGGAGCGCCCGCTGGTGCCCGTGCTGGCGCGCATGGAAGAGCGCGGCATCACCATCGACCGCCAGGTGCTGTCCCGCCTTTCCGGGGAGCTCGCACAGGGCGCTGCCGCCCTTGAAGAAGAGATCTACGAGCTTGCCGGCGAACGTTTCAACATCGGCTCGCCGAAACAGCTCGGCGACATCCTGTTCGGCAAGATGGGCCTGTCCGGCGCCTCCAAGACGAAGACCGGCCAGTGGTCGACGTCCGCGCAGGTGCTCGAAGACCTTGCCGCACAGGGTATTCCGCTGCCGCGCAAGATCGTCGACTGGCGCCAGCTGACCAAGCTGAAATCAACCTATACGGACGCCCTGCCCGGCTTCGTCCATCCCGAGACGAAGCGCGTGCACACATCCTATGCGCTGGCCGCGACGACGACCGGCCGCCTCTCCTCCTCCGATCCGAACCTGCAGAACATTCCGGTGCGCACCGCGGAAGGCCGCAAGATCCGAACGGCCTTCATCTCGACACCCGGCCACAAGCTGGTCTCGGCCGACTACAGCCAGATCGAGCTGCGCGTGCTCGCCCATGTCGCCGACATCCCGCAGCTGAAGCAGGCTTTTGCCGACGGCGTCGACATCCACGCGATGACGGCCTCCGAGATGTTCGGCGTGCCGGTCGAAGGCATGCCGTCCGAAGTCCGCCGCCGTGCGAAGGCGATCAATTTCGGCATCATCTACGGCATCTCGGCCTTCGGCCTTGCCAACCAGCTCTCCATCGAGCGCTCGGAGGCCGGCGACTATATCAAGAAGTATTTCGAGCGCTTCCCGGGCATCAAGGACTACATGGACCAGACCAAGGCCTTCGCCCGCGAGAACGGCTATGTCGAAACCATCTTTGGCCGCCGCGCGCATTACCCGGAGATCAAGTCGTCCAATCCCTCCGTGCGCGCCTTCAACGAACGCGCCTCGATCAACGCGCCGATCCAGGGTTCTGCCGCCGACATCATCCGCCGCGCCATGATCAAGATGGAGCCGGCACTTTCCGCCGCCGGCCTCTCCGCCCGCATGTTGCTGCAGGTGCATGACGAACTGATCTTCGAGGTCGAGGACAGCGAAGTGGAAAAGGCGATCCCGATCATCGTCGACGTGATGGAGAACGCTTCCATGCCGGCGCTTGCGATGAAGGTGCCGCTGAAGGTGGACGCCCGTGCGGCGACCAACTGGGACGAGGCGCACTGAGGGACGCAAGGCGGTCCCTCATCCTGTTGCCGCGACCGTCTCCTCGCAAGCGGGGAGAAGGTGCCGGCAGGCGGATAAGGGGTGCTTATGCCGTCTCGTTCATCTCCGCATGCCCCGTCTGGATGTTCCATAGCGTGCGATAGAGCCCCGGCCGTTCCACAAGCTCGTCGTGCGCGCCCGACTGGATCACCCGCCCGGCCTCCATGACGTGGATCGCATCCGCATGTACCACCGTGCTCAGCCGGTGCGCGACGAGGATCACCGTGCGCTTGCCCTTCATCCTGGCGAGCGAGCGCTGGATCGCCGCTTCCGTCTCGTTGTCGACGGCGCTCGTCGCCTCGTCGAGGATGAGGATCGCCGGATCGATCAGCAGCGCACGGGCGAGCGCGATGCGCTGACGCTGGCCGCCCGAAAGTTTCTGGCCGTATTCGCCGATCTGGCTTTCGTAACCCTCCGGCAGGTCGCGGATGAAGCCGTCGGCCTCCGCCATGCGCGCCGCGGCTTCCACCTCTTCGCGGCTCGCCTCCGGCCGACCGTAGGCGATATTGTCGGCGATCGACCCGGAAAACAGCGTCACCTCCTGCGGCACCCAGGCCATGCTGGTGCGAAGACATTCGCCGGACCAGTCGGCGAGCGGCACGCCATCAAGGGAAATGCGCCCCCTTTGCGGGCGGATGAAAAGGCCGAGGAGCTTGATAAGGGTCGACTTGCCGCTGCCCGTCGGGCCGACGAGGGCGACTGTCTCGCCCGCCTTGATGGCAAGGTTGATGTCCGTGACGCCGCCGGGGCTCGTCGCATAGCGGAAGCCGACACCGTCGATCTCGAAGCGGCCGGAGACCTTTGACTCGTGCGTCCCGTGCGGTTCGCCGCGCGGCTCGTCGAGCAGGCGCAGGATGCGCCGCGTCGAGGCCATGGCGCGCTCGTAGAGGTCGGCGATCTCGGCAAGGCCGGTCATCGGCCAGAGCAGACGCTGGGTGAGGAAGACGAGCAGGCCATAGGCGCCGACCTGCATCTCGCCGTTCAGCGTCAGCCAGCCGCCGATCAGGAAGGTGGCGAGGAAGCCGGACAGGATCGCCATGCGGATGATCGGAATGAAGGCGGAGGAGACGCGAATCGCCGCGCGGTTCGCCTCGACATAGCCACGGCTTTCTGCCGTCAGCGTCGCCGTCTCGCGCGCCTCGGCACCGAAGGCGCGGATGGTCTGCAGGCCCTGCAGGTTGGTGGTGAGCCGCGCGCCGAGCCCGCCAGCCCGCGCCCGAACCGCATCGTAGCGCGCCTGCGCGCGGCGCTGGAACCAGAAGGCCCCGGCGATGATCGCCGGCACCGGCGTAAACGCGATGACCGCGATCAGCGGGCTGACGATGAAGAACACCGCGCCGACGAGCAGGACGGCGGCGAAGGTCTGGATCAGCTCGTTCGCCCCGCGGTCGAGGAAGCGTTCCAGCTGGTTGATGTCGTCGTTCAAGACGGCGACGAGATCGCCGGAACGGTTCTCCTCGTAGAAGCTCGTCGGCAGATGCTGGGCATGGTCATAACAGAGGATGCGGAGGCGATGCTGCACGTCCTGCGCCAGCCCCCGCCAGAGGATCTGATAGAAATATTCGAACAGCGATTCGCCGAACCAGATGACGAAGGTGGCGATGCCGAGCAGGGCGAGCTGGTGTACGGGATCGGTGATGCCGACCTTGGCGACGAAGGAATCCTTCCCGCGCACCACCACGTCGAGCGCGATGCCGATCAGGATTTCCGGCATGACGTCGAAGATCTTGTTGATCACCGACGAGGCGACAGCCCGCACCACACGACCCTTCTCGTCGCTGACGAGCGACAGGAGAACACGCAGTGGATGGCGATTGCCGGAGGACGGGGGAGCGGACGTCGCGGGAGCGGGCATGGAAAGAACCTGTTGTCGAGGCCTGCCGGTCCACCGGCGGCGTCCCCGCCTCTAGAGCATTTTACGGCCAAGTGGAATCACCGCTCCGCCCGCGTGCGGCTGACGGCAGCACGACGGTGGCATTCTCTTAATCCATTTCGCGAAAAGGCGAGCCGCCTTAACACCGCCTTAAGATCGTGCGCGTCTTGATCGGCTCTCATAGGCGGGGTGCAAGACCCCAGGAACGAACCGGCACCCGGCCGGAACGGAGGCAGGCGTGCAATCCCTATCCGGCGCGGCAGCGCGCTTTCGACTGCTGGCGGCTGCAATGGCCGTGATGCTTCCCGTTCAGGCGAGCGCAGCCTGCCTCAGCGGCGTGAATCTCGCCGGTGCCGAATTCGGCGAGGGGCGCGGCACGTTCGGCAAGGACTACACCTATCCCTCTGCCGAAACGATCGCCTATTTTGCCGGCAAGGGCTTCAACGCCGTGCGCCTTCCCTTCAAGTGGGAACGGCTGCAGCCGCGATTGAACCGCGGCTTCGACAAGGCGGAGCGCAAGCGGCTCGCCGACACCGTCAAGGCATTGCGCGGCGCCGGCATGACCGTCATTCTCGATCCGCACAACTATGCCTATTACGGCGACAAGCAGATCGGCTCGCCGGACCTGCCGGACAGCGCCTTCGCCGATTTCTGGCGCCGGCTCGCCGAGGACTACAAGAACGACGGCGGCGTGCAGTTCGGCCTGATGAACGAACCGCACGACGTGCCCGCCACGCAATGGCTCGCCTCCGCCAATGCCGCGATCGCCGCGATCCGCGAGACGGGCGCAAAAAACCTCGTCCTCGTGCCCGGCACGATCTGGACGGGCGCGCACAGCTGGGAAGAGGAACGCGAGGGCGGCGCCAACGGCACCGTCATGCTCGACGTCAAGGACCCCGCCAACAACCACGTCTACGAGGTCCACCAGTATCTCGACGCCGATTTTTCCGGCAAGGCGGATACCTGCACGCGGGCGGACGACGCTGTCGCCGCGCTGGAGCGCTTCACCGACTGGTTGAAGCGTAACAACAAACGCGGTTTCCTCGGAGAGTTCGGCGGCTCGGCGGACAAGACGTGCCTGGACGGACTGGCCCGCATGACGGCGCTGGTCGGCAAGGAGCGTGCAGTCTGGACCGGCTGGGCCTATTGGGCGGCCGGCGACTGGTGGCCGGCAACAGAACCGCTCAACATCCAGCCGACCGCTGACGGCGACCGGGCACAGCTAGCCGCCCTCATCGCCGGCGGCGGGCTGCCGGCCAAGCCCGGGGCCTGCCCGGCGCTTCCCTGACATGCCGGTTCCGGCCCTGCGGTGAAGCGGCTGCGCCCGCTGTTGCTGCTCGACTACAAAAAATCACCGATGACTTTCTGCAGTCTCCCCCGATTCAAAAGAAGACGTGCAACGGCCACTGGACAGGGCGACGGGAGAAGGAAAGCCGGCTTCCTTCGAGCGGCAGCCTGTCTTCCGTCACGCGGCCAGCCGTATCCTCCGAACGGGATTGCTCTTCCTTCGGCTGGAAGCCGACGGGATAGAGGTTGAAGTAGCCAAGCGTCACGCCGCCGAGATAGATCATGCGGAAGGCTCCCGTTCTGTTTAACGTCCCGGCCGACATCATGGCAAAATCGTGGCGTCTGTCAATAGTCTATAGAATTAGTGCTCTATTCCGCGCTTGATATGAAGGGCGCCGAGGGGGTACGAGGCGGCCAGACGCCACCGGGAAGATGCCTTGTACACGCTGGACCAGACTGCGCTGTTCGAAGAGGAGATCCGCAAGAGCCGGTTCCGCGCGATCGCCTGTCCCGTCGAGAACGAGGCGGAGGCGAAGACGCGGCTGGCTGAAGTGTCGGATCCTGCGGCGAACCACAATTGCTGGGCCTTCCGCATCGGCCAGACCTATCGCTTCAGCGACGACGGCGAACCGAGCGGTACGGCCGGAAAGCCGATCCTGCAGGCGATCGACGGCCAGGCGCTCGACCGCACGCTCGTCGTCGTCACGCGCTGGTTCGGCGGCATCCTGCTCGGCAGCGGCGGGCTCATCCGCGCCTATGGCGGCACCGCGGCCGCCTGCCTGCGCGCGGCAGCCAAGACCGAATATGTCGAACGCATCGCGCTCTCCGTCTCGCTCGGCTTTTCCGACCTTGCCCTCGTCAAGGCGCGGCTGTCCGCCCTGGCGGGCCTGGTGATGGACGAGGAGGCCTTTCACGAGAGGGGCGCGCGCCTTTCCTTCCGGGTACCGGTGGAAAAGGCGGACGAGATCGGCCGGATGGTCGCCGACCTGACAAGCGGGCGCGCCGAGATCGACGAATAAACGGCTTGCGCGCAAAAACCGCCGCCTCCATGCATGGACAGGGTTCCCGCACCGGATTCCGCCCTCCGGCCAAAAGAAATCGTCTTCCACATCCCGTCGGCTTCGCAGAACGGTTTGGCGCAGCATGCCCGAGCGGCCGAAAGCCTTCATCCCGCCGGCGAAAAGGGCGCAAAGATGCGCTTCTGCGCGGGTCGCCAGCGACGGTGTGCCGCTATAGGCAAGGTGGTTTTTTCGTTCTATCTACCAGCCCGGACATATTTTTCGCGGGGGCTCCCCTGCGATCCCCGCACGAAAGAGAGGACGATCCCCATGAGCCTTCGCATCAACGACATCGCTCCGGACTTCACCGCCGAGACCACCATCGGCCCGGTCAGCTTCCATGACTGGATCGGCGACGGCTGGGCCGTGCTCTTCTCGCACCCGAAGAACTTCACCCCGGTCTGCACCACCGAGCTCGGCGCCATGGCCGGCGTCGAGGGCGAGTTCCGCAAGCGCGGCGTCAAGATCATCGGCATCTCCGTCGATCCGGTCGACAGCCACGTCAAGTGGAAGGCCGACATCCGCACCGCCACGGGCTTCGACGTCGAATACCCGCTGATCGGCGACAAGGACCTGAAGGTGGCCAAGCTCTATGACATGCTGCCGGCCGCCGCCGGCGACACATCGGAAGGCCGCACGCCCGCCGACAACGCCACGGTGCGCTCCGTCTTCGTCATCGGCCCGGACAAGAAGATCAAGCTGATCCTCACCTACCCGATGACGACGGGCCGCAACTTCGCCGAGATCCTGCGCGCGATTGACTCCATCCAGCTCACCAGCAAGCACCAGGTGGCGACGCCTGCCAATTGGCAGCAGGGCGACGACGTCATCATCACCGCCGCCGTTTCCAACGAGGACGCCATCACCCGCTTCGGCGCCTTCGACACCGTCCTGCCCTACCTGCGCAAGACGAAGCAGCCGGCCGCCTGATCGGCCCCGGCCAACATGTGAAATCCCCTCCGCCCTGCCCTTGCGTGGCGGAGGGTGAGCCGGCTTTAGACCGGCTCCCAGCCATCCTTCTCGCTGGCGCGGTAGATGGCGTCGATGAGCCTCTGGTTGAGGCGCGAATTTTCCAGCGACACGACCTCCTCGTCCCCCCCGAGCGCCGCCCGGGTGAAGGCCTCGGCTTCGCGCCTGTACTGGCGGGCATCCTGGAAGCGGAAGAACTGGCTTTCGCTGTGGCTCTGGTTGGTAAGCTCGATCTCCTCCGCCCCGTAGCGATCGGCATTGAAGGGCGATTTCACCTCGATGAAGCCCTTGTCGCCGTGGAAGACCATGACCTGACGCTGGGCGAGCTGGGTGGAAACGTAGAAGGAGAGCTCGAAATCGCCGAAATCGGCGCGCACGCTGGAATAGACGTCCGTGCCGAATTCCGGGTCGCGATCGGTGCTCGCCTGCACGCGGACCGGCTCCTTGCCGGTGGAAAAGCGCGTGGTGATGGTCGGGTAAACGCCGATATCGGGCAGACCGCCGCCGCCGAGCGCCGGCACGTTGCGCATGTTGCCGGGGTCGCGGTTAAAGTAGGTGAAGGCACCCTGCACGTGGCGCAGCCGGCCGATCGCCCCTTCGGCCAGCAGCGCGCGGACCTTCCGCCAGACGGGGCTGTAGGTGACCATGAAGGCTTCCGAGATCAGCACCTTGTTGCGGTCACGCGCGGCGATGAGCGCATCGATCTCCTCGGCCTTGAGTGCGATCGGCTTCTCGCACAGCACATGTTTCCCCGCATCCGCCGCCTTGATCGACCATTCCACATGCTGGGACGTCGGCAGCGGGATATAGACGGCGTCGATCGTGTCCGAGGCCAGCATCTCCTCGTAGGAGCCGAAGGCATGCGGCACCGAGAAGCGGTCGGCCATGGCGCGGGCCTTGGCGAGGTCGCGGCTGGCAATGGCGGTGATGACGCAGTTTTCCGCATCCTGGATGGCCGGCACGACGAGTTCGCGGCCGATCTTGGCCGTCGACAGGATTCCGAAACGCAGCATGATGATCTCTCCTTGATTGCGACAGGAGACTAGTCGCGAGGTACGTTCCTCGCAAGCCGAGCCACCCGGCAAAAAGTCGGATCCGCTGCGTGCAAAGGCGCCGGCTGCGCCCTATGTTGCAGGAAGCCTTTTTTCAGCACGAACCCTTTGGAGGACCCCATGCAGCTTCGCGCCCTCGGCAAGACCGGCCTTTCGATCGCTCCTCTCGTCTTCGGCGGCAATGTCTTCGGCTGGACGGCCGACGAGAAGACCTCCTTCGACCTGCTCGACGCCTTCACCGGCGCCGGCTTCAACGCCATCGACACGGCCGACGTCTATTCCCGCTGGGCGCCGGGCAACCAGGGCGGCGAATCCGAGGCGATCATCGGCAAGTGGTTGAAGCGCTCCGGCATCGCCCGCGACAAGGTGGTCGTCATCACCAAGGTCGGTTCCGACATGGGCCAGGGGCGCCGGGACCTGCGCAGGCGCTGGATCGTCGAGGCCGTCGAAAACTCACTGAAGCGGCTCCAGACCGATCATATCGACCTCTACCTCTCGCACTGGCCGGATCCGGAAACGCCCTATGAGGAAACCCTGGAGGCCCATGCGAGCCTGGTGAAGGCCGGCAAGGTGCGTGCCTTCGGCGCCTCGAACCTCGATGCCGGCCAGTTGCAGGCCTCGTTCGAGGCCGCCGACAAGGCCGGCCTGCCGCGCTATGGCGCGCTGCAGCCGGAATACAATCTCTATGACCGCGCCGGTTTCGAGGGCGCGCTGGCCGACCTCTGCCGGAAAGAGGATCTTGGCGTCATCACCTATTACAGCCTCGCCTCCGGCTTCCTCACCGGCAAGTACCGCACGAAGGCGGACACGGAAGGCAGAACCCGCGGCGAGGGCGTCGTGCACTATCTCGACGACAAGGGCCGGCGTATTCTCGCCGCGCTCGACACGGTAGCCGCCGACACCGGCGCGACACAGGCCGAAATCGCGCTCGCCTGGCTGATGGCCAAGCCCGCCGTCACTGCGCCGATCGCCAGCGCCACCGGCCTCGGCCAGCTCGCAAGCCTGACGAAGGCGGCGGCCCTGACGCTGAGCGCGGAGCAGATGGCGGCGCTCGACACGGCGGGGGCGTGACTCATGGCCATCATCATCCGCGATGCGCTGGAAAGTGACGAAGCCGCCTGGAGAAAGCTCTGGGCCGGCTACCTCGCCTTCTACGAGACCGACGTGCCGGAGGAGGTCACTGCCTTCACCTGGGCCCGCATCCTCGACCCCGGCTCCCGCGTCTCGATGCGCCTTGCCGACGAGGACGGGACGGTGCTGGGCTTTGCCATCCACCACTATCACGATTCCACCTGGGACATCGCACCGGAAGGCTATCTCGAGGACATGTTCGTCGATGAAGACACGCGCGGCAAAGGCATCGGCCGGGCACTGATCAACGATCTCGTCACCATTTCCCGGCGCAACGGCTGGCGCGGGATCTACTGGCACACCCGCCATGACAATGCGCGCGCCCGCAAGCTCTATGACAGCTATGTCGAGACCGACGGGCACATCCGCTACCGGCTGGAGACCTAGAGCTTTCCCGCATTGTCCGACGCCGAAGCAATCCCGCTTCGGCCGGAAACGCTCGAGCATAACCTGCCGAGCCGGGGTCAGCCGCGGAACCGGAAGAAATCGACGAAAGCGCGCAGCGCCGGGCGCATCTGCCGGCGCGAGGGGTAATAGATCGAAAAGCCGTCGAAGGCCGGGCACCAGTCTTCCAGCACCGCGACGAGACGGCCGGCCTCGATATCGTCGGTGACGCGCTGGTCGAAGACATAGGCAAGGCCCGCGCCGTCGATCGCGGCCGCGCGCATCAGCCGCTGATCGGAGACGATCAAAGGGCCGGTAACGTCGACCGTCACCAGCCGCCCGCCCTTTTCCAGTTCCCAGCGATAGACCCGTCCGCTGGAAAAGCGCCGCCGGATGCAGCGGTGCTGCATGAGATCGCGCGGCTGGACAGGTTCCGGATGGTTTTCGAAATAGGCAGGCGCGCCGACGATGAGGCCGCGCCAGGGACCGCTCGCCCTCACCGCGATCATGTCGGCCTCCAGATGTTCGCCAAGCCGCAGCCCCGCATCGAACCCCTTCTCGACGATGTCCTCGAAGCGATCGTCGGTCCTCAGGTCCAGCTCGATCTCCGGATAGGCGGCGAGGAAGGCGCCGAGCCGCGGCATGACGATGTCTTCGGCGGCGATCAACGGCATGGTGACGCGCAACGGCCCGGCAGGGCGGCCCTGCCGGTCGGCAAGCGCCTCCATGGCCGAACCGATATCGGAAAGCGCCGGCGCCAGCGTGTCGAGCAGCAGGCGCCCCTCCTCGGTCGGCGCCACGGAGCGGGTGGTGCGCGCAATGAGGCGCACGCCGAGGCTTGCCTCCAGCGCGGAGACCGCATGGCTGACGGCGGAGGGCGCAATACCGAGTTCACCCGCCGCCTTGCGAAAGCTGCGCGTCTCCGCGACGATGGCAAGCACCGCGAGTTGAGAAAGCTGGGTTCGGTTCATTGTTCCAACAAATAGAACAAGCTGTTGGCTTTTGCAGCAATTTTCCGATGAAGCACCGCGCTCTAGATTGGCCTTGTCCGGATGACGGCAGATCGTTCGCCGTCCGGCCGTGCGGCCCCGCCTCCGGGGTCCAGAGAAAAAGGATTTCGCCATGAAACACAGACAGCTCGGCACGCTCGACGTTTCCGCCCTCGGCCTTGGCTGCATGGGCATGAGCCATGCCTACGGCCCCTCCGGCGACGAGACGGCGGCCATCGACACGCTGCACCGCGCCGTCGATCTCGGCATCACCCTGTTCGACACGGCCGAGGTCTACGGCCCCTACAGAAACGAGATTCTTCTCGGCAAGGCGCTGAAGCCTGTGCGCGACAAGGTGGTGATCGCCACCAAGTTCGGCTTCCGCATCGACCCCGCAAAACCCTCCGCCGAGATGATCACCGGCACGGACAGCCGGCCGGAAAACGTCAAGGCCGTCGCCGAGGCCTCGCTGAAGCGACTCGGCATCGAGGTCATCGACCTCTACTACCAGCACCGCGTCGACCCGGCGGTACCGATCGAAGAAACGGTGGGCGCCATGGCGGAGCTGGTGCAGGCGGGCAAGGTGAAGGCGCTGGGTCTTTCGGAAGCCGGCAGCGAGACGATCCGCAGGGCCCATGCCGTGCACCCGATAGCCGCCGTCCAGAGCGAATATTCGCTCTGGACCCGCGACGTCGAGGAAAACGGGGTGCTGGAGACCTGCCGCACACTCGGCATCGGCTTCGTGCCCTTCAGCCCTCTCGGCCGCGGTGTGCTCACCGGCGCGCTGAAGAAGCTGGACGGCCTTGCCGACGACGATTTTCGCCGCTCGCTGCCGCGCTTTGCCGCGGAGAATTTCGACGCCAATCTCGCGCTGGTCGCCCTCCTTGAGGAAATGGCGGCGGAAAAGGGCGTCGCCCCGGCGCAGCTGGCGCTGGCCTGGGTGCTCGCGCAGGGCGATTTCATCGTGCCGATCCCCGGCGCCAGCAAGGTGCCGCACCTGGAGCAGAACGCTGCCGCCGCCGAGATCGTCCTGACACCGGAGGAAGCCGCCCGCCTCGGCGACCTCCTGTCACCGGCCAAGGTGGCCGGCGGACGCTACTCGCAGCGCATGGCCTCGATGGCCAACCGGTAGCGCGTTCGCAGCCGGGTGACGGCTTTCCCAACGGCAAAGGGCCGCGGATCACTCCGCGGCCCTTCCTGTCTTTAGCCGGCTTCTTCCACCCTACTGAATGAGGATGGCCCGGAAATCGTTGACATTGGTGCCGGTCGGCCCGGGCACGAAGAGGTCGCCGAGCGCGTCGAAGACGGTCCAGCTGTCGTTGCGGCCGAGAAACTCGGCAGCGTCCTTGCCCTTGTCGGCAAGCCGCGCGACGGTGGTGCCATCGGCGAAAGCGCCGGCATTGTCCTCTGATCCATCGATCCCGTCCGTATCGGCGGCAAGTGCAAAAAGACCCGGCAGACCATCGATGCCGCAGGCGAAGGACAGAAGGAATTCGCCGTTGCGCCCGCCCTTGCCCTTGCCCTTGATCGTCACGGTCGTCTCGCCGCCCGACAGCACGACGACGGGCTTGCGGAACGGCCGATCGCGGCGAACCACCTCGGCGGCGATCGCCGCGTGCACGCGGCCGACCTCGGCCGCCTCGCCCTCGATGGCATCGGAGAGGATGACGGCCTCTACACCCGCCTCGCGCGCCGCTTCGGCGGCGGCTTCCAGCGAGACGGCGGCGGACGCGACGAGCTTCACCTCGTTGCGGGCGAAGGCGGCATCGGATGGCAGCGGCGGCTCGTCCTTGCCATCACGGATGTGGCGCATCACGGCTTCAGGCAAGTCGAGGCGGTAGCGCTCGATGAGGCGCAGCGCATCCGCGCGGGTGGTCTCGTCCGCGATGGTCGGACCGGAGGCGACGAGGGCAGGATTGTCGCCGGGAATATCCGACACGACGAGCGAGACGACGCGGGCCGGATGGGCGAGCGCGGCGAGCCGGCCGCCCTTGATGCGCGAGACCTGCTTGCGCACGGCATTCATGGCACTGATCGGGGCACCGGAGGCGAGCAGCGCCTTGTTGACGGCGATCTCGTCGGCAAGCGTCAGGTCGCCGGCCGGCGCCGGCAGCAGGGCCGAGCCGCCGCCGCAGACGAGCGCGACGACGAGGTCGTCCTC
Organism: Shinella sp. HY16; assembly: GCF_028534175.1. Classification (NCBI taxonomy): domain Bacteria; kingdom Pseudomonadati; phylum Pseudomonadota; class Alphaproteobacteria; order Hyphomicrobiales; family Rhizobiaceae; genus Shinella; species Shinella sp. HY16. The sequence goes on along the minus strand of NZ_JAHYXL010000001.1, from coordinate 3,841,107 downwards.
CGTCAGGCCGCGCACGGCGGCCATCAGCCGGCCGGAGGCGAGAAGCCCGCTGTCATCCGGCACCGGATGGGCGGCCTCGAGGATTTCGATGCGCTCGCAGGCAACCGCATAGCCGTAGCGCGTGACGACCACGCCGGTGAGCGGTGCGTCCCACAGCCGCTCGAAGGCACGCGCCATCTGCGCCGCGCCCTTGCCGGCGCCGATCACCACCGTGCGGCCCTTCGGCTTTTCCGGCAGATTGGCGGCCAGCACCTTGTCCGGATCGGCGGCGGCGACCGCGACGGAAAAGAGGCTTTCGAGAAAGGCGCGCGGATCGGCGATGGGCGGCATGGGTTCCTCCGGGTCATGCTGCCGCCCGGCCGCCTCGAACACGAGGGATTCCGGCAGCAGATTCAAAATTCTACAGCGGCCGTCGCCGCGCGCGCGGCAGCGGCGCTTCGGGCCGGGCAATTAAGCACAGCCCCTCACCCGCCCGCCAGCACCTCCTGATGAAAAAGAGCCGCGGCGAGGGATGAGGGGCTGCGCCTCCTCCTCCAGAAGGGGTGGCCGGGCGGGGCTCCCCTCCCCGCCCGGCCAGGCCGTCATGCGACGGCGTGGTTCGCCATGCGCTCCAGCGCCTTGACGAGACCTGAGTGATCGAGCCCAGCCTCGCCATGGGCGGCGCACTGGTTGAAGAGTTCCTGCGTGGACGCGGTGTTCGGCAGGGCGACGCCGAGTGCCTTGGCTCCTTGCAGCGCCAGGTTCAGGTCCTTCTGGTGCAGCGAGATGCGGAAACCCGGATCGAAGGTGCGCTTGACCATGCGCTCGCCATGCACTTCGAGAATGCGCGAGGAGGCAAAGCCGCCCATCAATGCCGAGCGCACGCGCGCCGGATCGGCACCGGCCTTCGACGCGAAGACGAGAGCTTCGGACACCGCCTCGATGGTCAGTGCGACGATGATCTGGTTGGCGACCTTCGTCACCTGGCCGTCGCCGCAATCGCCGACCAGGGTGATGTTCTTGCCCATCAGCTGGAAGAGCGGCAGCGCCCGGTCGAAGCTCTCCTGCGAACCGCCGGCCATGATGGAGAGCGAGGCGTTCTTGGCGCCAACCTCACCACCCGAGACCGGGCCATCGACAAATTCGGCGCCGGTTGCGCGGATCTTCTTGGCAAATTCCTTGGTGGCGATCGGCGAGATCGAGCTCATGTCGATGACGAGCTTGCCGGTCGCAAGGCCGTAGGAGACGCCGTTCTCGCCGAAGAGCACGTCTTCGACCTCGGGCGTATCGGGCAGCATGAGGATGATCGTGTCGACGGTCTCGGCCAGTACCTTCGGGCTATCGACGATCTCAAGACCGTTGTCGAGCAGTTCCTGACGTGGCGGGATTGCGAATTTCGAGGTGATGACCGTGTGGCCGGCGTCCTGAAGGTGACGCGCCATGGGGGTGCCCATGATGCCGAGGCCGATAAAACCGATAGTTGCCATGATTTAAACTCCCAGACTTTGAATGCGTTTTGTCTTCAGCGACCGACTTCGGCCAGCCAGCCGAGGCCTTCCTGCGTCGTGGTGCGCGGCTTGTATTCGCAGCCGATCCAGCCGTCATAGCCAAGCGCGTCGAGCGTCTTGAACACGAAGGGATAGGCGATCTCGCCGGTACCCGGTTCGTTGCGGCCCGGATTGTCGGCAAGCTGCACATGGGCGATCTGCGCCTGGTGCTTCTTGAACGTGCCGATCAGCTCACCCTCGGTGCGCTGCTGGTGGTAGAGGTCGTACTGGATGAACAGGTTGTCGCTGCCCACCTCGGCGATGATGGAAGCCGCCTGGTCCGGGGTGTTGAGGTAGAAGCCCGGAATGTCGAAGCGGTTGATCGGCTCGATCAGAAGCCGGATTCCATGTTTGCCAAGCTCGCTCGCGGCCAGCTTCAGGTTGGCGACGAAGGTGGCGCGCAGCTCCTTGTCCGAAACACCCACCGGGGCGATGCCCGAGAGGCAGTTGACCTGCTTGCATCCGAGCGCCGTCGCATAGTCGATCGCCGAGGCCACGCCGCGGCGGAACTCGTCGACCCGGTCCGGCAGGACCGCGATACCGCGCTCGCCGCCGGCCCAGTTGCCGGCCGGCAGGTTGTGCAGCACCTGCGTCAGGCCATGAAGATCGAGCGCTGCGCGCAGCGCCTCCTTGTCGAAATCGTAGGGGAAGAGATACTCCACCCCTTCGAAGCCGGCCTTCGCGGCCAGCGCGAAGCGCTCGAGGAACGGCACCTCGTTGAAGAGCATGGTCAGGTTGGCCGCGAATTTGGGCATGGTGTTTTCCTTCTCTTCGTCTCAGTCCAGAAGAGCCAGCGTGGCGGTCGGGGCATCTTCGCCGCGTTCGGCCAGGTCTTCGAATTCGACGACGGCATTGATATCGGCGCCCATGGCGATGTTGGTGACGCGCTCGAGGATGAACTCGATGACGACGGGAACCTGGTGCTCCTTCATCAGCGCCTGCGCAGTGTTGAAGGCTTCCTGGAACTCGTTCGGGCTGCGGACGCGGATCGCCTTGCAGCCGAGGCCTTCGGCAACGGCAACATGGTCGACACCATAGCCTGCTTCCGAATCGCCCGTCGCATTGATGTTATCGAAGGCGAGCGAGACCTCGAAGTCCATGTTGAAACCGCGCTGGGCCTGGCGGATGAGGCCGAGATAGGAATTGTTCACGACCACATGCAGGTAGGGCAGCTTGTGCTGGGCGCCGACCGCAAGCTCCTCGATGAGGAACTGGAAGTCGTAGTCGCCGGACAAGGCGACGATCGGACGATCGGGATCGGCGGCCCGCACACCGAGGGCAGCGGGCAGCGTCCAGCCGAGCGGGCCGGCCTGGCCGCAGTTGATCCAGTTGCGCGGCTTGTAGACATGCAGGAACTGCGCGCCGGCGATCTGGGAAAGACCGATGGTCGAAACGTAGCAGGTGTCGCGGGCAAAGGCCTTGTTCATCTCTTCGTAAACGCGCTGCGGCTTCAGCGGCGTCTGGTCGAAATGGGTCTTGCGCAGCATGGTGCGCTTGCGCTCCTGGCATTCCTCGGCCCAGACCGACCAGTCACGCAGCTTGCCGGCGACCTTCCATTCGGTCGCGACGTCGAGGAACACCTTCAGCGCGGCGCCGGCATCCGAGACGATGCCGAAATCCGGCGTGAAGACGCGGCCGATCTGGGTCGGCTCGATATCGACGTGAACGAAGGTGCGGCCTTCCGTATAGGTCGGGATATTGCCGGTGTGGCGGTTGGCCCAGCGGTTGCCGACACCGAGAACGAAGTCGGAGGCGAGCAGCGTCGCGTTGCCGTAGCGGTGCGAGGTCTGCAGGCCGCACATGCCCGCCATCAGCCGGTGGTCGTCCGGGATCGTGCCCCAGCCCATCAGCGTCGGGATGACGGGAACGCCGGTGATCTCGGCGAACTCGACCAGAAGGTCCGAGGCATCCGCATTGATGATGCCGCCGCCGGCGACGATCAGCGGGCGCTCGGCCGCGTTCAGCATGGCGAGGGCCTTTTCGGCCTGGGCGCGGGTAGCGGCCGGCTTGTAAGGCTCGAGCGGCTCGTAGGCGTCGATGTCGAACTCGATCTCGGCGAGCTGGACGTCGATCGGCAGGTCGACCAGGACCGGGCCGGGACGGCCCGAACGCATCGTGTGGAACGCCTTCTGGAAGACGTAGGGAACAAGGCCCGGCTCCATGACCGTGACGGCCCACTTGGTGACGGGCGCAGCGATCTTGGCGATATCGACCGCCTGGAAGTCTTCCTTGTCGAGGCGGGCGCGGGGCGCCTGGCCGGTGATGCAGAGGATCGGGATCGAATCGGCGGAGGCCGAGTAGAGGCCGGTGATCATGTCGGTGCCGGCGGGGCCGGACGTACCGATGCAAAGGCCGATATTGCCGGCGCGGGCCCGTGTATAGCCCTCTGCCATGTGGCTTGCGCCCTCGACGTGGCGGGCGAGCACATGGCGGACCGTGCCGCGCGCCCTCAGCGCCGAATAAAAGGGATTGATCGCAGCGCCCGGTACACCGAAGGCACAATCGATGCCTTCCTTTTCCAGAACCAGGACCGCTGCATCGACAGCACGCATTTTAGCCATGGGATTTCCTCCGTCTCTCGAGAAGGAAGGTAGCGCATCTGTTTCTGCGCGCAATCATAAAATGGAAATCAATCCCATCATACGGAAATAAACATTTTCAACGAAACTGGAACAATCGCCCCGGGCCGGCTATGTCATGAATGCACAGAGACGGAAGAGAGGGACGCATGGCGGAGCAGCAGGAGAAGATGCGGGGGCGGCCCGGCCGCAAGGCCGGCGAGAATGCGGCACCGTCCTCGGTGCAGGTGCTGGACCGCAGCCTGAAACTTCTCGATCTCGTGGCGCGGGCGGACGGCGCGGCGCTGACCGATCTTGCCGACCAGTCGGCCATGGCGCCCTCCACGGTGCACCGCCTGCTGACCTCGCTTTCCCAGCACGGCATGGTCGCCCATGACGCGGAGACCGGCGCCTGGACGATCGGCGTGAAGGCCTTCGAAATCGGCACCGCCTATCTGCGCTTCCGCAAGCTCGGCACGATCAGCCGGCCGTTTCTCAAGCAGCTGATGGAAGGGTGCGGCGAGACCGCCAACATCGCCATCGAGGACGACGGCGACGTGGTCTTCATCTCGCAAGTCGAAAGCCACGCGCCGATGCGCGCCTTCTTCCGCCCCGGCCGACGCGGGCCGATCCATGCCTCCGGCATCGGCAAGGCGATCCTTTCGACCTGGCCGGATGCCCGCATCGAAGCGTTGCTCACCGGCCGCACGCTGCAGCATTTCACCGACAAGACCCGCGACACGATCCCGACGCTGCTGGAAGACATCGGAAAAATCCGTATCCGCGGCTGGTCGATCGACGACGAGGAGCACACGCTCGGCATGCGCTGCGTGGCCGCGCCGATCTTCGACGAATATGGCGAGGCGGTCGCCGGCATTTCCGTGTCCGGACCGGCGGTGCGCCTGCCCGACAGCAAGGTCGATGCCTTCGGCCCGGTGGTGCGTGCGGCGGCGGAAGGGCTGACCAAAGCGATGGGCGGGCGCCTGAAGGGTCCCTGACGCCATCTCCCCCAACAGGCCGATACGATAAGCCGTTCCGTCTTGCCCAAGGCGGAAAACGTTCTTCTCCTTGATTTCCCGCAAGCCGGCGGCACCGTTGTGGCGTAGTCTGGCGGCAACTCTCTCGGACAAGGAAGGACGATCCCATGACCCCCATCCGGATTGCGGCCACGGCCGCCTCGCTTCTATTGGTCGCCAGCCCCGCCCTGGCTAAAATCCCGCTCGTCAACGCCACCTGCCCCGGCAATATCGAGGTGCATGCCGACGAGGGCGGGCCGATCTACATCAATGGAAAGGAAGGCAAGCTGCACGTCTTCAACGACAACTACTATGAGGCCAAGGGCGGCGGCGTGACGATCTCGCTCAGCATCAACCCCGACGGCACGGCCGCCGTCTCCTATACCGGACACGGCGGCGCGAACGGCATCTGCACCGTCAAATGATCAGGCCGTCTCGAGCAGGCGCTGCCTTGCGGCATCCGCCTTGCCCTTCCCCTTCATCGCCTTGCCGGCGACATAGACCTCGGCGACGCAACGGTCGTCGCCCATGGTCTGAAGGATGAAGAGCTCTTCCGCGAGCGAGGTGGCGGTGCGCATGCGGTACTCCATCGCCGACTTGCCGGACGAATCGAGCACGACGATATCCGCATCCGCCCCTGCATGCAGCGAGCCGATATGCGTCTCGAGCCCGAGCGCGCGGGCATTGCCCAGCGTCAGGCGGTAGAAGGAATTGAACGGCGTCAGTTTCTGGCCGTTGAGGTGCAGCACCTTGTAGGCCTCGTCCATCGTTTCCAGCATGGAGAAGCTGGTGCCGGCACCCACATCCGTCGCCACCGACCAGCGCGCGCCGAGCCGGTCGAACTTGTCGCGATCGAAGAGACCCGAGCCGAGGAAAAGGTTTGACGTCGGGCAGAAGACGCCGACGGCACCCGTCTCGGCGAGCACGGAAACCTCGCGGTCGCTGAGATAGATGCAATGGCCGAGCAGCATGCGATCGTTGAGCAGGCCGTAGCGGGCATAGATATCGGTGTAGTCCTTCGCCTGCGGGTAGAGCGAGGTGGCAAACGCGATCTCGTCGCGGTTCTCCGAAAGATGCGTCTGCACGTAGCAGGAGGGATGTTCGGCGACGAGCGCCTGGCTCATCTCCATCTGCTCCGGCGTCGAGGTGATGGCGAAGCGTGGGCTGATCGCATAATGCGCGCGGCCGCGGCCATGCCATTTCTCGATGAGCCGCTTCGTCTCGTCATAGCCCTGCTGCGGCGTGTCGCGCAGGGCGTCGGGCGCGTTGCGGTCCATCATCACTTTGCCGCCGACCATGCGCATGCCCCGCGCCTCGGCCGCCGAGAAATAGGCCTCGACGCTCTCGGGATGCACCGAGCAATAGGCGACGGCGGTCGTCGTGCCGTTCGAGATCAGCTCGTCCATGAAGCGATCCGCCACGGCGGCCGCGTGGGCGGCCTCGGCGAACTTCTGCTCCTCGACGAAGATGTAGGTGTTCAGCCATTCCAGAAGCTGCGCGCCATAGGACGCGATGGCCTGGGTCTGCGGAAAATGCAGATGCGTGTCGATGAGGCCCGGCAACACGAGGTGCGGGCGATGGTCGGCAACCGCGACGCCCGGGCCGGCATGCCTGCTGACCTCGGCATGCTCGCCGATCTCCACGACCTTGCCGCCGCGGACGAACACCGCGCCATCCTCGATGTAGCGCCAGGCGGCCGTATCGTCGATGCCCTGCGGCTCGGCGAGAAAGGTCAGCACGCGGCCGCGGATCAGGAGTTCGTTCATTGGGTCTTCTCCCCGCTGACGGCATTTTCGTACCAGGCGACGAGCAGGCGGCGCTCCTCGTCGGAGATCTGCGTCACATTGGCCGGCGGCATGGCATGCGAGCGGCCGGCCTGCAGGTAAATCTCCCGCGCGTGGTTGGCAATCTCGCCGTCCGTTTCCAGGACGACGCCCTTCGGCGCCGTGATGATGCCTTCCCAGCCCGGCTCCTTCGCGTGGCACATGGCACAGCGCCCGAGGATGGTGTCGCGCACCTGCGGAAAGCCGTCCGCCGAAACGAAGGTCTGCTGGATGGCCGAGACCTTGGTTTCCGCCGGTTCGCCTGTCAGGATCTTCGGCACGGTGGACAGCCACATGATGGCAACGAAGAGCAGGGCGGTGACGAGCCAGGTCCAGGTCGGATTGCCGGCATTGGCGGACGTGGTGTTGAAGTAGTGGCGGATCGTGACGCCCATCAGGAAGACCAGCGAGGCGATGATCCAGTTGAATTCCGTGCCGAAGGCCAGCGGATAGTGGTTCGACAGCATCAGGAACAGCACCGGCAGCGTCAGGTAGTTGTTGTGCGTGGAGCGCTGCTTGGCGATCTTGCCGTATTTCGGATCAGGCGTGCGACCGGCGATGAGGTCTGCGACGACGACGCGCTGGTTCGGCATGATGATGAAGAACACGTTGGCCGACATGATCGTCGCCGTGAAGGCACCGAGATGCAGGAAGGCGGCGCGCCCCGTGAAGAGCTGCGTATAGCCCCAGGCCACAGCGACGAGGATGAAGTAGAGCGCCACCATCAGCCGCGTGTTGTCATTGCCGAAGGGCGACTTGCAGATCAGGTCGTAGATGATCCAGCCGAAGGCGAGCGAGGCCAGGGAAATACCGATCGCCACCGGCTTGGAGACGTCGAGCACGTTCGGGTCGATCAGATAGAGGTCTGCGCCTGCATAATAGACGAGACAGAGCATGCCGAAACCGGAAAGCCAGGTCGCATAGCTTTCCCATTTGAACCAGACGAGGTGCTCGGGCATCTGCGCCGGCGCGACCAGGTATTTCTGGATGTGATAGAAGCCACCGCCATGCACCTGCCATTCCTCGCCGTGGGCGCCCGGTGGCAGCGCGGGATGCTTCTTCAGGCCCAGATCGAGCGCGACGAAATAGAACGACGAGCCGATCCAGGCGATCGCCGTGATGACGTGCAGCCAGCGGACGGCAAACATGAACCAATCCCAGGCTATGGCATATTCGTACATAGGGACCTCCTCCCATTTTCCATGGGCTTGTTTGCCATCAAGTGATTTTCTCGGAAATCCCGGTGAATCCCGAACACTTTCAAAAAAATCTAAAAGATGGCCGCCTCTTTGCTCTGCACGCCAATGTGGTAGAAAGGGCCATGTCCTATCTCGATAATGTGCGCGTCTTCGTTCGCGTGGTCGAACTCGGTACCCTTTCGGCGGCGGGGCGCGACCAACGTGTCACTCCCGCGGTCGCCAGCAATCGCATCAAGGAGCTGGAACGCCATCTCGGCGTGCGGCTGTTCAACCGCACGACGCGCAAGCTCTCGCCGACCGAACATGGCCGCGTGTTCTACGAGGGCGCCGTGAAGATCATCGAGGCGGTGAACGAGGCGGAGGCGGCGATCGCCGACCTCTCGCGCAATCCCAAGGGCTCGCTCCGCATCACCGCGCCGCTCGGCATCGGCCGGCGCCTCATCGCGTCGGGCATTCCGGAGTTCCACGACAAGTATCCCGACATCGAGGTGCGGGTACGCTTGTCGGATCACAATGTCGATATCCTCGCCGAGGGCGTCGACGTCGCCTTCAAGCTCGGCGTGCTCGAGGATTCGAACCTGCGCATGCGCGGCATCCTCAATTGCGAGCGTGTGCTCTGCGCTTCGCCCGCCTATCTTTCCCGCCGCGGCAGACCCGCCACTGCAGACGCGCTGATCGCCGAAAAGCACGACTGTCTGCTGCTGCGCTATCCCGGCTCGAAGGAGTATTACTGGACGCTGGTGACGGCCGAAGGCGTACGCAAGTTCGAGGTCGCCGGCCCCTATGACAGCGACGACGGCGACGTGCTCACCCAATGGGCGCTGGAAGGCCGGGGCATCATCAACAAGCCGCTCTTCGAGGTGAAGGCCCACCTTGCCGAGGGCCGCCTGGTGGAAATCCTGAAGGACAGCCCACCCGCCTCCGTGCAGCTCGCGGCAATCTACCCGCACAAGCGCTTTCAGGATCCGAAAGTGCGGCTGATGATCGATTTCATGGCCGAGCGATGTCAGCGGCTGATCGGCCGGCTGCTCGGAGAGGAACCGGTCGCTGACGGCAAAGCAGAGTTTGTTGAAGTGAATGGCGAAAAATAGTATATTTCCTGCTGGAATATACTAGGTGGAGAAGCCTATGTCCTTCGCCTCCATGACCAGCGCCGACTTCAACCAGAATCCAAGCAAGGCAAAGAAGGCGGCAAACGAAGGCCCCCTCGTCATCACCGAACATGGCGAGGCGAGCTATGTGCTTATCCGCTACGACGATTTCAAGGACCACTGGCGAAAGTCGAAAAGCCTGTACGACGCCCTCAATGACAAGGGTTCGAAGTTCGATGACGATTTTACGCCCGAACGCGTCAGCTTCGAGGGACGGGACGTCGAATTCTGATGGCATTCCTGATCGATACGAATGTTGTTTCCGCATCCCGCAGGGCTGAGCGTCAAGCCATTGAATTTCAGCAGTTCCTCCATACGTTCGATGTCGAGACCGCTTATCTTTCGACGATAACGATCATGGAGATCGAATTCGGCATACAACGCGAACGTCTTCGTAATCCCGATTTTGCCGATGACCTTTCTCTATGGCGGACGGCCCACGTGCTGCCGGAATTTTTCGCAAGGCTTCTGCCATTCGATATGCAGACGGCCTCGATCGCAAGCCGGTTGCCGACACCCGGAAAGAAGCCGACCGCCGACGGCATGATTGCGGCGACAGCGCTCGCCAACAATTTGGTCGTCGTCACACGCAATCTTTCAGATTTTCAGCCGCTCGGGGTCCCCTGCCTCAACCCTTGGGAAACGGCTCCCAGGGAATAGACGGCCTCACCCCTTGGCAAGGACCGCCTTGTTGCACGCGCCCGTCCAGGTCAGCGCCGCCGTCATGATCTCGGCGGCCGCGAGCGCTGCGATCACCGTCGGGCGCTTGTCCTTCACGACCGTACCGCCGATCGGGCAGACCAGGCGATCGAAAAGGTCCGGCTGGCCGATCTCGCGCGACAGCCAGTTGCGGAAGGTCGTGCGCTTGGTCTTTGAACCGATCATGCCGACATAGGCGGCATCGCTGCGCTTCAGCGCCTCGGCCGTGATCAGGAAATCCAGCGCGTGATCGTGGGTCAGGACAACAAAACTGCTGCCGGCCGGCGCATCGCGCACCACGGCCTCGGGCATGGCGGTGAGACAGGTCTCGATGCGCGGCACCGTCGAGGCGACGAGCTCGTCCTCGCGCGTATCCACCAGCACGACGCGCAGCGGGGCGAGCGACAGCGCCATGGCGAGCGCATCACCGACATGGCCGGCGCCGAAGACATAGACGTGCGGCCGCAGGGCCATCTCGCGGTCGCTGCGGGCGACGAGATCGCGCGCCAGCGCCGGGTTCATGGCAGTGAAGGTGAGGCCGACGCGCCCGCCGCAGCACTGGCCGATCTCCGGGCCGAGCGGCACGCTCATCGGCTCGGCGGCAGCGCCCAGGCGCAGTGCTCGCCGGGCCTGATCGATCGCCATGTATTCGAGCTGGCCGCCGCCGATCGTCGCGAAGATCTCCCGTTCCGAGACCAGCATGAAGGCATCCGTGTCGCGCGGCGTGGAGCCCGCCGCACCCGTCACCTCGACCAGGATCGCCCCCGGCGCCCGGCGCAGGAAATCCCTGATATCTTCGCGCGCGGCAGGCATGGCCTCACCCCTTGCTTTCTTTGCCGCAATTCCGGACGGAAAACCGCATCACACTTTTCCTGGAGCTGCTTGGGCCGCCTTGAGACGCTCGATCGCCATCAGCACGCATTCGGGTGTCGCCGGGGCGTCGAGCCGTGGGCAGATCTGATAGTCCGCCACGCTCGCCACCGCATCCGACAGCGCATGCAGCACGGCAAGGCCGAGCGGCAGCGGCGGCTCGCCAACCGCCTTGGAGCGGTGGATCGTCGGCTCGTAGGCTTCCGACCAGTCGGTCAGCGCGACGTTGAAGATCTTCGGGCGATCCGAGGCGAGCGGGATCTTGTAGGTGGAGGGCGCGTGGGTGCGAAGCCGCCCCTTGCCGTCCCACCACAATTCCTCCGTGGTCAGCCAACCCATGCCCTGGATGAAACCGCCTTCGACCTGGCCGATGTCGATGATCTTGTTCAGCGACCGGCCGGTATCGTGCAGGATGTCGGTGCGCTCGACGACATATTCGCCGGTCAGCGTGTCGACCGAAACCTCAGAGCAGGCCGCGCCATAGGCGTAGTAATAGAACGCGTGGCCGCGGCCCTTCGAGCGGTCCCAGTGGATCTTCGGCGTCTTGTAGAAGCCGGCCGCCGAGAGCTGGACGCGCGCCATATAGGCCTTCTTCACGAGATCGTTGAAGGACATCTCGGAATTGCCGATCCGCACGCGGTTCGGCAGGAAGACGACCTGATCGCGTGGCACCTGATGGCTTTCCGCAGCGAAATCGATCAGCCGGTCCTTGATCTGGCGCGCGGCGTTCTGCGCCGCCATGCCGTTGAGGTCGGCGCCGGACGAAGCCGCGGTCGGTGAGGTGTTCGGCACCTTGGCCGTCGTCGTCGCGGTGATTTTCACCCGGTCGAGATCGATCTGGAACTCTTCCGCCACCACCTGCGCCACCTTCAGGTGCAGGCCCTGGCCCATTTCCGTGCCGCCGTGATTCATGTGCACGGAACCGTCCGTGTAGACATGCACCAGCGCGCCGGCCTGGTTGGATTCCGTCTTGGTGAAGGAGATGCCGAACTTGACCGGCGTCAGTGCCAGGCCGCGCTTGACGATGCGGCTCTTCGCATTGAACGCCTGGATCGCCTTGCGGCGGCCGGCATAGTCGGCGCTCTCTTCGAGTTCGGCGACGATGCGCTGGATGATGCAGTCCTCCACCTTCTGGTGGTAGGGCGTGAGGTTGCGGGTCCCCTCGACGCCCATCGCATCGTAGAAATTCAGCTTGCGGATATCCAGCGGGTCCTTGCCGACGGCGAAGGCCACCTCGTCGATGACACGCTCGGCGCCCACCATGCCCTGCGGGCCGCCGAAACCGCGGAAGGCGGTGTTCGACACGGTGTTGGTGTGCAGCAGCGCCGTCTTGGCGTGCACATGCGGGAAGAAATAGGCGTTGTCGCAGTGGAACAGCGCGCGGTCGCCCACCGGACCGGAGAGGTCCGCCGAAAAGCCGGCGCGAAGCGCGAAGGTGTAGTCGATGCCGAGAATGCGGCCCTCGTCGTCGAAGCCGACATCATAGTCGATGGCGAAATCGTGCCGCTTGCCGGTCGCCACCATGTCCTCGTCGCGGTCAAGGCGAAGCTTGACGGCGCGGCCCAGCTTCTTGGCGGCGATGGCGGCGAGCGCAGCGCACTGGTTGGCCTGGGTCTCCTTGCCGCCGAAGCCGCCGCCCATGCGGCGCACCTCCACGGTCACGGCGTGGCTCGGCACGCCGAGCGCATGGGCGACGAGATGCTGCGTCTCGCTCGGCCCCTGGGTGGAGCAATAGACGGTGACCTCGTCATCCTCGCCGGGTACGGCGAGCGAGACCTGGCCTTCGAGATAGAAATGGTCCTGCCCGCCCAGCCGCATGCGGCCCTTCACCCGGCGCGGCGCGCTGTCGAGGGCCGCGGCCGCATCGCCGCGCTTCAGCGTCAGCGGCGGAAAGACCTGGCGATGCGTCGTCTGGTCGAGGTCCCAGATGTCGATATTGGCGGGCAGCTCCTCGTATTCGACCTTGGCCAGGCGCGCAGCGCGGCGGGCTTCCTCGCGCGTTTCCGCGATCACGCAGAAGATCGGCTGGCCGTGGAACTCCACCTTGCCGGCGGCGAGCACCGGATCGTCATGCATGCCCGAGGGCGAGATGTCGTTATCGCCGGGCACGTCCTCATAGGTCAGCACGTCGACGACGCCGGGCGCGGCGCGCACCGCCGAAAGGTCGAGGGACTTCACGGTACCGTGGGCGACCGTGGAGAGGCCGAGGCCGGCATGCAGCGTGCCGGCGGGCTCGGTGATGTCGTCGATATAGACGGCCGTGCCGGCAACGTGCTTGTGTGCGGAATCGTGGCGCGGGCTCGAATGCACGCCGCCGGTGATCTTTTCCGCCTTGAGGTCTGGAGTGTGCTTGTTCATGGCTTACGCAGCCTCGTATCTGGACACCTGCGCGGGCTCTGCGCTGGTCGTCGTTTCCACATAGAACCGCAAGAGCAGGTTCTTCGCCACCAGCGCGCGGTATTCCGCTGTCGCGCGCATGTCGGTCAGCGGCGCATAGTCCTCGGCATATTTCGCCATGGCCGCTTCCACCGTCGCCTCCGTCCAGCTCTGACCGAGCAGTGCCTTTTCGACGGCAAAGGCACGCTTCGGCGTCGCCGCCATGCCGCCATAAGCGATGGTGATGGCAGCGACCGTGCCGTCGGCAGCAAGCGCCAGGCGGAAGGCGCCGAGCGTTGCGGTAATGTCCTCGTCGCGGCGCTTGGTCACCTTGTAGACGGCGAACTTTTCCGCCGCAGGGGGAACGGGCACCGCAAGGGATTCCACGAATTCGCCCGGCTGACGGTCCTGCTTGCCATAGGCGATGAAGAAATCCTCAAGCGGGATGGTGCGCCGTTCCGCGCCCTTGCGCAAGGTCACCGACGCACCGAGCGCGATCAGCGCCGGCGGCGTGTCGCCGATCGGCGAACCGTTGGCGACATTGCCGCCGATCGTGCCCATGTTGCGCACCTGCTGGCCGCCGATCCGGGTGATGAGCGGGCCGAGCGCCGGAATGTGCTGCGAAAGCGTCGCGATGGCCTCGGTATAGGTGACGCCGGCGCCGAGCGTGATCACGTCGTCCTTCACCGCAATCGCCTTCATCTCCTGAAGGCCGGCAATGAAGACGACCGGCGTGATGTCGCGCATGTGCTTGGTGACCCAAAGGCCGACATCGGTGGAACCCGCCACGATCGTGGCGGCGGGTTCCGCCTCCAGCATAGCGGCGAAATCGTCGAGATTCGCCGGCACGACGAACCGCTTCCTGCCTTCGCCGACTTCGACGCGCGCGCCATCGGCAAGTGCCCGGAGGCGCTTGATCATCGTCTGACGTTCGGCGAGAAGCGGGTCCTTCTCCGTGCCGCCATAGGTGGAAATAGCGCGGGCGGCGCGCAGGATCGGCTCATAGCCGGTGCAGCGACAGAGATTGCCCTGCAGCGCAGTCTCGATCTCCTGATCGCTCGGGTTCGGCGCCTGCATCCACAGTGCATAGAGCGACATGACGAAACCCGGCGTGCAGAAGCCGCATTGCGAACCGTGATAGTCCACCATGGCCTGTTGCACGGGGTGCAGGCGGCCGTCGCGGGCGGCGAGATGCTCGACGGTGACGACATGACAGCCATCCAGCGAGCCGAGGAAGCGGATGCAGGCATTGACGCCTTCGTAAACAAGGCCGTCCTCAGGTGTCAGCCTGCCCACCAGCACCGTGCAGGCGCCGCAGTCGCCTTCGGCGCAGCCTTCCTTGGTGCCCTTCAACAGGCGGGACAACCGCAGCCAGTCGAGCAATGTCTGGTCCGGCCCGACGTCGCTGACAACAACGTCCTGGCCATTGAGGATGAAACGCAGTTCCGCGCGGATCGAGACGGCCGCCATGGATTAGCTCCCGCGATAGGTTGAATAGCTGAAGGGCGAGACGAGCAGCGGCACATGGTAATGCGCGCCCTCGTCGGCAAGGCCGAAGCGAATGGGGATGATGTCGAGGAACAACGGGCTATCCCCCGTGCGGCCGAGATAATCGCCGGCGTGGAAACGCAGCTCGTAGGTGCCGGCCTTCATCGTCTCGCCGGCGAGCAGCGGCGCATCGCAGCGGCCGTCATCGTTCGTCTCGGTGGTCTTGAGAAGACGCAGTGTGTCGCCCTCCACCTGGTAGAGATCGATGCGCAGGCCTTCTGCCGGCTTGCCGCGCGCCGTGTCCAGCACATGGGTGGTGAGGCGGCCGGCGCCTTGCGAATGAGTTTGCATGTTTTTCCTCCCGAACACAGCACTCCGATAATCACTATCCTCCAGCCTCTTGCCACTGAAAAGCAGCAGGATCGTTCGAGACTTTCAAAATTTCCGTAGGGAATGACACGGGCGATTTGCGGTTAGAAATTCTGCATCGAAAGCGTTTGGAGGAGCGTTCCCATGCGATATTGCCGTGACATGCACGGATATGGACAGACACCGCCGGCTGCCGGGTGGCCGGACGAGGCACGCGTCGCCGTACAGTTCGTGCTGAACTACGAAGAAGGTGGCGAGAATTGTGTGTTGCACGGCGATGCGGCATCGGAAGCCTTTCTCTCCGAGATCGTCGGCGCCGCCCAATGGCCGGGCCAGCGCCACTGGAACATGGAATCGATCTACGAATACGGCGCGCGCGCCGGCTTCTGGCGCCTGCACCGGCTGCTGACGGAAAAGAACGTGCCCGTCACGGTCTACGGCGTCGCCACCGCGCTCCGCCGCTCGCCCGCCCAGGTGGCCGCCATGCAGGAGGCCGGCTGGGAAATCGCCTCGCACGGCCTCAAATGGGTCGAGCACAAGGACATGACGGTGGAGGACGAACGCGCGGCCATTGCCGAGGCAATCCGCCTGCACACGCTCGTCACCGGCGAACGGCCGCGCGGCTGGTATACCGGCCGCTGTTCGGTCAACACCGTCGATCTCGTCACCGAAGCCGGCGGCTTCGACTATGTTTCCGATACCTATTCCGACGACCTGCCCTACTGGCACGAGCATGGCGGCCGGCAGCAGCTGATCATCCCCTACACGCTCGACGCCAACGACATGCGCTTCGCGACGCCCCAGGGCTTCAACAGCGGCGACCAGTTCTTCAGCTACCTGAAGGATAGTTTCGACGCGCTCTATGCGGAAGGCGCCAAGGGCAGCCCGAAGATGATGAGCATCGGCCTGCACTGCCGCCTGATCGGCCGGCCGGGCCGCGTCATGGCGCTCGCCCGCTTCATCGACTATGTGCAGAGCCACGAAAAAGTCTGGATCGCCCGCCGCGTCGACATCGCCGAGCACTGGGCAAAAACCCATCCGCCAAAGCCGGTCGCAGAGCGCCCGTCGCAGATGGCGGAAGAGGCGTTCGTCAAACGCTTCGGCGATATCTTCGAGCACTCCCCCTGGATCGCCCGGCGCGCCTTCGCCGACGAACTTTCGCCGGCGAACGATACCGCGATCGGCCTTTCTGCCGCGCTCACCTTCCAGTTCCGTGCGGCGAGCGAGGAGGAGCGTCTGGGCGTTCTTGTCGCCCACCCGGATCTCGCCGGCAAGCTGGCCGTGGCCAAGCGCCTGACGGCAAGCTCGACGGAAGAGCAGGCGTCGGCCGGTCTCGACGCGCTGACCGACGAGGAGCGCGCACGCTTCACCGAGCTCAACAACCGCTATGTCGAAAAATTCGGCTTCCCGTTCATCATCGCCGTGCGCGACAACACCAAGGCGAGCATTCTCGCCGCCTTCGAAAAACGCATCGCGAACGACCGCGTCGCCGAATTCGCCACCGCCTGCAAGCAGGTCGAGCGAATCGGCTATCTGCGGCTCAATTCGCTGCTGCCGGCCTGAGCGACCGCGTCATGTCGAGCGGCGCCACGCCTTCGTTCACACGCGGAACGATCAACCTTGCCTCGGCCGGCCTCGGGGCAAGGGGTATCTTCGCCACGGACGCGTTTTTCGGTCCGCTGTCGCGCATGCTGGCCGACGAGCCCGCCGTCTACAAGCCCGGCGTCTATGACGAGCACGGCAAATGGATGGACGGCTGGGAGACGCGGCGGCGGCGCGGGCCGGGGCATGACCATGCGATCGTTGCACTGGCAACGCCCGGCCGCATCAAAGGCTTTGAGGTGGATACGGCACATTTTACCGGCAACTACCCGACGGCCTGCGCCATAGAGGGCTGTCTTGCGCCTGGCGGGCCGGGCGAGGCTACGGTGTGGACGCCCCTTTTGGCCGCAAGCCCACTCGGGCCGAATGCCCCGCATTTCTTCGATTGCGCCACGGACGGGCTGTTCAGCCATGTGCGGCTGCGCATCTATCCCGATGGCGGGGTGGCAAGGCTGCGCGTCCACGGACTTCCGGCGCTCGACCGCAGCGCCGCCGAAAACGAACCGATCGATCTTGCCGCCGCTCTTGCGGGCGGGACCGTCGTCGCGCTCTCGAACGGGCACTACGGCCACCAGCGCTTGCTCGCGCCCGGTCGCGGCATCAATATGGGTGACGGCTGGGAGACCAGCCGCCGCCGTACACCGGGCCACGAATGGATCGTGGTCAGGCTTGCCGCACGGGCGACGATCGAAAGCATCGTCGTCGATACCGCCCATTTCAAGGGCAACTACCCGGATGCCTGCTCCCTGCAGGCCGCCGACCTGACGGGCACGACGGGGGACCTCCCCACCCTTGTCACCGCCGCGTCGATGTTCTGGCAGGAGATCCTGCCCGAGCAGAAACTTGCCGCCGACCGTATCCATACGTTCGACGGCAATCTCGTGAAACGGGCGGACGCCGTGACGCATGTCCGCCTGAACATCCATCCGGACGGCGGTGTCAGCCGCCTGCGCATTTTTGGCCATCTGGCCGAGGGAGGAAAGACATGAAGACCATCGAGATCAAGCCGCTCACCCGCGAGGCCTTCGCGCCCTTCGGCCAGGTGATCGAGCAGGACGGTGCCCACAACTTCCCGATCAATGCGGGAAAATGCACCCGCTACCATGACCTCGCCAATATCGAGACGACGGGTGACAAAGCCCGGCCGATGATCAGTCTCCTGCGCGGCGAGCCCTATTCCCTGCCGCTGGAGCTGACGATGGTGGAGCGCCACCCGCTCGGCAGCCAGGCCTTCATTCCCTTGAGTGATGCCTCGTTCCTCGTCGTCGTCGCCGGGGAGACCGAGAACGGACCCACTGAGCCGATCGCCTTCCGCACCGCGCCCGGCCAGGGCGTCAATATCGGCCGCAATGTCTGGCACGGCATCCTGACACCGCTCGACACCGTCTCCGATTTCGCTGTTGTGGATCGCGGCGGGGAGGGCGTGAACCTCGAGGAGCATTTCTATTCGGAACCCTTCCTGATCCGCTGATCCACCCACCGGGATCACGGATCCGCCGGCCCGCCTCCACGGGCCGGCACTTTTTTGAGTCCATTGACAAATTTTCTTGTCAATGGAATCCTGCCACATGCTCGATCTCGATATCCTTGACACACCGGCCGCCGTTGCCCTTGCCCTCGACCCCGTGAAGGCGCGCCTGCTCGCCGAGCTTTCCACGCCAGCCTCCGCAGCCACGCTCGCCGGTCGGGTGGGACTGACACGCCAGAAGGTGAACTATCACCTCAGGGCGCTGGAGGACGAGAGGCTGGTGGAACAGGCCGAGGCCCGCCAGTGGGGCGGCATCACCGAGCGGCTGATGGTGGCAACGGCGCGCTCCTATGTCGTCTCGCCGGCCGCGCTGGGGCCGGTCGGGGCCGATCCCGATGTTTCCGGCGACCGGTTCTCGGCAAGTTATCTCGTGGCACTCGCCGCCCGCAGCCTGCGCGAGGTCGGCATGCTCTGGCGTGGCGCGCGCGCTGCAGACAAGCGGCTTGCCACGCTCTCCATCGACACGACGATCCGCTTCGCCTCCCCCGCCGCGCGCGCCGCCTTCACGGCCGATCTCACCGCGGCGGTCGCAACGCTCACCGCCCGCTACCACGACGAACAGGCCCCGGCCGGGCGGGCGCACCGGCTGGTCGTCGCCGCCTATCCCGCACCACCAGACAAGGAAAGGAAGTCCGATGCCGACGAAATTTGACGCCAGCGGCAAACGCTGGGTGGAAATGGAGTTTCTCGTTCCCGGCACGCCCGAGGAGGTCTGGCATGCCATGGCGACCGGCCCCGGCAACGCCGCCTGGTTCACCCGGGCCGAGATCGAGGAGAAGATCGGCGGCCAGCTCACCTTCCACTTCATGCCTGGGGTCACCTCCGGCGGCACGGTCACCGGCTGGGAGCCGCCACACCGCTTCGGTTATGTGGAGGTCGGCTGGGCGGATAATGCCCCGCCGATCGCCACGGAGATTTCCATCACCGCCCGCTCGGGCGACGAGTGCCTCGTGCGCATGGTGCATTCCCTCTTCAGCTCAACGGACGACTGGGACGACCAGATGGAGGGGTTCGAGTCCGGCTGGCCCGGATTCATCGAGGTGCTGCGGCTCTATCTCGCACACCATGCCGGCCAACCCGCTGCCTCTTTCCAGCTGTCCGCCGAAGCAGCGGGCGATGGCCTCGTCACATGGCGCAAGCTGCTCGACGGCCTCGGCCACGAGACGGCCGATGTCGGCGAAAACTGGACCGTCGAAGCCGGCGAAATGTTTTTCGGCGAGGTCGTCGGCGTGCGGCAGGACGATCGGCAGCGCTACGTGCTGGTCCGCATCGATGGCGAAATGCCGGGCGTCGGCCTCTTCGGCCTCTACCGTACGGGCGAAGCGATCCGCCTCAGCGTCTGCCGCTTCTTCTACGGAGAGAAGGCTGCGCAGGTGGCCATGGCAAGCGAACCGGAATGGCAGGCTTGGCTGGACGGTGTCGCCCGGCCCTGACATGCAAAAAGGGCCGCGCTCATCACGCGGCCCTTTTGATGTGTCGCACGAACCCCTCTACCATCAGCTTGGCCCTGACCCGAGCCCCCATCAGCCGTGGCGGCAGATGGATCCTCGGCCAAACGCCGAGGATGACGATGGAGTTTGTGGTACGGTCCGCCCGAATGATCGGGCCCCTTATTCCGCGAAAAAGGCGAAGCGGATGATGAAGAGGGCCGCGACGATCGCCGTTGCCGGATGGATCTGCTTCCACTTGCCGGTGAAGAACTTCAAGACGACATAGCTGACGAAGCCGAAGGCAAGGCCGTTGGCGATCGAGTAGGTGAAGGGCATGGCGAGCGCAGTGAGCGCAGCCGGAGCCGCTTCCGTCAGGTCATCCCACTCGATTTCCGTCAGTTCGCGCATCATCAGGCCTGCGACATAGAGCAGGGCCGGTGCCGTCGCATAGCTCGGCACGGAGCCGGCGAGCGGCGAGATGAAGAGGGCAGCGAGGAACAGGATAGCGACGGTGAAGGCGGTGAGGCCCGTGCGACCGCCGGCCTGCACGCCCGAAGCGCTTTCGACATAGGCCGTGGTGCTGCTCGTGCCGATCAGCGAGCCGGCAACGATTGCCGTGCTGTCGGCGAGAAGCGCGCGGCCGAGGCGGCTCTGCTTGCCTTCCTGGATGAGGTTGGCACGCTTGGCCACGCCGATCAGCGTGCCGGTCGCATCGAACACTTCGACGAGCACGAAGACGAGGATGACATGCAGCAGGCCGCCGTGCAGCGCACCCATGATGTCGAGCTGCAGGAAGGTCGGCATGATCGACGGCGGGGCGGAAACGAGGCCGCGGAACTCGCTGACGCCAAAAATCCAGGAGAGGACCGTGACGGCGAGAATGCCGATCAGGATCGCCCCCTTGACGCGCAGCGCATCAAGCACGGCAATGATGAAGAAACCGAGGATGGCGAGCAGCGGGCCGGTCTGCTTGAGGTCGCCGAGACCGACGAGCGTCGCCGGATTGTCGACGACGATGCCGGAACTCTTCAGGGCGATGATGCCGAGGAAGAGGCCGATACCGGCGGCGATCGCGCTGCGCAGCGAATGCGGAATGCCGGCAATCAGCCAGCTGCGCACACCGGTCACCGTCAGGATGACGAAGATGATACCGGAAATGAACACCGCACCCAGCGCCTGCTGCCAGGTGAAGCCGAGCGCCGCCACGACCGTGAAGGCGAAGAAGGCGTTGAGGCCCATGCCGGGCGCCATGCCGATCGGCCAGTTGGCGACGAGCGCCATGACCATGGAGCCGAGCGCGGCGGCAAGACAGGTGGCGACGAAGACGGCGTCGCGGTCCATGCCCGTCGTCGACAGGATGTCCGGGTTGACGAAGATGATATAGGACATGGTGAGGAAGGTCGTCAGACCCGCGATCACCTCGGTGCGCACGCTCGTTCCGTGCTCACTCAGCTTGAAAAACCGTTCAAACATGTTTTCTCCCCCTGGCGCGCCAGCGGCTGCGCCGTGCAAAACCTCCGGGCCAGATGCTCCTCCAGCAACCCGGGACCTAGCCGACGCTTCGCACTGCGAACCGCCTGCCCGCGGGTCTCCCCGCGTCCGCGCGCCGCTGTCCGCCGAAAGCCGGCCGCGGTTGATCACAGTTTCGTCATATTGCGTGTTCAGGCGGGATTTTTCCAGCCGGGCATTTCCCCGGATTTTCGCGAAACTCTTTCACGATTCGCTCGGCGGAGGGTTTTGGAGAAATCGCTCTGGCGACTTGTTTCGACTGGACTATCCGGCGCCAGCCGGAAAGCCGTGACGTCACTCGCAGACGTCGACCCATTCGCCCTTGACGAGGTCCGCCATGCGGTCCGGCGCAATGCGCACGGCAGCATTCGTCGCGCCTGCGGCCGGAACCACCTCGTCGAAAGGTTTCAGCGAGACGTCGCAATAGACGGGCACGGGCGCAGGCAGGCCGAACGGACAGACGCCACCGACCGGATGGGAGGTGACGGCCAGCACCTGCT
This sequence comes from Shinella sp. HY16, assembly GCF_028534175.1. Lineage (NCBI taxonomy): Bacteria > Pseudomonadati > Pseudomonadota > Alphaproteobacteria > Hyphomicrobiales > Rhizobiaceae > Shinella > Shinella sp. HY16. The sequence goes on along the minus strand of NZ_JAHYXL010000001.1, from coordinate 3,819,463 downwards.
CGGCATCGAGCATGCGCGGCTTTGCGGCAAAACGGTCCTTGAATTTCCGGTTGCTGAGCCGCGCCGTGCCGGCCGCAACGAGGAGCACGATCTCCTCGCCGACCCTGAGGCAGATCGTCTTGGCGATCTGTTCCGGCGCCACGCCATGCGCCGCGGCGGCAAGCGGCACGGTCGCAGAGCTCTCTTCGGTGACCAGCACCGCGACATCAGGCGCATTTTCGGAGAAGAAGGTACGGACGGATTCGAGCGACATGTCTTTTCATAACCAGTCCGGCAGCCCTCGCGCAAGGGCCGCCTGGAATGCAACGCATGCTATGCTTTTCCTCAGGCATAAATGCCACCGGTCGGATTGGTGCCCGCGAGGGTACCCGGCAGGAACGTCGTCGCCTTGCCGAACGTGTTGATGACCCCGTTGGTTTCGGCAATGTAGCGCCCGCCGGTGGCCGTGCCCGCTATGGTTGGATTGGAGAGCGCGACGGTGCCGCAGTTCGAGGCGGCGATGAACTGCGTGAAGGCGGGCGTGCCGGTCAACGTGAAAGTGCGGTTCGCGCCGGCAAGGTGGCCGACGCCGATATTCATGTGCCGCCGCGCACCCCCGGTGATCGTATAGTTGTCTTCCAGCACGATATGGCAGGGGCCGTCGCAGAAAATATGGTCGGCATTCGCGCCGACCGCGCCGAACTCCACCTTGCCGAGCCGCAGATGCACACCAAGGCCTACCGAAAGCGCATGGATGAGATCCGTTGCAATGGCGATCCGCACGCCGGCAACGCGCACCTGGGCCCCATTGCGAAAGCCGAGCCCCGAGGACAGCACGACCGAGGCCGGCGTCGTCTCGTTGCCCTTGATGACGAGCGTGCCCCCGCCGATCAGCGGCCGCGCGATGCTCGCCCCGGCATAGGTGCCGTTGGCGATCTCGATCGTCACGTCGAAGGAGGCACAGTCGAGATTGTGCGCCACGTCGATTGCCTTCTGGATCGTCGCGAAAGGCGCACCCGCCGTCAGCCCGTTGTTGCCGTCGCTCCCTGTCGTTGCGACATAGTAGGTCCGGTGCCCCGTCAGTTGCGGCCGGACGCCCACGACCCCGGCCGGAAACGTCACCCGCCCCGTCTCCGGATCGACGACCAGGGCGTCGTGGAAGGTGGAACCATCAGGGCTCACCTTGACGCTGAAGGCATCGCTCCCGGCAAGCCCCATTTCAGCCCGCCCCGACCAAGCACTCTGGAAGAGCAACGAGGCGGTATGGCCGGTCGCGGCCTTGTTGACCTTGATCTGGTGCCCCGTCCCCTCATGGGTGAAGAGGGAGGCTGGGGAGGCGACAGCGAACCTGTTTGTTAGATCGGCGGCTGTATTGATACCGAGGCGGTTTTGGGTGGTTGTATTGACGGTTGCGCTGGTCCAGGCGCCGTGCTGGAAGGCGAGCATGGTGTTTTCGTCTGTGGCATAGGCGATCCAGCCTTCTCTGGGTTGATAGAAGGTCCAGACGGCGTCCTGCCATGCGGCTATGGCGTTTTGGCTGCCGGCCCAGGCGCCGGTTGCGGCTGCGGGCACGATGTATCGATCGCCGGCGGCAGGGTTTGCCGGCGGGCTTGCGAGGCTCCTGCTTTTGACGGCGAGATGGAGGAGGGCATCGATGGTCTTGATGGCCTCGTTGTGGGTCACATGTTTCTGGGCCTGTGCGGGGATGATGTAGGGGAGATTGAGGTTTTCGGACGCGTCCATGGTTTCCGTCTCCGTTGCCGATTTCGTTGGCATTATAGGGCTGCGGCTAGCGGGGTGGAAAAGGGGGGTTGTTTTGGGGCTTCAAACGCAAAAAGCCCTCCGCGAAGGGAGGGCTTTTAGATTTGGTTGCGGGGGCAGGATTTGAACCTGCGGCCTTCAGGTTATGAGCCTGACGAGCTACCGGGCTGCTCCACCCCGCGTTACCCGGTTTTGCCGGAGGCAAAATACCGCGACGATTGTCTCGTCCTGAACGCTTTTTCCCGGTCCGGTTTTTGCCGGAGGCAAAACACCGTTGTATTTCTGTGGCCTCGCACCGAGGTCTGGAAAGCACAAAGGCCGCTTGAAGCGGCCCTTTGGTTTCGGCAGGGCCGAATGCGTGTCGAGAAGATCGTTGTCGGTATTTTACCTTGCGGTAAAAACCTGTCGGTATTTGTCTTTCGACAAAACCTGCTCACATTGCCTTTAGCAGACCTGGCAGCGACCTACTCTCCCGCGTCTTAAGACGAAGTACCATTGGCGCTGGGGCGTTTCACGGCCGTGTTCGGAATGGGAACGGGTGCGGCCACCCCGCCATGACCACCAGGTCGGCTAAGGGCAATGTGATGAGAAGCTGGTAGAAGGGGATGCCTTCATTTGTCTTATTTTATGAACACGTCTTTTTCTTCTGTGGGCAACGGAGCGTAGCTCCGCAAGACCAGAGGCCGTCGCGCCCCGGTTTTTGCAAAGCAAAATACCGTATGGCGCGGCCCGTCCGGAGCACTGCGTGCGTCAGGACAGAAGAGATGGCTCATCGAATTTATTCGATGAGCATGAACAATGAGAACGATCAAGCCAATCGAGCTATTAGTACCGGTAAGCTTCACACATTGCTGCGCTTCCACACCCGGCCTATCAACGTGGTCGTCTTCCACGGCTCTCAAGGGAATACTCGTTTTCAGGTTGGTTTCCCGCTTAGATGCCTTCAGCGGTTATCCATTCCATATATAGCTACCCTGCTATGCCCTTGGCAGGACAACAGGTCCACCAGAGATATGTCCATCCCGGTCCTCTCGTACTAGGGACAGATCCTGTCAATATTCCTACACCCACGGCAGATAGGGACCGAACTGTCTCACGACGTTCTGAACCCAGCTCACGTACCGCTTTAATTGGCGAACAGCCAAACCCTTGGGACCTGCTCCAGCCCCAGGATGCGATGAGCCGACATCGAGGTGCCAAACAACCCCGTCGATATGGACTCTTGGGGGTCATCAGCCTGTTATCCCCGGCGTACCTTTTATCCGTTGAGCGATGGCCCTTCCACGCGGGACCACCGGATCACTATGACCGACTTTCGTCTCTGCTCGACTTGTCAGTCTCGCAGTCAGGCGGGCTTATGCCATTGCACTCGACGACCGATTTCCGACCGGTCTGAGCCCACCATCGCGCGCCTCCGTTACTCTTTCGGAGGCGACCGCCCCAGTCAAACTACCCACCATACACTGTCCCGGACCCGGATGACGGGCCGCGGTTAGACATCCATGACGATAAGGGTGGTATTTCAAGGATGGCTCCACGCAAACTGGCGTCCGCGCTTCAAAGCCTACCACCTATCCTACACATGCCGACACGAATGCCAGTGTAAAGCTATAGTAAAGGTGCACGGGGTCTTTCCGTCTAACCGCAGGAACCCCGCATCTTCACGGGGAATTCAATTTCACTGAGTCTCTGCTGGAGACAGCGGGGAAGTCGTTACGCCATTCGTGCAGGTCGGAACTTACCCGACAAGGAATTTCGCTACCTTAGGACCGTTATAGTTACGGCCGCCGTTTACTGGGGCTTCGATTCAAAGCTTGCACCTCTCCTCTTAACCTTCCAGCACCGGGCAGGCGTCAGACCCTATACGTCGTCTTGCGACTTCGCAGAGCCCTGTGTTTTTGATAAACAGTCGCTACCCCCTGGTCTGTGCCACCCCAAAATACTTGCGTACCTTGGGGTCACGCTTCTTCCGAAGTTACGCGTGCAATTTGCCGAGTTCCTTCAGCAGAGTTCTCTCAAGCGCCTTGGTATGCTCTACCTGACCACCTGTGTCGGTTTCGGGTACGGTCTATACGGTGGAGCTATTTCCTGGAACCGCTTCCCCGCCCAGACAATCCAATAAGTCTGAACAAGTTACGCAATCCGTCACTACCACCAGGCCCACGAATATTAACGTGGTTCCCATCGACTACGCGTGTCCGCCTCGTCTTAGGGGCCGGCTAACCCTGCTCAGATTAACTTTAAGCAGGAACCCTTGGTCTTTCGGCGAGAGGGTCTCTCACCCTCTTTATCGTTACTCATGTCAACATTCGCACTTCCGATACCTCCAGAGGCCCTCACGGGTCCTCCTTCGCAGGCTTACGGAACGCTCCGCTACCACGTATCTTGCGATACATCCTCAGCTTCGGTGCATGGCTTTAGCCCCGTTACATTTTCGGCGCAAAGACCCTTATTTAGACCAGTGAGCTGTTACGCTTTCTTTAAATGATGGCTGCTTCTAAGCCAACATCCTGGTTGTTTTGGGATCCTCACATCCTTTCCCACTTAGCCATGACTTGGGGACCTTAGCTGGAGGTCAGGGTTGTTGCCCTTTTCACGACGGACGTTAGCACCCGCCGTGTGTCTGCCGACTAGTACTCTCAGGTATTCGGAGTTTGGTTAGGATCAGTAAGACGGTGAGTCCCCATAGCCCATCCAGTGCTCTACCCCCTGAGGTATTCGGT